>NZ_CP184836.1:72500-1272500 GCF_048843365.1 Streptococcus sp. K0074
ATTACGCACTCTTTGAATGAATAGCTGCTTCTAAGCTAACATCCTAGTTGTCTGTGCAACCCCACATCCTTTTCCACTTAACAATTATTTTGGGACCTTAGCTGGTGGTCTGGGCTGTTTCCCTTTCGACTACGGATCTTAGCACTCGCAGTCTGACTGCCGACCATAATTCATTGGCATTCGGAGTTTATCTGAGATTGGTAATCCGGGATGGACCCCTCACCCAAACAGTGCTCTACCTCCAAGAATCTTAATGTCGACGCTAGCCCTAAAGCTATTTCGGAGAGAACCAGCTATCTCCAAGTTCGTTTGGAATTTCTCCGCTACCCACAAGTCATCCAAGCACTTTTCAACGTGCCCTGGTTCGGTCCTCCAGTGCGTCTTACCGCACCTTCAACCTGCTCATGGGTAGGTCACATGGTTTCGGGTCTACGTCATGATACTAATTCGCCCTGTTCAGACTCGGTTTCCCTACGGCTCCGTCTCTTCAACTTAACCTCGCATCATAACGTAACTCGCCGGTTCATTCTACAAAAGGCACGCTCTCACCCATTAACGGGCTCGAACTTGTTGTAGGCACACGGTTTCAGGTTCTATTTCACTCCCCTCCCGGGGTGCTTTTCACCTTTCCCTCACGGTACTGGTTCACTATCGGTCACTAGGGAGTATTTAGGGTTGGGAGATGGTCCTCCCAGATTCCGACGGGATTTCGCGTGTCCCGCCGTACTCAGGATACTGCTAGGTACAAAGACTATTTTAAATACGAGGCTATTACTCTCTTTGGCTGATCTTCCCAAATCATTCTTCTATAATCTTTGAGTCCACATTGCAGTCCTACAACCCCGAAGAGTAAACTCTTCGGTTTGCCCTCCTGCCGTTTCGCTCGCCGCTACTAAGGCAATCGCTTTTGCTTTCTCTTCCTGCAGCTACTTAGATGTTTCAGTTCACTGCGTCTTCCTCCTCACATCCTTAACAGATGCGGGTAACAGGTAGTACCTGTTGGGTTCCCCCATTCGGAAATCCCTGGATCATCGCTTACTTACAGCTACCCAAGGCATATCGTCGTTTGTCACGTCCTTCTTCGGCTCCTAGTGCCAAGGCATCCACCGTGCGCCCTTATTAACTTAACCTTATTTTTTGACCTTTCAGTCATAAACTCTTATTAATACTACAGCGTTTTCGGTTTATTTTCTTGTTACTATTTGATATAGATATTCAATTTTCAATGTGCATTACTTGGTGATCTCTCACCAATGGAGCCTAGCGGGATCGAACCGCTGACCTCCTGCGTGCAAAGCAGGCGCTCTCCCAGCTGAGCTAAGGCCCCACAAGACCTCTCAAGACTAAACAAGACCAATGCGCAGTTCCTTATCCTTAGAAAGGAGGTGATCCAGCCGCACCTTCCGATACGGCTACCTTGTTACGACTTCACCCCAATCATCTATCCCACCTTAGGCGGCTGGCTCCTTACGGTTACCTCACCGACTTCGGGTGTTACAAACTCTCGTGGTGTGACGGGCGGTGTGTACAAGGCCCGGGAACGTATTCACCGCGGCGTGCTGATCCGCGATTACTAGCGATTCCGACTTCATGTAGGCGAGTTGCAGCCTACAATCCGAACTGAGACTGGCTTTAAGAGATTAGCTTGCCGTCACCGGCTTGCGACTCGTTGTACCAGCCATTGTAGCACGTGTGTAGCCCAGGTCATAAGGGGCATGATGATTTGACGTCATCCCCACCTTCCTCCGGTTTATTACCGGCAGTCTCGCTAGAGTGCCCAACTGAATGATGGCAACTAACAATAGGGGTTGCGCTCGTTGCGGGACTTAACCCAACATCTCACGACACGAGCTGACGACAACCATGCACCACCTGTCACCTCTGTCCCGAAGGAAATCTCTATCTCTAGAGAGGTCAGAGGGATGTCAAGACCTGGTAAGGTTCTTCGCGTTGCTTCGAATTAAACCACATGCTCCACCGCTTGTGCGGGCCCCCGTCAATTCCTTTGAGTTTCAACCTTGCGGTCGTACTCCCCAGGCGGAGTGCTTAATGCGTTAGCTGCGGCACTAAACCCCGGAAAGGGTCTAACACCTAGCACTCATCGTTTACGGCGTGGACTACCAGGGTATCTAATCCTGTTTGCTCCCCACGCTTTCGAGCCTCAGCGTCAGTTACAAGCCAGAGAGCCGCTTTCGCCACCGGTGTTCCTCCATATATCTACGCATTTCACCGCTACACATGGAATTCCACTCTCCCCTCTTGCACTCAAGTTAAACAGTTTCCAAAGCGTACTATGGTTAAGCCACAGCCTTTAACTTCAGACTTATCTAACCGCCTGCGCTCGCTTTACGCCCAATAAATCCGGACAACGCTCGGGACCTACGTATTACCGCGGCTGCTGGCACGTAGTTAGCCGTCCCTTTCTGGTAAGATACCGTCACAGTGTGAACTTTCCACTCTCACACTCGTTCTTCTCTTACAACAGAGCTTTACGATCCGAAAACCTTCTTCACTCACGCGGCGTTGCTCGGTCAGACTTCCGTCCATTGCCGAAGATTCCCTACTGCTGCCTCCCGTAGGAGTCTGGGCCGTGTCTCAGTCCCAGTGTGGCCGATCACCCTCTCAGGTCGGCTATGTATCGTCGCCTTGGTGAGCCGTTACCCCACCAACTAGCTAATACAACGCAGGTCCATCTGGTAGTGATGCAATTGCACCTTTTAAGCAAATGTCATGCGACATCTACTGTTATGCGGTATTAGCTATCGTTTCCAATAGTTATCCCCCACTACCAGGCAGGTTACCTACGCGTTACTCACCCGTTCGCAACTCATCCAGAGAAGCAAGCTCCTCCTTCAGCGTTCTACTTGCATGTATTAGGCACGCCGCCAGCGTTCGTCCTGAGCCAGGATCAAACTCTCATTAAAAGTTTGAGTTCTCACTCATTTCTGTCACTGACAGATTTATTGTTTTTTTCATTGTTCAGTACTACAACCTTAGTTGTAGTGCCCTGCACATTGGTTCGTCTTGTTCAGTTTTCAAAGGTCTTTGTCACTCACTTCTCTCAAGCGACAACTATATTAGTATATCACAGTCGCTTTCGCTTGTCAACACTTTTTTGAAACTTTTTTAAACTTTTTTTCATCAAGTGTTCCAACCGCAACATACCATAGTCCGTACGGGATTCGAACCCGTGTTACCGCCGTGAAAAGGCGGTGTCTTAACCCCTTGACCAACGGACCAGAGTTGTTATTTTCAACTCTTACTATTATACCGACTTTTTCTGACTTGTCAACTACTTTTTCTAATTTTTTTCATTTTTTTCAAATCGACTTTTTCAACTTATAATAAAAGAGCCAGAATTGAACTGACTCTTTTATTATTTATCAAACTTAGAAGCACGTTCTTCTCCCCACCAATAGGGCATTAGTTCTGCGACTTTAACTGTCTTTCTTGTATCATAGTCCATCATGACTTCTGCATCTTTATTTTCAGCGTTCATCTCTAAGAGGAATTCTCTACAAGCTCCACAGGGCATTCCTGAACTTCCACCATAAGGTGCTTTGTCTCGAAAGGCTAATACTTTCTTAACCTTAGTTTGTCCTGAAAATTGGTACATATTGAAGAGAGCCGCCCGCTCTGCGCAGAGATGGAAAACACCACAGGTTCCCTCCATGCAGAAACCTGTAAATATTTGTCCATCTTCTGCTTCTACTGCGGCAACGACATGGTTAGCATAAACAAAATCAGATACTTCATGTGGATTGTATAGTTTCAGTGCTTCTTCGTACATCTTTTCCCAGATGTCCATTGTTTCATCCTTCTTATTTAGAGATTTCTTTTAGCATGTTTTCGATATGCTGGATTGATTTTTCACGTCCAAGCAAGAAAATTGTATCTGGTAATTCTGGTCCATGCATTTCACCTGAAACTGCGATACGAATAGGCATGAAAAGATTTTTCCCTTTAATACCTGTTTCTTTTTGGACTGCTTTAATTTGTGGGAAGATATTTTCTGTCACAAATTCATCGTCTGTCATCGCTTCAAGTTTTGCTTTGAAGGCTTCAAGAACTGTTGGGACTGTTTCCCCCGCCATGACTTCGCACTCTGCTTCGGTCAATTCTGGGAAATCTGAGAAGAAGAGATCTGTCAATGGAATAATTTCATCAACTGATTTCATTTGTGGTTTATAGAGCTCAACTAATTTTTCAGCCTTGTCAGTCAATCGACCTGCTTCTTCTAGGAATGGTTTTGCCATTTCAAAGATAGTTTCTAGGTCTGCATTCTTGATATAATCATTGCTCATCCAGTCTAGTTTTTTCTGGTCAAAGGCTGCTGGAGACTTGCTGAGGCGGTTTTCATCGAAAAGTTTAATCAATTCTTCACGAGAGAAAATCTCATCTTCTCCACCTGGGTTCCAACCAAGAAGAGCAATAAAGTTAAAAACTGCTTCTGGTAAATAACCTTTTTTACGGTAGTCTTCGATAAATTGAAGTGTATTAGTATCGCGTTTAGACAATTTTTTCCCAGTTTCAGAGTTGATAATCAAAGTCATGTGACCAAACTCTGGAGCTTCCCAACCAAGTGCTTCATAAACCATGAGCTGTTTTGGTGTATTAGCAATGTGGTCGTCTCCACGGATTACGTGAGAAATTTGCATATCGTGGTCATCGATAACAACGGCAAAGTTGTAAGTTGGGTAACCGTCTTTCTTTTGGATAACCCAGTCACCGCCGATATTGCCACCTTCAAATTCGATATCACCTTTGACCATATCATGCCACTTGTAGATACCTGACTCATTGACAGCCAAACGAACAGTTGGAATGATCCCTGCTGCTTCACGTTCTGCGATGTAAGCTGCTTTTTCTTCTTCACTCATACCAAGGTATTCGTTGATGTAGCGTGGTGTTTCGCCAGCTGCTTCTTGGCGTTCACGTTCAGCTGCTAACTCTTCTTCTGTAACGTAAGATTTGTAGGCTTTTCCTTCAGCTAATAGTTGGTCAATGTATTTTTGATACAAGTCCAAACGCTCAGACTGGCGGTAATTTTCATGTGTTTCTGGACTTTCATCCCAGTCCATACCTAACCAACGAAGGTTTTCAAGCTGTGAACGTTCACCATCCTCGACATGGCGTTTACGGTCAGTATCTTCGATACGGATAATAAAAGTTCCACCATGATGACGTGCGTAAAGGTAGTTGAACAATGCTGTACGGGCATTTCCGATGTGTAGTAGTCCTGTTGGACTTGGTGCGTAACGTACGCGGATATCTTTTGACATAGTTTCTCCTATAAAGTCTCTAGGCGTCTGCCTTTTTGCTCTCTATATTATATCACAAGTCTTGGCTGAGTCCAATTTCTATGGATAAAGAGAGTAAAAAGAGTGGACAAACCACTCTTTTCTTCTATTATAGACGTGCGTTAAGTTCTTTGCTCAATTCTTCAAATCCTGGTTTTCCAAGAAGGGCAAACATGTTACGTTTGTAAGCTTCAACACCTGGTTGGTCAAATGGGTTGATAGCATTCAAGTAACCTGAAAGAGCGATAGCCAATTCGAAGAAGTAGATAGTGTAACCAAGAGTGAAAGCATCTTGCTCTGGAAGAGTCACGTACATGTTTGGTACATCACCATCTGTGTGGGCAAGAAGAACACCATCAGTCGCTTTTTTGTTTACAAAGTCAACATCTTTTCCTTGAAGGTAACCAAGTCCATCAAGGTCTTCTTCCAAGCTAGGGATAATCACGTTTTTACGAGGTTTGTCAACACGGACTACTGTTTCAAACATGATACGAGTTCCTTCTTGGATAAATTGACCAAGTGAGTGCAAGTCAGTTGAGAAGTTGGCTGAAGTTGGGTAGATACCTTTTTGGTCTTTTCCTTCTGATTCACCAGCCAATTGTTTCCACCACTCTGAGAAGTATTGAAGTGATGGCTCGTAGTTTACCAAGATCTCAGTTGCATAACCTTTACGGTAAAGGATGTTACGAACAGCTGCATATTGGTAAGCTTCATTTTCAGAGATTTTATCTGAAGTGTAGTCTTTGCGAGCTGCGTTAGCACCTTCCATAAGGGCTTTGATGTCAGCTCCTGAGGCAGCGATTGGAAGCAAACCAACAGCTGTCAATACTGAGAAGCGTCCACCGATGTCATCTGGAACAACAAATGTTTCCCAACCGTTAGCGTCTGCTTCAACCTTAACAGCACCTTTTTGGCGGTCAGTTGTTGCATAGATACGTTTGTTGGCTTCTTCTTGTCCGTATTTCTTAACCAAAAGTTCTTTGAAGACACGGAAAGCGATAGCTGGTTCAGTTGTTGTACCTGATTTAGAAATTACGTTTACTGAGAAGTCTTTATCAGCTACGTACTCTACCAAGTCAGCAAGGTAAGTAGATGAGATTGAGTTTCCTGCGTAAAGGATTTGTGGAGCCTTACGTTCTTCTTTTGTTTGCAAGTTTGCAAAGTGGTGGTTCAAGAAGTCGATTGCTGCTTTAGCACCAAGGTAAGATCCACCGATACCGATAACAACCAAAACATCGCTGTCTGATTTGATTTGCTCAGCAGCTTTCAAGATACGGTCAAATTCTTCACGGTCGTAGTTTTCAGGAAGGTCCAACCATCCTAAGAAGTCGCTACCAGCACCAGTTCCTTTACGGATCAATTCATCTGCTGCTGTTACTTGTGATTGCATGTATTCCACTTCATGTGGTGCAACAAATTTGTCTAAAACTTTTGAATAATCAAATTTAATATGTGACATGTTATTCCTCCAATATTTCTTCTTTTCTATCATAACGCTTACCTTCGTTTTTTTCAAGTTTTTTTGTCGAATTTCTCCAATTTTTATCAGAATTCAAACGTTTGCGTAAAAATCCCACATTCCAAAAATTTTGAAAAAATAAAATAAAGAACGACCAGATGTCCCAGTCGTTACAGTTCATTCAATAAATACTCAAATAATTCTAAATTACCATTCTCTTCATTAACCAGAAACTCTGGATGCCACTGCAAACCGATAATGCGGTGCTCATCGATAGACTCAATCGCTTCGATGGTCTGGTCTCTTGGATCAATAGCAGTTACACGGAAATTAGGTGCCACATCTTTAATGCTTTGACGATGGACGGAGTTGACCTGACTTTCTTTCCCAAATAGCTTAGCCACCACGCTTCCCTCCACTGTCTCAATAGAGTGAGATGTTCCGAAAGGTAGTCCTTGCCAGTGACCTTCGATTTCTTGATTGAGCGTTCCGCCAAAGGCAACATTGACAAGTTGAACACCGCGACAGATTGCCATAATTGGTTTATTCTGACGAAGCGCTTCTTTCAAGAGGGCCAATTCAAATTCATCACGCACTAGATTGTAATCATCGCTCTCGATGGTCTTTTTCTCTCCATAAAACTGAGGGTGGACATTTTGACCGCCTGTCAAGATAAGTTTATCTATCATTTCTACATAATCGCGTACAACTGACTCATCACCAACAGGAATGACTAAAGGGAGACCACCGACTTGACGAATGCTCTCTGCGAATCTACAAGATACAGATGAATGAATGTTTTTGCCTTCTGCGTCTACGGGACATAGATTTGCAGCAACTCCTACAACCGTTCTAGCCATGATGTCTCTCCTTTCGAATATTAATACTCTTCGAAAATCTCTTCAAACCACGTCAGCGTCGCCTTACCGTACTCAAGTACAGCTTGCGACTAGCTTCCTAGTTTGCTCTTTGATTTTCATTGAGTATAACGATAGTCCTATCATATCACTCAAAATGACTTTCGTCTAATATGTTTTTTTTAAGGCTGTGATAAAAATTTTTTATGGACAAGAAAAAGCTGCCCACATAGGAGAGTCCACTGAAAAAATAGGTCTCTTACTTTTAATGAAATGAAAACCGAGGAATCTCTCGTTAATTTGAGCGAGTTCCTCGGTTATTTTGTATTTATTAAGGTCATAATTCGTTTCATATTGACCACGAAGATGGTTGTGGCTGCCTGTAACTCCATGCTGAAAAGACCCGATGCTCTCGCGACATCAAAGCCATGTCTCTGTTTTAGTTCGGCATTCTTTGCTTCGATTTTATAGCGATGTCTGGCCATTTCTTTAAAATAAGGTGTTTCCTGAAATTTCTTCTGGAAAAGATGGTCGTCACTCTTAATGGCTATTGAATAAGTTTTAGACTTTGCCCCCTCCTTATAACATCCTTCCTTGGAAAGGCAACTCTTGCACTTCTCAATGTCAAAGTAATGAGTGACAACTTGATTCTTATTTTGATATTTTTTCCCTGTCCTTGCTTTGCGAACAGCCATGTGTCCTTCTGGACAGACAAATAGCCCTGCATCTTTATTAAATTCAAACGCATCCTCTTCTTTACGGTAACCTTTTGAAACTGAAGGGTTCAGTTTTGACACCAAATGAATCTTTTCTTTGCGAGCTAGTTGAATATTGTCCTTTCCTGAATAAGCCGCATCACCAATAATAGTCTCGATGTCCAGACTATTTTCCTTTGTTTTGGCATATAACTCAGGTAAATATTTCCCATCGCTTTGTTCACCAGAAGTGACCACACAAGCAGTAATAATCCGTTCATCCGTCATAGCGATATGACTTTTATATCCATAGAAAGAGCTGTCGGCTGTCTTATGTCCAAGCCTAGCCTCCTCCTTAACAGAAGCTTCCAAGTGTTCTAAGTCGTCCTCGACAGCCTCTTTTAGGTAATTGAACTTTTGAGACACAGCCGGTAGGGCTAAGAGTTCCTCGTGTTTTTCAACCACAGCCATTAATTCCTCTGTATAGGTCAACTCTGCTTCGAGGTTATCTTCCTGAGGTTTCTTTGGAAATTCTATTTTGATATCTTCTGAATGTTGATAAATTGTTTTACGTAAAGCTTTTGAACGCTCTCTAAGGATTTCTTGGGGTTTCTTATGATTATAATGAGATTTGGTGTGAGTGGCATCCACAATGAGGATTTTACTCTTAATCAAGTTATGTTCGAGTGCAATTTGAACAGACTTCTGAATCAATACATCAAGCAGTTTATCATCTTTAATTCTTAGCTTTCTAAATTTTGTCAAAGAGGATGGCTCGATAACAGAATCCTCAGGAGCTAGACCAAGAAAAAATTTAAAGGCCATATCTGACAAGGAACGTCCTACCACATCTACATCTGATAACTTATAAATATCTTTTAACAAGAGATATTTGAACATCATAATCGGTGAATAAGCTTTACGCCCAAAATCGGGACGATAATTCTTTTCTAGTTCATCATAAATAAAGCTAAAATCACAGAGTTCAGTTAGCTGACGTAAAAAGTGGGTTTTAGGAACCACGATATCATACAAACTAGAATAAGGACTGACATCCATAGTTAACTGATTATCAAGCATTATTTCACCTCATCTCTAGTATAACAAAAAAGCCATCAATTTAATGACTTTTTCAGTAGGCTCACATAGGACAACTTCTTTCTTATTCGAAAACAAATTGATTGTGATAGAGTTCTGAATAGAATCCACCTAGCTTCAAGAGTTCATGGTGGTTACCACGTTCAATGACCTCTCCATCTTTAAGGACAATAATCTGGTCTGCATTAAGGATGGTCTTCAAACGATGGGCAATAACAAAACTGGTTCTGCCTGCTACAACTGCCTCCATGGCATGCTGAATCTTGCTTTCTGTCACCGTATCTACGTTTGAAGTGGCTTCATCTAGAATAAGAACTTCTGGATCTGTCATCAGGGTTCGAGCGATAGAAATCAATTGTTTCTGTCCTGTTGAGAAGATGCTCTGATCATCATCTATAAGAGTATCGTATTTATCAGGTAAGCTTTCGATATAGTCGTGAATGTGGGTTGCCTTGGCTGCTACCTCAACCATTTCTTGACTAGCATCTGGCACACCAAAACGGATATTGTCTCGAATCGTTCCACTAAACAAGACCGAATCCTGCAAGACAATTCCCACCTTGCTTCTGAGACTATCTAAATCATAGTCACGGATGTCTTTGCCGTCAAAATAAATACCACCAGCATCAACATCATAAAAGCGATTGATAAGATTCATAATAGTCGTTTTCCCTGACCCTGTCGGCCCAACAACTGCTGTCATCTGGCCTTTAGGGGCAGAAATGCTGACATCTTTCAAAATAGGTTTATCAGGCAAGTATGAAAAATCAATATGACTAATTTCAACACCTTCTTGCAACTGAGTGAAGGTTGGAGCCTTTTCAGGTCGAATTTCTTCCTCTGCGTCAAACATTTCCTGAATCCGTTCAGCCCCCGTAAAGGCTAACTGAAGGCTTCCCCAACTAGCCGCAACTTGGATAATAGGCTGGTAGTACTGCTGTGAAAATTGGGCAAACATAACAATCAAACCTAGGGCTGTACTTGTTTCAATAGACTTATCATTCAAAAGTACAGCTGAACCAGCAAAGATGACGATGGCTGTATTAACCAGACTCATGCCATTCATGACAGGGAAAAGAATTCCTGAGAACATTCTTCCTTTAAAGGTTGCCTTGCGCACGCGCTCATTTTGCTCAAGAAATCCTGCCATCATATCCTCTTGAATTCCTTGCACAATCACGGCTTTTTGGCCTGAGATACTCTCATCCATATAGGCGTTGAGCTTTCCTACCTCTTTTTGCTGGAGATTGGTATATTTGCGTGCCATTTTTACGATGAAAATCAGCATGAGGAAGGCTACTGGTGTGCTGGCAATGGTGATGAGAGCCAGCGTCACATTCCTCGAAAACATGACAAGAATCAGACCAATGTATAAAACAATATTGCTCATGACCTGAACCAGACTTTCATTAAAGGCTTGGAGGATATTATCCAAATCACTGGTAAAACGAGACAAGATATCGCCATCCTGCCGGCGGTCAAAGAAAGAAACCGTCAAGCGAGCAAGCTTACCAAAGAGGCCTTTGCGCATCTCATTGGTCGACTCTGCAATCACGCGCGTCATGAGACACATGTATATCACACTAGAAATAAATAAAACCAAAACCAGCAGACCAAGATTGACCATGATTCCTGATAGACTTTGCCAAACAAGTTCTGGATTGCCATCTTGATAAGCTTGAACTAAATTAGCTAGCTGCGTTACTGCTTGTCCAGAAAATACCGGAAAGAGGGCTTGGGCAAGAGTCGCCAGAACAATCATCAGGATAACAACTACAAATGATAGCTTATAGACTTTAAAATAATTCCAAAAAAATTGAACTGTCTTCATTTTACTCCTCCTTTCCTTTCTGTGTTTCATAGATTTCACGGTAAACGGCATTGTTGGCAACCAAGTCTGCATGCGTGCCTTGACCAATCAATCGTCCTTGATCCAGCACCAAGATCTTGTCTGCATGGACAACCGAGCTAATCTTTTGCGCGATGATAATGGTTGTTGTTCCCTTCAAATCCTTATTCAAGGCTTCTTGAACTAGGCGCTCTGACTTGGCATCCAAAGCCGAGGTCGAATCGTCAAAAATCAGAATACGTGGATTGCTGACAATCCCACGCGCAATCGACATCCTTTGCTTTTGCCCACCTGAGAAATTGGTTCCCCTTTCTTCAACTGGACTTTCAAAGGTTTTCTCCATACGATGAATGAATTCACTGGCTTGGGCAATATTGGCTGCGCGCTCCATTTCAAATAGAGTAGCATCTCCCTTACCCTGTCTCAAGTTATCTGCAATCGTTCCACTGAAAAGAATGGCACGTTGAAGAACGATAGAAACTGTTTTACGCAGGGTTCCTTCACTCACTTCTCGAATATCCTTCCCTCCGATTTTGATAGCCCCTTCCTGTGGATCAAAGAGACGTGGAATCAATTGAGCCAAGGTTGATTTTCCTGCACCAGTCGCTCCAACGACACCAACCATCTGACCAGGTTCAATAGTAAAGCTCACATCTTTCAGCATCGGTTCCTTGTCCATTGGATAGGTAAAGGTCACATTTTCAAAGCTAAGACTTCCGACCAACTCTTCATCTGGGACATCCTTGAAGGTCATGGCTGGCTCTGCGTCCAGAATTTCTCGAATACGACGCATGGAAATCATAGCACGACTGACAGAATTTCCCAAAAATCCAACCATAACAATGGTAAAAATAATCTGGCTTAGGTAATTGACAAAGGAAGCAATGGAACCAACAACTGACGGATCCGACTGAACCATCCCAGCAACTAGCCAAATAGAGAGGAAAACCGTCCCGTAGCCGACTAACATCATAAAGGGTTCCACTACTGAAAAGGCATAACCAATGTAAAGGTTTTGACCAAGAAGCTCGTCTGATACCTCTGTAAACTTAGCAAACTGCTCTTTTTCTTGGACAAAGGACTTGACCACACGAACACCGCGCAGATTTTCCTTGGCAATGGCATTGATGCGTTCAAGAAGGGTTTGAAACTTGGCAAAACGAGGCCCCATCATTCCCATCATGACAGCAGTCAAGCCAAAAATCAAGACTACCATGAGAACAATCACCCACCACAGAGAAGGTAGGGTTTGAACCGCCAGGATAAACGAACCGATAAACAAGAGGGGAAGTCTGAAAAGAATTTGGAAGGTCATCATGACCACGTTCTGAATCTGGTTGATGTCATTTGTCATGCGAACGACTAGATTTCCCGCATTAAATTGTTCAATATTGGCATAAGAAAAGGTTTGGATTTTACGGAAGGCGTCCTCCCGAAGGTCAGATGAAACTCCTTGGGCAATATAGGCTGCAAGGACAACATTGAGACCACCAGCAACTAGACCAACCAGGGCCACACCAATTAACCAAGCCCCGATACTATAAATAGCTTCATATTTTCCAGCAAGGAGGGCGTCTAAGACTTCCTGCAAATAACGCGGTTGCAAAAGTGAACTAGCAACCATCAAGCCTGTCATCAGGAGCGAAGCCAAGGCCTGCCACTTGTAGGTTTTTATTTTCTGAATCAGCATACTTTCTCCTTAAAAAATAGACAAAAGGGAGCGACAATGTGTCAGCTCCTTCTCATTCTGTTTGTGTGATGTTATTCTAGCAAAAAAGTGGGGGATTGTCAAAGAAGTCTCCTTGATACAGCTAGATTAACTAGTGAGTCTTGGTTTTATAGTTTCTGTTTTAACTCTACTAAGACATTCATAGCCTGCATAGGTGTCATATTGTAAACATCCAGCTTAGCTAATTCTGCTAGGATAGGATGTTCTTCAGTCGTATCAAAGAGTGAAATCTGTTCTGTGACAGCACTTGTTTGTCTCATCAGACTTGGACTTTCTCCCCCTTGACTCTCCAGTTGTGTCAAAATCTTATCCGCCCTTGCTAAAAGATCTGCTGGCAAGCCAGCAATCTTGGCAACATGGATACCGTAGGATTTATCAGCTGGACCTGGTTCAATCTTATGAAGGAAGGTGACCTGCCCATCCTGCTCTAAGGTTGCCACGTGGACATTGACCAAGTGTTCCAAGCTGGACTCTAGACTAGTCAACTCATGGTAGTGGGTCGCAAAGAGGGTCTTGGCTCCGATATGTTCGTGAATGTATTCGATGATAGACTGGGCAAGAGCCATCCCGTCATAAGTTGCAGTTCCACGACCTAACTCATCAAAGAGAATGAGAGAGTTCTTGGTCGCATGCGAAATAGCATTATTGGCCTCCATCATCTCCACCATAAAGGTTGATTGACCTGAAACCAAGTCATCGGCTGCTCCGATACGGGTAAAAATTGCATCAAAAATCGGTAAATGGGCACTTTCTGCTGGCACATAAGAACCCAACTGGGCCATAACTGCCGTCATGGCTAACTGACGCATATAGGTTGACTTCCCACTCATGTTGGGCCCTGTAATCAGTTGAATACTAGTATCGTCTGCCATCTGAATCGTATTTGGAATATAGGTCTGAGCCCCCATGACCTTTTCAACAACAGCATGGCGCCCTTTCTGGATATCAATTCGCGAATCATCTCCGAATTCAGGTCGAATCAAATGCTGGGTTTCAGCTACAACCGCCAGACTTTGCAAGACATCAACTGTCGCAATTCCTTGAGCTAAAGCCTGCAAACGCTGGATATACTTGCTGACTTCCTCACGAATACGCATAAAGATTTCGTACTCTAGGTTAGCTGACTTCTCACGTGCTTCCAGCATATCCCCCTCGATACGGGCCAATTCCTCAGTTCCAAAGCGTTCTGAGTTTTTCAGCGTTGCCTTGCGGAAAAAGTGAGCAGGCACATTTCCCAGTTGAGAATTGGTCACATGGAAATAGTAGCCATCCTTTTTATTGTAGTCAATCTTAAGCGTGCTAATACCAGAGTTTTCTCGCTCCTTAGCCTCAATTTCAGCAATCCATCCAGTCCCTTCTCTGAGAACGCGACGGTACTTGTCTAAAGTCTCATCAAATCCAGTTCGGATAATTCCCCCATCTGTAATAACATGAGGAGCTTCAGGAGCAATCGCTGCACTAATCAAACTCTCCAACTCAGGAATTCCATCCAATTGTTCGATAAGATAAGACAGAGCAGACTGCTCCATTCCCTCTAAAATCGCTCGAATCCGTGGCACACTGGATAAGGTAGTCGCCAACTGCAAGAGATCCTTGGGATTGGTTTTGCCAAAAGAAACCCGACTAGCCAAGCGCTCAATGTCATAAACACCCTTGAGACTATCTGTCAAATCACTGCGCTCAAAGAAATGGTCGAGAAAAACCTGCACCACCTCTTGACGTTGGACGATTCGTTCCTTATCAATCAAAGGGCGATGAATCCAAGAACGCAAGAGACGCATTCCCATAGCCGTTTTGGTTTCATCCAAAAGCCAGAAAAGACTGCCTTGTTTCTTGCCTGAACGAGCATTCTCAACCAAATCCAGACTAGCCTTGGTCGCATAATCCATCTGCAAGAAATCCTTGATTTCATAACGGATAACAGGTTTGAGGTGGTTCAACTCCCTCATCTGGGTTCGATGGACATACTGGAGCAACTTACTAGATGCCGCTTGCTCCACCGCTGCTAATCGTGAATCCAGTAAATGAAGGTCTTCAAAGCCTTCTTTTTCATAGGAAAGCACCAGATTCATCTGGCGACTGAGGATTTGTTCTTCTTCCTCAGACAAGTCATAGCCCAGCACCACTTCTCGAGCTTTGAGGTTACGGATTTCCCCACAAACCAGCGTGAAATCCAAAAGACCTGTCACATAAAAATCACCTGTCACTAGATCCATATAAGCTAGACCAAACTGATTGCCATCACGGTCTATGGCAACCAAGAAATTATTCTGGCTATCCGGCTTACTGCTATCAACCACTGTCCCTGGGGTAATGACCTGAACAACCTCTCGTTTCACAACCCCAACTGCTTGTTTAGGATCTTCCATCTGCTCTGCAATGGCTACCTTATAGCCCTGCTCAATCAAGACATCGATGTACTGTTGGGCAGAATGATAGGGGACACCCGCCATAGGAATCGGATTGTCGGCATTCTTGTTGCGACTCGTTAAGGAAATTTCCAGAATCTGCGCAGCATTGACCGCATCCTCATAAAATAATTCATAAAAATCACCCATACGAAAGAGCAAAAAAGCATCTGGGTATTGCTTTTTAATATCCACATACTGTTGCATGCCGGGTGATAGCTTTTCTGTCGCCATTTTCCGTCTCTCCTTGTCAAAAATAAGTCTTGAGAGCAACTCCCAAGACCTTACTTATCTTTCATCAAATCTAGCAAACGATCTTCCATGAGTTTGGCAACGTGCTGGTCTCGACAAATGACCAATAAGGTATTGGCACCAGCAACTGTTCCTAAAATCCATTCATCTTTGTTTGCATCTACAATATTTGCCAAAACAGAGGCTTCGCCCAATTTGGTATGAAGCACCAAGGTAAACTCTGCTCTTGCAACACCTTCTAAATGATGAGACAAAAATTCAACCAAATCAATCTTTTCTGTCTCATTTGCTAGTACATAATACACCATATCATTTTTCTTGACCTTGGTCAAGCCGATTTCGCGCAAATCACGAGACAAGGTTGTTTGCGTCACAAAAACATTATGTGCCTCCAACCGATCTTGAATTTCTTTTTGTGTACTTAATTTCTCCTCAGTAATCATTTTTTTTATTAACTGATGACGATCTCTTTTTCTCATAAAATCCTCTTATGTGAATATTTATAACTATTTTTATAACTATATTATACCAAAAAAATAGGAGATTTCAAAAATTTTTTCTTCTTTCTTTAAAATTGTGATAAAATAGTAGAAAAGTCCAAAAAGGAGCTCTTAATGAATACAAAAGAATTGATTGCTAGCGAATTGGCTAGTATCATTGATAGCCTGGACCAAGAGGCTATTTTAAATTTACTGGAAACCCCTAAAAACTCAGAAATGGGAGACATCGCTTTCCCCGCTTTTTCTCTTGCAAAAGTCGAACGTAAAGCACCTCAAATGATTGCGGCTGAACTGGCTGAAAAAATTAACAGCCAAGCCTTTGAAAAGGTTGTTGCAACAGGACCTTACGTTAACTTTTTCCTTGATAAATCTGCCATTTCTGCTCAAGTATTGCAAGCTGTTATCACTGAAAAAGAACACTATGCTGACCAAACTATTGGCAAACAAGAAAATGTTGTTATCGACATGTCTAGTCCCAATATCGCTAAGCCATTCTCTATTGGCCACCTACGCTCAACTGTTATCGGAGATAGCTTATCACATATTTTCCAAAAAATCGGTTATCAAACGGTCAAGGTCAACCACTTGGGAGACTGGGGTAAACAGTTTGGGATGTTGATTGTTGCCTACAAAAAATGGGGCGATGAAGAAGCTGTAAAAGCTCATCCAATCGATGAACTTCTTAAACTCTATGTCCGCATCAACGCTGAAGCTGAAAATGACCCTAGCTTGGATGAAGAAGCACGCGAATGGTTCCGTAAACTTGAAAATGGAGACGAGGAAGCTCTCGCACTTTGGCAATGGTTCCGTGATGAAAGTTTGGTGGAATTTAACCGTCTTTACAATGAATTACAAGTCGAATTTGACAGCTACAATGGAGAAGCCTTCTACAACGATAAGATGGATGCAGTTGTAGACATTCTTTCTGAAAAAGGCCTTCTTGTTGAATCAGAAGGTGCCCAAGTTGTGAATCTTGAGAAATATGGAATTGAACATCCAGCCCTTATCAAAAAATCTGATGGTGCAACTCTCTACATCACACGTGACTTGGCTGCAGCTCTTTACCGTAAAAACGAATACCAATTTGCTAAATCTATCTACGTAGTTGGTCAAGAGCAATCTGCCCACTTTAAACAACTCAAAGCTGTCTTGAAAGAAATGGGCTACGACTGGAGTGAAGACATTACTCATGTTCCTTTTGGTTTGGTTACAAAAGAAGGGAAGAAACTCTCTACTCGTAAAGGGAATGTCATCTTACTAGAGCCTACTGTTGCAGAGGCCGTTAGTCGTGCCAAAGCCCAAATTGAAGCAAAAAATCCTGAATTGGAAAATAAAGATCAGGTAGCACATGCTGTTGGGGTTGGAGCCATTAAATTCTATGACCTCAAGACCGACCGTACAAATGGATACGACTTCGACTTAGAGGCTATGGTATCCTTCGAGGGTGAAACTGGACCTTATGTTCAATATGCCTACGCTCGTATCCAATCTATCTTACGCAAAGCGGATTTCAAACCAGAAACAGCTGGCAACTATAGCTTGAATGATGCTGAAAGCTGGGAAATCATCAAACTCATCCAAGACTTCCCACGTATTATCAACCGTGCGGCGGATAACTTTGAACCTTCTATCATTGCTAAATTTGCAATTAGCCTGGCTCAAGCCTTTAACAAATACTATGCACACACGCGTATCTTGGATGAAAGCCCAGAACGCGACAGCCGTCTAGCCCTTAGCTACGCAACCGCAGTCGTTCTCAAAGAGGCCCTTCGCTTGCTTGGAGTAGAAGCGCCAGAGAAGATGTGATTCAGTACTAACAATTGGAACTAAAGTTCCTAATTGTTAGACGCTAGCCGCTTATATGCGGACTAGCTAACTGCTTCACTAGTAAAGAAACATAAATATTATCGATTTATGTTTCTTTACGTCGTAATTAGAGATACTTGTCTAAACACTTCACTAATTCACCTAACCAAATAATATCGATTTGGTTAGGCTTATGTCGTAATCTTTTAATTACTTGATTGTAAAGCAGTCTAAGTAACTGACGTTCAATCCTATTCGGACTTTGGCTAGGCGCTTCACTAGTTTTAGGACATAAATATGATCGATTTATGTCCTAAAACGTCGTAATCTTAAAGTTACTTGATTGTAAAGAAATCTAAGTAACTAACGCCAAATCCTATACGGATTTTGGTTTAGAGGTCTATCAAAAACCTTATCAAGTTTTGCTGACTTGTTCTGCTATTTTAGATCCACTAAATCGATTTATTCACTACTATTTCTTTATCATACAGGGAGATTTCCTATGAGCCAATATGCTTATATCCTCGTTGTGATTAGCTTGGTTTTCCTTTTTCTGCTCAATAAGTACGAGAAGGAGAGACTTCAAAGGCTCTACCAAGAACAACTTTTGAAGGATGAAACATTTAGGGCTGACATCAAAGAGAAAATTCACACGACTGAAAATATCAATGATGTCATTTCTTACATCAATAAAACTTATCATCTGGGAATGTTGCTATCAAAAGACATTACAGATCAATTGAAATAAACCTAGCTATTCTTTAATGAATATCAAAACCGAGACTAAGACTTTAATACTTAGGCTCGGTTTTTAGTATGTTCAATTGAAACAAGTGTTGAAAACTTGTTGTAGCAATTCTAATATAGGAATGGATAGACTTCCAAAAATATCATTTACAAATATTTTTAAAGAAATCAAACTTCCTATATTTACTATTATTATAGACTGTTAAATCAACATCCTCTACAACTTCTTTCACATCTATATTGACATCATAGGGCAAAGAAAGAAAATCTAAATTATAAAATTCTGTACTCATCTCTTTTAAAATAAGAAGGTCTAACAAGTATCCCTCCACTCTGATTTCAACTTGAATTGTCTTAGACATGAAATTTTTTAGAATCATAAAGTCCTTTACTTGCTTTCTATTAGGACCGACATACTCAAATCTTTTTCGTTCAAAAATAATTTTCTCCAAATGTTACACCATTTCAATAATATCATTTTCTAAATAACTGCAGAAGCAATTCTTCTTTTTTATGCAGGCTTCATTAAAATTTCCCTTGTTTAATTCTTCCAAAAATTTTTGAAATAGTGCAAATAAAAGCTCCTAGTAAGAATTCCTGTAGGAAAAATCCAAAATAAGTTCCTAACTGTAAATTTCTATTGAATGTAAATACGGAAGTTTCAGATTGAATCGTATTTTGTTCTATAAGCGTCATAGGAGTAACTCTGAAAATTCCAAACATCATTAAGGCATAGATCATTCCAAAAATAATTAATAACACCCAGCTGTGCTTACTTCTAGAAGAAATACTTCCCGATAACAAAGCTAATAATATTGACGGTATAATTTGTGCAAATAGCATAAATTGAAAAAGATTAAAATTATCTAGTGTAAAAAAACATATTGTAAATTCCACAATTAGCAATAGAGAAAATACTCTATCTATTTTTGTAAATTTCATTCTACCTCCTTTAAATTCACATCCATCATTACCTTAGACCTTCAATAACATTTTTATTTGCTGCAACCATTGCAGGCATAATACTAAATACAATTCCAAATACACCCGTTGTGAATAGAGTAATCAAAATATGATCCAGAGTTAATGTCGTAACAAAACCACTCATGTTCATTAAAACAACAAATAATGTCGCTACTCCAATACCAGTTATAGCTCCCAGAAGCGATAAAAGAATCCCCTCCATCATATACGATTGATAAATATCAGATTTTTTAGCCCCTAAAGCTCGACGAATGGCTATCTCCTTGCTACGTTCGCTAACAGAAGACAACATAGCATTCATAACCCCAAAACCAGCTACAAAAATTGAAATGCTTGATAAAAGTGCAATGAAATTTAATATTGTAGTAGCTTGAGCCTTTGTTTCCTCATATACCCTTCTATTATCTATATATCCATAAGTTCCTTCCTTGCGGAATATTCCATAAGTATCTAAAGCAGATAAAGCCTTATTAATATTCTCCAACTGATTAGTTTCTACTACTAATTCATCAAAATATTCCCTTCCTCCTAAAAGTAACTCTTTGATTTCATTGGTAACCAATAAAGAAGGTAATCTTTCATTAACAGCTGATCCATAATATATTGCCTGAATTAGGTATTCTTTTCCAGATATATTGATAGTCTCTCCTAAAAAAGGTTCAATATTTTCCTTTCGAGTCAATGACATGAGAGCCTTATCGCTAATAGCGACACCGCCATCTAGTTCCTCTAATGCTCTTCCTTTTAATAAAGCAGGCACAACTAAACCATTCTTATTCAAATCGCCCAATGTTCGAAAACTAAGATTCTGCTTAGAATCATTAAAATACGTTTCAGCATACAAAGCATAAGAGCTGGAAGAAAGTCTTGCATGTTTTCCAATAGTTTGCTCAACCAATTGTTTATCTTCCTGTGTAAACCCTCTAATATCCAATATATTCTGAGGCGTATAAGTCATTGTTGCTGTGTCTTCTTCTATCTTTAAATCATTACCTAATGTAGAAGTTGTATAGGAAGAACTTGATAGTATTACTAATAAAACAAATGTTGCCACTGTGATGGCTAAGGATGTCAGAATACTTTGTCTTTTATTCCTCTTTAACAGCTTTAGAGTATCTATTAACAGCTTTTTAAACTTCATGTAATCCTTCTCCTTCAGATGTTAGATACCCATTTTTCATTCGATACCTTGTTCTACAATGACTGGCAACAAACTCATCGTGAGTTACTACAATAATTGTCGTTCCAGAATGATTCAAATTTTGTAGAATTTGCAATATCTCATTCCTATTTTTCTCATCTAATGCACCTGTAGGTTCATCCGCTATAAGAAATCTAGGTTTATGAGCAAGAGCTCTAATTAAAGCAACTCGTTGCTTCTGTCCGCCTGATAAATGACTTGGGTACTCATTCATCTTATCTATAAGTCCTAAGTCTTGTAATAAACTATCAATGTATTCTATATCTGGCTGTTGGTCAGAATATAGGAATGATAATAAAATATTTTCTTTAACAGTATATTCATCAATAAGATGAAATTGTTGAAAAACAAATCCAATATCACGATTACGGTAACTTGCTTGTTGATTTTCATTTAACTTCTCAATACTTTTTCCGTCTAATATATATTCTCCTTCAAATTCAGAATCAATCAGTCCCAAAATATTGATAAATGTCGATTTGCCCGAACCTGATGGTCCCATTATCGATACAAATTCTCCTTCAACTACCTTAAAATTTATTTCTCTTAAGACATTATTTTTTAGCGTCCCTTGTCCGTAACTTTTACTAATATTTTTTAGTTCTAACATAGACCTTCCCATTCTATCTTTATTATTTATAAATCCAAAAAATGGCAACAACTAGCACTAACATATTTTCTCTCCTTATTTTTTCTACAGGATTATTATACTTCTATGTTACACATTCTCCAAGGTCATAAATGTCACTAATTTCAACAACTTATCTACTAATGAGTACTCAATTAGTATAAAAAGAAACTAGATACGAACTCAATCTAAGGGAAAAACATAATAACTCTTTAAATGAGAAAACGCATAATATCAAGTTTTTAAACACCTGATATCATGCGTTTTTATGATTTCGAAAACTTTCTCTCGGTCTTTTTAACTAGTGACATTTTTGTCACTTTTTTATTTTCTAATGTTTATTTTTAAAAAAATCCTGGAGGTCATGTTGCCATTGTTTTTCTAGCTGTTCTATCAAATGACTATTATCAATCATTCTAGCAAATATTTTTGCTTCTTGAAAATAATTTTCAGCTACTGAATAATCTTTTTTTACAAATAATGCATAGCGCCACTCCCATAGTCGAATAATTGGTTTTTTCTGATAGTCGTATGATTTTGAGGTAATTTCATTTAATTTGTAAAGAATATCTTCAAATTGACTGTAATTAGCAATTTTTTCAAATATTCCTAACAACAAAAGTAATGAATCTCTGATTAGAAATGAATATTCAATATCAAACATCTCAACTTGTTGTAAAATTTTATCAGCTATTACTAAGAAGGTATTCACTTCAATCTCATCTATTATTGTATCTTGGTGTACTAATCTTACCAAAAATAGCTTTATGATTAAAATATCGTTAACTTCATATTTTGATTTCAACAAAATGTGATCGAAATACTCTTGTAAAATCATTCCTAAATTGCTATCATCATTCCACCAACCAAAATCATCATATGCTTGTAAAACATCTATGATAAACCTTTCTTCCTCAGGAAGTCTATCATAATATTCTTCAAAAATCTTATCAAAAACACTCTCTTTCTTCTGGGCGATAGTTTCATCTTCGTATGTAGGAGTCCTCATCAAGAAATACTTCAATTCTAGATATTCCTTATCCAACTCTATATAACTTGGCATCAACTTGTAATCTTCAACCCCCAAACGTTCAGCGATATATTTTAACTTTGTTAGTGTTGGTCTGGATTCTCCATTTTCAATTCTAATTAATTGACGAATACTTAATTCAGACTCATCACCACAAAATTCTGAACGACTGATTTTTTTAGCCAAACGTAATCTTTTAATTTTTTCGCCAAACTCTCGCAACCTACAAGAACCTCCTGAGTTGTTTACCTCTATTATAGCATATACTGAATCAAACTATCTGTCAGAACTAAAGACTAAGAGTTTATCCCTTCGTCTCGGTTTTTATATATTTTTGAAGTCACAAAGCCACCACTCCCCAGCAATGAAAGTGCAAAATCCCCTAGAATGTGATAAAATAAAAAGAGAACTCTATTAAGGAGGAAAACATGGAAAAACAAACCGTCGCCGTCTTGGGGCCTGGTTCTTGGGGAACTGCCCTTTCACAAGTCTTAAATGATAATGGACACGAGGTACGTATTTGGGGAAATCTTCCCGAGCAAATCAATGAAATTAATACACACCATACTAATAAACAATACTTTAAAGATGTCGTTCTAGATAAAAATATCATTGCCTACACCGACTTAGCAGAGGCATTGAAAGATGTAGATGCGATTTTGTTTGTTGTCCCAACAAAAGTGACACGACTTGTTGCCCAACAAGTTGCAAAAACCTTGGATCATAAGGCTATCATCATGCACGCTTCAAAGGGATTAGAGCCTGATAGTCATAAACGATTATCAACCATCCTTGAAGAAGAGATTCCTGAACAGCTCCGCAGTGATATTGTCGTTGTTTCAGGCCCTAGTCATGCAGAAGAGACCATTGTGCGTGACCTGACTTTAATCACTGCTGCTTCTAAAGATTTACACACAGCTCAATACGTTCAAGAACTCTTTAGTAATCACTACTTCCGACTTTATACCAATACGGATGTTATCGGGGTCGAAACCGCTGGTGCTCTTAAAAACATTATCGCTGTCGGTGCTGGAGCTTTACATGGTTTAGGATTTGGTGACAATGCCAAGGCAGCCATCATCGCTCGAGGCTTGGCAGAAATTACCCGCCTAGGAGTAGCACTTGGGGCCAGTCCATTGACCTATAGTGGCTTATCCGGTGTAGGAGACTTGATCGTAACGGGAACCTCCATCCACTCTCGTAACTGGAGAGCCGGAGATGCTCTTGGTCGTGGAGAATCTCTAGCTGATATCGAAGCCAATATGGGCATGGTAATTGAAGGAATTTCGACGACCCGAGCAGCCTATGAACTAGCGCAAGAACTTGGAGTCTATATGCCCATTACACAAGCCATTTACCAAGTTATCTACCACGGAACCAATATCAAAGATGCCATTTATGACATCATGAACAATGAATTTAAAGCAGAAAATGAGTGGTCTTAACCCTCTAGAGAAAGGATTCTTATGGCACTGAAAGTTAGAAAAGCAGTCATTCCTGCCGCTGGACTAGGAACTCGATTTTTACCAGCAACCAAGGCTCTTGCCAAAGAAATGTTGCCAATTGTAGACAAACCAACTATCCAGTTTATCGTGGAAGAAGCTCTCAAATCAGGCATTGAAGATATTCTAGTTGTCACTGGTAAATCAAAACGTTCTATTGAGGACCACTTTGACTCAAACTTTGAGCTTGAATACAATCTTAAGGAAAAAGGCAAAACGGATTTGTTAAAATTGGTAGATGAAGCAACTGGTATGCGCCTCCATTTCATTCGCCAAACTCACCCTCGTGGTCTTGGAGACGCTGTCCTACAAGCCAAAGCTTTTGTAGGGAATGAGCCCTTCGTTGTTATGCTGGGTGATGACCTTATGGACATCACAAATGAGAATGCCGTTCCTTTGACAAAACAACTGATGAATGATTACGAAAAGACACACGCATCAACCATTGCTGTCATGCCCGTACCACACGAAGACGTTTCATCATATGGAGTTATCGCTCCTCAGGGGGAAGGGATTAATGGTCTCTATAGCGTTGAAACTTTCGTAGAAAAACCAGCTCCCGAAGATGCACCAAGTGATTTGGCAATCATCGGTCGCTATCTACTCACACCTGAGATTTTTGATATCTTAGAAAATCAAACTCCTGGTGCTGGAAATGAAATCCAACTTACTGATGCTATTGATACGCTCAATAAAACACAGCGTGTTTTTGCCCGTGAATTTACAGGAGCTCGTTACGACGTTGGGGATAAGTTTGGATTTATGAAAACATCTATTGACTACGCCCTCAAGCACCCACAAGTCAAAGAAGCCTTGAAAAATTACCTCATCCAACTTGGAAAAGAATTGGCTGAGAAGGAATAAAATAAAAAGATAAGGTTCAAAAAATGCCTTATCTTTTTTCATTACATAAATTTTCATCCCATTCCCTTGTAGAGAAGTAAGACTGCAAGTCCTACAAATAACACTAACGCTACCAGTCTCTGACTAGCGCTATACATCCGTTTTTCTCCTCTAACTGGAAAGATAACTGCTAGAAATGCGCCACCAACTGCACCTCCGATATGACCTGCTAGACTGATTCCAGGAATCAGAACACTTCCAATAATATTAACCACAAAAAGTGTCAGATAAGATTGACCTAGCTGTTGGATATAGGGATTGCGAGTTGCATAGCGAAGAATGATAATCGCGGCAAATAGCCCATAGAGAGAAGTCGAGGCTCCTGCTGCTAAGGATTTGGGACTAAATACAAAAACAAAGAGATTGCCCATCATTCCAGATAAGAGATAGAGAAAGAAAAACTTCTTGGATCCGAAAATTTCCTCTACTTGCCTACCAAGATAATAAAGGGAAAGCATATTGACAATGAAATGCTCCCACCCAATATGAACAAAAATGGCAGAGAAGAGACGCCAAATCTGCTCAGGAAAGAGGCGAATAGCTGGCCCATACATGGCTCCAAATCGAAATAAGGTGTCTGCCCTGTCAAAGTTTCCTCCTGTGGTCACCAACATTATTAGAAATACCAAAGCCGTCACTAAGAGGAAAAGACTCGTCACAGGGTAACGCCTATCAAAGATTTCTTTCATCAATCAGAACCTCCTGAACAGGAATATCATGATTTTCAGGGCTAAAGTCCTGAACTTGATAATGATAGACCGTACTCAAAGTATGACCAGTAAAATGTTCCAGATAGCGGTCATAATAACCTCCGCCATAGCCAATTCGATAGCCCTTTGTCGTAAAAGCCAGCCCCGGAACATGAATCAAATCAATCTGAGAGGCATCCAATACTTCCAAATCTCCCTGTGGTTCCAGTAAGCCAAAGGAAGTTTTTACCAACTGCTGCGGATCATAGACCACAAAGTCCATGTGCCCCTTGGGATAGGTTTTGGGTATCAGAACCTTCTTGCCATCCTTCAGCGCCTGCTCAATCAATTCCTGCGTTTGAAACTCATGAGGAAAAGAGAGATAGGTTGCGATGATCTTGGCTTCTTGGTAAAAGGGGTGTTGTAACAATCGCTCGGTTAACGCTTGGTCTATAGCCTGTTTTTGCTCTTGAGATATAGCCTTCATTTCTTGCAAGACTTGCTTGCGTAGTTCTGCTTTCATAGTCAATTCCTCTACTCTGCTGCCTTCTTTTTCAGGAAACTAGAAACCGCATCAACCCCAATAGCTAGTGCCTCTTCCTTAGGACTCATCTGAGGGTGATGAAGGGCGTAGGGACTATCGATACCAAGCCAGAACATAACACCATCAACCTTCGAAAGGAGATAACCAAAGTCTTCACCTGTCATAGCAGGTTCAATATCAATTAACTCAATCCCCTCTTTTTCTTCAAAGAAGTCCATCAGTTCACGCGCCAAGACTGGATTATTCTCAACAGGCAGGTAACCCCCTTGTTTGAGTTCCACTTCGACTTCCATATCGAAGGCAGCTGCAACTCCTTCTGCAACTGTTTTGACCCTCTTTTGCACCAAGAGACTCATGTCCTGTGTCAAGGCCCGAATAGTTCCATGCAAAAAGGCTGTGTCTGTGATAACATTGTTTGTTGTTCCAGCTTGGAAAACACCAAAGGTCACCACTGCTCCCTCGATTGGGTTGACATTGCGGCTGACAACTGACTGCACCTGGGTCACAAAGTAACTAGCCGCCACCAAAGCGTCATTGGCTTCATGCGGAAATGCTGCATGTCCTCCTTTACCTTTAAAACGAATCTTCACCTCGCAAGTCCCTGCAAAAAGTGTATGAGTATTGGTCGCAATCTGGCCGACTTTCAAATCTGGCCGAACATGGAGGCCATAAAACTGGTCTGGCAACCAGTCTCCAAAAGCGCCATCCTCATACATGAGCATGCCACCAGCTTCATTTTCTTCAGCAGGCTGAAGCAAAAAGAGCAGATTGTTCTTTGGTTGCTCCTCAAGGGCTCGCTCAAGACAGCCTAAGGCAATAGTCATGTGGAAATCATGGCCACAAGCGTGCATACGACCTTGGTGCTGAGAGACGAAAGGAAGGCCTGTTTGCTCGATGATCGGCAGACCATCAATATCTGTTCTCCAACCAATAGTCCGCTCTGGCTGACTTCCCTGCAAGTAAACCAAAATACCTGTCCGCCAAGTTCGAACTTGGACAAAATTCTTGCCCGCAGTCAATTTCTCAATCACATCCAGCAAATAAGCCTGAGTCTTGAACTCCTCCAAGCCAATCTCTGGAATCTGGTGCAAATCTCGTCTAGTCTGAATCAAATCTAACATCTATCTATCCTCCGATATAGCAGAAAGAGGCTGGAAGAAGGGTTCCGCCTCTTTATTACTTTTACAATTATAAGGTACGAAGCGCATCCTCTAGCGCTGTTTTTTGTTGGGTTTGGGCATCAATCTCTTTGATGATACGAGCTGGAACACCTGCTACCACCACGTTTTCTGGGACATCTTGGGTAACAATAGCTCCTGCTGCGACAACTGAACCACTACCGATTTGAACTCCTTCAATAACCACTGCATTAGCACCGATAAGAACATTGTCTCCAACACGGACTGGTTCTGCGCTAGCTGGCTCAATCACACCTGCCAAAACTGCACCTGCACCAACGTGGCTGTTTTTCCCAACGATGGCACGGCCACCAAGGATAGCCCCCATGTCAATCATAGTTCCTGCACCAATTTCAGCACCGATATTGATAACCGCTCCCATCATGATAACAGCGTTGTCACCAATTTCAACCTGGTCACGGATAATCGCACCTGGCTCGATACGAGCGTTGATAGCACGTTTGTCTAGCAAAGGAACTGCAGAATTACGAGCATCTTGCTCAACAACATAGTCTTGATTTTCTACCAGGCCATCGAGAAGCGGAGCCACATCCTTCCAGTCTCCAAATAGGACATTTCCTAGTTTAACAACAGAGCTAGGTACAGCAGTTGCGAGTTGTCCCTCAAAAGTTACTTTGACACTGGTTTTCTTTTCAGCATTGGCGATAAATTGGATAATTTCTTGTGCGTTCATTTTTGTAGCAGTCATAGGCGCCTCCTAGTTCATTTTAATGATACCTATTCTACCAAAAAAGGCCTCAAATTTGAAGCCTTTTTGTTTGTTTTTAGGTATGATTTTTAGGGATGTGAGATAAAACGTGCTGTCGGTAAAAGAAAGCCCCTACCGATACAACCTAAAAACACTCTTCACAACTATCTCCCCGTGTTTTATTGACTACTCTAGTATAGCACACTTTTAGAATTAAGAAAAGACTTTTTATTTACTTTCTTTCGCTTCTTCTATCGATAGGAAAATCATGGGTAAAATAATCAGGGCCATAGCTAGAAGAAGGGACCAATCCACTACCAATCCTAAAAACAAAACACTCAAAAGGGCAGAAGAGAGAGGTTCACTGGCACTGATAACGGAAACCACCAAGGGAGAAACCAAGGACACCGCCTTCATGGAAATAAAAAAAGCAAAAGCTGTACCAAAGAAAGCGATAATAAGGCAAATCAAGATACTCCAAATATCCAGAGTAAAGGAAAGCTGATAAACCGGCGAGAGGACATTGCTAAATAAACCTGCCAAAATCATCCCCCACCCAACCGTGGGTACAAACCCATAACGCTTCGCAAAAGGTTGAGGTAAGATAACATTAAACATGACCCCCATGGCACTCAACAGACCTGTTATAAGGGCTAGTGGCGTCATGGATAATTGAGAGAGATCCCCCTTTGTAGCCATCAGGCAAACACCCAACATGGCAACCAAAACATAAAAAATAGCGCTTTTTGACGCTCGTTTTTGATAAACCAAGCGATTGTAAAAGAGAATAAAGACAGGACTGATAAACTGTAAAATAGTTGCTGTCGCTGCATTTGAGTATTCTACACAGAGATAGAAAAAATATTGAACTGAAAAAATTCCCAAAATAGCATAGGCTAAAAAGGGCAGGTAATTTTTCTTATCTCGCCAAATATCTAGCACTTGCGATTTTAATTGCACTGCAGACCAAATGAGCACAAGACTCCCTGCCAATGTCAGACGCATAGAAGTAATCCAGCCCGAAGACACCTGGTAATGAGTAAAGAAATATTCTCCTAAAATTCCACAGATTCCCCAGATTAAGCCGGATAGGAGCGAATAAATGGTTCCTTTAATAATCTTTTTCTGATACTGATTCATACCTTTATTGTAACACGAAAGGAAAAAAGAAAAAAGTGGCAATCCATTGATTAGCCACTTCATTTAGAAAAGTTTAAAGGACTTATCGTCTCGTCCTTGAAGAGGGTCGTGTAGCACTTGAGTTACTGCTATCGCTAGAGCTACTACTTGAACTGCTGGAGCTTGATGGAGTTGGTAGACTCCCCACGATGCTAGACCAAGCATTCTGATAATCCGCATCACTTCCACCAATAGCAAAGCGATAACTGGTCGTTGGCGCTCCTGCCTTATTAGCCCAATAGCTGGTAACAGTCGAACCTGTGACCTCTACCTCTTTTCCTTCAACAGAAACCTTCCCTGGTTTTTGACCTGTTGATTTCAAGACTTCGGATTTTACGACACCAGGATCTAAAGCGAAGCGCTCGTTCCCCCAAATGTTTGGGGAGGCTTGCTGAATCGCATTTACCAGATGAGCCATGTAATTAGAGTTATTGGAATAACCTGCTCTACGTGACAGTGAATGATTATCATCATGCCCAATCCAGCCACCTAGGGTTAATCTAGGTGTCGAAAGCATGAGCCACATATTTTCGTCTTGGTTGGTCGTACCAGTCTTCCCAATCCAATCTGCATTAGCCAGAGTAGGATTTAAAGAAGTCAGGTTAGCCTTGAAGGTTGTTGTCACACGAGAGGATAGAACTTCTCGCAGCAATCCCTGCATAATCGTCGCAGTAGCTTTTGAATAGACTTGAACTGGTTTATCCTGATACTCATACACCACTCTACCATCTGCTGCTTCAATTTTAGAAATCACATGTTTCTGATGATAAACCCCGTTATTAGCTAAGGTCTGATAGCCATTGGTATGCTGGGCAACTGTGACTTCAATACCACCACCCATTGGCAGGCTCTCAATACCGTACTCAGGAATCTCGTAACCCATCTTTTCCATATAACCCTTGACATCAACACCCTTTTCACGAAGCATACGATAGGTCCAGTAAGCAGGGATATTCCATGAATAGTTCAGAGCTTCTCCCAAGGTCATCATTCCTGTTCCCTTACTATTAGCATACATAATCGGATTGCCATTAGCAAAGTTTGTTGGATAGTTAGATAGAATCGTTTCACTTCCCATCAAGCCCTGGTCAATAGCAATACCGTAGGCAAGCAAAGGCTTGGTAGTAGAAGCTGGCGAACGTTTGGTATCAAAGGCATGATTATTTTGATTTTCTTGATAATTACGACCACCTACAAAGCCTAGAATAGCACCTGTTTGGTTGTCCATCAGGACATTCCCTACTTCTACACGACCTGTTCCATCGTCTAAAAGATAGCCATAGTCAGCAACCGCACTTTGCATAGCAGAATGAATTTTCTGGTCTATGGTAGTAGTAATCTTATAACCACCATTTTCAATTTCTTTGGCTGCCAAATCACGATAAAACTTCTGAGTTGCCTCATTTTTCAACTCCTTAGCGGAGACATTGTCTCTCTGAGCTAGATAGTCATACATACGTTCTTGAGCTTCTGCCAAAGTTGTAAAGTATAAATAGTCTCGTGAAATTCCTGTGACCGTGCCCGATGATAAAAAGTCCTGTTTAAGGTCATAATCCTTGTACTGAGAATACTCGTCTTTGCTTAAGGCACCTGTACGATACATACTGTAAAGAACTGCCTTAGCCCGTCTTAAGCCAATTTCTAGGTCTTCATCACTCTTCAACTCCCCAGTATTTTCATAAGGAGAGTAGGTAATGGGACTCTGTGGAAGTCCTGCTAAAAATGCTGCTTGAGGAACCGTCAACTGACTGGCATCTACACCGAAAATCCCCTCAGCTGCCTGCTGAGCTCCTGCAATATTCTGTCCCTTATTATTTCGGCCAAAGGGAGCCACATTGAGATAGGTCGTTAAAATCTCATCCTTATTCATGGCTCGTTCCAAGGCAAGAGCATCCACAATTTCTGTCGCCTTACGAGCCAAGGTCGGCGCATCCCCAACCACCTGCTGTTTAATTAGTTGCTGGGTCAAGGTCGACCCCCCACTAGAGGAACCCAAACCTACAAATTTCCCCAAGGTCGCACGAATCACCGCCTTGGGCACTACACCTTTATGTTCTTTAAAGTGTTCATCTTCCGTCGCAATGATAGCCTTCTTCAGATTTTCCGAAATTTGCTCAGATGAGATAGAAGTGCGCAACAAATCACTCTCTATGGAAGCAATTACCGTCCCATCCGCATAGGTAATCTCTGAAATAGAAGAGATGTCCTTGACCTGATTCACCAATTCTTCTGTCTGAGGCACCCGAACCTTGTCAAATAAGGCCACTCCGTACCCCAAAGCAATCCCAGCTCCCATCATTCCTCCTAGAAAACCGAGTACAAAGAGTAAGTTAAATAAGGCTTTTATACTCAATAAAATAGCTGGAAAAATGGCTGGCCTATCTAAGGTTTTAGATTTTTTGGTACTTGAACCTTTCTTGCCAGATCTAGCTGATTTTTTATTTTTTTGTTTTTGCTGGAAAAATTCCAGCATTTTTCGTTTTAATTCATTTAATTGATTTTGCATGGATTTCCTCACTCTATCTATTATACCACAAAAGGGAAACTTTCAATAAAATAGCCACTTTCTTCCCTATTCTGCTAGGCTATTGCCCAAGTTTGTGATACAATAGGTAGAAACAATAATTTTAAAAAGGAGAAAAGACACATGCACATTTTTGATGAGCTAAAAGAGCGTGGTTTGATATTTCAAACGACTGATGAAGAAGCTTTGCGTAAAGCCCTAGAAGAAGGTCAAGTTTCTTATTATACTGGCTACGATCCAACTGCTGACAGCCTTCACCTAGGCCACCTTGTCGCAATCTTGACAAGTCGTCGCTTGCAACTAGCAGGTCACAAACCTTATGCGCTCGTTGGCGGTGCCACAGGTCTCATCGGAGATCCGTCCTTCAAAGATGCTGAACGTAGTCTCCAAACAAAAGACACAGTAGAGGGCTGGGTCAAGTCTATCCAAGGACAACTTTCTCGTTTTCTTGACTTTGAAAATGGTGAAAATAAAGCTGTCATGGTCAACAACTACGACTGGTTTGGCAGCATCAGCTTCATTGACTTCCTCCGTGATATTGGAAAATACTTCACTGTCAACTACATGATGAGTAAAGAGTCTGTGAAAAAACGGATCGAAACAGGGATTTCTTACACTGAGTTCGCTTACCAAATCATGCAAGGGTACGACTTCTTCGTCCTTAACCAAGACCACAATGTCACTCTTCAAATCGGTGGTTCTGACCAGTGGGGAAATATGACAGCTGGTACAGAATTGCTTCGTCGTAAGGCTGACAAGACTGGCCACGTTATCACTGTTCCATTGATCACAGATGCAACTGGTAAGAAATTTGGTAAATCAGAAGGAAACGCAGTCTGGCTCAATCCTGAAAAGACTTCTCCATACGAAATGTACCAATTCTGGATGAACGTTATGGACGCAGACGCTGTTCGCTTCTTGAAAATCTTTACTTTCTTGTCACTTGATGAGATTGAAGACATCCGTAAACAATTTGAAGCAGCTCCACACGAACGCTTGGCTCAAAAAATCTTGGCTCGTGAAGTCGTTACACTTGTTCACGGCGAAGAAGCTTACAAAGAAGCCCTCAACATCACTGAGCAACTCTTTGCAGGAAACATCAAAAATCTTTCTGTTAAAGAACTCAAACAAGGACTTCGTGGAGTGCCAAACTACCAAGTTCAAGCAGATGAAAACCACAATATCGTAGAACTTCTCGTCTCATCTGGTGTGGTTAACTCAAAACGCCAGGCCCGTGAAGACGTCCAAAACGGAGCTATCTACGTCAACGGCGACCGTATCCAAGACCTTGACTATGTCTTGAATGACGCAGATAAGTTAGAGAATGAACTGACTGTTATCCGTCGCGGTAAGAAAAAATATTTTGTATTGACTTACTAAACTGTTCAACATTTACCTATAAAAAAAGGAGTTAACCTCGAGAAAGGTAACTCCTTTTTGCTGTTAATAGTCCCCGCCTATACCTTAATAGACAGGCTACGCAGTACAATACGTAAGGTTGTTAGATTATGTAAGATAGAGAGATTTGAAGGACTGAGCCAATTAAACAAGCCAAAACCAATCAAACTACTATTTACGACAACGGTATCTTGAATATTCTTCTTGATGAGTGTTTGCAAAGATGATGATAGCCAATCCAACTCTTGGAAGAAATCCAAGCGATTATCTAACAATAAGATATCGCTCATCTGCTTAGAAATGTCTGCACTCTCATTCATCACCACACCGATATCTGATAGGGTTAGAGCCGCTGAGTCATTCAATCCATCTCCAACCATCAAAATAGTGTGACCTGCTTTCTGCAGTTCCTCTACTAACTCAAATTTTCCATCAGGTTTCAAGTCTGTATAGACCTGATCAAAGGGCAAATCTTTGACTAATTCCTCTGTCCTAACCAGGGTGTCCCCTGTTGCCAGAATCAATTTTTTCCCTTGTGCCTTAAGTTTCTCCAAGGCTGCTTTTGCTTCTTTTCTCAAAGGAGTATGAATGCAGAACATTCCAATCAATTCATTCTGATAAGCCAAGAATAAGAGATTGTAGTGACTCTTGTACTCTTCAATTAAAGCATTTTGTTCTGAACTGATATGAATTTGCTCATCCTGCATCAAAACATAATTCCCAATAAGAACTGGTTGCCCATCTATATGAGATTTGATCCCCTTGCTTGCGATATATTGGAGTTTCCCATGCATTTCCTCATGTTCAATTCCCTCTATCTCAGCTTGCTTGACGATGGCATTAGCAATAGGATGATAAATGTGTTCCTCAAGACAGGCACTGATTCTGAGAATATCTTCCTCACTATAGTCCCCAAAAGGTAACACCTTTTCAACTATCGGATAGCTAGTTGTGATTGTCCCCGTCTTATCAAATAAGAAGGTATCAACTTCCAGATATTTCTCCAGAACATCTCCATCCTTAATCACCATTTCACGGTTCAACCCCTCCTTGATAGCTGCCAAATAAGCTACCGGAGTAGAAATTTTCAAAGCGCAGGAGAAATCGACTAATAGGAAAGAAATAGCCTTAGAAAAAGAACCTGTCAATAGGTAAGTTAGCCCAGCCCCCAAGAAATTATATTTGACGACCTTGTCCGCCATTTTGATGAAATAGCGTTGTTTCGTTTTCTTGTTTTCTTCAGATTTCTTCATCAACTCAATCAGTTGTAAAATCCGGCTGTTCATCTGATTATCGGTTACACGAATGCGTAACTCTCCAGTTTCTAATACTGTATTTGCACAAACCAAATCAGATTCTCTTTTTTCAACTGGAAAACTCTCTCCCGTCAAGGAACTTTCGTTGACCATACCTAAACCTGAAACTACTTGTCCATCAAACAGAATTTCATTTCCTTGAGATAGGACCAAGACATCTCCTATTTGAACATCGGAACTCTTGATACTAACAACCGTATCGCCCTGTACTAGGAATACATCGCTCTCTTTTGCAAGAAGGCTTTGTTCTAAATCTGTTGCAGTTTTTTTCAAAGACCACTGATCTAAATGATTCCCCAAATCAAGCATAAACATGATATTGCTAGCCGTCTTGGATTGGTTCATGAACAAAGACAATAAAATCGCCGAACAGTCCAAGACTTCCATCGTTAGTTCCTTACGCGCTAGTGTTTGATAGGCTTCTCTAATATAGCCAAAAGCCTGATAACAAGTCCATATATAGCGAATAGGATACGGCACAAAACTACGAAAAAGTATACGCTTAATCGCTGCACCTGAAACAATAGAATAAGCACTCTCTTCTCTACGAATGGGAAGAGTCATCAACTCAGAAACTTTCCCTTTATCAATTCTTTTTAAAAAGGCTTCTGCATTATCTAATACAGAAAAGCCTTCTTTTATGCGTAGAGTAAAGTGCTGTTGATCCATGTAAAACTGGATAGACTCAATCCCCTTTTCATCTCTCGCCAAGGAACGAAGATAGTCTTGAATATCCAAGGTGAGTGAAAAAGAAGATGATAGTCGGATATGTTGGTATCCTCTATGTAGCACTTTAAAAGACATATTATTCTCCTATAAGGCTATCTAATTGCTCTTCTTTTTTCTCTTGCTCGTACAAATATTTGGCATCTTGCAAGACATCGTCTCCATGTTGTTTCACAACAGAAACAGATGCATCTAGCCCGTCTTTCAACTTGTAAGCCTTAGCCAAAGCTTTAGAATAACCTTTTTTAGCTTCCTTACTTGCTAAGATTTTCAAACCAAGGGTACCAAATGCGACACCACCCAAAAAGAGTGATGATTTTTTCGCAACTTTTGCAACGGTTAGTACTTCTTTTAACATACTTATTTCCTCCTTATCATTATTATATAGCAATTTAGATATAAAAGCAATTTCATTCTATAAATTGGAGAATCAGTTTTATTTCTACTGAATCTCCCATCTACTTATTCCTAAAGTTGCTTTCATTTGCCTCTTTTGATACACTTAAACTATGAATACAAATCTCAAACCCAAACTTCAGCGTTTTGCTTCTGCGACTGCCTTTTCCTGTCCTATCTGTCAAGAAAATCTGACTCTGGTAGAGAGCAGTCTCAAATGCTGTAATCGTCATTCTTTTGACTTAGCTAAATTCGGCTATGTCAATCTAGCACCTCAAATTAAGCAATCTGCTAACTATGACAAGGAAAATTTTCAAAACCGTCAACAAATCCTAGAAGCAGGCTTTTATCAGGCTATTCTAGAGGTCCTCTCTGATTTACTTTCAAACTCAAAAAATGCCAAAACAATTTTAGATATCGGTTGTGGCGAAGGTTTCTATTCTCGCAAACTTCAAGAAAGGCATCCTGACAAAACCTTCTATGCCTTTGATATTTCCAAAGATTCCGTCCAAATCGCTGCCAAGAGTGAACCAAACTGGGCAGTCAACTGGTTCGTTGGTGACTTGGCTCGTCTTCCTATAAAAGACGCTAGCATGGATATCCTGCTTGATATCTTTTCACCTGCCAACTATGGAGAATTCCGTCGCGTTTTATCCAAAGACGGTATCTTGATAAAGGTTATCCCAACCGAAAATCACCTCAAGGAAATCCGTCAGAAGGTACAAGACCAGCTGACAAAGAAGGATTATTCTAATCAAGATATCAAGGAGCATTTCCAGGGACACTTTACCATCCTATCTAACCAAACGGCCTCTCTGACTAAGACTATCACAGCAGATCAGCTCCAATCCCTACTCAGCATGACGCCCCTACTCTTTCACATCGACCAGACTAAGATTGACTGGAGCGACTTGACAGAGATTACTATTGAGGCTGAGATTTTGGTTGGGAAAGTATTCTAAACTAGACTTCCCAAAGGTATAAAACTTACCGAAAATCTCCAATATTACAAAAACGCATAAGAACAGGTACTCAAAACCTTGATCTTATGCGTTTTGTTATGCAAAAATTACTGGAGTTTCTATACACATTAAGTGGAAATCTTTGAAACCAATTCTTTTAATAACCATTGAATACCATATATTACATTTACCCCAAATATGATATAGGCCGTATAAATCAAGTATTTCGATTTCTCCCGTCTCAAAGAATAGATCTTGTACAAGATAAACAAATTTAAAATAATAAATAATAGAGACAAAATCTTCCCTCCAAAATAAATCATAAAAGTAGGCAGTCAAACATAGTTCTAATCTTTATTTTCGATTCGAGATAACAAACTTATCAATAAATAGTAAGTGATATAAGGCGAGTACAGATCCCCAGAAACTACCTCGAAGAGAGATTTCTTGATGATTGAGAGGAAACAAATCATGGTTACCTATATAGAGGCATGTTAAAATAACAAATAGAATCCAAAATAAATCCGTCCATTTATATTTTGAAAAATATTTTTTCCACATAAAAACACCTTCTTTCCTACAATCATATTATAATACTTTATGTAAGCGAATACAATAAATATGAGATAAACAACTGCAAAGAAGCATAAGGTTGAAAGAGAGTGTTAAACCTTCAATACGTCTATGCTTTCTCTTCTTTTTAGACAAGATTGACCCAAATCCACAGCATTTAAAAAAGCGAATTTCAATCGAAACTCGCTTTTTTACAAAATGTATTAGTATGAATTTGTATCTTATACTCAATGAAAATCAAAGAGCAAACTAGGAAGCTAGCCGCAGGCTGTACTTGAGTACGGCAAGGCAACGCTGACGTGGTTTGAATTTGATTTTCGAAGAGTATTAGTTCAAGTGCCAGATATCTTCGTTATACTGAGCGATTGTACGGTCAGATGAGAAGAATCCTGCTTTAGAAATGTTAACGATAACTTTATCCAACCATGCGTCACGGTCTTCGTAGTCAGCCAACATTTGCTCTTTGACTTTGATGTAGTCTTCCAAGTCAAGAAGAGTCATGAACCAGTCTTTGTTGATCAATTCATTGTAAAGACGTTCCAAACGCTCTTTGTTTCCAGCTGCAAGAACTGCATCGCTAACGATGAAGTCAACCAATGGTTTGATAGCTTCACGAGCGTAGAATTCGCTTGATTTGTAAGCTGCTTTTGCGTAAAGGTCAATAACAGTTTCTGAATCTTCACCAAAGATGTAGATGTTTTCGTCACCAACCAACTCAGCGATTTCCACGTTAGCACCATCCATAGTACCAAGAGTCAAAGCTCCGTTCAACATGAATTTCATGTTACCAGTACCTGAAGCTTCTTTAGAAGCAAGTGAGATTTGTTCTGAGATATCACATGCTGGGATAAGGAAGCTTGCTGCAGTAACGTTGTAGTTTTCAACCATAACTACTTGCAAGTGTGGAGCTACTGCTGGATCGTTAGCAATAACTTCTGACATGCAAAGAATCAAGTGGATGATATCTTGAGCGATTGTGTAGGCTGGAGCTGCTTTACCACCAAAGAAGATTGTGATTGGACGAGCAGGAATGTTACCAGCTTTGATGTCAAGGTATTTGTGGATCACGTACAAGGCGTTCATTTGTTGGCGTTTATACTCGTGAAGACGTTTGATTTGGATATCAAAGATAGAGTTTGGATTGATTTCCACACCTTGGTGTTCTTTCAAGTGACGAGCCAATTTACGTTTGTTGTGAGCCTTGATGCTTTCCAATTTTTCTTTGACAGCTGCTTTGTCTTCATAAGACAAAAGTTTTTCAAGTTCATCTGCTTCATGGTGCCAACCTTCTCCAAGAATCTCATCCAAGTAGTGAGACAATCTTGGGTTAGCATGCATAAGCCAACGACGGAAAGTGATACCGTTTGTTTTGTTATTGAATTTTTCTGGGTAAAGGTCGTAGAAGGCTTTCAACTCAGAGTTCTTCAAGATTTCAGTATGAAGTGCCGCTACTCCGTTAACACTGTATCCGTAGTGGATATCCATGTGAGCCATGTGAACACGTCCGCTCTCATCGATAATTTGAACAGCTGGATCTTTGTATTCTGCTTTCACGCGACGGTCCAATTCTTCGATGATTGGTACCAAGTGAGGAACCACTTCTTGCAAGAATTCAAGAGGCCATTTTTCAAGGGCTTCAGCAAGGATTGTGTGGTTAGTGTAGGCAGTCATGCTACGAACGATTGAAATTGCTTCGTCAAGCTCGATACCACGTGCAGTCAAAAGACGGATCAATTCAGGGATAACCATTGATGGGTGAGTGTCGTTGATTTGTACAACAGCGTAGTCAGCAAGGTCATGCAAGTTGCTTCCTTTTTCGATTGCTTCGTCGATAATCAATTGCGCACCGTTTGAAACCATGAAGTATTGTTGGAAGATACGGAGCAATTCACCTTGACGGTCACTATCATCTGGGTAAAGGAAGAGAGTCAAGTTGCGAGCGATATCTGTCTTGTCAAAGTTGATACCATCTTTAATGATAGAAGAATCAACTGAATCCAAGTCAAACAAACGCAAGCGATTTTTAGTTGCTGTTTCATAACCAGTAACATCAATATCGTAAAGAGTTGATGTCAAAGTAAAGTCTGCAAATGGTACTTGGTAGCTACGGCTTGAGCGAACCAACCAGTTTTGCTCTGTCAACCATGCATTTGGAATTGTTTCTTGTTGGTTGTTTTTAAGAACTTGTTGGAAAAGACCAAAGTGGTAGTTAAGACCAACACCGTCACCATTCAAACCAAGAGTCGCAATTGAGTCGATAAAGCAGGCAGCCAAACGTCCCAAACCACCATTACCAAGAGATGGTTCCAATTCAACTTCTTCAACTTCGATCAAGTCTTTACCTGCAGCAGCAAGTTCTTTTTTGACATCGTCGTAAAGACCAAGGTTGATCAAGTTGTTTGACAAGAGTTTACCAATCAAGAACTCAGCTGAGATATAGTAAACTTTCTTTTTACCAGTGTTGACTGGTTTTTGGCTGCTTGCAAGTTTGCTGTAGTTAAGAAGAGCAAGGTAAAGCTCTTCATTGCTACATTCTGCAATGGTTTTATTGTAACGATTTTGTACAAATTCTTGTAGTGATAACATGTTTAAGGTGTCTCCTGATATTGTATTATTTCTTTAATTCTACCAAATTTTCATTAATTCGTCGATAGATTGTTGTCAAGTCAAGCAAACCTTCCTCGACAGCTGGTGTCAATTGATCTTCAGTCATGCGCCAAGACCAGTTTCCACCAAGGGTAGATGGGAAGTTCATACGAGCTGCCTCATCCAATTCTAGCAAATCTTGCATAGTTGCAATTGCCATGAAGCTAACTGATGAAAAGGCTGTACGAAGCATAGCGTGTGGAACTGTTTCGTATTCTTTACGGTTAGTGTAGCGAGCCATGTACTCACGAGTCGCATCATCGATCTCGTTACGGTACCAACCAAGGACCGTGTTATTATCGTGAGTTCCTGTGTACATAACTGAGTTAGCAGGTGCCAAGTGTGGGCTATCGATACTTTCGTCTTCTGGGTTGAAGGCAAATTGAAGAATCTTCATTCCTGGGAAGCCAGTACGTTCACGCAACTCAATAACTTCATCTGTCATGAAGCCAAGGTCTTCTGCGATGATGTTTAGCTCACCAAGTTCTTCCTTAACGGCTGCAAAAAGCTTGTAGCCCGGACCTTTCACCCACTCACCAGGTGCTGCTGTATCGGAACCAGCAGGGATTTCCCAGTAAGATTCGAAGCCGCGGAAGTGGTCGATACGAACGATATCATAGATTTTGAAGCTTTCACGCAAGCGTTCAATCCACCATTTGTAGCCGTCTTTGTCCATTGCTTCCCAATCATAGATTGGGTTACCCCAAAGCTGACCAGTTGCAGAAAACTCATCTGGTGGGCATCCTGCTATGCAAGTCGCCTTACCGTTGACATCTGTCTTGAAGAGATGTGGATTTGCCCACATATCGCTTGAATCTTCCGCTACGTAGATTGGCATGTCCCCAACGATTTCGATGTGGTTGTCGTTAGCGTAAGCTTTCAATTTCAACCATTGTTGGAAGAAGAAGTATTGAGTCACACGGTGGTAAACCAACTTGTCTGCCAATTGCTCACGGTAGCTTTCAAGTGCTGAAGCTTTACGAACACGAGCATCAGCATCTGGCCATTCAGTCCAAGCAAGATTGTCAAAATGCTCTTTGATAGCCATATACTCAGCAAAGAGCTCAAGCCATGATTGGTTGTCTTGAGCAAATTTCTCAAAATCTTTAACATCTCCGACTTCAAAGAAACGTTTCACCGCTTTTTCTAAAAGAGGACGACGTGCATAGTAAATCTTAGCATAGTCAACTTCAGACGCATCGCTACCAAAGTCAACTCCTTCAAGGTCACTTGCTTCCAACAAACCTTGCTCCACCAAGATATCCAAATCGATAAAATGAGTGTTTCCTGCGAAGGCTGAGAAAGACTGGTAAGGAGAATCTCCGTAACTAGTTGTTCCTAATGGAAGGATTTGCCAGTAACGTTGTTTTGTACGGACCAAGAAATCAACGAAGTCGTAAGCACTTTGACCAAACGATCCGATTCCGTAGGCTCCTGGTAGAGAAGAGATGTGCATCAACACACCACTTTGACGTTTTTTCATAAACAACACCTCGTGTATTTGTAGTTTAAATTTTCATTTTTGGGCGCAAACGTTTGCGTTAAGATAAGTATACTTTATTTTTGGAATAATTGCAAGCGTTTTTAAAAAACTTTTTGATTATTTTTTTTAAAAAAACTTGTCCTTCTTTATGTATACATATACATTTTTCTTTTCTATTTACAAAATCTTCTTCAACTACAAATAGAAGGCTCAACTTAGCCTACTTTTGGTCTAGAGCAATTTATTTTTTGTTCAAAATTTAGGCAATCGTTTCCCTAAATAATTTCAGTAAAATCATGAAAATATATTTTCCGACTTTTCTTCTATTACAAACAAATAAAACGCTTACCATTCCCGTGAAATTTTTTTAAAATTTTTACAAAAAACACTTGCAACCGTTTTCTATTTGTGCTATACTAGTCCCATAAAGGAAAACGTTTGCGTTTCCTCATTATAAAATTTGTTATTCTTTAGGAGGAATACACTATGTCATCTAAATTCATGAAGAGCACTGCTGTGCTTGGAACTGTTACACTTGCTAGCTTGCTTTTGGTAGCTTGCGGAAGCAAAACTGCTGATAAGCCTGCTGATTCTGGTTCATCTGAAGCCAAAGAACTCACTGTATATGTAGACGAGGGATATAAGAGCTATATTGAAGAGGTTGCTAAAGCTTATGAAAAAGAAGCTGGAGTAAAAATCACTCTTAAAACTGGTGATGCTCTAGGAGGTCTTGATAAACTTTCTCTTGACAACCAATCTGGTAATGTCCCTGATATTATGATGGCTCCATACGACCGTGTAGGTAGCCTTGGTTCTGACGGACAACTTTCAGAAGTGAAATTGAGCGATGGTGCTAAAACAGACGACACAACTAAATCTCTTGTAACAGCTGCTAATGGTAAAGTTTACGGTGCTCCTGCCGTTATCGAGTCACTTGTTATGTACTACAACAAAGACTTGATAAAAGAAGCTCCAAAAACTTTTGCTGACTTAGAAAACCTTGCTAAAGATAGCAAATATGCCTTCGCTGGAGAAGATGGAAAAACTTCTGCTTTCCTAGCTGACTGGACAAACTTCTACTATGCATACGGACTTCTTGCTGGTAACGGAGCTTATGTATTCGGACAAAACGGTAAAGACGCTAAAGATATCGGTCTTGCCAACGACGGCGCTATCAAAGGTATAGAGTACGCTAAATCTTGGTATGAAAAATGGCCTAAAGGTATGCAAGATACGGAAGGTGCTGGCAACTTAATCCAAACTCAATTCCAAGAAGGTAAAACAGCTGCTATCATCGACGGACCTTGGAAAGCCCAAGCCTTCAAAGATGCTAAAGTAAACTACGGTGTTGCGACTATCCCAACTCTTCCAAACGGAAAAGAATATGCTGCATTTGGTGGTGGAAAAGCTTGGGTCATCCCTCAAGCCACTAAGAACCTTGAAGCTTCTCAAAAATTTGTAGACTTCCTTGTTTCAACTGAACAACAAAAAGTATTATACGATAAGACTAACGAAATCCCAGCTAACACTGAGGCTCGTTCATACGCTGAAGGTAAAAACGATGAGTTGACAACTGCTGTTATCAAACAGTTCAAGAACGCTCAACCAATGCCAAATATCTCTCAAATGTCTGCAGTTTGGGATCCAGCGAAAAATATGCTCTTTGATGCTGTAAGTGGTAAGAAAGATGCTAAAACAGCAGCTAACGATGCTGTAACATTGATCAAAGAAACAATCAAACAAAAATTTGGTGAATAAGAAATTTGTTCAAGGGGGGTGGAAATCAAATCCCCCTTTGAATTTATCAACAAAAACACAAATAGTTTAGGTTTTATCTAGAAACCAGTATCCTATGAAAGGAGTTATTATGGAAAAGCAACAACCTAGTAAAGCAGCCCTGCTGTCTATCATTCCTGGGTTAGGACAGATTTACAATAAACAAAAAGCCAAAGGTTTTATCTTCCTTGGTGTAACCATCGTATTTGTCCTTTATTTCCTAGCACTTGCCGCCCCTGAATTGAGCAATCTCATCACTCTTGGTGACAAACCAGGTCGTGACAATTCCCTCTTTATGCTGATTCGTGGTGCCTTCCATTTAATCTTTGTAGTTGTTTATATACTCTTTTATTTCGCAAATATCAAAGATGCACATACAACTGCCAAACACATTAACAATGGCATACCAGTAGCGCTTACCTTTAAAGAAATGGTCAAAGGAATCTATGAAAATGGCTTCCCTTACCTCTTGATCATTCCATCTTATGTTGCCATGACTTTTGCGATCATCTTCCCAGTTATCGTAACCTTGATGATCGCCTTTACCAACTACGACTTCCAACACTTGCCACCAAACAAATTGTTGGACTGGGTTGGTTTGACCAACTTTACGAACATCTGGAGTTTGAGTACCTTCCGTTCTGCCTTTGGTGCCGTTCTTTCTTGGACTATCATCTGGGCTTTGGCTGCCTCAACTTTACAGATCGTCATCGGTATCTTCACAGCTATCATTGCTAACCAACCATTTATCAAAGGAAAACGTATCTTTGGTGTTATTTTCCTTCTTCCTTGGGCTGTTCCAGCCTTCATCACTATCTTGACATTCTCAAATATGTTTAACGATAGTGTCGGAGCCATCAACACTCAAGTATTGCCAATCTTAGCTAAATTCCTTCCTTTCCTTGATGGTGCTCTTATTCCTTGGAAAACAGACCCAACTTGGACTAAGATTGCCTTGATTATGATGCAGGGTTGGCTTGGATTCCCATACATCTACGTTTTGACCTTGGGTATCTTACAATCTATTCCTAACGACCTTTACGAAGCAGCTTATATTGACGGTGCCAATGCTTGGCAAAAATTCCGCAACATCACTTTCCCAATGATCTTGGCTGTTGCGGCACCTACTTTGATTAGTCAATACACCTTCAACTTTAACAACTTCTCTATCATGTACCTCTTCAATGGTGGAGGACCTGGTAGTGTCGGAGGTGGAGCTGGTTCAACCGATATCTTGATCTCATGGATCTACCGTTTGACAACAGGTACATCTCCTCAATACTCAATGGCGGCAGCTGTTACCTTGATTATCTCTATCATTGTCATCTCAATCTCTATGATCGCATTCAAGAAACTACACGCATTTGATATGGAGGACGTCTAAGATGAATAACTCAATTAAACTCAAACGTAGACTGACTCAAACCCTTACTTACCTCTACTTGATTGGCCTATCGATTGTAATCATCTATCCACTGTTGATTACCATCATGTCAGCCTTTAAAGCAGGTAACGTCTCAGCCTTTAAACTAGATACTAATATCGACCTCAATTTTGATAACTTTAAAGGCCTCTTCACTGAAACCTTGTACGGTACTTGGTACCTCAACACTTTGATTATCGCCTTAATTACTATGGCTGTTCAAACAAGTATCATCGTACTTGCTGGTTATGCCTACAGCCGTTACAACTTCTTGGCTCGTAAACAAAGTTTGGTCTTCTTCTTGATCATCCAAATGGTGCCAACCATGGCCGCTTTGACAGCCTTCTTCGTTATGGCGCTTATGTTGAACGCCCTTAACCACAGCTGGTTCCTCATCTTCCTATACGTTGGTGGAGGTATCCCGATGAATGCTTGGCTCATGAAAGGCTACTTCGATACAGTACCAATGTCTCTAGACGAATCTGCAAAACTAGACGGTGCAGGACACTTCCGCCGCTTCTGGCAAATTGTTCTTCCACTTGTTCGCCCAATGGTTGCCGTACAAGCTCTCTGGGCCTTCATGGGACCTTTCGGGGACTACATCCTCTCTAGTTTCTTGCTTCGTGAGAAAGAATACTTTACTGTTGCCGTTGGTCTCCAAACCTTCGTTAACAATGCGAAAAACATGAAGATTGCCTACTTCTCAGCAGGTGCTATCCTCATCGCTCTTCCAATCTGTATTCTCTTCTTCTTCCTACAAAAGAACTTTGTTTCAGGACTTACAAGTGGTGGCGACAAGGGATAATATATCCCCGCCACCCTTTTTCATTTTGGATCTTGTGACTATAAAACTATCCTTGCAACAAGCAATTTTTCTCCTAGACTTGAAATAAAGCGCATTTCTCTATATAATAATACTCATATAGAAAACACCTTTTAGAAAGATACCTATGCTTCCATATCCATTTTCCTATTTTTCAAGTATTTGGGGATTTCGTAAGCCCCTATCCAAACGTTTCGGGCTCAACTGGTTTCAACTACTCTTTACCAGTATCTTCCTTATCAGCTTGTCTATGGTACCCATTGCCATCCAAAACAGCTCACAGGAGACTTATCCGCTAGAAACCTTTATCGATAATGTCTATGAACCTCTGACAGATGAAGTTGTCCAGGATCTCTCTGAACACGCTGCAATTGTTGATGGCAAATTAACTTATACAGGAACAGCTAGTCAAGAGCCTTCTATTGTGATCGGTCCAAGTCAAAGCAAGGAATTACCTAAGGACTTGCAACTGCATTTCGATACGAATGAGCTAGTCATCAGCAAAGAAAGTAAAGAACTGACCCGCGTCTCTTACCGAGCGATTCAGACTGAGAGTTTCAAAAGCAAAGATAGCTTGACCCAAGCAATTTCTAAAGACTGGTACCAGCAGAATCGTGTCTATATCAGTCTCTTTCTAGTTCTCGGTGCGAGCTTCCTCTTTGGTTTGAATTTCTTTATCGTCTCTATAGGAGCGAGTCTTCTCCTCTATATCACTAAGAAATCACGCCTCTTTTCATTTAGGACCTTTAAAGAGTGCTACCATTTTATCTTGAACTGTTTAGGATTACCAACTCTGATTACACTTATTTTGGGATTATTTGGCCAAAATATGACAACCCTGATAACTGTACAAAACATTCTTTTTGTTCTGTATCTGGTCACTATCTTTTATAAAACACATTTCCGTGATCCAGATTACCATAAATAGGAGATTTTTATGCCCGTTACGATTAAAGACGTGGCCAAGGCTGCTGGTGTTTCGCCTTCAACTGTAACCCGTGTTATTCAAAATAAATCAACCATTAGCGACGAAACAAAAAAACGTGTTCGTAAGGCTATGAAGGAGCTCAATTACCACCCCAACCTCAACGCTCGTAGTTTGGTAAGCAGTTATACCCAAGTTATCGGCTTGGTGCTTCCTGACGACTCAGACGCCTTCTATCAAAATCCTTTCTTCCCATCTGTCCTCCGTGGTATCGCCCAAGTCGCCTCTGAAAACCACTACGCCATTCAGATCGCGACAGGTAAAGATGCCAAAGAGCGTCTTAAAGCTATTTCTCAGATGGTCTATGGTAAGCGTGTAGATGGTTTGATTTTCCTCTATGCCCAAGAAGAGGACCCTTTGGTTAAGTTAGTAGCAGACGAGCAATTTCCTTTCCTTATCTTAGGTAAATCTCTATCTCCCTTCATTCCACTTGTCGATAATGACAATGTCCAAGCTGGTTTTGATGCGACAGAGTATTTCATCAAAAAAGGATGCAAGCGAATTGCCTTTATCGGAGGTACTAAGCGACTCTTCGTAACACAAGACCGTCTGACAGGTTACGAGCTAGCTCTAAAACAATACCAACTTCCTCTCGATACTAATCTGACTTACTTTGCTACTGAATTTCTTGAAGATAATGGTTATCGCTTTAGTAGACTTCTCTTCAAACACGATCCAAATATTGACGCTATTATTACCATTGATAGTCTCCTTGCTGCAGGGGTCTGTGATTACATCGCAAAACACCAACTGGATGTCCCTGTCCTCAGCTTCGACTCGGTCAATCCCAAACTCAACTTGGCGGCCTATGTTGATATTAATAGCCTAGAACTTGGTCGTGTTTCTCTTGAAACTATCCTCCAGATTATCAACGATGCTAAAAGCAATAAGCAAATTTGCTACCGTCAGTTAATCGCCCACAAAATTATCGAAAAATAAAAACCAGCTCGCGCTGGTTTTTTTGATCACTAATTATCTGTTTCAACGAACCGTCCCAGAATATGAACATTCTCAGATACAGAGACAAAGGCACCTGGATCCACCTGTTTCATAATCTGTTTAAATTCATTAAACTCTGCACGTGTAATGACAGTGATTAAAACTGATTTTCTTTCGTGGTTATAAGTTCCTTCTGCATCGTGGATCATGGTTGCGCCGCGGTGTAATTTTTTATGGATTTTTTCAATTACCTTGTCTGGATGATTGGTCACAATCATAGCCTGCATCCGTTTTTGTTTGGTAAAAACAGCATCCGTCACACGGCTAGAGACAAAGATGGTAATCATAGAGTAGAGAGCGTATTCCCAACCAAAGGTCAAGCCTGCTATCAGCATGATGGTCCCATTTACCAAGAAAGAAATACTACCAACATTCTTACCCGTTTTCTTGCGAATAGTCAGGCTGACGATATCCGTCCCACCACTGGAGATATTGTTTCGAAGAGCAAAACCAATCCCCAAGCCCATGACAACACCCCCAAAAAGGGCATTGATAATGGGATCCTCCGTCAAGGTCGCCACAGGGACAAACTGGATAAAGAAGGAACTCATGGATACCGTTATAAAGGTAAAGACGGTGAACTTATGCCCAATTTGATACCAAGCCAAGACCATCAAAGGGAAATTAATGGCATAGAAGGTCAACGAAATCGGGATATGAAAACCAAACCAGTGATTACTCAAGGCAGAGATAATCTGTGCCAGACCTGTCGCACCACTCGAATACACATGACCTGGTTGGAAAAAGAAATTGACCGCTACTGCTGATAAAAATCCATAGACCAGAGAGGCCGAAATCTTCTCATCATATTTTTCGCGAGAGATGCTTTGTAAGACACGTAAAATTTTTATCTGATGAGCAAAGCGGCGCAGATAATAGCGCCACCGCTTAATTCGTTTTGCTTGTTTCATCTTCTTCTACTTGTAAGCTGAGTTCCTCTAGTTGTTTGAGAGCTACTGTTGAAGGAGCTTGTGTCATTGGGTCACTTGCCTTATTGTTCTTAGGGAAGGCAATAACTTCACGAATATTTTCTTCTCCTGCTAAGAGCATGACAAATCGGTCAAGCCCGATAGCCAAGCCACCGTGTGGTGGGAAACCATAGTCCATGGCTTCAAGAAGGAAACCAAACTGGTCATTTGCTTCTTCGGCTGAGAAACCAAGAGCCTTGAACATACGTTCTTGAAGGTCTTTTTGGTTGATACGAAGGCTACCACCACCAAGTTCATAACCGTTCAAGACAATATCGTAAGCAATGGCACGAACCTTAGCCAAATCACCTTCTAATTCGTGAGCAGTCTCTTCCTGTGGTAGAGTAAATGGATGGTGGGCGCTCATGTAACGACCTTCTTCTTCAGACCATTCAAACATTGGCCAGTCAACAACCCAAAGGAAGTTGAATTTATCATTATCAATCAAACCAAGCTCTTTGGCAATACGTCCACGAAGGGCACCAAGCGTTGCATTAGCCACTTCAAGCGTATCCGCCACAAAGAGAACCAAGTCCTTATCTTCAAGAGCAAGCGCTGTTGTCAATTCTGCTTGGATGCTAGTCAAGAACTTGGCAACTGGTCCGTTTAATTCTCCATCAACCACCTTGACCCAAGCAAGACCTTTGGCACCATACTGTTTGGCTACTTCGGTCATCTTGTCGATGTCTTTACGTGAATAGTTGTCCGCAGCTCCTTTGACCACAATTGCTTTTACAGCAGGTGCTTCTGAAAAGACTTTAAAGTCTACACCTTTGACTACTGCTGTCAGGTCCTGAAGCAACATGTCAAAACGGGTATCTGGCTTGTCAGAACCGTAAAGAGCCATAGCATCATCATATTTCATACGAGGAAATGGAAGCGTCACTTCGATGCCTTTAGTTTCTTTCATCACGCGCGCAATCAAACCTTCTGTGATATCTTGGATTTCTTGCTCAGTAAGGAAAGATGTTTCCAAGTCAACCTGTGTGAACTCAGGCTGGCGGTCACCACGCAAGTCCTCGTCACGGAAACATTTAACGATTTGGTAGTAACGGTCAAAACCAGCATTCATCAAGAGCTGTTTCGTGATTTGTGGACTTTGAGGAAGAGCGTAAAAATGCCCTTTATTAACACGAGACGGCACCAAATAGTCACGCGCCCCTTCAGGAGTTGACTTAGAAAGGAATGGTGTCTCCACGTCGATAAACTCCAACTCATCCAAGTAATTGCGAATAGAGTGGGTCACTTTAGCACGAAGTTTGAGGTTTTCCAGCATCTCTGGACGACGAAGGTCAAGGTAACGGTAACGTAAACGTGTATCGTCATTAGCCTCAATGCCATCCTTAATCTCAAATGGGGTTGTTTTAGCTGTATTAAGCACTGTCAGAGCTGTCACGTTTAACTCAACTGCACCAGTTGGCAACTTATCATTGGCTTGCTCACGCGCAGCGACCTGTCCAGTCACCTCGATAACAAATTCGCTACGAAGGCTTTCAGCTGTTGCCATGACCTCTGCAGATACTTTTTCAGGGTTGATAACCAACTGCATAATTCCTTCACGGTCACGAAGATCGATAAAGATCAAACCACCAAGGTCACGACGACGGCCAACCCATCCTTTCAAGGTCATTTCTTGTCCGATGTGTTCCTCACGAACACGACCAGCATACATACTACGTTTCATTGTTTCTCTCCTCTTTTATTCTGTTACTATTTTACCATAAAAGCGCAGGCTCTTCATGAAAATCAGCAGAAAAGTTTGCCAGTCTTTAAAAATCAGGTAAAGTCCCTAAAAATTAGCGCCCATACAAAAATCCGATGAACTTCACCGGACTCTTTTATTTTGAATTGTTGCCTGCTTTACGCTTTTCAGCGATTTCAGCTGCCTTTCGAGGCAAGACAATCTCCGTTGTGTAAGCTGTCCCAAAGCGCAAGACACCTGCAATAGGGGCAAAGACAACTGCTAGATAGTCGTAGAAGAAATCGCCCTTAAAGGCATAAGCTAGCGCCCCAATGATGAAAAATAGAACAACTGCTTGAATCACTGCTAATAAAATTACTCGTTTCATGTGACCTCCTGACTCTATTATAGCATGAGTATCATCAAAAAGCCGACTAAATTATTCAAAGCGTGGAGAGAAATACTGTAGACCAGACCTTTTCTGCTAATATAAGCCAAGCCCAAACTAAAACCAAGGCTAAAATAGACAAAAAATTGTTGCACATCACCTGGGAAATGAATCAAGGCAAACAGAACACTGGATACCAGAAGAAAAATCAGAGTTTGTTTACTATTGTCCTGCTTAGGAAAGAGATAGCGCGCCAACATTCCTCTAAAGATAAGCTCTTCTATCAAAGGAGCAAAAATAACGACCGCAAAGAAGGAGAAGAGTGGTTGAGACAAGGTCAAGTCTGTCGCTATTTGTTGATTTACTGAAGGATCATCTGGCAAGAAAAATTGAACGACAAGAGATAAGAACCAAACCAAGGCAGGAAGCCAAATAAATCGGTTGAAGATACTCTTCTCAGTATGGACAGGACCTTTCTGGTACCATTTGTAAATGCCATACACATAAACTCCAGCCAAGGCCACATAGAGTAAGGTAACAGCATAGGGTGAAGCGCCTAAGGCAAGAGAAGCAGTCGCCAACCCCTGAATGAAGCTATAGATAAAGAAAAAGGATAGAAGGACTAGAAGATACCAGCCAAGATTTTTAAGTAGTTTCATATAAATCTCCTATCTTGCTTTATAGCTGTTTTTCAATACAAAGAGGTTTGCTATCCCTAACACAAGTACCCAGGCAAGTAACATGCCGATATTAGAAAAAGATATTTCTCCACCTTTTTTATTTAAAAGATTTACAATAGGACCGACGAACGAGTAATCCAACACTTTCTGAGCCGTATCATTTTGAAGAGCAATCATAGGTAAAAAAGAGACAATTAACATAGGGAAGATACTATAGACTTGCGCTTTAGATTGAGTATCTGACACCGCACCGATTAGAAGGTTGAGAAAAATAATACTAATAGTTGCTAGGAGCAAATAGATAACGTAGGCAAATAAATAACCAGATAGATCTACTTTAAGATAGATGGGAAGTACAATCATAGCAAGTAACATTATCAGAATAGGGAGAACAAGCATACTGAAAGTATATTCTGTTGCTGTCACACCACTTAGGATGAGTGATTTAAGATTTCGTTTTTCCTTATCTTCTGCCATCATAATCGATACCATATAACCACTTCCCATGCTCAAGACCATCGTCAAGCTAGCAGATAGTAAAAATAGGCTTAATTGTCCATTCTTATTTAAAAATTCATTATAAAAAACAGCAATACCAAAAGGCATCAATAAAGTCGCTAACAAAGTTGAATTGCTAATAAGAACTTGCACTCTTAACCATAGTAGGGCATTTAATTTTCTAAACATCTAACTTTTCTCCTGTCAATCTGATAAAGATTTCTTCTAGGGTTGGCTCACAAGAGTGAACCACCATCAAATCTGTCGTGTCTAAATGTGGTAATTCTTCAAATGGAACTATCTGTTCTCGTCCATCATTATAAACCACACGTACTTTCTTATCCACATGGTACTTCTGGATAATATCTTGCGGACTTCCATACTCTATTAAATTACCCTTATTCAAAAGAGATAAGCGATCACAAAGCAGAGTTGCTTCATGCATATCATGCGTGGTCAGAAAGATAGTTGTCCCCGCCTGCTTTAATTCTTGAAGTAGGGTATGAATCATCTTAGATGTTGTAGGGTCTAAGCCACTGGTTGGCTCATCAAGGAAGAGAATCTTAGGTGCATTAAGAAGGGCACGAGCCAAGAACATTCGTTGTTTCATTCCAGTAGATAACTTTTCTGCGATAATATCTTTAGCATCTGCCAATCCAACCTGTTGGAGCACCTGATCTACTCTATCTGACTTGAGACCATATAACTTAGCATAGATGAGAAGATTTTTGTAAAGACTCATCTTTTCATAAAAACCACTACCATCACTAACAATACCAATTTGTTCCAAATCATTTGAGGTTAAATCTTGAGAATTCTTGCCTAACAAAACTGTTTTACCTTGATCTGCAGCCAACTGACCTGTCAAGACATTGATCATGGTTGTTTTACCTGAGCCAGAAGGGCCAAGAAAACCAAAGATTTCACCCTCCTTAATCTCAAAAGAAATCTGATGAAGAGCTTTTTTGCTCCCAAAACTTTTGCTTACATTTTCAACACGAATCATAGAAACTCCTTTATTTGAAATAACGTTTCACCATAGACAACTGCATCACATTGATATAAATATGGATTGCTCCTACAAGCATGAAGGCTAGTAGTTGAATCTCTCCTGTCAATAAAGAAACGATAAAAAGAAAAATATACAAGATTGGTAAGACATATTGGTTTAATTGGAATAAAATCTGAAAACTCTGTTCCAAATTAGCCTGACGCTCCCCTTCATCATAAGAATTAATATAGTTCAAGACATCCTTTGGTGTAGCGAAAAGTTCCAAATCAAACTGACGAACGATCGCAATTGTTTTAGAAAGATATTTTTGACTCTGCAAGAACAGCACTAATTCCAAAAAGGAAAGGGAAAATGTTATACGACTTACATCGAGTACAATTACTTCACTACCTGAGATGACAAGAGCCAATAAAATCGCTACACTTGTAATATTAGAAGTAATGTTTCCAAACTCAAGATTCCGATACATTTGCACATAATAGGTTTCATTCAGGTCATCATCCATTTCCTCTTGGTACAAGGAATGAAATTTTCTGCTTTTCTTTAAGAAATCGAACGTCAAAACAATGCCAACGAAACCTAATAGTAAACAAATGGCTGATAGCCATGGTATCAAGATTTTTGCATCTAACATAATTCCGTGGAATTCGGCACCAGCCTTCAACATATCTACAAACATGTACAAGAAAGCTCCCGAGACAACAGACATTAAAAATAACAATCCACGTTTCTTTTTCTTTTTCATATTCATTCTCCTTTTTCACTTGCTAGATTTTTTGATTTCTTTTCAATCCATTCAACGACTGGGATAAGAGCAAAGTAGACCCAAATAAATTGGTTACTCTGATAGGGATTAAACCATCCTAAGTCCATCCCAATCAATAGAAATACGCTGACTAATAAAGCTATGGCAACTACATAATAGATTACTTTATACTTGTTCATCACTCGTCCTCCTCCAAGCGAAATACCGATTCGACTGTTTCGTTGAAAATCTGAGATATTTTCAGGGCAATGATAATGGATGGGGTGTACTCATCCCGTTCTAGTAGGCTAATGGTCTGTCTGGAAACCCCTGCTAGCTTAGCCAGTTCGGTTTGATTGAGACCATCGCGAGCCCGAAGCTCTTTTAGACGATTTTTAAGCATTCCTTTCTCCTTTTCTCTTAACTTGCTTACATTGTAACACATCTTTTTCTTTTTGACAAGCATATTTGTCAAAAAGTTTATGATTTTTGTCATTTTGCAAAAGAAAAAGGTCAGGGGTAGGTTCCTGACCGGTTTATCTATCATTAAAATCCTAGTTTTTCAAAGATTTCTGAGAAGTTTTGGCTGATTGTCTCAAGTGACACTTGCACTTCTTCTCGGGTTTGGTTGTTCTTGACCGTCACTTGTCCGCTTTCGACTTCGCTCTCACCTAGAGTGATGAGGGTCTTAGCCGCAAAGACATCGGCTGACTTGAACTGAGCTTTGAGCTTACGGTTGAGGTAATCACGCTCTGCTTTGAAACCTTGTTGGCGAAGAGCCTGTACCAATTCCAAGGCCTTAACATTTGCTCCTTCTCCCAAGACTGCAATATAGACATCTAGGGCATTTTCGATAGGGAGGGCCACACCTTGCTTTTCAAGAATGAGAAGCAGGCGCTCTACACCAAGTCCAAAACCAAAGCCAGCAGTTTCAGGACCACCAAAGTAGGCAACCAAACCATCGTAACGACCACCCGCACAGACGGTCAAGTCATTGCCCTCGATCTCAGTGATAAACTCGAAAATGGTGTGGTTGTAGTAGTCCAGACCACGCACCATATTGGTATCAATGATATAGTCTACCCCAAGATTTTCCAACATCTGACGCACCGCATCAAAATGAGCTTGGCTTTCTTCATCAAGGAAATCCAAGATAGACGGTGCATTCTCCACTGCCACCTTGTCTTCTTTTTCCTTAGAGTCCAAGACACGGAGAGGGTTTTCCTCCAAGCGACGCTGGCTATCCTTAGACAAGGTCTCCTTGAGCGGTGTCAAATAGTCAATCAAGGCTTGACGATAAGCCGCACGGCTCTCAGGATTTCCAAGCGTATTGAGGTGTAGTTTGACACCTTGGATGCCAATTTCTTTCAAGAAATGGGCTGCCATCGCGATGGTTTCCACATCGGTAGCTGGATTGCTAGAGCCAAAACACTCAACACCAATCTGGTGGAACTGGCGCAAACGTCCTGCCTGTGGACGCTCATAGCGGAACATAGGGCCCATGTAGTAGAACTTACTTGGCTTTTGCACTTCTGGGGCGAAGAGTTTATTTTCCACGTAGGAACGGACAACTGGCGCTGTTCCTTCTGGACGGAGGGTAATATGACGGTCACCCTTGTCATAAAAGTCATACATTTCCTTGGTTACGATATCCGTTGTATCTCCGACAGAGCGACTGATAACCTCGTAATGCTCAAAAATGGGCGTGCGCACTTCTGCATAGTTGTAGCGCTTGAAAATCTCACGGGCAAAGCCCTCAACGTACTGCCATTTGGCAGATTCAGCAGGTAAAATATCCTGCGTTCCTTTTGGTTTTTGTAATTTCATAGGGAATCCTCTTTAAACTTAATAGTCTTATTTTACCATAAATAGAGGGATTAAAACAGTAAGAAAAAATTAGGATTTATACTCAATGAAAATCAAAAAGCAAACTAGGAAGTTAGCCGCAGGTTGCTCAAAACAGTGTTTTGAGGTTGTGGATAGAACTGACGAAGTCAGTAACCATATCTACGGTAAGGCGAAGCTGACGTGGTTTGAAGAGATTTTCGAAGAGTATTAGATATCATTTTTGAGATTAAGGATTGTCAAAAGAATAGCTATCAAGGAAAGACCAACAAATAGCATCCAAGTCAACTGTATATTCCATACAGCTACAAGTGAAAAACAGGCTGTTCCCACAGGTATGGATAAGGTAAACAATAAACCTAAAAAATTACTGGTACGAGCTAGAACCTCTGGAGCTAGATTTTTCATGAGCATGGCACTAATCTTTGGTGAAACTTTACCAGACACATACAGAGTTAAAAAGAGGAATAGCAAACCAAGTATGACTTGATTGAATAAATTAGCCAGACCAATTAGACTGAGTCCTACGGTCGCCCACATCATCAATCTAGGCAAAGACTGCTTCCCAAAATAATCATTTCCCGTAAGACTACTGATGATGACTGCTAACAAAGCACAGAATTGACTGATAAATAATGCCTCTGTGTAAGAAAAGTCCAAAAGAGAATGGCTCAAAAAGAAGATATTATAAATTCCACCCAAAGCGCCACCCAAGGCATTGATAAGCAAGACAGCACAGAGCATAAAACCAAAGTTTTTCTGTCCACTTTTAAGAAAAACGAGACGTAAATTTTGGTAAATTGTTAGGAACTGCTCTTTGATAGATAGCTTCTCATTTTTTAGGTTTTCACCATCAGCAGATGACATTGACAGTCTTAATTTGCTTTTTCCTAAAAAGAGAACAGAAGCTGATACGAGGAAGAAACAGGCATTGATTCCCGCAACGAGAGAAAAATTATTGACCGATAGCCCTAAGAGCCAGACTCCGAAAGCTTGACCACCAATAGCTGAAATATAGGTGATGAACTGGGAAAAAGAATAAGCCTCCATCAGATCATCTTCAGCTACTTTTTCCTTAATAAGAGGCATGCGCAAGCCACCTGCAAAATCACTGATAACATCACTAATGACATTGATTAAACACAGGCTAGAAAAGGCAAAGAGACTAGCTTGCTGGACAACTAGGGCTGCTAGAAAAAATAAAACCGCCTGAAACAAACCGCTATAGACCATCCATTTGACCTTGTCCCTCGTGTAATCTGCCCGAATCCCTACAAAAACTGTAAAGAGAGTCGGAAGAATCATGACAATATTCGCCATAGCAACAGCAAAAGATGCTTGTGGCAAGGTCGATGCATAAACGATAAATACCAGGTTAAAAATCGAAGCACCAAAAGCATTGAAGAAGCGTGACAAAGTCAAGAGTCGATAAGCTTGATTTCTAAACAATAGTTTCATAGGTAATCTCCCTTCTTGTTAGAAGTTTTATGTGAAGTATGACTATAGTATAGCACTTAGAAATTTGAAAGGGTAAACTTTTGAATATATGCAACAAATAAAATGAGCAAAAAGAACCGATAGAATTTCTCCAGCGACACGAGAGAGTCCAACAGTTCTATCGCTTCAAATTTCAAATAATTTTCTTAGTTTGCAAATATTCAACAATCGGGAGTTTTTCTATAGTATTCAGCAGATTTATTACAGCCGAGCATCTCAAAAATACGGACAGCATTCTCCATCTTTTTCTGGCCTTCCTTGACTCTACCTTGCTTGCTATCAAGGAGACCTTCCGCCCACAAATAGACCGTTCGGAAATGAGCCTACTGAAAAAGTCATTAAATTGATGGCTTTTTTGTTATACTAGAGATGAGGTGAAATAATGCTTGATAATCAGTTAACTATGGATGTCAGTCCTTATTCTAGTTTGTATGATATCGTGGTTCCTAAAACCCACTTTTTACGTCAGCTAACTGAACTCTGTGATTTTAGCTTTATTTATGATGAACTAGAAAAGAATTATCGTCCCGATTTTGGGCGTAAAGCTTATTCACCGATTATGATGTTCAAATATCTCTTGTTAAAAGATATTTATAAGTTATCAGATGTAGATGTGGTAGGACGTTCCTTGTCAGATATGGCCTTTAAATTTTTTCTTGGTCTAGCTCCTGAGGATTCTGTTATCGAGCCATCCTCTTTGACAAAATTTAGAAAGCTAAGAATTAAAGATGATAAACTGCTTGATGTATTGATTCAGAAGTCTGTTCAAATTGCACTCGAACATAACTTGATTAAGAGTAAAATCCTCATTGTGGATGCCACTCACACCAAATCTCATTATAATCATAAGAAACCCCAAGAAATCCTTAGAGAGCGTTCAAAAGCTTTACGTAAAACAATTTATCAACATTCAGAAGATATCAAAATAGAATTTCCAAAGAAACCTCAGGAAGATAACCTCGAAGCAGAGTTGACCTATACAGAGGAATTAATGGCTGTGGTTGAAAAACACGAGGAACTCTTAGCCCTACCGGCTGTGTCTCAAAAGTTCAATTACCTAAAAGAGGCTGTCGAGGACGACTTAGAACACTTGGAAGCTTCTGTTAAGGAGGAGGCTAGGCTTGGACATAAGACAGCCGACAGCTCTTTCTATGGATATAAAAGTCATATCGCTATGACGGATGAACGGATTATTACTGCTTGTGTGGTCACTTCTGGTGAACAAAGCGATGGGAAATATTTACCTGAGTTATATGCCAAAACAAAGGAAAATAGTCTGGACATCGAGACTATTATTGGTGATGCGGCTTATTCAGGAAAGGACAATATTCAACTAGCTCGCAAAGAAAAGATTCATTTGGTGTCAAAACTGAACCCTTCAGTTTCAAAAGGTTACCGTAAAGAAGAGGATGCGTTTGAATTTAATAAAGATGCAGGGCTATTTGTCTGTCCAGAAGGACACATGGCTGTTCGCAAAGCAAGGACAGGGAAAAAATATCAAAATAAGAATCAAGTTGTCACTCATTACTTTGACATTGAGAAGTGCAAGAGTTGCCTTTCCAAGGAAGGATGTTATAAGGAGGGGGCAAAGTCTAAAACTTATTCAATAGCCATTAAGAGTGACGACCATCTTTTCCAGAAGAAATTTCAGGAAACACCTTATTTTAAAGAAATGGCCAGACATCGCTATAAAATCGAAGCAAAGAATGCCGAACTAAAACAGAGACATGGCTTTGATGTCGCGAGAGCATCGGGTCTTTTCAGCATGGAGTTACAGGCAGCCACAACCATCTTCGTGGTCAATATGAAACGAATTATGACCTTAATAAATACAAAATAACCGAGGAACTCGCTCAAATTAACGAGAGATTCCTCGGTTTTCATTTCATTAAAAGTAAGAGACCTATTTTTTCAGTGGACTCTCCGGAAATAGGTTTCATTTTCATTGTAGAAATGCTCTTCGATAACACGTTTAAAATAAGAGGCATTGGTAAATTCTTCACATTCAATGCTGGCTAAAAAACCATTCAATAGTATAGTGTGAAAAAGGTTTCGATTGCCAGACATTTCCATTAGAAAATCAGATTTACGTACCATTTCTCGTACATATCTAGTGAAAAGAGAAACAGATAAAAAGGGAGAACTGACTGAAAATAAATTGAGTTCATAGATTCCCCAGATCTCGGTAGAAAACAAATAATCATGAAGAACTTTCCCTTCCTCTGCTGTTAACTCTACCCTTTCATCCATGCTCTTCATATAAGATTTGATAATAATGGCATTTAGAATATGTTTCTGTTTGTTTTGAGAATGTGCATGCTTTTGATACTCCCTGCGATACAAGTCCTCAAGCGGAGCTATGTTCTTTGGATTCAAGACATCTATGATTTCTTTTCTCAACTCAGAATCTGTATCATACTGAAAACCTCTCGCCAGAAAGAGGATTTCCTCCACACTGGCAGATATATTTTCTAGGGCAAATAGAAACTTTTCCACCGAAAGCTCACTCTGACCTGTTTCAAAGCGGGACAACATAGACGGCGAAAATTGTCCCCCAGTTGCTTGTCTCAGCGAGATATTTCTTGACTCTCGTAATTGTCTAAAGACTTTTCCAATCTGCTCCATAGGCATCCCCTTGATTCAGTATTTTCTTCATTTTATCATATTTTTCAGAAAATTCATCAAAAACTTGCCAAATTGTCAGAATTATGAGAAAATAGAGGATATTTATCACGTGGAGGGACTATTATGAGAGACGATATCAAAATCAATGACCGCGCTTTGGCCATACAAGACCAAATTATCGAAAAACTAGAGAAGGTTTTTGATACAGATGTGGAATTGGATGTTTACAATCTAGGGTTGATTTATGAAATCAATCTGGACGAAACGGGTCTCTGTAAGATTGTCATGACCTTCACTGACACAGCCTGCGATTGTGCCGAAAGCCTGCCTATCGAAATCGTGGCAGGTCTGAAACAAATCGAGGGTATCCAAGATGTCAAGGTTGAAGTTACCTGGTCGCCTGCCTGGAAGATTACACGAATCAGTCGCTATGGCCGTATTGCCCTTGGACTGCCACCTCGTTAAGCAGGCAAATCACTTTTGAAGATGAAAAGAAGCAAGCCGAGATTGGCTTGCTTTTTAAGTTTATTTTTTACCTGACTTGTCCATATTCCAGAAGTCTGTCACGGCTCCGCGTGAAGCAGATGATACGATGTGGGCGTATTTACCGAGAACACCACGACTGTAAAGTGGTGGCAAGGTAGTTTCTGCCTTGCGTTTTTCAAGTTCTTCTTCGGATACGGCCATGGAAATTTCTTTAGTATCTTGGTCAACCGTAACAATATCGCCTGTACGAAGGTAGGCAATTGGTCCACCATCCTGAGCTTCAGGAGCGATATGTCCAACAACCAGACCATAAGTACCACCAGAGAAACGTCCGTCTGTCAAGAGGGCAACCTTGTCTCCTTGACCTTTACCAACGATCATTGATGAAAGTGACAGCATCTCAGGCATACCAGGACCACCTTTAGGTCCAACGAAACGAACAACGACTACATCGCCATCAACGATTTCATCTGTCAGAACTGCCTGAATCGCATCTTCTTCTGAATCAAAGACCTTAGCTGGTCCAACGTGACGACGCACCTTAACACCTGATACCTTAGCAACCGCACCGTCTGGAGCAAGATTCCCGTTCAAGATGATAAGCGGTCCATCTGCACGTTTTGGATTTTCAAGTGGCATGATAACTTTTTGACCTGGTGTAAGGTCTGCAAAGTCAGCCAAGTTTTCAGCAACAGTCTTACCAGTACATGTAATGCGGTCTCCGTGAAGGAAACCATTTGCCAAGAGGTATCTCATAACCGCAGGCACACCACCGACTTCGTAAAGGTCTTGGAAGACATACTGACCAGATGGTTTCAAGTCGGCCAAGTGAGGCACACGCTCTTGGATCGTATTGAAGTCCTCAAGTGACAAGTCAACATTGGCAGCATGGGCAATGGCAAGCAAGTGAAGAGTGGCGTTTGTAGAACCACCGAGTGCCATGGTTACAGTGATAGCATCTTCAAAGGCTTCACGGGTCAAGATATCTGATGGTTTGAGACCAAGTTCCAACATCTTAACAACAGCACGTCCTGCTGCTTCGATATCTTCTTTCTTGTCAGCTGATTCAGCTGGGTGAGAGGAAGACCCTGGCAAACTCATACCGAGAACTTCGATAGCAGTCGCCATGGTATTAGCAGTATACATACCGCCACAGCCACCAGGTCCAGGGCAGGCATTACATTCAAGACGTTTCACGTCCTCAGCTGTCATGTCACCGTGGTTCCATTTTCCGATACCCTCAAAGACAGAAACCAAGTCAATGTCCTTGCCATCAAGATTTCCCGGTGCAATGGTTCCACCATAGGCGAAAATAGCTGGGATATCCATATTAGCAATGGCAATCATAGAACCAGGCATGTTCTTGTCACAGCCACCGATAGCGACAAAGGCATCCACGTTGTGACCACCCATAGCCGCCTCGATTGAGTCCGCAATGATATCACGAGATGTCAAAGAGAAACGCATACCAGGCGTTCCCATGGCAATCCCGTCCGCTACGGTAATAGTTCCAAACTGCACAGGCCAAGCACCTGCTGATTTGACACCTTCTTTAGCCAATTTCCCAAAATCATGCAAGTGAATGTTACATGGTGTATTTTCCGCCCAAGTCGAAATCACTCCCACAATCGGTGTTTCAAAGTCCTTATCTGTCATACCAGTCGCACGAAGCATGGCACGGTTTGGTGATTTAACCATGCTGTCATAAATGCTACTGCGGTGACGTTTATCTAATTCTGTCATCTTATCCCTCCCGTTTCAGTTTTAACTATTATAGCACATTTTAAAGGCAATGAACAGAAGAAAATTCTTGAATTTTCAGAAAATTTCGATTAATTCAGGGAATGACCTTCTAATTTTTTCATCTTTTTTTGTCAAGTAACTTTACTTTACAAAAAAAATGTGTTATTCTAGTATGGTTGATGAAGATCAGTAGATTGAATCGAATATAAATACCTAAAAGGAGAAATCAAAATGGCAGTACCTGCACGTCGCACTTCAAAAGCGAAGAAAAACAAACGTCGTACACACTACAAAGTAACAGCTCCATCTGTAAACTTTGACGAAACTACTGGAGATTACTCACGTTCTCACCGTGTATCACTTAAAGGATACTACAAAGGACGTAAAATCGCTAAAGCTGCATCAGCTGAATAATAGAAGGGAGATACCATGCGCGTAAATATTACACTTGAACACAAAGAATCTGGTGAACGCTTGTACCTTACTTCTAAAAACAAACGTAACACTCCAGACCGTCTTCAATTGAAGAAATACTCACCAAAACTTCGCAAACACGTTGTGTTTACAGAAGTTAAGTAAGCATTCAATACGGATCAATACAGAAGAAAAACGCTTGATCAGCGTTTTTTCTTTTTGTTAATTTCACTATATTGCAAGACGAATCATTCGAATGACTACCTTTTTCACTACCTTTTTTTGAAATAAGAATATTGATTCGGACGATTAAAAGCAAGAGAAACTTCATTATGAGGTTTCTCTTTTTTATCTTTATACCGTCGCCTATCCCCCTTACAAAACTCTAGCATTTACTTGTTTTAAGTTCAATTCTCCATCTTCAAACAATAATCTGATTAGGATTCGAGTAGGAGCAATCCCATTATTTAGAACACAAATAAGTCTTGTTTCAATATTTGGTTTAAATTGTCCCCCGTCAATTGAATCTTGTAACAATGGATGTTGTAGGATACTATTGCGTATTTCCTCATGAGGAATTGAACCCCAGCAAATAACTGGCTCAGCTCCTTCGATAATCATTCTAGGAATATATTCAAGTGCAAATTGTTCTGGTGAAATACATAATCCTCCGTTTTCTTTGAAAGAATTTAATAATCGGTTAAAAATAGCACTTGGCTCCCCATTACATTTTATTCCATTAAATCCAATTAAGTCACCAACTTTTTTAGCAATATCTGACTTATTATTGTCTATAAATCTAGATAATTCTTCATTTTCAGGAAACCCTTGTCTCCTTTGATAAATACCCTGCCAATTATCTTGATTTCCTTCATAATTTGCACAATTACTTTTTCTTCCTATGTCGTATGGCAGTCCTTCTATAGGATTTTTTGTATGTGCCGCATAATATCTTTCAGATCTATTTTGCGTATTATTATTTTCCCCTCCAATAAGTTGAATCGAAGAACCACAAGTTGGACACAATGCGTACTTACTGCCATTTTGATAATATGGTAAGTCTTTATTTGTTTTCTCTTCAAACTCATCAATATGATAAGTTCCACCATTGATTAATTTAAAATATTTCATCGCTATCACCTCAATAAATAATCCGTCTAATCTTATTATACCATCGATTTTTCATATTGTGAGAACCTGAAATATAAAAACGAAGAATACTATCTCTTCTCAATTTCTATTGTGTCAGTATTATTGAATATAATATTTTTATAAAAAGATTTTCATATTATTTCTAATATATTTTAAATAAAGACTAAGTCTTTTTTTGTTTTTCTCTATTTATTTGTAGCTATTGAAATGCTAGAACTAGAAATTTCATCTTGTCTAGTATTTTAGAGAATCCAAAAAGCAGGCTCACCTAGGCGCTATTTTTTCTTAAACAAGCGGATGTAGTCCTGTTTGCTATGAATAATATCTGATACAAAGACAGCTTTTCTGTCCTCTAAAATATGATAGAAGGCTAGGTAATCTCCTAAAATGATGCATCGAGTTTTGTGGGGTGGGTATATAATCCCTCCTACTCTTTCGTCAGCATCAAATCCTGCTTCTGGGAAAACTTCAAGACGTTCCAAACCATAAAGAATATTCTTAACTGTGTTTGCCCCTGCCTGTTCTGAAAAGTAGTTAGCTGAGATATAATCTTTAATACCTCTTAGCTGTTCTTGTACCGTTTCGGAGATAATAAGGCTATATGCGTTCTCGTTAAATTCCAAGGTTAGCCCTCACTTCATCAAGACTGTAAGTTCTTCCATGTTCTAAATCGTCAAAGCTACGGGCAATTTCAGCACGCAACCCTGATAGAAGTTCTTCTCTTTCTTTGTCTACTTGAGTTTCAAATGGCAAGGCTTTATTTTCTACAATGTGTTCTAAAAACAAGTTAAAACTGGCTGTCATATCAAGATTTTGCGCTGTGATAATAGCTTTAGCCTTCTCTAACAAGTCTCTGTTAGTCTTAAAGTTTACCTGTGTATTTTTTTCTAAAACATTCATAGTAGTACCTCCTTTTAGACTATTATATCACTTTAAACTATACAGGTCTAGTCGCGTATAGATACTTATAGCTGTATGCTTAAAAGCTATTGTAAAAACAAAAAAAGCACTAAGGGAAAGCGCCCCAAAGTGCTCAATATCAAGGCTCTAAAGCCTATCTGATTCAATAAAATATTACAACATCTTGTTGTAGAATTCAACGACAAGTGCTTCGTTGATTTCTGGGTTGATTTCGTCGCGTTCTGGCAAGCGAGTCAATGAACCTTCCAATTTTTCAGCGTCGAATGATACGAATGCTGGACGTCCAAGAGTAGCTTCTACTGCTTCAAGGATAGCTGGAACTTTCAATGATTTTTCACGAACTGAAATCACTTGACCTGGAGTTACGCGGTATGATGGGATATCAACGCGTTTTCCGTCAACAAGGATGTGACCGTGGTTTACGAATTGACGTGCTTGACGACGAGTAGTCGCAAGACCAAGACGGTAAACAACGTTATCCAAACGACGTTCTAAAAGAAGCATGAAGTTGAAACCTAGGATTCCGCCTTTGATTTTTGTAGCTTGTACGAACAAGTTACGGAATTGTTTTTCACCTACACCGTAAGTGAAACGAAGTTTTTGTTTTTCAGCCAATTGCAAACCGTATTCTGACAATTTAGAACGGTTGTTTGGTCCGTGTTGTCCTGGTACATAGTTACGACGTGCCAATTCTTTACCTGTACCTGTAAGTGAAAGGCCAAGGCGACGAGCTTGTTTCCAAGATGGTCCTGTATAACGTGACATGTAAATGTCCTCCTGATATAAATAATATTTCGGTGGAAATAGTCACTTAGAAAGCCCTGATTCGTGCAGATGCCCTTCGCCTAAACAGCCAAGGTTACTTATCATAAGACACCTGTTGACGAGCTTCATGCTTTCCTGCTGATATTTCACACGAAATCTATTGTACCATGAATGGCTGGATTTGTAAAGGGGTTTTAAGCTTTATTTTCATTGCCAGAGAGGTTAAGAAGGAGGGTAAAGGTGCTTCCGAGGCCGTACTGGCTGGTAACTGTGATTTCTCCACCCAATTGATGGGCCAATTCACGCGCAATCGCAAGGCCTAAGCCATGACCACCTGTTTTCATATTGCGCGAAGTTTCGACACGATAAAGGCGTTTGAAAATATTCTCCAAGTCCTCTGGTGCAATGCCCTGCCCCTCATCCGTCACACTGATTGAAAGCTGGTTCTTCTCCAACTTAGCCACCACTTCCAGCTTGGTTCCTGGAGCAGAGTATTTAAAAGCGTTATTGACCAGATTCACCAAGATACGAGAAAGCTTGGCATAATCTCCTTCAATCCGAGCAGACTCTGGGATTACCTGCAAATGGACATCTCGCTCCTCCTGCTCAATCAAGAACTGAAATTCACTCATGCACTCAATCAAGAGCTGGTCCAGAAAAATGCTGTCCTTGCTGGCAGTTTCCACCTGATTTCTAGCTGTATTTAGGGTCAAAAAATTCAACTCTTCAACCAGTTTATTGAGTCTTTCCGTCTGACGCCCAATGGTTGCTAGATAATGGTCCTGTTCTCCTTCCTTGATAACCCCATCCAAAATCCCTTCTACCGTCGCTTGAATCGAAGTAATGGGAGTCTTGATATCATGCGACAGCTGGGCAATCATCAAGCCCTTTTCTCGTTCGCTTTCTTCCAAGGAATCAAAGGTCGCCTGCAAATCATGGGACATTTCATTGAAAGCTTGGCCTAATTGCTGAAATTCTACAGGACCTTGAACCTCCAGATTTGATGGAAAGTCCTTGTCCGCTACTCGCTTGGCATGTTCCTTAAGTTTGCCCAATGACGTAAATACCGGCGACAGGAGAAAGAGACTAATCCCAGCACCGACAAGGCTGGCAACGATGGTCATCCCAAGCAAAAAGTAAATCTCGCTTTTCGCAATCAGCATTTTTTGAACAGCCCAAAAAACCACGATAATCGTTAGGAGTGTTGAAATGACATACCCCACTAAAATATAACTTTTTAATTTCATTAACTACCTCGTGCTTTCTCAATTTTGTAGCCCAAACCCCAGACGGTTTTGATGGTCGGTGTTTCTGCACTAGCATGTTTAGCCAACTCCTGTCGCAGAGCATGAATATGAACATTCAAGGTATTAGTATCATCCACATAGTCTTCTTGCCAGACCTTTTCATAGAGGTCTGTCTTAGAGAAAACCCGCTCTGGATTGCTGGCTAGAAGCCATAGAAGTTCGAAGGATTTGACGGTCAAATCAAGCGCCACATCTCCGACTTGGACCTCATGACTACCGTGATTCATCCGTAAATCCCCGAGACTAACGACCTCTGTCTCACCTCCACGATGAAGACGCCGCAAGATATTGTGGACACGCAAAACCAGCTCACGAGGGCTAAAGGGCTTGGCAATAAAGTCATCTGCCCCTAAGCTCAGGCCGTAAATCTTGTCCTGCTCACTAGTCTTAGCCGTGATAAAGAGAAAAGGCTGATCTGGAGATTGATACTGGACTTCGCTAATCAAATCATAACCATCCATCCGAGGCATCATGATATCTGTAATAATCAAATCAATCGCTTTTCGCTTGAAGATTTCCAAGGCCTCTACTCCATCATGAGCCACCAAAACCTGATATCCTGCCTGAACCAGATAACGTTGATGAATATCTGTGATTTCTACCTCGTCGTCAACGAGTAAAATTGTCTTTCCCATCTGTCTCTCCTTTGAAAAAAACAGTGCTATACCACAATAGTATAACACTATTTTAATCTCTTTACGAACATTCTAAACGATATCTGGATTTTTCATATCCTAGATAGAAAGTCTGTAGCTAGACTAGTCATTTTCTTCTTTTTTAGCTTTCAAACCGAGTCCACCTAGCAGGCCGGCCAAAGCTAATCCAAAGAATCCAAGAGTAGCCATTGATGTTTGGGCTTCACCAGTATATGGAAGCATGTCTTTTTGGCCTTTCATTTGATCAGCCATCATTGGACTTGATGCCTTGTCATTGGATGTCATCTTGCCTTCATCAGACGCTTTGCTTGAGGCTGCTGGAGCTTGATCTTGTTTCATGCTTGGTGTTGCCATTGGCTGGCTAGCATCCATGGTTTTGTCCTGCTCTTTGCTAGGCATCATCTTATCCTGACTAGCAGATGGCATTTTAGATTTCATCTCATCTTGATTAGCACTAGGCATTTGAGCTTTCATATTAGATGCATCTTGATGACTATTCATCATTGGAGCCGGCATAGCTGAACCATTAGAAGATGGGACGAAGCCTGATTGCATCGGAATCAGAGACTGATGTCCATGCAAATTCACTGTCAAATCCTTAGTCGCTACGAGATTGCTCAAATCGTCCTTGCCATCTTTTGCACCGTACACTTTGATGGTTGCCTTGTAGCTTTGCGTACCATTTTGTTTCAAGAGGTCTAGAAGATCTTTATCAGATTTACCTTGGGTACCTGCCAAGTCCACTTCGTAGAAGTAGAGACCTTTGCCCAATTTTTCTACTGGTGGGAGAGCGGGATTTTTAGCTGAACCGTTGTCTGACCACGGAGCCTTGTCTGATGCTTTCAAGATAAGGCGTGTTAACATACCGTCACCAGCGAAGAATTCGTATGGAATAACTTGATTCACACCAGCTGTGAATGGGCCAGGGAAGTTGGCTTTGTCCAAGTAAGTAGCTGGGACATCTACTGTGTCTTTAGTATTGTCGGCCACGCCCTTTTGCACTTCAGCTGGAGTGGTTGCTGGTTGAACTTCATTTGCTTCACGGTCTTGTCCAGAAACTGTAGGCGCAGGATTTGTCGCAGGTTTAACCGCATCTTCTGTTTCTTTCTTAGATTCTGGTTTTGCTTGCACTTCTTCTTTTGGTGCTACTACTTGGTCTTTAGCAGCTACATCCGCTTTTTCTGGAGAGCTTGTAGTATCCAAGCTTGCTTTAGGTGCTGAGTCTGCCTGTTCTGAATGAAGAGCTGCATCGACTGCTTCTTTGAGAAGTTCTGCTGGCAAGTCGTTCTTTTCACTCACCGAAGTTGCGTCTGGTACAACTTGAGCAGGGGTCGGATTGACCACATCGGCATGTACAGAACTTGGTTGACCAACTAGGACAAAGAAGCCACTAGCCACAACAACTGAGGCAACCCCGACACTAAGACGGCGAATAGACCAACGAGTATATCTTTGATTTGGATTGAATTTCATAGGATTCTCCTTAGAGTTTTTCTTTATTTGATGACTCTAGTATAATCTCCTAAAATTAAAAAGGATTAAGAAAAAGTTAAAATTTTTCTTAAATCCCTCTTATAAAATACTTATATTAATTAAATCCATAAACAGACTTGGTGATTTGATAGACGACATTGGACAGTTTGCGAGCTGGCAAGACTGAATGTTTGGTCAAACGGCTCAACATGGTTTTGCGAATAGCCTGAAAGACCTCTGGATTTTCCTGCTGAATATAGGTCCACAGCTCCCGTTTTTTGGCAAGATGCTCTGCTGTGCCTGCTCGGTTGAGCAAGGCACTGGAAATCACCGTCGTAATCTCAATATGATTCAGCAGATATTCTCGCATTTTGGGGTGGCTTACTTTAGATAAATTAAGCTGGTCTACCAAGAGTCGATTAACCTTGAGTTGCTGGTCAATGCGCTTAATCATCACTTGCTCATTGACAGACTGGTCCTCACGCCCAATCAAATAACGATAGAAATCGACAGGCAGATAGTACATGGTCTTAACCTGCTGAAGGGGGGTAAAGACAAAGAGATTATCGACATAAAAAGTATGCTCAGGCAATTGGAACTGGCTCGCTCGCAACAAATCTGTTCGATAAATCAGCGAGTGCATCATGATATACTGGCCTTTTGAGAAATTTCCGACCTGATCCCAGCCAAAAATCTGCTGGACAGGCAAGACTGACTCGTAACTCATACTCTTCTTACGAGACTGACCTTCCTTTTCATAGACAAAATTAGTCACAAAGGCATCTACCTCTTGACCCTCGCTCTCTAGTTCCTGCAAGGTTTCAAGAATCTTTAGGTAAGCACGAGGATCCACCCAGTCATCACTATCAACTACTTTAAAATAGCGCCCAGAAGCCTCCGCTAAGCCGCGATTGACGGCACCCCCATGGCCTTTGTTTTCCTGATAGATGGCTCTAACGATGCTAGGATACTTGCTGGCTAAACGCTCAGCGATTTCCTGAGTCTGGTCCTGAGACCCATCATTGATAATCAAAATCTCAACTTGCTCACCACCAATCACTAGCGACTCCACACAGTAATGAAGATAGGTTGCGGCATTATAGCTAGGGATGGCGATAGACAATAACTTCATAATCTACTCCTTTAGGGGACTGATTTTTTCTTATACTCAATGAAAATCAAAGAGCAAACTAGGAAACTAGCCGCAGGTTGCTCAAAGCACTGCTTTGAAGTTGCAGATAGAACTGACGAAGTCAGTTACCTATACCTACGGCAAGGCGACGTTGACGTAGTTTGAAGAGATTTTCGAAGAGTATTACTCTCTCTTGTCACTTCTTTCTATTCTACCATAAAGTCCAGTTTTTGAAGGACTTTTACTGGAATACAAGGTGTTCTGCCTCTATTTGCTATCTAGGACATCAAAAAAGAGGGGGTGCTCCCTCCTTACGAATTTAATTCTGCCAAGTCATCTAGATACTGGTTATTAATGACCGCCAAGATATAGGCATCTGCCCTCAAGAGGTCATTAGGGCCAAATTGGACATCCAGCGGTGAATTTTCCTGTTCACGAAATCCTAGGACATTGAGGTTGTATTTGCCACGCAAATCTAGCTGGCTCAGGCTTTGACCTGCCCAAACACTCGGAATTTTCATCTCTACGATAGACACATTTTTATCCAACTGAAAGACATCAACATTATTATGAAAGAGAATGGTCTGCGCTAGAGACTGCCCCATTTCATATTCTGGCGAGATCACCGAGTCGGCACCAATTTTTTCCAGCACCTTCTTAGCTGTCTGGCTTTTGACCTTGGCAATAACCCTTGGTACACCTAGACTCTTACAATGCATAACTGCAAGCACACTAGACTCCAGATTTTCCCCTGTTGCGACTACAACCGTATCACAGGTATCAATTCCTGCGGTTCTGAGGAGCTCCTCATCTGTAATATCGCCCACAACTCCACGCGCCAAAACAGGCTCAAATTGATTGATACGCTCGGCGTGGTCGTCAATGGCAATAATATTCATATCTTGCTTGGCTAGGGCTGTCAGGACACTACTCCCGAAAATCCCCAAACCTAAAATTCCAATCGTACGATCTGACATCATTCTTCCTTTCTTATCCAATACTAATATCTGCTTTCATATACTGAATCAAATCTTTCTTATCAGGCTGGTAATCCGCTAGACTAACCAGCAAGGTCAAGGGACCGATACGGCCAATAAACATGAGCACCATGACAATGCTGAGAGCTAGCTTGCCCAGTTCTGGCGTCAGATTTGCCGTTACCCCAACTGTCGCAAGAGCTGAAATGGTCTCAAACATGAGGTAGATAAATCGCGGTGTTCCTTCTGCCGTAATTCCCAACAACATCAAGCCCAACAAGAAGGTCATCAAAAAGATAATGAAGACACTAAAGGATTTTTGGACTGTTCGAGCCTCAATGGTTCTCTGCGCAACATTAGCATGAGGTAAGCCCAGCAATTCACTACGCGCAAAGACCAATAAGACAAAGAAAGTCGTAATCTTGAGCCCCCCAGCCGTTCCTCCAGGCGCTCCTCCGAGAAACATCTGTAGGATATAGATAAACAAGGTCACAGGCCGAGCTTGAGTATAGTCAATAGAAGCAAAACCGGCCGTTCTCATGCTGACGGTTTGGAAAAAGCTAACCAGCACTTTCTCTGGGACACTGAGATTGCCAATCGTTCCAGGATTGTACCACTCCGTAAAGAGTGTGGATACTGTCCCAAACAGCAAAATCCCTGCAGTCAAGAAGAGGACTAGCTTGGTGTGGAAACGTAGACGGCGCTTTTTCTTCTTGTCAAACTGGGTTGCCAAGTCAAACCAGACCATAAATCCCAGACCACCCGTGATAATCAAGCCAGCAATGACCAGATTGATCAAGGGATCCGTCTGAAAAGCCACTAAACTGCTACTGCCGAAATTATCAAAACCAGCATTACAAAAGGCTGAAATAGCTAAGAAGATAGAGGTAAAAATACCCCGTCCCCAGCCAAACTCAGGAATAAAACGAAAACTTAGCAGGAAGGCACCCAAGCCCTCCACCAGAAAAGTCGTCAAAAAGATGGAGCGCATAAAGGCCTTCAGCGACCGAGTCTCCCCGTAACTGAAGCTCTCCTGAATGGTTTCACGACTGCGAAGACTGAGCTTTTGCTTCCCCTGAATATAAAAGACCCCGATAAAAGTCATGAGCCCCAAACCACCAATCTGTATCAAGAGCATACAAATCAACTGCCCCCAGACATTATAGGTCGTAGCCACTGGTTGCGTAAAAAGGCCAGTCACACAGACCATGGACACCGTCGTAAAAAGATGGTCAAAATAAGTGGCTTGAGAACCACTTACCTGAACAAAAGGTAAGCTCAAAAGGAGAGAGCCTACCAAAATAACTCCAGCGAAACTTAAAAAAATCCGACGTGCTGGCGAAAGTCCACCAAAGACTCTTTCAAGTTTTTTCACAAATAATTTGAATAACATACATCCATTGTACCATAAAAAGAAGGAGAGTAGCTAGATCTGAAAGGCAATTTCAAGGCAGAGTTCCAAGGCCTTTTCGAAAGCTTCTGAACCCCAGTCACGACTGTCGTACTGGTCCAAGTCCGCTAGAGAATCAGCTGTAAACAACAACTCTCCCCAGAGGACCCCACGCAATTGCGCTACTGCCGCAAGTGCAGAACACTCCATCTCCACAACAGCACAGCCCTCTTCCTTGCGATAAGCCACCTTTTCAGCCGTTTCTCGGTAAAAACCATCTGTCGTCCAGGTCATGACTTCTTCATAGGGAATCCCTCTGACTTCCAAAACTCGCTCAATAGCAGCAATAGCCTCTGGCTGAATTTCCATATAACGAGAAGGTCCCACATAGTGATAACTAGCTCCTTCATCTCGCAGAGCGCGAACAGGGACTAGAAAGGCGTTTTCCTCTATATCAGCCAGCACACCACAGGTTCCAGTGGAAATAATCTGCTCCACACCATATCCAATCAACCAATCCATAAACTGGGCCGCTGGAGCTGACCCCACAGGAGCCTGAACCAGACAAATTTCTTCACCCTTGTAGTCGATAACATAGACCGGATAGGTCTTGGTGGCAGAAATGAACTCACCGACACAGTCCGCCCCTACTTCCCTCGCATAGCGGTCAATCTCCTCACCTAAAAAAGCATAGACACACTTCTTGGGCAAGTGCAAGTCCAGCCCCTCGTGATCAGGCATGATGACCGCCTGAGGATTGTCATCAAACTCTAAAATGGGAATCGCATGTTTCTGAATCATAACCTACCTCCTCTAATTTTGTACTATTGTATCAAAAGCTGACCGAGTGTCAAGGAGGAAGCTGAGGAACTGAGGAGAAAAACAATACAATCGCAACCAATCTCCACCAAGTCAAAACAACTTGCTTGACAAAAGCTTGACTTCATGGTTTAATATACCCCATAAGGGTATATTTGGAGGTGCCTATGTTTCACTTATTTACAAAAATTGACAGTATTTCTACCAGCGAGTTAGAAGCTAAACTCAAGGAACCAATTCAGCTACTAGATGTTCGGACGCCAATGGAATTTCGTAGAGGTCATATCAAAAATGCCAAGAATGTTCCTCTGACCGAAATTGGTTCCTACACACCAACAACAAAAGAAACACTTTATGTCATTTGTCATTCTGGTGTGCGTAGTAAGATGGCTGCTAAAAAGCTAAAGAAAAAAGGCTACGATGTCATCAATGTCCGAGGCGGTATGAGCTCTTGGACAGGAAAAGTCATCTAGAAGCATAAAGGAGAAAATCAATGAAAATTATCATTGTCGGGGGAGTTGCAGGCGGAATGTCAGCAGCAACCCGTCTCAGACGTCTCATGGAAGACGCTGAAATCACTATTTTTGAGAAAGGTCCCTTTGTTTCCTTTGCAAACTGCGGGCTTCCTTACTATGTTTCAGGAGAAATTGCAAACCGTGATAGTTTATTGGTCCAAACTCCTGAAAGTCTCAAGGCACGCTTTAATCTCGATGTGCGACCATTTCACGAGGTCATCCAGATTTCGCCAGAAGAACACACTGTGACGGTACGACATGATGGGCAGGAATTCACAGAAAGCTACAACAAGTTGATCCTCTCCCCAGGAGCTAAACCATTTGTTCCTGCCATTGAGGGTTTGGCAGAAACTAAAAATACCTACACGCTTCGCAACGTTCCCGATCTCGATGAAATTATGGCAGCCTTGGACAATCATCCAAAAGAAGCTGTCGTTATCGGTGCAGGCTTTATCGGACTTGAAATGGCTGAAAACCTGGCGAAACGTGGATTGCAAGTTACTATTGTTGAGAAAGCACCCCATGTTTTACCATCATTAGATCAAGAAATGGCAGCCTTTGTCCAGGAAGAATTGGTTAAAAACGGCGTTCGCGTTATCACTTCTCAGTCTGCGACTCGATTTGAAGAGCAAGGAAAAGTCATCGTTCTCGAAAACGGTCAAAAGATCACTTCTGACCTCACCATCCTTTCTGTCGGTGTTGAACCTGAAAACGGACTGGCCAAAACTGCGGGGATTGAACTGGGACTTAGAGGTGGGATTCTTGTAGATGAACATTACGAAACCAGTCAAAAAGATATTTTTGCAGTTGGGGATTCCATCGTCGTCAAGCAAGAGATTACGGGCCAAGACGCTCTCATCTCTCTCGCTTCTCCTGCCAATCGTCAGGGACGCCAAGTGGCAGACGTCATCGCAGGACTAGAACGTACAAACAAGGGCAGTATCGGCACTGCTATCGTTCGTGCCTTTGATATGACAGTTGCTTCGACTGGTCTCAGCGAGCGTATCCTTAGCATGAATCAACTTCCTTACAAGGCCCTTCATGTCAGTGGGAAAGACCACTCTGGTTATTATCCAGGCGCTACTGATATGACCTTGAAGCTCCTCTTTGACCCAACCACTGGAAAAATCTACGGTGCCCAAGGAGTTGGGAAGAAAGGTGTTGACAAGCGAATCGATATCCTAGCAACTGCTATCAAGGGAAATCTCACCGTCTTTGACTTACCAGAATTGGAGTTCACCTATGCGCCACCATTTGGCTCTGCCAAGGATCCCGTCAATATGCTGGGCTACGCAGCCTTGAACCTTATCGAAGGTCTCAGCGACAATATTCAATGGTATCAGCTCGAATACGAACTGGCTAAAGGTAAGAAATTCCTTGATGTACGGACAAGTGGCGAACTTCAAAGTGGTCGACTTAAGGTAGACACTATACACATCCCCCTAAACGAACTACGGGAACGCTTGGACGAACTGGACAAGAACCAAGCCTACATCGTTAGCTGCCACAGTGGTTTGCGCAGCTATATCGCAGAGCGTATCCTCAAACAAGCAGGATTTACCGTCCAAAACCTTGACGGCGCTTATTCACTATACAAAACGGCTAAGCCAGAAGGAGTAGAATATGGAAACTAGTATCAGTATGGCTGACTTTTATGAAAAATATCAAAATGAAAATTTAGAGCTTATCGATGTCCGTGAAGCACATGAATTCCAAGCAGGACATGCACCAGGTGCCAAAAATCTTCCGTTAAGTACCTTGGAACAAGGATACAAAGAACTCAAACCTGACCATGAATACCATGTCATCTGTCAAGGTGGAGTGCGTTCTGCCTCTGCCTGCCAATTTCTCAGCGCCCAAGGCCTCACCGTTACCAATGTAGAAGGTGGTATGAATGCTTGGCCCGGTCAAGTAGAATAATCAAGAGGAGCTGGGCAAAAACTCAATTTCAGGAGAAAATGAAGTAATACTCAATGAAAATCAAAGTGCAAACTAGAAAGCTAGCCGCAGACTGCTCAAAACACTGTTTTGGGGTTGTAGATAAGACTGACAAAGTCAGGAACATATTTCTACGGCAAGGTGAAGCTGAAGTGGTTTGAAGAGATTTTCGAAGAGTATAAGTCTCTACATAACAAAACGCATAGTATCAAGCTTTCAACACCTGATACTATGCGTTTTTCTTATTTGAAAGACTTTTTCCAGCCTCTCTTGATTCACATTCAACTATTCTAATAGCAGAGATCTTTGCAACTCTCATCCATTTATTTCCGTCTAACCAAGTAGCGGATAGCCTTTTCTAGGCGTTCCTTTTGAGCTTCAGGATCATCTAGCGGCTGGTTGATGCATTCAGTAAGGTTTTCGGTAATTATCATCTCAATCACGCGCTCTACACTAGATTTCACGGCTGTTAGTTGCGTAACAATATCAGCACAGTCACGATCTTCTTCAATCATCTTTTGAATCCCACGCAACTGACCCTCTGAACGTTTCAAACGAGTAATATACTTTGAGTTTGTCATTTCTTTTTCCTTGCTCGATTTTTCTTCATTATATCTCTAATCAGCTCCTTTGTCAAAATTATCGCCTATCTAGCTCACGCAGTTCTGTTATCAAAGACTTTTCAAAAGGCAAATTACCTATGCTGATAACTTGATAAAAATTCCTAGTTTTATCTATCTAAGCGAACACGAGTCACGATTCCATCTGGGTCTGTGATTTCCAACTGGCTCGATGTCAGCCACTTGATTGATCCATCAACTTCTTGTGCTCGCTGGGCAATCGTTAACAGTTCTTCTTTATGTGCGACTTCGATGACATAGTAGGCCAAACCTGGTAAGCCTTGCTTACGCGGAGCCAGACCTTTTCCTCCCCATTCGTTGACTGCTAAATGATGATGGTAGCCCCCAGCTGCAATCCAACTAGCACTAGGTACACTGAATTTATCCTCTAGCCCTAACACCTTTTGATAAAACTGGCTGGACTTTCGACTATCCTTGACGGACAAATGGATATGCCCCATTCTCGTACCTTCTGCTAGGATAAAGAGCTCTACTCTTCCCCCCAACTTATAGATATCCTGCGCTTCAAGAGCCTCAGTCACTCCGATAATACGTCCATCTTCTCGAATATCCCATGTGGAAACCGGCTTATCTCGATAGAGTTCAATGCCATTTCCCTCTAAGTCCTCCAAGTAAAGGGCCTCACTGTAACCATGGTCTGCACCCCCGACAAGAGGAATCTGTAAGTCTATCAGATGTTTCAAGACATCAGCCAAAGCCTTACGTGTCGGCAAGAGAATAGCCAGATGGTAAAGACCATAATGTTCCCTTACGTCACCACTCTCTTGTACTTGAATCAAGTGTACCAAGGCTTTTCCACCGCTTCCTAGAATGGCCTCTGTATACGTTTGAGATAAGATTTCTAAACCAATGATTTGCTGATAAAAGGCTGTTTGACTGACCAAATCCTTTACATTTAAAACTGCCTCTGCTAAATAAATGTGGCTCTTGTATTCATAGGTCATAAATGGTCCTCTTTTCCAGTTGTAATCGATTTTATTACATCCGTTATATAATTCCCATCAAGAAAGTCAAGCCAGACAACTCGAAGCCTCTATTCTAACAAAAAGAGGTCAATGTTCGCCATCAACCTCTTTCTTATCGTTCATTCTTTTTGCTAAGTAAGATGAATACTTTACCTATGACTTGCTATTTTCAGCCTAGTTAACCCATTCACCATTACCATTTACACGGTAACCATCTGGTGTTGTTGTGCTGACTGCCAAAGCTCCTGAACCATATGCATAGTACCAGTACTTGCCTACTTTAAACCAACCTGTCTTCATGACACCTGATTGATCCAGATAATACCAAGTACCATTTTCCTTGTACCAGCCTGTCTTCATAGCTCCTGAGCCATCAAAGTAGAACCATCTACTACCATCTGTTCCCCAGCCTGTAAACATCGCGCCTGAACTATCAAGGAAATACCATGCACCATCAACTTCTACAAATCCAGTCTGCATGACACCTAAATCATTCAAGTAGTACCATTTGCCACCCGTTTTCACCCAGCCTGTCTTCACATCACCAGACTCGTAAAAATACCATTTACCATTAGATTGTACCCAGCCAGACTGACTAGATGTAGATGTTCTAAAATCTTTCAACGATTTTTCTACAACTGTAGCTTTACTTTTAACGGTTGAAAGGTTTGAGGCAGTCACTTCTGTATACTGAATAGCAGAGCCATATCCACCAGCCAATTCCTCTGAAGAAGAATCATCACCTAAAGCTAAAGAAATCGTCGCTACTTGCTGAGAGCTAGCTGCGTTTTTAAAGGCGGCGAGACCCACATAGGTAAATTTAGAATTGATCAAAACCTCATAATAACCTGTAAATTCTTTAGAGGTCCCACCCTTCTTTTTAGCTACATAATTCTCCCTCTCAGCATGCCAGTTTTCAATTGCTTTTAGAAAACCTTCATAGTTCACATCTAAAGCTTCTCCTCTTATACTATTACTAGATGGAAAAGCAGTCCAGATTTCTTTAGTAGAAAGACGCTCAGGTTTCAGAGCTACTGACACTTCAGTAGCGCGTACAAAAGCAGTTTTCTCAAGATCAGTAGACCATTTAATAGGGACATACTTATCTACCAAACCTTCATCAGCTGCTTCCTTACGAATCTTATTGATTGCATCCAAAATAGCTTGTTTATTTGGAGTCAAAAATTCTCCCTTGATTCCAACCAAAACGTTGCCACTAGAAGGTTTTAGCACCTCTGAGGTCAATACATTTTCATTTTTACCATTAATAGATTGTGTTGTCACCAGTCTGTCATTCGCAAAAACATCAGTTGTCAAAACTGCTCCTGCCAAGGTCAAAGCCAAGGCACTAGCAAATACAATTTTCTTCATCTTTTTCTCCTTTTATCCTTTAGATAGGACAGGTATTTTCGATATTAAATTATATCATATTTTCCTATTCTTTGCCCGTTTCTACCAATGTCATGAGGTAAATAAAACTCACCCCGAAAAGTAGAATCTTCATCCTTTATTTCACAACAAGCTCATAACGTGTCTTACTAGTGAAGGTTTGACCGGCTTTAAGAATGACTTGGTCTTTGAGGTCACTGTGAATGGCATCTGGCAAAGCTTGCGCTTCAAGGGCAATCCCATTGTGCTGCACCATTGGCTGACCAGCCACAAGTACACTCTCATCCACAAAGTTTGCTGTGTAGACTACAAAGCAGGGAGCTTCTGTCTTGAAAAGCAGAAAGCGACCTGAGTTTTGGTCATAAAGGAAACCAGCATTGTCATGACCTGCAGGAAGGGCAAATGGATGGTCCAAACCAGACACCAGCTGGATTTGCTCATCTTCTTCTGCAAAGATATCCTTCAACAAGGCACCATTGTAGATGTGTTTGACCACATCACAAGTAGCATCTGGAGTTTTGGCAGGAACACCGTCGGGAGCAATTGGGTAAATGCCCTCTGTATTTAGCTGGAAGACATGACGGTCAATCGTCTGCGTGAAATCACCAGACAAGTTAAAATAGCTGTGGTTGGTTGGATTGACCAGCGTATCCTGATCGGTTGTTACCTTGTAGCTAATTTCATAGGCACCAGTTTCTTCAAAGTGATAACTAATCCAAATCTTGAGATTACCAGGGAATCCTCCTGTCCCATCTGTACGCTCTGTATAGAGGGTCAGACCATGGTCGCTCACTTCAACTAGTTCAAACAAGCTGGAATCCCAACCAGTTGAACCACTATGGTTACAGTTGCTAGCATTGTTGACTTCAAGGTCATAGGTCTTGCCATTAAGCTCAAATGTCGCACCTGCAATACGCCCTGCTACTGGACCTACGCTCGCTCCATGCTTAGGACTATTGCCTACATAGCTGTCAAAGTCATCAAATCCCAAGATAACATTGGCAAAATTTCCAGCCTTGTCAGGCGTTACATAGCGCAAGATGGTCGCACCATAGGTCATAACTTCAAGCTGGTAGCCGCCGTCAGTTTCAAATTGATAGGCCAAGACATCTTGTCCCTCAACATTTCCAAATACACACTCTGTGTATGCTTTCATTCTGTTCTCCTTTTACTATTTCTATCAAGCAAACAAACCATAGAAAGCCTACTGACAATCTATGGTTTACTTGTATGATTTACAAATCCTCTTGTCAAGAATTTATAAACACTGTCTTACTTTTGGTATTCGTGAATAATCACACCTTGTACCACACGGTTTACTGTACCTGTAGGAGACGGTGTATCAGGTTTATTTTCTACCTTGAGTGAAGTCAATAGGGCAAAGAGTTGGGCATAAACGATGTAAGGGAAGACACGGTAAATATCATTCAAAACACCTCCACAACCAAGTGCCACTTCTTTGACATTTTCAAGACCAAAGGCTTGATCACTCAAAAGCACAACACGACGAGCAATCTGATCACCCGCAACTTCACGAACCAAGTCCAAGTCGTACTTGCGAGTATAGTCTGTCGTTGTACCAAAAACCAAAACAACTGTATCTTCGTTGATCAGTGATTTTGGACCGTGACGGAAGCCAACTGGACTTTCATACATGGTCGCAACTTGGCCAGCTGTCAATTCCAAAATCTTGAGCTGAGCTTCATGAGCAAGACCAAAGAAAGGACCAGCGCCTAGATAGATGACACGGTTAAAGTCTAGGTCAACAAGTTCTTTGACATCTTCTGCATTGTCTAGAATTTTACGAGCAAGACTAGATACAACTTCAAAACGTTCAGCTTTCACAGCAAATTCTGTAGGATCAAAAACCAAGAGAGCTGTCAACATCATAGACGTAAAGCTAGAAGTCATGGCAAATCCAGCATCATTAGAGGCAGCTGGTTGCAAAAGCAAGAGATTGCGGTCATCTCCATGAGCTTGAAGAGCCAACTTACCGTCCGCTGCACAAGTAATCGTCACTTGGTAAAGCTCATCCACCAAGGCCTTGACCAAATCAACAGTCGCCACACTTTCAGGCGAGTTCCCACTACGAGCAAAAGATACAAGGACAGTCGCCACATCTTTTTTCAAATAGGTTTCTGGATTGGCAACGATATCTGTTGTCGCAATAGCATTGAAATTCCATTTGCGTTCGTCATATACTTCCTTAAAGTAAGGCACCAAGGTATCTCCTACATAGGCAGAAGTCCCCGCACCTGTCAAGATTACCTTGATATAGTCATGTTTATCAGCAATCCCTTGTAGGAAGGCTGCAATTTCTTCACGTTTTGCTTGATAAGATTCAAAAGCTTCTTTCCATACATCAGGCTGTTGGTAGATTTCACGTGTAGTGATTTCTGCACCCAATTCGAGCAAGTCTTCTTTTGTATAATGTAGCATTGAATTCCTCTTTTTCTATTAAAGATGGGAATAGGAGTAAGCCCCATTCCCATGTATATTCTATATAAGATGCTCTAACGATTTTCACGTTGTCACATGAATTGAATCGAGTTCCAACTAAAATCTTTGGGAAAAAGACCGATTATCGTCGGAGCATCGCTCCATCCTCCTATCGCCTATTTTCCCTGTGATTTTCACGTTGTCACATCGTATACTCAATGAAAATCAAAGAGCAAACTAGGAAGCCAGCCGCAGGCTGCTCAAAGCACTGCTTTGAGGTTGCAGATAGAACTGACGAAGTCAGTAACATATATCTACGGCAAGGCGACATTGACGTGGTTTGAAGAGATTTTCAAAGAGTATTATTCATCTTCGTCATCATCGAAGCCCGCTAACAGGTCATTAACTTTCACAATACTTTCTGCAGCACGGCTCTTATAGTCCGCATCTGCACCTGTAAGGCTCGCATTGATAAATTCAATCACCATTGGCAGATTCATCCCTGCGTAGAGTTCAATGTCGCGACCTTCCATAATCAAACGACTGACCACGTTACATGGTGTTCCACCGAGAAGATCCGCAAAGACTAGGAAATCATCCAAACCTTCAATAGCAGCTTCAAATTTTGCAGTAAATTCTTCTGGGCCATCTTCTGGAAGAAGAGCTACTGTATGAATATTGTCTTGTGGACCCATAATCATTTCAGTGCTGCCTTTAAGCTCCTCACAGAAGCGACCATGACTCACCAAAATTAATGATTTAGCCATAAATTATGCGCCCATTCCAAGTACAAATTTACCAAAGGCAGAAAGAGCCAAAGCAAGTACGATAATAATACCGATAGCTTTAGTAGAGTTCATACCTTTCTTACCAAGCAACCAGAAGATAAAGGCAGTAAAGATTGCTGGAAGCAATCGTGGGAAGATTTGGTTCAAGATGTCTTGGAAGTCAATCATCTTCTCACCGATTGCCCATTTGTAAGAAATTTCAAAGTTGATCATTGTTGCTACAAGAGCACCCATCATGAAGACACCAAGTACAGATGCAGCGTCAATCAAAGCTGTCAAGGTACTTTGCATGTTGTTGATAAGGTTAACCCCTTCTTTGTAGGCAAATTCCAACTGTTTCCAACGGAAGATGTCATAAGCAACTGCAACTGCGATCCAAAGGAAGATACCCCAAGGTTGACCACCGATAGCCATAGTTGCTGCGATAGATCCCATGATAGCAGGTACAAGTGAACCAAAGATTGTATCTCCAAGAGGAGCGAATGGTCCCATCAAACCTGTCTTGATACCATTAACGGCATCTTTTGAACCTACACCATCTTTTTCTTCCATGGCAAGATCAAAACCAGCGATAATGGTGTGGAAGAATGGTGAAGTATTGAAGAATTGAGTATGAACTTTCATCATTTCTTTCAATTCAGGAGTTCCATCTCCATACATTTTACGCAATTGAGGCAAGATCATGTAAAGGTAACCAGAAGCTTGCATACGTTCGTAGTTCCAACCTAATTGGAAAGTAAACAAGCTACGTTTGTTGATTTGATTAAAATCTTCTTTTGTAAGTTTGTAATTAGAATTCGTCATCTTCGATTTCCCCACTTTCTGATGGTGTAGAAGGTGCTGCCACAGCTACTTTTTGGCTATTTTTGAAGTGAAGCACTGCAAGGAAGATACCTACGATAGAAATACCAATCATAGACAATCCTTTGAAGTTGTTCACGAAACCAATTTTTTCAGCAACATCTTTAGGTAGAGTACCGATAACACCTGCAACAGCTCCACCAAGACCTGTTACATATGAGTAAAGAACAGTCAACATAGCTGTCAAACCAAATCCCATTGCAAGGTAGTGAAGGTTACGTTTAACTGGAAGGTAACGAAGCAAGATTGCAAATCCAAGACCTGGAAGCATACGTCCTGCGAGTGTCAAACCATCTGCAACCCATTGGTATTTTGTAACGAAATCTACTACGTGTTGTACAAATTCACCACCAAAGGCAAGCGCAAAGAAGACTGGAAGGGCACGAGATAGAGCCCAAGGAATCGCACCAAGTAGGTAGTTGCGTTCAATACCTTTATAGTCAAAGCGTTCGATTGCAGCATCCACACGGTGAGCAAAGAAAGTAGTTGTCATACGTCCAAGAACGTCGAAGTAAGTCAAGAGAGTTGCTACTGGCACAGCGATTGTTGTAATCGCCAGTGCTGTATCAATTCCTTGTGAAACAGAGAAGGCTGTCGCAAGAACCGCACCAGAAGTAGCGTCGATACGAGAAGCACCACCGAAGGTACCAACCCCAAGAACGAACAGTTGCAAGTTACCACCGATAAGTAGACCAGTAGTCACATCTCCCATGATTAAACCAGTAATGAAACCAGCAAATACAGGGGAACCTGCAGATGAAACGATCGTCAACTCATCACAGATTTGATAAGCTGAGTACAAAGTGAGAAGTAAAATTTGCCACCATTGTATCATAACAATGACCTCCTAAAAATTTTTTCCTATTTTAATAAGCTCAAAAAGTCTGAAATTGGATCATTTGGAACCATTTGAGCAGTAAGTTTAACACCTTTTTCTGCCAATTTGTGGAAGTCTTCCACATCCTTGTCTACTACGTTGATAGAACGTGTGATGGGGCGAGTTTCTGGTGTTTGAGACATATTCCCAACATTAAGGGTTTCAAGTGGTACACCTGCTTCGACCAAGCCAAGGAAGCGGTCTGGTTTACGAGCCACGATAAAGAGACGTTGGCTATCGTATTTACCAGCAAGAATATTGGCTGCCGCTTTTTCAATTGGCAAAATACTCAATTTTACACCTGGTGGTGTCGCAAGTTTCAAACCACTCTTTTCAACGTCGTTATTGACAACTTCGTCATCTACAACCATAATACGTGAAACATTTAGTTTTCCAGCCCAAAGATTGGCTACTTGTCCGTGGATCAAACGTCCATCGATACGGCATCCTACAATTGTCATAAATTTTCCCCCTTTATATGTTTTAGTGTAGGTTTGCGAGTTAAATGAATCTCTTCTTTATATTCACCCTCTGTCTCAAAGATAATGATGCGGTTGGCACCTTCCTTAAGATAACTATGAGGGATATAAAGCGAGAGGGTTGGGCCGACGTTCCAAAAACGTCCTAGATTCTGCCCATTGACAAAGGCAACTCCCTTACCAAACTCAGACAAGTCTAGGTAAGTATCTTTTGGCTCTTCGACTGTAAAGTCATAAGCGTAAAAGGCTGGTTGTCCTTCTGTCCATCCTTTTGAAAAATCAATGTTCTCAGGATTGTCTAGAGGAAGTGGATAGTGTTTCCAGTTTAGTAAGAAATGCAAATCCTTACAAACCCCTGTCCGAATTCCCTTACGTTGCGTATCTGCTAAGAACTTATGTCCATAGTTGACACGTCCCATATTTTCTACCAAGATATCCAATCTAGACAGCGCTTTCTTTTCACCTTGATAAAAAATATCTTCCCCAATCTCTGTCTGATATTGGGTTTTGACCCATTGACCATCGACATAAAGCTGAGCCCTATCTCGACCATCAATGATACGAAGTCTTTCTTCTTCTGCATCCCAGTTTGTTTCTGTTCGATAGAGTAGATAGCCATAGCTTTGTCCCAACTCCTCCATTTTTTTAGGATAAAGGCTTTCTACAGGACTTGACAGACTATCCAAGGTTTCAAACAAGGAAACTTTTTCAACTAGTGGAATAGCGTCCAACTCCATACTCTCTTTGTAGAGTGGTTCTAACTGCGGATACTCTGGAAAATGTGTTGCCATCATCTTCTTGACTGCCAAGTATTTGGCAGTCGGATTTCCTTCCTCATCTAGAAGGGCATCGTAATCATAAGATGTAACTTGTGGCAAGTCCAGGGTCCCTCGAGCCGAACAACCATTCATGAAACCAAAGTTTGTACCACCGTGGAACATGTAAAGATTGATAGAGCCTTGTTCCAAAACCTCTCGAACTGCATCTGCCAACTCTTTTGAATCCCGTGTGATAATCGGTTCTTTCCAACGATTAAACCAGCCATCCCAGAACTCCATACACATGAGTGGCCATTTTTTGCCATGTTCATCAAAGAATTCCTGCATCTGTGAAAAGTTGTAAAGCGCCTTAGAACCAAAGTTGCCTGTCACAAAGAGGTCATCTTCGATTAAGGTTCCAGCTTTCAGAGTAGCTCGCCATGGACCATCTGATGTAAAGAGGGGACAGGTTACGCCACGTTCTTCCATTAGCTGTCGAATTGCTCTCAGATAAGCCTTATCTTCTCCATAAGAACCATACTCATTTTCAACCTGCATCATAAGGATATTGCCACCATTGTCCAACAAATGTGGAACCAATCGTGACAAGAGCTGGTCATAGTAGCGACCGACAGCCTCAATATAGGCTGGGTCTGAGGAACGAATCCTCATATCTTTGGTTAAAAGCCAAGCTGGTAAACCACCGAATTCCCACTCCGCACAGATGAAGGGTGAAGGACGAACGATAGCGTAGAGACCCAAATCTTGTGCTGTCTGAAGAAACCGCTCCAAATCCAAAGCTCCTTCAAAGTGAAACTCACCCTCACGAGACTCATGCAAATTCCAAGCTACATAAGTCTCTACCGTATTAAAGCCAAGAGCTTTCAAGTTGTAGAGTGAATGATACCAATCTTCTGGAGGAACCCTAAAATAATGAATGGCGCCAGATAAAATCTTAAATGATTTTCCATCGAGATAGAAATCATCTCGTATCTCAAATCGTGTCATATTCTTACTTTTTGACATTTTAAGTTTACGCTTTCATTTATTGATATATTGAATATAACTCAATATACTACATTTGTCAATAGCTTTTCACAATTTTTTTCATTTTTCACCAACTTTTACACAAAAAACTTATAAAGATATAAAATTTACAGACATATAGCTTCAAACAGGTGACATGTATAAAAATGTATAAAACCTCCTATTTTTTATGTAAATTAACCTTATAGCCTATTATTCTAATTTTTTTATTCAAAAGACTACTATTCTTTCCGGTTTTATGGTAAAATCTTTAACGGAGAAGGAAAATCGAGGTGAAATTATGGCAATTCCAAAGTATCAATATATAAAAGATGAGTTAAAGAACAAAATCATTTCTGGCCAATTCGCTAGTGGAGATAAATTTTACACTGAAGCTGAATTAATCGCTATGTATGATGTAAGTTCTATCACAGTTGTCCGCGCCTTAAACGACCTTGCCAAAGATGGCTATATTGTCCGCCAACAAGGAAAGGGTACATTCGTTTCACGCGCACGCAAACACAAACTCGTAGAGTTTTCTGATGTAGAAGTTTTTGAAACTAAAGATGATAAAGTGACCGTCCTTTCTATTGAGCGTGGAAACAAACTAAGCTACTTAGAAAAACTTGGACTACGCGGTAACCAATTCTACTACAAGATTGAACGTGTACGCGAAACAAATGGTGTCGTATACATCTATCACACATCTTATATTCCAGAACAATACATCAACGCAAATTATCCAAATCTTGAATATTATAGCTCTATCTATAACCGTTTCAAATTGGATTATCACATCCACATGAATGATGAACATTTTGAAGAAATCAATGAAATAGCATTTCCAACTCCAGAACATGCGGCTTCGGTCCTCGGAGTCGATGAACAATTCCCTAGCGTTTTACAAACAAAGACTACTAAATTAGAGTCTACTGGTCAGGTTCTCGCTTACAGCGAAACTTATAAACGAGCGGATTACTACAAAATCAAATTCATTTCATGTGACCGTGATCACTAAGAAGAAAGCCTGAGCCTTGCTTGGGCTTTTTTCTATGATTATTAGGCTCTATAATATTTGTAGTGGGTAACCCCCTATGGATATTATGGAGCCTTTTTTGTGTAGAAAAAAAGTCCCATATGACCTATAATGAAAAGCGATCAAACAACTCATTAGAAAGAATCATATGGAACAATTACATTTTATCACAAAACTACTCGATATCAAAGACCCTAATATCCAATTTATGGATATCATCAATAGGGATACACACAAAGAAATCATCGCCAAACTAGACTACGATGCTCCATCTTGTCCTTATTGTGGAAGTCAAATGAAAAAATATGACTTTCAAAAGCCGTCTAAGATTCCTTACCTCAAAACGACTGGTATGCCTACTAGAATTCTTCTGAAAAAGCGTCGTTTCAAGTGCTATCATTGCTCGAAGGTGATGGTCGCCGAGACCTCACTCGTCAAGAAGAATCATCAAATTCCTCGTATCATCAACCAAAAGATTGCGCAAAAGCTGATTGAAAAGACTTCTATGACCGATATTGCTCATCAGCTGGCTATTTCAACTTCAACTGTCATTCGTAAGCTCAATGACTTCCATTTTAAGTCTGATTTTTCTTACCTCCCTGAGATTATGTCCTGGGACGAGTACGCTTTTACAAAGGGAAAGATGAGCTTTATTGCACAAGATTTTGACAAGCTCAACATTATCACTGTTCTTGAAGGCAGAACACAGGCTATCATCCGAAATCACTTTCTGCGCTACGAGCGAGCTGTTCGTTGTCAGGTGAAAATCATTACGATGGATATGTTTAGCCCTTACTACGATATTGCCAGTAAACTTTTTCCTAACGCTAAAATCGTTCTTGACCGCTTTCACATTGTCCAACATCTAAGCCGTGCTATGAGTCGTGTCCGTGTCCAAATCATGAATCAATTTGAGCGAAAATCCCATGAATACAAGGCCATCAAACGCTACTGGAAACTCATTCAACAGGATAGTCGTAAACTGAGTGATAAACGATTTTATCGCCCTACTTTTCGTATGCACTTAACGAATAAAGAGATTCTAGACAAGATTTTGAGCTATTCAGAAGACTTGAAACACCACTACAATCTCTATCAACTCTTGCTTTTTCACTTTCAGAACAAGGAACCTGACAAATTCTTCGGACTTATTGAGGACAATCTAAAGCAGGTTCATCCTCTTTTTCAGACTGTCTTTAAAACCTTTCTAAAGGACAAAGAGAAAATCGTCAACGCCCTTCAACTCCCCTATTCTAACGCCAAACTGGAAGCGACCAATAATCTCGTTAAACTTATCAAACGAAATGCCTTTGGATTTCGGAACTTTGAAAACTTCAAAAAACGAATTTTTATCGCTCTCAATATCAAAAAAGAAAGGACAAATTTCGTCCTTTCTAGATCTTAGCTTTTCTTCAACCCACTACAGTTGACAAAGAGCCGATTATTATATCCCATCAAAACTGTATTTTCTATATGTCAATGAAGATCGATTAAATTAGTTGAAATTTTACTAAAATATTGGGAATCTTTTTAGCAAAAAAGCTTTAATAAACAAGAAAAACCGAAGTTCTTCTACTCCAGTAAATAGAGTAATAGAACTTCGATTTTATTTTAATTATCCTAAACCAAGACGTTCAAAAATATCATCCACTCGTTTGGTGTAGTAAAGAGGGTTGAAGATTTCGTCGATTTCTTCTTGTGTGAGGCGTGATGTCACTTCTGGATCTACTTCAAGAAGTGGTTTAAAGTCTACTTGGTTGTCCCAAGAGTAGGCTGTTTTTGGTTGCACCAGGTCATAGGCTTGCTCACGGGTCATCCCTTTTTCAATCAAGGTCAACATGGCACGTTGGCTAAAGATAAGACCAAACGTTGAGTTCATGTTGCGGATCATGTTTTCAGGGAAAACCGTCAAGTTCTTGACGATATTTCCAAAACGGTTGAGCATGTAGTCAATCAAGATGGTCGTATCTGGGGTGATGATGCGCTCAGCTGATGAGTGGGAAATGTCGCGTTCGTGCCAGAGAGCAACGTTTTCATAGGCTGTAATCATGTGACCACGGATAACACGCGCAAGCCCAGTCATATTTTCAGAACCAATTGGGTTGCGTTTGTGAGGCATAGCAGATGAACCTTTTTGCCCTTTGGCAAAGAATTCTTCCACTTCGCGTTGTTCTGATTTTTGCAAACCACGAATCTCAGTCGCCATACGCTCGATAGAAGTAGCGATGCTGGCAAGAACCGCAAAGTACTCAGCGTGAAGGTCACGAGGAAGCACCTGTGTAGAGATTTCTTGAGCACGGATACCCAATTTGTCGCAGACGTATTGCTCTACGAATGGTGGGATGTTGGCAAAGTTCCCAACCGCACCAGAAATCTTACCAGCTTCCACACCAGCAGCCGCATGCTCGAAACGCTCGATATTGCGCTTCATTTCGCTGTACCAAGTCGCCAATTTAAGACCAAAGGTTGTCGGCTCAGCGTGAACACCATGGGTACGCCCCATCATGATAGTGAACTTGTGCTCCTTAGCCTTGTCAGCGATGATATTAGTAAAGTTTTCAAGGTCACGACGGATGATGTCGTTAGCCTGCTTGTAGAGGTAACCGTAAGCCGTATCCACCACGTCAGTTGATGTCAAACCGTAATGGACCCACTTGCGCTCTTCGCCAAGCGTTTCAGAAACCGCACGTGTGAAGGCAACCACATCGTGACGAGTTTCCTGCTCAATCTCCAAAATACGGTCGATGTCAAAGTCCGCTTTTTCACGAATCAAAGCCACATCTTCCTTAGGGATTTCCCCCAACTCAGCCCATGCCTCGTCAGCTAGGATTTCCACCTCAAGCCAAGCACGGTATTTATTTTCTTCACTCCAAATGTTCGCCATCTCAGGGCGAGAGTAACGGTTGATCATTGTTTCTCCTTATCTACATATTTATTTTTAAGTTTTTGAGACTCAGATTCGTCTAATTTTTCAATTTCTTCCTTTTTTTTAGATGACCAGAAAGAAATCTTTAATAAAATTAATATTGTTTTAAACGATGATATTAGAGTTGAACATACTACAAATAACCAAATATAAAAAATATAATTATAATTGTTTAAATTAAAGTTTGAATGTATGAATCCAAGAAGTATTGTGAAACACAAAGACAAGAAATTCAAAAATAATGTTTCCTTACAAAAATAAAATAAATCACTCTCAGCGTCATATTCACGAATTCTCTCCATAATTAATGAACTATGTACAGAGGGCAAAACACCAAAAAGTGCTATCAAAACGCCCACTATGATTGCAAATACATTTATTAAATTTGAAAATAATGTATCTATCCCTTTAGAACCCGCATAAATAAAATTTATTTTACAATCTATGATTGCAACCACAGCTGATATCAAGAATGGAAATATTTTTATAAAGAAATCAGAATTCCGATTTTCTCTTCTCATAGATATCTCCCATCTTATGTTTCACGTCATCGTATTTTATCGGTAATTTTCTTTCTTGTTTAATTGTAATTTCATCCTGTATAATATTACCAAATAGACTCACGAATTCAGAAACTCCCTCATTCCTTACTGTAAAATCAGCTCTCTCTACATAATCCTTATATTCATCATTCAATAACAAAATATCATCTAATAAATTGTTTTTCTCATCCGTATCTAATTCCTTTGTTTTATACCGCCCTACTGATAAAGTAATATCATAATAAGGAATCCCTATATCTCCCATTGAATCTATTGCTTTTCCTAGTTTTGATTTCAATCTTGAGAAAATGTCCAATCGTTGTAAAATATCAACCTCACTCATTCTAAAACGAATTTTTGAAACTTGTTGTGCTTTTTTTACTTTTTCAAAAGCTTTGAAATCTATTTTTCTATCCAGCCTAATTTTACTATCCGTAAAAGTCTTATGAAAATATTTTTCAATTCCAACCGCACTGACACTATGAGAATTCTTTTGAACCATTAAAATATGCTTTTTAGAATCATATAAGCATACCATCGGTTCTGCTACATATTCATCATCGTTTAAAGATAACTCTTCTGCTTCCGATTCTCTTTTACACAGTAATGGTACATCTTTATCTCTGATTCGTAAAAATTGAAAAAACCACAAATCAAAACTTTCTTTATAACTAATATCTTCAACTCTTATATAATCATCTAAATATTCGACAGAGTTCTGCGAATACTTTGAAATATCAATACCTTTTATCCATTTTTCAAGATCAAATGGCACTTTTACATCATTAACATATTCAAACACATCAAAATATTCACATTTGAAAATTTTTTCAACACTATCTGTAGACAAGTTTTACCTCTTTCTATAATTCCTCAACCTCATCCGGAACATCACTAAACAAAGTCACATGCCCCATCTTGCGGTTGTGCTTCGCTTCTATTTTACCATACATGTGGAGGTGGGCGCTTGGATTTTCTGCGACATATTTTTCAGCGGCCTCGACATGCTGGCCGAGAACATTGAGCATGACGGCAGGTGCATGTAATTTAATTTCTGGCAATGATGCTCCCAGAACACCTAAAATGTGGGTATCAAACTGGGAGAAGTCGCAGGCTTCGATAGAGTAGTGCCCAGAGTTGTGTGGTCGTGGGGCAATCTCGTTGACAATGATGTCGTCAGCCGTCGCAAACATTTCCACGCAAAGAGTTCCAGACAAATTAAGCTGTTCAGCAATTCGCACTGCCATGGTTTTTGCTTTGGCTGCTAGACTTTCTGAAATGCGGGCTGGCACAATGGTTTTTGAAAGAATGTTGTTGCGGTGGATATTTTCCTGAACCGGGAAAACTGTCACGTCCTTGCCATTTCCTGACACAATGACAGAAATTTCAAGGTCGAAATTGACGAATTCTTCTAAAACGCAATCTGCTGAATCCGCTAGTTCATAGGCCTCTTCCAAATCTTCTGCTGAACGAATGACCTTTTGACCATGTCCGTCATAGCCACCAGTCGTAGTCTTAAGGACATAGTTTTTCGATAGATCGATATCTGCCAAATCTTGACTTGAAGTCACGACCTTGTAGGGGGCAACGGTGACTTGAGCCTTGTTTGAGAGAAAATCCTTTTCAAAAATGCGATTTTGAGAAATACGGAGTAGGTCTGTCCCTTGAGGGAGCTGACCATCCTTAACGACAGCATCCAAACCGTCAGCATCGACATTTTCAAACTCATAGGTCAGAACATCGCAACGCTCAGCCAACTGGCGAAGCGCATCCACATCGTTATAAGGAGCCACGATGATTTCCGCCACGCGAGAGGCCGGGCAATCCGCCGCAGGATCCAGCGCGATGACCTTGTGCCCCATGTAGATAGCTGAGATGGCCATCATCTGACCCAGCTGACCGCCACCGATAATTCCGATTGTTTTAGATGAGCTCATTCGTTGACTCCTCTGCGATTTTTCCTTGTTCTTCTGCGAAATCTGCCAAAGCTGTCGCGATAGCCTGATCCTCTACTGAAAGAAGACGGAGGGCGAAGAGAGCCGCATTTGTCGCACCAGCTTCACCGATAGCCATTGTCGCAACAGGCACTCCACCTGGCATCTGTACGATAGAGTAGAGGGAGTCCACACCACTAAGGGCACGCGATTTGACAGGTACCCCAATGACAGGAAGGGTTGTTTTCGCTGCTACCATACCTGGCAAGTGAGCTGCGCCACCAGCACCTGCGATGATGACCTTGATACCGCGACTACGTGCTTCCTCTGCATGCTTGAACATGAGGTCTGGTGTACGGTGGGCAGAGACGACTTTCTTTTCGTAGGCTACACCGAAGCGATCGAGAACTTCTGCTGTTTTTTGCATGGTTGCCCAGTCGGATTTTGAGCCCATGATGATGGAAATAATTGGTTTAGTCATAATTTTTCCTTTTCTTCTTTTTTGATAATGGTCTTAGGTGGTGGGGACGGAAGCAAACCTTCGGTTTCATTCCTAAACTTTGAGCCTAAGGTCTCAAAGTTTCCCCCGACCAGAACAGATGCTGTTCTGGTCTTTTCACCACGGCAACCATTATCGTATTTGGCGACTTCGTCGCGTTATTCTTATATCTTTACTTAATTGCCTTACTTCCGATATCTGTTCGGTAAAAGAGGCCTTCTGTGTTTTGTTGGGAGAGTTCTTGGTAGATGGTGTCTTGGGCTTCTTTAACGGTGTCTGCTGTGGTGACGAGCATATAGACACGTCCGCCGTTTGAGAGCAGTGCTCTGCTATTTTCCGCAAACTTAACCCCTGCATAATAGGTGATGATGTCACCTTCTGTCTTGGCTGGCAACTTGACACCTTTTTCATAGTCTAGCGGGTAACCATTGGATGCGACAACCACACCCAGCGTCACACCCTTGTCCGTCCACGTGATGTTTGGCTCCTTACCATCGAGAATATCCGTGATATTTTGCGCAAAGTCAGATGTCAAACGAGGCAAGATAATCTGAGTTTCAGGATCTCCGAAACGAGCATTGAACTCGATGACCTTAGGTCCGTCTGCTGTTAAAATAAGCCCTGCGTAAAGGATACCAAGATACGGACGACCTTCTTTGATCATCCCTTCAAGGACTGGCTTGACAATGGTGTCAACCGCTGTATCAACTACACTCTGTGGCAAGTGTGGAACTGGCGCATAGGCCCCCATCCCTCCCGTGTTAGGGCCCTTGTCGCCATCATAGGCACGTTTGTGGTCCTGAGCCGTTGGCATGATGTAAAACTTATCACCATTGACAAAGGCAAAGAGTGAAAATTCCTCTCCTTCAAGGAATTCCTCAATAACCACACGCGCACCTGAGTCACCAAATTTATTGTCCAAAAGCATCTCGTGAGCTGCTTCGACTGCTTGCTCGACTGTCTCAGCAACGACAACACCCTTCCCAAGCGCCAAGCCATCCGCCTTGACTACGATAGGTGCACCCTGCTTTTCGATATAGGCCTTAGCTTCCTCGAAATCTGAGAATGTGCCATAGGCTGCTGTCGGAACGCCGTATTTGACCATGATTTCCTTGGCAAAATCCTTGGACCACTCCAGCTCAGCTGCCAATCTTGTCGGACCAAAGGCTTTGAGACCAGCTGCATGGAAATCATCCACGATACCAGCCGCAAGGGCGTCATCTGGCCCTATAAAGGTCCAAGCAACATCGTTGGCTTTTACAAACTCAACCAATTTAGAATGTTCGGAAATAGAGATATTTACCACCTCCAAACCATCCAGAGTCATCCCATCATTCCCAGGAGCAACAAAAACCTTTTCTACCTCTTTTGACTCAAGCAACTTCTTAGCAATCGCATGTTCACGACCACCCGAACCGACAACCAACAGCTTCATCTTACAACCTCTTTTGCGAATTATTTAATAACATTATATCATAAACGTTCGTTTTAATCTTGTTTTGCTCCGCATTTTTACGCAAAAAAGGAAAGAAACTGTTTTCTTCCCTTTTATTTTCTTAATGTCTAAAATGTCTCACACCTGTGAAGACCATAGTCAAACCGTATTTGTCAGCAGCTTCGATAGACTCTTGGTCACGGACGGACCCACCTGGCTGGATGATGGCCTTGATACCTGCTTTGGCGATTTCTTCCACATTATCCGCAAATGGGAAGAAGGCATCCGAAGCAAGGACAGCACCGTCAAGACGGTCTTTAGCTTGGTCAATAGCGATACGAACAGAGGCAACACGGTTAGTTTGACCTGGACCAACACCAAGTGTCATGTGGTCGTTGGTTACGATGATTCCGTTTGATTTGACGTATTTAATAGCCTTCCAAGCAAACTCAAGAGCTGTCGCTTCTGTCTCAGTTGGTTGGCGTTTGGTCACCACTTGCCAATCGGCTGGGCTTTCCTTGACTACATCTTGGTTTTGCACCAGAAGTCCACCAACTACACCTGTGTATTCTGCTTCTACTTCGCTAGCCTCTTGAGCATCAAATGGCAAGACAAGGATACGCAAGTTTTTCTTTTTGTTGGTCAAAATGGCTAACGCTTCATCCGTATAGCTTGGTGCAATGATGATTTCAAGGAATACACCATGCATCTTCTCAGCTGTCGCAGCATCCACCTCACGGTTAAGAACAACGATACCACCAAAGATAGACACTGGGTCAGACTCATAAGCGTAGTCCCAAGCAGTCTCGATGTCATCAGCCTGACCGATTCCACATGGGTTCATGTGTTTGAGAGCCACAACGGTTGGACGGTCTTTAAAATCACGGATGATACGAATGGCCGCATCAGCATCGCGGATATTGTTGAAAGACAATTCTTTCCCGTTGAGCTGTTTGGCTGAAGCAATGGAGTAATCAGTCGGCAAAGCTTTCTGGTAAAAGTCCGCGTCTTGTTGAGGGTTCTCACCGTAACGCATAGCTTGTTTGAGATCATAGGTCAAAGTGAGCTTTTCAGGTTTGCTTTCTCCGACTTGAGCTGTGAAATACTCTGCAATCAAGGCGTCATAAGCCGCTGTATGACGGAAAACCTTGGCTGCCAAACGTTGGCGAGTTTCATAAGTCGTTTCACCATTGGCTGACAACTCGTCCAAAACCACTGTATAGTCAGCAGGATCTACCACAACTGTTACGCTAGCGTGGTTCTTAGCTGCTGAACGAAGCATAGATGGCCCACCGATATCGATGTTCTCAACCGCATCAGCGTACGTCACATCTGGTTTGAGAATCGTTTCCTTGAAAGGATAGAGGTTGACCACAACAAGGTCGATAAGCTCAATTTGATTATCCTTGGCTGCTTGAAGGTGACTATCCAAGTCACGACGAGCCAAGAGTCCACCATGGATATTTGGATGGAGGGTCTTAACACGACCGTCCATCATTTCTGGAAAACCAGTCACATCATCAATCGCAATGATGTCCACCCCAGCAGTATCAAGGGCAACCTTGGTTCCACCAGTCGAGATAATCTCCCAACCAAGTTTTTTAAGTTCTTGGGCAAATTCAACAATGCCCACTTTGTTTGAGACGCTGATTAAGGCGCGTTTAGTCATGTTTTTTCCTTTCATTTTCAAACTCTCTACCTACGAATTTTTCGATTCATAAAGTATAGGGAGACGATTACCAAGACTCCCAAAATTACTGTCAGTAAAAATCTCCCCCAATAAGGAATCTCTGGGAAGAAAAAATTTACTAGTAAACGTAGAATGATTGCCAAGGTAATCAAGGCAAGTGTTTCCAACCATTTTTTCATTTACTTGTCCAACAATTCTCTAATGACTTCTGGATACAACTTATACTCTGCCTCATGGATGCGAGCTTCAAAACTGTCAATCGTATCATCAGCTAACCGTGGCACACGGACTTGTTTGATAATCTTACCAGTGTCCACACCCGATACCTCCGTTTGAAGCCGTTTTCAACAATCACTGACTCCAATTTTGAATCAAAGATATCATATGAATCATCAATGGCACTGGTGCTCACCCCAGCATTATCAAGGGCAACCTTGGTTCCACCTGTTGAGATGATGTCCCAACCAAGTTTTTTTGAGTTCTTGGGCAAATTCAACAATGCCCGCTTTGTCTGAGACGCTGATTAAGGCGCCTTTAGTCATTATATTCCTCTTTCTTTAGGTCCAAGCGCATAGCGACTTCGTTATTTTCTTCTATAAATCCTGTTTCCTGAAAACCCAAACTAGTCAGCAGGTGCTTCATTTTTTCATTTCCAACCACATAATCTGCAATAATGTGATTGCAAGCGATATCCATCTGAGCCTTTTTGATTAGAACTTCCAAGGCTTTTCGACCATGACCTCTTCCTTGGTACTGCTGACCAATCATTATCCGCCAGATAAAGTATTCCGCTTCATCCTTATCTATTTCCAACAGGAGAAAACCAACCACAAGCTCATTCCAATAAATTGCCATTGGAAACACATCCCCATTCTCTCTGTAGAGCCATGCGTCAGCTAAAGAGCGTACATTTGGAGACACGAAACGTGCTCGTTCATCAGCTTCAGATATTTTCAAATCCAGCACTGCCTGAAAACTGCTCTCATCTACTAATTTTATCTCAATCATTTTTTCTCCTAGCAAGATTGCACAATCAAAATTTGATTTACTTCTTATCTTCTCCCTACTCCCAAACTATCCAACACCTCTGGATATAGTTTGTACTCTATTTCATGGATGCGAGTCTCGAAAGTATCTAGGGTATCCCCTTCAAGCCGTGGCACACGTACTTGTTTGATAACCTTGCCTGTATCCACACCTGAATCCACCCAGTGAATGGTAACACCACTCTCAGCAACGCCAGCATTCCAAGCATCCTCAATCCCATGAGCTCCTGGAAATTCTGGCAGGTAGGCTGGGTGAATGTTAATAATCCGACCTTCATAAGCCGCCAATAAGGTTGGCCCAACGATTTTCATGTAGCCCGCTAGGCAAACCAAGTCAATCTGGTGTTCTTCCAAGAGTTCGACAATGGCTGCTTCGTAGTCTGCCTTGCTTTCAAACTCCTTTAATTCAAAAGCATAGGACAGAACGCCGAGCTTGTCTGCACGTTCGAGCACATAGGCGTCACGATGGTCTGAAAAGACAAACTCTACTGGAAATTGTTCCGCTATCACCTGAAAATTCGAGCCATTACCTGAGGCAAAAACCGCTATTTTTTTCATTTGATGATGACACTTTCGTTTTCTTTCTTGACGATACGACCAATTTCATAGACTGGTTCATCCAACAATTCCTTGACACGACTTACATTTTCAGGGCTAACTGCTAGCATAAGTCCCACACCCATATTGAAGATTTCAAACATTTCTTCATGTTTGATCTGACCGTATTTTTCAAGGGCTTTGAAAATCGGTAAAACTGGAACCTTGTCTTCCTCAATCTCAGCAGCCAAGTCAGCTGCAAACATGCGAGGGATATTCTCAATAAAGCCACCACCTGTGATGTGGGCAATACCATTTACCAAGCCTTCTTTGATGAGTGGCAAAACAGCCTTGACATAGATACGAGTTGGCTCAAGCAAAACTTCCTTGAGTTGCTTACCTTCCAATTCTGGCAAGATTTCCTCACCTGTGTAATCCGCAAAGACACGACGGACGAGAGAGTAACCATTGGAATGAATCCCACTTGAAGCAAGTCCGAGAAGAATATCTCCTTCTGCCACTTTTGAACCGTCAATGATTTGAGATTTTTCAGCCACACCGACCGCAAAACCAGCCAAGTCATAGTCATCTTCGCCGTACATGCCAGGCATTTCAGCCGTTTCCCCACCAATGAGGGCAGCGCCTGCCTGCACACAACCTTCTGCCACACCAGCGACAACTTGTTCTAGCTTAACTGGTTCATTCTTCCCTGTCGCCACATAGTCGAGGAAATAGAGGGGTTCCGCACCTGCAGCAATGATATCATTGACACACATGGCCACACAGTCCTGACCGATGGTATCGTGCTTGTCGTATTTGATAGCCAACATGAGTTTGGTTCCGACACCGTCAGTCCCTGAAATCAAGACGGGTTCTTTAACCCCAGTCTTTGAAAGGTCAAACATACCACCAAAGCCACCCAGAGCTCCCATGACACCTGCACGCTCCGTACGAGCCACGTGCTTTTTAATCCGTTCAACAACTTCATAACCCGCTTCAACATCCACACCAGATTGAGCGTACGCATTTTTATTTGCCATTTTATTTTTCCTTTTCTTTTTTTGGGAAAGACTGCGACGTATTTTTAGATAAACAATTATTTTATCTAATACTCAATGAAAATCAAAAAGCAAACTAGGAAGCTAGCCGCAGGCTGTACTTGAGTACGGCAAGGTGAAGCTGACGTGGTTTGAATTTGATTTTCGAAGAGTATAAAAATACTAGTCAGGGTTCTAGCTTTGCCCCATAGGAGAAAGCGTCTACTGACAAATGCTTTAGCTTTTAGTCAGTAGTGAGACGTGGGGCATAAGCATTTTTATTTGTCATTTTGTCTCCTCTTCCTTTCCTTTAATGGAGGATCTATTATCTATTTGTAAAAACTGGTCTTTTCTTCCAAACTTCTACGATAGTCTTCTTCATAGTCGTAGAGAGGCGTTGGGTAATCACCATCAAAATAAGCGACACAGAGACCGCCATTTGGCGCATCTGTTTCAATCCCAATCGAATCAATCAACCCCTCAACAGAAAGATAGGTCAGGCTATCCGCCCCAATGATTTGGCGCGTTTCTTCGACCGTATGATTGGCCGCAATCAGCTCCTGACGGGTCTGGATATCAATTCCATAGAAGCATGGATAAGCTAGCGCTGGACTGCCAATAGCAACGTGAACCTCAGTCGCACCCGCTTCTTTCAAGAGCTGAACGATACGACGAGAGGTTGTTCCACGTACAATAGAGTCATCAATCATAACCACACGCTTGCCTTTTACAACACCAGAAACAGCAGATAGTTTCATCCGCACCCCTTGCTCTCGTAATTCTTGAGTCGGTTGGATAAAGGTACGTTGGGTGTATTGGTTCTTGATAAGACCCATTTCGTTTGGCAAACCGGACTCTTCCGCAAATCCCATGGCTGCGCTGAGTGAGGAATTTGGCACACCGACCACGATATCCGCCTCATGCTTGAATTCTCGCGCTAATTGGGCACCCATACGTTTACGTGCCGTATGGACATTGACACCGTGGATATTAGAATCAGGGCGGGCAAAGTAGATATACTCCATAGAACAGATTGCTAACTGAGTATCGTCTGTATAGCTATCATACTGGATGCCCTTGTCATCAATGATGACAATCTCACCTGGCTTCAAATCACGAATCCATTCAGCACCAATAACCTCAAAAGCACATGTTTCAGAGGAAACCACCACCGCTCCGTTGGCCATTTTCCCGATAGAAAGTGGACGGAAACCATTTGGGTCAAGAGCCGCAATCAACTTGTCTTCAAACAGTAAGATATAGGCAAAACCACCTTTGACAAGGCTGAGTGCCTCCTTGATTTTGCCCATCAGACTAGGATTGTGACTACGACGAATGAGGTGGGCTAAGATTTCCGAGTCCGAAGTTGCACTGAAAATGGCTCCTCTTTCTTCTAACTCTTTCTTAAGAGAGGTTGCATTGGTCAGATTCCCATTATGAGCCAAGCCAAACTGCATATCGTGAAAACGGAAGAGGAAGGGCTGGATATTATCTACAGAAGCTTCGCCAGCAGTCGCATAACGCACATGCCCAATCGCACCAGTTCCCGTCAATTTATCCAAATTAGCTGGATTTCTGAAGACTTCTGATAAAAGCCCCATGTCACGATGGCGCTTTAGTTTCCCTTGGTCATTGGAGAGGATTCCTGCCCCCTCTTGACCACGGTGCTGAAGACTATGGAGACCAAAATAGGTCAATTTAGCAGCATCTGGATGTCCCCAGACACCGAAAACACCACATTCTTCATTAAGAGATTTTACTTCGTATGTCATTTTATATACCTAATTTTTATTTGTGTAGCACCAAGAGCTAAATCTACATGACTTTTACATTACTGATACTATCTATTAGAAAATCTGCAAGTCTTATTTTCCAGTGAAGTATTTAACAGCTGACGCGAATAGATGCTGGTCTTTATTGCCTGGGATATTTTGGAAAAGACCGTCTTCATAACGTTCTGAGTGTCCCATTTTACCAATGATTTGGCCGTTCTTGCTGGTAATTCCTTCGATGGCATGGATAGAACCATTCGGATTGTACTTAGAATCCATACTTGGTTTGCCTTCAAAATCAACGTATTGGCTAAAGATTTGACCATTGGCACGAAGCTCTGCAAATTCTTCAGCCGTCACAACAAACTTCCCTTCACCATGCGATACTGGGATAGCATGAATATTACCCACTTGCACCCCAGTCAACCACGGCGAGTTGGTATTGGCAATCCGAGTTTCCACCATCTTGGCCACGTGTTGGTTGGCATCATTGTAGAAGAGGGTTGGGCTCGTACTGCTGGCATCTTCAAAGTTTCCGTATGGAAGAAGGCCTGATTTGACGAGAGCCTGGAATCCATTACAGATACCGATAATCAAGCCACCACGGGCGATAAAGCTATCAATAGCTGCACGCACTTTTTCATTAAGCAGAATATTGACAATAAACTTGGCTGAACCATCTGGCTCGTCCGCAGCTGAGAATCCACCTGCAAAGAAAAGGATATTAGCCTTGCCGATGTTGTCAACCATAGTTTCGACTGACTTGACAATGGCTTCTTCATGCAAGGTCACGAATGGCACCAAGTTAACCTCTGCACCTTCTTTCTCAAAGGCCTTGGCTGAGTCATATTCTGAGTTGGTTCCTGGGAAGACTGGGATATAGACCACAGGTTTTTCAACCTTTTCTTTTGCTTTAATCACAACATCTGATACCACAGCTGGTACTTCAGCAAGTTCTTTAGCTTGAGTAAATTCTGTTGGGTAAACTTCCTCCAATTTCCCTTGGAAGGCACTGTCAAGTTTGTGTCCATCTAGCTTCACACCGTTGACAAGGAGTGTAAAGTCTGCACTTGTTTGTCCAATCTTCTCTACTCCAGCAATTTCTTCAGGTGATGTGAAGACAAATCCGCCCAATTGTGCTGTCAAAGAACTTTCAAGTTCAGACAAGGTCACCTCTGCACCGATATTATTTCCAAAGGTAGCAAGAGCCAAACTTTCAACCACACCGCCGTATTTGACAGCCGATGCAGATGTTACTTTGTGAGCCTTTTGAAGGGCTTCAAATTGAGCGAAGTTAGACTTGATAAGATCGAAGTCAATCTCTTGAGCCAATGCTTGACCTGGGATGTAGTAGATATGTTCACCAGCAACCTTAAATTCTGGAGAAAGCACCTTACGGCTATCTGCCGTCGTTACCCCAAAGGCAACTAAGGTTGGTGGCACAGTCAATTCTTCAAATGTACCAGACATAGAGTCCTTACCACCAATAGATGGTAGACCGAGCTGAATCTGAGCTTCGATAGAACCTAGAAGCGCTGCTACTGGCTGACCAAAACGCTCAGCTTGTTTGTCCATGCGCTCGAAGTACTCTTGGTAAGAGAAACGAGCCTGAGACCAGTTTGCACCAGCAGCAACCAATCGAGCAGTTGCTTCGATCACCGCATAGGCAGCACCGTGGTATGGAGACCATTCAGCTACATATGGATTGAATCCTTGGGCCATGACTGACGCAGTATGGGTCACACCGTGTTGAACTGGTAATTTCTGCACAGATGCCTCAGTTGGTGTGAGTTGGTAACGACCACCAAGTGGGTGATTAACCGTGGAGCGTCCAACAGAGCAATCAAAGATAGTCTGTAATCCTTTTTGACTCGCATGATTCAAATCAGATAAAACCGCAAGTGTATCAACTTCAAGTGTGTTAGCAGATGTTTGACGTTCTTCTGGAAGCTTGACATCCTTGTCCACAACCTTAGCATCGACGACCACACGCACACCATTGGTATCAAGGAAACGACGCTCCAAGTCCACGATGGTTTCACCATTCCAGTGCATGACTAGATTTGGTTTTTCAGTCACTGTCGCAACAACAACAGCGTCAATATTTTCTTTGTTACATTCTAAAACGAAGGCATCTACGTCTTCTGGGCGAACCACGACCGCCATCCGTTCTTGAGATTCAGAAATGGCAATTTCGGTACCATTCAATCCTTGGTATTTAAGAGGTACTTTGTTGAGATCGATTTCAAGACCGTCTGCCAATTCACCGATGGCTACACAGACACCACCAGCACCAAAGTCATTAGACTTCTTGATAAGACGGGTCACATCACCATTACGGAAGAGGCGCTGAATCTTGCGTTCTTCGATGGCATTCCCTTTTTGAACCTCAGCTCCAGCAGTCTCAACAGACTCAACTGTTTGAACCTTAGAAGAGCCCGTCGCACCACCGACACCATCACGTCCAGTCTTACCTCCAAGGAGGATAATGACATCACCCGCTTCCGGTTTTTCACGGACAACATTGCCCTTAGGAGCCGCTCCGACAACAGCACCAAGCTCCATGCGTTTAGCTACAAAGCCTGGATGGAAATACTCACGAACGTAGGTCGTCGCAAGCCCAATCTGGTTACCATATGAAGAATAACCATGAGCAGCTGTCTTAGAAATAACCTGTTGTGGCAGCTTACCAGCACGCGTTTCCGAAATCGGTGCTGTAATATCACCAGCACCTGAAATACGCATGGCTTGATAAACGTAGGAACGACCTGACAATGGGTCACGAATGGCTCCACCGATACAGGTAGCAGCACCACCAAATGGCTCAATTTCCGTTGGGTGATTGTGGGTTTCGTTCTTGAACATGAGGAGCCATGGTTCTTTCACACCATTAACGTCCACTTCGATTTCTACTGAGCAAGCATTGATTTCATCTGACACTTCCATGTCATCCAAACGTCCATTAGCACGCTCATAACGACCGAAAATAGTCGCCATATCCATCAAGGTTTGTGGTTTTTCAGAGCGACCCAACTCTTCGCGCATAGCAATATATTTGTCATAGGTTGACTGCAATTGTTTTTGGAATTTAGAAGCTGAGAAATCAATCTGCTTCAACTCTGTCTCAAAAGTCGTGTGACGGCAGTGGTCAGACCAGTAAGTGTCCAAAACCTTGAGTTCTGTTTCCGTCGGCACGCGCCCGATTGACTTGAAGTAGTCTTGGATAAAAAGCAAATCATCCACTTCCATGGCCATCCCTTGTTTAGCCTTGTAGCGCGCAAAGTCTTCTGCTGTATAGTTTTCAAAGAAAGTCAATTTAGGAATGGTCTTGTCTGACTCAGAAAATTCCTGCTTGGCAATCCCTGTCGTGATGTCCTTGAAACGAGAATCAACTGGATTGAGCAAGTAGTTCTTGACTGCTTCCAACTCAGTCGCATCAATATCTTTATTGACTAAGTAAAGTTGAGCGGTATTGACTGTTACATCACTCGAGCTACCTAGCAAAAGCAAGGCTTCCTGTGAAGATGCTGCACGCTGGTCAAACTGCCCAGGTAGACTTTCAATAGCAAAGAAAGCATAGTTAGCCAGATCCGCCTGCACAGCCGCTTCGTCCAAGACATGATCTGTCACCTGCTCAGAGAAGATGTGTTTCTCTGCAGGTGCAAACAGGTCCTCTGCCAAGTTAAAGACATCATACACTTGCACGATGCGAATACTTTTCAAGCTTGAAAGTCCCAAGTTATGCTGGAGTTCTCTAACCAAACTCTCTGACTTGACCTGAAAATCAGCCTTTTTTTCAACAAAAATACGTTTATCCATCAATTCTTATTCCTTTATTTCAGCTCTTGCAATCTTTCCAAATGACCTTGAGAGTCTTGCAAATAGATTATTTCAATTCCTGTAACTTTTCCCAAACAATCTCATAAACGTCTGTTAGTTCTCCCAATCCTCTACGAAAAACATCCTTATCCATGTGGTTACCATCCGCATCCCACAAGCGGCAGTTATCTGGTGAAAATTCGTCTGCTAAGATAATCTTGCCATCCTTATCAAAACCGAACTCTAGCTTAAAGTCAATCAACTTAAGCCCAATCTCAGCGAACCAGGCTTTCAAGAGTTCATTGATACGACGCGTTTCTTCCTTCAAGTAGGAGATTTGCTGGTCATCCGCAATCTGTAGGAATTTCACATGCTCGTCATTGATAAATGGATCATCCAAATCATCATTTTTATAGTAAAATTCGACAATCGGAGTCTCAAAGGCGATACCTTCGTCTACGCCAAAACGTTTTGAAAAAGAACCAGCTGTATAGTTGCGGAGCACGACTTCCAAAGGAATAATCTCAACCTTTTTATTGAGTTGTTCTGTGTCTGAAAGTTTCTCCACAAAGTGAGTCGCCACACCAGCCACATTTAATTTCTCAAAAATAAAAGATGAAATCTGATTATTCAACACTCCCTTACCCGCAATCTGCTCCTTCTTGACACCATTGAAAGCAGTCGCCTGGTCCTTGTAAGTTGAAATAATAAGATTTTCATCCTCAGTTGTATAGATATCTTTAGCTTTTCCCGAATAGATCAATTGTTTTGACATTTTAAAGTTCGCCTTTCGTATTACTTGAGCACATTCTACCATAAAAAACCTAAAATTACAAGAATTCAACCGAATAAATAACGTAGCAATCTTAAAAATCATAAAGAAAAAACCGCAAGAAGAATCTTTCTCACAGTTTTAAAATCATTTAACTCTAAAAACGCGAACATTACCCTTTGTTCAAAAATTGATCCAAATAATAACGTAGATAACTTTTCTTGCCCGTAATCATCTGCAAGCGACCTTCCACCCCGTACCGAAGTTTTTCAGCCTGCTCCGAAGTTAGATTAGTCTTCGCCTCAATTTTAAAGAAATTCCCTTTTTCAGTCTTGGTAGCTGTCGCATCGATGCTGGTAATAGTAGAATCTAGGAAAAGTTGATTCTTAGCATCATGAATCGTCGTATAGCGAACAGAATCACCGACCTTGATTCTTGCTACATCCTTTGAACTAAGATAGGCTGTGAGTTTAGCTTTCCCTTCTTTCTCCAAGGACGGATAGAGTTGGGCTAGTATGGCACCTTCTGCTACCATGGTAGAATCACTGGTCTCAGGATTAAGGTGAAGCACCCCATCCTCACTTGCCGTAATTTTCCCCTTGTCTAAAAGATTTCCCTGAACCTTCTTACCCGATTCTGCCTCCAAAATTTTCTGGTCTAGAAGGGTCAATTCCTGACCAACCTTAGCCAAGTGTTGGGATTTGAGAGACTCCAATTGACTGCTTAAGCCTGACGCATAGGCTTGCTGGGTACCTGAACCTGCATACTGGACACGGTAAGTAGCAAGACTAGATTCTAACTGAGAAAGCTGCGCTTCAACCTGCGCAACTGCCTGAGCTTTAGCTTGCGGATTTTCCTCACCCTGAGACTTGTAGGACTGGTAGAGAGAATAGGCTAGATTCTGACTGGCCAAGGAAGCACCTGTTTCAATAGCTGACTTAGCTGTCTGGTAATCGCGAATTTTAGCCTCTGTTTGACTGATGAGGTTGCCGATTTCGACTTGGGTTTGGCTAGCTGCTGCATTCTGGGATGCGATGGTCTCATTTTGTTGCGATGTACTAGCCCTAAGACTGCCTGCTTGACTGATGTAGTCGCGAAAGGTGGCTTGGTAGCCAAACTTATCCTCCTCTGGAAAGTGGTTCTCCCCTTCTTGCAAGCTCTTCTGCAAATACTCCAATTGCTTTTTTTGATCCTTGAGCATGTCCAACTGACTGGCATAAGACTCCGCTTGGACACCCTCTGCCCCTTCCTGATATTGAACTAACAGTTCTCCCTTTTTAACCAGCTTATTTTCTTCCAAATGATTGACAAGCATACGATTGTTGCTAGTTGACTGGATATTTGCAAGGATTCGACTAGGCTCAACAGTAGCTCTAGTAGACAAACTCATCTCCTTCTCTGCAAATGTTGCAAATCCAAGCAAAAACACGAGCAGAAGGGACATGGGGACAATCACCCGACTGGAAAAATTATGGTAACGACGATTATAAAACTCCGCACTTTCTAAAAATTCTGGTTTCATCCTCTCCTCTTTCTAGCTATTCACCAAATGGGCGTAAAATCCACCCCGTGCAAGCAAATCAGCATGCTTTCCTTCTTCGACAATCTTGCCCTGATCCAAGACTACAACCTTCTCTGTCCGCTCAGCAATGGTCAAGCGGTGAGCAATGAAAATCAAGGTCTTGTCTAAAGCCATCAGATTATCTACAATCCGCTTCTCTGTCAAAATATCCAAACTGCTGGTCGCCTCATCCAAAATCAAGACCGGTGCATCTGTCAGGAGAGCACGCGCCAGAGCGATTCTCTGACGTTGACCACCTGAGATTCCTGCCCCGTCCGAAGTCAATTCTGTCTGGTAATTCAGTGGCATGCGCTCAATATCCTCCCGAATCTCTGCCAATTCGACCGCCCGTAAGATATCCTCCTGAGTCGTTCCCTCCTTGGCTCCCAAAAGAAGATTGTCCAAAATCGTTCCGTTAAAGACATAGGGCTGTTGAGGCAGATAGTTGATATACTGGCGCAAGGCCTTTTTATCAATCTGATTGAGATTGACGCCACCCAGACTAATCTCTCCCTGACTTGGGTCGTAAAAATTAACCATCATCTTGGCCAAGGTCGTCTTACCTGACCCCGAAATCCCCACAAAAGCCACCTTAGAACCCTGCGGAATAGTCAAATTGATATCTGACAAGACATCTCGACCATAGCCATACTTGTAGGAAACCTGCTTGAAGGTCATATCTCCCTTCATCAAGCTCAGATCCTCAACTGTTTTCTTCTCCTCAAACTCAGAAGCTACCAGATAAACCTCATTTAGACGGTTATTGGCAACCTGCGCTGTCTGAAGCTTGGTTTGCAGGTTGATGATATTTTCCAAAGGATTTGTAAAGTAAACCAGCAAGGTATTATAGGTAATCAACTGCCCCAAACTCATCTTGCCATCCATGACCAGAACAGCCCCCATCCAGAGAATACCGACATTGAGCAAGAGATGGGCAACTTTTTTCAGAGCCTTTTGCTGACTCTCTGCCCGACTATAGGTAAAGGATTTCTTCAGATAAGCTACAAATTCCTTATCAATCTTTTGGTAACGCTGACTTTCACTGGTCAAAGACTTGATAGTCTCAATACCGTTGATGTCCTCAATGATAGAAGAAGACAGCACCGCATTGGCTTCCATGGTGTCCCGATTCATCTTTTCAAACGGCTTCATAAATGCAAAGATAATCACTGTGTAGATAGGAAGTGCCAATAAAGTCATGAAAAAGAGATTGGTATTTTGTGAAAATAAAATAAGAGAAATAATGACAACCGTTGATACATCTAGGAAAATCGAAAGAATGGTCGAAGCCAGCGCATCGATGATACTATTAGCATCCGTGAAACGAGACACGATTTCCCCTGTCCGACGTGTCGCAAAAAAGGACATAGGCAGGTGAAAAACATGCTTGATATAGGACAAAATCACATCAATCGACAAGCGTTGCCCCAAAACAAGTAAGAGATATTCCTGAGCATAAGACAAGATCTGCTGGAGAATATAAACGATGACCAGCCCAATAGAAATAATCCCCAACGTCGAACGCATCTGATCTGGTACATAGGTATCAATGATAGACTGCAAATAATAAGAACCCACAATGTTAATCAAGGTTACCAAGAGTGTTGCCAAAACGATATTGGCAATCAAGCCACGCTGCTTCACTAATATAGGTATAAAGGAAAGAAGTCCATTTTTTTGATCCTTATGAGGCTTGTAGTCTGGACTAGGTGCCATAAAAAGGGTCACTCCTGTCCATTCTTCCGCAAAACGCTCACGTGGCAGTTTGGTCAATTTCACCCCAGGATCTGGGTCGGCAATATGAATGCTATCCTTATCCTGCCCAATCACCACATAGTAGTGAAGCAATTTCCCTTCCTTAAGCACATGAGCAACAAAAGGAAAAGTCAAATCTGGCAAGTCAAAAAGCGTCATATCCGCCTTAATTGCTCGCGTCTCAAAGCCAATCTCCTCTGCCACCTTGACCAAGCCCAAAGCCGTTGTCCCATCCATGGTTGTCTTGGCCAATTCTCGCAAGTGAGCCAAAGAATAATAACTACCATAGTAGCCAAAAACCATGGCTAATGAAGCTACACCGCAGTCCATCTGATCCACCTGCGGACGATAGTGACGTTTCCCAAATTTCATATTCATCTCCTTTTTCTAATACTAAATGAAAATCAAAGAGTAAACTAGCCGCAGGCTGCTCAAAACACTGTTTTGAGGTTGTAGATAGGACTGACGAAGTCAGTCACATATATACGGCAAGGCGACGTTGACGTGGTTTGAATTTGATTTTCGAAGAGTATAAACTCATCTGATAATAACTATCTTACACCAATCCCCAAACAAAAACTGGACTTCCTCCCCAAATGCGCCTATCTCCCTCCCAAATGCACTTTTAGGATAAAAAAATAGGCAGAACAAACGTCCTACCTAAAATATATATTTATTTCTTTTTCTTCCTAATTCTTTTGTCAATCATATATAAAACGATAATCGAAAACAGCGGTGGTACAATATAACTCTTTTCACTCATTGTCAGCTGAAATCCCAGGGTTGCTAGTATCTTAAAGATGAAAATATTCATCAAAAATAGAAACACAAATACTAAAAAATATCTTAAAACCTTCTTCATTTCTTTTCTTCAACTTTCCTAATTTCTACACCTATTTTATCAAAAATATATGTAAAACTCCAAATAAACACCTCAACTGCACTTTTGGCAAAAAATAGGCAGAACAAACGTCCTACCTACTAAAAATATGCTATTGAAAGGAAAATGATTTTTTTCGGACACCCTAGGCAAGCTTGGAACAAATAAATCATTGATGGTAACATTGTGACATCCTATTTATTACTTCAATTTCTAATGTCCCTGCTATTTCTAAGCCACCTCTGGTATGATCTATTCCTAGTCAGAATAGATAACACCGTTCTAAATTACGATTCATAGTTACTCCTTTTAAACTCCAATGTGATGCATTCTGAGATTATACTCTAGGCATTTTCGGAGCAGACTAACAAGTCATTCTTAACTGCTCACCCTACTTGCTTTTTATTGACCTTATATTCTAGATAAAAGAGCCCAAATAAAACAGGGTATGGATAAAATAGGGTATTAATCGGATTTTTCAACATCAAATACGTTACGTTGTAGATTATGAGCGATACGATAAAATAACCCTCAGCAAAACCTAATAAAAATGTTTTCATGCTAGACTCCTATTTACCTGACAAGAATAGCGGAAAAACGCTACCATTCTCATGCACAAAATCCTTTAGATTCATGTTCTTCATTTATAATTTTGATTATTTTTTGACAAATCTTTGCGAAAAATACCAAAATATCCTGCGAAAAGCAAACCAACCAAAGTCCATTGCCAATTAAAGGATACTAACGAACCTGTACGAATCACATGAAGCGCGAGATTAAGAGTTATTCCCAATAAAGGAAATATAGTGGCTAGTTTAGGTAACAATGTATTAAGATTCAGATTGCGGTTATTCATTATCTAACGCCCACGACGAGCCAAATCTGAACCAAATGTGTAACCAGCCCCAAATGCGCCAAATGCAATAGCACTTAGGCCAAATATAATCGAAATAGGTTCAATTCCTCCTTCAATTACTTGCAAATCTTTCTCATCAACTACTTGAAATTTATCCATTCTTTTCTCCTTTACTTCTATATAATAAAATGAATACCATTAAAAATAATGAAATTGTTGGTATATTAAAATCATCAAACCATGTAGGTAAGGGTAGCTTATTCACATCAGCTACCAACCTGATAATTGTATAAGATATTGAACTAAGTAATACCATAAGCTCAGGCCAAATCTTCAGCATTAATTTAACAAATCTCATATATAAATCCAAAATTATGGTCGATTAGCATAATATCCTGCAGCTATGCCGGCACCTGCTGAAGCTGTAGCAAGCGCAGCTACACCTCCAATTAATTTCCAACTAATAACTACACCACCAATAATAATTGGTGCAATCCCCCCATCCACATCCATCAACTCTTCTTCTGTAAGAGCTACAAAGTTCTGTTCCATTTTGTCAAAATTTGTCATCTTTTTCTCCTCTTGTTCTATTTTTTCTAAATCTTATCCTCTAAAAAATGGAGTTCCAATAAATACACTACGTAACAATAAACCTGTAATTAAACCCCGTTGATAACTTTCCTTGCTACCACCCACCAGCAAAGCTAAGTCGCTTTCCTTTAATACTTCAATAGTACACTTATCATTCATTTCATTCATCGCTTATCCCCTAAAAACCTAAACCTCTACGAAATCCAACGTACCAATCTGCAAGTGTCTTCGTCCAATTTTCTCCACCTTGAATATCGGTCAATTCTTCCGAAGTCAGCTCAACAAATCCATAATAATGTTCTTTCATTATTTTATTCCTTTCTTTTTTCCCTCTCACTTATCTATTCGAAAAACAATCCGAAAATGAACAACTAAATTAAATTTTATTTAAAAAATAATTTAAAAAACCACGGATACAAGATTGGTAGATACATGAACTAGGCTCCTTTCTTTTTCCTCTCACTTATTTATTCGAAAAAAATTTCGAAAATGTACAACTAAATTAAATTTATTTGAAAAATAATTTAGTAAACCATGGATAGAAAATTGGTAGATACATGAAGCAAACTCCTTTCTGTTTCCTCTTACTTATCTATTCGAAAAAAATTTTCGAAAATGTACAACTAAATTAAATTTTATTTAAAAAATAATTTAATGAACCACGGATACAAGATTGGTAGATACATAAACCAGACTCCTTCCTTTTTCCTCTTACCTATCTATTCGAAAAAGAAGTCAAAAAAATAAGAATATCAGAAAATTTTCCGACATTCTTATTGATAAACTCATCCAAGTCTAACAGATATTAGACATTGAGATGTTTTTTAAGGGTTCTTCTGGCTGTTCGTGATACGGGGAAATGCAAGCCTTCTAACAAGGTCACTTCTGTAGCAGTCATCTCTTCAATCGCCTGTAAACTGACTAAAGTATTGCGATTGGCATAGACAAAGTAATCTTTTTCAGCCTTTGCAGCGATATCCTTGAGACTGCCATAAATGGTCTTGATAGAATGATTGGCATAATAAACCTTGATACGGTGGGATTCCACTGAGGTTTCAAAGGCTAAAATCTCATGATAGGGCAGAGTAAAGCCACGTCTTCCCTCAAAACTATAGGTAAAGAGACGCATATTTTCCCTCTTGTCCACTGCCAGTACATAGTCCAGACAGCGCTCCAGCTGATGACGGTAATCCTCCTCAGGCTGATCCTTGGAAATAAAATCCAAGGCAGACAAGTGGTAGCGAAAAGCTAGAGGCAAGGCCTCCGAGTGCGTGGACACAAAGACAATGCTTGTAAAAGGATCACGCTCCCGAACCTGTTGGGCAACCTGAAAGCCCCGTTCACGCTCTCCATCAATCTCTAAATCCAATAAATAGAGCTGGTAATGGTCAAAATATTGAGAGTACTTTTCAACATCTCCATAGTTTTTGGCAATATCAATTTCCAATCTTAAATTGCGCGAGCGACCGATATCTAGCAAAGTCTGCTCTATCCGTCCCTGCTGGACTCTATCGTCTTCCAAAACTAAAATTCTCATTCCTCTCCCCCTCATTTCTCATCCTTAAATGGCAATTCTAAATCTTGTCTAAAAGTCGTCTCTCCTAGCTGGGTATCTAAGTTTAAATCATAATGAAAAACCATATCTTCCAAAGTCGCTAACCCCAGTCCACTATGGTTACCCTTAGTAGAATAACCCTTTTGACTGAGAATGCTGGGGTTCAGTTCTTCTTTCTTACGAGTGTTTTCAATGATAAAACGGACACTCCTATCACTTGCCAACAAAGCAACTAGAATCTGCGGATTTTCAGACTCACTGGCTGCCTCTAAGGCATTTGTCGTGAGGATAGATAAGATACGGATAGCCTCCAACATAGGCAATGCCAGCTCTTCTACGACCCCCACCGTCTCCAAACTAAAATGAATTCCCTGCTTATCTGCCACAATCATAGCTTTTGCCAAGGTATTACGAATGGCTATGTCATGGATATTGTGAAGATTAAAGGCTGTGTAGTCCGCCTTTCTCAGCTTTTCATTTGTCTTTAGAAAGACATCTTGATAAATGGTAGACACCTCGGCCATGTCTTGATTCGCTATGGCAGGCTCCATGCTAGCGACAATCCCTGCAAAATCATGACGGAAACCTCGAACTTCATCATAGAGATGACCCAGCTTATCCACCATCCCTTGCAAGGAACGATTTTCATCTTCTTGTCTCTGAATGGTCTGCTCATCACGATAAACCTGCTCCAAATGCTTAATGTAAAAGAGCCAAGAGAAAAATAGGATGAAAATCAGGAGAGAAATGGTCGTATCAAATCGAACGTAGAAAGGATTACATCCTCCAGACATGATGGATGAAAACAGTCTGAAACCAAACAATAAGGATAAGATCCACATACTTTTCGTCACTAACGATTGAAATTTATCTAAAAATAATATATTGAAATCAATTCCCCATCGTCTTAAAATGACAACAGACAAAAACAACGAAATCAAACTAAATACAGAATCAAATCCACTATGCAAGAAATCAGATAGTTCAGAGTAGTCAAATATCAATCGTATTATAAATGTCAAAACCAAATATCGAATACTTTGATAAAACATAAATAGATAAAGGGCAAGAAAGAGAGCTTCCTTCTTCTTTTTCTTTAACACAATCCAAAATATTATATAAAAGAATAATAAATTGGCAACATGCAAGAAACTCGGAAAAACGAAGGTAGCAAATAGATGAAAAACTACCCAAAGAAATATAGAGCGTTTGTCATAAAATGCTTTAGAGAGTTGACTACCTAGATAAATCGGAGGAGCTAAAATATTGATTAAAATCAATATAAACACTAAAAATTCAAGTAATATAATCATAAATCTGTTTAGTTAACACATTTTAATCAAAATACTATCTTGGATCTGGGAGTAGATGTAGCCAATGGTAAATATCTTCAAAAATCCCTCCACCATTCACTTCCTCCAATACCTCTGGGGTTAACTCTTCAAATTGTTCTAATTCTACAAATGTATTTTTCATTTCCATGACAGACTCCTTTTCATACTTTTATATCCTCTCTAACCCCTTATAAATCCACAAAAGGCTTTAGTTTCCTTTTAAAATACAAGAAATCTAAAGCCTCCTGAAAATGGTATATTGGTTAGAGTGTTAATAATTAGTTGTGAAGATATTATTTTTATTTAACCACAACCACTTTATAATATTCGTTTGAGTGTGGAGATTCAATTTTAATTTTTTCACCGTATAAACCATCGATTTCTTTATCCAGATAATCTGAAACTCCTGATGGTAAGCGTTTCATCTTAAGAATCTCACCAGATTGATCCGCATAGGCTAGAATGTGATGGTGAGTAGTGGTTGCTCCATCATCAATCAATACAAAGTAACCTGTTTTGAGCTTACCTTGCTCATTTTCTAAATAGTATAGTTTATTGTTATTGATTGTAAAGTGGGTAGCCCCAAGACGAAGTCGTGCACCTGGATTTTCTAAATAGACATCATTGCCAACTTTTTTAATCTCTGAATAGGTTGTCATTGCTGGGATATTAATCACACGATGTCCATTTTCATCAAAGTAGTAGCGATTTGGTAAGTTTTGGAAGTTCTGTACAACTGCCTTAGGATCAATTTCTTGTCCTTCGTCTTTATTATCTACCAGAGCTAAGGTAGTATTTGAAACCTCATCTCCATATTTATTAGAAAACTTCTTAAACTCTGGTCTGATATACCAAGCATTTTTTTCAATAATAACATCGTCACCTTTAGCATTTAGCAAATATTCTTGCCCATCTCCAAGTTTGACAATATCATGAATACTGTATCCAGCATCTTTTCTATTTGCTAGATAGCCATCCTTACCAATGACATAACTTTCCCCATCACTGGCTGGAACAGCTCTGTCTGCGACCATAGCACCTGATTTTTCAAAGTAAGACCATTTACCATTTGGAGTCGCCCATCCTGTTGCCATAGCGCCACTGCCTTTGAGGTAATACCATGTAGATCCTTCTTTGTACCAACCTGTACGCATAGCGCCACTATCTGCTAGTGAGTACCATGTGTTGCCTTCCTTGTACCAGCCAGTACGCATGGCGCCACTATCTGCGAGCGAATACCAAGTGTTACCGTCTTTGAGCCAGCCTGTCTGCATTTTACCAGAACCATCGAAGTGATACCAAGAACCAGCGTTTTGTACCCATTTATTTTTAGCGAGACTGCCATCTTGAGAAAGATTCCAGTCAGCACCATTTTTAACCCAAGTATCTGCAGCCTGTGCTTGGTTGATAGATAAAAGTAGACCAGCACCTGCAAGTAAACCAAGTGTAAGTAGTTTAGATTTTTTCATAGCCGTTTCCTCCTTTATTGAATAGCTACAGGAGGGTTTCCCCTCTTTATTTAGCTATATTCTAATACTTTTCATAATCAAAGTCAATAATATTGTGAAAAATTAGACAATATTACCAATATCTACGAATTGTATTTTGAGTAATACCGTATTGATATAACTCTATAAAAATCCTTTCTTTTTTCTCCTTTTTGGAGATTGATTTTTTCTGACTCTATTATATCCCTTATTTCTCCTCAGATTTCTACTGTCCCTAGAAAGACTAAATCTGTTCCTAAACGGTCACTTATACTCAATGAAAATCAAAGAGCAAACTAGGAAGCTAGCCGCAGGTTGCTCAAAACACTGTTTTGAGGTGGCAGATAGAGCTGACGTGGTTTGAAGAGATTTTCGAAGAGTATTAAGCCAAATAAAAAATTCCAAAGCAAATGCCTTGGAACTCCTATATTTACTCAACAATCACTTTTGTCATATCAAGAGCCATTGGTTGATAGTATACATCAGGGTGCTTATTATCCCTAATAATCTCACCGTATTCAACAAAACCAAACGATTTATAAAAATTAATCACTTTATCTTCATTGACACTATCCAAATAAACCATTTTACCCCCTAAAATGCTCTGGGCTAATTGAATTTTGTCAACAACTAATTCCATAACCTGCTGACCAGTAATTTTATTAAAGTGTAAATTTCTTCCAAATTGAGCAATCAAAAGTCCTGGTATATAATTTAAGTTTCTAGCGTTTTTCCCACTTAAAACAAAAGATTTTTTGCTATCATTATCTAATTCTTGAACATTAACAATTTTTAATGTTAGTGTAAAAAAACCTAAAATCTCAAATCTCTCTCCTGATATCTCTTGATCAATAATAATAAAATTTCTCGATTTATGTGTCAGCTCTGTTGTAATTGCGTCATTTTTAAGATACTCTAACATATCCTCATTTTTACCAAACGACACTTGCTCAGAAACAATCTTAGAGAAGTTCTCACGGACTTTTTGACGTATTCTCCGTTCATTAGTATATTCAGGATTTCTAGTAATAACGGTTTGTCGTATGAATTTGATGACATCCCCTAGTGGTAAGGCATATAATTTCATACTTTATCTTACCAGCTTCTCTAGACCTAGTAAGGAAGGTTGTTCTTGTTTATCTGTATTCTTTTTGATAATATCAAGCAACAAATCAGTTGATTTAGAGGCTTGAATTTTTTCAAAATCTTCTTTTGTGAGTGTGATATCACGAGTAATACTAAATGTAGCCACGAGTATACTTCCTTTCTCTTCTAATAAGTCCATTATAACGTGTTTTTCCCATTTTTACAAGGATATCCGATATTCCTCATTTCTAAAAACCATCTACTTCCGTTGTCTTGGAACTCCGATTGCTATTTTCCTTGAATGATTTTAACCACATCTCCTACACTTTGGAGTTGGTCAATTTCCTCATCGCTGATTTCGATATTAAATTCATCTTCCAGTGTCAAGATAAACTCCATCAAGTCAACTGAGTCCGCATCCAAATCGTCTTTCAGACTCAAGGATTCTGTCACGACAAAGTCCTCTCCCTGTCGCTCTTGGATAATGGTCACAATACGGTCAAAAATTTCTTTTTCTGTCATCTCTTTTATTCTCCTGAAAATTCACGCGCAGTCTGGGCAACTACGTCTGTCTCTAGCATGGTACGAATCTGGCGGATTGTACTATACACAGCCTTGGCATCGCTTGAGCCATGAGTCTTGACAACCGGTGCCTTGACACCAAACAAGACTGCTCCACCAACATCTGAGTAGTTGAGCTGTTTTTTCAAACCTCTAAGGCTATCCTTGAGAAGGAGTGCGCCTAGTTTCGCTCGAAGACCACCATCTGTAATAGCTGTCTTGAGCAATCCCATGATTCCCATGGCTGTCCCTTCAATGGATTTGAGCACAGCGTTTCCCGTGAAACCATCTGCCACAACAACATCCGCAACGCCATTCATCAAATCACGCGCTTCCACATTTCCGATAAAGTTCAAACTTTCATCAGCTGCTAGTAATTCGTAGGTTTCCTTGCGAAGCGGGTCGCCCTTACTACTCTCTGTTCCGTTATTGAGCAAGCCAACGCGTGGTTGCGCAATTCCACGGACATTTTTAGCATAGAAAGAACCTAGAACCGCATATTGATGGAGGTGCTGGGCTGTATTTTCTGCATTAGCACCGAGGTCCAGCATGTCAAAACCTTTCCCATCAATAGTCGGCAATGTTGACATAAGCCCAGGACGGTCGATATTCTTGATACGACCCACGATGAAAAATCCTGCCGCTAGTAAAGCACCTGTATTCCCAGCTGAGAGAACAGCGTCTGCTTCGCCGTCTTTGACAGCCTTGGCCGCCAATACCATACTGGCATTTTTCTTCTTCCGAATTGCTCTCGTAGGTTCATCGTCTGAATCAATCTTCTCATCCGTATGGATAATGCTGACGCGCTCTGTCGCTGTCAGATATTGCTTGATTTTAGCTTCATCTCCATAGAGTTGAACCTCGATATCTGAAAAGTCAGCCAAGGCTTGATTGACACCCTCAACGATGGCCTGAGGTGCGTAATCGCCTCCCATGGCATCTACTGCGATTTTTTTCATTTGTCTTCCTCTTTTAGTAATTGTCCCCAGTCGGATAGGGAATCAATAAATTTCTTTGATTTTAGGTGAATACCAACGTACTCTTCGTAGAGTTGATCCATAAATTGGCGTAGCTCTTGCTTGATTTCAGGCTTGAGCGAAATGGTCTCCAAGGTCTCAAAATCAATGGCTTGAAACTGATTGAGCAGATAAGGGATATTGGGATTGAGATGGCAACGTCTCTCATCTTCATAATAATGATCTGGACAGAGGCAGGCTCCATATTTGAAAGAAAAATCAAAAGCCTGACCGACCCGATGGCAGAAGACACACTCATTAAAATTGAGGCTAATCCCAAATCGAGTCAAGATTTGGATTTCAAAAATATTGGTCAAAACCTGATAATCCAAGCCCGCTTCCATCAACTCCAAGGTCTTTTGCAAAAAAGCAAACAAGGGAGCATCTTGCTGATTGTCCTGCAAACTAGCATCGGCAAGAGCTGCTACGTAGGTCGCATAAGCCATGACAAAGAGATCGCTATTAATCTTGGGAAAAGTCATCACCTCATGATAGTCCTCAATGTAGCTAAGCCCGTCATCATTGATTCGTAAGAGAAATCGAGCCAGCACCAAGGGCTGAATAACAGACGCCAGTTTGGATTGACCAGCATGTTTGACGAAAAACATGCGTTTACCAGCCTGCTCTGTAAAGATTTTGACTAGCTTATCATCCTCACGAAAGTTGCGATTGTAGAGCACCAAGCCTTGACTCGTGATAGACTGAATCATGCTTCTCTCATATACTCCTCAAGCCGTTTCATGGCTTCTTTGATAGTCTCCATGCTGGCTGCATAAGACAGGCGAACATAGCCTTCACCATAACGCCCAAAGGCAGCACCAGGGATAAAGGCAACGGCCTTCTTCTGAGCAAAATCCTTGAGAAAGGCAAAGGAGTCTTGGTTGTAGCCCGCTGGAATCTTAGCAAAGATATAGAAGGCACCGTCTGGTTTGATAATCTCAAAACCAAGAGCAGTCATTTTCTCGATAATATAATCTCGACGCTGGATGTATTCCTTCTTCATCGGTTCCGCATCGTTTTTACCAGCCGTCAAGGCCTCCACCGCAGCGTGTTGAGCCATAGTATTTGCGGCAGTCACCAAGTACTGGTGACTCTTGATTAACTGGGCTGTGAAGGCCGCAGGAGCGAAAATCAGCCCCAAACGCCAACCGGTCATAGCATGCGATTTAGATAGACCATTGATAATAATAGCCTGGTCTCTCAACATCGTTCCTAGAGACACATGGGCTTCGCCTGTGTAGGTCAATTCTGAGTAAACCTCATCACAGACAACGAAAATCTCGTACTTGCGTAAAACAGCTGCCAAGGCCTCCAACTGCTCCCGACTGTAGGTAATTCCTGTCGGATTTGCTGGATAGTTGAGAATAACCGCCTTGAGCTTGTCACCCTGCTCCAAAATGGCCTTCTCCAACATCTCAGGAGTCAAGACAAACCCATTTTCAGTCGTATCAATCTCGACAACCTCTGCCCCAACTAGATTAACAATCGGTTCATAACCTGGATAGGCAGGAGCTGGCAAGAGCACCTTGTCTCCCTCTTCCAAAATAGCTGTCAAAGTAGCAGATAAAGCCTCTGTCGCCCCAATTGTAACCAAGATTTCATTTTCAGGAGCATAGTCCAGTTGGTACTTTTCCTTAACAAAGTCACTGGCCGCCTGACGTAGAGTCAGCAGACCACTCATCCCTGTATAGTAGGATTGGTTCTGATCAATCGCTCGCTTGGCTGCCTCCTTGACATGGTCTGGCGTTGTAAAATCAGGTTCCCCCAAGGTCAAACGCAAGACCCCAGGAATCTCCGAAATAGCCTGGTCAAACTGACGAATCAACGAAACTTGAATCTTATCTAACTGTTTATTAAAGCGATTAGTTAAGTCCATAGATACCTCCTACTGTAAAAACGTATCTCTATTATACTACAAAAGCCCCCCGACCGCAAAAATACATGATAGAATAACGCTAGCATGACAAATTGAAGTATGTTAAAATGGATTTGTCGCAACTCCACTAACGAACTTAGTTTGGAGGTGAGTTTTTGCTAATCTTCGTTACAGTTATTCTAGCACCATTACTGATTACTATTACCGGTAATGTCATTTCTGAGTGGATAGTCAGAAAGTGGTTAGATAAGCGCGACAAAAAAATATAACCTGAGTTTAGTTTTAATGTAACTGGACAAAAAGAAATACCAGAGGTGGAGCTCTGGTATTTTTGTTTTTGCCAAGACTTCGTTACAGTTCTTGTAGGATTATTATTACATAATTAGCACTACTTGTCAAATAATTGTTAGCTCCACTTTCTATTTTACTTTTCCTGTTTACAGGTCTATAATGGTAACAGATTCTATTTGGAGGTTTTTATGTCATTTCTATCAAAAAATGGAGCAGGCATCTTGGCCTGCCTTCTCATTTCTATTCTATCTTGGTACTTAGGTGGGTTCTTTCCTGTTATTGGTGCACCCGTTTTTGCGATTTTTATGGGCATGCTCCTACATCCCTTTCTCTCGTCATATAAACAACTGGATGCTGGATTGACCTTTAGTTCCAAGAAATTGCTCCAGTATGCCGTTATCTTGCTTGGTTTTGGTCTCAATATCTCGCAAGTCTTCGCAGTCGGACAATCTTCACTCCCTGTCATCCTGTCCACCATTTCAATAGCCTTGATTGTTGCCTTCCTCTTCCAGCGTTTCTTTTCACTGGATACAAAACTGGCTACCTTGATTGGAGTAGGTTCTTCTATCTGTGGTGGTTCTGCCATTGCGGCGACAGCGCCCGTTATCCATGCCAAGGAAAAGGAAGTAGCCCAAGCCATCTCCGTTATCTTTTTCTTCAATGTCTTGGCTGCGCTCATCTTTCCAACGCTAGGTACCTGGCTTCATCTATCCAATGACGGCTTCGCCCTCTTTGCAGGAACTGCGGTCAATGATACTTCCTCTGTAACGGCTACCGCCAGCGCCTGGGACAGTCTCTACCAGACTAATACCCTCGAATCCGCAACCATTGTCAAACTCACGCGCACCCTAGCTATCATCCCCATCACTCTCTTTCTCTCCTACTGGCAAAGTCGCCAACAAAAAAATAAGCAAGGCTTGCAACTGAAAAAAGTCTTCCCACTTTTTATCCTTTACTTTATCCTCGCATCTCTTCTAACTACCCTCCTGACCTCTCTCGGTGTGTCCAGTAGTTTCTTTACCCCTCTCAAACAACTCTCCAAATTCCTCATTATCATGGCCATGAGTGCTATCGGTCTCAAAACTAATCTGGTCGCTATGGTCAAATCCAGTGGAAAATCCATTATTCTCGGAGCCATCTGCTGGATTGCCATCATCCTCACCAGTCTTGGTATGCAGACCCTTATCGGCATTTTCTAACACAAAAGGTAGCCCACCAGCTACCTTTTTCTTATGCTTCCTCAATCAAGCGTGTATGTTCTCTCTTGATGCAACGATTCATCACGATATCATCACATCCACCAGCACGCAAGATTTCTTCCGCTTCTAGACTTTCAAGTCCTAGCTGTGCCCAAAAAATCTTGGCATCAGCCTTGAGAAAATCACGCGCCACATCTGGCAGAAACTCACTGCGACGGTAAACATTGACAATATCTACAGGAAAAGGAATCTCTGCTATACTAGCATAAGCCTTTTCACCCAAGATTTCGCCACCTGCCGCCTTGGGATTGACTGGGATAATTTTATAACCCCGAGCCTGCATTTCCTTGGTCACTCGATTGCTAGTTGTTTCCTCACGGTCAGACAAGCCCACCACAGCAAGGGTTTTACTCGTTGCGAGATACTGACGAATCACGCCATCACTTGGATTGATAAATTCTTGACTCATAGAAATCCTCCTTTTTCATCAGTATAGCATATTTTAAAAAGGCTTGCATAATTCTACTACAAAAAAGGAGGACTAGCCCCCTTTTTATTTAGCCTCGTACCAGGTTGCCCCTTCATTTTCATCTGCGATGAGGGGAACACTGAGTTGAATGGCTTCTTCCATGGTTTGTTTGACCAATTTTTTCATCTCTGCTAATTCAGATTTAGGAACTTCAAGGACGATTTCATCGTGCACTTGCAGAAGCATCTTAGTCTGATAACCACCTTCAACTAGAGCCTTGTCTAGCTGAATCATGGCAATCTTGAGAATATCTGCCGCCGAACCCTGTATAGGAGAGTTGATAGCTGTCCGCTCCGCAAAACCACGAATGTTGAAGTTGCGAGAATTGATATCTGGCAACTCACGACGACGCTTGAAAAGTGTCTCTACATAGCCCTTATCACGCGCCTCACGCACCACTTCATCCATGTAGTTTTTAATGCCTGGGAAACGTTCAAAGTAGGTATCAATGTAGGCTTTGGCTTCCTTACGGCTAATGCCCAAATTATTAGACAAGCCAAAGTCTGAAATCCCGTAAACCACTCCAAAGTTAACCGCCTTGGCATTGCGACGGTCGTTTGCAGTCACATCCTCAGGACGCTCAATGCCAAAGACCCTCATGGCTGTCGAAGTATGGATATCTGCCCCCTCTTGGAAGGCCTTAATCAAGTGCTCATCCTTAGAAATATGCGCCAAAACGCGCAATTCAATCTGTGAATAATCCGAACTGAGCAACACACTATCCTCCCACTCAGGCACAAAAGCCTTACGAATGAGACGGCCCTGCTCCAAACGCACAGGAATATTTTGCAAGTTTGGATCCACACTAGACAAACGCCCGGTCTGGGTCAAATCCTGCACATAACGAGTATGAATCTTACCATCTGCTAAAATCCAGTCCTGCAAGCCAATCACATAAGTCGATTGAATCTTGGCAATCTGACGGTAATCCAGGATTTTCTTAACAATTGGCGCAATAGGAGCCAAGCGTTCCAAGACATCCACCGCAGTCGAGTATCCAGTTTTGGTTTTCTTAGTGTATTCTAGAGGTAGCCCCAACTTTTCAAAGAGAAGCACGCCCAACTGCTTAGGCGAATTGATATTAAACTCCTCACCAGCCAACTCGTAAATCTCTTGAGTCAGTTTTTCAATAACAAGCTCATTTTCAGCCTGCATCTCAAGCAAGGTCTCTTTCTTAACCGTAATCCCAGCAATTTCCATCTTGGCAAGGACAAAAGCTAGAGGTTGCTCCATATCATAAAGAAGCTCTAATTGCCCATTTTCACTGAGTTTTTCAAGCAAAATTGGCTCTGTCTCAACCAAAACAGCAAGCTTACGTGCCAAGTGCTCCAAGAATTTCTCGCGTTCAGGAATGGCCTTCTTGACTCCCTTACCATAGAAAGTCTCATCATCAACCAAATAAGTCTGACCATAAAGACTAGCGATGGTCGCAATTTCATTGTCCTCCACAGTCGAAAGGAGGTATTTAGCCAATCGGATATCAAAAGCAGGCGCCTGCAAATCCACACCCAAACGATGCAAGAGAACTTTAGCTTTCTTAAAGTCATACACCCTCAAAGGTGTTTTTTCTAAAAAGTCCTTGAAAATCGGCTCTTGCAAAAGCTCAAGTTTATCTGTAGCATAGAGCTTATCCCCACAAGACCAAGCAAAACCAACCAAATCATCCGTATGGTAATTCTCACCAAAAAGCTCAAAATGGAAGATTGACTCTTCACTCAGCATATCTTGAGTGACTTGATCAACGATAGTAAAGTCCAAACTCTCAGCCACATCAGCTGACGACACATTTAAAGCCTGCTTGAGCTGTTTGAAACCCATCTCATCGTAGAATTTCCCAAGATTTTCCACATCTGGACCGCTATAGACCAAATCCTTCAAACCAATCTCAATCGGTGCCTTGGTATCAATGGTCGCTAGTGTTTTAGACAAAAAGGCCTGTTCCTTATCATTGATGAGATTTTCCTTCATCTTAGAAGTCTTCATCCCATCAATATTTTCATAAATTCCCTCAAGTGAACCATGCTCCAGCAAAAGCTTGATACCCGTCTTTTCACCGATTTTGGTTACTCCAGGGATATTATCCGACTTATCACCCATGAGCGCCTTGAGATCGATAAACTGAGTCGGTGTAATGCCCAGCTTTTCCATAAGATAATCTGGCGTAAAGGCCTCAAACTCAGCCACACCTTTCTTGGAAATTTCAACCACTGTATGCTCATCCGTCAGCTGAATCAAATCCTTGTCTCCACTGACAATGGTAATATCAAAACCATCTTGCTCAGCTAATTTATCTAGTGTCCCAATAATGTCATCCGCCTCATACTGAGCCAATTCATAGTGACGAATCCCCATATGATCCAGCAACTCACGAATGAAAGGAAATTGCTCACGAAACTCATCAGGAGTCTTAGCTCGACCACCCTTATAGTCCGCATACATCTCTGTACGGAAAGTCGTCTTTCCCGCATCAAAAGCCACCAAGATATGACTCGGCTCCACCCGCTCCAACAAATGGCTCAACATCAACTGAAAACCATAAATCGCATTGGTATGCAAACCAGCCGCATTCTTAAAACGGTCCAACTGCTGATAGAGCGCAAAAAACGCCCGAAAAGCAACAGAAGACCCATCAATCAATAATAATTTTTTCTTATCCATACACCCATTATAAAGGAAAGCACCAAAAAATACCATTGGGAAGAGCCAGAGCAAGTATTTTTCAAACTTTTTCCGAATAAATAGATAGTAGCAGTGAATCTAGTAAACCTAGATTTAAAACTGTGGTATAATAAAAGGAGGAAATGGATGACTTTAAGACATCCGGGCATCAGCCCAACCAATGACTTGGTAGCTAAGAAAATCTTTAGCAATCCAGAAATCACTTGTCAATTTATCCGCGATATGCTGGAATTACCAGCCAAAAATGTGACCATTTTGGAGGGAAGCAATATTCATGTCTTACCTTCCATACCTTACTCGGCGCAGGATTTCTATACCAGTATAGATGTTTTGGCGGAGTTGGACAATGGGACACAAGTAATTATTGAGATTCAGGTGCATCATCAGAATTTTTTCATCAATCGCCTGTGGGCTTACCTTTGCAGTCAGGTCAATCAAAACCTTGAAAAAGTTCGCCAACAAGAAGGCAATACTCACCAGAGTTATAAACATATCGCACCAGTATACGCTATCGCAATCGTGGATAGCAACTACTTTCAAGATGATTTAGCCTTTCACAGTTTTAGTATGCGAGAGGACACGACAGGTGAAGTCTTAACCATCACAAACAATGGACAGGAACATCATCTAGTCAAGATGGCATTCTTGGAATTAAAAAAATACAGAGAAACCAGCAAAGACAAGGTTCGCAAACCCTGGTTGGAGTTTTTCGGGAACAAGCCCTTTACTCAACAACCCGAGCGAGCCATTAGCCAAGCAGACCAACTGCTAGACTACAAGAGCTGGTCCGAGGAGGACAGGAAGATGTTTAGCCAACTACGTATGCGTGAAGAACAAGCCTTGTTAGCGCAGGACTATGCCTTGGAAACTGCTAGGGCGGAGGGGATTGAACAAGGTCTTGAACAAGGTTTAGAACGTGGGAAAGTCGAAGGAAGTTTGTCTATGCTATTAAATCTAGTCCGTCAAGGCCTTCTGACTTCAGAGGTTGCGAGTGAGCAGTTGGAAATAACTGTCTCTGAATTTGAAGAACTATTGTAAGTTTATAGAATAACATAAAAGTGAACAACGCTGAAACATCGTTTTGTTCACTTTTTTCTTCTTTTCAATAGAACTCTCACTATAGTCCATATCACAAAAAGAGAAGGTCATAAATCCTTCTCTTTTATATCTTCAACTAATTAGTTTTTGCGTTTCACAAATGGAAGGGCACCAAGGAGTAATCCTAGGAATCCTAATGATGCAATTGCAACATTATCTTTACCACCAGTATTTGGAAGTTCTTTCTTATCTTCTATTTTTGCAGCTTAAGCTTGATAAGTATTATATCAGCAAGTATCTGCTATAAAAAACTAAGCTAAAAATCTCCTAGTGACATAAATAAATTCAAACTACACCCACTCACCGTTTGCATTTACTGTGTAACCATTGATTGTAGTGCTAACAGCAAGGGCACCTGAGCTATAAGCATAGTACCACTTACCATCTACTTTGAACCAACCAGTCTTCATAGCGCCTGAACCATCAAGATAATACCATGTACCACCTTGTTTCAACCAGCCAGTTTTCATGGCACCTGAATTATTAAGATAATACCACTTACCATCTACAAGTTTCCAACCTGTCTGCATAGCACCTGAGCCATCTAGATAATACCATGTACCATTTTCTTTTATCCATCTAGTACTCATTTTACCTAAACTGTCGAGATGGTACCAACTACCATTTATAAGTTTCCAACCAGTTTGCATGGCACCTAAATCGTTTAAATAATACCAATTGCCATCAACTTGTTTCCAACCAGTTCTCATCACACCAGTTTCATCCAAGTAATACCATGAGCCATCTTTAAGCCAGCCTGTCTTCATTCCATCTTCTTTAGAGAAATAATACCAGTCACCGTCAATTTTCTTCCATCCAACAGAGCGATTTCCCTCATTATCAATAAAGAATTTTTTACCATCAATTACAGCAATATTGGGTGTCAGAACACCATCTTTTAGATAGTAAGTTTTTTCATCTATTTTGATAAATCCAGTTTTCTTCTCACCATTTTCAACGAAATAATAAGTCTTATCAGCAACTTTTACCAATTCCAACTGTTTGCAGCTATCATTTTCAAGGTACTAGGTCTTACAATCAATTTTTTGCCAGCCAGTCATATAGACAAAACTCAACCCACTACCATTGTTAAAGCAAAAAAACAGGAGATTTCTCTCCTGTTATGATTCAATTATTTAAAATTAAACCCATTCACCGTTTCCGTTTACAGTGTAACCATTTACAGTAGTGTTTACTGACAATGCACCTGAACCGTCAACGTGGTACCATTTGTCTTTTACTTGGAACCATTGGCTAGCTTTCATAGCACCTGATGCTTCAAGGAAGTACCATTTACCACCGTCAAGCAACCAACCTGTTTGCATTTCACCTGAACCGTTTAGGTAGTACCAAGTGTTACCATCTTTAACCCACCATTTTTGCATTACGCCTTCAGCGTTAAAGAAGTACCATTTACCATCAATTTGTTTCCAGCTAGTAGCTTTTGTTCCTTTTTCATCAAGGACATAGCTCCATTGACCTTTAGCATCTTTAACCCATCCTGTAGAAGCTTGGTTAGCTTTAGTACCTTGGTTAGCTTGGTCTTCATTGATGCGAGTATTGTTTTGTTTATTATCTTCTACTGCATTAGCAAAGTATTTACCTGCATCTTTTGCACTTTTACGATATTGTTCTTGCAATTTTGCAACATAGCGACTTTTCACTGTGTTGTAGATATCTTCAAATTTTTGGTTTGATTTTGCTGCGGCAACGTTTGCTTCTAATGCTGCTTTCTTATCTGAAAAATCATGACCATAATATCCTGAGTCCAAGAATGCTTTCAATGCTTCTTCTGCTGCTTTAACTGTTTGACCACCTTGTTGAGCAAATTGACGTTCTGCTTCAACACGGATTTCACCATCATGCGCTGCTACTTGACGGTTAGCTTCTTCAGCAATATCACGTTCAGAAATATATTTCTTTTGAAGCAATTGGTTAGTTGAAGCTGGGTTTTCACCATTTGCAAAAACAGGTGCAACTGTAAATACAGCAAGTGCTGCTGCGCTTGTCAATAAAACTTTTTTCATCGTTTTATCTCCTTTATTTTTCATTATATTATTTTTCGTAAGACTATCTTACTACCATACAGTATATAAATATTTGCAGGATTTGTCAAGAGTTTTCTTATGTTTTTTTAACTTTTTACCTATTGCTTAGAAAAAAGGAAAAGAAAACCAACTCGCGAAAAAATTCCCCTTGAAATACTCTAACCTCCAAGTTGACATTTCGCAACTACTCATCCCTCAGATGATAGCTTTTATATCTAAACTATATAGATAGTTAGACAGAACTTACTTCCTTGGTATTATCTTACAAACCCTTGTAAAAGTCAAGTAAAAACGGCAAGTATTTGGATAACACTTGCCATTTCATCAACTTCCTACTATTAGATGAAAGATCGAACTCACAGTAAAGCCTCAAACTCAGCTACTGTCATACCTAATTGCTCGCTAGCAACCTCGGAAGTCAGAAGACCTTGTCGAACGAGATTTACTAAACCTACTTTTAATCCCTCTTCGATACCCTCTGCCCTAGCAGTCTCCAAAGCATAATCCTGAGCCAATAACGCTTGTTCTTCGCGCATACGTAGTTGACTAAACATTTTCCTGTCCTCCTCGGACCAGCTCTTGTAGTCCAGCAGTTGGTCTGCCTGGCTGATGGCTCGCTCGGGTTGTTGGGTAAAGGGTTTATTCCCGAAAAACTCCAACCACGGTTTGTGAACCTTATCTTTGCTGGTTTCTCTGTATTTTTTTAGTTCTAAGAACGCCATCTTGACCAGATGGTTTTCTTGTCCATTGTTTGTAAGTGTTAAAATCTCACCTGTCGTGTCCTCGCGCATACTAAAGCTATGAAAAGCCAAATCATCTGAGAAGTAATTGCTATCCACAATAGCGATAGCGTATACCGGTGCGATGTGCTTGTAACTCTGGTGTGTATCACCTTCTCGTTGGCGAATTTTTTCTAGATTTTGATTGACTTGACTGCACAGGTAAGCCCACAAACGATTGATGAAAAAATTCTGATGATGCACCTGAATCTCAATGATTACTTGAGTACCGTTGTCCAACTCCGCCAAGACGTCTATACTGGTATAGAAATCCTGCACCGAGTACGGCAGGGAAGGCAAGACGTGAATATTGCTTCCCTCCAAAATGGTTACATTTTTTGCTGGTAAATCCAGCATATCGCGAATAAATTGACAAGTGATTTCTGGATTGCTAAAGATTTTTTTAGCAACCAAATCATTGGTTGGGCTGATGCCCGGATGTCTTAGAATCATCCTTTTCCTCCTTTTATTATACCACAGTTTTAAATCTAGGTTTACTAGATTCTCTGGCTCTATCTATTTATTCGGAAAAGAGATGAAAAAAACCTGAGAATCATCTCAGGCTTAGTCATTAAATCTTTTTCTCAATACCAAAAAGTGGAGAAAGTGGGCGTTTTTCATGGATACGGACGATAGCATCCCCTAGGAGATGAGCAATCGAAATCTGCTCAATCTTATCAATCAAACGCTCTTCTGGCAGATAGATGGTATCCAAAACAACCAATTTCTTAATAGCTGATTTTTGGATATTGTCCATAGCAGGACCAGAAAGAACTGGATGCGTACAGCTTGCATAGACTTCAACAGCACCAGCTTCCGCAAGGGCATCTGCCGCATGACAAATCGTTCCAGCAGTATCAATCATATCATCAATCAAGATACAAGTCTTACCTTCGACCTTACCGATGATGTTCATGACTTCACTGGTATTCATCTTATCAACGCTACGACGTTTATCGATAATAGCGATAGATGTTTTCAAAAATTCTGCCAACTTACGGGCACGAGTCACCCCTCCATGGTCTGGACTGACAACCACATAGTCAGAACCAACCATGCCACGACGCTCAAAATAATCCGCAATCAGAGGAGCTCCCATCAAATGATCCACAGGAATATCAAAGAATCCTTGAATCTGCGCAGCATGCAAGTCGATTGTCAATAAACGATCCACTCCAGCTACTTCAAGCATATTTGCGACAAGTTTTGAAGTGATTGGCTCACGCGCTCTCGCCTTTCTATCCTGACGTGCATACCCATAGTAAGGCATGACAACATTGACAGATTCTGCACTCGCACGCTTCAAAGCATCTACCATAATCAAAATTTCAAGCAAATTGTCATTTACAGGTGAGCTAGTTGATTGTAGGATAAAGACGTGTTTCCCACGGATTGATTCTTCGATGTTGACCTGAATCTCTCCATCTGAAAATTGGCGAACACTTGATTTCCCCAACTCTATCCCAATCTCCTGCGCCACACGTTTTGCCAATTCTTGATTAGAAGAAAGGGCAAACAGCTTTAAATCAGAAAAAGACATGATTTCCTCCGGTATATATGTATCGCTTGTGCTTTTCACAAGATTTTTCCATCTACCATTGTAGCGCTTTTTACACTATTTTTCAATCAAAAATAAAAGAAGGGCAGCATATTTGTGCCCTTGCATCATTCTTTTTAAAAATATTCTAGTTCATCAACTCATTGTGCTTCTCAACAAAGCGATAAGCCTGATAAAAACCATAGAGAGCAATAGCTGTAACCACTGGAATCGCTAATGGCAACTCTGTCTCCAATTCTACAAAAGGAGAGTTAAATAAGAAGTGAGTTCCCAAGGCTAAACCTAGGAAAATAAGCCCCTCTTTCTTGCCAACCTTCTGCCCTTTATAGGCTCTGTAAAGCAAGTAAACACCTACTACAGCCAAACCTGAAAAAGTCCAGTGAGAGGCAATTCCTGAGAGGATACGCTCTAAAATCCTTGAAATGGTAAAATCAAAGCCCTCTGGCAAATCCGTACGAATATAGCTAATATCCTCAATCATTTGGAATCCCAAACCAGAAGCAATCCCTAGTAAAAACAAAGATTTTAATTTTCGGACAGGAATCAAAGCTAAAACAAAGACAAGTGGCAATAATTTCAAGGGTTCTTCTACCAAAGGAGCCACAATCGCACTTTCAAAAGCATTTAAAAATGCACTATCTGGGAAAAGAACCCCCAGCAAATCATGGATATAGGTATTAGCAAAACTAGACAACCATCCTGAGAAGAACATCCCTCCCAATAAAGACAGAATCAAGGCCTTCTTTGGCAATTCCCATTTTTTCCCAAAACGGAAAAGGAAATAAAGAGCCGGAATCATGTAAAAGAGAGCTAGAAAGATAGAAACTCCCATTAGTCCATATTCCGCAGCTGACATCGAACCGTCCGTATAGTAGATAGTTTCATACTGCAAACCAATACATAGCAATAAAATAAAAATAAATAAAATACTGTTTTTCTTCATACACTTTCTTTCTAAATAAAGTATTTACAATTCTACGACTGTCATACTTCCTGTATCCACATCGTAAATAGCACCAGAAATAATGACATCATCTGGTATTAGGGGAGACTCGATAAGGAGTTGCATATCCTCGCGTACACTCTCCTCTATATCCTGGAAGGGCAAAAAGTCCTGATCTGACACATCGACACCTAGTTCCTCTTTTAAATACTCCTGAAAAGGACCATTTTCAAAGGTCTGAGCACCACAGTCTGTATGGTGCAATACCACAATCTCTCTTGTCCCCATTTGCTGCTGGGAAATAACCAGCGAACGAATCATGTCTTCTGTCACTCGACCACCTGCATTCCGCAAGATATGAGCATCCCCAAGTGCTAATCCCAAAGCTTGAGCAACGTGCAGACGTGAGTCCATACAGGTCACAATGGCTACTCTAGTTTTGGGTTTAAGTGGCAGATTTAACTGCCCATGTAGGGCAACATAAGCCTGATTGGCTTGCATAAACTGTTCAAAATACGACACGATTCCCTCCTCGAAAATTTGATAGTCAAATATTTCTCCTATCTTATCATTTTTAAGAAGATTTGTCACGGATTATGCAAAGACCTTTTTCAAAACTTCCTGAATCGTTGTCACTCCAATAACCTGAATTTCCTTAGGCGGAGTGATTCCTGTCAAGGAATTCTTAGGTACATAAATCTTAGTAAAACCCAGTTTAGCAGCTTCATTGATGCGCTGCTCAATACGATTCACGCGCCGAATCTCTCCCGTCAAGCCAAGTTCTCCTACAAAACATTCCTGAGGATTAGTTGGCTTGTCTTTATAGCTCGAAGCAATGGCAACCGCAACGGCCAAGTCTATCGCAGGTTCATCCAATTTGACACCGCCAGCAGATTTAAGATAAGCATCCTGATTTTGCAAGAGAAGACCTGCCCGTTTTTCCAAAACAGCCATAATCAAGCTAGCACGATTAAAATCAAGTCCTGTCGTAGTACGCTTGGCATTTCCAAACATGGTAGGTGTCACCAAAGCCTGAACCTCCGCCAAAATCGGACGCGTCCCTTCCATGGTCACAACGATTGATGAACCAGTCGCCCCATCCAAACGCTCTTCTAGGAAAACTTGACTCGGATTGAGTACCTCAACCAATCCGCCTGACTGCATCTCAAAAATCCCAATCTCATTAGTGGAGCCAAAACGGTTTTTGACCGCTCTCAAAATACGAAAGGTATGGTGGCGCTCTCCTTCAAAGTAAAGCACTGTATCCACCATATGCTCCAACATTCTCGGCCCAGCTAAGGTTCCTTCCTTGGTCACATGGCCTACGATAAAAATAGCAATATTGTTGGTCTTAGCCAACTGCATAAGCTCAGCGGTTACCTCACGCACTTGAGAAACAGATCCCTGTACCCCTGAAATCTCAGGAGACATGATGGTTTGAATGGAGTCGATGATGAGAAAGTCTGGCTGAATTCTTTCTACCTCTGCGCGAACACTCTGCATATTGGTCTCTGCATAGAGATAAAACTCGCTATCAATATCTCCCAAGCGCTCTGCTCGTAGCTTAATTTGCTGGGCAGACTCCTCCCCACTGACATAGAGAACTGTCCCCACTTGGGACAACTGGGTTGAGACTTGTAGGAGAAGCGTTGACTTCCCAATCCCAGGATCCCCACCTATGAGTACGAGACTTCCTGGTACCACTCCGCCTCCAAGTACACGGTTAAATTCCTCCATCTCCGTCTTGGTTCGATTGACGTTGATTGACGTCACCTCAGCCAGTTTCATGGGCTTGGTTTTCTCACCTGTCAAGGACACACGCGCATTCTTGACCTCGGCAACCTCAACCTCTTCTACAAAAGAAGACCAAGACCCACAGTTGGGACAACGCCCCAGATATTTAGGGGAATTATAGCCACAATTTTGACATACAAATGTCGCTTTTTTCTTTGCGATAATAAACCTCTTTCTATATTTCTAACTCACACTCAATCACTTGGCAAAAATCAATCTTCTCATTTGGCACAAACTGACGCATGAGCATTCGATGAGCAACAACTACCACAGTCTGATGTTCTCGATACTTAGACATACATTCTAGAAACCGAGACTTCATCTCCGCAGCTGTCTCATATTGAATAGGACTATTAGGAAGTAACTCCCCCTTATTTTCTAGAAACATAGTACGAGCTTTTTCAAAATTATCTGTGCCACTTTCATAGACCTGCCATTCATGCAATAATGGCTCCACTCTTAAAGGAAGTCCCGTAGTACAGGCCACATAAGAAGCCGTTTCTAAAGCTCTTGTGACTGCAGAAGATATGATTATTTCAGCTGAAGGGAATAAAGGATTGGTGCTCAGTTCCTGAGCCTGCTGCCGTCCCTTATCAGATAAGGGCGCCAAATCTATCCCAAATCCCGTATAAGAACGCTCCTCTAACTCACAATAATCTGGCTCACCGTGACGTACAAAGATAATCTTCATCCTAGTGCCCTGTCGATCCAAATCCACCAGTTCGCACGCCATCAGCTGCATCTCCATCTGCAATTAAGAAAGGAGCAAAGACAGCCTGGACCACACGTTCCCCAACTTCGAGAATCACTTCTTGGTCTGTGATATTCTTCATCTGCGCAAAAATATGCCCTTCATTTCCAGGATTTCCATAATAATCCCCATCAATGACCCCAACTGAGTTAACTAAAACCAACCCCTTCTTACGAGGGTTTGAAGAACGATCATAGAGGTAGAGAACCTCAGTCGGTTGCATATAAGCCTTAACCCCTGTCGGAACCAAGACAATCTCTCCTGGCGCAATAACTGTACGCACAGCAACCTTTAAGTCGTAACCAGCCGCATGCGCTGTCTCACGCTTGGGCAATAAATTTTCATCTGTAAAAGTCGAAACCAATTCAAAACCACGAATTTTCATCATCTTCTCTTTTCTATTATCATTTATTCTAGATTATTCTATCTTATTTATTCGGAAAAAGCACGAAAAAAAGAGCACACAATTCAAATCGCTTAGGGCTGCTGGATTCCTCCCCTGACCCGCTTCACGCAGAACTGTTGCTCCACTATTTATTATATCACATTCCTATTTATTTTAAAAGCAAAATTATTTTTTCCGTCTATTTCTAAAAAAATCCTGCATAATAGCTGCGCATTCATCTTCCAAAATTCCCGTTTCAACCTCCACACGGTGATTGAGACGCTCATCTGTCAAGATATCGTACAAACTCCCAGCAGCGCCAAATTTCTGGTTTTTAGCCCCATAGACCACGTTTGGAATACGGGAAAGTCCAATCGCCCCACTACACATGACACAAGGCTCAATGGTCACAAAAAGTGTGCAGTCCAGCAAGCGCCAGCTCTCCTCACTCAAGTTCGCATCCTCTATGGCCATAATCTCCGCATGCATAACCGCTCGCTGTAATTCCTCACGCGCATTATGCCCACGGCCAATGATTTCTCCGTCCTTGACAATCACACAACCAATTGGAATTTCATCGTGTTCAAGAGCAATCTCAGCCTCTCTCAAGGCCTCCCTCATAAAGACTTCTTTTTCTTCAACTGTATAATTCATCAATTTACCTTTTCCTACTTGTCAGTTTTATTATTATATCATGAATCCCAAGACAAAAAAAGCCACCGAATGCGGTGACTTTATAGGGAGATTATTATGAAAAAGAAAAGTTTAGGATATTTGTTACAACAAGTTAGGAGGTCTTCTTGTAACTGTCTATAGTATACCCGACCTATCTTAAACAAATCTTAAAAATCTCTTAGGACCAAACACTTTCTAAAATATTTGTTTGTTCACGACCAGGACCTACTGAGAAAGTAGAAATACGAACGCCAACCAATTCACTCACACGACGAACATAGTTACGCGCATTCTCAGGAAGATCTTCCAAATTACGAACTCCAGTAATATCTTCTGACCAACCTGGCAACTCTTCATAGATAGGCTTGCAACGTTTCAATTGCTCAAGACTAGCTGGATAGTAGTCAATACGTTGACCATCAAGATCATAGGCCACACAGATTTTCACTGTATCTAAACCACTCAAAACATCGATAGAGTTCAATGAAAGATTAGTAATACCAGAAACGCGACGGCTATGACGCATCACAACTGAGTCAAACCAACCCACACGACGTGGACGACCAGTTGTTGTACCATATTCATGACCGACTTCACGGATACGTTCTCCCACTTCATCAAACAACTCAGTTGGGAAAGGACCGTCTCCGACACGACTCGTATAGGCTTTACATACACCTACAACCTTGTCAATCTTACTTGGACCGACACCTGAACCAATGGTCACACCACCAGCTACAGGGTTTGATGATGTAACAAATGGATAAGTACCTTGGTCAATATCTAGCATAACACCTTGTGCACCCTCAAATAGCACACGTTTGCCATTATCGAGCGCATCATTTAAGATAACAGATGTATCTGTCACATATTTCTTGATTTGTTGACCATATTTGTAATATTCTTCAAAAATATCCTCAAAAGCAATAGCTTTACTGTCATACAATTTTTCAAAAAGACGATTCTTTTCAGCAAGGTTACGTTCTAAACGCTCACGGAAAATATCTTTATCCAAAAGATCTGCAATACGAATCCCAACACGAGCAGCCTTGTCCATATAAGCTGGACCAATTCCCTTAATTGTAGTCCCAATCTTATTGTCGCCCTTAGCTTCTTCTTGCAAACGGTCTAACTCGATATGATAAGGTAAAATAACATGCGCGCGATCAGAAATACGCAAGTTATCAGTTGTCACCCCCTCCTCATGAAGATAGCTCAACTCTTTTACAAGAGATTTAGGATTTACAACCATACCATTCCCAATAACAGAGATTTTTTCAGGGAAGAAAATCCCAGATGGAATCAAGTGCAACTTAAATTTCTTACCATCGATCACAATCGTGTGACCTGCATTATCACCACCTTGGTAACGTGCAATCACTTCTGCATTCGCTGAAAGGAAGTCTGTAATCTTTCCTTTACCTTCATCACCCCATTGGGTACCTACAACAACAACTGACGTCATAATCTTGTCTGAGCCCTCAGGCTCTTCCTTTCTCACATACATGGCAGGACTCTCACCTGCAATTATATCTTACAATTTATTATAAGAAAAAATCGCCTTTTTATCAAGAAGAAACAATAGAAAGATTTGCTATTTCCAACTATTAAAAAATGTTTTAGAAAAATTACCAGCTATTTATTGTTATATTGCCATAAAAAAGTAGGTTTGTTCGGAAATTAACTCAGACTATCTCAACAAGAAATAAAACCTTGTTTCATTATCATCTTTTCAAGATACAAACGATAAGCAACACGATAATGGTAAACGATAAAATCCCTACGACACCCAATATCATATCTAACTAAATAATAAATCAAAAATTTAAAATGAAAATGTTCCCAGTCCCAACTATTACCAAAGAAAGTAGCATACTCTTCTTCGATACTGTCATAGAAATCAGTCATCTGATCATAAATATTTTGTAGCATAAGCATACACTCCTTTACTTTTTATGATCTTATTCTAACAAAAAATTTTAATTAATCATTAATAATTCCTGAATTGTTAAAATACCAACCTCAACAAGAGAAAAAATAGGAAAAGTTGACAGAATAGAAATAAATTTACTACCTAAATTAGACTTTGATAAAAACCTTATTGACTGCGTTAAATACTAAAAGAGACTGAGGAAAAAATCTTAAAATAAGAAAAACGCATATTATCAGATATTCAAATCTATGTAATTTTGCATTATCTATAATAGCTGATGGTATGCTTAATTTTGTATAGTCGCTTAGTTTAAAATGCGCATGTTATAATAAAGCTATGCATATCTAGTAAATTGAAATAAGAGATGAATAAATCGATTAGGAAAGTCAAATTAATTTCTAGAAATATTTTTAGCAGTTGTAACATACTATTCTAGTTCCAATCTACTATATTGACGAAACGGGAATCGCCCCCTACCTCTATCGTCCTTATGATGCACGGGCTCCTAGAGAGGAGAAAGTCTATGAAAATATTATCAGACGGCGTTTTGAGCGGACTTCAATTGTTTCAGGAAAAGTAGAGGGAGAGTTTATAGCTCCTATTTATAAAGTGGTTCAAAATGCAACTCCTACCTGCTTTGAAGAGACTTCATATTACGACGCCAAATTAGAAGCGACTAATAATCTCATTAAACTTATCAAGCGAAATGCCTTTGGATTTCGGAACTTTGAAAACTTCAAAAAAAGGATTTTTATCGCTCTGAATATCAAAAAAGAAAGGACGAAATGTGTCCTTTCTCGATCTTAGCCTTTTCTTCAACCCACTACAGTTGAAAAAAGCCTAGATTATTAATTACATAATAAAAAAGAGGCTGAAACCTCCTTTAACTAACTACTCCGCCAGTAGGACTCGAACCTACGACATCATGATTAACAGTCATGCGCTACTACCAACTGAGCTATGGCGGAATAAAGCTAAGCGACTTCCATATCTCACAGGGGGCAACCCCCAACTACTTCCGGCGTTCTAGGGCTTAACTTCTGTGTTCGGCATGGGTACAGGTGTATCTCCTAGGCTATCGTCACTTAACTCTGAGTAATACCTACTCAAAATTGAATATCTATTCAAACCAAGAAAACCTCTCGCTTTCATATTCTCAGTTACTTTGGATAAGTCCTCGAGCTATTAGTATTAGTCCGCTACATGTGTCGCCACACTTCCACTTCTAACCTATCTACCTGATCATCTCTCAGGGCTCTTACTGATATAAAATCATGGGAAATCTCATCTTGAGGTGGGTTTCACACTTAGATGCTTTCAGCGTTTATCCCTTCCCTACATAGCTACCCAGCGATGCCTTTGGCAAGACAACTGGTACACCAGCGGTAAGTCCACTCTGGTCCTCTCGTACTAGGAGCAGATCCTCTCAAATTTCCTACGCCCGCGACGGATAGGGACCGAACTGTCTCACGACGTTCTGAACCCAGCTCGCGTGCCGCTTTAATGGGCGAACAGCCCAACCCTTGGGACCGACTACAGCCCCAGGATGCGACGAGCCGACATCGAGGTGCCAAACCTCCCCGTCGATGTGAACTCTTGGGGGAGATAAGCCTGTTATCCCCAGGGTAGCTTTTATCCGTTGAGCGATGGCCCTTCCATACGGAACCACCGGATCACTAAGCCCGACTTTCGTCCCTGCTCGAGTTGTAGCTCTCGCAGTCAAGCTCCCTTATACCTTTACACTCTGCGAATGATTTCCAACCATTCTGAGGGAACCTTTGGGCGCCTCCGTTACCTTTTAGGAGGCGACCGCCCCAGTCAAACTGCCCGTCAGACACTGTCTCCGATAGGGATCACCTATCCGGGTTAGAGTGGCCATAACACAAGGGTAGTATCCCAACAACGTCTCCTTCGAAACTGGCGTCCCGATCTCTTAGACTCCTACCTATCCTGTACATGTGGTACAGACACTCAATATCAAACTGCAGTAAAGCTCCATGGGGTCTTTCCGTCCTGTCGCGGGTAACCTGCATCTTCACAGGTACTAAAATTTCACCGAGTCTCTCGTTGAGACAGTGCCCAAATCATTACGCCTTTCGTGCGGGTCGGAACTTACCCGACAAGGAATTTCGCTACCTTAGGACCGTTATAGTTACGGCCGCCGTTTACTGGGGCTTCAATTCATACCTTCGCTTGCGCTAAGCACTCCTCTTAACCTTCCAGCACCGGGCAGGCGTCACCCCCTATACATCATCTTACGATTTAGCAGAGAGCTGTGTTTTTGATAAACAGTTGCTTGGGCCTATTCACTGCGGCTGACTTAAAGTCAGCACCCCTTCTCCCGAAGTTACGGGGTCATTTTGCCGAGTTCCTTAACGAGAGTTCTCTCGCTCACCTGAGGCTACTCGCCTCGACTACCTGTGTCGGTTTGCGGTACGGGTAGAGTATGTTTAAACGCTAGAAGCTTTTCTTGGCAGTGTGACGTCACTAACTTCGCTACTAAACTTCGCTCCCCATCACAGCTCAATGTTACAGATATAAGCATTTGACTCATATCACACCTCACTACTTAGACAGACACTTCCAATCGTCTGCTTTAGTTAGCCTACTGCGTCCCTCCATCACTACATACTCTAGTACAGGAATATCAACCTGTTGTCCATCGGATACACCTTTCGGTCTCTCCTTAGGTCCCGACTAACCCAGGGCGGACGAGCCTTCCCCTGGAAACCTTAGTCTTACGGTGGACAGGATTCTCACCTGTCTTTCGCTACTCATACCGGCATTCTCACTTCTATGCGTTCCAGCACTCCTCACGGTACACCTTCTTCACACATAGAACGCTCTCCTACCATACCTATAAAGGTATCCACAGCTTCGGTAAATTGTTTTAGCCCCGGTACATTTTCGGCGCAGGGTCACTCGACTAGTGAGCTATTACGCACTCTTTGAATGAATAGCTGCTTCTAAGCTAACATCCTAGTTGTCTGTGCAACCCCACATCCTTTTCCACTTAACAATTATTTTGGGACCTTAGCTGGTGGTCTGGGCTGTTTCCCTTTCGACTACGGATCTTAGCACTCGCAGTCTGACTGCCGACCATAATTCATTGGCATTCGGAGTTTATCTGAGATTGGTAATCCGGGATGGACCCCTCACCCAAACAGTGCTCTACCTCCAAGAATCTTAATGTCGACGCTAGCCCTAAAGCTATTTCGGAGAGAACCAGCTATCTCCAAGTTCGTTTGGAATTTCTCCGCTACCCACAAGTCATCCAAGCACTTTTCAACGTGCCCTGGTTCGGTCCTCCAGTGCGTCTTACCGCACCTTCAACCTGCTCATGGGTAGGTCACATGGTTTCGGGTCTACGTCATGATACTAATTCGCCCTGTTCAGACTCGGTTTCCCTACGGCTCCGTCTCTTCAACTTAACCTCGCATCATAACGTAACTCGCCGGTTCATTCTACAAAAGGCACGCTCTCACCCATTAACGGGCTCGAACTTGTTGTAGGCACACGGTTTCAGGTTCTATTTCACTCCCCTCCCGGGGTGCTTTTCACCTTTCCCTCACGGTACTGGTTCACTATCGGTCACTAGGGAGTATTTAGGGTTGGGAGATGGTCCTCCCAGATTCCGACGGGATTTCGCGTGTCCCGCCGTACTCAGGATACTGCTAGGTACAAAGACTATTTTAAATACGAGGCTATTACTCTCTTTGGCTGATCTTCCCAAATCATTCTTCTATAATCTTTGAGTCCACATTGCAGTCCTACAACCCCGAAGAGTAAACTCTTCGGTTTGCCCTCCTGCCGTTTCGCTCGCCGCTACTAAGGCAATCGCTTTTGCTTTCTCTTCCTGCAGCTACTTAGATGTTTCAGTTCACTGCGTCTTCCTCCTCACATCCTTAACAGATGCGGGTAACAGGTAGTACCTGTTGGGTTCCCCCATTCGGAAATCCCTGGATCATCGCTTACTTACAGCTACCCAAGGCATATCGTCGTTTGTCACGTCCTTCTTCGGCTCCTAGTGCCAAGGCATCCACCGTGCGCCCTTATTAACTTAACCTTATTTTTTGACCTTTCAGTCATAAACTCTTATTAATACTACAGCGTTTTCGGTTTATTTTCTTGTTACTATTTGATATAGATATTCAATTTTCAATGTGCATTACTTGGTGATCTCTCACCAATGGAGCCTAGCGGGATCGAACCGCTGACCTCCTGCGTGCAAAGCAGGCGCTCTCCCAGCTGAGCTAAGGCCCCACAAGACCTCTCAAGACTAAACAAGACCAATGCGCAGTTCCTTATCCTTAGAAAGGAGGTGATCCAGCCGCACCTTCCGATACGGCTACCTTGTTACGACTTCACCCCAATCATCTATCCCACCTTAGGCGACTGGCTCCTTACGGTTACCTCACCGACTTCGGGTGTTACAAACTCTCGTGGTGTGACGGGCGGTGTGTACAAGGCCCGGGAACGTATTCACCGCGGCGTGCTGATCCGCGATTACTAGCGATTCCGACTTCATGTAGGCGAGTTGCAGCCTACAATCCGAACTGAGACTGGCTTTAAGAGATTAGCTTGCCGTCACCGGCTTGCGACTCGTTGTACCAGCCATTGTAGCACGTGTGTAGCCCAGGTCATAAGGGGCATGATGATTTGACGTCATCCCCACCTTCCTCCGGTTTATTACCGGCAGTCTCGCTAGAGTGCCCAACTGAATGATGGCAACTAACAATAGGGGTTGCGCTCGTTGCGGGACTTAACCCAACATCTCACGACACGAGCTGACGACAACCATGCACCACCTGTCACCTCTGTCCCGAAGGAAATCTCTATCTCTAGAGAGGTCAGAGGGATGTCAAGACCTGGTAAGGTTCTTCGCGTTGCTTCGAATTAAACCACATGCTCCACCGCTTGTGCGGGCCCCCGTCAATTCCTTTGAGTTTCAACCTTGCGGTCGTACTCCCCAGGCGGAGTGCTTAATGCGTTAGCTGCGGCACTAAACCCCGGAAAGGGTCTAACACCTAGCACTCATCGTTTACGGCGTGGACTACCAGGGTATCTAATCCTGTTTGCTCCCCACGCTTTCGAGCCTCAGCGTCAGTTACAAGCCAGAGAGCCGCTTTCGCCACCGGTGTTCCTCCATATATCTACGCATTTCACCGCTACACATGGAATTCCACTCTCCCCTCTTGCACTCAAGTTAAACAGTTTCCAAAGCGTACTATGGTTAAGCCACAGCCTTTAACTTCAGACTTATCTAACCGCCTGCGCTCGCTTTACGCCCAATAAATCCGGACAACGCTCGGGACCTACGTATTACCGCGGCTGCTGGCACGTAGTTAGCCGTCCCTTTCTGGTAAGATACCGTCACAGTGTGAACTTTCCACTCTCACACTCGTTCTTCTCTTACAACAGAGCTTTACGATCCGAAAACCTTCTTCACTCACGCGGCGTTGCTCGGTCAGACTTCCGTCCATTGCCGAAGATTCCCTACTGCTGCCTCCCGTAGGAGTCTGGGCCGTGTCTCAGTCCCAGTGTGGCCGATCACCCTCTCAGGTCGGCTATGTATCGTCGCCTTGGTGAGCCGTTACCCCACCAACTAGCTAATACAACGCAGGTCCATCTGGTAGTGATGCAATTGCACCTTTTAAGCAAATGTCATGCAACATCTACTGTTATGCGGTATTAGCTATCGTTTCCAATAGTTATCCCCCGCTACCAGGCAGGTTACCTACGCGTTACTCACCCGTTCGCAACTCATCCAGAGAAGCAAGCTCCTCCTTCAGCGTTCTACTTGCATGTATTAGGCACGCCGCCAGCGTTCGTCCTGAGCCAGGATCAAACTCTCATTAAAAGTTTGAGTTCTCACTCATTTCTGTCACTGACAGATTTATTGTTTTTTTCATTGTTCAGTACTACAACCTTAATTGTAGCGCCCTGCACATTGGTTCGTCTTGTTCAGTTTTCAAAGGTCTTTGTCACTCGCTTCTCTCAAGTGACAACTATATTAGTATATCACAGTCGCTTTCGCTTGTCAACACTTTTTTGAAATTTTTTTAAAACTTTTTTCATCAAGTGTTTCAACCGCAACATACCATAGTCCGTACGGGATTCGAACCCGTGTTACCGCCGTGAAAAGGCGGTGTCTTAACCCCTTGACCAACGGACCAGAGTTGTTGTTTTCAACTCTTACTATTATACCGGCTTTTTGTTTTTTGTCAACACCTTTTTTAAACTTTTTTTACTTTTTTGCATGAATTCCTAATGAGTACGGATGTCAAACTCTTTAAACACAATACGTAAGTCTCTTAACACTCTTTGACGCCCTCGGAAGCGTTCATCTCTTAAGACGCGTTCTAACTCTTCTTGTTGCTCTTTATTTTGTTTACCTCTATAATTTCTTAGTGTTTCATGAAAGAGATAATAATCGTCTAGCCAGAGTCCTCCCTCACTTATACGATGACTTATCTCACCCACTTCTTCATAAAGCTCTTTATCATATCTCCGTTTTTGACTTTCTTGTTTACGGAGATAATCTAGAATTCGATTCCGGAATTTTGTTTTGAAGTATTTACGTAAACGAGGAATATCGTCTACTAGCCCTTCTTCGCTACTAATCAATTCATGTAGGCAAATCATTCCCTCTTGATCCCAGTCCGATAACTCCCACAAATGAAGGTAATATTCATTTCTACTCTTATATACAATTCCCTGGACTTCTTTATACAATTCTTTAAGCATAATCTTCCCCTTTCTGTGTACAGTCTAACAAATTCAAAAACACTTTTAGCACATTTCATCCATTCTGCACCCTTTAGCTCCTCAACTGCACAAAAAAGAGAGGTCTTGCCTCTCTCAGGGTTATTTTTCATCATTCATTTTTGACTTTACTTCATCATAGGATAGTGCATGTGATTCTTCTTCTACTGTTTCAGGCATCTTTCCTGTTTCGTAAAGAGATTTAATTTGTGTACTATCCAATGTTTCGTATTTCAATAATGCTTCTGCAATCAACTTGTGAGTTTCACGATTTGACTGAATAATTTCAGCAGCTTTATTTCGTGCTTCATTCAATAATGAACGAACCTCTTCGTCAATTTCATAAGCTGTTTGTTCTGAAATTGATTTTTGAGAGCTTTGTGCACCAAACATGGCATGATTACCCTCATATTGTACCGGACCAAGTTTTTCACTCATACCGTACTCTGTAACCATTGCACGAGCCATCTGTGTAGCTTGTTCAAAGTCATTTGAAGCTCCTGTCGTTTGGACATTAAAGATGATTTCTTCAGCTACACGTCCACCCATTAAACCAGCCAATTGCTCTTTCATATCTTCTTTAGATAGAAGCATTTGATCTTCCTTAGGAAGTGCAATCATGTAACCACCTGCACGGCCACGTGGTACAATTGTAACCTTATGGACAACGCGGGCATTCGATAAGACTAGACCAACAATGGTATGTCCAGCCTCATGGTAAGCAACCAATTCACGTTCTTTTTGTGAAACTGTCTTATCTTTCTTAGAAGGACCAGCAATAACTCTATCTTCTGCTTCATCAATATCTGAGGCATCAATTATTGATTTATTGCGACGAGCAGCGACTAAAGCCGCTTCATTCAATACATTCTCTAAATCAGCACCAACAAAACCTGGAGTTTGTTGAGCAACTAATTTCAAATCTACATCTTCTGCTAAAGGCTTGTTCTTAGCATGAACTTTCAAGATTGCTTCGCGCCCCTTAACATCAGGACGGCCAACCAATACTTTTCTATCAAAACGTCCTGGACGCAAAAGGGCAGGGTCAAGTACATCTGAACGGTTTGTCGCAGCGATGACGATAATCCCTTCATTTCCCTCAAAACCATCCATCTCAATCAAAAGTTGGTTCAAGGTTTGTTCACGTTCGTCATTACCTCCGCCGAGACCGACTCCACGTTGACGTCCAACAGCATCAATTTCATCGATAAAGATAATAGCTGGTGCTGCTTTTTTGGCATCTTCAAAAAGAGAACGAACACGACTAGCTCCAACTCCGACAAACATTTCTACAAAGTCAGAACCTGAGATACTAAAGAATGGAACACCTGCTTCTCCGGCGACTGCTTTAGCAAGCAACGTCTTACCTGTTCCCGGAGGTCCCTCCAGAAGGACACCTGCTGGAATACGAGCCCCAAGTTTTGTAAATCGTTTTGGATCTTTTAAGAATTCAACAACTTCAACCAGTTCTTGTTTTTCTTCCTCAGCTCCAGCAACATCTGAAAATCTTACTTTAATATCTTCTTTATTTGCAGCTTTAGCCTTACTACGTCCAAAACTCATCGGGTTACGACTATTATTTCCTCCCATATTTCCCATCATAGAGAATAGGAAGAAGAATAGAATACCGAATGGCACAATGGATACAAGAATATTAATCCACATACCACTTGAACTTTCATGCTTAATAGTTACTGCCGCCTTATGGTCAGAAGCAAGCTTTTGCAATTCTGATACCGTAGTATCTGAAGGAAGAATAATACTTGAAAATTTCTCTACTGTTATAGCAGATGGAGAAAAGAACTGAATGCCTGTTTCTTCTTTACTTGTTTTAGGATTTTTATAGACACCCGAAACCTCGATAACACTACCATTTGGTTGGTAAGTCAATTCTTTTACATTGTCATCGGTAATTTCTTTTACCAATTCTGTATAATTAATTTGCTCACTTTTCCCTGCAACACTACCTGTACTAAAATACTGATAACCTGTAACTAGGAGAAAAATAAGTAATAACCATAGAAAAGGATTTTTAATTAAACCATTATTTTGTTTTTTCATTAAAAATTGTTCTTTCTAATTTGAATACACTTCTTCTTTCAATACTCCAACATAAGGAAGATTACGATAATTTTCTTTGTAGTCTAAACCATAACCTACTACAAACTCATTTGGGATAGTAAAGCAGGTATAGTCTGCCTCAATTTCTACAACACGTCCTTCTGGTTTATCCAACAAGGTTGCAATGTTAACAGAAGCTGCTTCTCTTGCAATAAACATATCTCGCAAATTCTTCAAAGTTTGACCTGTATCAATGATATCTTCTACAAATAGAACATGTCTTCCTTTAATATCTTGAGTTACATCTTGCTTGATATTGATGACACCACTACTTGCTGTTCCACCATGGTAGCTAGAAACCATCATGAAGTCCATTTCAATATGTGTATCAATATGTTTAACCAATTCAGCCATAAAAGGAATAGATCCTTTTAAAATCCCAACTAAAATTGGATTTTTTCCTGCATAGTCCTTGGTTAATTGAGCACCTAATTTTTTAGCCGCTTCTGTAATTTCATCGTGTGAAACGAGGATTTTTTTAATATCGTTTTCTAACATTTTTTTACCTATCTATTTTTTCTATATAAAGTACAGTGTTCATTATATCATTTTTCGTGTTTTTACTCAAATTACTGGTCGCAATTCCCAAAATTGAGACAATTTCACCAAATTGCTCAATAATCAGAGCTGATTTTCGCTTTTCCATAGGGATTTTCAAATCAATAAATAGACGTCTGAGTTTTTTTCTATGCCCATTTTGAATCAAAACATCTCCTGTTTTTCGATGACGAATGTGTATGGATGTTTCGCGTGAAACAGGTATTTGTTGAATTGATTCACCTTCTAAAGGAAGTCCAAAGGAAAATAAATAACCTTGGTAAGATACCTGATTTTGATAGTGTAACACAAGTTCATCTTCCTTTTCATCAGACTGAGGACTGATTTTACAAATCTGAAACCGTTGGTACTCTTTTATCAATTCATAGCCATTTTTAAGCGGATGACGATACTGGCTTTGAGTTTTTAAAATTTGTCTAACTTCTTCAAACTGAGATTTTGTAAGATTCAAATCTGGAAAATGATTCAGATAAGTTTGCAGTAAAATTCTTTGTGTTGACTCAGAATAAGAAAATAACTGCTGTAAATTTTCCACATCAATATTGTGAGATAATTCAGTTATAGCTAAGTCATAATCTAAAATTTCATTGCCGATACTTAAGATTGCATCTCTAAATCGAGGATTTTCTTTTTCTAAATCTGGTAAATAAGAATTTCGAATACGATTGCGAAAATAATGATTTTCCTTATTTGATGTATCTTCAAAGTGAAAAATTTGTGGAAAGTCTTTTTTCTGAAAATGCAAGAAGGGGCGAATGATTTCTATCTCTCCGACTACTTGCTTCTCCTTAATTCCTGATAGATAGCGCAAACGAGTACCTCGAATCAAACGCATCAAAATCGTTTCCACCTGATCATCAGCATGGTGAGCAGTGACTAAGGCTGTCGCACCTGTCTTTTTCATGACCTCTTGAAAAAAATCATAACGAAAATATCGAGCACGGGCTTCTGAAAATTCACCTAAAAAATTGCTGACATAAATAGGAAGCTCTGCTTCAGCAGCTAACTTCCTTAATTCCTGTTCTTCCCAATCTGATTCTACTCTCTGCTTATGATTCACATGAGCTAGAATCAATTCAATTTCTAACTCTTTTTGATAAGTAGATAATACCTTAAATAGAAACATAGAATCTAATCCACCAGAAAGAGCTAGCACCACCTTAGTATGCTTTTTGAAATATCCCTTCTTGAGAAAATGATTTAAAAAATCTTGTTCTCTCATTTTAGAACCTCATAAACATCCTTGGCTATCTGAGAAATTGTATCATAATCAGAATTCTTAGTGAAAATAGAAAGAATAAATGGAGAATCTGCGTAGACAACACCCGTATCATGCTTAAATTCGTCCGCATCCCCAATTTTATGAGCTACCTTCACAGAAACACCTTTGGCAATTCGCTGATTATCAAAATCTGTTTTAGTCAAAGACTCTAGCACAAATCCATTTTGATTATAAATAGCTTCCATAACTTTCCCAGCCATTTTAGAAGAAATCAATTTTTCTTTTGGATCCCAATCATCTCCCATAATGGCAGACATCTTGGATTTGAATGTGGTATCAGATTGGTTTGAAATGTAATAACCCAATATATTATGAGCTACATTATCAGATTCTTTTGATACTTTTGTGATTAAGTCCTTGAGAGAGTACTCTTTATTATCCTCTTTTTTAGGAAGACTACCACTTCCCTCTGGTTTATAAGAACCTGGAAAATCATTGACTGCAGATACGTATTTTACAGTCGTATCTAACTGATAAAGACCCTCATTTATTTTTTCTTGCGCATAATAGAGATAAGGGAGTTTCAAAACACTAGCTGCATACATCTTTTCATCTTGATTGATACCAGCTTCTTTTCCAGTAGTCAGTTGCTTAACATAAATAGAGAATGAATCCTTATGATATTTTTCAGATAACATTTCTTGGACTTTACCCATCCGATTATCTTCTTCAGAAGTTGATTCCTTATCTACCCATCCAACCTGATCAATATGTAGAAATTCTCTTCCTTCTACAAACATGGTATTGTCGATTGATACCTGCGAATAAGCTGATAAGGATGATTTCACTTCTTTTAAATCATAAGGACTATTGTACAGTTTAAAATCAGATTCTAACCATACTTTTTTTATTGTTGGAGTTACCTCTGACTGATCATATAAAAATCGTTTGTCTGCAGCTATAAATTGATGGTTGGATAACTTAAATACCGGAATCCCTTGTTTATTTAAACGCCACTCGGTTATTTGGAAACTTGTTTTGGGAGTCAATTTCCCAGATTCCACTACTAAATCTTCATTCGCATAAACAGGAACCTCTCCATAAACCATGGGAGAACTTAATTTTTCTCTAAAATAAATACCAAAGTCAGATTGTGAAAGGTAATAAATTTCTTTCGAAGTATAGACGACTTCTTTTTCTGTGCTAACAACTTTTGAAATGGTCAAAAAACTTGGTAGCAACAAAATAATTAAGAATTTACGCATTCTTCCTTTCCTTTTCTTCTTGTAAACGCAATAATTGATTTTTATCAGCCAATTCTTCCAGCTTTTCATCTGATAAACTCAAAAATTGCTCTATTACGTCTAGTAAATTTTCCATTTTATCACCTTTGAAGTAAGTCAGGAATCGTATAAACTATTTCCCTCGACTTAGAATAATAGTACTTCGCTCGTGTATATTTGGCAGCATAATCCTCATCTTTCAACTTGGTAGCAAATGCTGTCTCCTTATCCTTTTCATCACTCAAAGTTTGATACTGAGTTTGCAAGTCTGCTAATTGCTGACGTCTTTGGAGTAATTGCTGATAACTCTGCGCTAAATTAAAAGTTGGCAAGATAAATAATAGCATAATCAAAATCAATACCCACCCCATAAAACGATTCCGTTTTTGTCGTTCTTTCATCAGGTAGCGACGACGTTGATATTCATTTTGGATAAAAGAATTATTCAATTGTACAATATTTTTAGACATTTTCTTCTACCCGTGTTTCACTGATAATTTCATACATGCCTGCTGCATCTTCTTTTTTTGTACTATCTTTCATCTCTAGTACTTTGACAAGTAGCAACTTATTTCCAAAACGAATTTCAACTTGGTCATTAACTTTCAAATCCGTTGAACTTTTGGCCAAGATTCCATTCACCTTGATTCTGCCTTTATCTGCTACTTCTTTTGCGACTGTACGACGCTTGATAATTCGCGATACTTTTAAATATTTGTCTAATCTCATCCTTATTACCTCAACTTATTATTGTACCATTTTTATCTATTTTATAGAAGAAAAATATCAAATGGAATTTTCTTTCTTCGACTCTTTTATTTCTAATAAACTTTCTCCAAAAATTAGCAGACCTTCTAAAATTTCATAATCTTTCTTATTTTGGACATCAAACACAAGCTCCATTAATCCCTTATTCTCAGTGATACCTGCTTTTAAGTTCGTTGCGGATAAAGCTTTAAAATAATCTTGAGCTAAAAACAGTCGTTGAGTGACTTTTTCAAATTGAACTGTAATCTTATTATCTTTTCTTTCCACACGTTGAACAAAGATCTTGTCCAAATATGACTTGACTAAACCAATCTCTAAAAGATAAGCAACCACATCTGGGTATTCTCCAAAACGGTCTATCAACTCCTCTTGTAACTCTTCATAATTGACACGGTTGTCAATTTGACGAATTTTTTTGTAAATTTCAATCTTATGTCGTTGGTCTGAAATATAAGTATCAGGAAGATAGGCATCAATTTGCAAAATCAACTCAGCATTCCCTTTAGTTCTTGTGTTAGTGTTAGCGTTAGCATTACCGTTTCGTTTAGCAATAGCTTCCTCTAATAACTGCGAATACAATTCAAAACCAACAGAATCAATGAAACCAGACTGGGATTTTCCTAGGAGATTCCCTGCTCCACGAATCGAAAGATCTCGCATAGCAATCTTAAATCCGGATCCCAATTCTGTAAATCCTTTAATCGCTTCTAATCTCTTCTCCGATACTTCACTAATTGATTTTTCTGGACGATACATGAGATAGGCATAGGCAATGCGATTGCTACGACCAACTCTTCCTCTTAATTGATACAAGGTTGACAAGCCCATATGATCTGCATTTTCAATAAACAAGGTATTGGCATTTGGAATATCCACCCCTGTTTCAATAATGGTAGTCGTCACCAAAATATCGTATTGTCCCTCAATAAAGTCTAATAGAGTATTTTCCAACTGGATTTCACTCATGCGACCATGAACATAACCAATCGAAGCCTCTGGAATCAACTCCTGTAATTCTGAAATCTTCTGGTCAATCGTGTCAACTTTGTTGTAAAGATAGTAAACTTGACCTCCACGCTCCATTTCACGCAAAACAGCATCACGAATGACACTATCATTCTTTTCCAAAACATAGGTTTGCACTGGATAACGATTAGTCGGCGGAGTTTCAATAACAGACAAATCTCTGATTCCCAGCATAGACATATGGAGGGTACGAGGAATTGGAGTAGCGGTCAAAGTTAGGACATCCACTTGTTTCTTCAGTTCTTTCAAGGTTTCCTTATGCTTGACACCAAATCGCTGTTCCTCATCAATAATCATCAAGCCTAGATCAGCAAACACAACATCTTTTGACAAAACACGATGGGTTCCAATCAAAATATCAACTTGACCGTTTTTTAATTTTTCAAGTGTTTCAGTCTGCTCTTTTTTACTTCTAAAGCGACTCAACACATCAATATTAACTGCAAAATTTTGGAATCGTTCCTTAAAATTTGTGTAGTGCTGTTGCGCTAAAACCGTCGTCGGAACTAAGACAACAACCTGTTTGTGATCATTGACTGCCTTAAAGGCTGCACGCATAGCAACTTCAGTCTTTCCAAAACCAACATCCCCAACTAAAAGTCGATCCATTGGCTGAGAAACCTGCATATCTCTCTTGATTTCCTCTACACTACGAAGTTGGTCATCCGTTTCAACATAAGGAAAGGCATCATCAAAAGCATGTTGATCTTCATCATCAGCTGAAAAAGCAAACCCCTTCAACTGGCTACGTTCAGAGTAGAGTTTAATTAAATCGTCAGCTATATCCTCTACCTGGTTCTTAACTTTTTGCTTGGCTTTTTTAAAATGACCGTCATTTAATTTATTGAGTTTTGGAGCTTTCCCATCACTTGAAACATATTTGGACAGTAGATGAATCTGTTCCACGGGGATGGAAATTTGATCCCCATTTTGATACTGGACACTTACATAATCGCGGTGAATCCCCTTGATTTCAATTGTTTCAATCCCTAAATATTGACCAATTCCATGAATGTGGTGAACAACGTAGTCCCCTTTTTCAAGTTCATTATAATCTTTTAAGCGCTCTGCATTTGAAACATGTTGTCTTCGAAAACGACGTTTTAATTTCTTTTGAAAAATCTCATGTTCAGTAATCACCAGAATTTTTTCATCTACAAAATGAAAACCATGTCTGAGATTACCCTCGATTAAGTTTACAGATTCTTTACAAATGCTTGACTTATCTCTAGAATCCAATTTAATCTGATATTCCTCTAACACATCCTCCAATGTTTTACTTCCCATTGAATTGCTAGACTGCAGAATAATGGTGTAATCCATTTTTTTATATCGTTCAATTTCTTCTTTTAAAAAAGAAAATTGATTGAAAAACTCCTGCATAGGATATTGATTAAATTGATAAATTTGGTCAAACTTGAGATTTCCTAACCCCTTTTGCAGATTAGAAAAAAAGGTCAATGGGCTTTGTTTTTTATAGATTTTCTCAGTATCTGCAAAATACTGCATCTCAGAAAATGCTTTACTGTTCTGTAATTCTTCTGTAAAGTATTGTGCTAATTCTCTTTCAAATACTTCATACTGATTCATTAATTTTTGATAATCATCAAAGAATATTGGGGTATCTTTTTCAATATAGTCAAAAACAGTCCATATCTTGTCATAACACAAAGATAAAAATTTCCGGGAATCAGAATGAATTTGTTTTTGGTAAAAACTTGAAAAAATTTCTTCTAAGTATGATTTTAAAATAGGTGATAACGTTTTTGAAATTTGTTTTTCTAAAGCTGACTGTCCTCGTTGATAATCCTTTTCTCTCAAAAGCATATCACTAGCTGGAAAGATAGTGAGTTCTATCTGATTTTCTTTCGATAATTGTGTTTCAACTTCAAATGACCTAATACCATCGACTTCATCACCAAAAAACTCAATTCGGTAAGGTTCTAACTGGGATATTTCAAAAATATCTAAAATATCTCCTCGCAGACTAAATTCGCCTTGAGTTTGTACTTGTGTAACTTTTCGATAGCCTATCTCTTTTAACTGATGGATAAGTGCGTGTTGGTCATATTCTTCACCAACTGTTATTTTTACAATACTATCTTTAAATTCATTGGGAGACGATAAAATCAATCGACTTGCTGCGATATTACAAACTAAAATTCCTCTCTTAGATGAATCAGTCAAAAAACGCAAGACTTCAACCCGTGAAATGATTTTTTCTTGTGAAGACATCAAAAACTCGACCATAGGGGAGTCATCTACCAAAAATGGATAGACAAGTTCCTCACCCAAGATAGAGATAAGATCACTAACAAGTCCTTCTGCTTCTCCATAAGTTGACGTCAATAACACAATCTTATCTTCCTGTCTCAAACTACTCGCAATTGCTAAAGCTTTTGTAGAAGTTGACAAGCCTAACATTAATTGTCTTTTCTTATCTGTCAGATTTTGATGCCATTTTTTTATCTGATCATTTTCTGAGAATAAATCTAATAAGGTCACCATTTATCCGTTATACCTCTGCATCGTTTTTTCAAAGTTTTTCTCTTGTAAATAGTAGTTTACAGAATCGTCAACTTTGTCAACAGACTGTAAAATACCAATATAATCATCCTTGTCAAACTTACTCAAAACGTGGTTAACAACTGACATTCCATTTTTAGGTCTTCCGATTCCAATCTTAACACGATTAAAGGTTTGGGTTCCAATATGTTGAATAATAGACTTGATACCATTATGACCACCTGCTGAACCTTTTGCTCTTAAACGAATTTTCCCAACTTCCATGTCAAGGTCATCGTAAATGATGAGTAAATCTTCAATATCCAAACCATAATAAGTCAATAAAGCATGAACCGCTTTTCCACTTTCATTCATAAAGGTCGTTGGTTTGACAAGATAAATTTTTTCTCCATTTAGGAAAAAGGATACTAGGTCAGCTTGAAATATCTTATCATGTGTAAAAGTTACATTCTGTTTCTTCGCTAGTTGGTCAATCAACATAAATCCAACATTGTGTTTGGTCTCAAAATATTTATCTCCTGGATTTCCTAATCCTACAAGTAATTTGGTCATTTATTTTTCCTTTCAAAAGCCAAAAGGGTTGGAATTTTTTTCCAACCTAATTGATACTATTCATTAATTTTTTTAGACATTAAAGCGGAATTCCATGATATCACCGTCTTGGACGATATATTCTTTTCCTTCCTCACGCAAGCGTCCAGCTTCTTTTACTGCCTTTTCAGATCCGTATTTCACTAGATCCTCATATGACATGGTTACCGCACGAATAAATCCTTTTTCAAAGTCTGAATGGATAATACCAGCTGCTTGAGGAGCCTTCATACCACGTTTGAAGGTCCAAGCGCGAACTTCTTTTTCACCAGCTGTGAAGTAAGTTCCCAATCCAAGCAAGTGGTAAGCTGCACGAGTCAACTTGTCAACGCCTGATTCTGTCAAACCAAGTGCTTCAAGAAACTCTTGCTTGTCTTCTTCGTCTAACTCAGAAATTTCTTCCTCAGCACGCGCAGAAATAACAACTACTTCAGCATTTTCTGTCGCTGCAAATTCACGAATTTGTTTAACATAGTCAATAGAGTCAGGTTCTGAAACCACATCCTCGTCCACATTAGCAACATAGAGCACTGGTTTAGTCGTTAACAGGAAGAGACCTTTGACAACCTTTTGTTCCTCATCTGTAAATTCAATAGTTCGAGCTGATTTTCCATCTTCGAGGACTGGTTTAATCTTTTGAAGAACATTAAACTCAGCTACTGATTCTTTATCTTTTTGCGTACGTGCCATCTTTTCTACACGCGCATATCGTTTGTTCACTGATTCTAAGTCAGCAAGAATCAATTCCAGATTAATTGTATCAATATCTGCAAGTGGATCTACAAAGGCGTCTTCACGTCCTTGCTCACGCATAACATTTTCATCATCAAAAGCACGAACTACATGAACAATCGCATCTACTTCACGGATATTGGCCAAGAATTTATTCCCTAGTCCTTCTCCTTTTGAAGCTCCTTTTACAATTCCTGCGATATCTGTAAATTCAAATGTTGTTGGAACTGTCTTTTTAGGAGTAATCATTTCAGTTAGTTTTTGTAGGCGTTCATCTGGAACCTCAACCATTCCAACGTTTGGATCAATCGTCGCAAATGGATAGTTTGCAGCCTCTGCTCCTGCTTTTGTAATTGCATTAAATAGTGTTGATTTACCAACATTTGGCAAACCAACGATACCTGCTGTTAAAGCCATATTTTCTCATTCTCCGTTTTCATTTCAATCCCTAATATTATAACACAAAAAGGGAAAACTTGCTAACCCTCTAACTAAGGGTTTTCAGTCAATAATTTTATTCATTTTTCGATCAAAATCATAGCGTCCCATCATGACAACATGGTCACAATTACTGCATTTGATTTTGATATCTGCCCCTACACGTGTAATTTCCCAACGATTTGCTTTTTTACCAGTTGACTTGATAGTACAAGCATGTGGTTTTTTCATCTCAACAAAATTTCCAACTTGATACATACTACTCTCCTTTTCTTTTTCGATTATATCATAAAAGAGGCGAGCTAGGCTCAACCTCTTTCACTTAATTTGTACGAACTGGTGTAATGAGCTGCATGAAGTCCTCGTCAGTATCTGCTGGCACAAGAGTAAATGGACGAACAGCTGAGATAAAGCTAATAGTCACCTTTTCGCTATTTAAAGCTTTAAGAGAATCAATCAAGTAAGTTGGGTTGAAACTAATGGTCAAATCTTCACCAGTAACCTGATCAGTATCGATTTCTTCGTTTACTTTACCAACTTCTGGAGAGTGAACATGGGCGCTAACAATCCCATCTTTAATTTCAAGTTTCACAGTACCATTTTGAGTAGCACTTGATAAAAGACGAGCACGCTCCATTGACTGACGTAAGTTTACCACATCAAAAGTAATAGTAGTGTTAAAGTCTGTTGGAATCAAGCGATCTGTATCAGGATAGTTTCCTTCTAGGAGACGAGTATAGAAGCTAATATTTTCGCTTCTAAAGAGGATTTGGTTATTGGCAAAGAAAATCTCTACAGTTTCGATATCATCTGTAAATACCGCTGAAAATTCGCGTAGAGAACGGCTCGGAATCACGACATCAAAATCATCACTATTTTTTTCAAGAGTCAATTTTTTCTGGCTTAGACGATGAGAGTCTGTTGCAACTGTTTTTAACTCTTTGTGTTGACTCAATACAAAATGAACACCTGTCAAAATTGGACGACTTTCTTGTGTACTTGCAGCAAATGCTGTTTCATTGATAATTTTCTTGAGTAATTTTGTTTCAAGAACTAAAGGAGTGCTTGCTGAAATTTCTTGGATTCGTGGGTACTGTTCGCTATCTTTTCCTTTTAAGGTAATTTCTGATTTGCCGCTGGTTAAAACAATTTGATTTTGTTCAATTTCTTTAAAATCAAGAGTCACATCAGGTAGGCTAGATACCACATTGATAAAGAAAGAAGCTTCAAGAAGGATCGAACCTAAAGAAGTAATTAATAGACCAGCATCTTCATTTTTTTGAGAAATAAAATTTTCAATTGAAATTTGACCATTTGAACCAATTAAAGTAACACCTTCATTGGTCACGTCAATTTTGACGGTTGATAAAATAGGAATAGCATTTTTAGAACTAATAGCTCTCTTAGTTGTATTCAATGCTTGTAGAAATAAATTTTTATTAATTGAAAAATGAATCATGGATTCTCCTTTATTTATTTTTAGTATTAGAAGGATAATAGTAATAATAGAGTCTGTGAAATCTGTGGAAAACAGACTTTAAACAAGTCATATCAAGTTTTTTGGCTTGTTTAAAAAATGTGGATAAAAAAGATAATAAAGTAAAAGTTTTCCACAAGTTATTTAATTTTCTTTTTGATGGATTCAATTTCTAAACGTAAATTATCGTCTTCATCAATCAAAGATTTAATTTTTGCATGGGCATGAATGACTGTTGTATGATCTTTTCCACCAAATTCCTTCCCAATTTTTGGAAGACTATTATCTGTTAGTTCTCTAGATAAATACATGGCTACTTGACGGGCTAACACAATATTTTGAAGGCGTCTGCTTCCCTTCATTTCTTTGACGCTGACACCATAAAAGTTACCAACTTCATTTTGGATTTTATCAATTGGGATGACGAGCATTTGGCTAACATCTTGTTTGCGAGCTCTAATGGCTTCTGCAGCAATATCAATAGTGATATCCTTGATTTTTTTTACTCGGGCAATTAAAGTGATGTCGTTGATGGCTCCCTCAAGATCTCGAACATTTGAATCAAATTGTCCAGCTAGGTATTCTAGAGTATCACTTTGGAAATTGTAGCCTAAATGTTCCGTTTTACTTTGTAAAATGGCAATACGTGTTTCAAAGTCAGGGGGTGTGATAGTTTGTGTCAATCCCCAACTAAAGCGCGTGACAAGCCTCTCCTCGAGCCCTTCTAGATGTTTTGGACTACGATCACTGGTTAGGACAATCTGTTTTTGCTTGTCATGAAGGGCGTTAAAGGTATTGAAAAATTCTTCCTGAGTTGCAACTTTTTTTCCGCTGAGTGACTGGATATCATCGATTAACAAAAGATCAAGACTACGATAGGTTTTTTTAAATTTTTCCATTTCCCCAAGTCTTAGGTGATCAAGAAAGTCATTAATAAAACTTTCAGCAGGTATGTATTTGACACGCGCATTTGGAATATTTTTTAGAATTTCATTTCCAATAGCGTTTAACAGGTGAGTCTTACCAAGCCCAGGTCCTCCATAGATAAAAAGAGGATTATAGGTCAAGGCCAAATCTTCAGAGACAGCCAAAGCGGCTGATACTGCCCAAACATTTCCATCCCCTTGAATAAAATTATCAAAGGTATACTTTTCTTTTAACCCCGTATCCGAATAAGGAATAGATGCTAACTTTGGACTATAGTCATAAAGAGTTGAATTTGTAGCTTCTTCAACTTGTGAGATAGCCGTATCTTGAGGTTTGGTGAAAATATAGTGGGGAGTTATCTCAGCATCATAAATTTCAAATCCGGCAACTACAATAATATCTTTTAGTTGTTTTTCCCAGACCATTTCCATTTCAGATCGTGGTAAAAATATAGTGGCAACATTTTCCTCTACCTTGATAAGTTCAGCTTGAATAGCATAGAAATCATACATGGATCGAGTCAGTCTTTCTTGAGCAAATTCTAATATACGATTCCAAAATTGTTTTTCTTTCAATCCTTTCTCCTCCTTTACTATTTAAAAGTTTAATACTAGACCTATTTTACCACAGAGAACAAGAATTTTCCACAAGCTGTGAAAAATAATCCACAATGTTACCAAGTTTTATCCACAGGTTGGGGATAAAAGCAGAAACTATTGATTTATTTAGCTTTTTATTGAAAAAAATAGTGGATAACCTTGTGAGATAAAAAAATAAAAGAACAGCCTTATTTCAGGCTGTTGATAATTCTACTGTATTCTTCTTGATTTGAAAAAGAAATAATAATTTTTCCACTATCTTTTTTAGACAGTTTAATCTCTACATCTAATCCGAGTAGTTTTCTTAACTGTTTTTCTTCATTTTGTATGAAATGATCATTTTTTTGCAGTTTCTTTTGTTTTTTCTCTGTCAGAAGAGCTTCTAACTTCCTTACAGAAATGTCTTCTTCTATAATTCGTTGAAAGAAATAGTCTTGTTGTTCCTTATTCAACCCAACTAGAGAACGCGCATGAGCTTGTGATAGTTTGCCATTTTCTACTTCTGAGAGGATAGCATCTGGCAAGGAAAGCAAACGAATGGAGTTGCTGATATATGGACGAGACTTGCCCATTTTATCTGCAATTTCAGCATGGGTAAATCCTTTCTCTACAAGAGATTCATAGGCGCGTGCTTCTTCTATTGGATTTAAATTTTCTCTTTGCAAATTTTCAATGATGGACTGGACCATCATCTCTTGATCTGAAAGCTGTTTAACAACAGCTGGGATAGACGTTAGACCAGCTAAAAGTGAAGCCCGATAGCGTCTCTCTCCTGCAAGGATTTCATAACCAATAACAGGAGATTTACGAACAATAATCGGTTGAATGACCCCATTTTCTTTGATAGACTGTGCTAGTTCATCTAGTTTTTCTCCATCAAATTCTTTTCGAGGTTGATAGGGATTTTTTTGTATATCTGTGATAGAAATCATTTCAAATTTTTCCATGATTCTACACTAACACATCTTTTCTCTTATGTAAAGCTTTCTTTACATAGATGTCAATTAAGATTCTAAATCGCCTGAACTCTTGTCAAGTTTAATAGATGTAGTTCCTTCTTTACCGTTACGATAGTAAGTTATTTTAATAGTGTCTCCGATAGAATGATTGTAAAGAGCACTTTGTAAGTCTGTTGATGAAGAAATCTCCTTGTCGTCTACTTTTGTAATAACATCGTATTTTTCAAGGTGACCATTGGCAGGCATATTGCTCTGCACAGAACGAACAACTACACCAGATGTTACATTGCTTGGAATATTAAGTCTTCTAATATCACTTGTATTAATATTTGAGAGATTGACCATTTGAATTCCCAAAGCTGGACGAGTCACTTTTCCGTTCTTTTCTAACTGTTCAATAATATTGATAGCATCATTTGCGGGAATTGCGAAACCAAGTCCTTCTACAGATGTGCCTCCATTTGTGGCAATTTTACTTGAGGTAATTCCGATAACTTGTCCTTGAATATTGATTAGTGGGCCACCAGAGTTACCTGGGTTAATAGCAGTATCAGTTTGGATGGCTTTTGTAGAAATGGCTTGTCCATCTTCAGATTTTAAAGATACATTTCGATTGAGACTAGATACAATACCCTGAGTGACAGTATTAGCATATTCAGAACCTAACGGGCTACCGATGGCAATGGCAGTTTCTCCTACGGTTAACTTGCTAGAATCACCAAACTCAGCTACTGTTGTCACTTTTTCTGAAGATATTTTGACGACAGCAATATCAGAGAAAGTATCAGCTCCGACAATTTCTCCAGGTACTTTAGTTCCATCTGACAAACGAATATCTACTTTGCTGGCGCCATTTATAACGTGATTATTGGTGACAATATAAGCTTCTTTATCATTCTTTTTATAAATAACCCCAGATCCTTCACTAGAGATTTGTTGAGAATCTGTGTCAGTATCATCATTTCCAAATACGCTATTTTGTCTGTTTGCTGAATAAGTAATAACTGAAACAACAGCATCTTTTACTTTGTTAACAGCCTGTGTTGTTGAATTTTCGTTCTTATAGGCAGTCTGTGTAATGGTGCTATTGTTGTTAGAGTTGCTTACACTACTTTTTTGAGTTAGTTGAGCTATTGAAAAACTACCCAAGGCTCCACTAATAAAGCTAATGACGATAACGACTAATAATTGAAACCCTTTTTTGTAAAATGTTTTTAAATGTTTCATATTTGCCTCCATATTTTTAAATTACTGAAAGTATAAACTGACTAGCTTAATTATAACTTAAATACAAAAGTTTTTCACAGATTGTGGATAACTTTCTAAAATCTGTGGTTTTCTCAGTTAAAATTAACCTTTTATTTTGTGAATAAGATGTGAAAAAATAAAGAATATGTTAGAATAGAGTCATGAAAATTAAAGTTGTAACAGTTGGGAAACTGAAAGAAAAGTATTTAAAAGATGGTATTGCAGAGTATTCAAAACGAATTTCTCGATTTGCTAAACTTGAAATGATTGAGCTAGCAGATGAAAAAACACCAGATAAGGCCAGTGAGTCAGAAAATCAAAAGATTTTAGAAATAGAAGGTCAGAGAATTTTATCAAAAGTTGGTGACCGTGATTTCGTTATTGTGTTGGCTATCGAAGGGAGAACTTTCTCCTCAGAAGAATTTAGTAAGCAGTTAGAAGAAGCTCCTATAAAAGGATTTTCTACTCTTACCTTTATTATTGGAGGGAGTTTAGGATTATCATCAGCTGTAAAAAAGAGAGCTAATCTTTCTGTCAGTTTTGGTCGCTTAACCTTGCCCCATCAGTTAATGAGACTAGTTCTTGCTGAACAAATTTATCGCGCTTTTACGATTCAGCAAGGCTCCCCCTATCATAAATAGAAAATTGACTTTTAATTGAATTTTTGGTAGAATAATTGTGTTAGGTCTCATAGCTCAGCTGGATAGAGCATTCGCCTTCTAAGCGAACGGTCGCAGGTTCGAATCCTGCTGGGATCAATATAGTAGCAAAGCTGGGAATTTTCCCGGCTTTTTTCTTAAAAAAGTACACTTGAGGAGAAAAAAATGACAGTTGAGAGAATTTTATCTAAAATGAAATTCCATTTTGTATAATGGTTTTTGTAAGTTAGCTTACAAGAAAAAACATTTTAGGAGATTTTATTATGAAAAACACAGTTAAATTGGAACAGTTTGTAGACTTGAAGGAAAAAGACTTGCAAAAGATTAAAGGTGGGGAAATAAGAAAAACAAGTAATAGTTTACTTAATTTCTTTAAAAGAAGATAAGGAAGTGTCAGAATGAATTTTTTCTTAGTAGTAGATTTTATATTATATTTTTTTATTATTAGTCATAGTTACCGTTTAATTTGTAAAGGCCAAATAAAAGCAAAGGAACTATATTTTTTTGGTATCTATACATTACTAGTAGAAGCAGTACTTGAACTTCCTTTTTACCTCCTATATTTAGATGGGTTAGGGATTGCAAGATTTTTATTTCCTTTGGGATTATATTTCTATTTTCGATGGATTAAACAGTATGAGAGGGATAGAGGACTATTCTTAAGTTTACTACTATCTCTTTTATATGAGAGCACTCATAACTTTCTGTCTGTAACTTTCTCCTCTCTAACAGGAGACAATTTTGTTTTACAATATCATGATCCATTCTTTTTCGTTGTAACGGTATTGACTTATGTTGTTATCTTAAAAATCATTCGTTATTTCCATTTGGAACTAGCCTATTTTGACAAAGATTACCTCTACCCTTTCTTGAAAAAAGTATTTTTTGCTTTACTATTGCTCCATACTGCATCTTTCGTTTCAGATATGGTAAGTACGATTAAACATTTGAATAGTTTTGGAAGTATTTTATCATCTATTGTCTTTATATCGTTACTTTTGACCTTCTTTGCAATGAATTCGCATAAAGAACAAATAGAAAAAGAGATTGCTTTGAAGCAGAAGAAATTTGAACAGAAACATTTACAGAATTATACAGATGAAATTGTTGGCTTGTATAATGAAATCCGTGGGTTTCGACATGACTATGCTGGAATGCTTGTCAGTATGCAGATGGCAATTGACAGTGGTGATTTACAGGAAATTGACAGAGTTTACAATGAAGTTTTGGTTAAAGCTAATCACAAACTGCGTTCAGATAAGTACACTTACTTTGATTTGAACAACATAGAAGATTCAGCTTTACGAAGTTTGATTGCTCAGTCAATTGTCTATGCTCGAAATAATGGTGTAGAGTTTACACTGGAAGTAAAAGATACGATTACCAAGCTCCCAATTGAACTATTGGATTTGGTTCGTATCATGAGCGTTTTATTGAACAATGCTGTCGAAGGATCGGCTGATAGCTATAAAAAGCAGATGGAAGTAGCAGTTATTAAGATGGAAACTGAAACAGTTATTGTGATTCAGAATTCATGTAAAATGACGATGACTCCTTCAGGAGATCTATTTGCTTTAGGATTCTCCACTAAGGGAAGAAATCGCGGAGTCGGATTAAATAATGTGAAAGAACTACTAGATAAGTACAACAACATCATTTTAGAAACAGAGATGGAAGGCAGTACATTTAGACAAATTATTAGATTTAAGAGGGAATTTGAATGAAAGTTTTAATTTTAGAGGATGTTATTGAACATCAAGTGAGACTAGAAAGAATATTGGATGAAATTTCGAAAGAATCGAATATTCCAATATCATACAAGACAACAGGAAAAGTCCGTGAATTTGAAGAATACATTGAAAACGATGAAGTAAATCAGCTTTATTTCCTAGATATTGATATTCATGGAATTGAGAAAAAGGGATTTGAAGTGGCTCAGCTCATTCGTCATTACAACCCTTACGCTATTATCGTCTTTATTACCAGTCGATCAGAGTTTGCGACTCTAACCTATAAATACCAGGTATCAGCCTTAGATTTTGTTGATAAGGATATCAATGATGAGATGTTCAAGAAGAGAATTGAGCAAAATATCTTCTACACGAAGAGTATGTTGCTTGAAAATGAAGATGTTGTAGATTATTTTGACTACAATTACAAGGGAAATGATTTAAAAATTCCTTATCATGACATTCTGTATATTGAAACGACAGGGGTCTCTCATAAATTGCGCATTATTGGTAAGAATTTTGCAAAAGAGTTCTATGGAACAATGACAGATATTCAGGAAAAGGACAAACATACTCAGCGATTTTATTCTCCTCATAAATCATTTTTGGTAAATATAGGCAATATTAGAGAAATTGATCGAAAAAACTTAGAAATTGTTTTCTATGAAGACCATCGTTGTCCTATTTCAAGATTAAAAATTAGAAAATTAAAAGATATTTTAGAGAAAAAATCTCAAAAGTGATTGACAATTAGCAAGAAATTGATATAATGGTTATATCTGCTACAGATAGAAGGTCCGTTGGTCAAGGGGTTAAGACACCGCCTTTTCACGGCGGTAACACGGGTTCGAATCCCGTACGGACTATTTTATCCGCCATAGCTCAGTTGGTAGTAGCGCATGACTGTTAATCATGATGTCGTAGGTTCGAGTCCTACTGGCGGAGTATAGATAAAAGGGAACACAGTGTTGTTCCCTTTTTTGCATCAATTCGTATCACCAAGCATCTTCATGAGGAAGTCTGTTATTTCTTGAGAACTTTCTTTTTTTCCATGTGCAATCCAAGTTTGGCAGACACCAAAAAGTGCATGAGTTAGATAGATGCTACTATATTCTAATTCAGTGGTATTGAGATTCAGTTGCATAAATCGCTTTTGTAAATCTGTACTGAGCATGATATGAAGTTTATTTCGTAAGAAATTTTGGATTTCTTTGGTCCCATTTTCAGAAAGAAGGGCAGCCAGAAGTGGTTCTGACTCTAGATATTCAAATACTTCTAAAATAGCATCTCTTTTGTGATGAGCATGTTTTTGAAAAATATATTCAAATGTATGAAATAGCTTGCTTTGATAATGCTCAATCATATCATACTTATCCTTATAGTGCGTATAGAAGCTGGAACGACTAATTCCGGCTTTTTCTGCTAGCTTGACAGTAGAAATTTGATCAAATGGTTGTTCCATTAGTAATTGTACCATAGCATTTTCAATAGTTCTCTTTGTTTTTAAGCGTTTGTTACTTTCTTGCATATTTCCTCCTTGTAAACAAATTAGACTATATGTCTAAAAATAGATTTTTTATCTTGTAATTTAGATTTTTTAATGTATAATCTATTATATCAAAATTTTAGACAATATGTTTAAAAAAGGAGAAACTATGTTTAAAGAATGGAAAGCAATTTTTAAAAAACCAAGCTTTATTATTGTCATGATAGGGATTTCTCTTATTCCAGCTCTGTACAATATCATATTTTTATCCTCAATGTGGGATCCATATGGTCAATTGTCTGACTTACCTGTGGCAGTTGTCAATAATGATAAAGAGGCTTCCTATAATGATAATACTATGGCAATAGGAAAAGACATGGTGTCCAATTTAAAAGAAAATAAAACTTTAGATTTTCATTTCGTGGATGAAGAGGAAGGAAAGAAGGGATTGGAAGATGGCGATTACTATATGGTAGTAACTTTACCAAGTGATTTATCTGAAAAAGCAGCTTCTATTTTAACGGATCACCCAGAGCAAATGCAAATCGATTATCAGACTTCAAGTGGTCATAGTTTTATTGCCAGCAAGATGAGTGATTCTGCGATGACAAAATTGAAGCAGAATGTTTCTACCAATGTAACCGAGACCTATACTAAAGCTTTATTTAACAAAATGGTCGATTTAAAGGATGGTATGAGTCAAGCAGCTTCTGGTAGTGAAAAACTAACTGATGGAGCGAATCAGTTAGTGACAGGAAGTCAAACATTAACTACTAACCTACACTCTTTAGCAGATTCAAGTTTAACATTTTCAAATGGAACGGAGCAGTTTACTAAAGGATTATCCTTATATGTCTCTGGTGTTGAACAACTTCATCTTGGCTTAGGGAATTTTAATAGTGGTTTAGTTACATATACTGGTGCAGTGAGTCAATTAGATAGCGGATTAGGTCAATTATCTTCTAAAAGCCCTGAATTAGTAAGAGGAATCAATCAGTTATATACTGGTGTAGAATCCTATACTGGCGGTGTTTCTCAGATTAATGCTGGTCTTAATCAATTTTCATCTGGTGTTAGTGCCTACACCAATGGAGTGGGAAGTCTTGCAACAGGTGCGAATCAGTTATCTAATCAATCATCTACACTTCGAATGGGTATGGAGCAATTAAGTGAAGGAATTCAACAACTTTCTAGCAAGTTAGATGCTTCGTCTGAGCAAAAAGATCAAATTGCTCAATTATCTTCCGGTCTAAATCAATTAAATCAAGCTATTCAAAATATTGATGTTGGAGATACAAAACAATTAGATTCTGTTTTATCAAGTATAGCATCTCTTTCTAATCAAATGTTAGTAAGTGCTCAGTCTGAAAAAGCAACTACATTAGCCAATATTCAATCGACAGCAGCTTATCAATCATTGACAAGTGAGCAACAAGCTGAAATAAGTGCTTCTGTATATCAAAATTCGACTGATAGTATTCAATCGGCTCAGTCAATTGTAGCTTTAGTACAAGGTTTACAGAGAAGTTTAAAAAACTTACAAAATCAATCTTCAAATCTTTCGACATTAAAAAATCAAGCTAATCAAGTATTACCGCTTGCTTCTACTTCTTTGACAGGATTGTCAAGTGGATTAACAGAGATACAAGGAGCTGTTACTAGTAAATTAGTTCCTGCCAGTCAGTCGATTGCATCAGGTGTAAACTCATATACTATAGGTGTTGATAAAGTTTCTCAGGGCGCAAGTCAACTAAGTGAAAAAAATGCCACCTTGACAGGTAGTTTGGATCAATTAGTTTCAGGCTCAACTACCTTGACACAAAAATCTTCTAACTTGACAGCAGGAGTTAGTCAATTAGTTGAAAAAACTCCAGAATTAGTATCTGGTATTGAAAAATTATCAACTGGCTCCAATCAATTGAATCAAAAGAGTCAAGAATTGATAGCAGGAGTTGATAAATTACAATCAGGATCGGGTCAATTAGCAGACAAATCCAGTCAGTTACTTTCAGATGCTTCTCAATTAGAGAATGGAGCTAATAAATTGGCAGCTGGAGCTGGGAAACTAGCAGAAGGTGGAATAAAGTTAACTTCTGGATTGGAAGGTTTACAGACAGGAGTTGCTTCTTTAGGACAAGGATTAGGTAATGCTAGTGATCAACTCAAGTCAGCATCAACGGAATCTAAAAATGCAGAGATTTTGTCAAATCCTCTCAATCTTTCAAAAACAGACAATGATCAAGTTCCTGTAAATGGAATTGCAATGGCTCCTTATATGATATCAGTTGCTCTCTTTGTTGCAGCAATATCAACGAATATGATCTTTGCGAAGTTGCCTTCAAGACGTCATCCAGAGAGCCGTTGGGCTTGGTTGAAATCTCGAGCAGAAATAAATGGTATTATAGCTGTTTTGGCAGGAATTTTGGTATATGGAGGAGTTCATCTTATTGGTCTAACGGCTAATCATGAGATGAGAACATTTATTCTCATTATCCTAACAAGTTTAGTATTTATGTCCATGGTGACCGCTTTAACAACATGGAATAGCCGTATAGGAGCTTTCTTTTCTCTTATTTTGCTTTTATTACAGTTAGCATCAAGTGCAGGTACTTACCCACTTGCTTTGACAAATGATTTCTTTAGAGCCATCAATCCTTGGTTACCAATGAGTTATTCAGTTTCTGGATTACGACAAACAATCTCTATGACAGGGAATATCCATCATCAAGTCATTTTCCTTGTTGTGATATTAGCCCTATTTACTGGTTTAGGTATGCTAGCCTATCAACCTAAGAAAATGGAAGAATATTAAAAAAATCGACCAACTGGTCGATTTTTTTATGCCTTAGATGACTTTCGTCTGTGATTATAGATTCCAAATAGTAAGAGAGAAGTAAAGGAACAGATTGCTCCAGTAATAAAACCATTGGGAATGAAGGAAAGTGTAATAGTTCCTTTCCCCTTGGGAACATCAACTTTCATAAATCCAGTTTGAGCTTGTTTAATTTCTATTTTCTTACCATCTTGGTAGGCAGACCAACCTTTGTCATAAGGAATGGTGAAAAAAATAGATGTATCTTGTTGGACATCATATGTAGCAAAGACCTTGTTTTTAGAAGTTGATACTGTGACAGGTTGTTCTTTAATTTTTTGAATTGCCTCGGTGAAAGTTTTGGTATCTAAACGATAGAAGGTAGGAGATTCAAATGATACTTGTGAATTTCCAGGGAAACTAACATTGATATTGAAAGTTTTTTTCTCTTTTGTATATCCTAGATTAAAGAAGGAGAATGCATTATCAGTTGTAAAAGTCTTTTTTTCACCATTTACAAGGATGTCAACCTTCTTTTGTTTATCATTAGAAAAGTGAAGGTTTGTGAAAGAAAGATAAATTTGGCTGTTTTCTGGCACTTCAATTTGATACTGAATTGCTGCATCCTCATTTGAAGAACTTGTAACACTAATCAAATCATCAGTATTTTCAGTTTTTTCACAAGGTATTGGAGAAAAATAATCAAAATTAACGTTAGCAAGTTGATTTAAAAACGAGGCTTGATTATCCAAAGTGTGTTCATTGAACTTGACATCATTGTAAACAGATTGACTAGCAAATGCAATCGGAAGAGAGAATTGATTTTCATATAGGGTAAGATTATCTTTTTGATATACATCTTGGAAACCATACTTATCAATAGGGTTTTCCGAGATATTGTACTGGATTCCAAATAAACTATCAGCCAAAATACTATTATTGGCATAACGGAGATTGAGATTAGTCCCAGAGGATTTAAATCCAAGTTTATCCAAAGTAGAGCTTGCTGAACGATTTCGAACAGATGAAAATTGAGAGATTCCATTGTAGTTGAATTTCATACTGTCATTTCCTGTCTGAGTCTCTAGTTTCTCAGTACGAGTAAATTGATTTCCAATATATGTTGAGAAAGATTCCATAGCTGGGATATCTCGATTATATGCACTTCGAGAAGCAAAGCCCCATTCTTTAGCAATTCCGTCCATTTGAGATGAAGCATTTAAACTTATTTCAACTATTATAAATAAAGAGATTAGAATGGCAAATAGATTTACAGAGATAAATTTTTTAATAACTGCAAGGAGTAAAAGAGCATAGACAACTAAAAATTCAAGAGTAAGCAGAATATTCAAATCTGTTAAAAAAGAATAATGTGATTTTAGATAGATGGTAGCTAAAAATCCTGTTACTATAAGAAAAAGCGAAACTAAAAAATTCCAGATTTTAATTTCTTTCAGACGATTTAAGACTTCCGCTGCTGTGTAAATTAACAAGGTAGAGAAAATCCAAGCATAGCGATGTAAAAACATGTTTGGAGTATGCATGCCTTGCCAAAATAAATCAAGAGCTTCAATATAAAAGCTGGCAATTAGAAATGCAAAGAAAATTGCATAGATAATTTTTACGTGAAACTTAATGGATGTCAGTGTAAAAAATAAAATGGTAAAAATAAAGGGAAGTAGTCCAACAAAAATCATTGGGATAGCCCCATACTTTGTTGTATCAAAGGAACCGATGAATTGCTTAGCAAAGAGATCAAGATACCAGCTACTTTCAGTTTGAAACTTTGTAACTTCAGTTAATTTTTCTCCATGTGTCTGTAAATCAAACAGAGTGGGAAGAGTCAGAATCAAACTAGCCATACCAGCTAAAAAGGAGATAACTATGAAATCAAGAACAGATGATTTTCGAGTCTTAAAGTCCCACGAAATTTGACAGAGATACCAGAAAATAAGAAACAATGCTGTCATATAGCCAAAATAATAGTTTTGGATAAATAAGATTGACAGACTTGTAAAGTATAATGAGAATTTCTTTTCAGTTATCAGTAGATGTAAACCAGTTATAATTAAAGGAATCAAGATAAAAACATCTAGCCAGGTTTTTATCTCTAGTTGACTGACAGTGAAACTCATCAGAGCATAGGAAGTAGATAAAGCTAGTTTTAAAGGTTTAGGAATCGATTGAAATAAGTTATTTAAACTAAAATAAGTTGACAGTCCAATCAATCCAAATTTTAAGAGAGTTGTCAGATAGACAGCATCTGGCATATTCGACAGATTAAAAAAGTAAACTAGAGGTGAAAGGAAACTTCCCAAGTAATAACTAGATAGGGCATAGAAATTCAATCCGAGGCCACTTGTAAAGGTGTAAAACAAACTACCATTTCCATGTAGGATATTTCGTAAAGCTACATCAAAAATAACGTATTGATGAAAGCCATCTCCTAATAGTGGAGATGTATCGCTATTCCAGTAGATACCTTGAGATAAATATACTCCTGTCATAATGACTACGGGAATGATGAAAGAAACAAAATAGGTCCAATATGTTTTAAAAAATAATTTCATGTTACCTCATAAAATGTTAGAAAACTCAGCTGGTTAACCCAACTGAGTTTTGAAGTTTTATTTAGTCTTTCCAAAGTTCTTTAACTTTTGCTTGTACTTCTGCATTTTCTAGGAATTCATCATAGGTTTCATCGATACGGTCGATGACGCCATTTTTAGACAAGACAATGATATGGTTAGCTAGAGTTTGAATAAACTCGTGGTCATGACTGGCAAAGATGATTGATTCTTTAAAGTTTTTCAATCCATCATTCAAGCTTGAGATAGATTCCAAGTCCAAGTGATTGGTTGGATCATCAAGTACAAGGACATTTGATTTTAAGAGCATGAGTTTTGAAAGCATGACACGAACTTTTTCTCCCCCTGACAAGACATTTACAGGTTTGTTAACCTCATCTCCAGAGAAGAGCATACGACCGAGGAAGCCACGTAGGAAAGTATTGTCATCTTCTTCTTTACTTGCGAATTGACGCAACCAGTCAAGGATTGACTCTCCTCCTGCAAAATCTGCCGAGTTATCTTTTGGCAAGTAAGAACGGCTAGTAGTTACTCCCCACTTGACAGTTCCTTCATAGTCAATGTCCCCCATAATTGCACGAATCAAGGCAGTTGTTTGGATATCGTTTTGTCCGATAAGAGCTGTCTTATCACCTGGACGCAAGATAAAGCTAATGTTGTCAAGAATAGTTTCACCGTCAATCTTGACAGATAGATTTTCTACTGTCAAGAGATCATTACCAATTTCACGTTCAGCTTTAAAGTTGATAAATGGGTATTTACGGCTAGATGGTACAATTTCTTCAAGTTCAATCTTATCAAGCATTTTCTTACGTGATGTTGCTTGTCTTGATTTAGAAGCATTGGCAGAGAAACGAGCTACGAATTCTTGCAATTGTTTAATTTTTTCTTCTGCTTTAGCATTACGGTCTGCTAGCAATTTAGCAGCGAGTTCAGAAGATTCCTTCCAGAAGTCATAGTTTCCGACATAGAGTTTGATTTTTCCGAAGTCAAGGTCGGCCATGTGAGTACATACTTTGTTTAAGAAGTGACGGTCGTGGGATACTACGATAACTGTGTTATCAAAGTCAATCAAGAAGTCTTCTAACCAAGTAATAGATTGGATGTCCAAACCGTTGGTAGGCTCGTCCAAGAGAAGAACATCAGGTTTACCAAAAAGTGCTTTGGCGAGGAGAACTTTTACTTTCTCACCGTTGGCCAATTCGCTCATGTTTTGATAGTGCAATTCTTCTGGAATGTTTAGGTTTTGAAGTAGTTGAGAGGCTTCACTTTCTGCTTCCCAGCCTCCAAGCTCGGCAAATTCTCCTTCGAGTTCGGCAGCACGCACTCCATCTTCGTCTGAGAAATCTTCCTTCATGTAGATGGCATCTTTCTCTTTCATGATGCTATAAAGTTTTTCATTTCCCATGATAACAACATCAATGGCACGTTCATCTTCATAGTCAAAGTGATTTTGACGAAGAACAGAGAGACGTTCATCTGGACCAAGAGAGATGTGACCAGTAGTAGGTTCGATATCTCCAGCTAAAATTTTTAAAAAGGTTGATTTTCCGGCACCATTAGCACCGATTAATCCATAAGTATTTCCTTCTGTAAATTTGATATTGACATCATCAAAAAGTTTGCGATCACTAAAACGTAGTGAAACATCAGATACTGTAAGCAATGTTTTTCTCCTATATGTGTAATATATTTATTCTACTAGAAAATACGGAAATATTCAAATTTTTATCTGTCAATTTTGTGTAAATTACATTTACAGCATACTTTACACAAATCCGTAAATAGCAAGGTTGATTTATTTTGATAAATTGCAGTTATTTCATTAAAAAAATGCTATAATTGAAAGGACCATATCGAAGGAGAATAAAATGACTAAACCCATTATTTTAACAGGAGACCGTCCAACAGGAAAATTGCATATTGGACATTATGTTGGAAGTCTCAAAAATCGAGTATTATTACAGGAAGAGAATAAGTATGATATGTTTGTGTTCTTGGCTGACCAACAAGCCTTGACAGATCATGCCAAAGATCCTCAAACCATTGTAGAGTCTATCGGAAATGTGGCTTTGGATTATCTTGCAGTTGGATTGGATCCAAGTAAGTCAACTATCTTTATTCAAAGTCAAATTCCAGAATTAGCTGAGTTGTCTATGTATTATATGAATCTAGTTTCATTAGCACGTCTGGAGCGTAATCCAACTGTCAAGACAGAAATTGCTCAGAAAGGATTTGGAGAAAGCATTCCGACAGGATTCTTGGTCTATCCAATAGCTCAAGCAGCTGACATCACAGCTTTCAAGGCCAATTATGTTCCTGTTGGGACAGATCAGAAACCAATGATTGAGCAAACTCGTGAGATTGTTCGTTCTTTTAACAATGCATATAATTGTGATGTCTTGGTGGAACCGGAAGGTATTTATCCAGAAAATGAGAGAGCAGGGCGTTTACCTGGTTTAGATGGAAATGCTAAAATGTCTAAATCACTCAATAATGGTATTTATTTAGCTGATGATGCGGATACTTTGCGTAAAAAAGTGATGAGTATGTATACAGATCCAGATCATATTCGGGTGGAAGATCCAGGTAAAATTGAAGGCAATATGGTTTTCCATTATCTAGATGTTTTTGGTCGTCCAGAAGATGCTCAAGAAATTGCTGACATGAAAGAACATTATCAACGAGGTGGTCTTGGTGATGTGAAGACCAAGCGTTATCTACTTGAAATATTAGAACGTGAACTTGGTCCTATTCGTGAGCGCCGTATTGAATTTGCTAAGGATATGGGAGAAGTTTATAATATGCTTCAAAAAGGTAGTGAAAGAGCGCGTGAAGTTGCAGGTCAAACCCTATCTGAGGTTAAAGGAGCAATGGGACTTCATTACTTTAACTAAGTTTATTTTACAAGAAACTATCATTTCTATCTCGAAGAAAAGATAGTTTTTTATTTACCCCTGTAACATTTGACAAATTTTTATAGAATGGTATGATAGATACAATATAAAAAGAGTCAAGCTCAAAAAGAAAGAAAAGAGGAAACTTCGAATGTCTAATTGGGACACTAAATTTTTGAAAAAAGGTTTTACCTTTGATGATGTATTGCTTATTCCAGCTGAAAGTCATGTGTTGCCTAACGATGCAGATTTAACAACTAAATTGGCAGATAATCTGACTTTAAATATCCCAATTATTACCGCTGCCATGGACACAGTTACAGAGAGTCAAATGGCCATTGCTATTGCTCGTGCAGGCGGTCTCGGAGTTATCCATAAAAACATGTCAATTGCTCAACAAGCAGACGAGGTTCGTAAGGTAAAACGTTCTGAAAATGGAGTTATTATTGATCCGTTCTTTTTGACACCTGAACATACAATTGCTGAAGCAGATGAGCTTATGGGTCGTTACCGCATTAGTGGTGTTCCAGTTGTTGAAACACTTGAAAATCGTAAATTGGTTGGTATTTTGACAAACCGAGATCTTCGTTTTATTTCAGACTATAACCAACCAATCTCAAACCATATGACTAGTGAAAATCTTGTTACTGCTCCTGTGGGTACAGATCTTGCAACAGCTGAGAGTATTCTTCAAGAACACCGTATTGAAAAACTTCCGTTGGTAGATGAAGAAGGCCGTCTTTCTGGTTTGATTACTATCAAAGATATTGAAAAAGTTATTGAGTTCCCAAATGCTGCTAAAGATGAGTTTGGTCGTCTTCTAGTTGCAGGTGCAGTAGGTGTTACTTCAGATACTTTTGAACGTGCAGAAGCTCTTTTTGAGGCAGGAGCGGATGCGATTGTTATTGATACTGCGCATGGTCATTCTGCAGGTGTCTTGCGTAAAATTGCTGAGATTCGTTCTCATTTCCCAGATCGTACTTTGATTGCTGGAAATATTGCTACTGCTGAAGGTGCACGTGCCCTTTATGAAGCAGGTGTAGACGTTGTCAAGGTTGGTATTGGGCCAGGTTCAATCTGTACAACTCGTGTGATTGCTGGTGTCGGTGTTCCGCAAGTAACAGCTATCTATGATGCTGCAGCTGTTGCGCGTGAATATGGTAAAACGATCATTGCTGACGGTGGAATCAAGTATTCTGGAGATATTGTAAAAGCCCTTGCTGCAGGTGGAAATGCAGTTATGCTTGGATCAATGTTTGCTGGAACTGATGAAGCTCCAGGCGAAACTGAAATCTTCCAAGGACGTAAGTTTAAGACTTACCGTGGTATGGGATCAATTGCTGCTATGAAGAAAGGTTCAAGCGATCGTTACTTCCAAGGTTCTGTCAATGAAGCAAACAAACTCGTTCCAGAAGGAATTGAAGGTCGTGTTGCTTATAAAGGTGCTGCAGCTGATATTGTCTTCCAAATGATTGGAGGTATTCGTTCTGGTATGGGTTACTGTGGTGCAGCTAACCTTAAAGAACTACACGATAATGCTCAATTTATTGAAATGTCTGGTGCTGGTTTGAAAGAGAGCCATCCTCATGATGTACAAATTACTAATGAGGCACCAAATTATTCTATGTAAAAAAACAATGAAAAGAACTCCAGTAAAAACAGGAGTTCTTTTACAATGTTGTCAATTTTTTGTTTACAGCAACTTTACCGTTCTGAATAGTGAAGATACTTAGATTTTCTGGCAGATTTTGAAGATGATCTAAGCTGGTTGTTGTGATAAAGGTTTGGATTGAATGAGAAATCGTTTCTAATAATTTTAGTTGTCTAGTGTTGTCAAGTTCGCTCATAACATCGTCAAGCAGTAATATTGGAGATTCTGTAGTAATGCTTTCCATTAATTCGATTTCTGCTAATTTTATCGAGAGGACGAGACTACGATGTTGACCTTGACTTCCAAAACTAGCATCTATCCCATTTATATAAAAAGAAATGTCATCTCGATGAGGACCAACACCAGTATTCTTCTTAAATAAATCTCTGGACCTACTTTTTTCTAAAGCAATTTTGAAAGATTCTGATAACTCTTCTTTGTCAGTTGGCTTTACAGAAGATTGATAGGATATTGACAACTCTTCAATCTGATTAGAAAGTTCAAAATGTTTCTTACGGCCAAAATGCTCTAGTTTTTTAATAAAATCTAAGCGGTGATTCATCACACGACATCCATAATCAACTAGCTGATCATCTAGTACTGAAAGGAAGGTTTCATCTATTGTTTGAGCTGATTTTAAATAGGTATTTCTTTGCTTAAGAATATGGTTATAATTGGTTAAATCTGATAAATAGATTGGTTTAATTTGTCCAAGCTCCATATCAATAAATTTTCGTCGAACTGAAGGTGCTCCTTTAATTAGTTGTAAATCTTCAGGAGCAAATAAGACAACATTCATATGTCCGACATAATCTGAAAGGCGTGCCTGTTTTAAATGATTAACTTTTGTCACACGCCCTTTTTGTGTTAGTTCAATTTCGAGAGGAATGGATCCATTTTTTTTCTGAACAAGACCTGAAAGATGAAGCTGTTCCTCATCAAAATGAATGAGATTTTTATCTGTTCTAGTTCGATGACTGCGTGTTAAGGCTAAAAAATAGATAGCCTCTAACATATTTGTTTTACCTTGTGCATTGCGTCCTAAAAAGACATTTAATTTAGGATTAAAGTCTATTTTCGTCTCTTTGTAGTTACGAAAAGTTTTGAGAGATAGGTGTTGTAGCCACATGATTATCTACCAGGGAATCGTGGAGCTTGTTTGCTTTTTGGTGATGAAGTAGGTTTAGAGTTGTCTTTTTTTACTCCCTTATTCATCTCCTTGACGAGTTTAGCGATTCGTTCTTTTTCAACTTTATCAGCTTGGTATTCATCTTGCTCCTCAGAAGTAGGTTGTGTCAACAAGATGTCAATATTCATGTCAGGGATGTCAATTTTATCGCCAATACGAAGTTTTTTACCGCGACGATTCTCTAATTCCCTATTAAAGTAAACAGAATGTTCAGAGAGAAATGATTTGATAGCTCCTCCGCTATGTGTAATTCCAAGTTCTTTGAGTAGTGCTTGGAGGGTAATAAATTCTTCAAATAATTTGTATTCCATAATTCACCTCAATCTTTGGTATTATACCATATTTTCCTAAAAATAGTGAGAGAAATAGGAATAAATGTAAGCGATTTTTATTTCAAAAGTGTTACAGAGAACAAGAAAATTTCAGGTTTTCGTGATATAATAGAAGTCTGTATATAAGGAGGTAAATTATGGAGTTAGTGCATGGAATTTCAACACATTTTATCCAATCAAAAAAGTTTAAAACGAACAAAATCGCCGTGCGTTTTACCGCTCCATTATCCCTTAATACGATTGCAGGTCGCATGTTGAGTGCGAGTATGCTAGAGACTGCTAATCAGATGTACCCCACTTCTCAAGATTTGAGGAGACATTTAGCCAGTCTATACGGCACAGATATGTCAACTAATTGTTTCAGAAGAGGGCAAAGTCATATTGTAGAATTGACATTTACCTATGTTCGTGATGAGTTTTTAAGTAGGAAAAATGTGCTAACTTCTCAGATTTTGGAACTAGTAAAAGAAACTCTTTTTTCACCCATGCTAGTTGATAATGGATTTGATCCGTCCTTATTTGAAATTGAGAAAAAGCAATTGCTAGCAAGTTTAGCAGCTGATATGGATGATTCTTTTTATTTTGCACATAAAGAATTGGATAAATTGTTTTTTCATGATGAACGTCTTCAATTGGAATATAGTGATTTACGAAATCGTATTTTAGATGAAACTCCACAGAGTTCTTATTCTTGTTTCCAAGAATTTTTGACCAATGATCGAATAGATTTCTTTTTCCTAGGTGATTTTAATGAGGTTGAAATTCAAAATGTATTAGAATCGTTTGGCTTTAAAGCTCGAAAAGGAGATGTGAAGGTTCAGTATTGTCAACCTTATTCCAATATCCTTCAGGAAGGTATGGTTCGGAAAAATGTGGGACAATCCATTTTGGAATTAGGTTATCATTGCCCTTCTGAATATGGTGGTGAGCAACATTTACCCATGATTGTAATGAATGGTTTACTGGGTGGATTTGCTCACTCTAAACTATTTACAAATGTCCGTGAAAATGCTGGATTGGCTTATACTATTTCAAGTCAGCTCGATTTGTTTAGTGGATTCTTGAGGATGTATGCTGGTATCAATCGAGAAAATCGGAATCAGGCTCGTAAAATGATGAATAATCAACTGATTGATTTAAAAAAAGGATATTTTACAGAGCTTGAATTAGAGCAGATCAAAGAAATGATTCGTCGGTCTTTGTTGCTTTCTCAAGATAATCAAGGTTCATTGATTGAACGTGCTTATCAAAATGCCTTGCTTGGAAAATCTTCAGCAGACTTTAAAGGTTGGATTGCAAAACTCGAGCAAGTTGACAAAGATGCTATTTGTAGAGCAGCTAATAATGTGAAACTACAAGCGATTTACTTTATGGAAGGAATAGAATGACAAAGGTTGTTTTTGAAGAAAAATACTATCCAGCTGTAAAAGAAATGGTTTATCGAACTCGTTTGTCAAATGGCTTGACAGTTGCTCTTTTGCCTAAAAAGGAATTTAAAGAGGTTTACGGGAGTGTCACTGTTCAATTTGGTTCGGTAGATACGCTTGTAACAGAAGTTGACGGAAATGTAAAACAATATCCTGAAGGAATTGCTCATTTTCTTGAACATAAATTGTTTGAGAGAGAAGATGCTAGCGATTTGATGTCAGCTTTTACGAGTCTAGGTGCGGATAGCAATGCCTTTACAAGCTTTACAAAAACAAACTATCTTTTTTCAGCAACGGATCATCTCTTAGAGAATGTAGATTTACTTGATGAATTGGTAACATCAGCACATTTTACTGAAGATTCCATTTTAAGAGAGCAGGATATTATCCAGCAAGAACGAGAAATGTATCAAGATGATCCAGATTCGTGTTTATTCTTTTCAACTTTAGCGAATTTGTATCCTGGTACACCTTTAGCAACTGATATTGTTGGAAGTGAGGAGTCCATTTCCCAAATCAATCTAACTAATTTACAAGAAAATTTTACAAGGTTTTACAAATCTGTAAATATGTCTCTGTTTTTAGTTGGTAATTTTGATGTGGAAAGAGTACAGGACTATTTTGAAAGAAAAGAACTGGAAGATTTAGATGTTCAGGAAGCAGCAAGAGAAAAGCTTGTTTTACAAGATGTGAAGCAAACAGACAGTATGAGAATGGAAGTATCTTCTCCTAAACTAGCGATTGGGATTAGAGGTGTTCAAGAAGTTGCTGAGGCGGATTGCTATCGACATCATATTTTATTAAAATTATTGTTTGCAATGATGTTTGGTTGGACTTCGGATCGTTTTCAAAAGTTATATGAGTCAGGTAAAATAGATGCTTCCTTATCTCTTGAAATTGAAGTAACAAGTCGTTTTCATTTTGTTATGTTGACAATGGATACGAAAGAGCCAGTTGCTTTATCTCATCAATTTAGGAAGGCCATTCGTAATTTTACAAAGGATTTAGATATTACAGAGGATCATTTAGATATTATCAAAAGAGAGATGTTTGGAGAATTTTTCAGCAGCATGAACTCTCTTGAATTTATTGCAACGCAATATGATTCTTTTGAACATGGTGAGACAATTTTTGATTTACCAAAGATTTTACAGGAAATTACTTTAGAGGATGTCCTTGAAGCAGGGCATCACTTAATAGATGAAGGGGATATAGTTGATTTTACAATATTCCCATCGTAGTAACCTATTATAATAGACACTAGAAAGAAGGGATGACAAGTATGAGGAAAAAAACAATTGGTGAGGTTTTACGATTAGCTAGAATCAATCAGGGATTGAGTTTAGATGAATTGCAGAAAAAGACAGAAATCCAGTTAGATATGTTGGAAGCAATGGAAGCAGACGATTTCGATCAACTTCCAAGTCCTTTTTACACGCGTTCTTTCTTGAAAAAATATGCATGGGCTGTTGAGTTAGATGATCAAATTGTTTTGGATGCTTATGATTCTGGGAGTATGATTACTTATGAGGAAGTAGATGTTGATGAAGATGAGTTGACAGGTCGTAGACGTTCAAGTAAGAAAAAGAAGAAAAAAACATCCTTTTTACCTTTATTTTATTTTATCCTTTTTGCTTTATCGATTTTAATTTTTGTGACCTATTATGTTTGGAACTATATTCAAACTCAACCAGAGGGGCCTTCTCTTTCTAATTACAGTGTGATTCAATCAACAAGTTCAATGAGTTCAACTAGCTCTGTTCCCCACTCTTCAAGTAGTAGTTCATCCAGCAGTTCTTCTAGTGTAGAATCAACTATAAGTGTATCAGGTGAAGGAAATCATGTAGAAATCGCTTATAAGACAAGTAAGGAAACAGTTAAATTGCAATTGGCAGTTTCAGATGTTACAAGTTGGGTCAGCATTTCAGAAAGCGAACTTGAGGGTGGTGTAACCTTATCGCCAGAGAAGAAAAGTGCAGAAGCAACAGTTGCAACTAAAAGTCCTGTAACAATTACGTTAGGTGTTGTAAAAGGTGTTGCTTTGACAGTAGATAATCAGACTGTTGATTTATCGAAATTAACAGCTCAGACTGGACAAATCACTGTAACCTTTACTAAAAATTAAGGAAAAACGAATGAAAAAAGAACAAATTCCCAATCTCTTAACAATAGGTCGAATTCTCTTTATACCTATTTTTATCTTTATTTTAACGATAGGAAATTCGATAGAGAGTCATATAGTGGCAGCTATTATCTTTGCTATTGCCAGTATTACCGACTATTTAGATGGATATTTAGCTCGTAAATGGAATGTGGTCAGTAATTTTGGTAAATTTGCAGATCCTATGGCGGATAAGTTACTAGTTATGTCGGCTTTTATTATGTTGATTGAGTTAGGTATGGCTCCGGCTTGGATTGTTGCAGTAATTATCTGTCGTGAGTTAGCTGTGACAGGTTTAAGGCTTTTATTGGTTGAAACTGGTGGAACGGTTTTAGCAGCGGCAATGCCTGGAAAAATTAAAACTTTTAGTCAGATGTTTGCGATTATTTTCTTGCTATTACATTGGACTTTGCTTGGTCAAGTTCTACTTTATGTAGCCTTATTTTTCACTATCTACTCTGGCTATGATTATTTCAAGGGTAGTGCCTATGTATTTAAAGGGACATTTGGTTCGAAATGAAATCAATAATTGATGTAAAAAATCTTTCTTTTCGCTATAAGGAAAGTCAGGAATATTACGATGTGAAGGATATTACGTTTCACGTGAAACGTGGAGAATGGCTTTCGATTGTAGGGCATAATGGTAGTGGTAAATCAACGACGGTTCGCTTAATTGATGGCTTACTGGAAGCAGAATCCGGAGAGATTGCAATTGATGGTCAACGGCTGATTGAGGAGAATGTTTGGAGTATACGTCGTCAAATCGGTATGGTTTTTCAAAATCCAGACAATCAATTTGTTGGAGCGACTGTTGAAGATGATGTTGCCTTTGGTTTGGAAAATCAGGGCCTTTCTCGTCAAGAAATGCAAAAGAGAGTGGAAGAAGCTCTGGATTTGGTTGGCATGTTGGACTTTAAAAAGAGAGAACCAGCACGTCTGTCAGGTGGCCAAAAGCAACGTGTGGCTATTGCAGGTGTTGTAGCCCTAAGACCAGCGATTCTAATCCTAGATGAGGCAACGAGTATGTTGGATCCTGAGGGTCGTAGAGAACTGATTGAGACAGTAAAAGGAATTCGGAAAGACTATGATATGACGGTCATTTCCATTACACATGATTTGGAAGAAGTTGCCATGAGTGACCGCGTATTGGTCATGAAAAAAGGGTCGATTGAATCAACCAACAGTCCAAGAGAACTTTTCTCTCGAAATGATTTAGATCAAATTGGATTAGACGATCCTTTTGCCAATCAATTAAAACATTCTTTGAGCCAGAATGGCTATGATTTGCCTGAAAATTATTTGACAGAAAGTGAGCTAGAGGATAAGCTATGGGAATTGCTCTAGAAAATGTGAGTTTTACATATCAAGAAGGGACTCCTTTAGCTTCAACAGCTTTGTCGGATGTTTCTTTGACGATTGAAGATGGTTCTTATACGGCTTTAATTGGGCACACAGGTAGTGGTAAATCAACCATTTTGCAACTATTAAATGGTTTATTGGTGCCAAGTCAAGGGAGTGTGCGGGTTTTTGATACCTTAATCACCTCGACTTCTAAAAATAAAGATATTCGGCAAATTAGAAAACAGGTTGGCTTGGTATTTCAGTTTGCTGAAAATCAGATTTTTGAAGAAACGGTTTTGAAAGACGTTGCTTTTGGGCCACAAAATTTTGGAGTTTCTGAAGAAGATGCGGAGAAGATTGCGCGTGAGAAACTGGCTCTGGTTGGAATTGATGAATCACTTTTTGATCGTAGCCCGTTTGAGCTATCAGGTGGACAAATGAGACGTGTCGCCATTGCAGGCATACTTGCCATGGAACCAGCCATATTAGTTTTAGATGAGCCCACAGCAGGCCTAGATCCTCTGGGAAGAAAAGAGCTGATGAATTTGTTCAAAAAACTCCACCAGTCAGGGATGACCATCGTCTTGGTAACGCATTTGATGGATGATGTTGCCGAATATGCGAACCAAGTCTATGTGATGGAAAAGGGACGTTTAGTTAAAGGTGGGAAACCAAGTGATGTCTTTCAAGATGTTGTCTTTATGGAAGAAGTGCAGTTGGGAGTACCTAAAATTACGGCCTTTTGTAAACGATTGGCTGATAGAGGCGTGTCATTTAAACGATTACCGATTAAGATAGAGGAGTTCAAGGAGTCGCTAAATGGATAGTATGATTTTGGGGCGTTATATCCCAGGGGATTCGATTGTTCACCGATTGGATCCACGTAGCAAATTACTGGCTATGATGCTACTGATTTTAATCGTTTTTTGGGCTAATAATCCCTTGACGAATTTAATTCTTTTTATAGCGACAGGAATCTTTATTGCCTTGTCCGGAGTAGCTCTTTCATTCTTTATTCAGGGCTTGAAATCTATGTTTTTCTTGATTGCCTTCACAACTATTTTTCAACTGTTTTTCATTTCTAATGGGAATGTTTTAATTGAGTTTTCGTTTGTGAGAATCACGGATTATGCTTTGCAACAAGCTGGGATTATTTTTTGTCGTTTTGTATTGATTATTTTCTTTTCAACTTTGTTAACCTTAACGACCATGCCCTTAAGTTTGGCCTCAGCTGTCGAAGCTTTGTTATCACCTTTAAAGCGTGTGAAAGTTCCAGTTCATGAAATTGGTTTGATGCTGTCCATGAGTCTACGTTTTGTCCCAACCTTGATGGATGATACAACGCGGATTATGAATGCACAGAAAGCGCGTGGAGTGGATTTTGGTGAAGGAAGTATCGTTCAAAAGGTGAAGGCTATGATTCCCATTTTGATTCCTCTTTTTGCGACAAGTTTAAAACGTGCAGATTCCTTAGCTATCGCCATGGAAGCGCGTGGTTATCAGGGTGGAAAAGGCAGAAGTCAATACAGACAATTGAAGTGGACTCGAAAGGATACGCTGACCATTCTTGTTGTTCTCGTACTTGGTTGTTGTTTATTTTTCTTAAAATCTTAGTAGCTTTCAGGAATTGATAAAAAGTTACTGTAACAGTTTTTGATATAAAGGTAGGGATATGAACCGTTTTAAAAAATCAAAATATGTCATTATTGTTTTTGTCGCTGTTCTACTTGTGTCAGCTCTCTTAGCGACGACTTATTCAAGTACAATTGTGACAAAATTAGGAGATGGAATCTCATTGGTTGATAGGGTTGTGCAAAAACCTTTTCAGTGGTTTGATTCTGTCAAATCAGATTTGGCTCATTTGACACGAACATATAATGAAAATGAAAGTTTGAAGAAACAGATTTACCAGTTAGAAGTTAAATCAAATGAGGCGGAAAGTTTAAAGACAGAAAATGAACAACTGCGCCAATTGCTTGATATGAAGTCTAAATTGCAAGCCACAAAGACTTTAGCAGCAGATGTTATTATGCGTTCTCCAGTATCTTGGAAGCAGGAATTGACCTTAGATGTAGGTAAATCAAAAGGGGCTTCTGAGAACATGTTAGCCATTGCAAATGGTGGTTTGATTGGGAGTGTTTCAAAAGTGGAGGAGAACTCTACTATGGTCAACCTTCTGACAAATACGGAAAATGCTGATAAGATTTCTGTTAAAATTCAACACGGCACTACCACAATTTATGGAATTATTGTTGGCTATGACAAGGAAAATGAAGTTCTTAAAATTAGCCAATTAAATAGCAATAGCGATATTAGTGCAGGAGATAAGGTGACCACTGGTGGATTAGGAAACTTTAACGTTGCGGATATTCCTGTTGGTGAAGTGGTTGCCACAACGCATAGTACAGACTATTTGACACGAGAAGTAACTGTTAAATTGAGTGCAGATACTCATAATGTGGATGTGATAGAATTAGTGGGGAATTCATAATGAGACAGTTAAAGCGGGTTGGAGTGTTTTTATTGCTACCTTTCTTGGTTCTAATTGACGCCCATATTAGCCAGCTTCTGGGCTCATTTTTCCCCCATGTACATTTGGCTAGTCATTTTCTTTTTCTATTTCTCTTATTTGAGACGATAGAAGTATCAGAGTATCTCTACCTAGTCTATTGTTTTGTGATAGGCTTGGTTTACGATGTTTACTTTTTCCATCTAATAGGGATTGCAACTCTCTTATTTATCTTATTGGGAGCGTTTCTTCATAAATTGAATAGTGTTATTTTGTTGAATCGTTGGACAAGAATCTTGGCTATGATTGTTATGAGTTTTCTATTTGATATGGGAGCTTATCTCTTTGCATTAGTGGTAGGTTTAACTCTAGATAGTCTGCCGATTTTTATCGTTTATAGCCTCGTACCATCCATGATTTTAAATCTTGTGTGGATGCTTATTTTTCAGTTTATTTTTGAAAGATATTATCTATAAGAAAGAAACAAAAATGTAACAAAGGCGTAATATTCATTAGGCCTTTTTTTGGTATACTAGTATTGTCTTTAAAAGAAGGAGTATCTACGTAATATGAAGAAAAAAATCTTAGCGTCACTTTTATTAAGTACAGTAATGGTTTCTCAAGTAGCTGTTTTAACAACTGCGCATGCAGAAACGACTGATGACAAAATTGCTGCTCAAGATAATAAAATTAGTAACTTAACAGCACAACAACAAGAAGCCCAAAAACAAGTTGACCAAATTCAGGAGCAAGTATCAGCTATTCAAGCTGAGCAATCTAACTTGCAAGCTGAAAATGATAGATTACAAGCAGAATCCAAAAAACTTGAGAGTGAGATTACAGAACTTTCTAAAAACATTGTATCTCGCAATGATTCTTTGGAAAAACAAGCTCGTAGTGCTCAAACAAATGGAGCTGCAACTAGCTACATCAATACGATTGTAAACTCAAAATCAATTACAGAAGCTATTTCACGTGTAGCAGCAATGAATGAAATCGTATCTGCTAACAACAAAATGTTGGAACAACAAAAAGCAGATAAAAAAGCAATTTCTGAGAAGCAAGTGGCAAACAATGACGCAATTAATACAGTAATTGCAAATCAACAGAAATTGTCTGATGATGCGCAAGCTTTAACAACGAAACAAGCTGAGTTGAAGGCTGCAGAATTAAATCTTGCTGCTGAAAAAGCTACAGCAGAAGATGAAAAAGCAAGTTTGCTAGAGAAAAAAGCAGAAGCAGAAGTAGCAGCAAAAGCAGCAGCAGAGGCAGAAGCAGCTTACAAGGCAAAACAAGTAAGTCAACAACAAACAGTTGTTGCTTCTGGAAATACGACTTTTGCAGCACAGGTTCAAGCTGTAGCTTCTTCGGAATCAGCAACATATACTCCTGTGGCAGTAAAACAACGCCCAACATACAGTACAAATGCTTCAAGCTATCCAATTGGAGAATGTACATGGGGAGTTAAAACATTAGCACCTTGGGCTGGAGACTATTGGGGTAATGGAGCGCAGTGGGCTACAAGTGCAGCTGCTGCAGGATTCCGTACAGGTTCAACACCTCAAGTTGGTGCGATTGCATGTTGGAATGATGGTGGCTATGGACACGTAGCGGTAGTCACTGCTGTAGAATCAACAACACGTATCCAAGTTTCAGAATCAAATTATGCTGGTAATCGCACGCTTGGAAATCATCGTGGGTGGTTCAATCCGACAACTACGTCTTCAGGTTTTGTAACATATATTTATGCAGATTAATTTAGGCTCTATAATATTTGTAGTGGGTAAATCCCCTATGAATCTTATGGAGCCTATTTTTGTGTAGAAAAAAAGTCCCATATGACCTATAATGAAAAGCGACTAAACAACTCATTAGAAAGATTCATATGGAACAATTACATTTTATCACAAAACTACTCGATATCAAAGACCCAAATATCCAGATTCTAGACATCATCAATAAGGATACACTTAAGGAAATCATCGCTAAACTGGATTACAATGCCCCATCTTGTCCTGATTGTGGACATCAAATGAAGAAATATGACTTTCAAAAACCGTCGAAAATTCCTTACCTCGAAACGACTGGTATGCCTACTAGAATCCTCCTGAAAAAGCGTCGATTCAAGTGCTATCATTGCTCGAAAATGATGGTCGCCGAGACCTCACTCGTCAAGAAGAATCATCAAATTCCTCGTATCATCAACCAAAAGATTGCGCAAAAGCTGATTGAAAAGACTTCTATGACCGATATTGCTCATCAGCTGGCTATTTCAACTTCAACTGTCATTCGTAAGCTCAATGACTTCCGTTTTAAGTCTGATTTTTCTTACCTCCCTGAGATTATGTCCTGGGACGAGTACGCTTTTACAAAGGGAAAGATGAGCTTTATTGCACAAGATTTTGACAAGCTCAACATTATCACTGTTCTTGAAGGCAGAACACAGGCTATCATCCGAAATCACTTTCTGCGCTACGAGCGAGCTGTTCGTTGTCAGGTGAAAATCATTACGATGGATATGTTTAGCCCTTACTACGATATTGCCAGTAAACTTTTTCCTAACGCTAAAATCGTTCTTGACCGCTTTCACATTGTCCAACATCTAAGCCGTGCTATGAGTCGTGTCCGTGTCCAAATCATGAATCAATTTGAGCGAAAATCCCATGAATACAAGGCCATCAAACGCTACTGGAAACTCATTCAACAGGATAGTCGTAAACTGAGTGATAAACGATTTTATCGCCCTACTTTTCGTATGCACTTAACGAATAAAGAGATTCTAGACAAGATTTTGAGCTATTCAGAAGACTTGAAACACCACTACAAGCTCTATCAACTCTTGCTTTTTCACTTTCAGAACAAGGAACCTGACAAATTCTTCGGACTTATTGAGGACAATCTAAAGCAGGTTCATCCTCTTTTTCAGACTGTCTTTAAAACCTTTCTAAAGGACAAAGAGAAAATCGTCAACGCCCTTCAACTACACTATTCTAACGCCAAATTAGAAGCAACCAATAATCTCATCAAACTTATCAAACGCAATGCCTTTGGTTTTCGGAACTTTGAAAATTTCAAAAAACGGATTTTTATCGCTCTGAACATCAAAAAAGAAAGGACGAGATTTGTCCTTTCTAGATATTAGCTTTTCTTCAACCCACTACAGTTGACAAAGAGCCTTAATTTACAGAGGGACTCGAATAGAGCCCTCTTTTCAGGTTTTACTGTGATAATCTCTATTAAAAATTATATCAAAATAGCTTGAAAATATTGAAAAAGTATGGTAAAATGAAACTTGTCGTGTGAACGATAATACTCATTCTTGATGAATTGTGAAGCAGTTGCCCTTGGGTCGTTTTGCGAGTTGAAGTCAAGAAGAGGAAAAAAACAAAAAGGAGAAATACTCATGGCAGTAATTTCAATGAAACAACTTCTTGAGGCTGGTGTACACTTTGGTCACCAAACTCGTCGCTGGAACCCTAAGATGGCTAAGTACATCTTTACTGAGCGTAACGGAATTCACGTTATCGACTTGCAACAAACTGTAAAATACGCTGACCAAGCTTACGATTTCATGCGTGATGCAGCAGCTAACGATGCAGTTGTATTGTTTGTTGGTACTAAGAAGCAAGCGGCTGATGCAGTTGCTGAAGAAGCAGTACGTTCAGGTCAATACTTCATCAACCACCGTTGGTTGGGTGGAACTCTTACAAACTGGGGAACAATCCAAAAACGTATCGCTCGTTTGAAAGAAATCAAACGTATGGAAGAAGATGGAACTTTCGAAGTTCTTCCTAAGAAAGAAGTTGCACTTCTTAATAAACAACGTGCACGTCTTGAAAAATTCTTGGGTGGTATCGAAGATATGCCTCGTATCCCAGATGTTATGTACGTAGTTGATCCACATAAAGAGCAAATCGCTGTTAAAGAAGCTAAGAAATTGGGAATCCCAGTTGTAGCGATGGTTGACACAAACACTGATCCAGATGATATCGATGTAATCATCCCAGCTAACGATGATGCTATCCGCGCTGTTAAATTGATCACAGCTAAATTGGCTGACGCTATCATCGAAGGACGTCAAGGTGAAGATGCAGCAGCAGTTGAAGCAGAATTTGCAGCTTCAGAAGCTCAAGCAGATTCAATCGAAGAAATCGTTGAAGTTGTAGAAGGCGACAACGCTTAATTCATATAAATAGTAATTACCTAGGAGGGCGGGGCTTAGCCCGGCTCTCCTATTTTTAAAAAATATAGGAGAATCAAAATGGCAGAAATTACAGCTAAACTTGTAAAAGAGTTGCGTGAAAAATCTGGTGCCGGAGTTATGGACGCTAAAAAAGCGCTTGTAGAAACAGACGGTGACATCGAAAAAGCGATTGAATTGCTTCGTGAAAAAGGTATGGCTAAGGCAGCTAAGAAGGCTGACCGTGTTGCTGCAGAAGGTTTGACTGGTGTTTACGTTAACGGTAATGTTGCAGCAGTTATTGAAGTAAATGCTGAAACTGACTTCGTTGCGAAAAACGCTCAATTCGTTGAATTGGTAAATACTACAGCTAAAGTTATTGCTGAAGGAAAACCTGCTAACAATGAAGAAGCTCTTGCTTTGACAATGCCTTCAGGTGAAACTCTTGAAGCAGCTTATGTGTCTGCAACAGCGACTATCGGAGAAAAAATCTCATTCCGTCGCTTTGCTTTGATTGAAAAAACAGATGCACAACACTTCGGAGCATACCAACACAACGGTGGCCGTATTGGTGTTATCTCTGTTATTGAAGGTGGAGACGAAGCGCTTGCTAAACAAATCTCAATGCACATTGCTGCGATGAAACCAACAGTTCTTTCTTACAAAGAATTGGATGAGCAATTTGTTAAAGATGAGTTGGCTCAATTGAACCACGTAATCGACCAAGATAACGAAAGCCGTGCAATGGTTAACAAACCAGCTCTTCCACACTTGAAGTATGGATCAAAAGCACAATTGACTGATGAAGTAATCGCTCAAGCTGAAGCTGATATCAAAGCTGAGTTAGCTGCAGAAGGAAAACCAGAAAAAATCTGGGACAAAATTATCCCAGGTAAAATGGATCGCTTCATGCTTGACAACACTAAAGTTGACCAAGCTTACACACTTCTTGCACAAGTTTACATCATGGATGATAGCAAGACAGTTGAAGCATACCTTGAATCAGTTAACGCTTCAGTAGTTGAGTTCGCTCGCTTTGAAGTTGGTGAAGGTATCGAAAAAGCTGCAAACGACTTTGAAGCTGAAGTTGCAGCTACAATGGCAGCAGCCTTGAATAACTAATTATAGAAAGGAAGTAAATTTGCTTCCTTTTTTCTATGCAGTCGCTCCTTATAGGGAGAACTTCCTATTTTCAAGGTAAAAATAAAAAGCCCTATAATAAGGGCTAATTGTATTTAGGAGACTAAACTTCAAATTCATAGAGTGCTGTAGAGAGATAACGTTCACCATTATCTGGTGCTAGAGCAAGGACTTTTTTACCTGTACCTAATTTTTTGGCAATCTCGATGGCTCCGTAGATAGCTGCAGCTGAAGAAATCCCTACAAGGAAACCTTCTTTTCCACCAATTTCACGGCCGAGTGCTAGTGCATCGTCTGATGTTACACGAACGATACCATCATAAGCCTTTGTATCCAGTGTATCAGGAATAAATCCAGCTGAGATACCTTGAATTTTGTGTGGTCCAGGTTTTTCACCAGATAGAATAGCAGATTCGTCTGCTTCTACTGCAAAAACTTGAATGTTAGAATTTGCTGTTTTGAGTGCATGAGAAACACCAGAAATCGTTCCACCGGTACCCACTCCAGCAACAAAGGCATCTAGTCCATCTTTACCGAAAGCAGCTAGTATTTCAGCTCCTGTTGTTCTTTCGTGTACTTCTGGATTTGCTGGGTTGTCAAATTGAAGAGGAAGGAAACCATCACGTTCAGCAGCGATTTCTTGAGCCTTAGCAATAGCACCTTTCATTCCTTCGCTACCAGGAGTAAGGACGAGTTCAGCACCATAGGCTTGGATAATCTTACGTCGTTCCACACTCATAGTTTCAGGCATAACGATAACAACTTTATACCCTTTAGCAGCCCCTACCCATGAAAGTCCAATACCAGTGTTTCCACTTGTTGCTTCAACAATAGTAGAACCAGGTTTCAGAATACCGTCTTGTTCAGCTTTTTCAATCATGCTAAGAGCAATACGGTCTTTTACAGAAGAACCAGGGTTAAATGCTTCAAGTTTTACATAGATATCTGCAGCACCTTCTGGCACGATGTTGTTGAGTTTAACAATCGGAGTTTGACCGATTAGTTCAGTAATGTTGTTATAAATAGACATATGAATACCTCTTTGTATAAGATATCTCTAGTATAACGCTATCTATACCATTTGTAAAATATAGAAATCCTATCGAAGCGATAGGATTTTTTTATATCATAGGTCTAAGCCATTAATTTTTAAGCGATTGTGATAGGCTAATTCTAGTAAATATGTATAAAGTGGAACGATATCTGTTTTCTTAGGGAATTCAAATTTGTGAACACTAAAATGTTCATTATGTGCTTTTAGAAAGATATTTTCTAAATAAGTAATAGTAATTTCACTATCATCTATACCTGCTCCCGCAGTTTCCATTTCAACGTTAACAATGTTCATCAAAAAGATTGATTTAATAGACATCTTACGACCAGTAGCGCCTTGTTTATCTGTAAAGATAATACGGATATTTGTAAATATAATTGAGTCACGAATCAGTTTATATCCACTTTGAATTTCTTCATTTTCTAGTAGGTATTGTCCATATTCTTTGATAAGAGTTTCTTTGTTTTGCTCGCTAAAGTTACCAGCGAGTCCTTGAATGAACTTTCCAAATGGCATATTTCTCTCCTTTGTTTACACTAGGTTTACAGGAACTTCAACTTCTCGTAAACCTTGGTCAGTTAAAGTGACTTTTCCATTAAAAAACTCTACAAGTGCAGCTTTAATAGTTTCTTTTTCTTCTTTATCAACATAAATCATCGTATCGACTTGATCTGTAAAGTTTGTATCCAGTTCCATGAGATTATGTTCCTTAAGGAAGTTACTGTACTCTTGATACTGAGCGTAAGACATTTGAATAGCAATGCCAGCCTGTTCCTTTATTTCAATGATGCCAATTTCTTTGACAGCTAAGGCAACACTGCCAGCGTAAGCACGAATCAGTCCTCCAGCGCCTAGTTTAATGCCACCAAAGTAGCGTGTCACTACCACACAGACATTGGTGAGGTTGTGATTTTCTAGTACCCCTAGCATGGGAACGCCAGCAGTACCACTGGGCTCACCATCATCACTTGTACGTTTAATTTCACTACGTTCCCCAATAATAAATGCAGAGCAGTTATGCGTCGCTTTGTAGTGTTCTTTTTTGATGGTGGTAATGAAGTCACGAGCCTCTTCTTCGCTATAAACACGCTTGGCGTGACAGATAAAGCGGGATTTTTTGATTTCTTCTTGGACTTGTCCGTCCTCTTTAATTGTTCTAAATTCCATGATTTAATTGTACTAAAAAATCATCTAAAGCGCTAGGTTTTTACGAATAAAGAAGTATGAAAGTAAATCCAAATTATCTCGGTCGTTTGTTTACTGAGAATGAATTAACAGAAGAGGAACGTCAGTTGGCGGAAAAATTTCCAGCAATGAGAAAGGAGAAGGGGAAACTTTTCTGTCAACGTTGTAATAGTATTATTCCAGAGGAATGGTATTTGCCCATCGGTGCTTACTATTGTCGAGAGTGCTTGCTGATGAAGCGAGTCAGGAGTGATCAAGCTTTATACTATTTTCCGCAGGAGGATTTTCCTAAACAGGATGTTCTTAAATGGCGTGGTCAATTAACTCCTTTTCAAGAAAAGGTGTCAGAGGGATTGATTCAGGCAGCAGACAAGCAAGAGCCAACCTTGGTACATGCGGTGACAGGGGCTGGAAAGACAGAAATGATTTATCAAGTTGTGGCTAAGGTGATTAATAGGGGTGGTGCAGTGTGTTTGGCCAGTCCTCGCATAGATGTTTGTTTGGAGCTGTATAAGCGCCTGCAAGATGATTTTGCTTGCGAGATATCTTTACTACACGGAGAATCAGAGCCGTATTTTCGAACACCACTAGTTGTTGCGACGACCCATCAGTTATTGAAGTTTTATCAAGCTTTTGATTTGCTGATAGTGGATGAAGTAGATGCTTTTCCTTATATTGACAATCCCACGCTTTACCATGCTGTCAAGAATAGTGTAAAGGAGAATGGATTGAGAATCTTTTTAACAGCGACTTCGACCGATGAGTTAGATAGGAAGGTTCGCATAGGAGAACTAAAACGACTGAGCTTACCTAGACGATTCCATGGGAATCCTTTGATTATTCCTAAACCTGTCTGGTTATCAGATTTTAATCACTGTTTAGAGAAAAGTCGGTTATCACCAAAGCTAAAGTTTTATATTGAGAAGCAGAGAAAGACAGGTTATCCGTTACTTATTTTTGCTTCAGAGATTAAGAAAGGGGAGCAATTAAAAGAAGTCTTACAGAAGGAATTTCCAAATGAGAAAATTGGCTTTGTATCTTCTGTAACAGAAGATAGATTAGAGCAGGTACAAGCTTTTCGAGATGGAGAACTGACAATACTTATCAGTACGACGATATTGGAGCGTGGGGTTACCTTTCCTTGCGTGGATGTTTTCGTAGTAGAAGCCAATCATCGTCTGTTTACCAAGTCTAGTTTAATACAGATTGGAGGACGTGTCGGTCGGAGTATGGACAGACCGACAGGAGATTTGCTTTTCTTCCATGATGGGTTAAATGCTTCAATCAAAAAGGCAATTAGGGAAATTCAACAGATGAATAAGGAGGCGGGGCTGTGAAGTGCTTATTGTGTGGGGAGACTATGAAGGCTGTTTTAACTTTTAGTAGTCTCTTACTTCTGAGGAATGATGTCTCCTGTCTTTGTTTAGATTGTGATTCTACTTTTGAGAGAATTGGAGAAGAGTACTGTCCAAACTGTATGAAAACAGGATTGTCAACAAAGTGTCAAGATTGTCAATTTTGGTGTAAAGAAGGAGTTGAAGTCAGTCATAGAGCGATTTTTACTTACAATCAAGCTATGAAGGATTTTTTCAGTCGGTATAAGTTTGATGGAGACTTCCTTTTAAGAAAAGTGTTCGCTTCATTTTTAAGTGAGGAGTTAAAAAAGTACAAAGAGTATCAATTTGTTGTAATTCCCCTAAGTCCTGATAGATATGCTGATAGAGGATTTAATCAGGTTGAAGGTTTAGTTGAAGCAGCAGACTTTGCGTATCTGGATTTATTAGAAAAGAGAGAAGAGCGAGCTAGTTCTTCTAAAAGTCGCTCAGAGCGTTTGGAGACAGAATCTCCTTTCTTTATTAAAAGTGGAGTCACTATTCCTAAAAAAATCCTACTTATAGATGATATTTATACTACTGGAACAACTATAAATCGTGTGAAGAAACTGTTGGAAGAAGCTGGTGCTGAAGATGTAAAAACATTTTCCCTTGTAAGATGAGGAAAAAATTTGCAAAACTAAAATGAAAGCGTTATAATGAAATCAGAAAAACAAAAATGTTTAGAAAGAAGGTACTCATATGATTAAATATAGTATCCGTGGTGAAAACCTAGAAGTAACAGAAGCAATTCGTGATTATGTAGTTTCTAAACTCGAAAAGATCGAAAAGTATTTTCAAGCTGAGCAAGAGTTGGATGCTCGAGTAAACTTGAAGGTGTATCGTGAAAAAACTGCTAAAGTGGAAGTAACGATTCCGCTTGGCTCAATTACTCTTCGTGCAGAAGATGTGTCTCAAGATATGTATGGTTCAATTGACCTTGTAACTGATAAAATTGAACGTCAGATTCGTAAGAATAAAACAAAAATCGAGCGTAAAAATAAAAATAAGGTAGCAACTAGTCAATTATTTACAGATGCTTTGGTGGAAGATCCAAATGTTGTCCAGTCTAGAGTTGTTCGTTCAAAACAAATTGATTTAAAACCAATGGATTTGGAAGAAGCCATTCTACAGATGGATTTGTTGGGACATGATTTCTTTATCTATGTGGATGTTGAAGATCAGACAACCAATGTGATTTATCGTCGTGAGGATGGTGAAATTGGTCTGTTAGAGGTTAAAGAATCTTAATTTCAACATGTGTAAAGGTAGGTTTACTGATTTGTAAACCTCCTTTTTCTTATAATTGATAGAATTACTGATTACACTTTTAAAAAGTCGCTTTTTGGTGGTTATTATGGTATAATGGGTGCCAAGAGGTTTGGAATGAAAAAATTTTATGTAAGTCCTATTTTCCCCTTAATATTAGGAATAGTGGCGTTCGGAGTGCTATCTGTGCAACTTGTTTTTGTAACGAATACACTGGTAACGCTATTTCTTTTGATACTTATTTTGGGTTCATATATTTTATTATTCATTCATCAAAGAGAGTACTACTCAAGGAGTGAAGTAGAACAAATTCAGTATGTAAACCACCAAGCTGAAGATAGTTTGACAACCTTGTTAGAACAGATGCCTGTTGGGGTTATTAAATTAGACTTATCATCTGGTGAAGTTGAGTGGTTTAATCCTTATGCTGAATTGATCTTGACTAATGAAGTGGGCGAAATTGATGTGGCATTAATTCAAACAATTATCAAGGCATCGGTAGGAAATCCAGGATCCTATGCCACCTTGGGGGAGACCCGTTATTCGGTTCATATGGACAAGGTATCTGGGGTTCTTTACTTCTTTGATGTGTCTGGAGAATACGAAGCGACTGTTGAGTTAGTAACGAGTCGACCTGTGATTGGGATCGTCTCCGTTGACAACTATGATGATTTAGAAGATGAAACATCAGAGTCTGATATTAGTCATATTAACAGTTTTGTAGCCAATTTTGTTTCAGAATTTGCTGTGAAGCATGCCATGTTCTCCCGTCGAGTGAGTATGGACCGTTTTTATCTATTTACGGACTACACGGTACTTGAGGGATTGATGAATGATAAATTTTCGGTTATTGATGCTTTCAGAGAAGAGGCGAAACAGAGACAGCTGCCTTTGACCTTAAGTATGGGATTTTCTTATGGTGATGGAAATCATGATGAAATAGGGAAAGTTGCATTGCTCAACTTGAACTTGGCTGAAGTGCGTGGTGGCGACCAAGTTGTTGTCAAGGAGAATGACGAAACGAAGAATCCAGTTTATTTTGGTGGTGGGTCTGCTGCCTCAATCAAACGTACACGGACTCGTACGCGCGCTATGATGACGGCTATTTCAGATAAGATTCGTAGTGTGGATCAGGTTTTTGTAGTTGGTCACAAAAATCTGGATATGGATGCTTTGGGTTCTGCTGTAGGTATGCAGTTATTTGCCAGCAATGTGACTGAAAATAGCTATGCTATTTATGACGCAGAACAAATGTCACCAGATATTGAACGAGCTGTTTCATTCTTAGAAAAAGAAGGAGTTACGAAGTTGTTGTCTGTTAAGGATGCAATGGGGATGGTGACCAATCGTTCTTTGTTGATTCTTGTAGACCATTCAAAGACAGCTTTAACTTTATCAAAAGATTTTTATGATTTATTTACCCAAACCATCGTCATTGACCACCATAGAAGGGATCAGGATTTCCCAGATAATGCAGTCATTACTTATATTGAAAGTGGTGCAAGTAGTGCTAGTGAGTTGGTAACGGAATTGCTACAGTTCCAAAATTCTAAGAAAAATCGTTTGAGTCGTATGCAAGCAAGCGTCTTGATGGCTGGTATGATGTTGGATACTAAAAATTTCACCTCACGAGTGACTAGTCGGACATTTGATGTTGCTAGCTATCTCAGAACGAGAGGAAGTGATAGTATTGCTATCCAAGAAATCGCTGCGACAGATTTTGAAGAATATCGTGAGGTCAATGAACTGATTTTACAAGGGCGTAAATTAGGTTCAGATGTATTGATAGCAGAGGCTCAGGACTCGAAATGCTATGATACAGTTGTTATTAGTAAGGCAGCAGATGCCATGTTAGCTATGTCAGGTATTGAAGCGAGTTTTGTTCTTGCGAAGAATACACAAGGATTTATCTCTATCTCAGCTCGTAGTCGTAGTAAACTGAATGTACAACGGATTATGGAAGAGCTGGGGGGTGGAGGCCACTTTAATTTAGCTGCAGCTCAAATTAAAGATTTAACCTTGTCAGAAGCAGGTGAAAAACTGACAGAAATTGTATTAAACGAAATAAAGGAAAAGGAGAAAGAAGAATGAAAGTAATCTTTTTAGCAGATGTTAAAGGAAAAGGTAAAAAAGGCGAAATTAAGGAAGTACCAACAGGGTATGCGCAAAACTTTCTTATCAAAAAGAATCTAGCCAAAGAAGCGACTGCTCAAGCTGTAGGTGAACTTCGTGGTAAACAAAAATCTGAAGAAAAAGCTCACGCTGAGATGATTGCAGAAGCAAAAGCAATTAAAGCCCAACTTGAAGCAGAAGAAACTGTTGTAGAATTTGTTGAAAAAGTTGGTCCAGATGGCCGTACCTTTGGTTCAATTACCAATAAGAAGATTGCTGAAGAATTGCAAAAGCAATTTGGAATTAAGATTGATAAACGTCATATCCAAGTACAGGCTCCTATTCGAGCAGTTGGTTTAATTGATGTACCAGTGAAAATCTATCAAGATATCACAAGTGTAATCAATCTTCGTGTGAAAGAAGGATAAATTTACACCTTCTTGACAAGATTGTAAAAGGAAGGGAAGTCTGATGGCAGAAGTAGAAGAGTTACGAGTACAACCTCAAGATATCTTGGCTGAGCAATCCGTTTTGGGGGCTATCTTTATTGACGAGAGTAAGCTTGTTTTTGTACGAGAATATATTGAGTCTCGGGACTTTTTTAAGTATGCCCATCGTTTGATTTTCCAAGCTATGGTTGATTTATCCGATCGTGGGGATGCCATAGATGCAACAACGGTTCGTACTATCCTTGATAATCAAGGTGATTTGCAGAATATTGGCGGCCTGTCTTACTTAGTTGAGATTGTCAATTCTGTGCCAACTTCTGCTAATGCGGAGTATTATGCTAAAATCGTTGCAGAAAAGGCTATGCTACGGCGATTAATCGCCAAGTTGACAGAGTCTGTCAATCAAGCTTACGAGGCTTCGCAACCAGCTGATGAAATCATTGCTCAGGCAGAAAAAGGGCTGATTGATGTCAGTGAAAATGCTAATCGAAGTGGATTTAAGAACATTCGAGATGTGTTGAATATCAACTTTGGAAATCTGGAAGCTCGCTCGCAACAAACGACCGATATTACAGGTATTGCGACAGGCTATCGTGACTTGGATCATATGACGACTGGACTTCATGAGGAGGAGTTGATTATCTTAGCAGCCCGTCCGGCGGTTGGTAAGACAGCCTTTGCCTTGAATATTGCTCAGAATATTGGGACTAAGTTGGACAAAACAGTTGCTATCTTTTCGCTCGAAATGGGTGCGGAAAGTCTAGTGGATCGTATGCTTGCGGCAGAAGGTTTGGTGGAATCCCATTCTATCCGTACAGGGCAATTGACAGATGAGGAGTGGCAAAAGTATACCATTGCTCAAGGGAATCTAGCTAATGCAAGTATTTATATTGATGATACGCCAGGAATTCGGATTACAGAGATTCGTTCTCGTTCCCGTAAATTAGCTCAAGAAACTGGAAATCTAGGCTTGATTTTGATAGACTATTTGCAGCTTATCACGGGAACTGGTCGAGAAAATCGTCAACAAGAGGTTTCAGAAATTTCACGTCAGTTGAAAATTTTAGCTAAGGAACTGAAAGTTCCAGTAATCGCTCTAAGTCAGCTATCTCGTGGTGTAGAACAACGTCAGGATAAGAGACCAGTCTTGTCTGATATTCGTGAATCTGGATCTATTGAGCAGGACGCTGATATCGTAGCCTTTCTTTATCGCGACGACTACTATGAGCGTGGTGGTGAAGAAGAGGAAGGCATACCGAATAATAAGGTAGAAGTTATTATCGAGAAAAACCGTAGTGGAGCTCGTGGAACAGTGGAATTGATTTTCCAAAAAGAATATAATAAATTTTCAAGTATCTCAAAGAGGGAGGCATAAGATGTCAGATGCATTTACAGATGTAGCCAAGATGAAAAAAATCAAAGAAGAGATCAAGGCACATGAGGGACAAGTCGTAGAAATGACTTTGGAGAATGGTCGTAAGCGCCAAAAAAATAGATTGGGCAAGCTAATTGAGGTTTATCCATCCCTATTTATCGTTGAATTTGGAAACGTTGAAGGAGATAAACAAGCCAATGTTTACGTTGAATCCTTTACTTACTCAGATATCCTTACAGAAAAGAATTTGATTCATTATCTTGACTAAAGTGAGAAATTTTCTCACTTTTTCTTTTTTTTCTCCGAATAGTTTAAGTGAAGGTAATCTTCGATTTATATTATTTTTCAAGGAGGAAGAATGAAAGTTTTACCATTCAAAGTAACAGAGACAGGATTTTCTTTTAGAAAATCAGTTAAAAAGGTTGTTCCTTTTTTAGTAGTAGGATTGATGCTAGCAGCGGGTGATAGTGTATATGCCTATTCCGGAGGAAATGGATCGATTGCGCGTGGGGATGATTATCCTACTTATTATAAAAATGGGAGTCAGGAGATTGATAAGTGGCGGATGTATTCTCGTCAGTGTACTTCTTTTGCAGCTTTTCGTTTGAGTAATGTCAATGGTTTTGAGCTTCCAGCAGCTTATGGAAATGCGAATGAATGGGGCTATCGTGCTCGTCGTGAAGGATATCGTGTAGACAATACACCAGCTATTGGCTCCATTGCTTGGTCTACTGCAGGAACTTATGGTCATGTTGCTTGGGTGTCAAATGTAGTGGGAGATGAGATTGAGATTGAAGAATACAACTATGGAATAAGAGAATCTTATAACAAGCGTGTCGTGAAGGCCAATACTATGACCGGTTTTATTCATTTTAAAGATTTGGCTGGTGGCAGTATTGGAAATAGTCAATTCTCAACTTCAACAGGGGGAACACATTATTTTAAGGCTAAGGCTGCTATCAAAAATCAGCCTCTAGCTAGCGTAACTGCGATTGATTACTATTATCCTGGGGAGAATGTTCATTATGATCAAATTCTCGAAAAAGATGGGTACAAGTGGTTGAGTTATACGGCTTATAATGGAAGTCGTCGCTATATCCAGCTAGAGGGGGTGACTTCTTCACAGAATTATCAGAATCAATCAGGAAATAGCTCTAGCTATGGATTCAATAGTAGTTCAACTGTTGGTTGGAAGAAAATAAATGGTAGTTGGTATCATTTCAAATCAAATGGTTCTAAATCAACAGGCTGGTTGAAGGATGGTTCTAGCTGGTATTATTTGAAATCATCTGGTGAAATGCAGACAGGCTGGTTAAAGGAAAATGGAGTGTGGTATTATCTGGATAGTTCAGGAGCAATGAAAACAGGATGGTATCAAGTCTCTGGTAAGTGGTATTATTCTTACTCTTCAGGCGCCTTAGCTGTGAATACGACGGTGGATGGTTACAGAGTGAATAGTAATGGAGAACGAGTATAGAAAATGGGAGTAGGAAAAATTTCCTGCTCTTTTCTGTAAGCAGTTTCCTTGACATTTTTTTTATTTTGCGCTATCATATGTCCATATAATATATGGGAGTCTGTGTACAGTCTGAGAGGAAGTGTTAAACTTCGACCGCACCTGATCTGGGTAATGCCAGCGTAGGGAACGATACTTAGTCTATTCTGCACCTTTTCCATATATGGGAAAGGTTTTTCTTTTTGTCAAAGGAAAACGAGAAGAGGAGGTTGTTATGAAAGCAAGCATTGCCTTGCAAGTTTTACCCCTATCACAGGGGATTGATCGGATAGCTGTTATTGATCAGGTCATTGCTTATCTGCAAGTTCAAGAAGTGACTATGGTGGTGACACCATTTGAAACGGTCTTGGAAGGGGAGTTTGAGGAGCTTATGCGCATTCTCAAAGAAGCGCTAGAGGTAGCAGGGCAGGAGGCAGATAATGTCTTTGCTAATGTCAAAATAAATGTAGGAGAGATTTTAAGTATTGATGAGAAACTTGAAAAGTATACTGAGACGACACATTAGTCTATTGGGCTTTCTAGGAGTCTTGTCAATCTGGCAGTTAGCAGGTTTTCTTAAACTTCTCCCTAAGTTTATCCTGCCGACACCTCTTGAAATTCTCCAGTCTTTTGTTCGTGATAGAGAATTTCTCTGGCACCATAGCTGGGCGACCTTGAGAGTAGCTTTGCTAGGTCTAATTTTGGGAGTCTTGATTGCCTGTCTCATGGCTGTACTTATGGATAGTTTGACTTGGCTCAATGATCTGATTTACCCTATGATGGTGGTCGTTCAGACCATTCCGACCATTGCCATAGCTCCTATTCTAGTCTTGTGGCTAGGTTATGGGATTTTGCCCAAGATTGTCTTGATTATCTTAACGACAACCTTCCCCATCATCGTCAGCATTTTGGACGGTTTTAGGCATTGTGACAAGGATATGCTGACCTTGTTTAGTCTGATGCGGGCCAAACCTTGGCAAATCCTGTGGCATTTTAAAATTCCAGTCAGTTTGCCTTACTTTTATGCAGGTCTGAGGGTCAGTGTTTCCTACGCCTTTATCACAACAGTGGTATCTGAGTGGTTGGGAGGCTTTGAAGGACTAGGTGTCTACATGATTCAGTCCAAGAAACTGTTTCAGTATGATACCATGTTTGCTATTATTATTCTGGTATCGATTATCAGTCTTCTTGGTATGAAGTTGGTTGATATTAGTGAAAAATATGTTATTAAATGGAAACGTTCTTAGAATAAGAATGTTTCTGAAAAAGAAAAGAGGAAATCAAAATGAAGAAAACATGGAAAGTGTTTTTAACGCTTGTGACAGCTCTTGTAGCTGTTGTGCTTGTGGCCTGTGGTCAAGGAACTGCTTCTAAGGATAACAAAGAGACAGAACTTAAGAAAATCGACTTTATCCTAGACTGGACACCAAATACCAACCACACAGGGCTTTATGTGGCCAAGGAAAAAGGTTATTTCAAAGAAGCTGGAGTGGATGTTGATTTGAAATTGCCACCAGAAGAAAGTTCTTCTGACTTGGTTATCAATGGTAAGGCACCATTTGCAGTGTATTTCCAAGACTATATGGCTAAAAAATTGGAAAAAGGGGCAGGAATTACTGCCGTTGCAGCTATCGTAGAGCACAATACATCAGGAATTATCTCTCGTAAATCTGACAATGTAGCTAGTCCAAAAGACTTGGTTGGTAAGAAATACGGAACTTGGAATGACCCAACTGAACTTGCTATGTTGAAAACCTTGGTAGAATCTCAAGGTGGAGACTTTGAGAAGGTTGAAAAAGTACCAAATAACGACTCAAACTCAATCACACCGATTGCTAATGGAGTATTTGATACTGCATGGATCTACTACGGATGGGATGGAATCCTTGCTAAATCTCAAGGTGTAGAGGCTAACTTCATGTACTTGAAAGACTACGTCAAGGAGTTTGACTACTATTCACCAGTTATCATCGCAAACAACGACTACCTTAAAGACAATAAAGAAGAAGCTCGCAAAGTCATCCAAGCTATCAAAAAAGGTTACCAATATGCTATGGAGCATCCAGAGGAAGCGGCAGATATCCTTATCAAGAATGCACCTGAACTTCAGGAAAAACGTGACTTTGTCATCGAATCTCAAAAATACTTGTCAAAAGAATACGCAAGTGACAAGGAAAAATGGGGTCAATTTGATGCAGCTCGCTGGAATGCCTTCTATAAATGGGATAAAGAAAATGGTATCCTTAAAGAAGACTTGACAGACAAAGGCTTCACTAATGAATTTGTGAAATAATGACAGAAATTAGACTAGAACACGTCAGTTATGCCTATGGACAAGATAGGATTTTAGAAGACATCAACCTGCAGGTGGCTTCAGGTGAAGTGGTTTCTATCCTAGGCCCAAGTGGTGTTGGAAAGACCACTCTCTTTAATCTAATCGCTGGGATTTTAGAAGTTCAGTCAGGGAGAATTGTCCTTGATGGGGAGGAGAATCCCAAGGGGCGCGTGAGTTATATGTTGCAAAAGGATCTCCTCTTGGAGCACAAGACGGTGCTTGGTAATATCATTCTGCCCCTCTTGATTCAAAAAGTGGATAAGGCAGAAGCTATTGCTCGCGCAGATGAAATTCTTGCGACCTTCCAGTTGACAGCTGTAAGAGATAAATACCCTCATGAACTCAGTGGTGGGATGCGCCAGCGTGTGGCCTTGCTTCGTACCTATCTTTTCGGTCACAAGCTCTTTCTCTTAGATGAAGCCTTTAGCGCCTTGGATGAGATGACCAAGATGGAACTCCACGCTTGGTACCTTGAGATTCACAAGCAGTTGCAGCTAACAACCTTGATTATTACTCACAGTATCGAGGAGGCCCTCAATCTCAGTGACCGCATCTATATCTTGAAAAATCGCCCTGGGCAGATTGTTTCAGAAATTAAACTAGATTGGTCTGAAGATGAGGACAAGGAAGTCCAAAAGATTGCCTACAAACGTCAAATCTTGGCAGAATTAGGCTTAGATAAGTAGAAAAATAGGGAGTTGGTGAAGATTATCCTTTACCAGCGCCCTTTTTCTTTTAAAAATAAGAAAATTTCGGTATAATAGTCAATTATACCGAAATCATTCTATAATCGTTGATACATAAGGGTTTTATGTGTCGCTTTTTTTATTTTGTGGACTTTTTTAAGAACTTTTTATTTTTTCGAGGGCAGTTTCAAAGAATGAGACTGCTCTTTTTTGGTTTTCTTTTGATAAATGGCTGTAAGTGTCCATAGTTACAGATATTTTTGCATGGCCAAGCCGTGTCTGTATCTCCTTGTATGGTAATCCGGCATTAAGCAAGATACTAGCGTGAGTGTGTCGGAAAGCATGAAAGCCTAAATCAGTACAGTTAGCGTTTTTTAAGTGCTTATGTAGGCGATAATCAACCTTTCGAGTATTGACATAGTTGTCAAAGCTATCAGAGAATACTTTCTCATAGGTTAAGCCAATGTTTCTACCGTTTTCTGCTTGTCTTGCTCGGTAGAGACGAAGCATGAGCACTGTTTTATGATCGATATCTAAAACTCTATAGCTTGATTTTGTCTTAGGACTGTTTACCTGGTTTAAAATGTTGAGTGTTTTGTTAATATCGATCGTTCCGTTCTGCAGGTCAATATCAGACCATTCCAGGGCCAGACATTCACGGATGCGCAGTCCAGTAGCTAGGAGCGTTTTATAAAGCACAGTATCATAAAAATTGATAAAGGTATTCTCCAGGTTATCGAGATAGGAGAGGAAGTTTTTAAGTTCCTGATCTTGAAAGTATTTAATTTCTTGTTTATCTCTGGTTATCTTTCTAGGAATAACAATATCACGAGCAGGGTTATTGTCTAATGCTTGAATAGAAATTCCATACTGTAGAATACGTTTATTTAAGGCATGAAGATGATTGTATTCTTTATATCCTGTTCCGTCCTGATTGTACTCATCCGCCCACTTATTTACCTGAGTTTGGATAATAACAGGAGTAAGTTTATCTAGTTTGTAAGTACTAAATGAGGGCAAGAGGTAATTATTTAAGCAACCTTTTATCTTTATCTGCGTATTAGTCTTTATGGTATGCTGGTAGGTTTGCCAGAATAAGTCCACAAGTTCGCTATAGGTTGTTATATGTGAGCGTTGTTTCCGTGTAGAGCCGTTTTTCTCAAATTCTACCTTAGCCTGGGTGGCCTTGTTTCTGAGTTCTTTCTTTGTTCGTGCTGATATGGTAGTCTTGACCTTCTTACCAGTCACAGAATCAATGCCAAGATAGATACTGGAGCGGTAGACTGCTGATCCGTCTTTTTTCGTGTGTTGTGTAATTTTCATGGTTTTACTCCTTTTTCCATCAGCAGGCAAGCAATTAGAAAAGGTTTTGAGTTTATACCATGCGAGGAGCTACGAGAACCCCTCTATTTTCGATTTTAAGAGGACGGACGGTAAATTATACAAGAATAGGAAGCAAGGCGGATATGGGGCATATATTGCAAGTAGTTCTATCTTAATGTGTCAGTGATATTATACCAATTATTCGGAAATCCAAGTGTGTCCAATACAATGCCGGCTTCAATGGAGTGCGCTTTTTTATTTAGAGCTTTGGTTCTTTTTATAATAGTGTTATGTAATTGAGCGTATTGTGTGGAAGCAAGTAGGCATTGCAAGGCAAGAAAAACATAATATACAGATTGTCTTGATGTATTGGCATTGTTATTGTAATAGTGGAAATAAGCTAGTTGTGGAAGATTCTCACGACATTTATAATTGAAAAGTTTATTATTATGAGCAGTGATATTTCTAATTTCTAGTATATTTTTAATAATACTTTCTAAAGCCTTTCCGCTTAAAAGGTCTTTACTAGGTCTATTTTGGATGTATTCAATATTTTCTTGTAAGAATGGTGATAAATCTCTAGCTATTTGATTTTTTATATCAGTGTTTAGATTTCTATAAAAGTTAAATGCTTGCCCTAATGTAAGTTCATTGATGATAACCCAGAAAGGAACAACGCCATGTTGTTTATAGTGGTGTTTTATAGAATTGTTTTGCTTATCCCTATTATAATCATTGAGTATTTTAGCTAATATACTGATTAAATTTGTAATTTGTGCGAGCCTTTTTGCATCTTTTTGTGTTTCAAAATTATTAATATCTAGATAAGAGTATGGCTTTGGATATGATTCTGAAAAACGATATGCCAGTACGGATTTAAAGTGTTTTTCTGCATCTATAATTGCTTTTAAAAAAGCTGATTTAATTTCTTTATCGTAAAAGTGTGTTGCAGCTATTTCTCTAAAGTCTGCACCAGCTATAAATTTATCTTTTGATGTTTGAAAAAACTTACTATATCCGTTGACGACGTTGTAATAGTTGTTAGTTAGAAGGTATCTTTTACATTCTTCTATGTTATCTATTTCTAAACCTCTAGACTGGAGAAGTTTTATTTGTTCATCTAATGTTTGAAATGGTTTCATATATGTTCCTTATATACAAAAACACCACCTAGTAGAACTAGGCGGTGTTTCGCGTACTCTGTTCCCTTGGGAGCAGAAACTCTTCTCATTGCCTAATAATACTGTAATTTTTAGTTTTTGTCAATATTTTTAGTTTGTTTTTTAAAAATTTTTGAGTATCGAAAAAACTCAACGCTGGGAAAGTTGCTTTTATTGCATTGTCAGACAAGTCAGCAGTAGCAGGCTTGTCTTTTTCTATTTGTCACTTTTGCCGTTTTTTGCGCTTTAGTTTGTAAAATTGGCTTTCTATTTTTCACTTTCCCTTGTTTTTGCACAATAGACCTTAGAAATAGGGGCACTATTGGCGAATATGGAGGATTTTTATAGAATCTTCTCAAAAACCATTGTAGCCTGGATACGGTCACCACCGCCTAAACCTTTGCTTCCACCATTGGCGGTTGTGATTGTATGTAGGCGATAACCTTTTGAAGCTTGTTTATTGATAACCTCTTCTAATTCTGTAAGGTTTCCTGATCCAGTGCCGAAAAACTTTTCTTTCAAAGTTACCTGAAGAACAACGTAGTGTAGTCCATTTACTCCAGAAGCGGTAGAAAAACTACCTTCTTGTTTTACAGTATCAAAAAATCCCATGGGGGTTACTCCTTTTCGTTGTCTCTCTCAGATAGTTTTTGAACTAAATCAAAAGCTATTTTTTTATCATAGTCATTTAAAGAAATATAGTTGATTAAAATATCTGCAAAATTTGTATTGTTCTCTTTATCAGCATTTATTAGTTCTTCAATTGTAAACATATACGATGGGATATGATTAAGCAATCCTTTTCCAAAATTGTTATACTTTACAGGATTATTTATATGTTCTTCAACGTTTTTATATGCCGAACCAAGTTCATTTATTTTTTCAATATCTATATCATTAAGTAATTTTTTAAATTCGTTACTTTGGATTATTTTTAAAATATTTTGTTTATCTTCAAATCCTAATAAGTAAGCAACATTTACTCCGAAGTAGTCAGCAAGCTGTCGAGCTTTTTCTGGTTTGATTTGACTTTCTCCGTTTTCCCATTTTTGGTATCCTCTACGGGTCACACCCATAACTTTAGCGACGTCCTCTTGAGTGTCGCCTTTTTTTTGTCTCAACTCTTTTAATCTGTTCATGTATATTACCTCATTTTAATTATATCACAAAATAACAAAAAGCTAACAAAAAATTCACTTTTTATCATTTTGTTGTTGACAACTAACAAAAAATACGCTACAATACAACCAAGCTAACAAATAGTTAGCAAAAGAAAGGGAGGATTTTATTGCTTATTACCTCAACACAAGCAAAAGCGATTCGCCGAAAGCAAGCTGATAAGAAATTGACTGCTAAGCAAGCAGGCGAAGAAATCGGAGTTACACAAGTTACCTATCGAAAAATTCGAGACGGTGGCGAAGTCAAGCCGAGCATTTACCAAAAAGCCATGGAATGGCTTGCTGAAGATTATTAGAAAGGAGCATAAGACAGAATCAAGAATATTTCTGCTTGCTACCTATGGCAGTATCAAGGGTTTGTAGGGGTTTATTCTCTCCTAAATTTTCCCTACCACAATGATTTACCTTGGTACTGTTTTAGGTGGCAAGCACGAGCAACAAGAAGAAAGGAGTGAACCAATGGAATTCGTTTATATGGACGGCAAGAAAGAGCCGTATACACTGAGCAGTATCGTTGCAGACTGCGCTGAAATTAAGCACAGACATTTGAAGATTTTGCTGAATAAACACCGAGAGGACTTTGAGAGTTTTGGAAAGGTGACATTTAAAATTTCACCTTCAGAGAGTGGGCAAAATGTACGGGATTATATTTTGAACGAGCAACAAGCAACATTGCTGATCACTTACTTACGAAATACAGAACCCGTAAAAGAGTTTAAGAAGAACCTAGTCAAAGCCTTTTTTGAAATGCGTGATGAACTTTCTAAACGCTATCTTCAAAGAGAACTGGAAAAACCGAAGCGTAAAAGTTTAACTGAAGCTATTCAAACATGGGAGAAAGCCCCCAAGCATGCCTATAGTACTCTTACAAACTTACTACTAAAGGGGGTGACAGGGAAGAATAAAGCGCAACTCATGAAGGAGCGAGAAAGTAAGAACGGCATTGAGGGCTTGACAAGTGCAGAACTGACAAACTACCAACGTTTGGAAGATATGGCAATAGCTATGATTAATTTGAATAGGGGGTATTCAGAAATTAAGGAATTAATTTTTAAAGTATAGGAGTATAGAAAATGGAAAATGATTTTAAGACAGTTACAAATGCCAAGGGGTTAGAAATTCCTAAGTATCCCAAGGATTTTAAAAAGCTAGTTGAGAAAGACAGACAACTAGCCGAATATATTTGTATGAACTACGAGAACTTGGACAGTGAAGACCTGGGCGCATTTCTTGAAACGGTGGAGCAGGGATTCAGTTGGATTCTAGATCTTATCGAAAGCAAAGACTTGCTTTATAAACCACAGTCAGGTAGTAATTATGCAAAAAGAAAATAAAAAAATCACTTGCTCAAATTTTAGACGAGGAGAGCAAGCGACACAATTCAGAGTATAGAAATTTTTTCTATGCTTTGATTATAGCAAAAAATATCTATTCTATCAAATATCTCAAGAAAAACCGAAGAGCAGGCAAGCAATTAGAAAAGGTTTTGAAAATCAAGTGCTGATAGGGTGATTCTAAGGCCTTGTTTAGCTGAAAGATGGGTAATTACTCACGAAACACCGCTACAAGCGTTCGCCAACTTGGGGCAATCGCCCAGCGTTTGGAGTGGTGAAACAATCCAATATAGGAAAAAGGGAAAACAGACTATGACAGAAACAACATACGATATTATCGCTAAAAGCTTGGATAGAATTAGTATGGAATTACACCAAGCAGACGAAAACAATGATTTTTTAAGAATAGGACTCTTATCAGGACAATTAAAAGCTATCAAAGAAGATTTACACCGCTTACTTTGGATTGAACTTCCTGAATTGAATGACAGCCATAAAATCAAAGCGATCTCTAAAAGAACTACGGGAATCTTTTTCAGCCCTGGTATTTTTGAATTGGATGCTATGCGACAAGCATTCTTTAAACGCCAAGCCAAGCATTTTTTTGACAATGCAACAGAGCAACAGGCGTATATAGAATATGCTGAAAAGGAGTATTTAGAGGCTACTATAACCTTGAAGGATATTCTTTTTAACTCTAAAAATGGGACTCGACAAGTAAATAAAGATTGTCTTGTAGAAAAATTTGAAGAGGCAATGCAATGACACAATCAGAATTTTACAACCGAATGACTAAAATCAAGGATAGACATCCGAACCTCTTTCAGTTCATAATTGACTTTTTAGATGATAAAGTAACTCCAGAAGAGGTGTACGACTTTCTGAAGATGGAGCACAGCTATCAAGTGAATTATATCAAGAATTACCAAGCGAGGGCATAGCATGAATGAACTAGATTTAAGCAATACACAGGCGCTTATTTTTACCGTGATATTGGTTGACTTTCTCATGTATCTAAACCACCGAGACCGCAAAAAAAGCGCCCAAATCGAGCGAGAAAGTACACAGACGATAGAAACAATTAGCGAGGGTTTAAGCCCTGATTATGGGCGATATATTCAGCTTGCAGCGGTTAAGCCATGGGGGTAATAAGATGTTTGAAAAAATGATTGAAGATTTAAAGTCTAAGATTTTGGAAGCAGTGGAACGGTATTTAAAAAGCCATGAGAAAGTACCTCAAAAAAGATTAGATTTGATCAGCAAGGTGGAACTAAAGGAAGAACTGGGCATAGGAGATAAAACCTTGATAAAATGGGAAGGTGCAGGACTACCGCAGTATATACCGCCTATTGAAGATACTAGAAAAGCGTATTATAAAATCTCAGACGTTTTAAAGTTTTTGGGGGTAGATGATGGCAAAGACTAAAATATATTTTTGGTTAAAAGTTGATAAGAAGTTTTTTGATAATCTTTTTATTAAACGACTTAAAAATATGCCTGGTGGCTACACTATGACAGTGATTTATATCCGTCTTATGTTGGAAAGTTTAGAAGATGATTGTATTTTGTACTATGAGGGGTATTTTGATAATTTGGTACAGGAGCTAGCCTTAAAATTGGATGTGTCCGAGGATGATATAAATATGACAGTTGCATATTTTACAAAATGCGGACTGATTCAGATAGACGATGATGGACATGCTACATTATCGCAAGCAAAAGCCATGGTTGAGAGTGAAACAAATTGGGCAAAATACAAGCGAGACCAAAGAAAAAATAGTCAAAATTTACCAAAATTGGAGAATGTCCAAAATAAAAAGACTATTTCCAACTCATGTCCAACAGAGATAGAGAAAGAGAATAGAGTTAATAGTAAGAGTAATAATTTATATTTAGATAATATATTGTCGGGAAATCCCGACTACAATTTTCCTACTTGGCTTGAAGAAACAGCTATAAAAGATTTAGAGAAAACAAAACATAAAGAACTTTGGATTCCTATTGCTTATCTGAATCAAGTAGCTAATAAGAGGTATAAGTTTGTTGATAAGACAAAAAGGCTTTTACTAGCACGATTCAAAGAAGGCTATACACTGGAAGATTTTAAACAGGTGATAGATATTAAAACAGCAGAATGGAAGGATAGTCCTGAATTTTCTAAATATCTGAGACCTGAAACACTTTTTGGATCTAAGTTTGACGGTTATTTGAATCAAAAGCCTAAAACCATAAAAGGGAAGTCCGAAGACAACTTTCCAGATCTACCATTTTAGGAGTTGCACAGATGAAGGAACAATTTAAAGAATTTAATAACAGAAAAATATCGGATAAAGTTTGCGATATTCACCAGGTAAATTATTGGGAAATTTCTGTACCGGTGTTAGGGGGTTCAGAAAGAAAACTACAAGCATTTTGCCCAGAGTGCGTGAAGGGAGAGATTAAACAGAAAGAGAAAGACCTATTGCAGCAGTTCGAGGACAGACAAGCCTACTTTAAAACTTATGATGTGTTAATGCGTGACAGTACGATCCCTAACGAGTTGAAAGGAGCGACGTTTGATAATTTCTTTGTTAAGACTACAGAGGAGCGTCAGATGTTAGAGTTTGTAAAGGGGCAAGCCCAGAAGTACCTTGGAGGTATGACGGGAAATACCTTAATTAGTGGTAGCACAGGAATAGGGAAAAGTCATTTATCTCTTGCTCTGGCCAAAGAAATCAATGAGAGTTTCAGAGAGAAGAACGATCCTAAGAGTGTCTTATTTGTCAGCTTAACCGAGATTATCAAGCAGATAAAAGAAGGTTGGGCTTATGGAAGGAATGCAAACTTAACAGAGTATGAGGCAGTTAAAAAGCTAGTTGATGTTGATTTTCTAATCATCGATGACCTTGGGGCAAAAAATGGAACAATCACTCCTAAGAGTGACTGGGAACAGGATTTCTTGTTTGATATTATCAACAATCGAGAAACTACGATTTTCAACACGAACCTAGATAGTAGTGAACTGCGGACGGTATACAATGCTAGAAATTCAAGTAGAATTTTGAAAGGTTTAGAAGGGAACACTTTCAAGGCTTTCACGATCAAAGATAAGAGATATACTATAAACACAGTGAGGGGAGAATATCAATGAATGATGATAAAATGCGATTTGCAACAGAGAAAGGCTTTGTTGTCTACGAAAAATGTGGTATAATAGAGATAGAAAAAGTTCCAAGTTTTGGAGAAATTATTTTATTCTATTCAGATGGGAAATTTACTCATCTAGTCAAAAAAGAAACTAAAAAATAAGTCTATTGAGAACAACTCAGGGACATACCGTAAGCATATAATGCTAGTGGTATGTCCCTTTTTGTTTGCATAGAAAGGGGGTGAGAGCAATGTCAGGAGATACTTCTTTAGGGTATGTAGTAGCCAATAAGTTTTCTATGGATCCAGATAAAAGACAGAAAATCTTTTCTCAGTGTAAAAAAGAAGATGATAGCTTAGAACAACGGAAACAAGAAATACTAGAGAAATATGCTAACAAACAAGACAAATCAAAATCTAGAAAAAATGATTTTAAAGGCTCGGAGAGTCATAAAAGAAAAGCTAAAAGCAAAGAATTTTAGAAAAAATTATAAACAAAAATCAGATATTAAAAGATGAAGGAGCAAAAAATGACAACTAACTTAGTTAAACAAAAAGAAAATCTAGAAGCTTATATCCGGAGTACAGGTTATAACACTAGGGGAATGAAAGTAGAAAATAATCATGTACTCATTGAAAAACCAATACTTGATAGTTACGAAGATGAACATCAACGTAAAGAATTGGTTGATCTAGTAAATGTTATTGAGACTCGTACCCGTGGTGGGAAGTATGAAGTAACTGACTTTGAATCTGATTCATTACAAGAAGTTAGTGAAAATTCGGTTGAGAGAACAGAAGCAGATAAAAAGAAAACTATCAGCGTTGATTACTTAGTTAAATTATTCAGTGGAAAACTTGATTTTTCACAGGAACAATTAGATGATGGCCAATATAATTTAACGGATTTTCTTGGTAAGAAGATTATTAAATTAAAACGTAGAACACGAAATAGAGAGATTGGGAAAATTCTCCAAACTGCGAAAGTGCAGACTGCTACAAGTATGGACGACTTGAAATCTATTGTTTCTTTAATCAATCCAGAGCGCAATGTATCTATGGTTGTTAGTCAATCACTATTTAGTGTCTTAGAAAAAATGAAAGACACTTCAGGAAATTATCTTCTTAAAGTTGATAAAGAGACAGGGACAAGTGAAACATTCTTTGTAGATAACTTTTTAATTGTAGATGATACAACATTAGGGAATAAAGGTGACAAAAAAGGCTTTATCGGAGATCTAGAAAACTTTGTTACTTTGTTTGATCGCAAGAAAGATACACTTAGTTGGGTGAATGCGAATGACTATTTTGGAAAACGGTTGATTTTACATACCCGATTTGATGTAAGAAAAGTTGAAGAAGATTGTGGTTACTTTATTCAATGGAATTAGGAGAAAGAAATGGATATTAATCAAGTATTTGATACACTGGATGATTTAGATAATAAAAAAAGTAAGATTAATTCAGCACGAGAACAGTTAAGCGAAAAAAGGAAAAGCCTGTTAGGCAATCAAGCAGTTTCATTTGAGAACATAGATTCTTTTTTGTCAAATAACTTAGAATCTTTAGAGCAGCTGGAAAATATGGAAAAAGCTATTAATGGCCTTCAGGAAAAATTTGATAGTGATTTTTCAGAAGCTAATGCAGTCATCTTTGAATACATTTTTAAAGAGACTAAGCAACGGATGGAAACTAAGAAGATCTATAAACAATACCGAAAGAAACTTAGACAAATTCTGGACGCATATGATGAAATTCAAGAACTAAAGAAGAATGTGGAAGAAATCCATACAGGTGTAGTCAGAGAAATAAGTCAGAGACATTCTCTATCGCCGTATCGAACAGAAGTAAGTCCGCTTACTGTCCTACCATTCTTAACCCCTGATTCTAGCGGGTGGATGAATTTTTCTAAGGAATATCGGGACATTAAAGAGTATTTAGAAAAATAGGGAACAAATTAAGTAAGGCTAGTGATATATGGCTGAAACAGAAGAGATATCGCTAGTCCTACTTTTATGCTTTACTAAGTTTCACATAACAAAGTAAGCATAAACTGAAAAGAAGTAATAGCTTGAAAGCAAGGTATATCAGGGGTTTACAGAATGGAGTGAGTTTCACAGAATGTAAGATATGAGAAACTGAGGGGATAAATTAAAGAAATTTCCCTTGAACTTGTCATACTGAAGAGTTGTCAAACTTAAAACAATGATACCTGATAAGTGGAGTGTTGGAAGGCTTTTAGCGCTTTTTGTCAGTTTGACAGAATTTACAATTTGACAAATTGCAAGATAAAAAATTTTTAAAATTTAAGTGGAGGTACTTGCCTATGTACGAGTTGAGTAACAGAGACTTGGACGGGATAGATATTGAGTTAGGACGGTATAGAACGCTTGCTAATAAAATTTATTTGAGAAGACAGGAACTAATACATAATAAGAAACATAGCGCTGAAGATTATACTGGTGGGAAAGGCAAGATAGTATCTAGTCCTACTGAAGCGACAATCATTAGAATTGAAGAAGACCAAACACTAAGATATTTAGAAGGTTTCAAACTAGTTGTAGATACCTTGATGGAAAACTTAATTGAAAGTGATCTAGTAATTTTTAAAATGAGATATTTAGAAGCTGGTGCGACTTGGGAAGACGTGGCAGAGAAACTAAATAAAACTACTCGTTACATAAATAGCCGTAGAAAGGTAATCGCTAAAAGATTTGTGGAATTGAAAGGATATTGACTCCCCCCACCTTTTAAAAAATCTTTCTTCCCAGTAGGGTACCGGTGAAGGGAACTTTTTCCAAGTCGGAGATGTTCAGAGAAAAAGGGGGTAAAAACTTATTGTTTTTAGAAAAAAGTATTAGTTTTTCTAAAATAGAATTGAGATGAAACTATTTTTCTGAAATAAGACCTAATTTTCAATTGATAAATGAATTGATTATGTCATTTATTTTTAAGATTTCTTCCAATAATAGTTTTTGATACTCTTTAAAATTTTTTGAGGAATGAAATTCAATCAGTTCTTCAAAGAATTTCGGGGGATTGGTAAATATTTGTAATGGGACATTTGAAATTTTATAATGAAATATATTATTTCTAAAATCTTGTCGGAAGTTAAAAACTTTTTCTTTGCGATCAAGGATATCAACAACTTCCTCCCGTTGGAAATCAGGAAATAAAGAGCTTTCCTTATTAAGAATCAAGCGTAAGGCTGTAATACTAACTAAATAGCATTGGCTTAGCGAGCGTGTAAAAAAGTAATTTTTTGATTTTAAGACACTTGGCATAATATGTACTACAAAATTATTCTGGCATAATATGTTAAATAAGAATAACTGAGTGCCCGTAGGCAGAACTCCTGTTAAAAAATTCCTTCTTTTAGATTCAAATAAGAAAAAATCACGTTGTTCAAAGTTTTCAATTTTAATATCCTGGATTGTAGGCTTCTTAATAGTTTTTTGATTTACTGAATTAATTAAAGTTCCTAAAGCTTTGCTAAATTCAAAAAATAAATCAGTAGCTCTTTTATCAAAATAGGAAATATCCTTTTTATCAGTTTTCGATAAAATACTTTCTAGGTAAATATGATATTGGTTAGTGTTAGCGTATGGAATTTCGTTGAAGTAATATACCCCTAAATCATGTTGTCCAAAAATATTGATTACGAGTTTTTGAAATAAATTGTAATTTTCTACCATTTGTGAATAAAAGCGTCTCTCTATTTCAAGTATCAGTTTGTTAGCCTTGCTATATTTTTTATCAGAGTATTGCTTATAACTCACTCGGACACTAGATATTATTTTTTGAAATTCCTGTTCTCCAATATTTGGAAAATCACTATGAACATTTCTAGGTAAAAACTTTAGTATTCCATCACAGAGAGATGATACAAAAGGAAGGATACCTATTGATAGTTCTGAATAAACTGTCTTATCCAAACTTACAATATTTTCAAGCAGTTGCCTTACTTCAGCAACTTCATCAAGTAGGATTGAAAAAGAAATCATTTCTATCTTATCCATGTTAATCCTTTCAGAAAGTTATTGTTTATATTATAGTTATTGTAACATTATTATTGATAATTGATTAGATGAATAAAAAAGCACCTTCAAAGGTGCTAGTTCTTGCCTGCTGAACTCGTCAATATTACGCCCTTTTTAGGGCTCTTTTTGTGGACTTTTTTAGGAACTTTCAAGAAAAACTAAGGCGATTTAATGCCTAAATGTTTTTAAAGAAAGTCAGTATTTTCAAGGGCTGAGCTCTAAAAATTTGACTTATAGAGTGTTAAATGATAGTATAGTCAAAGATAGTCAAGGTTTAAAGAGAGAGGTGGGTTTGTAATGAGATTTAAAAATACATCGGATCATATTGAGGCCTACATCAAGGCGATTTTAGATCAATCTGGTATTGTGGAGTTGCAACGTAGTCAGTTGGCAGATACCTTTCAGGTTGTTCCCAGTCAGATTAACTATGTGATCAAGACACGCTTTACGGAAAGTAGAGGCTACTTGGTTGAAAGTAAGCGTGGTGGCGGAGGCTATATTCGTATAGGACGGATTGAGTTTTCTAGTCATCATGAAATGCTCCGCGATTTGCTTTACTCGATTGGTGAGCGGGTCAGTCAAGAAATTTATGAGGATATTCTACAGCTTTTGGTTGAGCAGGAATTGATGACCAAGCAGGAGATGAATTTGCTAGTATCAGTAGCTTTGGATCGTATTCTAGGAGAAGAAGCTCCAGTTGTTCGTGCAAACATGCTACGACAGGTCATACAAGAGGTAGATAGAAAAGGGAAGTAAGATGAACTATTCAAAAGCATTGAATGAATGTATCGAAAGTGCCTACATGGTTGCTGGCCATTTTGGAGCTCGTTACCTAGAGTCTTGGCACTTGTTGATTGCCATGTCCAATCACAGTTATAGTGTGGCAGGGGCAACTTTAAATGATTATCCATATGAGATGGACCGTTTAGAAGAAGTAGCTTTGGAACTGACTGAAACGGACTATAGCCAGGATGAAACCTTTACGGAATTGCCGTTTTCTCATCGTTTGCAGGTTCTTTTTGATGAAGCAGAGTATGTAGCGTCAGTGGTCCATGCTAAGGTGTTAGGGACAGAGCATGTTCTCTATGCGATTTTGCATGATGGTAATGCCTTGGCGGCTCGTATCTTGGAGAGAGCTGGTTTTTCTTATGAAGATAAGAAAGATCAGGTCAAGATTGCTGCCCTACGTCGAAATCTAGAAGAACGTGCAGGCTGGACTCGTGAAGACCTCAAGGCTCTACGCCAACGCCATCGTACAGTGGCTGACAAGCAAAATTCTATGGCTAATATGATGGGGATGCCCCAGACTCCGAGTGGTGGTCTCGAGGACTATACGCATGATTTGACAGAGCAAGCGCGTTCTGGCAAGTTAGAACCAGTCATCGGTCGGGATAAGGAAATCTCGCGTATGATTCAAATTTTGAGCCGTAAAACCAAGAATAATCCTGTTTTGGTTGGGGATGCTGGTGTCGGGAAAACAGCCTTGGCGCTTGGGCTCGCTCAGCGTATTGCTAGTGGAGATGTACCTGCGGAAATGGCTAAGATGCGCGTGTTAGAGCTTGATTTGATGAATGTCGTGGCAGGGACACGCTTCCGTGGTGACTTTGAAGAACGCATGAATAATATCATCAAGGATATTGAAGAAGATGGGCAAGTCATCCTCTTTATCGATGAACTTCACACTATCATGGGTTCTGGGAGCGGGATTGATTCGACTCTGGATGCGGCCAATATCTTGAAGCCAGCCTTGGCGCGTGGAACTTTGAGAACGGTTGGTGCGACCACTCAGGAAGAATATCAAAAACATATCGAAAAAGATGCAGCCCTTTCTCGTCGTTTCGCCAAAGTGACGATTGAAGAGCCAAGTGTGGCAGACAGCATGACCATTTTGCAAGGCTTGAAGGCGACTTATGAGAAACATCACCGGGTGCAAATCACAGATGAAGCGGTTGAAACAGCCGTCAAGATGGCTCATCGTTACTTGACTAGTCGCCATTTGCCAGACTCTGCTATCGACCTCTTGGATGAGGCAGCAGCAACAGTGCAAAATAAATCAAAGCATGTAAAAGCAGACGATTCTGACTTGAGTCCAGCTGACAAGGCCTTGATGGATGGCAAGTGGAAACAGGCAGCTCAGCTAATTGAAAAAGAAGAGCAAGTGCCTGTCTACAAAGACTTGGTGACAGAGTCTGATATTTTGACCACCTTGAGTCGCTTATCAGGTATTCCAGTCCAAAAACTGACGCAAACAGATGCTAAGAAATACCTAAATCTTGAAGCTGAACTACACAAACGTGTCATCGGTCAAGATCAAGCTGTTTCAAGCATTAGCCGTGCGATTCGCCGCAATCAGTCAGGGATTCGCAGTCATAAGCGCCCGATTGGTTCCTTTATGTTCCTAGGGCCTACAGGTGTCGGTAAGACCGAATTGGCCAAGGCTCTGGCAGAAGTTCTTTTTGATGATGAATCAGCTCTTATCCGCTTTGATATGAGTGAGTATATGGAGAAATTCGCAGCTAGCCGACTCAATGGAGCTCCTCCGGGCTATGTGGGTTATGAAGAAGGTGGGGAGTTGACCGAGAAGGTTCGCAACAAACCATACTCCGTTCTCCTCTTTGACGAGGTAGAAAAAGCCCACCCAGACATCTTTAATGTTCTCTTGCAGGTCTTGGATGACGGTGTCTTGACCGATAGTAAGGGACGCAAGGTTGACTTTTCAAATACCATTATCATCATGACGTCAAACCTTGGTGCGACAGCCCTTCGTGATGACAAGACAGTTGGATTTGGGGCAAAGGACATTCGTTTTGACCAGGAAAATATGGAAAAACGCATGTTTGAAGAGCTGAAAAAAGCTTATAGACCTGAGTTTATTAACCGTATTGATGAAAAGGTGGTCTTCCATAGCCTGTCTAGCGACCATATGCAGGAAGTGGTGAAGATTATGGTCAAACCTTTAGTGGTAAGTTTGGCTGAAAAAGGTATTGACTTGAAATTACAAGCTTCCGCACTGAAATTGTTGGCAAATCAAGGATATGACCCAGAGATGGGAGCTCGTCCACTTCGCAGAACCCTACAAACAGAAGTGGAAGACAAGTTGGCAGAACTTCTTCTCAAGGGAGAATTAGAGTCAGGCAGCACACTTAAGATTGGTGTTAAAGCAGGCCAGTTAAAATTTGATATTGCATAAAAAACGAGGTCGGGAAAAGTTCCCGATCTCTTTATTTGCCTTTATTAGTTTGATTTGCTGTTGCGACTGTTTTAGGGATGGCTATTTTTCTTAGAATTGCTCATGATGCGAATGAATAAATCTTTGTATTTATATTTTAAATAGGTTTCATGTAAGTACAATAAAGCTATATCTACAATCATAAAAATGGTTATTAGGTAAAATAAATCAAATGTAGTCTGAGCGTAGCGAACTGCAGACTGATAAGAACAGAAAGCTCCCAAAATCACTCAAGGAAGATACTTATAATACTTATTTAGCATAAGAGTGCACCTCCTATATTCTATTTCAATGTTATTATATTCCTTTGTACTTAAAGTTTTAAGCGATTACACAAAACAAATTCAAATTTTTAACAGGAAAATCTCCTGTTTTTCTGTTTTATTACGAATAGAAGAGTAGGAGGAGTAGAGGTGTTTAAATTATGTGAGATTTTTAAAATAGTTTAAATAAATCGTTGACATATTCAAATCTCAATGTTACAATTGTATTACAAAAAGATTTCTTAATATTTCAAAAACATTACAAAGGAGTAGAGAAATGAAAAAGAAAACATATATCAAATTAATGGCAGCAACTGTATTGGCTTCTACCTTGCTATTGGGAGCTTGTGGAAATAAAAAGGAAACAACTCAAGCAAGCAGTTCTGCTAAGACAAGCCAATCATCAAGTTCTAAAGCAACTTCTGCTAGCGAAGAAAGCAAGACTCAGAAGTCCTCAAGTTCAGTTTCATCTGAAAAGGCCAAGGCGTCTACTGACCAGTCTGCAGCAACTACAACACCATCACCAGCAACACCTGCACCAGAGCAAAGACAAGGTCAAGAAGTGTCTAATCAACAGGCAGCTAGTCAACAAACGCCTGCTCAGGCTCCTTCAACTCAACAGGCTCCTCAAGCCCAGTCTAACCAATCAAGCTATGACCCAACAACTGACCGTAAACTTCAAGACAAGCAAGCAGAGCAGAATAAACGCTATAAGGGTGTTTTAACCATGGTAGACGGTGATTTCTCAGCAGCAGCAGGCAACTGGAAGGGAGAAAATGGCGAAACCATCACAGTTTCATCAGGTGGTCAATTTACAGTAGAATCTGCTGATGGAAAGAAAGAAAATTACTCTATCAGAGGCTACTCTTATACTCTTGATGGTGGCAAGTATAATGCCAAAATTGGTGGAGGAAAAATCATCCAAATTACAACAGGAGCGGATGGTAAGGTTTCCAGTGTTGCTTTGAGTCAATAATAGCTCTCAGTATTTGAATTTTTACAATCAAAGAAAATCCGTCAGCTCAAATAAGAGTCGACGGATTCTTTTATACTTGTACTTGGGTTAAAAATTCTTCTGTAGTAAGAATTTGAGCAAACTCATCTTGTAGAGAAAGGAGATTAATCTCATGGATAGTCTCAGGAGAGATGGTCTGACCGTTTTTGTTAGATAAGGTAAAACTGGCAGTAGCATCTGCTAGTAAAGTGACTTCAAAACCAAGATTTGCTGCCATTCGTGTCGTAGTAGATACACAATGAGGCAGGGTCAAACCAACAACGACTAAATGACAAATCTGATTTTTTCGTAAATATGTTTCAAGATTTGTTCCAATAAAGGCGCTATTAACCGTTTTTTGAAAGACAGGTTCTGCAGTAACTGGCTCAAATCCACTTTTAAACACCTGATTTTGTTTGTTATGAAATTGCGACTGGGGATTGTCAGATATGTGTTGAACATGTAAGACTGGAAGAGCGTGTTTACGAAAGTATGCCAGTACCCTCAATGCTTGATGTTCAGCTTGAGGGTTATTTCGTTCTCCCCAGATAGGGCTATCAAATGCTTTTTGCATATCGATAATCAGTAGAGCAGTATGAACCATTTTAAGCCTTATCCAGTTGCAAGAGGGCTTCAATCTCTGCTAGGGTGCTAGCTTGTGAAATGGCTCCACGGAGTTTGGCAGCGCCAGATGTTCCACGGAGGTAGTGAGGAGCGAGGCCACGGAATTCACGAACTGCTACGTTTTCCCCTTTGAGGTTAATCAAGCGTTTCAAGTGTTCGTAGGCGATTTTCATCTTGTCCTCAAAAGTCAAATCAGGGAGGATTTCTCCTGTTTCAAAGTAGTGGTTGATTTGGTTAAAGAGGTAAGGATTGCCCATGGCAGCGCGGCCAATCATGACTGCGTCAGCACCGACTTCTTCGATGCGTTGCTTGGCTTCTTGAACTGTACGGATGTCACCGTTGGCGATAAATGGAATCTTGGTCAAAGCTTGAGCGACCTTGTGAAGTGTCTCAAGGTCTGCGTGACCTGTATACATTTGTTCACGGGTACGGCCATGCATGGCAAGAGCAGAAACACCTGCTGCTTCAGCAGCGAGGGCATTTTCTACTGCCAGAGATGGGTCAGCCCAGCCGGTACGCATCTTAACAGTAAGTGGGATATCAAGGACAGACTGGACCTTGTTGATGATAGAGTAAATCTTGTCTGGATCCTTGAGCCACATAGCGCCAGCTTCGTTCTTCACGATTTTGTTAACTGGGCAGCCCATGTTGATATCCACGATATCGGTTTTGGTGTTTTCTTGGATGAATTCTGCTGCGCGTGCTAGGCTGTCTTCATCGCTACCAAAAAGTTGGATAGAGACAGGATTTTCGCCCTCGTCGATATGAAGCATATGCAGGGTTTTTTCGTTGTTGTATTGGATTCCCTTGTCAGAGACCATTTCCATTACAACGAGTCCAGCTCCGAGCTCTTTTGCAATAGTACGAAATGCTGAGTTTGTCACGCCAGCCATAGGTGCTAAAACGGTACGATTGGGAATCTCAACATTGCCAATCATAAAGGGTGTATTAAGATTTGTCACGAATGAGTTCCTCCAGGTCGTTTTCATCAAAGTTGTAAGTTGTTTGGCAGAATTGACAAGTGATTTCTGCCCCGTGGTCTTCCTCTTTCATTTCCTGTAAGTCTGAGCTTGGGAGGCTAGCAAGAGCGTTCATAAAGCGTTCATGGCTACAGTCACATTGGAAACGGATTTCTTCTTCAGAAAGAAGCTTGTAGGCCTCGTCACCGTAGATAGCCTTGAGGAGGGCTTCGATATGGTCTTCACTTTCCAGAAGGGTTGAGATAGCTGGCATTTCTTGGATGCGTTTTTCAAAGCGAGCAATCTCTTCTTCCTTGGCTCCTGGCAAGACTTGAACTAGGAAACCACCTGCAACCTTGACCTTGTCTTCCTCGTCCAAAAGGACATTGAGGCCGACTGCTGAAGGTGTTTGTTGGCTTTCAGTCAGGTAAAAGGCAAGGTCTTCACCAATTTCTCCAGAGATAAGGGGAGTCATAGAGTTGTAAGGATTTCCAGTACCGTAGTCTGTGATAACGAGGAATTGACCGTTTCCAACAAAAGGTCCGACTAGAACTTCACCAGTTGCAGTCTTTTTGATGTCAACACCAGGATTTTGAACGTAACCTTTGACATTCCCCTTGGTATCAGCGACGGTGATGATAGCACCTAGAGAGCTAGATCCCAGCACCTTAACTGTAAGTTTGGTATTTCCTTTTTCATTGGCTGCGAGAATCTGGCTGGCGATAAGAGTTCGACCAAGTGCTACAGTTGAGCTAGCTTGGGTTTGGTGTTTTTCTTGAGCAGTGCGGACGGTTTCTGTGCTATCAAGGACAAAAGCACGAAAGGCTCCGGTTTCTGATATTGTTTTAATAATTTTATCCATAGCTACTATTTTAGCATAAAAATGCCCAAAGGGGGAGCCGTGTGTTTGCTGATTTTCAGGATAATGGACCAGGAAATCAGCATGAAAATAAAAAGAGAAACAGATTATTTCAGCATTTCTAAGATTTATGCTATGCTTAAGGTAGAAAATGAAAGGGGTAACAAATGTATTTAGGAGACTTGATGGAAAAGGCTGAATCTGGCCAATTTTCAATCCTTTCCTTTCTATTACAAGAGTCTCAGACGACCGTCAAGGCTGTAATGGAGGAAACAGGATTTTCAAAAGCAACCCTAACCAAATATGTCACCCTGCTCAATGACAAGGCTTTGGATAGTGGCTTAGAGCTGACTATTCACTTAGAAGATGAAAATCTGCGTCTGTCAATCGGTGCAACTACCAAGGGAAGAGATATCCGAAGCCTATTTTTAGAAAATGCCATAAAATACCAAATTTTAGTCTATCTTCTCTACCACCAACAGTTCCTAGCCCATCAACTGGCTCAAGAATTAATGATTAGCGAGGCTACGCTTGGTCGTCACTTAGCTAGCTTAAATCAGATTTTGTCAGAATTTGATTTATCCATCCAAAATGGACGTTGGCGAGGTCCAGAGCATCAGATTCGCTATTTCTATTTCTGTCTTTTCCGCAAGGTCTGGTCGAGTCAGGAATGGGAAAGCCATATGCAGAAACCAGAGAGAAAACAGGAGATTGCCAGTTTAGAGGAAATCTGCGGTGCAAGCTTGTCTTCAGGGCAGAAATTGGACTTGGTTCTCTGGTCTCATATCAGTCAACAACGTCTTCGGGTAAATGCCTGTCAGTTTCAAGTGATAGAAGAAAAAATGCGAGGGTATTTTGACAATATTTTCTACCTTCGTTTGCATCGAAAGGCTCCGTCCTTTTTCGCTGGACAACACCTTCCTCTAGGAACTGAGGATGGGGAGATGATGATATTCTTCTCTTTCCTCCTATCTCATCGCATTCTTCCTCTTCATACAATGGAATATATCCTTGGTTTTGGAGGGCAGTTGGCAGATTTACTGACACAATTGATTCAAGAAATGAAGAAGGAGGAGTTACTGGGTGATTATACAGAGGACAATGTCACCTATGAACTCAGTCAGCTTTGTGCTCAAGTCTATTTATACAAGGGCTATATCTTACAGGACCGCTACAAGTACCAGTTAGAGAATCGTCATCCATATTTGCTGATGGAACATGATTTTAGGGGAACGGCAGAGGAGATTTTTCATGCTCTACCTGCCTTTCAGCAGGGGACGGATTTGGATAAGAAAATTCTCTGGGAATGGCTCCAGTTGATAGAATATATGGCTGAAAATGGTGGTCAGCATATGCGGATTGGTCTGGATTTGACATCTGGTTTTCTTGTCTTTTCAAGGATGGCAGCCATTTTGAAACGGTATTTGGAATACAATCGTTTTATTACCATTGAAGCCTATGACCGAACTCGACATTATGATTTGCTGGTTACAAATAACCCTATTTATAAGAAGGAGCAGACACCAGTCTATTATTTAAAAAATGACTTGGATATGGAGGATTTGGCAGGGATTCGTCAGTTATTATTCACTTAAAAGACTTGGTGGTTCCAGGTCTTTTTTGTGAAATTTACACAATCTACTCACATTTTTTTAAAAATTAAAAAAAGTTGATAAACAAGAAAGCGCTTTATTTTGTATACTAGTTAGTGTAAAGAGGAGACATCCTCAAGATCTTTATGAGGAGGACATCACATGTCACAAGAAAAATACATCATGGCTATTGACCAGGGAACAACAAGTTCTCGTGCCATTATCTTTAATAAAAAAGGAGAAAAAGTTAGCTCTAGTCAAAAAGAGTTCACTCAAATTTTCCCTCAGGCAGGTTGGGTTGAACACAATGCCAATGAAATTTGGAATTCCGTCCAGTCAGTTATTGCGGGAGCTTTCATCGAAAGTGGTGTCAAGCCAAATCAAATCGAAGCAATCGGGATTACCAACCAGCGTGAAACAACGGTTGTCTGGGATAAGAAAACAGGACTTCCAATCTACAATGCTATCGTTTGGCAGTCACGCCAGACAGCTCCTTTGGCTGAACAACTAAAAAGTCAAGGTTATGTAGAAAAATTCCATGAAAAAACTGGTTTGATCATCGATGCTTACTTTTCTGCTACCAAGGTTCGTTGGATTTTAGACCATGTAGAAGGAGCTCAAGAGCGAGCAGAAAAGGGTGAATTGCTCTTTGGGACCATCGATACTTGGTTGGTTTGGAAATTGACTGACGGTGCGGCTCACGTGACTGACTACTCAAATGCAGCTCGTACCATGCTTTATAACATTAAAGAACTCAAATGGGATGATGAGATTTTGGAAATTCTCAACATTCCTAAGGCTATGCTGCCAGAAGTTCGTTCTAACTCTGAAATTTACGGTAAGACAGCGCCATTCCATTTCTATGGTGGACAAGTGCCAATCTCAGGTATGGCTGGGGACCAACAAGCAGCCCTCTTTGGTCAGTTGGCCTTTGAACCAGGTATGGTCAAGAATACTTATGGAACAGGTTCTTTCATCATCATGAATACTGGTGAAGAAATGCAGTTGTCTGAAAACAACCTATTAACAACCATTGGTTACGGAATCAACGGCAAGGTTTACTATGCCTTGGAAGGTTCTATCTTCATCGCAGGAAGTGCCATTCAGTGGCTTCGTGACGGTCTTCGCATGGTTGAAAATTCACCAGAATCTGAAAAATATGCTCGTGATTCTCACAACAACGATGAAGTCTATGTCGTACCAGCCTTTACAGGTCTAGGTGCTCCATACTGGAACCAAAATGCTCGCGGTTCTGTCTTTGGATTGACTCGTGGAACAAGTAAGGAAGACTTTATCAAGGCAACTCTTCAATCAATTGCTTATCAAGTGCGTGATATTATCGATACGATGCAAGTGGATGCTCAGACAGCTATCCAAGTCTTGAAAGTAGACGGTGGTGCAGCTATGAATAACTTCCTCATGCAGTTCCAAGCTGATATTTTGGGAATCGATATCGCACGCGCCAAAAACTTGGAAATAACAGCTCTAGGAGCAGCCTTCCTAGCAGGTTTGTCAGTAGGCTACTGGAAGGATTTGGATGAGTTGAAACTCTTGAACGAGACAGGAGAACTCTTTGAGCCGTCTATGAACGAATCTCGCAAGGAACAACTCTACAAGGGTTGGAAGAAGGCTGTGAAAGCAACCCAAGTCTTTGCGGAAGTAGACGACTAATACTGGAAGAATAAAGCGACTTAGTTAGAAAGTGTGTAAATATGGAATTTTCAAAGAAAACACGTGAATTATCAATTAAAAAAATGCAGGAACGTACCCTGGACCTCTTGATTATCGGTGGAGGAATCACAGGGGCTGGTGTAGCCTTGCAGGCGGCAGCTAGCGGTCTAGATACTGGTTTGATTGAAATGCAGGACTTCGCAGAAGGAACATCCAGCCGTTCAACAAAATTGGTTCACGGAGGTCTTCGTTACCTCAAACAATTTGACGTAGAAGTGGTATCAGATACGGTTTCAGAGCGTGCAGTGGTACAACAAATTGCACCTCACATTCCAAAACCAGACCCAATGCTCTTACCAGTTTATGAAGAAGATGGAGCGACCTTTAGCCTCTTCCGTCTTAAAGTAGCTATGGACTTGTACGACCTTTTGGCAGGGGTTAATAACACGCCAGCTGCTAACAAGGTTTTGAGCAAGGAAGAAGTCTTGGAACGCCAGCCAAACTTGAAGAAAGAAGGTTTGGTAGGAGGTGGGGTTTACCTTGACTTCCGTAACAACGATGCACGTCTCGTGATTGAAAACATCAAACGTGCCAACCAAGACGGTGCCCTCATTGCCAACCACGTGAAGGCAGAAGGCTTCCTATTTGATGAAAGTGGTAAGATTACAGGTGTTGTAGCCCGTGATTTGTTGACAGATCAAGTTTTTGAAATCAAGGCCCGTCTGGTTATCAACACAACAGGTCCTTGGAGCGACAAAGTACGCAATTTGTCTAATAAGGGAACCCAATTCTCACAAATGCGTCCAACTAAGGGAGTTCACTTAGTAGTGGATTCAAGCAAGATCAAGGTTTCACAGCCAGTTTACTTTGACACTGGTTTGGGTGACGGTCGTATGGTCTTTGTTCTTCCACGTGAAAACAAGACTTACTTTGGTACAACTGATACAGACTACACAGGCGATTTAGAACATCCAAAAGTAACTCAAGAAGATGTGGATTATCTACTTGGCATTGTCAACAACCGCTTCCCAGAAGCAAACATTACCATTGATGATATCGAAAGCAGCTGGGCAGGTCTTCGTCCATTGATCGCAGGCAATAGCGCTTCTGACTACAATGGAGGAAATAACGGAACCATCAGTGATGAAAGCTTTAACAACTTGATTGCGACTGTTGAGTCTTACCTCTCTAAAGAAAAAACGCGTGAAGATGTTGAGTCTGCTGTCAGCAAGCTTGAAAGCAGTACCTCTGAGAAACATTTGGATCCATCTGCAGTTTCACGTGGTTCGAGCTTGGACCGAGATGACAATGGCCTCTTGACCCTTGCTGGTGGTAAAATCACAGACTACCGTAAGATGGCTGAAGGAGCTATGGAGCGCGTGGTTGACATCCTCAAAGCAGAATTTGACCGCAGCTTTAAACTGATCAACTCGAAGACTTACCCTGTTTCAGGTGGAGAATTGAATCCAGCAAATGTAGACTCAGAAATCGAAGCCTTTGCGCAACTTGGAGTGTCACGTGGTTTGGATAGCAAGGAAGCTCATTACTTAGCAAATCTCTATGGTTCAAATGCACCGAAGGTCTTTGCCCTTGCTCATAGCTTGGAACAAGCACCAGGACTCAGCTTGGCAGATACATTGTCACTTCACTATGCAATGCGCAATGAGTTGGCTCTTAGCCCAGTTGACTTCCTTCTTCGTCGTACCAACCATATGCTCTTTATGCGTGATAGTTTGGATAGTATCGTTGAGCCAGTTTTGGATGAAATGGGACGATTCTATGACTGGACAGAAGAAGAAAAAGCAGGCTACCGTGCGGATGTCGAAGCGGCTCTCGCTAATAACGATTTAGCAGAATTAAAAAATTAAGAAAAAATAAAAGAGGTGGAGGGCAGGACTCCTAGTCTACCCTCTCCTCCTTTTTAATGGAGACAGAAAGATGATGAATGAATTATTTGGAGAATTTTTGGGGACTTTAATCCTGATTCTTCTAGGAAATGGTGTTGTTGCAGGTGTGGTTCTTCCAAAAACCAAGAGCAACAGTTCAGGTTGGATTGTGATTACTATGGGTTGGGGGATTGCAGTTGCGGTTGCAGTATTTGTATCTGGCAAGCTCAGTCCAGCTCATTTAAACCCAGCTGTGACCATTGGTGTGGCCTTGAAAGGTGGTTTGCCTTGGGCATCAGTATTCCCTTATATCCTAGCTCAGTTCGCAGGGGCTATGCTCGGTCAGATTTTGGTTTGGTTGCAATTCAAACCGCATTATGAGGCAGAAGAAAATGCAGGTAATATCCTGGCAACTTTCAGTACCGGGCCAGCCATCAAGGATACAGTTTCTAACTTGATCAGTGAAATCCTTGGAACCTTTGTTTTGGTGTTGACAATCTTTGCTTTGGGACTTTATGACCTTCAAGCAGGAATCGGAACATTTGCGGTGGGGACTTTGATTGTCGGTATCGGTCTATCACTAGGTGGGACAACAGGTTATGCCTTGAACCCTGCACGTGACCTTGGACCTCGTATCATGCACAGTATCCTTCCAATTTCAAACAAGGGAGACGGAGATTGGTCTTACGCTTGGATTCCTGTTGTGGGACCGGTTATCGGTGCAGCCTTGGCCGTGCTTGTGTTCTCACTTTTCTAATCTAGAAAACAATTATTTTTGATAGAGTTTGGGCAAGAGCCCAATTTCAGCAAAAAATGAAGTAAATCTTCTCACAATAAAACGCATAGTATCAAGTTTTTCAATACCTGATATTATGCGCTTTTCTTATCGTTAAGACTTTTTCCCAGTCTCTTTTTCGATTGAAGATGTAAGTATTCTAGTAACTAATTTCTTAGTACTAGCCAACAACGATAATCATAATTCCTCCTAAAATTAGGAATAATAAAGGCAATAGTTTTTGCTTTTTCATGTGAAATACCTCACTTTTATTTTCTTCTATTTTATGCTAAAATATTAAAAATCAAAAACTGTTCCCATATATGCTTGTTGGAGAGATATTATGAAAAAATTTGGAGAAATTTTTAAAAAGTTTCGAGAATCTAGAGGTTTTCGCTTGAAAGATGTCGAAAAAGCTGGTATATCAACATCACAGCTCTCACGTTTTGAAAAGGGAGAGACTGATTTAACCATTTCAAAATTTATGGCTATTTTGGATGAAATTAACATGCCCATTGATGAATTTATGTATGCTGTTCATGATTTTCATCGTGATGAACTGAATGAACTCTTATCAAAGGTTAGGCATTTTGTATCAAATCATGATGTTGATGGGTTGAAAAAACTACTTTATTCTCAGATGGAGTCAGATTCTAAACAAGAGAAATTTCATAAGCTTAACATTATTTTATTAAAAATTCGTTTACAAGATTTATCGGGAGAAGTTTATTATGCTGGTGATGATTTATCTTATCTCACTGACTATCTCTTTAGTGTTGAATATTGGGGATACTATGAATTATTGATTTTTTCAAATACTTTAGATGTCCTAAAACACGATGTCTTTATGGTTTTGGCTAGAGAGATGTCTAGACGTTCTGATTTTTATAAAGAAATTCCTAATAATAGACGACTGATTTCATCTATGCTATTAAACGGATATATCACATGTATTGAAAGAGGAAAATTTCTTGATGCTTTGTATTTTGAAAAACGACTAAACCAATGCTTTTTCACCGAGATAGAAATTTATGAACGGTTGGTGTTTCAGTATGCACAACATCTGTATCGCTACAAAAAAGAGACGGATTGCAAAGCAATTATTGAAATGAGGAAGTGTATTGGAGCAATGAAATTAGCGGGAAGTAACCATTTGGCAAAGAATTATGAAGGACATTTAGAAAAAATTTTAGCTAGTAGTTAGAAAATGCAAATATGGGAATATTTTATTGTAAGTGTTGAAAAGGAATATAATTACAGTATCATATTCGAAAGGAGTACCAAATATGTCTAAAGAGCTTGAAAAAGTCCTTGAGTCTAGTTCAATAGCAAAAGGTGACGGCTGGAAGTGATAAAGTAATTTATCCCATAAGTTAAGCAGAGGCTATATTTTCCTCTGCTTTTTTAGAAAGGTATTCAATATGATGACAATTTCAGAAGATTTTTTATTTAGACTAGAAAAGTTTGGTGGAATTTTGATAAATAAAGTAACTTTTGACCGAATTGAGTTAGATGAGAGTGAAGCTTATTTTCTTTATTTAGTTCAAAATCATGGTTTTGAAATTGCTACTTCCTTTTTTAAGAAAGAAATAAAAGCAGGGAAACTAGAGCGAGTACTATTATTAAATATCTATTCTGATAATAATATTGAGGAATCATCGAAAAATCCTGACGAGACTTTTCAAAATGCGAGAAAGCATGTAGCAAAATTAAAAAAATATAACATATTGAGTTTTCCGCTTGAACTAGTAATATACCCCAGTATGTACTGTGATTTAAAATGCGGTTTTTGTTTTTTAGCAAATCGTGAAGATAGAAATGCCAAACCTGCTAAAGATTGGGAAAGAATTTTGCGCCAAGCAAAGGATAATGGAGTGTTAAGTGTTTCAATTTTAGGAGGGGAACCGACTAGATATTTTGATATTGATAATTTGTTGATAGCTTGTGAAAAACTGAAGATAAAGACTACTATGACAACTAATGCCCAATTAATAAAGAAAAGTACAGTGGAAATTCTAGTTAAATCTAAATATATTACACCGGTTTTATCTTTGCAGACTTTAGATCCTAAATTAAATTTTGAATTAATGGGGGTGAGACCTGATAGACAAATTAAATTAGCGAAGTACTTTAAAGAGGTTGGAAAAAAATGTAGAATTAATGCAGTGTATACAAGGCAAAGCTATGAGCAGATTATAGAATTGGTTGATTTTTGTATAGAGAATAAAATAGATAGGTTCTCAGTAGCTAATTATTCTGAGGTAACAGGATATACGAAAATAAAGAAAAAATACGATTTAACTGATTTGAGAAGGTTGAATGAGTATGTTACAGATTATATAACTCAACGGGAAGCTAATCTAAATTTTGCTACTGAGGGATGTCATCTTTTCACCGCTTATCCGGAGTTGATAAATAATTCAATTGAATTTTCAGAGTTTGACGAAATGTATTATGGATGTCGTGCAAAATATACTAAGATGGAAATAATGTCTAATGGGGATATCTTGCCTTGCATTGCTTTTTTAGGAGTTGATCAAACTAAGCAGAATGCCTTTGAAAAAGATTTGTTAGATGTTTGGTATGATGATTCGTTGTATGGAGGGATTCGTTCTTTTAGAACGAAGAATTCTAAGTGTTTATCTTGTGGATTGTTAAAAATTTGCGAGGGTGGCTGCTATGTTAACTTGATTAAGGAGAAGAGTCCAGAATATTTTAGAGACTCAGTTTGTAACTTATGAGTAAGAAGATTTTTAATTTGTACGGAATGAATATGTTTCTATCTGGATTACCATACTACTTTGTAGAAATTTTACTATTAAAGCACTTAGGTTTTTCGTTCACAGAAATAGCTACTTTATCAGTTATTACTGAGCTATGTGGTTCAGTTTTTGATATTCCTTTAAGTTATATTTCAAGTAAGATTGGTTACAAGAAAATTTTGGCTACTTCAAATTTATTATTAATTTTAGCATTATGGGGCCTATTGTTTGGAAAATCAAACATAATATATATTTCAGCGATATTTTTTGGATTGTCAGAATCATTATCTTCAGGAGTTCTTAATTCTTATAATTTTGAAATAATTGATGACGAAGTTGTATATAAATCATTTTTGAAAAATCTCAACACATTAAAATATATTTTTATTGCTATTGTTACAATTATATCTCCCCCTTTATTGCATATGAATTATGTTTATCCTGTTGTTATATCTATTATATTTGTAATTTTCAGTCTATTATATTTAATAGGATTACCTGAAATTAAAAAGGAACAAAATAATAATCAAAAATTTTTTAGCCTCGATAATATTAAAAATATTCCATGGTTATTAATAATATTAGGAGTAGCATTCTCAACTCTAATTATGATTAGCAATTCTTATGCAGGGATATTCTTAAATGAACAGGGATTTTCACTAGATACGCTGGGAATTGTACTATTTATATTTAATATATCTATGGCTTTGGGGAGTTATCTAAAAATTAAGTTTGAAGTAAGCTTGATGTTACCAATATTAGCTATACTCATGTTTTTTCAAACTAATCTAATCATCCAAATTATAATCCTTTTATTAATGCGTGTTCTTAATTCCAACTACAATAATCATTTTTATTATAAATTTAATATGTCAATAGAAAAAAATAGAGCAGTATCATGGTCAGTATATAATTTGTTTATTTCGATTAGTTTTATGTTAGCTGATTTTCTAGCTGGTATTTTTGCTGATAACTTTAGTATTAGGAGCAATTATTTAATATTTGGTATAGTAGCTCTTTGTTGCTTAGTATCTTATTCATTTTCTAACAGAGATAAAAGAACTTAAAAGTTATATGTCTAATTCATTTATCAAGTTGTTAGTCTCTCAATTGTTTGCAAATTTAGCAGATATTTTCTTTAGAGTAACAATCATTGCTAACATATACATTATTTCAAAATCAGTAATTGCCACATCACTAGTTCCCATTTTAATAGGGATATCCTCTTTTGTTGCGAGTCTTTTAGTTCCTTTGGTTACTAAAAGGTTAGCGTTAAATAGGGTTTTATCTTTATCCCAATTTGGAAAGACTATATTATTAACGATACTGGTAGGAATGTTTACCGTAATGCAATCAGTAGCGCCTTTGGTAATCTATCTATTTGTTGTTGCAATTTCTATATTAGATGGTTTTGCAGCTCCTGTTTCCTATGCTATTGTGCCACGCTATGCGACCGATTTGGGTAAGGCTAATTCAGCCTTGTCAATGAGTGGTGAAGCTGTTCAATTGGTGGGTTGGGGATTAGGTGGACTCTTATTTGCAACAATTGGTCTGTTACCTACCACGTTTATCATTTTAATGTTGTATATAATTTCCAGCTTTCTGATGTTATTGCTTCCTAAGGCTGAAGTGGAGGTGTTAGAGTCAGAAACTAATCTTGAAATTTTGCTCAAAGGCTGGAAGTTAGTTGCTAAAGATCCTAGATTAAGACTTTTTGTATCAGCAAATTTATTGGAAATTTTCTCAAATACGATTTGGGTTTCTTCTATCATACTTGTCTTTGTAACTGAGCTATTAAATGAAACGGAAAGTTACTGGGGATATTCTAATACAGCATACTCTATCGGGATTATAATTAGTGGCTTAATTGCTTTTAGGCTATCTGAAAAGTTTCTTGCTGCTAAATGGGAAAGTATTCTTTTTCCTCTTGTAGCCATGGCAATAGTGACACTGACTATTCTATATTTTCCAAATGCACAGATGTTTTTAGTATTTTCAGCTTTAGTTGGTATGTTATCGCAACTAAAAGAAGTTCCTGAAAGTGTATTTCTTCAGGAAACAGTAGAGGAAAATAACTTGGTTAATGTCTATTCCGTTCTTGAAGTGATTTCGACATTAGCATTTTCAGTATTTGTTTTGCTAATGAGCTATATTACTGAGAGTTTTGGTATTAGCATCAGTTTTTGGATATCAGCCATTTGTCTGATGATAGAAGCTATTTTAATTTATATCAGACGAGATTATTTTAAATAAGAGACTGGTTCAAAAGTCTTGAAAAATTAGAAAAGCGCATAGTATCAGGTGTTGAAATGAACTGCACCCCAAAAGTTAGATTTTTTCTGTCTAACTTTTTGGGGTCAGTACAAAAAAACTTGATATTGTGCGTTTTATTATGGAAAGCTTCCCTTCATTTTCTACTGAACTTGAGTTTTTGCCCAGGATCACTCTATTTGAAATATACATAGAAAAACCGCATAATCCTTAAAATAAACTGAAATCTACTGAAAATCTACGGCAAACAATTGAAAAATTACCCTAGAAAGTGGTACAATAGTAGAAAAATACTATAGTAAGAGTCTATCTTATTTAGCAAAAATTACAGAAATGAATGGTTTTTCTTGATGAAACAGAGAAAAGAATTGTACCTCTTTCTTGGTCGGACAGCCTTGTATTTTCTTATCTTTCTGGGGCTGCTTTACTTCTTTAGCTATCTTGGCCAGGGTCAAGGAAGCTTTATCTATAATGAATTTTAACTTGAAGGAGAATTCCTATTGTGTCAAATAAACCAATAGTAGATATGATTGAAACCATTGAGCATTTTGCTCAGACACAGCCTGACTATCCTGTTTACAATGTTTTAGGGCAGGAACACACTTATGGAGATTTGAAGGCTGATTCGGATAGTTTGGCTGCAGCTATTGACCAACTGGATTTACCAGAGAAGTCTCCTGTGGTTGTTTTTGGTGGCCAAGAGTATGAAATGTTGGCAACTTTTGTTGCGCTGACTAAGTCAGGTCACGCCTACATTCCAATTGATAGCCATTCGGCCTTGGAGCGAGTTTCGGCTATTTTAGAAGTTGCAGAGCCAAGCTTGATTATTGCTATCTCAGACTTCCCATTGGAGCAGGTTTCTACACCAATGATGACTCTAGCTCAGGTTCAAGATGTCTTTGCTCAAGGGACTAGCTATGAGATCACGCATCCAGTCAAGAGTGATGATAATTACTACATCATCTTTACGTCTGGTACGACTGGTAAGCCTAAGGGAGTACAGATTTCCCATGATAACCTCCTCAGCTTTACCAACTGGATGATTACGGACAAGGAATTTGCGACGCCAAGTCGTCCGCAAATGTTGGCTCAGCCACCTTATTCTTTTGACCTGTCTGTCATGTACTGGGCGCCTACCTTGGCACTTGGTGGTACGCTCTTCGCCCTTCCTTCAGCTATTACTCAGGACTTTAAGCAACTCTTTGCGACCATCTTTTCATTGCCAATCGCTATCTGGACATCAACCCCTTCTTTTGCGGATATGGCCATGTTGTCAGAAGACTTCAACAGCGAGAAAATGCCTGGAATCACGCATTTCTACTTTGATGGGGAAGAATTGACGGTCAAAACGGCTCAAAAACTGCGTGAGCGTTTCCCACATGCCCGTATTATCAATGCTTACGGTCCAACAGAAGCAACAGTAGCCTTGTCAGCTGTTGCCGTGACAGACGAGATGTTGACGACTCTAAAACGCCTCCCAATCGGCTATACCAAGGCTGATTCTCCAACCTTTATCATTGACGAGGAAGGAAATAAACTGCCAAATGGCGAACAGGGAGAAATCATTGTCTCAGGACCAGCTGTTTCAAAAGGATATATGAACAATCCTGAAAAAACAGCAGAAGCCTTCTTTGAGTTTGAAGGTCTGCCAGCCTATCACACAGGCGATGTGGGAACCATGACAGATGAGGGCTTACTTCTCTACGGCGGACGCATGGACTTCCAGATTAAGTTTAACGGTTACCGCATTGAGTTAGAAGATGTCTCTCAAAACCTCAACAAGTCTCGCTTTATCGAGTCTGCTGTTGCTGTTCCACGTTATAATAAAGACCACAAGGTACAAAATCTGTTAGCCTATGTCATCTTAAAAGACGGTGTTCGTGAGCAGTTTGAGCGTGATATCGATATTACCAAGGCTATTAAGGAAGACCTGACAGATATCATGATGTCCTACATGATGCCATCTAAATTCCTTTATCGAGACAGTTTACCACTGACTCCAAATGGGAAGATTGACATCAAAGGATTGATTAACGAGGTGAATAGCAGATGATGGAGTTCTTTCAACAGCTTCCTCATTTAGAGCCATACGGCAATCCTCAGTATTTTGTCTATGTGATTGTTGCAACCTTGCCCATCTTTATCGGCCTCTTTTTCAAGAAACGCTTTGCCTGGTATGAAGTGTTGGTTAGTCTCTTCTTTATCGTTACTATGTTGGTGGGTGGGAAGACTAATCAGTTGGCTACCTTGGGTATTTATTTGTGCTGGGAGATATTGCTCCTACTTTTCTACAAGCACTATCGAAAAAGTAAGGATGGCAAGTGGGTCTTCTACCTAGTTAGTTTTCTGTCCCTTCTCCCGATTATCTTTGTTAAGGTGCAGCCAGCTATCAATGGAACGCAGTCTTTGCTTGGGTTCTTGGGAATTTCTTACCTGACCTTTCGTTCGGTTGGGATTATCATCGAGCTGAGAGATGGAGTGATTAAGAATTTTACCCTCTGGGAATTCCTTCGTTTCCTTCTCTTCATGCCGACTTTTTCAAGTGGCCCAATCGATCGCTTTAAGCGATTTAATGAAAATTATCAGGCCATTCCTGAGCGGGATGAGTTGATGGATATGCTGGATGAATCTGTTCGCTATATCATGTGGGGCTTTTTGTACAAGTTTATCCTAGCTCATGTTTTAGGAGAAACCTTGTTGCCTCCTTTGAAGAATCTAGCCTTGCAGTCAGGTGGCTTCTTTAACCTCTATGCCTTGGCAGTTATGTATACCTTTGGTCTGGAACTCTTCTTTGACTTTGCAGGTTATTCTATGTTTGCCTTAGCCATCTCAAACTTAATGGGAATCCGTAGCCCTATCAACTTTAACAAGCCCTTTTTATCAAGGGATTTAAAGGAGTTTTGGAATCGTTGGCACATGAGTCTTTCTTTCTGGTTCCGTGATTTTGTCTTTATGAGAATGGTCATGGTATTGACCAGAAAGAAAGTCTTTAAAAATCGTAATGTAACCTCAAGTGTGGCCTACGTTGTAAATATGCTGATTATGGGATTTTGGCATGGAGTGACCTGGTACTATATTGCCTATGGACTCTTTCATGGACTGGGCTTGGTCATCAATGATGCCTGGGTTCGCAAGAAAAAAACGCTCAATAAGGAACGGAAAAAAGCAGGGAAAGCTGCCCTACCTGAGAATCGCTGGGTTCAGTTGCTTGGCATGGTTGTCACCTTCCATGTCGTCATGCTGTCATTCTTAATCTTTTCTGGATTCTTGAATGATCTATGGTTTAAAAAATAAAAGGAAATAAAATATGGATATCAAATCAGAAGTTATCGAAATTATTGATGAGTTGTTTATGGAAGATGTTTCTGACATGATGGATGAAGATCTTTTTGATGCAGGTGTCTTGGATAGTATGGGAACGGTTGAATTGATTGTGGAGATTGAAAATCGTTTTGACATTCGTGTTCCAGTGACGGAGTTCGGTCGTGATGACTGGAATACAGCTAATAAAATCATAGCTGGTATTGTGGAGCTACAAAATGCTTAAACGCTTATGGATGATCTTCGGACCGGTCTTGATAGCTGGTTTGTTGGTTTTTCTGCTCATTTTCTTTTATCCTACTGAGATGCGTCATAATCTAGGAGCTGAAAAGCGTTCAGCGGTGGCTACTACTATCGATAGTTTTAAGGAGCGAAGTCAAAAAGTCAGAGCACTATCTGATCCAAATATGCGTTTTGTTCCCTTCTTTGGCTCTAGTGAATGGCTTCGTTTTGACGGTGCTCATCCTGCGGTATTAGCTGAGAAATACAATCGCTCCTACCGTCCTTATCTTTTAGGACAGAGGGGAGCTGCATCGCTTAACCAGTATTTTGGAATGCAACAGATGTTGCCACAACTGGAGAATAAACAAGTTGTGTATGTTATCTCACCTCAGTGGTTCAGTAAAAATGGCTATGAGCCAGCAGCTTTTCAGCAGTATTTTAATGGAGACCAGTTGACCAGTTTTCTGGAACATCAATCTGGAGATCAGGCTAGTCAATATGCAGCGACTCGCTTACTACAGCAGTTTCCTAACGTAGCTATGAAGGATTTGGTTCAGAAGTTGGCAAGCAAAGAAGAATTGTCGACAGCAGACAATGAAATGATTGAATTATTGGCTCGGTTTAATGAACGCCAAGCTTCCTTTTTTGGTCAGTTTTCAGTTAGAGGCTATGTCAATTATGATAAGCATGTAGTTAAGTATTTAAAGACCTTGCCAGACCAGTTTTCTTATCAAGCTATAGAAGATATTGTTAAAGCAGATGCTGAAAAGAATACTTCCAATAATGATCTGGGAATGGAAAATTATTTCTATAATACGCAGATCAAGAAGGATTTGAAGAAATTAAAGGACTCTCAGAAAAGCTTTACCTATCTCAAGTCGCCAGAGTATAATGACTTGCAGTTGGTTTTAACACAGTTTTCTAAATCTAAGGTAAACCCGATTTTTATCATTCCACCTGTTAATAAAAAATGGATGGACTACGCTGGTTTACGAGAGGATATGTACCAACAAACGGTGCAGAAGATTCGCTACCAGTTAGAAAGTCAAGGGTTTACCAATATAGCAGATTTTTCTAAGGACGGCGGGGAGACTTTCTTTATGAAAGACACCATTCACCTTGGTTGGTTGGGGTGGTTGGCTTTTGACAAGGCAGTTGATCCTTTCCTATCCAATCCCACACCAGCTCCGACTTACCATCTGAATGAGCGCTTTTTCAGCAAAGATTGGGCGACATATGATGGAGATATCAAGGACTTTCAATAGATCATAATATAGAAGAGTTCAAGAATGAAGCCTATTTTCACGTTTTTTCTTGACTCTTTTTTTGCTTGTGATATAATTAACTGGTAAATAAAATGTCAAAGAATAGTATTTTTCTCTTAAAAAAGAGAAGTCTAAAAGGAAAGGAGTCAGATATGAGACAGCTAGCGAAGGATATCGATGGCTTTTTGAATGAGGTGATTTTACAGGCGGAAAACCAACATGAAATCCTAATAGGTCATTGTACTAGCGAGGTAGCTCTGACCAATACCCAGGAGCATATCCTCATGCTCTTGTCAGAGGAATCTTTAACAAATTCAGAGTTGGCTCGTCGTCTCAATGTCAGTCAGGCGGCAGTTACCAAGGCCATTAAGTCTTTGGTCAAGGAAGGGATGTTGGAAACATCTAAAGATCCTAAAGATGCGCGTGTGATTTTTTATCAGTTGACTGACTTGGCTCGTCCAATCGCTGAGGAGCACCACCATCACCATGAGCATACGCTTTTAACCTATGAACAAGTGGCGACTCAGTTTACTCCAAATGAACAAAAAGTGATCCAGCGGTTTTTGACTGCTTTAGTAGGAGAAATCAAATAATGAGATATATTACGGTAGAGGATTTATCCTTCTATTATGATAAGGAGCCTGTTCTTGAACATATCAATTATAGTGTTGATAGTGGAGAATTTGTTACCTTGACAGGGGAGAATGGGGCAGCTAAGACGACACTCATCAAGGCCAGTCTTGGAATCCTTCAGCCACGCATTGGCAAGGTGACCATTTCAAAGACAAATACGCAGGGTAAGAAATTGAGAATAGCCTATCTTCCTCAACAGATTGCCAGTTTTAATGCTGGTTTTCCAAGTACGGTTTATGAATTTGTCAAATCTGGTCGCTATCCGCGAAAGGGTTGGTTCCGTCGTTTGAATGCTCATGATGAGGAGCATATCAAGGCTAGTTTGGACTCAGTTGGCATGTGGGAACATCGAGACAAACGCTTGGGGTCTCTATCTGGGGGCCAAAAGCAGCGAGCGGTGATTGCGCGTATGTTTGCTTCGGATCCAGATGTGTTTATCCTAGATGAGCCGACAACGGGGATGGATGCAGGAAGTAAAAACGAATTTTACGAACTCATGCACCACAGCGCCCATCATCATGGCAAGGCTGTTTTGATGATTACCCATGACCCTGAAGAAGTTAAGGACTACGCGGACCGCAATATTCATCTAGTCCGTAACCAAGACTCGCCATGGCGTTGTTTCAACGTTCATGAGAATGATCAGGAGGTAGGCCATGCTTAGTTTGTTATCTTATGACTTTATGCAACGTGCTTTTCTGGCCGTTATTGCCATGAGTCTTTTCTCGCCGGTATTGGGAACCTTCCTTATCTTGCGTCGTCAGAGTTTGATGAGTGATACCCTCAGCCACGTCTCGCTTTCGGGTGTAGCCTTTGGGTTGGTTTTGGGGATTTCTCCGACTATTTCCACTATTGCCATTGTCTTGATTGCGGCGGTCTTTCTGGAGTATCTCCGTACGGTTTACAAGAGCTTTATGGAAATCGGGACAGCTATCCTCATGTCAACAGGTCTGGCTGTTTCTCTGATTGTCATGAGCAAGGGTAAAAGCTCTAGTTCTATGAGTTTGGACCAGTATCTTTTTGGTTCAATCGTGACTATCAGTGAAGAGCAGGTTATTTCCCTCTTTGTCATTGCGGCGGTTGTTTTGATTTTGACCTTCCTCTTCCTTCGTCCGATGTACATTTTGACCTTTGATGAGGATACGGCCTTTGTGGATGGCTTGCCAGTTCGTACCATGTCCATTCTTTTTAACATGGTGACGGGGGTGGCCATTGCCCTTATGATTCCTGCTGCGGGAGCTCTTCTGGTATCGACCATTATGGTCTTGCCAGCTAGTATTGCCCTGCGTCTGGGGAAAAACTTTAAATCGGTTATGCTGCTTGCCAGTGCTATTGGATTTTTGGGAATGGTAGCAGGACTCTACATTTCCTACTATGCAGAAACACCTGCAAGTGCAAGTATTACCATTATTTTTGTAACTGTCTTTTTACTCATCAGTTTAGTAAGACGTTTTATCAAATAGGAGACGAACGTGAAAAAAATTAGCTTATTGCTAGTCAGTCTATGTACCTTGTTTTTAGTAGCTTGTTCCAATCAAAAACAGGTAGATGGCAAACTCAATATTGTGACAACCTTTTACCCTGTCTATGAATTTACCAAGCAAGTCGCAGGAGATACTGCTAATGTAGAACTCCTCATCGGTGCTGGTACAGAACCCCATGAATATGAACCGTCTGCCAAGGCAGTTGCCAAAATCCAAGATGCAGATACCTTCGTTTATGAAAATGAAAACATGGAAACATGGGTCCCTAAATTGCTAGATACTTTGGATAAGAAAAAGGTCAAAACCATCAAGGCGACAGGCGATATGTTGCTTTTGCCAGGTGGCGAGGAAGAAGAGGGAGACCATGACCATGGAGAAGAAGGTCATCACCATGAGTTTGACCCCCATGTTTGGTTATCACCAGTTCGTGCCATTAAACTAGTAGAGCATATCCGTGACAGTTTATCAGCAGATTATCCTGATAAAAAAGAGACCTTTGAGAAGAATGCTGCTGCCTATATCGAAAAATTACAAGCCTTAGATAAGGCTTATGCAGAAGGCTTGTCTCAAGCCAAACAAAAGAGCTTTGTAACGCAACACGCAGCCTTTAACTATCTTGCCTTGGACTATGGACTCAAACAAGTCGCAATCTCAGGCCTTTCTCCAGATGCAGAGCCATCAGCAGCTCGCTTGGCAGAATTGACAGAGTACGTCAAGAAAAATAAAATCGCCTATATCTACTTTGAGGAAAATGCTTCACAAGCCCTTGCTAATACACTTTCAAAAGAAGCAGGTGTCAAAACAGATGTCCTCAATCCTTTAGAAAGTCTGACAGAAGAAGATACCAAGGCGGGAGAAAATTATATCTCTATCATGGAGAAAAACCTCAAAGCTTTGAAACAAACAACAGACCAAGAAGGTCCAGCTATCGAACCTGAAAAGGCAGAGGATACCAAGACAGTTCAAAATGGTTACTTTGAGGATGCAGACGTCAAGGACCGCACTTTGAGTGACTATGCAGGTAACTGGCAATCAGTTTATCCTTTCCTTGAAGATGGCACGTTTGATCAAGTCTTTGACTACAAGGCTAAGTTGACTGGTAAGATGACTCAGGCTGAGTACAAGGCCTACTATACAAAAGGTTATCAGACAGATGTGACTAAGATCAACATTGCTGATAACACTATGGAATTTGTTCAAGGTGGACAAAGCAAGAAATATACTTACAAGTATGTTGGTCAGAAAATCTTGACTTACAAGAAAGGAAATCGTGGTGTGCGCTTCCTCTTTGAAGCCACAGATGCTGATGCTGGACAATTCAAGTATGTTCAGTTTAGTGACCACAATATCGCCCCAGTTAAGGCAGAACATTTCCATATCTTCTTTGGAGGCACAAGCCAAGAAGCCCTCTTTGAAGAAATGGATAACTGGCCAACCTACTACCCAGATAACCTATCTGGACAAGAAATCGCCCAAGAAATGTTGGCGCATTGATGAGAAACCGACTAGTTCATAGGAGCTAGTCGGTTTTTAGATATTAGATGGCTAACTTCATTATAGACCTTTCCAGAACTTTAAAAAATAAATAAAACTCTTGAAATATCTGGGCTTATATGCTAGAATGTTGTTAGTGTATAAGGTTCATTAGAACACCAAAGCCCCTAACTATTGCCGTAGTTAAGGGCTTTTTTGACGTATCTTAGCGATTTAACGGGTGTTGATAGGCTAGTCAGTCGGTCTACTTCTTACCATCTAGCCATTTGCAAACGAAATACAAGATAATTCCTGCGATGACGTCCGCTATAATAGTAAGAGCAAGCTCAGGTATAAGGCTCATTAGTTTCACCTCCTCTCACGAACCCATAGGAACGTAATCGGTAACCGATGACAAAAATAGTATACCACACTACATTCAGATCATCAACATTGCTTAATTCTTGAAATATAGGGTCTAGGTGACAAAGTCTTTAAAATCAGAAAAACGCATAATATCAGGTGTATAAAAGTTTGATGTTATATCAATTATAAAAGTGGATAGGAAAGTTTTCTGATTATCAGAATTCCTTCCTATCCACTTTTTGAAGATTGTAAGTTAGCCCAATTTTATGTAGAATCAGCTTATTTGTTTTATTTATCAAAACCTTGCAAAGCTTTTTGGCGTTCTTCTACTTGACCTTTAGCATCTAGTTTATTACCAGCGTATACAGCTGACTCCCATGATCCGTACATTGGATTTGGGAAGATGATGAATTTTTCACCGAATTCTTTTTGCAATTCTTCAAGTTGTTTATCACGGTCAGATTCAGAAGTCTTAGAAAAATCTGCAAAGTCTACGAGGTTATCACCAAATAATAAGATAAGATTTGTTTTTTCTTGAACTTTTTGGCGACGACCTTCTTTGGATTTTACACCACTTTCTAAGAACATGAGATGATCACGTCCTTGAACAGGAATTCCTTCACTTTCAAGATTTTTAATGGTAGCATCTACTTGATTAGCTGAGCGGTCAGAAATATAGTAGATTTGGACACCGTTTTGATCAGCAAACTGAAGAAAATCCTTGGCACCTGGGACGGCTTTTGCTGCAGCTTTTTGAACCCAAACATCCCAATTTTCGGGTGTGAATGCTGTACCATCTTTGACATTTTGTACTTGATAAGGGCTATTATCTAGGACAGTTTCATCCAAGTCTAAAACGATAGAGTAAGGTTTGTCTGATTCTGTTTTGAGCAATTCCTTTAGGTGATTTGTTGCAACGTTATAACCCTGTATGTATAAAGCTTTAGTTTCAGCTGATTTTTGATACCAAAGGGTTGACATAGTGTTTTCTCTAGACCGTAGTTGGTCATATGTCATTGTAATTTGATTATCAGATGAGCTATTATTGCTTGTCTGTGTTTCTGTAGACTTTGTTGCACAACTAGCTAATAAGACGACAGAAGCAAGTGTAGAAAGGATTGTAACAGTAGTTTTTGCTGTTTTCATGAAATATCTCCTATTTATTAATTTCAATCACTAGTATAGCACGAGGGAAAAGTTAAGGCAAGTTATTCCCTGACTATTGATGTAGATTCTATGGAAGTTAATGTAATGAAAAAAGCGATTACTAACTTGAAATGTAGTTTCACCTCTAATTATTGACATTTCAGGAAAAATCGCAGTAAAAACTGCACAACCTTCTTTAAATGTGCTATAATACAGGAAAAAATAATAATGGAGGTCACGATAATGGCAACATTTTTGATGATTTTTGTGGTGGTTTGTGTGCTCCTATTGGTGATAGTCACACTGAGTACAGTTTATGTGGTTCGTCAGCAGTCGGTGGCGATTATTGAACGCTTTGGGAAATACCAAAAGGTTGCCAATAGCGGTATTCACATTCGCTTGCCTTTTGGGATTGACTCGATTGCAGCGCGGATTCAGTTGCGCTTGTTGCAAAGCGATATTGTGGTTGAGACTAAGACCAAGGACAATGTGTTCGTTATGATGAATGTGGCGACTCAGTACCGTGTCAACGAGCAGAGCGTGACAGATGCTTACTATAAACTCATGCGTCCTGAATCTCAGATTAAATCTTATATCGAAGATGCTCTTCGCTCTTCTGTTCCCAAACTAACCTTGGATGAATTGTTTGAGAAAAAAGATGAGATTGCCCTTGAAGTTCAACACCAAGTAGCAGAAGAAATGACTACTTACGGCTACATTATCGTGAAAACCTTGATTACAAAGGTTGAACCAGATGCAGAAGTTAAGCAATCTATGAATGAAATCAATGCAGCGCAACGTAAGCGTGTTGCAGCGCAAGAATTGGCAGAAGCAGATAAGATTAAAATCGTCACTGCAGCTGAAGCCGAAGCAGAAAAGGATCGCCTTCATGGTGTGGGGATTGCCCAACAACGTAAGGCCATTGTGGATGGATTGGCAGAGTCTATCACAGAACTCAAGGAAGCCAATGTTGGTATGACAGAAGAACAAATCATGTCCATCCTCTTGACCAACCAGTATTTGGATACCTTGAACACTTTTGCTGCAAAAGGCAATCAAACCATCTTTTTACCAAATACGCCAAATGGTGTTGATGATATCCGTACACAAATCTTGTCAGCCCTCCGTGCTGAGAAGAAATAATAGACTAAAGAGCTTGGCAACAGGCTCTTTTTGTATTACGTTTGTTAAGAAAAACAAAGAACATTGATATACATTTAACTAAAAATTATTGTATATTGTCTACTTTAATTAGGAATGATAAGGGAATAACTAGAAAGATTTGTGAATACAGACTATTTCTGATATACTAAATATACAGTAATAATGAATGATGGGAGATGAGATGAAAGAATTTCAATTTGAGAGAAAGCAGCGTTTTTCTTTGAGGAAATATGCAATAGGAGCTTGTTCGGTCTTGCTAGGAACGAGTTTATTTTTTGCTGGTATGGGGGCTCAACCTGCACAGGCTACAGAAACGACTTCAACACTAATTTCAAGTCATTATTTGGATGAGCAGGATTTACCTGAAAAGCTGAAATCTGAGTTGCAATGGTTTGAAGAAAATAAGATTGAGGTAAAAGAGGGAAAAGAATACTATTTTGTCTATCGAAAATTGGCTACAAGATTACCAGAAACAGGTCTGTTTTCTAATGATGAGATGTTTATCTTGGGAGCAGGATTATTATTGCTTTCCTTCACTTTAATCAAGAGAAAAAAGGGAGCGTCTTACTTCCTTGTGAGCGTCTTTACTGTTGGTGGTTGGGGAGCATCCATCTCTGCTTTAGAAAATCTGGTAGAATTGCAACCAGCCCTTGTTAAGAGAGTAGAAGGTCAGTTTTTACCAAGTCCTGAAACAGTCCAAGGATATGAATTTACGGGATATTATTTGGTAAGAGATAGTGTTAGCAAGGAACTTTCTGTTGATAAGGTAGAGTCGCCAGCATTATCTCAAAAGGAGGAAAGTTTAGAACCTCAATCTAAGAAGATTGTACCACAGACTGCATCTCATTTTAGCTCGACTAAAGATCTTGTGCAATCTCCTCAACCATCTTACTCAGTTGAGCCTGTTTTAAATCCAACTCCTGAAAAAAGTATGAGTATTGAGTCTAAAAAGGTACCAGATGAAGGAATGAAAACTGTTACTGAAGACAAGCCAGAACTGGAAGTTAGGATAGGGGAGATAGAGTTTGAAACTCAATTTCAGTCTGACCCAACTCTGGCTAAGGGAGAAAAAAGAATTTCTATAGAAGGTGCCAAGGGACAAGAACGAATCTTAACAGAAGTAAGGGTTGTCGATGGTATTGTTACGCGAAATGAAGTAGGGAGAGAAGTGCTTCGTGAACCAGTTGTTCAGGTGATTTTGGTCGGGACAAAAGAGAAGGAACCTCAAGAAAATGGCATAAGCCTAGCCCCGGAAGTCCAACCACCCCTTCCATCTTATGAAAGCGGTGTTTCCGGTGAATCTTTGGTAGAACCAGCGCTTCCATCTTATGAAGGCGGCGTCTCTGGTGAATCTTTGGTAGAACCATCGCTTCCATCTTATGAAGGCGTTGTTTCCGGCGATCCTTCGGTAGAGCCATTTCTTCCGTCTTATGAGGGCGGTGTTTCCGGCGAATCCTTGGTAGAACCAACTCTCCCCTCTTATGAAGGCGTTGTTTCCGGTGAATCCTTGGTAGAATCATCGCTTCCATCTTATGAAGGCGGCGTCTCTGGTGAATCTTTGGTAGAACCATCGCTTCCATCTTATGAAGGCGGTGTTTCCGGTGAGTCCTTAGTAGAACCACCCCTTCCTTCTTATGAAGGTGGCGTTTCCGGTGAGCCTGAGATACAGGAGGCTCTCCCAGAGTATAAAGAAGACACTCAACTTCCTCAGACCAAAGTGGAGACCAAAGCTGTTCCTTATGAAACCGTTTATGAAAAGAATGAGGAACTAGACCACGGTGTTACAAGAGTAAAAATTCCGGGTGTTGAGGGACAAGAACAAGTTACTACTACCTATACTAAAGATCAAGCAAGTGGAAATATTTCTGAGAATAAAACTGTCAAAATAGTAGCTAACAAAGTTGATCAAGTTGTAGAAGTTGGAACTAAACCGAGTGTTGAAACTACTGTCCTATCTCATAAAACGATCTACCAGGTGAATCCTGCTTTGGAGTTCAGACAAGAGAAAGTAGCGGTTGCAGGGCGTGATGGTTCGGTGGAAACTAGGACGAGTTATCAATTAGATAAGGCAACAGGTCAGGTGACGGTATCTGACACTACTAGACAAGTAAATCCAGCAGTTGATAAAGTGATTCAAGTTGGTAATGTGGAAAAAGTAATACAACCGATTGCTGTTACGGAGGAGCGAAGAGAGGATTCTTCACTTGCTAAAAATATAGAAAAGCTAGCATCTGAAGGAGAAGTTGGTGAGAATACACTTACCAGAACCTACGCTATCAATGAACAAACTGGTGAATTGGTTAATCCTCAAGAAGCGAGTCAAATAACAAAACCAATGAAACCGAGAGTTGTTTTAGTTGGTAGTCAGGAGGATAAACCACACTTACTTCCGGCTAATAGTGAGAGAGAAGATGCTGTGGATGTGTCTGCTCTGACCACAAGCGCGAGGTCAGTAGACTTCTTACATGACAGTAAACTAAAAGCACAGTTAGAGCCTGTTTATGATTCTCGAGATATTATAACAAAGAGAATTGCGCTCAAAAAAACCCACCCAAATATTACTGACCAAGAAGTCAAAGATATGTTGCGTACAGAGTATCTTCAAAAACTGTCAATTCAAGAAAGCTTTGATCAGACGAAGACGCAAGCTGAGTCAAGTTTCAAAAAGATTGCCTCGCATACATTGGGAATTATAGGAGATACCCCTGAAAACCGCAGCAAGGTCAAACAAGAGCTGGAGCAATACAAAGAGCAGATTTTGTTGGGACTGTCTTATATCAATCGTTTTTATAATATTCAATTTGGGGACACGAATATTCGTGATATTCTGGCCTTTAATCCAAGTTCATTTGGTAATAAGACAATGACATCCTTAGATAGTTTGAAGAAATTAGGATCCATGTCTTATGAAGAGATGAAATTGACCAATAGTCCTCAAACATTTACAAAGTATTTATCTACCATTACAGGTAAGGCTAGCTTGAAGGAATTTTTAGACAGCAATCGCCAACTCTTTACGTCAGATGATGCGGATACTTGGCTTAAAAAATCTAGCCAAGCTATGATTGTTGAAAAACCATCTAAAGAAAATCTTTCAGCGCATATCGGTCTGTATAGCAAGTTGACAGCTGGGGAAAAGGATCCTCGTAAACAAGAGGCTAATATGGCTGCTATTTTGGGACTTTTGAATGTGAAAGAACCAAGTGTTTATGTGATTAGTAATATGGCGACGATTACTTATGGTAATATTGGTTCCTATATAGATACTTCTCTTGCCCAGTCTAATCCAACTAAGTATCAAGCTGAACTTGCTAGAGTCAAGTCTTTAATTGAAAAAGCGGCTGTACAACAAGCTAACTATGTTGATACTCTTTATCGTATAACAAAACCTGTAAATCGTGATAAGTTGCTTACAAATCGCTTGATTATTGATACGATGAAGAAGTATACAAGCAATCCGAATGCCCAGATTGATAGCACTTGGTCACCAGCTACTGGTAATGGAGTTGATAAGGGAGTCGACCAATTTATGACTCCTATGAATTACTATTCTCCAGTAAGTAAGGTGGGAGCTGAGGCCAATGGATTAGGTGTCCGTTACTTTATAGATAGGGTTCTGGATGATAGAGGTTCAGCGACTTATTCTCATGAAATGACGCACTTACTAGATAGAACGGTCTTGTTTAATAATCACGGTCGTCGAGATGGTACAGGAGCAGAGTTTTATGCGCGTGGTATTTTTGAAAACTCCTATAATCCAGAAAAGGATACTTATTTTAATCTCAACTTTGTATATGATGAGAGTGATAAGAATGGATTTTACAATAAAACACCTGATCGATTTAAAACGGCAGAAGATTTGCAATCTTACATGAAGGGAAGTTTTGATGTCCTTTATACTCTAGATTACCTAGAAGCAGAGGCAAGTAAAGGCTTATCTGCAGAAGACAAGATGAGTTATTTCAAAAAAATAATGCCAATCACTTCAACAGGTTCTAGAACTTGGGTAGATTACCGTAATCCAGCAGTTAAACCGACTCATAAGAGTGAGGAGATTCAAACTCTGACCTTAGAAGATGCCAGAAAATTGACAGATATTGATAGTTTGATTGACAATCATATCATGGTCAACCGTTATATCATTGCTGGTTTTTCAGATAAAGGTAAGATTGCAGCAAATGGTTACTATACTGTTGATATGTTTGATACCATTTATGGTGTTAGTCAAAATGACTCTGGTATTAGTGGGGATATCACCTTTAGAAAACAAGCCTTTGAATTGATGGCTACTTTGGGTTATTATGAAGGATTTGTTCCTTATGTTTCAAATCAATACAAACAAGCAGCAGAGGATGAAAACAAGCCTTTGTCTGATACTTACATTTTTAATAAAGTTTTGAATGGTAAGAGTTATGCTGAGTTCAAAAAAGCACAAATCAAGGAAAGGGTAGCTAAGATTGATCAATTGAAAGCTTTGACAATTCAATATGAAGGTCAGCAAATACGTCTGACAAGTCAGAAGTTAAGTGAATTGATGCAGAAAGCTGTTAAAGAAGAACTTGCTCAAATAACAGCAGGCAATACAACTGCTCGCACCTATAGCTTTATCGAAACACCCGTTCAAAAACTGAAAAAAGCGATTTATAAAGCTTATCTCAAAGATTCAGATGACTTTAGACAATCGATTTACAATAGCTAAGACAAAAGGAACATCTCTCTGGAATGAACATTCAGAGGGGTGTTTTTTGGTTCTTGTCAGATTTGCTACTCAATGAAAATCAAAAAGCAAACTAGGAAGCTAGCCGCAGGTTGCTCAAAGTACAGCTTTGAGGTTGTAGATGAAACTGACGAAGTCAGCTCAAAACACCGTTTTGAGGTAGTAGATAAGACTGACGAAGTCAGTTACATATACCTACGGTAAGGCGACGCTGACGTGGTTTGAAGAGATTTTCGAAGAGTATGACCTTGTTTCTTGAAAATGACAGTTTATATGAACATGGAGTGATTTTCAGACTTCTCCACAAATTATAGAATCTTTTCTGAGTATTTAGGGAGTGATGGAGGAAGTCTTGAAAGCGCTTTTGTTTTGTGCTATAGTCAAGTAAATCGAGTCGTTTAAAGAGGAATGCTTGTATGAGAAGAGAAGAAGTTTTACGAAATCACTGGTTTTTTAGCCAAGAGGTGGGGAAAGAGGAGGCCTTGGCGCCGGATTTGCAGAGGGAAAATTGGCAGGCTATTCAAGTGCCACATGACTGGAGTATTTACAATGATTTTGACCACTATTCGCCAGCGCAAAATGAGGGTGGCCAGTTAAATGGTGGTCAAGCCTGGTACCGGACACAGTTTTACTTGGAAGAAGATGCCAGTCTTGTATCGGTGCGTTTGTTGTTTGATGGAGTTTACATGAATGCCCAAGTCTATATCAACGGGCAAGTGCTGGGCTATTATCCCAATGGCTATACACCCTTTTCTTATGATATCACCCCCTATCTAAGAAACGATGGGACAGCCAACCAGCTTGCGGTTTTTGTGGAAAATCAGCAACCTAGCAGTCGTTGGTACTCTGGTAGCGGTATTTACCGAGAAGTAAAATTATTGATTAGAGATTCGGTGCATCTGGATTTATATGGGATTAAGATAGAAAGTCCCAAGCTAAAGGAACAAAGAGATGGATGGGTGGAGACTCAGCTTACAAGTAAGGTTTCAAATGATGGACCTCAGTCCGTGTCGGTGTATTTGGAGCAGAGTATCTGGTATGATGGACAACAGCTGTCAGACTGGCTGGCGACAGACTCTCTAGTGATTGAGTCTGGGGACAAATATTCTTTCCAACAAGCCATATCAATTTTTCAACCCTTGCTTTGGGATATTGACCATCCCTACCTTTACCAATTGAAGACTCGCCTTTACAAAAATGGCATTTTGGTTGATGAAGAAGAGGAGACTTTTGGTTACCGTTATATGGATTGGCAAGCGGATAAGGGCTTCTTTCTAAATGGTAGCTGGTTGAAGATTCATGGGGTTTGTTTGCACCATGACTACGGAGCGCTGGGATCTGTGGAAAACAGGTCAGCTGCTGAGAGACGCTTGCGCCAGATGAAGGAAATGGGTGTCAATGCAATCCGAATCACCCATAATCCAGCTAGTAGTATTTTGCTGGATGTGGCTGCCAAAATGGGGCTACTCATCCAAGAAGAAGCCTTTGATACCTGGTATGGAGGCAAGAAAGAATATGATTATGGTCGCTTTTTTGAGGAAGAAGCGACTCATCCAGAAGCGAAAGCAGGCGATTTCTGGTCAGATTACGATTTGCGCACTATGATTGAGCGTGGCAACAACAATCCAGCGATTTTTATGTGGTCCTTGGGAAATGAAGTCAGCGAAGCAAATGGCGATGCTCATTCATTGAAGACTATCAAACGCTTGCTAGGAAGGGTAAAGGAGGTGGATGATAGTCGTTTTGTGACTATGGGAATGGATCAATTCCGCTTTGGAGATGGGTCTGGAGGTCATGAAAAGATAGCCAATTTGTTGGATGTGGTGGGCTTAAATTACTCGGAAGACAATATTGACGGGATTCGCAAAAGACATCCCAAATGGCGTCTTTATGGGTCTGAAACCTCATCGGCTACACGGACGCGTGACAGCTATTTTCGCCCAGATAAGGAATGGGTTGGGGATAATCGTCGAGTGCGGAATTTTGAACAGTCGGACTATGGCAATGATCGGGTTCCTTGGGGGAAGACAGCGACAACTTCTTGGATAGCAGATAGGAATCGGCTGGACTATGCGGGTCAGTTTATCTGGACAGGAGTGGACTATATCGGTGAGCCGACTCCTTGGCACAATCAAAATGATACGCCTGTAAAGAGTTCCTATTTTGGGATCGTGGATACGGCAGGGATTCCTAAAAATGACTATTATCTCTATCAAAGTCAGTGGTTGGACCTAGATCAGCATCCCATGGTTCATATCTTACCCCACTGGAATTGGGAAATCCACAAGAGTTATCAACAAGTTGTGGATAAGTGTGGGGATATCCCTGTTCGAGTGTATTCAAATGCTGGTTCAGTAGAGCTATTTCTCAATGGAAAATCCCAAGGCAGAAAGAATTTTCAGGAAAAATGGACTTCAGATGGTAGAAAATACCAAGAGGGAGCAAGTTCTGAACAACTTTATCTCGAATGGCGTTTGGCTTATCAACCAGGAGAATTGCATGCTGTAGCCTATGATTATCAAGGTCAGCTTGTGGCAGAAGATAGGGTGGTGACTGCAGGTAAGCCAGCCAAAATCGGGCTACATGCCGAGAAAACAAAACTGGAGCCAGATGGGCAAGACCTCCTTTATCTCTATTTTGATGTATTGGACAAGGATGGAAATTGGGTACCGAGTGCTTCCAATCAGCTTCATTTTAAAATTGAAGGCCCTGCTCGTATTGTAGGTGTGGATAATGGTAGGCAGGCTAGTCGTGAACGTTACCAGGCTCAGAAAAATGGTCGGTTTAAGCGGCAAGCCTTTCATGGCAGAGGTGTCCTTTTGGTTCAGAGTTTAGATCAGCCAGGTCACGTAAGAGTAAAAGCCAGTGCCAGAGGGCTAGAGCCAGCAAGTTTTGATATCTTAGTGGGAGAGGCTTTGGCTACCCAACCAGTGAGAAATAAGCGCTTATTTGAGATTCGAGTGGACAAGCAGGCCGGATTACAAGAAGGAGATTCCCCAGCTATTGGACTTTATCCACAAACTGTGGATAACCCTGTGAACAAGGTGGGGAATAGTGAAGTGATTTGGAAGACGAGTGGTAGTGCCCACGCCATTATCAAGCAGGGAGTGCTTTATTGCTTGTCTGTAGGGGACTTGGCTATTCGCGCCTTTTATCAAGGGAAGGCCTATCAAACTCATTTTCAGGTGGCAGAAAATACCTCACTAGGGCAGGCAGTTTCTGTACGATCACTTCGCTTGTATACAGCTAAGGGAACTTATCCACAGCTGCCATCTTCAGTTTTGGTGGACTATGAGTTCGGTGGTGCAAAACGAGTCAAGGTTGTTTGGGAGGCAATCTCCGAAGAAGATATAGCAAGCTTTCATAAATTTACGGTATCTGGTCATCTTGAGGGGCTGGATATAAAGGCTTCTGCTCAGGTTTGTGTCCAAGGGATTTGCGCTATTGAGCCTGAAAAGGTTTGGACGCTTGTCAAGGAAGTCCCACATTTACCAGATCGAGTCAAGCTAGTCTTATCAGATGGCAGAAGAGATACGGCCAAGGTGACTTGGGATGAACTCGAACCTCAAGTCTATGCTCAGGTAGGAGAAAGTGTGCTCACAGGACAAGTAGCGGGCTGTGAGTTGCCAGCAACAGTCACCATTCATGTGACAGATGTCAGTGTAGATGGGGAAGTTATTTCCGATCAGTGGACAGGATCCAACCTGCCTCTGGTCTTTGCTTCCCATTCAGAGCCGAATCACCCAGCCTCATATCTCAATGACAAGGTTATTGCTCGGAAGAAATCGACAGCCAATACTTGGATTGCCAAGTCAGAGCAAGCCAGCGTGGGTATTCTGTTTGGAGATGCAGGGATTTTAAAACCGCGATTTGTGGATAACCTGACCTTGTATTATGTTGAAAATCAAGAATATGTGGCCGTTGAGCCGACCTTTATCGATTATTATGTAGGGAATGAGCCTGCCTTGCCTCGGACTCCCAACCATTTGGACAAGGATTCTCTACTCAAACAAGAGGAGAATTGGCGCCCTGTATCAGGCATCCGAAAAGTGTCAAGTGACAAGGATGAAGAGCTTCGTTTTGAATTTGATAAGGTGAAGACTTACGCCCTTCGTCTTCGATTTGAAAGTTTGACTAGTCCCCTAGCCTTAACCGAATTGCAAGTATATGCCAAAAAAGTAAAGAAAAGTGTAGATAGGAAGTAGTATGGTAAGAGAAATAAAACCGCATGGGCCCTTGCCTAGTCAGGCCCAGCTAGCTTATTTAGAGGATGAACTAGCAGCCTTTATCCATTTTGGGCCTAATACCTTTTATGACCAGGAATGGGGGACAGGTCAGGAGGAACCTGAACGCTTTAATCCGACCAGGTTAGATGCGCGTGAGTGGGTTCGCGTGCTCAAGGAAACGGGCTTTAAAAAGTTGATTTTGGTGATCAAGCACCACGACGGCTTTGTCCTCTATCCGACAGCTCACACAGATTATTCGGTCAAGGCCAGTCCTTGGAGGAATGGAGAGGGAGACTTGCTCCTTGAGGTGTCCCAAGCTGCCACAGAGTTTGATATGGATATGGGGGTCTACCTATCACCGTGGGATGCCCATAGTCCCCTCTATCATGTGGACCGAGAAGCGGACTATAATGCCTATTATCTGGCTCAGCTGAAGGAAATCTTATCAAATCCTGCCTATGGCAATGGAGGGAAATTTGCTGAGATCTGGATGGATGGTGCCAGAGGAGAGGGCGCTCAAAAGGTTAATTATGAATTTGAAAAATGGTTTGAAACCATTCGTGAGCTTCAGGGCGATTGCTTGATTTTTTCAACAGAAGGCACCAGCATTCGCTGGATTGGCAATGAACGAGGGTACGCAGGTAATCCCCTGTGGCAAAAGGTGAATCCTGAAAAATTAGGGACAGAAGCAGAGTTGGGCTATCTTCAGCATGGGGATCCTTCAGGCACGATTTTCTCAATCGGTGAGGCAGATGTTTCCATTCGGCCGGGCTGGTTCTACCATGAAGAGCAGGATCCTAAGTCACTTGAGGAGTTGGTCGAAATCTATTTTCACTCAGTGGGGAGAGGCACACCTCTCTTACTCAATATTCCGCCGAATAAAGATGGGCTCTTTGATGCAAAGGATATTGAACGCCTCTATGAATTTACGGCCTATCGCAATGAGCTCTATAAAGAAGATTTGACTCTGGGAGCTAAGGTATCTGGTCCAGCACTTTCCGCAGACTTTGATTGTCGCCATTTGACAGACGGTCTTGAGACTAGTTCATGGGCAAGCGATGCAGACTTGCCCATCCAACTAGAACTAGACTTAGGGGCGCCTAAAACTTTCGATGTTCTTGAGTTAAGAGAAGATTTGAAGCTAGGGCAACGAATCGCTGCTTTTCATGTGCAAGTAGAGGTGGATGGCGTCTGGCAGGAATTTGGTACGGGCTTCACAGTTGGTCATAAGCGTCTCTTGCGAGGTCCGCTAGTAGAGGCACAGAAGGTGCGCGTGATGATTACAGAGTCACAGGATTTACCTGTACTGACTAATATTTCACTCTATAAAACTCCTAGCTTATCAAAAACAGAAGTTGTTCAGGGACTGGCATTTGCAGAAAAAAGTCTAGCTGTGGCAAAGGGAGAGACTCTTCATTTTAAGGTTGAACGTAGCGAAAGTAGTACTCCTTTGGAGGCTAAGATTTCGATTCAACCGGGGACAGGTGTTCATGGCGTTGCCTATCAGGATGAGATTCAATTCCTTCAATTTCAAGCTGGGGAAAGCAAAAAAGATTTGTGCCTACCAACTCTGCACTTTGCTGCTGATAAGACCTTGGATTTCTATCTGAATCTGACTGTTGATGGACAGCTGATTGATCAAGCTCATATTTTAGTTGAAATGAGATAAAAATCCTCACAATTCATTTCCTTTTCGAATAAATAGATAGAACCATCGAATCTAACAAAATTAGATTTCAAACTATGGTATAATAGAAGGAGGAAATGGATGATTTTAAGACATCCGGGCATCAGCCCAACCAATGACTTGGTTGCTAAGAAAATCTTTAGCAATCCAGAAATCACTTGTCAATTTATTCGCGATATGCTGGACTTGCCAGCCAAAAATGTAACTATTTTAGAGGGAAGCAATATTCATGTCTTACCTTCCATACCTTACTCGGCGCAGGATTTCTATACCAGTATAGATGTTTTGGCGGAGTTGGACAATGGGACACAAGTAATTATTGAGATTCAGGTGCATCATCAGAATTTTTTCATCAATCGCCTGTGGGCTTACCTTTGCAGTCAGGTCAATCAAAACCTTGAAAAAGTTCGCCAACAAGAAGGCAATACTCACCAGAGTTATAAACATATCGCACCAGTATACGCTATCGCAATCGTGGATAGCAACTACTTTCAAGATGATTTAGCCTTTCACAGTTTTAGTATGCGAGAGGATACGACAGGTGAGGTCTTAACCATCACAAACAATGGACAAGAAAACCATCTGGTTAAGATGGCATTCTTGGAATTAAAAAAATACAGAGAAACCAGCAAAGATGAGGTTCGCAAGCCGTGGTTGGAGTTTTTCGGGAACAAACCTTTTACCCAGCAACCCGAGCGAGCCATCAGCCAGGCAGATCAACTGCTGGACTACAAGAGCTGGTCCGAGGAGGACAGGAAAATGTTTAGTCAACTACGTATGCGCGAAGAACAAGCCTTATTAGCGCATGACTATGCCTTGGAACAAGCTGAAGAAAAAGGCTTAGAACGTGGTCTTGAACGTGGTCGTGCAGAAGGTATTGAACAAGGTTTAGAGCGCGGGAAAGTTGAAGGAAGGGAAGAGGGGAAACTCTTTGCCTTCTTAGACATGGTTCGCCAACATGCTTTAACTTCCGAATTTGCGAGTGAGCAATTAGGTATGACCGTCGCTGAGTTTGAGGCCTTGTTGTAAGTAGAAAACGATGACATGTTACCGAAATGAGGTAGCATGTTTTATTTTTGGTTCATATGTTTTACGGATAATTTTTTCTTATGCAGTGCAAAAGTAATTTGTCTCACCCTTCAAACTTATTTATTTTTCTACTAACCCTTTATGAATGCGCTATCTTTGTGAATGGAATTAAAACAAAAGCAAATTTATCATAAACATATGTGAATTATTTATTTATAAAAAAGGGAAAACATACCGAATCAATTTATCTGAAAATTCCCTAATTTCGCAAAAACTTTTTAAAATTTTTTTGGAAAATTTTAATTCAAATCATTTGCATATATATTGAAAATAAGATAAAATGTAGATTGTAGATTTCTACATACAGGTGTCATGTGGAAATCAAATCATTAACCTCACAAAAGGAGAAAATAATGGAAAACAAACCATCTATGAGTCGTGTTGAACGTCTGCACCGTGAAAAAGTCACGCGTTATTCGATTCGTAAATATAGCTTTGGAGCGGCTAGTGTAGCGGTCGCTGCTCTTTTCATGTTCTTAGGTAATGGAGCTGTATCAGCTAATGAGCTAAGCAAACAAGATACACCATCTGTAGAAGCTTCAGCGCCAGCCTCTGAAAACAAAACAACTTCGGAAGAGGCTACTGCTAAACCAGTAGAAGCAACAACTCCAACTTTGGACAAGTCAGAGTTGACAAATTTAATTTCAGAGATTGAGACAAAACTTTCTAACGGTTCTTACGATAACAAAACGGAAGAAAGTGTTGCAGTATTAAAAGCTGACTTAGAATCTGCAAAAGCTACATTAGCGAATGCAACTACTCAAGCTGAACTAAAAAAAGCTTACAGCAAACTTGTCACTACAGCTAATACTAAATTAAAAAATAAACCTGTAGAGAAAAAAGAAACTCCAGCAGTAGACACTACTAACGGAAAAGAAACTGTAGGTAAAAAAGCAGAAAACACTGAGAAAAAATCAGAATCTAACTCAATCGAAAATACTGGTTCAAAAGACGAACGTAACGGACAGGCATTAGATAGAAACAATGCGTTTAGAGCTGAGACAACTGAAACTCAAGGTACCTTTACTTATTCTATGGAATATTCTAATGGAAAAGAAATTTACCTTTATAATGAAGAAAATGCAGATGTCAATATTACAGTTAACTCAACAGCTGGAAAAATCAAAAGAGCAACAGTTAAAGCAGGAAGTGGTCAGTTCACACTAAGTTCGAAAAGTAAACAAGCGATAGCTTATGCGAAAGGTCAAGGCGGAGTTAAGCCTGAGGAAGAAGAAGTTGAAATAGATGATTTTGGTTGGAGTTATCATCAAATAATCACTGAAACTCAAGGTCCAGTAACAATTAAAATCACTGGTAAACCAAACGATACTTTTAAAGCACTTACACCTTACACAAAAACTGAAGATCAACGAGCAGTATTAGGAGCAAGATATTTAGAACTTGAAGATTCTGCTGGTAATAAACTGCCTGGAGGTAGGAATGCATCATCTCCTGGTTATTTCAACTTAGTTGTTAAATCTCAAACATACAAATATGATATTCAACCAGTAGCAGAGGAGAATAAAGTTCCTGTTGCTGATATTAACAGCTTAACTGCGCCTGAGATTACTAAAATCAAAGAGAAAATTAAGATTCAATATTCTGATAAAGCAACGACAGAAGATGCTCGACTAGCGTCTCACAAAGGGGAAGTCTTAGCAAATAGATCTTCAGTAGTAAAAAACATCGATGTTGCAAGTGGAACAGTCACAGTTACCTATAATGACGATTCAGTAGATACTACTCCAGTTGCAAATGTAGCACGTACCAACCCAGCACCAACAGTAGAACTTCCATATTCAAATGCTGACAAACGTCAAATCTATGTTTACACAGGTGAAAATACTGACTTAACATTCACAGGTAAAGATGAAACAACAGTTAAAAACTTATACCTACGTGGACCAGGTGGTATTGGAAGTGATAACACTGCAGGTTATGGATTTACAACAGGTAAGATTGATAACGATGTAGTTACAAATGGCGAAGGAACAGTATCTGCTGATAAGAGAACAGCAACTATCAAGATGACAGGTGTTACAACTCTTAAAGCTCCAAACCAATGGACAAGTTTCATCGTGGCTAATGATAATGATGACGCCAGCTCAATGCCATCAGATCAAACTTTTGATGCTTCAACTGATAATGCAGTACGTCAACAAAGACCAGGATACGTTCAATTCGTTGTTAAATCTCAAACAGATAAGTACGATATCAAGGCTCCAACAGAAAAAGTTACAGTAGCAGATCCAGCTAACGTAACAGATGAAGAGTTCGATACAATCAAAGCAAAATTAAAACTTGAGTACAATAAGTCTAATGACGATGCGAATATCTCAAAAGATGCTGATGTTGCAGATCAAAATTCTAAAATTGCTTCAATAGAAAAAGATGCTAAAGGAAATCTTGTAGTAACATATACAGATGGTTCAAAAGACACAAGACCATTATCAGACTTTATAAATAAAGCGCCAACAGTAGAACTTCCATACTCAAATGCAGACAAACGTCAAATCTATGTTTACACTGGTGAAAATACTGACTTAACATTCACAGGTAAAGACGATACAGCAGTTAAAAACTTATACCTACGTGGACCAGGGGATGTTACTTGGGCTAATGCTAAGGACTATGGATTCAAGATAGGAGCGGTATCTGATAGTGCGGTTTCTGAAGGAGAAGGAACAGTATCTGCTGACAAGAGAACAGCAACTATCAAGATGACAGGTGTTACAACTCTTAAAGCTCCAAACCAATGGACAAGTTTCATTGAAGCTAAAGATAGTGATGATGCTAAATCTATGACAGGTGCAGACTACAATGCTACAACTGATGACGCAGCACGTCAACAAAAACCAGGATACGTTCAATTCGTTGTTAAAAACCAAACATCTAAATATGACATTGCAGCTCCAACAGAAAAAGTTGCTGTAACAGATCCAGCTAACGTAACAGAAGCAGAATTAGAGAAAATCAAAGAAAAACTACAAATTGAGTACTCTAATAACAATGATGATGCTAACTTAGCTGACAAAAAAGGTAAAACTGTAGATGCTGAAGATGCTAAGACTAAGATTGCCTCAGTAACAAAAGATGCTAAAGGAAATCTTGTAGTAACATACACAGACGGTTCAAAAGACACAAGACCATTATCAGAGTTTGTAACTTTAGACAAACAACCAGCTATCGATGAGGTTAATAAAGCAGCTGAGAAGCAAATTGATGCTATTAATAAAACTCCAAATGCTACTGATGAAGAAAAACAAGCTGCAATTGACAAAGTAAATGCTGATAAGAAAAAAGCTCTTGATGAAATCGCAAAACCTGAAGTTACAACAAAAGATGCTCTTGATAAAGCTCAAGCAGCAGGAACTGGTGCAATCGCAAAAGATAACCCAGTAGTAGCTAAAAAAGATGAAGCTAAACAAGCAATTGACGATGCATTGACAGCTAAAAACAAAGAAATCGATGATCGCACAGATTTAACTCCAGAAGAGAAAACTAAAGCGAAAGAAGTAGCAAAAGCGCAAGCAGATGTAGCAAAAGCTGCAGTTGATAATGCAACTACAAATGCAGCAGTTGATAAAGCTAAAGCAGATGGAACTACAGCAGTTGCAAATGTAACTCCAGTAGCAAAAGCAGAAGCTAAGAAAGCAATTAATGATGCGTTAACAGCTAAAAATAAAGAAATCGATGCTCGTCCAGACTTAACTGATGAAGAAAAAACAGCAGCTAAGAATGAAGCAAAAGATAAAGCTGATGCACAATTAGCAAAAATCAATGAGCAACCTGATGCAGCAACTACACCAACAGCAGCTAAAACAGCTCAAGATGCAGTAGATGCGGCTAAGACAACAGGTGTAGATGAAGTTACTGCAGTTAATCCAGTAGCAGTTAAGAAACCAGCAGCTAAGAAAGCCATTGACGATGCACTTAAAGCTAAAGAAGCAGCAATTGACGCTCGTCCAGATTTAACTGATGCCGAGAAGAAAGCCGCTAAAGATGCCGCTAAAGCAGCCGCTGATAAAGCTAAAGCAGCAGTAGATGCAGCAACAACAGATGCAGCAGTAGACACAGCTAAAGGAACTGGTACAGGTGACATTGCGAAAGTTAACCCAGTAGCCAAAGAAGCAGCTAAGAAGGCAGTAGCAGATGAATTAGCTAAGAAAGAAGCAGCCATTGATGCTCGTCCAGACTTAACTGACGAAGAAAAAGATGCCGCTAAGAAAGATGCGCAAGCAAAAGCTAAAGCAGCAACAGACGCAATTAACACACAGCCATCTAACGCAGAAACACCAGAAAAAGCAGCAGAAGCTCAAAAAGCAGTAGACGCAGCTAAGAAAACAGGTGTAGATGAAGTTGCAGCTGTAAATCCAGAAGCAGTTAAGAAACCAGCAGCTAAGAAAGCTATTGACGATGCACTTAAAGCTAAAGAAGCAGCAATTGACGCTCGTCCAGATTTAACTGATGCCGAGAAGAAAGTCGCTAAGGATGAAGCTAAAGCAGCCGCTGATAAAGCTAAAGAAGCAGTAGATGCAGCACCAACAGATGCAGCAGTAGACGCAGCTAAAGGAACTGGTACAGGTGACATTGCGAAAGTTAACCCAGTAGCAAAAGAAGCAGCTAAGAAGGCAGTAGCAGATGAATTAGCTAAGAAAGAAGCAGCCATTGATGCTCGTCCAGACTTAACTGACGAAGAAAAAGATGCCGCTAAGAAAGATGCGCAAGCAAAAGCTAAAGCAGCAACAGACGCAATTAACACACAGCCATCTAACGCAGAAACACCAGAAAAAGCAGCAGAAGCTCAAAAAGCAGTAGACGCAGCTAAGAAAACAGGTGTAGATGAAGTTGCAGCTGTAAATCCAGAAGCAGTTAAGAAACCAGCAGCTAAGAAAGCCATTGACGATGCACTTAAAGCTAAAGAAGCAGCAATTGACGCTCGTCCAGATTTAACTGATGCCGAGAAGAAAGCCGCTAAAGATGAAGCTAAAGCAGCCGCTGATAAAGCTAAAGAAGCAGTCGATGCAGCACCAACAGATGCAGCAGTAGACGCAGCTAAAGGAACTGGTACAGGTGACATTGCGAAAGTTAACCCAGTAGCCAAAGAAGCAGCTAAGAAGGCAGTAGCAGATGAATTAGCAGAAAAAGAAAAAGCAATCGACGCTCGTCCAGACTTAACTGACGAAGAAAAAGATGCTGCTAAGAAAGATGCGCAAGCAAAAGCTAAAGAAGCAACAGATGCAATCGATGCTCAACCATCTATCGCAGAAACACCAGAAAAAGCAGCAGAAGCTCAAAAAGCAGTCGATGGTGCAAAAGATAAAGGTGTAGCAGATGTTAAAGCTGTAAATCCAGAAGCAGTTAAGAAACCAGCAGCTAAGAAAGCCATTGGCGATGCACTTAAAGCTAAAGAAGCAGCAATTGACGCTCGTCCAGATTTAACTGATGCCGAGAAGAAAGCCGCTAAAGATGCAGCTAAAGATGCCGCTGATAAAGCTAAAGAAGCAGTCGATGCAGCACCAACAGATGCAGCAGTAGACGCAGCTAAAGAAACTGGTACAGGTGACATTGCGAAAGTTAACCCAGTAGCCAAAGAAGCAGCTAAGAAGGCAGTAGCAGATGAATTAGCTAAGAAAGAAGCAGCCATCGATGCTCGTCCAGACTTAACTGACGAAGAAAAAGCAGCAGCTAAGGAAGAAGCTCAAGCGAAAGCTAAAGAAGCAACAGATGCAATTGATGCTCAACCAGCTAATGCAGAAACACCAGAAAAAGCAGCAGAAGCACAAACAGCAGTAGATGGTGCTAAGAAATCAGGTGTAGATGAAGTTGCAGCTGTAAATCCAGAAGCTAAAGCTAAACCAGCAGCTAAGAAAGCAATCGAAGATAAATTAGCAAAACAATTGGAAGATATTGCTAATACTCCAGATGCTACTGATGAAGAGAAGAAAGTTGCAGCAGATGCAGCTAAAGCTCAAGCAGAAGAAGCTAAGGAAGAAATCGATAAAGCTGGAACAGATGCAGAAGTTAAGCAACTTCAAGAAGCAGCTGAAGGTGAAATTGAAAAATCTGTACCAGTTGTAGAAGATAAACCAAATGCTCGTAAAGCAATTGATGAAGAAGCAACAGCTAAGAAAGCAGAAATCGATGCGCGTAACGATCTAACTCCTGAAGCTAAAGCTAAATTAAAAGCTAAAGTAGATAAAGCTGCGGAAAAATCTAAAGCAGCAATTGATGCAGTAAGTAGTGTAGACGATGTTAATACAATAGAAGAAGCTGATAAGTCGGCTATTAAAGCAATTGGAGAAGTAAACAGACCAATTGATAAAGTATTAGTAAAAGATCCAAGTGCATTAACAGATGAAGAAAAAGCTAAAATCTTAGAAGAAGTTAAGAAAGTTAACCCAACAGCTAAAGAAGTTAAATATGATGAAAATGGAAACATCGAAGTAACAACAGAAGCTGGCGATAAAGGAATTATCAATCCGACAAAATTAGTGAAAACTGAGGACCAATTAGATAACGGTAAAGGTGGAAATGACATTAACAAACCACTTGATAAAGTTATCGTAAAAGATCCATCGAACTTAACTGACGAAGAGAAAGCTAAGATTGTTGCTAAAGTTGAAGAGGTAAATCCAGATGCTATCGTAACAATCAATGAAGATGGAACTGTTTCTGTTTCTACTCCAGATGGTAAAACTGCAGCAATTCCAGCATCAGAATTAGTAAGAACTAAAGAAGATACTTCTAACCCAGATGCAGGAAATAGTAAAATTGTTAAACCAGCAGACAAAGTAGCCGGTGAAGCAAATGATCCGGATGATCAAGCTAAAGTAGAAGAAAAATTAAGAGAATTAAACCCAGAAACTAAATCTGTTAAATTTGATGAAGATGGTAATGCGACAGTTACACTGAAAGATGGAACTACTGCGACAATCCCATCAGAAGATTTATTCAAATCAGAAGTAGATGCAACTAAACCAAATGCAGGCAACGACATCGTTAAACCAGCAGATAAGACTGTAGTATCAAATCCAGAAAAACTTACAGACGCTGAGAAGAAAGCGATCGAAGATAAAGTTAAAGCTGTAAATCCAGATGCAACAGTAGTTGTAGATGATAAAGGAAATGCGACAGTTACAACTCCAGAAGGTAAGACAGCCGTAATTCCAGCAGCAGACTTGACGAAAGATCCAGAAGCTGCAACTAAACCAAATGCAGGCAACGACATCGTTAAACCAGCAGATAAGACAGTAGTAGCAAATCCAGAAAAACTTACAGACGCTGAGAAGAAAGCGATCGAAGATAAAGTTAAAGCTGTAAATCCAGATGCAACAGTAGTTGTAGATGACAAAGGAAATGCGACAGTCACAACCCCAGAAGGTAAGACAGCTGTAATTCCAGCAGCAGACTTGACGAAAGATCCAGAAGCTGCAACTAAACCAAATGCAGGTAACGACATCGTTAAACCAGCAGATAAGACAGTAGTAGCAAATCCAGAAAAACTTACAGACGCTGAGAAGAAAGCGATCGAAGATAAAGTTAAAGCTGTAAATCCAGATGCAACAGTAGTTGTAGATGATAAAGGAAATGCGACAGTCACAACTCCAGAAGGTAAGACAGCTGTAATTCCAGCAGCAGACTTGACGAAAGATCCAGAAGCTGCAACTAAACCAAATGCAGGTAACGACATCGTTAAACCAGCAGATAAGACAGTAGTAGCAAATCCAGAAAAACTTACAGACGCTGAGAAGAAAGCGATCGAAGATAAAGTTAAAGCTGTAAATCCAGATGCAACAGTAGTTGTAGATGATAAAGGAAATGCGACAGTTACAACTCCAGAAGGTAAGACAGCCGTAATTCCAGCAGCAGACTTGACGAAAGATCCAGAAGCTGCAACTAAACCAAATGCAGGCAACGACATCGTTAAACCAGCAGATAAGACAGTAGTAGCAAATCCAGAAAAACTTACAGACGCTGAGAAGAAAGCGATCGAAGATAAAGTTAAAGCTGTAAATCCAGATGCAACAGTAGTTGTAGATGACAAAGGAAATGCGACAGTCACAACCCCAGAAGGTAAGACAGCTGTAATTCCAGCAGCAGACTTGACGAAAGATCCAGAAGCTGCAACTAAACCAAATGCAGGTAACGACATCGTTAAACCAGCAGATAAGACAGTAGTAGCAAATCCAGAAAAACTTACAGACGCTGAGAAGAAAGCGATCGAAGATAAAGTTAAAGCTGTAAATCCAGATGCAACAGTAGTTGTAGATGATAAAGGAAATGCGACAGTCACAACTCCAGAAGGTAAGACAGCTGTAATTCCAGCAGCAGACTTGACGAAAGATCCAGAAGCTGCAACTAAACCAAATGCAGGTAACGACATCGTTAAACCAGCAGATAAGACAGTAGTAGCAAATCCAGAAAAACTTACAGACGCTGAGAAGAAAGCGATCGAAGATAAAGTTAAAGCTGTAAATCCAGATGCAACAGTAGTTGTAGATGATAAAGGAAATGCGACAGTCACAACTCCAGAAGGTAAGACAGCTGTAATTCCAGCAGCAGACTTGACGAAAGATCCAGAAGCTGCAACTAAACCAAATGCAGGTAACGACATCGTTAAACCAGCAGATAAGACAGTAGTAGCAAATCCAGAAAAACTTACAGACGCTGAGAAGAAAGCGATCGAAGATAAAGTTAAAGCTGTAAATCCAGATGCAACAGTAGTTGTAGATGACAAAGGAAATGCGACAGTCACAACTCCAGAAGGTAAGACAGCTGTAATTCCAGCAGCAGACTTGACGAAAGATCCAGAAGCTGCAACTAAACCAAATGCAGGTAACGACATCGTTAAACCAGCAGATAAGACAGTAGTAGCAAATCCAGAAAAACTTACAGACGCTGAGAAGAAAGCGATCGAAGATAAAGTTAAGGCTGTAAATCCAGATGCAACAGTAGTTGTAGATGATAAAGGAAATGCGACAGTCACAACTCCAGAAGGTAAGACAGCTGTAATTCCAGCAGCAGACGTAACTAAGTCAGCAGCAGATGCAGGTAAAGCAAATGCAGGAAATGCAGTAAACACACCAGCAGCTAAGGTAGAAGTTAAAGATCCAGCCAAATTAACAGATGAAGAAAAAGCAAAAGTTAAGAAAGCAATTGAGGCAGTCAACCCAGGATCTAAAGTTGTAGTAGACGATAAAGGAAACGCAACAGTAACAACACCAGAAGGAAATACAGCCGTAATTCCAGCAGCAGACGTAACTAAGTCAGCAGCAGATGCAGGTAAAGCAAATGCAGGAAATGCAGTAAACACACCAGCAGCTAAGGTAGAAGTTAAAGATCCAGCTAACTTAACAGACGCTGAGAAGAAAGCGATCGAAGATAAAGTTAAAGCAGTCAACCCAGGATCTAAAGTTGTAGTAGACGATAAAGGAAACGCAACAGTAACAACACCAGAAGGAAATACAGCCGTAATTCCAGCAGCAGACGTAACTAAGTCAGCAGCAGATGCAGGTAAAGCAAATGCAGGAAATGCAGTAAACACACCAGCATCTAAAGTGGAAGTTAAAGATCCAGCTAACTTAACAGATGCTGAGAAGAAAGCGATCGAAAACAAAGTTAAAGCAGTAAATCCAGGATCTAAAGTTGTAGTAGACGATAAAGGAAACGCAACAGTCACAACACCAGAAGGTAAAACAGCAACAATTCCAGCAACAGATTTAACTAAGTCAGCAGCAGATGCAGGTAAAGAAAACGCAGGAAATGGTGCAAACACACCAGCAACTAAGACAGTAGTTAAGGATCCAGCTAACTTAACAGATGAAGAAAAAGCAAAAGTTAAGAAAGCAGTAGAGGATGTAAACCCAGGATCAACTGTAGTAGTAAATGATAAAGGTGATGTAATCGTTACTAAAGGTGATGGAACAGTATTAGTAATCCCAGAACTTGACTTAGTAATTCCAGAAGATAAATTAACTGATCCAACTCAACAAAATGGTGTAAATACACCAGCAACTAGAGTGTTAGTTGGAGATAAAGCTAAATTAACAGCTGATGAAATTGAAAAAGTTAAAGAATCAATTAAAGCAGTCAACCCAGGTGCAACTGTAGTAGTAGACGAAAACGGAAATGCGACAGTAACAACACCAGAAGGTAAGACAGCAACAATTCCAGCAGCTCAATTAGTTAAAGATGCTAAAGATGTTGCAGCTAAGAATAATGGTGAAAACATCAACATTGATTTCGAAAAAGAAACAGTAGCAGACTTCAATAACTTAACAGATGCAGAAAAAGAAGCTGCAAAAGCTAAGATTAAAGGAGCAAATGCTGATGTAGCAGAAGTTATCTTCGACAAAGCAGGAAACGCAACTGTAATTACTAAAGATGGTAAAGTTTACACAATCGTAGCTAAAGATATCTTTAAACAACGTCCATATGTACCATCAAATGGTGGAGGCAATAACAGTGGTAACGGTAACGGAACTTCTGGCAATAACGCAGCTAATAACACTGATGCAAAAGTGAATAAAGCTAAGTTAGAAGGTGCTATCCATCAATTAGATGAATTGATCATCAAAGAATCAGCTAAGTTTGATGCAGAAACTGCAAAAGAAGCGAATGCATTATCAGCAGATGCTAAGAAAGTATTTGCTAATGCAGACGCAAGTCAAGCAGAAGTGGATGCAATGGTTAAACGTATCGAAGACTTCATGGCGAAAGTTGCTTCATCAACTGATCATGCAACTCCAGCTAACGACCAAGCTGCTCAAAAACCAGCTGTAGCCCCAGCTACTGCTCAAGCAGCAGCTAATGCTAGCCAAGAAGCAACAACAAACGCGCGTAAAGCAGCTAAAGAATTGCCAAATACAGGTACAGCAGATTCTACTGTAGCTATGGTAGCAGCTGCCGCAAGCGCATTACTTGGTCTTGGTCTTGTAGGCCGTCGTCGTAAAGAAGACGAAGAAGCTTAATTGGTAGATTGTTTGATAAACATCAGATGATAAGTCCGATTTTCAAAGCTTAAACAAGTACCTCTCATAAGAAAATCTCCTAGCAGGAAAGCCTGCTAGGAGATTTTTGTATTTCAGGAAGTGAACGGCTGACTTGGTAACCAGCTGAGGGTGAAGGTTAGCTGATCAGCTTTTAGGAGGTCTTGGTGTTGAATAGTTGATACTAGGGTTGTGTCCAGTCGGCATTCTTTGACAAAGTTAAAATGGCTGTGGTTTTGCTTAGTATGAATATCTAGCCATTTATTTTCTTTAGCGAGATAGATTCGGAGGTGGTCAAAGAAAGGGATTCCGAGATCATAGCTTGGTTTTCCTGGACAGGTCGGATAAAAACCGAGAGCTGACCAGATGTACCAGGCCGAGAGACTGCCATTGTCTTCATCACCAGGATAGGCTTCCCAACTTGGGTGAAAAGCTTTCTGACGGAGCGTCTTGATAAGAAGGGCAGTGTAGTCAGGGTAGTTGCTGTAACGGAATAGATAAGGAATGTGGAAGCTAGGTTGGTTAGAAATGGCGAGTTGTCCAAAAGGAGCAGTAGCCATTTCGCTCATTTCGTGAATCTCGTAACCATAGCCTGTTGTCTCAAAGAGGGGAGCATCTTGACAGGTTTTCAAAAGATAGTTGCTGAAGGCTTCTTTTCCCCCCATAAGTTGGATTAAATCTGGGATGTCGTGGAGAACGCCTAAAGTTGCTTGGATGGCAGAACATTCGGCATAATCACGTCCCCAACTATAGGGAGAGAAGTCAGGGCGGAAGTTGCCTTGATTGTCTCGCGCTCGCATGTAACCTGTCTCAGCATCAAATAGATGGCGGTAATTTTGAGATGCAGTCCTATAGGTTTCCGCGATGTCATTCTGACCAAGTTTTTCGGCACAGCTGGCGATACAAAAGTCACTATAGGCGTAGTCTAGGGTATGGCTAACACTTTCGTGGTGGTCGGTAGAGAGGTAGCCCAGTTCTTGGTATTGGGCTAGTCCGTGGCGACCATTGATGCCGAGAGGATCGGACTTGGTGGCTGTTTCAAGCATGGCTTGGAGGAATTCTACTTCTAGGTCAGGAGCCATGTCCTTGCAGGCGCTATCTGCGATAATACCGTCTAAAAGTGTACCGGGCATCATACCCCGTTCATCTGGAGCCAGCCATTTTGGAAGAAAACCAGTATCGTGGTAGCTATTGAGGAAACCTTCTAAAAAGCGGTGGTAGTGTTCCGGTATGATAAGGGAAAAGAGGGGGAAGGTGGTGCGGAAGGTATCCCAGAAACCATTGTTGCTAAAGAGGACACCAGGCTTGACAGTGCCAGTAGCCAGATCCATGTGGATGGCTTGCCCTGATTCATCAATCTCATAAAAAGTCTGTGGGAAGAGGAAGAGTCTGTAAAGGCAGTGATCAAAGAAGGTTCGGTTAGCCTCTCCTGTCTCTATAATGTCAAAACGATGGAGGAGATTTTCCCAATCCGCTTGGGCACTTGATTTGCAGCTATCAAAATCTTCTTGAGGTAGATTAAGCAGTGCTTGAGAAGGTGAGATGAAAGAAGTGGCTAGTTGAATTTCAGCATGGCTATCTGCCAGGTCAATTCGCCAGTCTCCACCTTCTTGGCTGATAGCAAGGATATCCGTATTCATTTTCAGGGATGTGAACAGTATCAGTGGATTTTTGTTGGTTTCAGTTTTTCCTTCTTGTCGCAGGGCAAGATTCCCCTTATCTACTTGCTCTACTGTCAGTTCATCTGCTGCGTGAAGATAGAGGGAGAGGGCTTTGCCTTGTTTTTGCTCCAAACGAATAGAAGCACCGTAGCAAGTCGGTGTGAGCTGGGTTTCAATCTGATAGCGCAGGGAGAAAATCTTCAGATAATGAGGTTGGAAAGAGGCCTTATCCCTATCATAGGAAGACTGGCGGTGGAAGAGGCTGTCTCCACCTAGTTGACCTGTGACGGGTGTCAGGAGGAGCCAAGAGTAGTCCCCAATCCAAGGACTGGGCTGGTGGGTTAATCGAATCCCCTGAAAGATGGGCAGATGCGGATCGAAAAACCAAGAGCCCTCCTGGTCACTGGTTTGGGGCACAAAATAATTCATCCCGAAAGGGACGCCCGTATAAGGCAGAGTATTTCCCCGAGAAAAGGCATGCTTGCTGGCGGTCCCCAAGCGAGTATCGATGGTTTCAAGTAGTGGTTTCATAGTCTTTCCTTTAGCTGTTTTTCTACATTATATCAGAAAAAGAGGGTCTTTAGAAAAGGAGTTTTAAAGATAACTATTTTGTAGAAAAATGACTATCATTTGTGTATGTATTTTCTGCCTTAAAAGCTATATACTGAAAATGAAACTTGTTTGAAAGAGGATACTGCACGATGATTTATTCAAAAGAAATTGTTAGAGAATGGCTGGATGAAGTAGCAGAACGTGCTAAGGACCATCCAGAGTGGGTGGATGTCTTTGAGCGTTGCTATACAGACACCTTGGACAATACGGTTGAAATCCTAGAAGATGGTTCAACTTTTGTCTTGACTGGGGATATTCCTGCTATGTGGCTTCGGGATTCGACAGCCCAACTCAGACCCTACCTTCATGTGGCTAAAAGAGATGACCTCCTGCGTCAGACCATTGCTGGTTTGGTCAAACGTCAGATGACCTTGGTACTCAAGGATCCTTATGCCAACTCATTTAACATTGAGGAAAACTGGAAGGGGCACCACGAGACTGACCATACAGACCTTAATGGATGGATTTGGGAACGCAAGTACGAAGTGGACTCTCTTTGCTATCCTTTGCAGTTGGCTTATCTCCTTTGGAAAGAGACTGGCGAGACTAGTCAGTTTGATGAAACTTTTGTTGCAGCGACTAAGAAGATTCTCCATCTTTGGACGGTAGAACAGGACCACAAGAACTCTCCTTATCGTTTTGTTCGTGATACCGATCGTAAGGAAGACACTTTGGTAAATGATGGCTTTGGACCTGATTTTGCAGTGACAGGTATGACTTGGTCAGCTTTTCGTCCGAGCGATGACTGCTGTCAGTATAGTTACTTGATTCCGTCCAATATGTTTGCAGTAGTAGTCTTGGGTTACGTGCAAGAAATCTTTGCAAAATTAGACCTAGCTGATAGCGAGAGTATTATTGCTGATGCTAAGCGTCTCCAGTCTGAAATCCAAGAAGGAATCGAAAACTACGCTTACACCACCAATAGTAAGGGTGAAAAGATTTACGCCTTTGAAGTGGATGGCTTGGGAAATGCTAGCATCATGGATGATCCAAACGTACCAAGTTTACTGGCTGCGCCGTATCTGGGCTATTGCGACATTGAAGACGAAGTGTATCAAGCAACTCGTCGCACTATTTTGAGCCCAGAAAATCCCTACTTCTACCAAGGAGAATATGCTAGTGGTCTCGGAAGTTCTCATACCTTCTATCGCTATATCTGGCCAATTGCTCTTTCTATCCAAGGCTTGACAACAAGAGATAAGGCAGAGAAGAAATTCTTGCTGGATCAGCTGGTTGCTTGCGATGGTGGGACAGGTGTCATGCATGAAAGCTTCCACGTGGACGACCCAACTCTCTACTCTCGTGAATGGTTCTCCTGGGCCAACATGATGTTCTGTGAGTTAGTCTTGGATTACCTGGATATCCGCTAATACTCTTCGAAAATCAAATTCAAACCACGTCAGCTTCGCCTTGCCGTACTCAAGTACAGCCTGCGGCTAGCTTCCTAGTTTGCTCTTTGATTTTCATTGAGTATAAGGAGCTCGCTTTAGTTTCACCGATTCGTGTCAGAATCACACCTTTACATTTAAAACGTTAAAATTTAAATTTAGAATGAGGTTTTACTTCATGGAAAATGTTGTTGTACATATTATCTCACATAGTCACTGGGATCGTGAGTGGTACTTGCCTTTTGAAAGCCACCGTATGCAGTTGGTGGAATTATTTGACAATCTCTTTGATCTCTTTGAAAATGATCCTGAATTCAAGAGCTTCCACTTGGATGGTCAAACCATTGTCCTTGATGACTACTTGGAGATTCGCCCTGAAAATCGCGACAAAGTTCAACGCTACATTGACGAAGGAAAATTGAAAATTGGTCCCTTTTACATTCTGCAGGATGATTACTTGATTTCAAGTGAAGCCAATGTCCGCAATACCTTGATTGGCCAAGCAGAAGCTGCAAAATGGGGCAAATCAACCCAGATTGGTTACTTCCCAGATACCTTTGGAAATATGGGGCAAGCGCCTCAAATCCTTCAAAAATCAGGCATTCACGTAGCAGCCTTTGGTCGTGGTGTGAAGCCGATTGGATTTGACAACCAAGTCCTCGAAGATGAGCAGTTTACTTCTCAGTTTTCAGAAATGTACTGGCAGGGTGCGGATGGTAGTCGTGTCCTCGGTATCCTCTTTGCCAACTGGTACAGTAACGGGAATGAAATTCCAGTTGATAAAGATGAGGCCTTGACCTTCTGGAAACAAAAATTGTCAGATGTGCGTGCCTACGCTTCGACTAACCAATGGTTGATGATGAACGGCTGTGACCACCAGCCTGTACAGAAAAATCTGAGCGAAGCCATTCGTGTGGCAAATGAACTCTTCCCAGATGTAACCTTTGTTCATAGTTCCTTTGATGAATATGTTCAAGCTGTGGAAGGTGCCCTTCCTGAACACTTATCAACGGTTACAGGTGAGTTGACCAGTCAGGAAACAGACGGCTGGTACACACTTGCCAATACTTCTTCATCACGTATTTATCTCAAACAAGCCTTCCAGGAAAATAGTAATCTGCTAGAACAAGTGGTAGAACCCTTGACCGTCATTACTGGTGGACATAACCACAAGGACCAGTTGACCTATGCTTGGAAAACACTTTTGCAGAATGCGCCGCATGATAGTATCTGTGGCTGTAGCGTGGACGAAGTTCACCGTGAGATGGAGACACGTTTTGCCAAGGTCAACCAAGTCGGAAACTTTGTTAAGAGCAACTTGCTCAATGAGTGGAAGGGTAAAATTGCTACGGCTAAGGCTCAAAGTGATCACCTCTTTACGGTTATTAACACAGGCTTGCATGATAAGGTCGATACGGTTAGTACAGTAATTGATGTGGTGACTTGTGATTTCAAGGAATTGCACCCAACAGAAGGTTACAAGAAGATGGCTGCTCTTACCTTGCCAAGCTACCGTGTGGAGGACTTGGATGGTCGTCCTTTAGAGGCTAAAATCGAAGACCTCGGAGCTAATTTTGAGTACGATTTACCAAAAGATAAGTTCCGCCAAGCTCGTATCGCTCGCCAAGTGCGCGTGACCATTCCAGTTCACCTAGCGCCACTTTCTTGGACAACCTTCCAATTGCTGGAAGGAGAACAAGAACACCGCGACGGTATTTACCAAAACGGAGTGATTGATACGCCATTTGTAACGGTGAGTATGGATGACAACATTACAGTCTATGACAAGACAACTCACGAAGCTTACGAAGACTTTATCCGCTTCGAAGACCGTGGGGACATCGGAAACGAGTATATCTATTTCCAACCAAAAGGCACAGAGCCAATCTATGCAGAGCTTAAGGGTTACGAGGTCTTGGAAAATACAGCTCGCTACGCTAAGATTTTGCTCAAACATGAATTGACTGTGCCTATCAGTGCCGATAAAAAGCTAGAAGAAGAGCAAAAAGGCATTATCGAGTTTATGAAGCGTGAGGCTGGACGGTCAGAAGAATTGACAAGCATTCCTCTTGAAACTGAGTTGACTGTCTTTGTTGACAATCCACAAATCCGCTTCAAGACTCGCTTTACTAACACTGCTAAAGACCACCGTATCCGTCTCTTGGTCAAGACTCATAACACGCGTCCAAGCAATGATTCCGAAAGCATCTATGAAGTGGTGACACGACCAAACAAACCAGCGGCTTCATGGGAAAATCCTGAAAATCCTCAACACCAACAAGCCTTTGTCAGTCTGTATGACGATGAAAAAGGTGTGACTGTATCCAACAAGGGATTGAATGAATACGAAATCCTTAGAGACGACACCATTGCCGTGACTATTTTGCGTGCATCAGGTGAATTGGGTGACTGGGGCTACTTCCCAACACCAGAAGCTCAGTGCTTGCGTGAGTTTGAAGTCGAATTTGCGATTGAATGCCACCAAGCCCAAGAACGCTTTTCAGCCTATCGTCGTGCTAAAGCCTTGCAGACACCATTTACTAGCCTTCAGCTTGCTAAACAAGAAGGAAGCGTGGCTGCGACTGGTAGCCTCTTGAGCCATTCTGTTCTCAGCATACCGCAAATCTGCCCAACAGCCTTTAAGGTCGCTGAAAATGAAGAAGGCTATGTTCTTCGTTACTACAATATGTGTAGTGAAAATGTACGTGTACCGGAAAGTCAACATCTCTTCCTTGACCTACTTGAACGACCATACCCAGTTCATAGAGGCCTCATTTCACCACAAGAGATTCGTACAGAATTCATCAAAAAAGAAGAAATTTAATTTCAAAAAGTAAACATAAAAAGAAAGGAGGGGCGAAAAGGTAAGAACTAACTGCTGATTCGCCCCTTTTTATGGTAAAAACAATGACCATTGCAACGATTGATATCGGAGGGACTGGGATTAAGTTTGCAAGTCTGACTCCTGATGGGAAAATATTGGATAAGACAAGTATCCCAACACCAGAAAACTTAGAGGATTTAATAGCTTGGCTAGACCAACGCTTGTCAGAACAAGATTATAGTGGGATTGCGATGAGTGTTCCAGGTGCGGTCAATCAAGAGACAGGTGTGATTGATGGCTTCAGTGCCGTGCCCTACATCCACGGCTTTTCTTGGTATGAAGCCCTTGCCCATCATCAGCTGCCTGTCCATCTAGAGAATGATGCCAACTGCGTTGGACTTAGTGAATTGCTAGCTCATACAGAACTTGAAAATGCAGCCTGTGTCGTGATTGGTACAGGGATTGGTGGGGCCATGATTATCAATGGGAGACTTCACCGAGGTCGCCACGGTCTGGGTGGGGAATTTGGCTACATGACAATCCTTGCCCCTGCTGAAAAGCTTAACAACTGGTCGCAACTAGCGTCAACTGGAAATATGGTGCGCTACGTGATTGAAAAATCTGGTCAGACTGACTGGGACGGTCGCAAGATTTATCAAGAGGCCGCAGCAGGAAATGCCCTTTGTCAAGAAGCCATTGAGCGCATGAACTGCAATCTGGCGCAAGGCTTGCTCAATATTCAGTATCTCATCGACCCAGATGTCATTAGTCTGGGAGGATCTATCAGTCAGAATCCCGACTTTATCCAAGGTGTTCAAAAAGCTGTCGATGAATTTGTCGAAACCTACGAAGAATACACGGTCGCACCAGTTATCCAAGCTTGCACCTATCATGCAGATGCCAATCTCTACGGTGCCCTTGTCAACTGGCTACAGGAGGAAAACCAATGGTAAGATTTACAGGAATTAGTGACAAACAAGCGCAAACTATTGAGGTTTTAAACGGTCACATTTCTTTGCCAGATGTAGAGATAGATGTCACTCAGTCTGACCAAGCCTCTATCTCTATCAAGGGTGAGAGTGGTCATTATCAATTGACCTACCGCAAACCTCACCAACTCTATCGCGCCTTGTCCTTGTTGGCAACGGCTCTAGCAGAATCTGACAAGGTCGAGATTGAAGAACAGGCAGCATATGAAGATTTAGCCTATATGGCTGACTGTTCGCGAAATGCGGTGCTGAATGTGGCATCTGCCAAGCAGATGATTGAGGTCTTGGCTCTCATGGGCTATTCAACCTTTGAGCTTTACATGGAAGACACCTACCAGATTGAAGGACAACCTTACTTTGGCTATTTCCGTGGAGCCTACTCAGCTGAGGAATTGCAGGAAATCGAAGCCTATGCCCAACAGTTTGACATGACCTTTGTGCCTTGCATTCAGACCTTGGCCCACTTGTCAGCCTTTGTCAAATGGGGTGTCAAAGAAGTGCAGGAACTCCGTGATGTAGAGGATATTCTTCTCATTGGAGAAGAAAAGGTTTATAACCTGATTGATGGCATGTTTGCGACGCTATCTAAACTGAAGACTCGCAAGGTCAATATCGGGATGGACGAAGCCCACTTGGTTGGTTTGGGACGCTACTTGATTCTGAACGGTGTTGTGGATCGTAGTCTCCTCATGTGCCAACACTTGGAGCGTGTGCTGGATATTGCAGACAAATATGGATTCCACTGCCAGATGTGGAGCGATATGTTCTTCAAACTCATGTCGGCAGATGGCCAGTACGACCGTGATGTTGAAATTCCAGAGGAAACTCGTGTTTACTTAGACCGTCTCAAAGATCGTGTAACCTTGGTTTACTGGGATTACTACCAGGATAGCGAGGAAAAATATAATCGCAACTTCCGCAACCATCACAAGATTAGCCATGACCTTGCCTTTGCAGGAGGTGCTTGGAAGTGGATCGGTTTCACACCCAATAACCATTTCAGCCGTCTCATCGCAGTCGAAGCCAATAAAGCTTGCCGTGCCAATGAGATCAAAGAAGTCATTGTGACGGGTTGGGGGGACAATGGTGGTGAAACTGCTCAGTTTTCTATCCTACCAAGCCTGCAAATCTGGGCAGAACTCAGCTATCGCAATGATCTAGACCGTTTGTCAGCTCACTTCAAGACCAATACAGGTCTTTCGGTTGAGGATTTCATGCAGATTGACCTAGCTAACCTCTTGCCAGATCTACCAAGCAATCTCAGTGGTATCAATCCCAACCGCTATGTCTTTTATCAGGATGTTCTCTGCCCGATTCTTGATCGACACATGACACCTGAACAGGACAAGCCACACTTCTCTCAGGCTTCTGAGACGCTTGCTGACATTAAAGAAAAAGCTGGAAACTATGCCTATCTTTTTGAAACTCAGGCCCAGTTGAACCATATTTTAAGTAGCAAAGTCGATGTGGGACGACGCATTCGTCAGGCTTACCAAACGGATGATAAGGACAATCTGCAAGAAATCGCAAGACAAGAATTACCAGAACTCAGAAGCCAAATCGAACACTTCCATGCTCTCTTTAGCCACCAATGGCTGAAAGAAAACAAGGTCTTTGGCTTGGATACAGTTGACATCCGTATGGGCGGACTCTTGCAACGCATCAAGCGAGCAGAAAGTCGTATTGAGGCTTATCTGGCAGGTCAGCTTGACCGTATTGACGAGTTAGAAGTGGAAATCCTGCCATTTACTGACTTCTACGCAGATAAGGATTTCGCAGCTACAACAGCCAACCAGTGGCATACCATCGCGACAGCCTCAACGATTTACACGACTTAGAACAAGAATACTGTGGCTTATGCAGAGTGTTTCTCGTGAAACATCCCTTTCTTCAAAAGTACTCCACATAAAATAATTTGTGGAGTTTTTTCTATAATTAGTAGTTTAACCTAACCTTCAAATAGGAGTATACTAATAATGTAATCGTTATCAAAAGTCTAAAAAGGAATTTTTAGATGGGTATCAAAATAAAAAAGGGAGGAAATTATGAATAAGTTTTCAAAAACCTTGAGAGATAACTGGATCTTTCTCTTGATGGTTTTGCCAGGGGCACTCTGGTTGATTCTATTCTTCTACATTCCAGTATTTGGGAACGTGGTTGCCTTCAAAGACTACCACATGACTAGTAATGGTTTCATAGATAGTATCATGAATAGTAAATGGGTCGGACTCGATAATTTCAGATTCTTATTTAGTTCAAAAGACGCCTTTATTATTACACGAAATACTGTCCTCTACAATCTCGGCTTTATCTTTATTGGTTTAATTGTATCTGTAGGGATTGCCATTATTCTCAGTGAACTCCGTTCTAAGAGAATGGTTAAGATCTTCCAAACTTCCATGTTGTTCCCTTACTTCTTGTCTTGGGTTATCATCAGTTTCTTTACAGATGCCTTCCTAAACATTGATAAAGGGGTGTTCAACCATTTCCTAGAGTCTATCGGAATGAAGGAAATCAATTTCTACGCTGACTTAGGTATCTGGCCATATCTCCTACTTTTCCTAGGTATTTGGAAAGGTTTTGGATATAGCAGTGTCATGTACTATGCAACAATCATGGGAATTGATCCAACCTACTATGAAGCAGCAACGGTGGACGGTGCTAGCAAATGGCAACGAATTCGCAATGTAACCATTCCACAGTTAACACCGTTGGTAACCGTATTGACTATCCTGGCAGTAGGAAATATCTTCCGTGCAGACTTCGGTCTCTTCTACCAAATCCCCCATAATGCTGGTCAGCTTTATAACGTAACCAACGTCTTGGACGTATATGTTTATAATGGTTTGACCCAGACAGCGGATATCGGGATGGCTTCAGCGGCAGGTCTCTACCAATCAGTAGTCGGTTTGCTTTTGGTTATCCTATCAAACTTACTTGCAAGACGAGTTGATCCAAACTCAGCCTTGTTCTAGAAAGGAGGAGAATATGGCAGAAAAGAAAATTAAAAAAGAAAAAATTGATAATGTCGGCATTCACTCCTTCAGTAAGAAAGCAGATATCTTCTTCAGTACCATTTCTGGTTTGATCGCCCTCTCTTGTATCCTACCCTTCGTATTCGTTATTGTTATTTCGGTGACAGATGAAAAGAGTATCCTTCAAAATGGATATAGCTTCTTCCCATCCCAATTTGGATTAGACGGTTTTGAATTTTTGGCACAGTTTAAGGATAAAATCCTCCAAGCCCTCTTCATCTCAGTCTTTGTAACAGTGGTGGGGACTATCACAAACGTTTTTATCACAACAACTTATGCTTACGCCATTTCACGGACAACCTTTAAGTATCGCAGATTCTTTACGATCTTTGCCCTTCTTAGTATGTTGTTCAATGCTGGTTTGGTACCAGGCTATATCGTGGTCACTCGTTTGCTTCAACTTGGTGATACAGTTTGGGCCTTGATTGTTCCAATGCTTCTCTCACCATTTAACATCATCTTGATGCGTTCCTTCTTTAAGAAGACCATTCCAGAAGCTATTCTCGAATCTGCTCGTATCGATGGTGCCAGTGAAGCCCGGATCTTCTTCCAAATCTGTTTACCATTGTCACTACCAGGTATCGCAACCATCACGCTCTTGACAGCTCTTGGTTTCTGGAATGACTGGTTCAACGCCCTTCTTTACATTAAGAGTGACAACTTGTATCCATTGCAATATTTGCTCATGCAAATCCAACAAAATATGGATTACATCGCCAAAGCAGTCGGCCTTTCTGGTCAACTGGGAGTTGCTCTTCCAAAAGAAACAGGTCGTATGGCCATGGTTGTGGTCGCAACCCTTCCAATCGCGATTTTGTATCCATTCTTCCAACGCTACTTTGTAAAAGGTTTGACTATCGGTGGTGTGAAAGAATAGTACTTGTCGAGAAATACCCTTTCTAATTTCCAAACTTTCCTTGCGTGAAGTTAAGATCATTACATTGTTTATAAGTTTAAAAATAAAAAAAGGAGTTTTTGTCATGAAAAACTGGAAAAAATATGCTTTTGCATCTGCTAGCGTAGTCGCTTTGGCTGCTGGTCTCGCTGCTTGTGGAAACCTTTCAGGTAACAACAAGAAAGCTGCTGACTCAGCTTCAGGTGAAAAACCTGTTATCAAAATGTACCAAATCGGTGACAAACCAGATAACTTGGATGAATTGCTAGAAAATGCTAACAAAATCATCGGAGAAAAAGTTGGTGCTAAATTGGATATCCAATATCTTGGATGGGGTGACTATGATAAGAAAATGTCAGTTATCACATCATCTGGTGAAAACTACGATATCGCCTTTGCATCTAACTATGTTGTAAATGCTCAAAAAGGTGCCTATGCTGACTTGACAGAATTGTACAAAAAAGAAGGTAAAGACCTTTACAAAGCACTTGACCCAGCTTACATCAAAGGTAACAGCATTAACGGTAAAATTTACGCAGTTCCAGTTGCAGCCAACGTTGCATCATCTCAAAACTTCGCCTTCAACGGAACTCTTCTTGCTAAATACGGTATCGATATTTCAGGTGTCACTTCATATGAAACACTTGAACCAGTCTTGAAACAAATCAAAGAAAAAGCTCCAGATGTAGTGCCATTTGCGGTTACTAAGAACTTCATCCCATCTGATAACTTTGACTACCCAGTTCCAAATGGACTTCCATTCGTTATCGACCTTGAAGGCGACACTACTAAGATCGTAAACCGTTACGAAGTGCCTCGCTTTAAAGAACACTTGAAGACTCTTCACAAATTCTATGAAGCTGGATACATTCCAAAAGATGTAGCAACAAGCGATACTTCATTTGAACTTCAACAAGATACTTGGTTCGTTCGTGAAGAAACAGTAGGACCAGCTGACTACGGTAACAGCTTGCTTTCACGTGTTGCGAACAAAGATATCCAAATCAAACCAATTACTAACTTCATCAAGAAAAACCAAACAACACAAGTTGCTAACTTTGTTATCTCAAACAACTCTAAGAACAAAGAAAAATCAATGGAAGTGTTGAACCTCTTGAATACTAACCCAGAACTCTTGAACGGTCTTGTTTATGGTCCAGAAGGCAAGAACTGGGAAAAAATTGCAGGTAAAGAAAATCGTGTACGCGTCCTTGATGGCTACAAAGGAAACACTCACATGGGTGGATGGAACACTGGTAACAACTGGATCCTTTACATCAACGAAAACGTTACAGACCAACAAATCGCAGATTCTAAGAAACAATTGGCCGAAGCTAAAGAATCTCCAGCGCTTGGATTCATCTTTAACACTGACAATGTGAAATCTGAAATCTCAGCTATCTCTAACACAATGCAACAATTCGATACAGCTATCAACACTGGTACTGTAGACCCAGATAAAGCTATCCCAGAATTGATGGAAAAATTGAAATCTGAAGGTGCCTACGAAAAAGTATTGAACGAAATGCAAAAACAATACGATGAATTCTTGAAAAATAAAAAATCATAAGATAAATTGATTTCGTGTATTCATTCCTAATTCCTAAAAACTGAATCACTGTTTTCCTCAGGCTTATCTGGGGGAGGCAGTGATTTTTTGAAACAAAGACATAGATATTCCTGTTTTCTCATTTCCCTTATTTTAACCATTCAGGAAATCTCAAGTACCATTTAGGATTGGGAGTAAGGATTTGGGGGAATATGGCTTATATTAGAGATGTTCCGAGTTTACAAAGGAGGGTTCACATGAAAAAGTATCAGCTTGTCTTCAAAATAAGTGCAGTCTTGTCTTACCTATTTTTCGTATTTGGTCTTTCTCAGCTGACGCTTATTGTTCAAAATTATTGGCAATTTTCTTCCCAGATTGGCAATTTCGTCTGGATTCAAAATATCTTGAGTTTACTATTTAGCGGAGTCATGATTTGGATTCTGGTTAAGACAGGTCATGGTTATCTCTTTCACATTCCAAGAAAAAAATGGCTTTGGTATTCGATTTTGACAGTATTAGTGGTAGTGCTCCAGATCTCTTTTAACGTTCAGACAGCTAAACATGTTCAGTCAACTGCTGAAGGTTGGGCTGTATTGATCGGTTATAGTGGGACCAACTTTGCTGAGCTAGGTATCTATATAACTTTGTTCTTTCTGACTCCACTTATGGAAGAGCTAATCTATAGAGGATTACTGCAACACGCCTTTTTTAAGCATTCGAGATTTGGCCTTGATTTGCTTCTTCCGTCAATTTTATTTGCTCTTCCTCATTTTTCAAGCCTGCCTAGTTTGTTAGATATCTTCGTCTTTGCAACATCTGGCATCATCTTTGCTAGTTTGACCCGCTATACCAAGAGCATTTATCCTTCCTATGCGGTGCATGTGATCAATAATATTTTCGCAACATTACCATTTCTGCTGACTTTTTTACAGAGGGTGTTTGGGTAAATACTGACGCGAGAGTTAGGAATGAACGTTTTTCAATTTAAGGAGGTAAATGAGTATGACACCATTAAAATGGTTTGCTGGAGGAAGCGAAAGACGTTGTGAAGCCATGACGGTCATTGATTATCTATTGGAAGATATAAAGGCTGCACCTCAACTTGCTCCCCTGAAAAATCAGTTAGTGAGTTATAAAAGACGATTAAAGGACGATGGGACCTCTGTTCCATTTATATTGAGTCAAATGAATGTTGACATCTCACGTGTGTTGATTGATAACAAGCTGAGTTTGTCAGAAAGTCAAGCCGAGCAGATAAAGAAATTAAGAGAATTATCGGCGATTCGCTATGGTTATTAATGAAATGCAGGGATAAATCCTTTTCTACAATTTCCAGTCAAATAAATTGCATTCGTTTTCTTAAGCAGGTATACTAATATGGATAAATAAAAAATTTAGAAAATTTAAGAATAGAAAAGAGAACAAATCTTATGGCAAAAGATATTCGTGTCTTACTTTACTACCTTTATACTCCAATTGAAAATGCAGAGCAATTTGCTGCAGACCACTTGGCTTTCTGTAAATCAATCGGTCTTAAAGGCCGTATCCTAGTCGCTGATGAGGGAATTAACGGAACAGTTTCAGGTGATTATGAAACAACTCAAAAATACATGGACTACGTTCACAGCCTACCAGGTATGGAAAATCTCTGGTTCAAGATTGACGAAGAAAATGAACAAGCTTTCAAGAAGATGTTTGTTCGCTACAAGAAAGAAATTGTCCACCTTGGTTTGGAAGACAACGACTTTGACAACGACATCAACCCACTTGAAACAACAGGTGCTTACTTGTCTCCAAAAGAGTTCAAAGAAGCTCTTCTTGACGAAGATACAGTCGTCCTTGACACACGTAACGACTATGAGTACGACCTAGGACATTTCCGTGGAGCTATCCGCCCAGACATCCGCAACTTCCGTGAGTTGCCACAATGGGTTCGTGATAACAAGGAAAAATTCATGGATAAGCGTGTCGTGGTTTACTGTACAGGTGGCGTTCGCTGTGAGAAATTCTCAGGTTGGATGGTTCGTGAAGGCTACAAAGATGTTGGCCAATTGCACGGAGGAATCGCAACTTACGGTAAAGACCCAGAAGTTCAAGGTGAGCTTTGGGATGGGAAAATGTATGTCTTTGACGAGCGTATCGCCGTAGATGTTAACCATGTCAACCCAACCATCGTAGGGAAAGACTGGTTTGATGGAACACCATGTGAACGTTATGTCAACTGTGGAAATCCATTCTGTAACCGTCGTATCTTGACATCAGAAGAAAATGAAGACAAGTACCTTCGTGGATGCTCACACGAGTGCCGTGTTCACCCACGTAACCGCTATGTTTCAGAAATTGAATTGACACAAGCTGAAGTTGTCGAGCGTCTAGCCGCTATCGGTGAAAGCTTGGATCAAGCAGCTACTGTATAAGATTAAACAGTCCTTAGGGGCTGTTTTTCTATGCTTTTTACTCAAAAATTAATACTCAATGAAAATCAAAGAGCAAACTAGGAAGCTAGCCGCAGGCTGTACTTGAGTACGGCAAGGCGAAGCTGACGCGGTTTGAATTTGATTTTCGAAGAGTATAAAGTTTGTTTTTGTATCTTTCAGAAAAATAGGGTATACTATATGTAAACGATTTCAAAGGAGTCCAGTTATGACGAAAACATTTTTTATTCCAAATAAACAGAGCATTTTAGGAGAACAGGAAATTTTGACTGCCAAGTCTATCTTGGCCTTGGTAGATGGTTTGGAGTCACATAGCTATGATGCTGTCTATCTCCGTCAGCCTCTTAATCGTCTCGAATATATCGAGTGTGCGATAGTGGGGCAATCACAATTTCTTTTTAAAGTCAGTTATGCTGATGGTCAAAAGGCTTACCGTATCGATCTTCCTGACCTACTAACGAAGACAGACTGGCAGATTATCAAGTCATTTTTAGATGCTCTGCTTGCTTACACAGGAACTGAGATTGAGGGGCTCGATGGTTTTGACTTTGAAGCTTATTTCCAAGCAAGTATTCAAGCCCATCTGGCTGATAGTGCAGCCCGTTTTACGATTTGCCAAGGAATTTTTAATCCTGTTTTCTTTAGTCATGAGGACTTGAAAAGCTTTTTAGAGGCAGATGGTTTGGCTCAGTTTGAAGCACGTGTACGTGCGGTTCAAGAGACAGATGCCTATTTTGCAAGAGTTTCCTTCTATCAAGATGGAGAAGACCAAGTGCACGGTGTTTACCATCTGGCTCAAGGGGTCAAGACCGTTTTACCGAGAGAACCATTTGTACCTGCAACCTATGTTGAGCAATTGGTGGATAAGGAAGTCCAGTGGGAGATTGACTTGGTTCAAATCACAGGAGATGGCTCTAAACCAGAAGACTATGAAGCTATCGTTCGCTTGGACTATGCAAAATTCCTAGGGTCACTACCATCAGTATCTTACCACCAACTAGACACCAATCAATTAGAAGTGCAACCCATCTTAGACAAAGATTTTAAAGCATTAGCACAAGAAGAGTAAAGCAGAAGCAGGTCAATCGACTTGCTTTTTTGACATAGAAAAAATCCTGCCATGAAAGACAGGATTGCTACTTAATGAAAATCAAAGAGCAAACTAGGAAGCTAGCCGCAGGCTGTACTTGAGTACGGTAAGGCGAAGCTGACGTGATTTGAATTTGATTTTCGAAGAGTATGAAGTTTAAAGAAAGGCCAAGATACGAAGGTAATCCCCAATCAGTGCGACTTCAGCTACAAAGAAGAGGAGGATGATCACTCCGTTCACAAGGACAGACAAGAATAATTGATAGAAGGAGTCGGTTTCACTTGATTGACTAGGTCTCGTAATGATATGGAGGCTAGCAAGTAGAATGATTCCAATGCTAATCACACACAAGAGGGCTGTAAATCGTAGGCTGTCAAAGAAGGCAAAGAAACTAGCAATAGCAGTGAGGAAGATTGGAATTGCTAAGAGTTGACTATATTGTTGGAGAACCTTTTCTAGCGTCCAGTCCTTTTCTTGGTAGATAAATCGTCTCACGACGAAACTACCCAAGAGGAATGAAAAGAAGAAGAGTGTTGTTGCTACTAGGATAGAGATAATCGAAAAGAGATTTAATGAAGCAAATTGTTCAGGGAAGTGATTATGCATATTTGCTATATGTCCATAGTAAGCATGTTTGATATGGTAGATACTAAAGAAAAAGGAAGATGCAGAAAACAGAATGAGCAAGAGGAAGGCTGTATAACTGTGTGTGCTACTTGTTTCAAGACTGCTTGTAGGAGATTTGAGAGCTTCCACTAGCCAAGACCAAAAATCAAGCACTTGCTCTTTCCATTTATCCGTAGATTTTGGAGCTTGGTCGGGGATATAGGGACTTTCTAAGGATTGACTGATAAGAAGGGGCTCTTTCGTGGTTGGTTTTTGCTGAGGAAGTGCTTCTTGACTCTCTTCAGCTATAGTGACTTTTTCTGTTTCTTTAGAAATATCTGGCCCTTCTTCAGTAGAATCTAATGCCTTCTTTTCTTCTATTTCTGTTATCGATTCACTGTCTTCAGGAGCTTCAATTTTCTCTTCTTGCTGGCTTTCCAGTTCGACTTCAGCTTGAGAGACTTCCTCCTCTACTTGAGTATTTTTTTCAATTGGCGTATCGAGATCGGCTATCGTTTCTTCAGCCTTGTCTGCAACCTCTTGAGCTTGCTCTTCAGGCTTGTTCTTGCTTGTTGTTTTTACAAAATCATTACTTTCAAACCATTCTTGTTTCATGGTAGAACCTCCTTTTTAGTGGGTTATGTGTCATAGTGGTCGATATAAATAGGTTTATTAAGGTCTGTTAGCTGTAGTTTCAAGACTAATATAATCTTCAGCCTTAGCTATGAGTTGACCTTTTACATCGGTTTTTTCAGTTTTGTAAGGGTTGCTTAATTCGTTTGGGTGATGTTGACTCTCATCTCTTGATAACTGATAAATAGGACCATAGTGACTTGATAGGTCTAAGTTGATTTCTTGGCTTTCTTTTTGAGTTAGTGTGATGCTGAGTTCATTTTTAGAAGTTAGTTCTACCTTACCATATACTTTAATATTGTCAACGTAGAAGTGATTTTTTGTTGACTCTAGCTGACTATCTGTAAGGTCTGTGTCAAAGATATTGACGATATTGGGTGTTGTGAGTTTACTGTTTTTGATACGACTTCCTTCAATTCGGAGGAGATAACCATTTGTATTGAGAGTTGCATTTTCAAGGCTAGCATTTATGATGGTGGTTTGTCCACGATTGGCTGAGATGTTGATCCCTTTTAGAGTTCTCCCTTTTGGCAGTCGGAGAATAACTTCGCCAAAACGACTAGAGTAGCTACTTGCGATATGGAGAATCCCGCCAATTCCAGAAGAGAGCAATGGACTTTCAGACAGTTTTTTATCCGTTAGGCTCAGCGTTTTATCGTTTTGATTTGTGACAATATCATGGTTAGCAGAGAGTGATGGATGGTAAGAAATGTGGATTTGATCATCCAAAGAGTCTGTGATGGTGAGCGCGTGTTGATGGAGAGTAATCTCTAGGTTTTCGACTTCCTTGCCAAAGGTCAACTCTTCCATCCGACTATCATAGACAGGCTCCTTGGACATGGCAAGCAGACTCTTAATCCCGTCAGATTGGATCCCTACAAAGAGCAGGATAAAGCCGATAATGGTAGTCACCACACCAAAAATGAGAAATCCTTTTGTCAATTTACGCATGCTGGTCACCTCTCTTTCCTTTTTTGAGAACAAATTGCACCAGGCGAACAATGAGTAGACCGAAGAAGCGGGCTACATAGGAAATACCTAGTAAGACTAGTGAAGAAGCACCGATAGCTAGTAAACCAGCACCAAAAATCAAGATAAAGGCTGATTTGGCTTGGGCGAGAACAGTGAAACTTTCAACTAAAAATAGGAATCCGCCGATGATACCAAGTATGGAAACCGCAAAGAAAGCTAGAATGACAGTTAAGGCTGCCACAAGGATTGCGAACAGGGACACGAGGATGGCGATTCCCAGAGGAATACCGATGGGTGCTGCAAGGAGGGCTAACAAGGCGATATGCAAAATTTGTCGGTTATTTTTTTGAGCGGGTGCCTCATTGATTTTTTTATCGAGAAGATTAGAGAGGACTTCGTGAGCTGCTTCCTTAGGAGTTCCTAAGCTAGCGATGAGTTCTTCCTCTCCTTCGACTCCAGCATCGTCAAAGAGTTCCCTGAAATAGTCCATGGCTTCAATTTGGTCAGCCTGAGGCAGTTTTTTAAGATAAAGTTCTAGCTGAGTCAGGTATTCAGTTCTTGTCATGGCGGATACTCCCTTCTATGATGCCATTGATGGTGTCTGTATAGAGTGTCCATTCATCTTTTAGGGTCACGAGCTGTTCTATACCACCATTTGTCAAGGAGTAGTATTTGCGCATGCGACCTTGGAACTCTCTAGAATAGGTTGTCAGAAAGCTATTGCCTTCCAATTTTTTGAGAATGGGATAGAGTGTGGATTCTTTGATATTAGCGATGAGCTTAATGGTTTGGCTAATCTCATAACCATAAGAATCCCCTTTTTCCAGTACGGCCAAGATGAGAAATTCAATCAAGGCAGAGGATGTTGGAAAGTACATGGGAAACCTCCTTTTCTAATGTGTAAGATTTTTATATATAATTTTTCTACACATACATTGTACATCTAAAAGAAAGCCCTGTCAAGAGAAATGTGTAAAATTTTTATATATAAAAAACTTCTAGCCAAAACTAGAAGTTTAGAGAATTTTATCGGCTCTGTCCACTGTAAAGAGGGCCACAGTCATCAGGATATCGACGAGTAAGAGCGCAGCTACAGCTGGTACCCAAGAGTGGAACAGGTCAAAACTGTAACCAAAGAGGGTTGGCCCAAAGGCTGCTAGGATATAGCCTCCTGTTTGAGACAAACCAGACAATTGAGCTGTCTTTTCAGGGGCGCTTGTCTTGAGTGAAAAGTTGACCATGAGATAAGGGAAGAGGGCGCTGGTTGCGGTTCCGATGAGGAGATGGATGGCAAGCCAGTAAAAGAAATTACCGATTGGGAAGAAGAGCATGGAAATGCCGACCACACCAGCGAGTGAAACCAAAGTGAGCATGAGCTGACGGTTGCGAGTAGATAAGCTGGTTGTTAGGCTTGGGATAGTCATTGAAAAAGGAATGCTAATCAGAGAGAAGATAGAAGTCAGCAAGCCAGCTTCGTGACTGGATAGACCTGCATGGATGGCCATGGTAGGTAGCCAAGTCATAGCGGTGTAAAAGAGCAAGGATTGAAAACCTGCAAAGACAATCACTGCCCAGACCTGTTTATTATGCATGACCTTTGTTTTGCTTTTTTGTTTGGTTTGTGGAGCCAGTCTGTGATTATAGCGGTGATTAGGCAGCCAGACCAAAAAAGTTGCTAGGCAGAGCAGGGTGAGGAGGATGATAAGCCCTTTCCAAGAACTGGCTTGTGTAATGGGCACGGCTAGATAGGAAGCCAGAGCCGTCGCAATCCCCATAGAAGTTACATATAAGGTGGTCAGAAAACCAATCTTCTTTGGTTGATTGGCTTGGATAAGACTAGGAAGCAGAACATTGATGACTGCGATACTTGCCCCAACCATCAAGGTTCCTAGATAGAGCAGGGGCAGATTGATTAGTCGAATGAGAGAACCGATGGTCAAGAAGAAGAGGCTGTAGGTGAAGAGATGCTCCAAGCCAATTTTCTGAGCCAATCGGGTAGAAAAGAGCGAGAAGAGAGTAAACATGAGGAGGGGAAGGCTGGTCAAGACACCAAGTGAACTAACTTCTACCCCCAGACCTTGCGAAATATCTCCCAAAATAATGGGTAAAACAGTAAATGGAGTCCGCAAGGAAACACCAATCAGGATAATACCTGGAACAAAAAAGAGTGATTGCTTTTTCATATAATACCTCTTCTAGCTGATTTTAATAACAGCTTATTTTAAGGCTTTTTCCCTATAATGTCAAGTAAGGTTTCTGGCTTTCAAGATAAAAATAGGAAAGTCTTGAAAATTATGATAAAATAGTGGAAGGAAAAATTCAGGAGAGTAGTAGTGACTCAAAATGTTGAAAGTCTTCTCGTATCCATTGTAATCAGTGCATACAATGAAGAAAAATATCTGCCTGGTCTAATTGAGGACTTAAAAAATCAAACCTATCCTAAAGAAAATATTGAAATTCTATTTATAAATGCTATGTCTACAGATGGGACAACAGCCATCATTCAGCAATTTATAAAAGAAGACACAGAGTTTAACTCAATTAGATTGTATAACAATCCTAAGAAAAATCAAGCTAGTGGTTTTAACCTGGGAGTTAAACATTCTGTAGGGGACCTTATTTTAAAAATTGATGCTCATTCAAAAGTTACTGAGAGTTTTGTAATGAATAATGTGGCTGTTATTCAACAAGGTGAATCTGTCTGTGGGGGACCTAGACCGACGATTGTTGAAGGAAAGGGAAAATGGGCAGAGACCTTGCATCTTGTTGAGGAAAATATGTTTGGCAGTAGCATTGCCAATTATCGAAATAGTTCCGAGGATAGATATGTTTCTTCTATTTTTCATGGGATGTATAAACGAGAGGTTTTCCAGAAGGTTGGTTTAGTAAATGAGCAACTTGGCCGAACTGAAGATAATGATATTCATTATAGAATTCGAGAACATGGTTATAAAATCCGCTATAGCCCAAGTATTCTATCTTATCAGTATATTCGACCAACATTCAAGAAAATGCTGCATCAAAAGTATTCAAATGGTTTGTGGATTGGCTTGACAAGTCATGTTCAGCCTAAGTGTTTATCATTATTTCACTATGTTCCTTGTTTATTTGTTTTGAGTCTTGTGTTTAGTCTAGCATTGTTACCGATCACATTCGTATTCATAACTTTACTATTAGGTGCTTATTTTCTACTTTTGTCATTACTCACTTTGCTGACTTTATTAAAACATAAAAATGGATTTCTAATTGTGATGCCCTTTCTTTTATTTTCCATTCACTTTGCTTATGGCCTTGGGACGATTGTAGGTTTAATTAGAGGATTTAAATGGAAGAAAGAGTACAAGGGAACAGTAATTTATTTGGAAAAATAAGCCAAATAAATTAAAATATGCTACAATAACAATATAGTAAAACTCTTTTAAGGAGGAGTAAATTTCTATGAATAAAAAACTAACAGATTATGTGATTGATCTGGTGGAAATTTTAAATAAACAACAAAAGCAGGTTTTCTGGGGAATATTTGATATTTTGAGTATGGTGGTTTCCATCATTGTATCTTATATTTTATTTTATGGGCTGATTAATCCAGCACCTGTTGACTACATTATCTATACGAGTCTGGCCTTCCTGTTCTATCAATTGATGATTGGATTTTGGGGATTAAACGCTAGTATTAGTCGTTACAGCAAGATTACGGACTTTCTGAAAATCTTTTTTGGTGTGACTGCGAGCAGCATCTTGTCATATAGTATCTGCTATGCCTTCTTGCCACTTTTTTCAATCCGTTTCATCATTCTCTTTATCTTGTTTAGTACCTTCTTGATTTTATTGCCACGGATTACTTGGCAGTTAATCTACTCTAGACGCAAAAAAGGAAGTGGTGATGGAGAACACCGTCGGACCTTCTTGATTGGTGCTGGTGATGGTGGGGCTCTCTTTATGGATAGTTACCAACATCCAACTAGTGAATTAGAACTTGTCGGTATTTTGGATAAGGATGCTAAGAAAAAGGGACAAAAACTTGGTGGGATTCCTGTTTTGGGTTCATATGATGAATTGCCTGAATTAGCCAAACGCCATCAAATCGAGCGTGTTATCGTTGCGATTCCGTCGCTTGACCCGTCAGAATATGAGCGTATCTTGCAGATGTGTAATAAGCTGGGTGTCAAATGTTACAAGATGCCTAAAGTTGAAACAGTTGTTCAGGGACTTCACCAAGCAGCTACTGGCTTCCAAAAAATTGATATCACAGACCTTTTGGGCCGTCAGGAAATTCGTCTTGACGAATCGCGTCTGGGCGCAGAACTGACAGGTAAGACAATCTTGGTTACAGGTGCTGGTGGTTCAATCGGTTCTGAAATCTGTCGCCAAGTTAGCCGTTTCAATCCTGAACGCATTGTCTTGCTCGGTCATGGGGAAAACTCAATTTACCTTGTTTATCATGAATTGATTCGTAAGTTCCAAGGGATTGATTATGTACCAGTTATTGCCGATATTCAAGACTATGACCGTTTGTTGCAAGTCTTTGAGCAGTACAAGCCAGCTATTGTTTATCATGCGGCTGCCCACAAGCACGTTCCTATGATGGAGCGCAATCCAAAAGAAGCCTTCAAAAACAATATTCGTGGAACTTACAACGTTGCTAAGGCTGTTGATGAAGCCAAAGTACCTAAGATGGTTATGATTTCGACAGATAAGGCAGTTAATCCACCAAATGTTATGGGAGCAACCAAGCGCGTGGCTGAGTTGATTGTCACTGGCTTTAACCAACGTAGCCAATCGACCTATTGTGCAGTTCGGTTTGGGAATGTTCTTGGTAGCCGTGGTAGTGTCATTCCAGTCTTTGAACGTCAGATTGCTGAAGGTGGGCCTGTAACGGTGACAGACTTCCGCATGACCCGTTACTTCATGACCATTCCAGAAGCTAGCCGTTTGGTTATCCATGCTGGTGCTTATGCCAAGGATGGGGAAGTCTTTATCCTTGATATGGGCAAACCAGTCAAGATTTATGATTTGGCCAAGAAAATGGTCCTTCTAAGTGGACACACCGAAAGCGAAATTCCAATCGTTGAAGTTGGAATCCGTCCAGGTGAAAAACTTTACGAAGAACTCTTGGTTTCGACCGAATTAGTTGATAATCAGGTTATGGATAAGATTTTCGTTGGTAAGGTTAATGTTATGCCTCTAGAAGCTATCGATAAAAAGATTGAAGAATTCCGCACTCTCAGCGGAGATGAGTTGAAGCAGGCTATTATCGCCTTTGCTAATCAAACCACCCACGTTGAATAAAAAAGAAAAACGCATATTATCAGGTCAGTACAAATGAACCTTGGTAATATGCGTTTTGTTATGTAGAGACTTACTTCATTTTCTTCTGAAATAGAGTTGTCGCCCAGTCTATGTTATTGAAAATACTCCAAAACTTCTAAGGGTTTGTGAGCGATATAATCAGGTTGATAGTCTAGTAAATCTGCTTGCTCTCCAAATCCCCAAGTGACGGCCAATTTCTGAATGCCTGTTTCTTGAGCTCCAAGCATATCAAACTTGGTATCTCCGATGATGATGGCTTGTTCCGGTGCTAGTTGATGTGTCTGCAAGGCTTGGCGAATGACATCTGCCTTATGGGGTGCTTCAGGGCTGGAACCATAAATGCCATCAAAGAAATGATAGATTCCCAAGTTTTTAGTCATGTCTTGAGCGGTTGGAGTATTCTTTGTAGTGGTGATATAAAGAGGATAATTGCTCGATAACTTCTCAAGCAAGTCTACAATCTGAGGAAAGAGTTGAGCTTCATGGATGCCTTTCTCATTATAGTAAGAACGGTATATCTGGACGGCCTCAGAAATTTGTTCTTTAGGCAGGCAGGTCGCAAAACTACTTTCAAGAGGCGGTCCCATAAAACCACGAATAGTTTTGGCATCAGGGCTAGGCACCCCGAGCTCCTTAAAGGTATGGGTAAAGGCATTGTGAATCCCGATAGAACTATCAACGAGGGTTCCGTCCAGATCGAAAAAGATAGCTGAGATAGAGGTCATAGTTTCTCCTCTTTGATAAACTTATTCTCCGAAAATTTCTTTTTGGAGGCGACGACCAGTAGGTGTGGCAGCGAGTCCACCTTCAGCCGTTTCACGAAAGGCAGTTGGCATGCTTGCTCCTACTTGATACATGGCATCGATAACTTCATCCACAGGGATTTTAGATTCGATACCTGCCAAGGCCATGTCTGCTGCGATGAAGGCAAAACTAGCTCCCATAGCATTGCGCTTGACACAGGGAACTTCGACCAAGCCGGCAACAGGGTCACAGATGAGACCTAGCATATTTTTAATGACAAAGGCAATAGCTTGACTGGCTTGGTAGGGTGTCCCACCTGCAGCCAGAGTCAAGGCGGCAGCGCTCATAGCAGAGGCCGAACCAACCTCAGCCTGACAGCCACCTTCAGCACCTGAGATAGAGGCATTGTTTGCGATGACTAGTCCAAAGGCACCGGCAGCAAAGAGGAAATCCAGCTGTTGCTCGTGGCTGAGGTCTAATTTTTCAATAGCAGCTGTTAGAACGGAGGGCAGACAGCCAGCACTTCCTGCGGTCGGAGTGGCACAAACCAAGCCCATTTTAGCATTGTGTTCATTGACTGCGATGGCATTTCGGGCAGCAGAGAGAATCGTGTAATCTGATAGAGTTTTTCCGTTTTTGATGTAGTGATCCAATTTGGCAGCATCTCCACCTGTCAGGCCACTACGAGATTTATTTTCATTGAGGCCAAGTTGGACAGAGGCTTTCATGACTTCCAGATTGCGTTCCATGAGAAGGAGGACTTCTTCACGTTCGCGACCAGTCAATTCAAACTCTGTTGTAATCATGAGTTCTGCGACATTTCCTTGAAAGTCCAGTTCTGCCTGCTCGACCAATTCTTTGATAGAATAAAACATGCTTCCTCCTATTTAAAGAAATTGACATTGTGGAGATGAGGGATTTTTCGAATTTCTTCGATGGCCTCATCACAGTTGCGACTGTCAACTTCGATAATCATAATGGCTTTTTCACCAGCTTTTTCACGAGTGACATTCATCTGGGCGATATTGATACCATAGCGTGAAAGGGCTTCTGTTACGAGGGCAATCATACCTGGAATATCTTGATGAACAATGATGATAGTCGGTGTATTCATATTGAGAGAGACGGCAAAGCCATTGAGTTCGGTGACCTGAATATTCCCTCCACCGATAGAAATACCAGTTACGCTGATGGTCTTGTGGGCATTTTTGACGGTAATTTTAGTGGTGTTTGGGTGGGGGGCATTGCTGTCTTTCTGAATGGTCCAGACAATCTTGATGCCACGCTTGTGGGCAATCTCCAGACTATTTGGGATTTCAGGATCATCTGTATCCATGCCTAAAATACCTGCAACAAGGGCTAGGTCTGTCCCGTGACCACGATAGGTCTTGGCAAATGAGTTAAAAAGTTGGAATTCGACTTCTGTCGGAGTATCATCAAAAATGGAAGAGACAATCTTCCCAATACGAACAGCACCAGCGGTATGGCTACTAGATGGGCCAATCATAACTGGTCCGATGATATCAAAGACAGATTGAAAACGAAGTGATTTCATCAGTTTCCCCTTATAAAAATTCTTATCTCTATTATATCAAAGAATAAAGGTCTTGACTTTAATTGTGGATGAAAACCTTTCTAATACCTCAAATAGCATAAAAATAGTATCTTTTATGACAAAAAACACATTATTTAGGGAAATAAAAAATAATTTTGTAATATTTCTACATAAAAGTGTCAAGAAACGGTAATATTTAAAGGGTATGATAGAACTATAGAAAGAAGGAGAATTTTCAAATATGAAATCAACAACTAAAAAGATTAAAACAACTCTTGCAGGAGTAGCTGCCTTGTTTGCAGTATTTGCTCCATCATTTGTATCTGCTCAAGAATCATCAACTTACACTGTTAAAGAAGGTGATACACTTTCAGAAATCGCTGAAACTCACAACACAACTGTTGAGAAATTGGCAGAAAACAACCACATTGATAACATTCATTTGATTTATGTTGGTCAAGAGTTGGTTATCGACGGTCCAGCAGCGCCAGTAGCCACAGCTTCAACGACTTATGAAGCTCCAGCTGCCCAAGACGAAACTGTTTCAGCCACAGTGGCAGAAACTACAGAGGTAGAGGAAGAAACTCCAGTAGTAAGTGAAACAGTAGCAGAAGAAACAGTTGCTTCAACTGTAAGCGGATCTGAAGCAGAAGCTAAAGAATGGATCGCTCAAAAAGAATCAGGTGGTAGCTACACAGCTACAAACGGACGTTACATTGGACGCTACCAATTGACAGATTCATACTTGAACGGTGACTACTCAGCTGAAAACCAAGAACGTGTAGCAGATGCCTACGTTGCAGGACGTTACGGTTCATGGACTGCTGCTAAAAACTTCTGGCTTAACAATGGCTGGTATTAAGAACTAACGAACAGAATAATATGAAAAGGTCGAGGAAATCCCTCGACTTTTTTATATTTCCTTCGGTTGAGAATAGATCTCTACTTCTTTTTTGAGGTAGGACAGCATAGAAGTTTCCTCGGTCAGCTCCAGAAGGGAGAACCCTTTTTGGATAAGTCTAGCATCATCCCTACAAATCCCAATACGGACATAGCAGATAGCAAGTCTATCGTAGTGCTTCTTTTTCTTGGCATCCTCTAGTAAAGTATAGCAGATTTGTTGACACATGTTTTTGTCTTGATGGTATAAGTAAATGGTGGACAGATTGAGTAGGATTGCCATTCGTAAGTCATATAAATGTTGGTAGTTTTTATAGACTTCCAAGCGTTGCAAGATTTTTCCAGTAATGAGATGGAGGTGATCAATGGGAAAGCTGAAAAGGATGGTATTGAGGATTTTTAGGTCATTTTCATACCATGTATCTTGTTTTTCAATTTTTTCCCAAAGTTTTTTGACAGTCTGTTTCACTTGGTTTGACAGTTGCTCTGTACCATGTTGACGGATATGAATGACAATTTCCAACATATCTCTGATTTCTTCTATGGGCAGGTCGTGGTGGGTTTTGAGATAGTCTTGGCATTTTTGAAATAGTTTTTCGAGTTCACTAGTCCCTAGGATTGAGCTCATATTGAGATAGGTTTGCATGATTTCTGTTCGTTGGCTCGGTTGATAGAGGTGGCAGATATAGTCAAACTCTTCAAAACTCATATTAATCTGTCGGAGAAGAAAATCCATATTTTCATATTTAGGAGTTGTCTTACCACTTTCAATCTTTGATAGGCTAGTTCTTGAGAGGACATTTCCACAGACCTCTTCTTGAGTCAAGCCTTTTGACTCACGTATTTCTTTATAGATATTTCCGAAATCATAACGCATGATTTTCTCCTTTTCGTGAAAAAAGTTAACAAAGAATAAAATCCTATTAAAAATATTGTATCATAGTAATATAAAAAGTAAAAAAGAAAGCTAAAATAAGTTTGGTGTAATTTTAATATGGGGTTAATGAGTACTATGATGTAGCTAGAAAAGGGGTGGAAAAATGTTTAAAAATAAGGAACTTTTTCGAGTAGTCATGATATTTGTGATAGGAATTATCCTAATTTTAATGACACCCGTCTTATTTAAAGTTGTTATGGAACTATTTTCAAAATAGATAGGCCTCTGCTTTAGGTAGAGTAGTGAATCAGGAGGTTAAGTGATGAACTACAATTTAAAATATCTCTTATCAGGAATATTTATTATAGTCTTCATAGGTTTCCTAGTCTGGATGCGTTATTTTAATCAGAAGAAGGAAGAAGCGCATTCGGATGTGTCTTTTGAAGCGAGGTTAGATAGTGAGGTCAAGGCCTTATATAAACAACTAGGATTGGGTGAGGAGCCTCAGTATTTCTTAGCGTATCGCTACCTACATCCTTGGTTTAATTTGGCGATTTTACCACCAACAGTTGAAATTTTCTTAACTAAAATAGCGCTGGTGATGGTGACTCCAGATGAACTACTGATAAGAAATCTTGGGAATGGGATGACTTTCACAAGTGAGCACCATCGTGATTTGCGACAAGGACTTATCCGCATTCCAAAATCAGAGATGAAAGAATTTGAGATTCGCAACTGGAAAAGAGTTTTTATATTTGGCGATTTTTTGACAATTAAAACAAGCCAACATAGCTATTATTTGCAGGTTAGAAATGATGGACTTCAAAAAGGAAGTCTTTCTACCAAACATTTCTCTGACTTGAAACGACAAGATTTTCTCGGATTATTGACAGATAAACGGACATTCTGATTGACAATTGCCCTAGTGGCTTATTGTAAACTTTACAAATGAGCTGTAAACACTAGAATTCATTCAGAAAGGCAATTCCTATGAAAAATAAAATTTTAATCATTGTTTATATTTTAGCCTCGCTAATCATCAGTTTTATAATCTTTTCACTTTTGCATATTGATTTTAAATGGTGGACAACTCTGGCTATAAGTGCAGGATTTATTTACACCTACTTAAGGTCTAGCAAAAAATAAAAAGTACCTGCACCTATCTCGCTTTCGTCTCTTCACGGGAGGTATCTCTATGAAAAAAATCAGTCATCTTTGTATGCTCCTGCTCTTGCTGTGTACTACGTTTTTTGTCCTGAATGTAAATGTTACACGTGAAATAGTGCGGATTCAGGAGATGGGCAAGACAACTTATTCATTTGACTTGTACTTGAAAGATGTCACTAAACCGACAGAAACGATTCTCCAGTTTTTTGAAGAGGTTGCAAATCAAGACAAGGTCTCTATTATCAAAGTAGATAATGGAGATGAAGCCGTCAAGGCTGGTGTTTTTGATAAGGAAACCTTCCCCTATCAGGAGTTCGGTCTGACTTCTCTTGATTTTTCAAAGAATGAGAAGGGGGTCTACAGCAACCAGGATCTTCCCAATAATCTAGGAACCATTCCCACCTTTTTAAAGGTGAAACTCATTCGACTCCAGACCTTCCAATCCTATATTGAGGATAAATCCCATACTGTAAATGGGCGCTACATGATTACCTCCAGCAAAGAGATAGATCGCGATACCATTCTACAAAAGTGGAGTGATTTTTTCCAGATAGATAAGACGATTTTATTAGAACCCACTTACCGAAGTCAGGTTGGAGTGCTAAATCAAGAGTTGTTACTATCTATCATTATCTTTATCTTGGCAATCTTGCTTGTGATTTTAATGACAGTTTATCAGCCGATGATGGAGATGAAACGAGTGGGGGTTCAAAAGTTACTTGGTTTCCAAAGCAGGGCGATTTTAGCTGGTTTTGTAAAGACTAATTTTTATCTTCTCTTGGGTGGAAGTCTTATCATTGACTTGGGACTATTTTTAGTGCTGGACTACAGACCAAAACTTCTGTTCCCAAGTTTACTCTTATCCCAATTTCTGCTTTTACAGTTGTATTTGTTCATCAGTTGGCTGACCTACCTGATGATTCAGAAAATGACAGTCAGCTCCATGTTGAAAGGTTTTTCATCTGTCAAACTTGGTCTTATCTTCAATTATGTGATGAAAATAGGGACAACTATTTTACTGACGGCCTTACTGATTGGGGTGGGCAGAAGTTTAGAACAAGAAAACAAAGAACTTGCTTATCAACAACAGTGGGTAAGCCAAGGAAATTACCTGACCTTAGAAACCTTCAAACTCAATGATAACCTGTGGCAAGAAGAGCTAGCAGGTTCAGGGAAATCTACAGATTATTTCTACCAATTTTATCAAGACTTGCTAGCAAAAACACAAGTAAACTATGTGCGAAGTACGAGTCTTCCTATCAAACCAGTCATCAAAGCAGAACAAGTGCAGAACTACCAACTGCCTGATAAGGTAGATGTTTACTATGCTAATAGCAATTTTCTAAAGAGCAAGGGATTCAAGTTACCAGATACCGGCACTAAAAAAGTTATTTTGATGCCAGCCAGTGATAAAGGACAAGAAGGCAAGAATCAGTTCTTGGGAAAATCCATAGCCTATCTTTCTATGAGGTATGAAGATCAGCAAAAGAAAACAATAGAAGATATGGATGTCGAGATTGCCTATTATGAAGGAGATTGGTCATTTTTCCCATATAGTGATAAGCGAAAGGAAAATCTCTCCAATCCAATTATTAGCTTGGTCAATGATTCTGATATGATGTGGGATGAGAAAGCCTCCCTGTCAACAACTGGCTTAAATAATCCGATTAAAATTGAAAATACGGTTCAACATCAAAAAGAGATTACAGAGTTAGTTGAGAAATTGTCAGATGGGAATTATTTAAAATTTTCATCGATTCAAGCCATTCAACAAGAGAAAGTAGATTCTTATCGAGATGCAGTTCGAAATCTTAATATACTCTTTGCTTTGTTTGGTCTCCTTAGCATGATGATTTCCTACTTCTTACTAGTAACAACTTTCTTATTGAAGCGAACAGATATCATTACCAAGAAGTTTATGGGGTGGAAACTGGTCGATCGCTACCGTCCTCTCTTAGTTCTGCTCTTGCTGGGCTATAGTCTGCCTCTTCTAGTCTTGATTTTCTTTGCCCATGCGCTCTTGCCACTTCTACTGTTTGCAGGCTTTACATGTTTGGATATACTATTTGTGCTAGGCTTGGCTTCTACGATGGAGAAAAGAAGTCTAGTAGAATTATTGAAAGGGGGCATCTTATGATTGAGTTGGAAAATATTACCAAAACCATTGGGGGAAAAGTGATTTTGGATAACTTATCTCTCAGGATTGATCAGGGGGATTTGGTAGCCATTGTTGGTAAGAGTGGTAGTGGTAAGTCGACCTTGTTAAATTTATTAGGTTTGATAGATGGTGATTATAGCGGACGGTATGAGATTTTTGGCCAGACAAATCTAGCAGTCAATTCTGCTAAGTCACAAACAATAATCCGTGAACATATCTCTTATCTGTTTCAAAATTTTGCCCTGATTGATGATGAAACGGTCGAGTACAATCTCATGCTGGCGCTGAAATATGTAAAATTGTCTAAGAAAGACAAGCTCAAAAAGGTGGAAGAGATTTTAGAGAGAGTAGGTTTGTCAGCTACTTTGCATCAAAAGGTCTCCGAGTTGTCTGGTGGGGAGCAACAACGAATTGCAGTTGCTAGAGCCATCTTAAAACCTAGCCAGCTGATTTTAGCCGATGAACCTACAGGTTCGCTGGATCCTGAAAATAGAGATTTGGTCTTGAAGTTTCTCTTAGAGATGAATCGCGAGGGGAAAACAGTTATTATTGTGACCCACGATGCTTATGTAGCCCAACAATGTCATCGGATCATTGAATTGGGCGAGGGGAAATGAGTTCGTTCGGCTTCTTTTGATTGGCTGAATACTCATGTTTTTTAGAGAGAAATAGCATAAATACGCCTAGGAATGACATTTTTATGTAGTATTTCTAGGTTTTTTTGTTTCGAATTGAAAATTTTTTCAATTTAGACTTGACAAATGATGAGCATAGGAGTATTATTTATACAACCAAAAAGAATAAACATAAAGGAGGCTTTGTTATGAATAAGATGAAGAAGGTGTTGATGACGATGTTTGGTTTAGTGATGCTCCCCCTACTATTTGCTTGTAGTAACAATCAATCGGCTGGAATTGAAGCTATCAAGTCCAAAGGAAAATTGGTTGTAGCCCTCAATCCAGATTTTGCTCCATTTGAATACCAAAAAGTGGTTGATGGGAAAAATCAGATTGTGGGTTCAGATATCGAATTAGCCAAGGCTATCGCAACAGAACTAGGTGTCGAATTGGAACTATCTCCCATGAGTTTTGACAATGTACTGGCTAGTGTTCAATCAGGAAAAGCCGATCTTGCCATATCTGGTGTTTCTAAGACAGATGAACGGAGCAAGGTATTCGATTTTTCAACTCCCTACTATACTTCAAAAAATAAGGTAATTGTCAAAAAATCTGACTTGCCTACTTATCAGTCTGTAAACGACTTGGCGCAGAAAAAGGTTGGAGCGCAGAAAGGTTCGATTCAAGAGACGATGGCGAAAGATTTGCTTCAAAATTCTTCCCTCGTATCTCTGCCTAAAAATGGGAATTTAATTACAGATTTAAAATCAGGACAAGTGGATGCTGTTATCTTTGAAGAACCAGTTGCCAAGGGATTTGTGGAAAATAATCCTGATTTAGCAATCGCAGACCTCAATTTTGAAAAAGAGCAAGATGATTCCTACGCGGTCGCTATGAAAAAAGATAGCAAGGAATTGAAAGAGGCAGTCGATAAAACCATTCAAAAGTTGAAGGAGTCTGGGGAATTAGACAAACTCATTGAGGATGCCTTCAAAGCATCCATTGAAAAATAGAAAGAAGGAAAAGAACATGAGTAAAGAAAAAGTAATTTTGGCCTATTCTGGCGGTTTAGACACATCAGTTGCGATTACCTGGCTAAAGAAAGACTATGATGTTGTTGCAGTTTGTATGGATGTGGGTGAAGGGAAAGACTTAGATTTCATCCATGATAAGGCTCTCAAGGTTGGAGCAGTCGAATCTTATGTCATTGATGTTAAGGACGAGTTTGCTACAGATTATGTGCTAGTGGCTCTCCAGTCACATGCCTACTATGAACAAAAATACCCCTTGGTATCTGCCTTGAGCCGCCCTCTTATTTCTAAAAAATTGGTTGAAATTGCACATCAGACAGGAGCGACTACAATTGCTCATGGTTGTACAGGTAAGGGGAATGACCAAGTACGTTTTGAAGTATCCATTGCAGCCTTGGATCCCAATTTAAAAGTGATTGCGCCAGTTCGTGAATGGAAATGGTCTCGGGAGGAAGAAATTCATTATGCCAAGGAAAATGGGGTACCTGTTCCTGCTGACCTTGACAATCCCTACTCTGTTGACCAAAATCTTTGGGGACGTGCCAATGAGTGTGGTATTTTGGAAAATCCATGGAATCAGGCTCCAGAAGAAGCCTTTGGCATCACAACTTCTCCAGAGCAAGCTCCAGATATGCCAGAATACATTGATATTGAGTTTAGTGAAGGTGTTCCAGTTTCCCTCAATGGAGAAGGGCTAAAATTGGCGGATTTGATTCAAAAACTCAATGAAATAGCTGGAAAACATGGGGTTGGACGGATTGACCACGTGGAAAATCGTTTGGTTGGGATTAAATCAAGAGAAATCTATGAGTGTCCAGGGGCAGTGACCTTGCTGACAGCTCATAAGGAAATTGAGGACTTGACGCTTGTGAGAGAAGTGGCTCATTTTAAACCAATTATAGAAAATGAATTATCAAATCTCATTTATAATGCTTTGTGGTTTAGTCCAGCTACACAAGCCTTGATTGCTTATATTAAAGAGACTCAAAAAGTTGTCAATGGGACTGCAAAAGTTAAATTCTATAAGGGGAGCGCTCAGGTCGTGGCTCGGAAATCACCAAATTCACTTTATGATGAAAATTTGGCGACGTATACCAGTGCAGATACCTTTGACCAAGATGCGGCTGTTGGCTTTATTAAGTTGTGGGGACTTCCAACCAAGGTTCATTCTGAGGTTCAAAAAAGCGCCAAATAGGACGATTGACTAGAGAGGTGGATGTGATATGGCTAAGAATACAAAATTATGGGGTGGTCGCTTTGAAGGTACTGTCGAAGACTGGGTAGAGCGCTTTGGTGCGAGTATATCTTTTGACCAGAAATTAGCTAAATTTGACTTGATTGGTTCTTTGGCCCACGTTCAGATGTTGGGTCAGACGGGTATTTTGAGTTTGAATGAGTCAGAAAAGATTCAAGAAGGTTTGAAAGAGCTTTTAGAAGAGCTAGAGGCAGGCCAACTTGACTTTGATATCGCAAACGAAGATATTCACATGAATATGGAAGTATTGCTGACAGAAAAAATTGGTCCCCTTGCAGGGAAGTTACATACAGCTCGTTCTCGAAATGACCAAGTTGCGACAGATATGCACTTATATCTCAAGGAGCAACTAGGCCATGTCCTAGATAAACTGGCTCATCTCAAGGGTGTTTTATTAGACTTGGCGGAAAATCATGTGGAGACAATCATGCCGGGCTATACCCATCTGCAACATGCTCAGCCTATTAGTTTTGCCCACCACCTGATGGCTTACTACAATATGTTTCAGAGAGACAGTGAACGTTTTGAATTTAACCAGAAGCATACAGACCTATGCCCTCTAGGTGCGGCAGCTTTGGCAGGGACGACTTTCCCCATTGATCGCCAATTGTCTAGCGATTTGTTAGAGTTTAAGCAACCTTATACAAATTCTTTGGATGCTGTTAGTGACCGCGATTTTATCTTAGAATTTCTGTCTAATGCCAGCATACTCATGATGCATATGAGCCGTTTTTGTGAAGAAATGATCAATTGGTGTAGTTTTGAGTACCAATTCATTACCTTGTCAGATACGTTTACAACAGGTTCCTCTATTATGCCCCAAAAGAAAAATCCAGATATGGCTGAGTTGATTCGAGGAAAGACTGGTAGAGTTTATGGGAATCTGTTTGGACTGTTGACAGTCATGAAGTCCTTGCCTTTAGCTTATAATAAGGATTTGCAAGAGGATAAGGAAGGAATGTTTGATACGGTTGAAACGATTTTAAATTCCCTTGATGTGTTGGCAGGTATGTTATCCAGCTTGCAGGTGAACAAAGAAAAAATGCAAGAGTCTACAGAGAAGGACTTTTCAAATGCAACTGAGTTGGCAGATTATTTGGCAGGGAAAGGCTTGCCATTTAGAGAAGCTCATGAGGTTGTGGGAAGATTAGTGCTAGACTCTATCAAGTCTGCTAAAAATATTCAAGATTGGACTTTGGAGGAATTGCAAACCTATCATTCCCTCATTGCCGAGGATATCTATGTCTACTTGCAACCTAAAACTGCTGTTCAAAGACGAAATTCTTTGGGAGGTACAGGATTTGACCAAGTGAAATACCAGATTGCAGTTGCTAAGAAAGCGAATGAAGCTAGAAAGTGCTAGATTGATAGGTTCAGAATAAGAGGTTGGTCGATTGACAGCCTCTTTCTTGTCTTCTCCAACCAAGCATGTTATAATGAATACTGCTCAAGCGACCTTCAATCGTGAAGCACACACGACCTTCAATCGTGAATAAACGAATAGATGGGAGACTTACCATGAGTGATAACTCTAAAACACGTGTTGTCGTGGGGATGAGTGGTGGTGTTGATTCGTCGGTGACGGCTCTTTTGCTCAAGGAGCAGGGCTACGATGTGATCGGTATCTTCATGAAGAACTGGGACGACACAGATGAAAACGGCGTCTGTACGGCGACCGAAGATTACAAGGATGTGGCTGCGGTGGCAGACCAGATTGGCATTCCTTACTACTCTGTCAATTTTGAAAAAGAGTACTGGGACCGCGTTTTTGAGTATTTCCTAGCGGAATACCGTGCAGGACGCACGCCAAATCCAGACGTTATGTGTAACAAGGAAATCAAGTTTAAGGCCTTTTTGGACTATGCCATGACCTTGGGGGCAGACTATGTAGCGACTGGGCATTATGCCCGAGTGGCACGTGATGAGGATGGCATCGTTCACATGCTTCGTGGCGTGGACAATGGCAAGGACCAAACCTATTTCCTCAGCCAACTTTCGCAAGAACAACTTCAAAAAACCATGTTCCCACTGGGGCATTTGGAAAAGCCTGAAGTTCGCAGACTAGCAGAAGAAGCAGGCCTTGCAACTGCTAAGAAGAAAGACTCGACAGGGATTTGCTTTATCGGAGAAAAGAACTTTAAAAATTTCCTCAGCAACTACCTGCCAGCTCAGCCTGGTCGCATGATGACTGTGGATGGTCGCGATATGGGCGAGCATGCCGGCCTTATGTACTATACGATTGGTCAGCGTGGTGGTCTCGGTATCGGGGGTCAACACGGTGGAGACAATGCTCCTTGGTTCGTTGTCGGAAAAGACCTAAGCAAGAATATTCTCTATGTAGGCCAAGGTTTCTACCATGATTCGCTCATGTCAACCAGCCTAGAGGCTAGCCAAGTCCACTTTACTCGTGAGATGCCAGAGGAGTTTACGCTCGAATGTACGGCTAAATTCCGCTACCGTCAACCTGATTCGAAGGTGACAGTACATGTCAAAGGAGATAAGGCAGAGGTTATCTTTGCAGAACCGCAACGCGCCATCACACCAGGACAGGCAGTTGTCTTTTACGATGGCGAAGAGTGTCTAGGTGGTGGCTTGATTGACAATGCTTACCGTGACGGACAAGTTTGTCAGTACATTTAGATTGACAAATTTTCTCAATTTGCTACAATAATAACAGCAATAGAAATGATGGTCAAAGCTCATGGATGTTGCAGGCTTTTTTGTCCTGCACTTCTTTGGAGTTTTGACTGTTTTTGTGTCGTTTAAGGGAAAGGACAAGAATGACTCAGCAAGACTTTCGGACAAAAGTAGACAATACGGTTTTTGGTGTTCGGGCGACAGCTTTGATTCTTCAAAATCGCAAGCTTCTAGTCACCAAAGATAAGGGCAAGTATTACACAATTGGTGGTGCGATTCAAGTCAATGAAAGCACGGAAGACGCGGTAGTCCGTGAAGTGAGGGAAGAACTGGGTGTCAAAGCTCAAGCTGGCCAGCTAGCTTTTGTTGTTGAAAATCGTTTTGAACAGGACGGTGTTTCCTATCACAATATCGAGTTTCATTATCTGGTGGACTTGCTGGAAGATGCCCCATTGACCATGCAGGAAGATGAGAAAAGGCAGCCCTGTGAGTGGATTGACTTAGACAAGCTTAAGGGTATCAATCTAGTTCCAGCCTTTCTAAAAACAGCCCTACCAGATTGGGGCGGCCAACTAAGACACATTCATTTTGAGGAATAGGAGAGAAATATGACTTATCATTTTACTGAAGAATACGATATTATTGTAATCGGTGCGGGACACGCTGGGGTCGAGGCTTCCTTGGCCGCTAGCCGTATGGGTTGTAAGGTCTTACTTGCGACCATCAACATTGAAATGCTGGCTTTCATGCCTTGTAACCCCTCTATCGGTGGTTCTGCCAAAGGGATTGTCGTGCGTGAAGTTGATGCCCTCGGTGGCGAGATGGCCAAAACCATTGACAAGACTTACATCCAGATGAAGATGCTCAACACAGGGAAGGGTCCAGCTGTCCGTGCCCTTCGTGCGCAGGCTGACAAGGAGCTTTACTCTAAGGAAATGCGCAAGACAGTTGAAAATCAAGAGAATCTGACCCTTCGTCAAACCATGATTGATGAGATTTTGGTGGAAGACGGCAAAGTTGTCGGTGTTCGTACAGCGACCCATCAAGAATATGCTGCTAAGGCCGTTATCGTGACGACAGGGACGGCCCTCCGTGGGGAAATTATCATCGGTGACCTCAAGTACTCATCAGGTCCTAACCACAGTTTGGCTTCTATTAACCTTGCTGACAATCTCAAGGAACTGGGCCTCGAAATCGGTCGTTTCAAGACAGGAACCCCTCCACGTGTCAAGGCTTCTTCTATCAATTACGATGTGACAGAAATTCAGCCAGGAGACGAAGCGCCTAATCATTTCTCATACACTTCACGTGATGAGGATTATGTCAAGGATCAGGTGCCATGCTGGTTGACCTACACCAATGGTACCAGCCATGAAATTATCCAAAATAACCTCCACCGTGCGCCTATGTTTACAGGTGTGGTCAAGGGAGTGGGACCTCGTTACTGTCCATCAATTGAGGACAAGATTGTGCGCTTTGCAGACAAGGAACGCCACCAACTCTTCCTTGAGCCAGAAGGGCGCAATACTGAGGAAGTCTATGTTCAAGGACTTTCAACCAGTCTGCCTGAGGATGTCCAGCGTGACTTGGTTCATTCCATCAAAGGTTTGGAAAATGCAGAGATGATGCGGACAGGTTATGCCATTGAGTATGATATGGTCTTGCCTCATCAGTTGCGTGCGACTCTGGAAACCAAGAAAATCTCCGGACTTTTCACTGCTGGTCAAACAAATGGAACATCAGGTTACGAAGAGGCAGCAGGCCAAGGAATTATCGCGGGTATTAATGCCGCTCTGAAAATCCAAGGTAAACCTGAGTTGATTCTAAAACGAAGTGACGGTTATATTGGGGTCATGATTGACGATTTGGTGACCAAGGGAACCATTGAACCCTACCGTCTATTGACCAGTCGTGCTGAATACCGTCTCATTCTCCGTCATGACAATGCCGATATGCGTTTAACAGAGATGGGACGCGAGATTGGACTTGTGGATGATGAACGCTGGACTCGCTTTGAAATCAAGAAAAATCAATTTGAAAATGAGATGAAGCGCCTAGATAGCATCAAACTCAAGCCAGTCAAGGAAACAAATGCCAAGGTTGAGGAGATGGGCTTCAAGCCGTTGACCGATGCAGTGACAGCCAAGGAATTCCTTCGCCGTCCAGAAGTTTCTTACCAAGATGTGGTAGCCTTCATCGGACCAGCAGCAGAGGACTTGGATGACAAGATTATCGAATTGATTGAAACAGAAATCAAGTACGAAGGCTATATTTCCAAAGCCATGGATCAGGTAGCCAAGATGAAACGCATGGAAGAAAAACGTATTCCAGCAAATATTGATTGGGATGATATTGATTCTATTGCGACGGAAGCTCGTCAGAAGTTCAAACTTATCAATCCAGAAACCATCGGCCAAGCCAGCCGTATTTCGGGAGTAAACCCAGCAGATATTTCTATTTTGATGGTGTATCTGGAAGGTAAAAATCGTAGTATTTCTAAAAATCAAGAAAAGAAAGCATAGAGAAAAACAGCTCCGAAAAATCGGGGCTGTTTTGTTGATCTTGTATTCAATGAAAATCAAAGAGTATTATTCTTCATCTGGTGTGAGGATCATCGGGATGATGATTGGTTCACGTTCTGTATTTTCATAGAGGAAGGGGCGAATAGCGTTGACAATGGCACCATTGACTGATTGCACGCTAGCATCCTTGTTTTTCAGTGCGATACGAATTGCATTGAAGAGGATACGCTGGCTTTGGCGAATCAAGTCGCCAGACTCTCTCATGTAGACAAAGCCTCGACTGAGGATGTCTGGTCCAGACAGAATCATCTGCGCTTTGAAGTCAACAGTTGCGACTGCCAGAACGACACCGTCTTCAGATAGATCACGACGATCTTTGAGGACAGCTGCGCCGATTTCACCGATACGATTTCCATCGACATAGATATCTTGGGCGTTGAAATGACCTGCGATACGAGCTGAGTCAGCAGTAAGGGCAAGCACATCACCATTGCTCATGATAAAGATATTGTCCTTTTCAACACCAGTATCCACCGCTAGTCCAGCGTGGACTTTTTGCATGCGGTATTCACCGTGGACAGGCATGAAGTATTTTGGCTTAATCAAGCGGAGCATAAGTTTTTGCTCTTGCTGACCACCGTGTCCAGATGTATGGATATTGTTAACCTTACCGTGGATAACTTCGACACCAGCTTCTGAAATGATGTTAATCAGCTTGTTGACGCTAGTAGTGTTTCCAGGGATTGGACTTGAAGAGAAGATAACGGTATCACCTGGTTGGAGTTGCACCTGACGGTGGGTTCCGTTGGCGATACGAGAGAGGGCTGCCATAGGTTCACCCTGACTACCTGTACAGAGGATAAGAACCTCGCCTGCAGGGTAGTCTTTGATTTCATTTGGCTCGATAAAGGTTCCTTTAGGAGCTTTGATGTAGCCAAGATCGATTCCGTTGACAATGGCCTTTTCCATGGAACGACCAAAGACCGCGATCTTACGTCCAGTCTTAACAGCGGCTTCTGTTGCTTGCTGGAGACGGAAGATATTTGAGGCAAAGGATGCAAAGATGATACGTCCTTCAATACCTTGGATAATCTTCATGATGGACTGACCAACGACTTTTTCAGAGTTGGTAAAGGTTGGCACTTCTGCATTTGTTGAGTCAGACAGGAGACAGAGTACACCGTCTTCACCAAGGGCTGCCATACGGTGCAAATCTGCTGGTTCACCAACTGGTGTTAAGTCAAACTTGAAGTCACCCGTACAGACAATTTTCCCTTGAGGAGTATGAATGACAATCCCCAAAGGCTCTGGAATAGAGTGAGTGGTTCTAAAGAAAGTTGCCTTAAGATTTTTAAAGGTCAACTCAGTGTTGTGGTTGATTTCGTAAAGTTTAGCGTTGCGCAAGAGACCGTGTTCTTCGAGTTTTCCACGGATCAAAGCCAAGGCAAGCGGTCCAGCATAGATAGGGACATTTACTTGCTTGAGTAGGAATGGAATTCCACCGATATGATCCTCGTGTCCGTGTGTGATCAAGACAGCCTTGACGCGGTCGATATTGTCTACTATGTAAGAGTAGTCAGGGATAACATAGTCGATACCAAGCAAGTCATCTTCTGGGAATTTAATCCCAGCATCGACGATGATAATCTCGTCTTGGTATTCAATCCCGTATGTGTTTTTCCCGATTTCTCCCAGACCACCGATGGCAAAAACGCCGACTTCTTCAGGTTTAAGAGTATAGGCCATATTAGAACTCCGTAATTTCGAAGGCGCCAGTTTCTTTTTCGTAATCTAGCAATTTGTCAGACAAGAGTTCGATATACTCGATATTGTACTCTGGGCGATTTTCTTCGACAAGTTGGCGAGCAGCGATACGGCCCTCAAGTTCTGAGTTGGCATCGATGTCTAGGTAAAGTGCGCGTGTAGTTTCACGACGTGGGCTACGTTCTTTTGTTTCTTGATAAAAAACTTTGTAAATCATATAGTTCCTTTCTATTTTACAGGTCAGCTTATTCCAAACTTTTAGCAGATATTTGCTTGATTTCATTCCATTTTGTGTCTAGATTGACCTTGATTCGTTACAATTATTTCAATTATACCACAAAATGAAAAATTAGTAAAAGACGGAAACGAGAAAGTCATGGGATAATTCCTTTAGTAAGCGCTTGCAAAAACGAAGAAAATGTGTTATATTAATAACGGAAGTGGAATTTATTGCTTGTCATAATTCCATATAGTTTTTAAGTCAAGGAGGTTGCCCTATGTATAACTTATTTGCTTTTGCTATCGGAGCTCGCTTGGTAGCTTTTATTGTTTTTGTTGCTTGCGTTTATGGAGGGAATCTTCTATTTGCCAAACTGGAACGACGACAAACCAAGTTCTTGTGGAAAATTACCTTTGTGACTCTCGAGCCTACTGAAAAAGTCATTAAATTGATGGCTTTTTTGTTATACTAGAGATGAGGTGAAATAATGCTTGATAATCAGTTAACTATGGATGTCAGTCCTTATTCTAGTTTGTATGATATCGTGGTTCCTAAAACCCACTTTTTACGTCAGCTAACTGAACTCTGTGATTTTAGCTTTATTTATGATGAACTAGAAAAGAATTATCGTCCCGATTTTGGGCGTAAAGCTTATTCACCGATTATGATGTTCAAATATCTCTTGTTAAAAGATATTTATAAGTTATCAGATGTAGATGTGGTAGGACGTTCCTTGTCAGATATGGCCTTTAAATTTTTTCTTGGTCTAGCTCCTGAGGATTCTGTTATCGAGCCATCCTCTTTGACAAAATTTAGAAAGCTAAGAATTAAAGATGATAAACTGCTTGATGTATTGATTCAGAAGTCTGTTCAAATTGCACTCGAACATAACTTGATTAAGAGTAAAATCCTCATTGTGGATGCCACTCACACCAAATCTCATTATAATCATAAGAAACCCCAAGAAATCCTTAGAGAGCGTTCAAAAGCTTTACGTAAAACAATTTATCAACATTCAGAAGATATCAAAATAGAATTTCCAAAGAAACCTCAGGAAGATAACCTCGAAGCAGAGTTGACCTATACAGAGGAATTAATGGCTGTGGTTGAAAAACACGAGGAACTCTTAGCCCTACCGGCTGTGTCTCAAAAGTTCAATTACCTAAAAGAGGCTGTCGAGGACGACTTAGAACACTTGGAAGCTTCTGTTAAGGAGGAGGCTAGGCTTGGACATAAGACAGCCGACAGCTCTTTCTATGGATATAAAAGTCATATCGCTATGACGGATGAACGGATTATTACTGCTTGTGTGGTCACTTCTGGTGAACAAAGCGATGGGAAATATTTACCTGAGTTATATGCCAAAACAAAGGAAAATAGTCTGGACATCGAGACTATTATTGGTGATGCGGCTTATTCAGGAAAGGACAATATTCAACTAGCTCGCAAAGAAAAGATTCATTTGGTGTCAAAACTGAACCCTTCAGTTTCAAAAGGTTACCGTAAAGAAGAGGATGCGTTTGAATTTAATAAAGATGCAGGGCTATTTGTCTGTCCAGAAGGACACATGGCTGTTCGCAAAGCAAGGACAGGGAAAAAATATCAAAATAAGAATCAAGTTGTCACTCATTACTTTGACATTGAGAAGTGCAAGAGTTGCCTTTCCAAGGAAGGATGTTATAAGGAGGGGGCAAAGTCTAAAACTTATTCAATAGCCATTAAGAGTGACGACCATCTTTTCCAGAAGAAATTTCAGGAAACACCTTATTTTAAAGAAATGGCCAGACATCGCTATAAAATCGAAGCAAAGAATGCCGAACTAAAACAGAGACATGGCTTTGATGTCGCGAGAGCATCGGGTCTTTTCAGCATGGAGTTACAGGCAGCCACAACCATCTTCGTGGTCAATATGAAACGAATTATGACCTTAATAAATACAAAATAACCGAGGAACTCGCTCAAATTAACGAGAGATTCCTCGGTTTTCATTTCATTAAAAGTAAGAGACCTATTTTTTCAGTGGACTCGTGACTCTCTACTCGCTTTTTCTTCTCCTCGTAACCTATGTCGTTTGGTTTGTATTTTACTTTGGATTAAATGCTTAGATGCCCTGCTTATGCTGGGGCTTTTTGTTTGGAGATATAGAGATAGTAGATTTACGACACGAAAATTCCACCTCATCTATCAAGATGAGGTGGTCTTTGTATTTTTCTAAAATGACATGACAATGGAATTTTCAGGGCTTATTATTTTTATGGGAGTCATTGTTCTGCTCAAAAATAGAGTTGAAGCATAAAAATAAAACAATACAAACAGATAGATCAATTGGTAAAGGGATAGTAGTAATGTTTAAATCATTGAGAATGTTGAGCAAACTGTAAGAGATAAAGATAATAAAATTTATCCTTCTAAAAATGTGTCTTTTATCTAGCATGACTTACCAAACTTTTTACGAAGGTCCTTTCAATTTTCTTGTTCACTTTTATATTCGGAAAAGAAAAGGAAAAGTGAGCATTTTTTTGAATTTTATTTGCGAATTATTTTTTAGCTAAGTATAGGCATTTTTGTTTGGGGATAAAGAAAATTCCCATGTGCCAGCTTTTGTAGTATAATAGTAAGCAGACAAAAAGATAGGAATGTGTTATGAAAGTATTAGCTTTTGATACGTCCAGCAAGGCTCTTTCTCTCGCTATTTTAGAGGACAAGCAGGTTCTTGCCGAGACGACGATTAATATCAAGAAAAATCACAGTATTACCCTTATGCCTGCCATCGATTTTTTGATGGCAAGTTTGGATTGGACACCCAAGGATTTGGACCGAATCGTGGTAGCGGAAGGGCCAGGTAGCTACACAGGTTTGCGAATTGCGGTAGCAACTGCTAAAACCTTAGCTCACACTCTGAACATCGAGTTGGTTGGTATGTCTAGCCTCTTGGCTCTGGTGCCATACCAACAAGAAGGCTTGTTTGTCCCCTTGATGGATGCGCGTCGCAACAATGTTTACGCAGGATTTTATGAAAATGCTAAACCTGTCATGCCAGAAGCACACCTGCCCTTTGAGCGAGTGATTGAGCTAATCAAGGGTGCTAGTCAGGTAACCTTTGTCGGAGAAGTTGCCCCCTTTGTGGAGCAGATTCAAGAACACTTGCCAAGGACTAATTACAAAGAAACCTTGCCTAATGCAGCCAATCTTGCTCTTTTGGCTTGGGACAAGGAAGCAGACTCCTTGCATGACTTTGTGCCGAATTACCTCAAGCGTGTTGAGGCTGAGGAAAACTGGCTCAAGAACCACACCGAGTCTGGCGAGTCTTACATTAAACGCCTATGATAGAAATCAAACGAATCAAACAGCAACCTGACTTGACTCAAGCCATCTACGCAGTCATGGCTGATGTTTACCCAGTCAGTCCTTGGACGCTGGAACAAATCCAAGCAGACCTGTCCCAAGACCAGACTTGGTATGCTCTAGCTTATGATGGGGAAGAAGTGATTGGCTTTCTAGCTGTGCAGGAGAATCTTTTTGAGGCAGAAGTCCTGCAAATCGCTGTCAAACAAACCTATCAGGGTCAGGGAATTGCATCAGCCTTGTTTGCTCAATTGCCGACAGACAAGGAGATTTTCCTCGAAGTCAGAAAGTCAAATCACCGAGCACAAGCATTTTACAAGAAAGAAAAGATGGCAGTCATCGCTGAGCGAAAGGCTTATTACCATGATCCAGTCGAGGATGCCATTATCATGAAGAGAGAAATAGATGAAGGATAGATATATTTTAGCATTTGAGACATCCTGTGATGAGACCAGTGTCGCCGTCTTGAAAAACGACGATGAGCTCTTGTCTAATGTCATTGCTAGTCAAATTGAGAGCCACAAACGTTTTGGGGGCGTAGTGCCAGAAGTAGCCAGTCGTCACCATGTCGAGGTCATTACAGCCTGCATCGAGGAGGCGTTGGCAGAAGCAGGGATTACCGAAGACGATGTAACAGCTGTGGCGGTTACCTATGGACCTGGCTTGGTGGGAGCTTTACTAGTTGGTTTATCAGCTGCTAAGGCCTTTGCTTGGGCACATGGACTTCCGCTGATTCCCGTTAACCACATGGCTGGTCACCTTATGGCAGCTCAGAGCGTGGAGCCTTTGGAGTTTCCCTTGCTAGCCCTCTTGGTCAGCGGTGGACACACAGAGTTGGTTTATGTTTCGGAGGCTGGTGACTACAAGATTGTTGGGGAAACGCGAGATGACGCGGTTGGTGAGGCCTATGATAAGGTCGGCCGTGTCATGGGCTTGACCTATCCTGCCGGTCGTGAGATTGACGAGCTGGCTCATCAGGGGCAGGATATTTATGACTTTCCTCGTGCCATGATTAAGGAAGATAATCTGGAGTTTTCATTCTCAGGTTTGAAATCTGCCTTTATCAATCTTCACCATAATGCCGAGCAAAAGGGAGAAAGTCTGTCTACAGAGGACTTGTGTGCATCCTTCCAAGCAGCTGTCCTGGATATTCTCATGGCAAAAACTAAGAAGGCTTTGGAGAAATACCCTGTTAAAACTCTAGTCGTGGCAGGTGGTGTGGCAGCCAATAAAGGTCTCAGAGAACGCCTAGCGGCCGAAATCACAGATGTTAAGGTTATCATCCCACCTCTGCGCCTCTGCGGAGACAATGCAGGTATGATTGCCTATGCCAGCGTCAGCGAGTGGAACAAAGAAAACTTTGCAAACTTGGACCTCAATGCCAAACCAAGTCTCGCTTTTGATACCATGGAATAAGGAGTCAGCTTAAGGCTGGCTTTTTTGCTCTCTTAAATGTCAGAATATTTTGACAAAACCATAAAAATAATGATATAATATGCAAAAGCTAGGAGGTAGTCAGATGATTGAGAGAATGGAATTGGGGGAATTTTACAAGGAATTGCGCTTGGCGAGAAAACTCAAGCAGTCAGATGTGGCCTGTGAGGGACTAACAGCTTCTCAGTTGTCCAAGTTTGAACTAGGGCAGTCTATGCTATCTGCGGACAAGCTAATCCTAGCTATCCAAGGGATCAATGTGACCTTTGATGAATTTGGGCACAAACTCAACAACTATCAAGAATCTCCACATATGCGATTTGGCAGAAAGGTTGTGGATCGCTTTGCCCACCAAGATATCGCTGGCTTAGAGCAACTGTTGGAGAAAATCAAGCAAGAACAGATGGCAGAGACCTATCGTCGTTTGAATGCCATTGTGATTAAAGATGCTATCCATTCCTTAGATAAAAGCTATCCGCTAGCAGAGGAGGATAGCGAGTTTTTAACTACCTACCTCTACGCTATTGAGTCTTGGACCTGGTTTGAACTCTATATATTCTGTAATACCATGCCTTTCTTGAGCAATCAAGATTTGATATTTTTATCAACCACTTTACTTGAGAAATCTAAGGAATTTAAAGAGTTGGTACATAATAGACTGTATATGAAAAGTGGATTTCTGAATATTATATCAGAGCTCATGGAGCGCAAACTTTTCTCTTACATCCCAATCTTTGAAGCTGAGCTGGAGAGTATGCTTCGTCCATACGATGTTTTTGAAAAAGTATTGAGGCAATTTTTAAAGAAAATGAGTATTTTCCTTCAAACCAAAGGAAACAATCAAAAAGAGATTGAACACTTTATCCAATCTCTGCAAGTATTAGAAAATCCACAATTAACAGCCCTCTTCGCATTGCGTTTGAAGCAATACAAAGAACTTATTGAGTAGTCAACAATTGCAAATCTGAAATTTCTATAAGAAAAAATATCAAATATGCGATTTTCTAAAATAAGCTAATTTTCGTGTTATACTATCCTTGTAAAGCACTTCAAGCAGATCCTAAGTCGCAGAAGTGGTTTATAGATGGGAATTCGTACAGTATATGTTTAATTATGAGCATACTGTAAATGGCTGGACTAAAAGTGAAACTTGGCGTCCTAGATAAAATGAGGTAAACGATGGAAAAACAAAGTCAGTTACAAATGTTAATTCATTCCCTATACAATAATAAAGAAATTAGCTTGACGGAAGAATTTAGGAAGCAATTGCTGGAAACAGCAAAACAGTTCTCTAGTACTAATGAAGATTTGTTAGCTGTACGTCTTTCTTTTGCCGTCTCTAAAGAATTGTTGAGCTTTAAAGGTGAACCGCCGACAGAGTTGTTGGATTTAGCAAAATTTGTCCAAAAGAAAGAAGCTAAATACAAGCAGGGAATAGTGTGGTCTGGTATTTTTAAGATATGATTTATTATAAAATACGGCATGAACATCATATAATGGATGAATCTGAATATGAGCAAGGCTTGGAGTTCAATATTAAACCAAGTCTTGTTTTCTATACACTGGAACTTTAAAAGGAGTTGTGATGAAAGTATTTCTTCAAAATAGAAATTTTAGGCAATTAACCATCAACCAGTGGATTTCAACGGTTGGGGATACGATTTTTTATCTGGCCTTTTTGAATTATGTGGCAGATGCATCTTTTGCCCCTTTGGCGATTTTACTGATCACGATTTCAGAAACCCTTCCTCAAGTTCTGCAAATCTTTCTGGGAGTTTTGGCGGATTTTCAACATCATCGTGTCCTAAAATATACAATGATTAGTTTTGCAAAATTTTTGCTTTACTCTATCGTTTCTTTATCACTTTCAGGGCAGTCCTTTTCCTTGTTATTAGTAGCATTTATTTGTCTGATTAACCTCTTATCTGACACATTGAGTTATTTTTCAGGCGCCATGCTCACTCCGATTTTCATTAGAATTATTGGGCAAGACCATCTGGCAGAAGCTATTGGATTTAAACAGTCAACTGTTAGTTTAGTGAAAACAATCAGTAATATTCTAGGAGGAGTCTTACTAGGTATTCTATCTATCCAGTCTATTTCCTTACTGAATGCTCTGACCTTTTTAATCGCATTTTTAGGTATTCTTTTCATAAAAACAGACCTCTTGAAAGTAGAAAAAACGATTAGCTATCAAGAAGGACTCTCTGTAAAATCCTTTTGCCAGCATCTGCTCCAATCATCAAAATTGATATGGAATATGAATAAGGTGCTCTTGGTTTTGTTTATTATCTCTATTAGTCAAGCAGTGATAAATGTTACAGTTCCTGTTTCTACTCTGTTTTTGAGGAATCAGCCCTTTTTGAATTTACAAACAGGTCAATCTCTTGCCTTGTTATCCACCCTTGAATTGTCAGCCCTTATTGTCGGAAGCCTTGTGAGTGGCTATCTGAAGAATACAATCTCCATAAAACTAGCCCTATATGCCTCGCTTATTATCCAATTACTCCTTTTAGTTGGCTTTGTGGCAGTTCGTTTTGACTGGATTCTTATCTTTAGTGCCTTGGATGCCTTTTTCGCAGGTATCCTCTCTCCTCGATTACAGGAACTCATTTTTAAACAAATACCTGAGGAGTCAATGGGAGCAGTTCAATCCTCTATCGGTGCCATTACAGTTGTTTTACCTAGCTTATTTACAATAGCTTTGGTAACCATTGCTACTAGCTTTGGAACTCTGGCAGTTAGCTTTGTTTTATTGCTATTTCTTCTAGCTGCCTTTATCATACTCTTGAATATCCGTGAAAACATTTAGCGAAGAATGTGTATATTATATGTTTGAGACTGGATTCCAGTCTGTTTATGATGGCTACAATCAGCAGACTGTTAAATTTTTGAGAAAGTTGCTTGACACTTCAGACCAATCGGTTTATAATTAAAAAATGTAGAGATAAATACATGAGAAAAGAAGAAAAAACAAGACTACGAAGAGAGAAAATCATTACCGCTGCTTTGTTTGAATTTGCTACAAAAGGCTATCAAGGTTTTGTCATCAATGAACTTTGTAAAGTGGATGGTATTTCCAAAGGAGTTTTGTATCATAATTTTTCAGGGAAATCAGACCTCTATCTAACTTGTTTTCAGGAGAGTTTTGAGAAAGCTTTGGCAGTGTTTCTGGGGGTGGAAGGTCAAGTGCCCTCCTTAGCTGATTATATGGAAAGACGTCACCAATTTTATCAGCAATACCCAGAACATAGCCACATTTTCTTTGAGGCAATGATTGCGACACCAGAAGAATTGGAAGCAGACATTGCACCACAGAAAGCTATCTTTTTGGACTTGAATGAACAAGTTTGTCAAAAACTTATATCAGAATCCAAAAGCTATCTTTTTGGACTTGAATGAACAAGTTTGTCAAAAACTTATATCAGAATCCAAACTGAAAGAGCATATTGATGAGAAACGAGCTATGGACTATCTGCGATTGATTCAGGATATGTTTCGTTCCTATTATTTAACTGTTTCGTCAGATAGCAGTTTGCCTGACTTGGTTTCAGGATATGAACATCAATTATCACAGGTTTTGGATATGATGATTTATGGAATACTAGAGGAAGATTCCTCTAAAAAAGGAGAAAAATAATGTCGAAAATTTGGAAATGGTTGTTACTAATTGCGGGTATTTTTGCAGTTTTTGTAGGTTTTAATATGTTTGCACATCCTCTTATTAGCTTGGCTTCCATGACTTTCTGGTTTGCACTTGTATTTGCAGTTCAAGGGATTTCTGAGATTGTACAATACTTCAAATCAGAAGAAAAGCATGGCTGGAATTTATTTGGAGGAATTGTTACCCTCATCCTCGCTCTTACCTTGTTCTCAGGTAGCTTTATTGAAATGGTAACATTTGTACCATTTATCATTTCTTTATGGGCCTTGACAAATGGTATTACAAAAACTATCGTTGGTTTCAAGGTTCGTAAGACGGATAAATCGGTAGGTACCCCTCTAGTTTGGATGGGGATTTTAGGAATCGTAGCAGGTTTAATCATGATGGGACACCCATTGATGACCGGTCTCTATATTAGTTACACCATTGCCTTTGTCTTTATTTATCAAGGTATTGTGGCAATTGTTCAATTCTTCAAGATTAAATAAGAATAAAATGGAGTCTGTCTGATTACAATCAGCAGACTTTTTTCTCTTTCCTGAATGTGTTATAATAGTCCATGCTATGGCTGGAGCCTTTTCAGCCTACTTATACTCTTCGAAAATCTCTTCAAACTGCGTCAGCTTCTATCTGCAACCTCAAAACAATGTTTTGAGCAACCTGTGGCCAGCTTTCTAGTTTGCTCTTTGATTTTCATTGAGTATTATTAAGACAATATGAGGAGAAAGATGAAAGAAAAAGGATTTTGGGAGGGGGCGCAGGCGGCCATGCCAACGGCCCTTGGTTATGTCAGTATTGGCTTGGCCTGTGGGATTATTGGTGCGCCCTATGTGACACCTGTTGAGATGGGCTTGATGAGCCTCTTTGTTTATGCTGGGAGTGCCCAGTTTGCCATGTTGGCACTGATTGCGGTTCAAGCACCTGTGGCAGCTATTGCTATGACGGTCTTTTTGATTAATTTGCGTCTCTTTTTGTTGAGTTTGCATGCGTCAACCTATTTCCGTCATACCAGTCTCTGGCAAAATATCGGTATGTCTAGTCTCTTGACGGATGAGACTTATGGCGTTTTGATGGGCGAGTTAGCCCATACAGACAAGGTCAATCCTATGTGGATGCACGGAAACAATCTCAACAGCTATGTGGCTTGGTTTGTGGGAACAGTTGTCGGAACGGCTCTGGGTGGTCTGCTGCCAAATCCAGAAATCTTTGGCTTGGATTTTGCCCTGGTTGGGATGTTCATTGGAATTTTTGCTTCGCAATTCCAGATTATGCAAAGACGGATTCCTGTCCGCAATCTGCTCATTATCCTAGCAGTTGTTGCGGTGTCCTTCTTTTTACTCTTAACAGTGGTGTCTCAGTCGCTAGCTGTTCTGTTTGCGACCTTGCTAGGTTGTACAATGGGGGTGGTTTTAGATGGTCAGTAAGTATCTTTTATTAGCAGTTATTTTCTCTGGCTTGGTGACTTGGATTCCCCGTATGATTCCCTTCATCTTGGTCAAGTATAAGGGCTTGCCTGCAATCGTTGAGCGTTTTTTGAAATTCTTGCCTGTTTCTATTATCTTTGCCTTGATTCTTTCAAGCGTAGTGACAGGTAAGGTTGGGAGTTTTCCTCAAATCAAATGGCTGGACTTCTTAGCCGTATTTCCAACAGCTTGGGTGGCCTTTCGTTACCGCAATCTAGTCGGAACAGTTCTCTTTGGAGTGGTCTTGATTGCAGTTTTACGTTTGGTCTTTTAATACTCTTCGAAAATCAAATTCAAACCACGTCAGCTTCACCTTGCCGTACTCAAGTACAGCCTGCGGCTAGCTTTCTAGTTTGATCTTTGATTTTCATTGAGTATAAATCAGCCATAAAGAAAACCTATCACAGATATAGATATCATATAATGGCGTAAATGGTCTTTTTCTGTTAAGATTATAAGGTATTCTATTTTGGAGGAAATGACATGAAAAAAATCGTTAAATACTCATCTCTTGCTGCCCTTGGTCTTGTTGCTGCAGGTGTACTAGCAGCTTGCTCAGGTGGTGCTAAGAAAGAAGGAGAAGCAGCTAGCAAGAAAGAAATTATCGTTGCAACCAATGCTACACCAAAACCATTCAACTATGAAGAAAATGGCGAATTGACTGGTTACGAAATTGAAGTGGTTCGCGCTATCTTTAAAGACTCTGACAAGTATGATGTCAAGTTCGAGAAGACAGAGTGGTCAGGAGTCTTTGCAGGACTTGATGCTGACCGTTACAATATGGCTGTTAGCAACATCAGCTACACTAAAGAACGTGCTGAAAAATACCTTTATGCAGCTCCAACTGCTAAAAACCCTAACGTTCTTGTAGTGAAAAAAGATGACCCTAGCATCAAATCGCTTGATAATATCGGTGGAAAATCAACAGAAGTTGTTCAAGGGACAACATCTGCTAAACAGCTAGAAGATTACAACAAACAACACTCAGATAATCCAACTGTCCTAAAGTATACTAAAGCAGACTTCCAACAAATCATGGGACGCTTGAGCGATGGCCAGTTTGACTACAAGATTTTTGATAAAATCGGTGTTGAAACAGTCATCAAGGACCAAGGTTTGGACAACTTGAAAGTGATCGAACTTCCAAGCGACCAACAACCTTATGTTTACCCACTTCTTGCTAAAGGTCAAGATGAGTTGAAAACATTTGTAGACAAACGTATCCAAGAACTCTACAAAGACGGAACTCTTGAAAAATTGTCTAAACAATTCTTCGGAGACACTTACCTACCAGCAGAAGCTGATATTAAATAATTTTTTGAAATCATCCATTCTGAATAAGGTGGATGATTTCTCAGTTTTTAAGGATATAGTTTTAAACTATATATCTGACTATCTAATAACAATTTGTGAAATCAAATAAATTGTGAGATACTAGTACGGTATTATTTTTAAGGAGAAAGAATCATGAAAATTAAAAAATGGCTTGGTGTGGCAGCTCTTGCTACAGTCGCAGGTTTGGCTCTTGCAGCTTGCGGAAACTCAGAAAAGAAAGCAGACAATGCAACAACTATCAAAATCGCAACTGTTAACCGTAGCGGTTCTGAAGAAAAACGTTGGGACAAAATCCAAGAATTGGTTAAAAAAGACGGAATCACCTTGGAATTTACAGAGTTCACAGACTACTCACAACCAAACAAGGCAACTGCTGATGGCGAAGTAGACTTGAACGCTTTCCAACACTACAACTTCTTGAACAACTGGAACAAAGAAAACGGAAAAGACCTTGTAGCGATTGCAGATACTTACATCTCTCCAATTCGCCTTTACTCAGGTTTGAATGGAAGTGACAACAAGTACACTAAAGTAGAAGACATCCCAGCAAACGGAGAAATCGCTGTACCAAACGATGCTACAAACGAAAGCCGTGCGCTTTACTTGCTTCAATCAGCTGGCTTGATTAAATTGGACGTTTCAGGAACTGCTCTTGCAACAGTTGCTAACATCAAAGAAAATCCAAAGAACTTGAAAATCACTGAATTGGACGCTAGCCAAACAGCTCGTTCATTGTCATCAGTTGACGCTGCCGTTGTAAACAATACTTTCGTTACAGAAGCAAAATTGGACTACAAGAAAGCACTTTTCAAAGAACAAGCTGATGAAAACTCAAAACAATGGTATAACATCATCGTTGCGAAAAAAGATTGGGAATCATCACCTAAGGCTGATGCTATCAAGAAAGTGATCGCAGCTTACCACACAGATGAAGTGAAAAAAGTTATCGAAGAAACATCAGACGGTTTGGATCAACCAGTTTGGTAATAAGAAACAGGGAGGTGGGAGAGAGAATTCCACCTCTTGCTTTTGTATAGAGCATGGATTGTCAGGAAGAGTAGTTCATAGAAAGGTAGAGAGAATATGGTTTTTCCTAGTGAACAAGAACAGATTGAAAAATTTGAAAAGGATCATGTAGCCCAGCATTATTTTGAGGTTTTGCGTACCTTGATTTCTAAGAAATCGGTCTTTGCCCAGCAGGTTGGACTTAAGGAAGTCGCAACCTATCTGGGTGAGATTTTCAAGCGCGTTGGGGCTGAAGTGGAGATTGATGATACTTATACGGCGCCCTTTGTCATGGCACATTTCAAGAGTTCGCGTCCAGATGCCAAAACCTTGATTTTCTATAACCACTATGACACTGTGCCAGCGGATGGGGATCAGGTGTGGACAGAGGATCCTTTTACGCTTTCGGTCCGCGATGGCTTCATGTATGGGCGTGGGGTTGACGATGATAAAGGTCATATCACGGCTCGTTTAAGTGCTTTGAGAAAATACATGCAGCACCACGATGACCTGCCTGTCAATATCAGTTTTATCATGGAGGGAGCGGAGGAATCGGCTTCGACAGACCTGGATAAGTATCTGGAAAAACATGCGGACAAACTCCGTGGTGCGGATTTATTGGTCTGGGAACAAGGAACCAAAAATGCCTTGGAACAGCTAGAAATTTCTGGTGGAAATAAGGGGATTGTGACCTTTGATGCCAAGGTAAAAAGTGCTGATGTGGATATCCACTCTAGTTATGGTGGGGTTGTGGAATCAGCTCCGTGGTACCTCCTTCAAGCCTTACAGTCTCTTCGTGCAGCAGATGGCCGTATCTTGGTTGAAGGTTTGTACGAAAAAGTACAAGAGCCAAATGAACGAGAATTAGGCTTGGTAGATACTTATGCCCAACGAAATCCAGGGGAAATCAGCCAGATTTATGGTTTGGAATTGCCTCTTTTACAAGAGGACCGCGCAGCCTTTCTAAAACGTTTCTTTTTCGAGCCAGCCCTTAATATCGAAGGGATTCAGTCAGGTTATCAAGGGCAAGGAGTTAAAACGATTTTGCCTGCAGAAGCTAGTGCCAAGCTAGAAGTTCGTTTGGTTCCTGGCTTAGAACCGCATGATGTTCTGGAAAAAATTCGGAAACAGCTAGACAAAAATGGCTTTGATAAGGTAGAATTATACTATACCTTGGGAGAGATGAGCTATCGAAGCGATATGAGCGCGCCAGCCATTCTCAATGTAATCGAGTTGGCAAAGAAATTCTATCCACAGGGCGTTTCAGTCTTGCCGACAACAGCGGGGACAGGGCCTATGCATACGGTCTTTGATGCCCTAGAGGTACCAATGGTAGCTTTTGGTCTAGGAAATGCCAATAGCCGAGACCACGGTGGAGATGAAAATGTGCGAATCGCCGATTACTACACCCATATTGAATTAGTAGAGGAGCTGATTAGAAGCTATGAGTAGAGATATTATCAAGTTAGATCAGATCGATGTGACTTTTCATCAAAAAAAGAGAACTATCACAGCGGTCAAGGATGTGACCATTCACATCCAAGAAGGGGATATCTACGGAATCGTTGGATATTCTGGAGCAGGGAAATCAACCCTTGTACGGGTGATTAACCTCTTGCAAAAACCATCTGCAGGGAAAATTACCATTGACGACGATGTGATTTTTGATGGTAAGGTGACCTTGACGGCCGAGCAGTTGCGTCGTAAACGTCAAGATATTGGAATGATTTTCCAGCATTTCAACCTGATGAGCCAAAAGACAGCAGAGGAGAATGTAGCCTTTGCCCTTAAACATTCTGGACTCAGCAAGGAAGAAAAGAAGGCGAAAGTAGCCAAGTTGTTGGACTTGGTTGGCTTGGCAGACCGTGCTGAAAATTACCCTTCACAATTATCTGGAGGGCAAAAACAGCGTGTGGCCATTGCGCGTGCCTTGGCCAATGATCCAAAAATCTTGATTTCAGATGAGTCAACTTCTGCCCTTGACCCTAAGACAACCAAGCAGATTTTGGCCTTGTTGCAAGATTTGAACCAAAAATTAGGCTTGACTGTTGTCTTGATTACGCATGAAATGCAGATTGTCAAAGACATTGCCAACCGTGTGGCAGTTATGCAGGGCGGGCATTTGATTGAAGAGGGTAGTGTTCTTGAAATCTTCTCAGACCCTAAACAACCTTTGACTCAAGACTTTATCTCAACAGCTACAGGTATTGACGAAGCCATGGTCAAAATCGAGAAGCAAGAAATTGTGCAACATCTGTCTGAAAACAGTCTTTTAGTTCAACTCAAGTATGCAGGTGCTTCAACAGACGAGCCACTTTTGAATGAATTGTACAAGCATTATCAAGTAACGGCTAATATCCTCTATGGAAATATTGAAATCCTCGATGGTACTCCTGTTGGAGAATTAGTTGTGGTCTTGTCAGGTGAAAAAGCAGCGCTAGCAGGTGCCCAAGAAGCCATTCGTCAAGCAGGCGTACAACTAAAAGTATTGAAGGGAGGACAGTAAGATGGAATCATTGATTCAAACCTATTTACCAAATGTTTATAAAATGGGCTGGGCTGGTCAAGCAGGCTGGGGAACAGCCATCTACCTAACCCTCTATATGACAGTTCTTTCCTTCATCATCGGAGGTTTCTTGGGGCTAGTGGCAGGTCTCTTCCTTGTCTTGACAGCGCCAGGTGGTGTCTTGGAAAATAAGGTCGTTTTCTGGATTTTAGATAAAATCACGTCTATTTTCCGTGCGGTTCCATTTATCATTCTCTTGGCAGTCTTGTCACCCTTCTCTCATCTAATCGTAGGAACAAGCATTGGTCCAAATGCGGCTATCGTACCGCTATCTTTTGCGGTCTTTGCCTTCTTTGCCCGTCAAGTACAGGTGGTATTGGCTGAGCTAGATGGTGGTGTCATTGAGGCGGCTCAAGCTAGCGGAGCGACATTCTGGGATATCGTGGGTGTTTACCTATCAGAAGGTCTGCCAGATTTGATTCGTGTGACGACTGTGACCTTGATTTCCCTTGTTGGTGAAACAGCTATGGCCGGTGCGGTTGGAGCTGGTGGTATCGGTAACGTAGCTATCGCTTATGGATTTAACCGCTACAATCACGATGTGACCATCTTAGCAACCATCATTATCATTTTGATTATCTTTGCAATCCAATTTTTGGGAGATTTCTTGACCAAAAAATTGAGTCATAAATAAAAAAGAGCCGTGTGGCTCTTTTTTAGTAATCAGATTTTCTGTGCAAATTTTTTACTCAAGGCTTGTCCAATCAAGGCCCCCACTAGGGCTCCGATGACAACACTTGCGATAAATAGAAGGATGGTTCCAGGATTTGGAGCAACCATGATACGGTCGATATATTCTTGGGATTTTCCTCTTGCTAGAAGGGTTGCTATATAGGCTTTGGGGGCAATCCACATAAGTAAGATTGGACCAGTTGAGCTAAAGGCAAAGAGTATGAAAGAAAGGAAATTCTTTGTTTGGTCCTTGTATTTTCCTAGGTTAGCTACTCCATCTGCTAGCAGACCACAGATAATTCCAGGAAGGAAGGCACCAGCACCGTGTTTAGTTCCCAAGAAAAAGAGGGCGATGACAAGGCCGATAGTGGTAATGGCTCCAAAGCGCGGAACTTTTGCGACCAGAATCATATAGACGCTACCGCCGACAAGGGCAGTAAAAGCAGGCGCATAAAACATGTTTCCAGTTTGGTCAAAGAGATTGCCCAAAAGGACACCAATCCCCATGCAGAGGAAGTAAAGAACTGCAAAAAGCAGTGTAGTTAAGATAGATTTCTTCATGAATTGTCTCCTGATCATTTTTTCACAATTCTCATTGTATCACGGTTTGATGGGATTGTAAATGGGCACTAGAAGTTTTTGAAAACGCTTGAAATATGATATAATAGTTTCATAGTTATTTTTAGGAGGATATCATGGGGAGATTTTTAGACTTTGTCTTTAATCGTTTCTTTTTAGGGATGATTGCGACAGCCTTCTTTTGGCTATTAACTTTAGCAGGAGGGATTATCCTTGGTCTAGCGCCGGCTAGTGCCACCTTGATGAGCCTATATGCAGAACATGGTTATAGCTTTCGGGAATACAGTTTGAAGGAGGCGTGGTCTCTTTATAAGCAAAATTTCGTCTCAAGCAACCTGATTTTCTATAGCTTTTTAGGGGTGGATCTAGTTTTGGTATATGGCCTGTATCTCTTGGTGCAATTGCCTCATCAGACTATTATTCATTTGATTGCGACCTTTTTAAATGTTCTAGTAGTTGCCCTGATCTTTTTGGCTTATACAGTATCTTTGAAATTGCAAGTTTATTTTGGCTTGTCTTATCGAAATAGTCTCAAATTATCCTTGATTGGCATCTTTATGAGCTTAGCGGCTGTGGCAAAGGTTCTCCTTGGCACAGTGCTACTTGTGGCAATTGGTTACTATATGCCTGCCCTACTTTTCTTTGTAGGAATTGGGATGTGGCATTTCTTTATCAGTGATATGTTGGAACCGGTCTATGAAAGTATCCATGAAAAATTGGCGACAAAGTAGAATGAAGCAGTTTTGGCTACATACGCTTCTGAGAACCTACAGTTCAGTTATGATGATTATTATTGCGAGTTTTGCAATCTTACTCTCTTACGCTGACTGGGATTCACGGGAAAAGGAAGCTCAAAGAGTAGCCCAGCGTGTAACCACTCGAACAGTCGAAGAGGTGGAGTATTATTATCGCGAGTCAGCCCAGCTAGCGCAAGATTTAGTAGCCAATCAAGACCGAATACAAGGGGTTTATAAGTACTTTAGCCTGTCAACTTCTGAGTATTTTTATTGGCTGTTGGAGCATCAAGCGGCTTCGTCAACTTCTATTTCTCTGTATGAAAATATCGATGACCTGTATGTTCAGAATGACTATATAACGGGTGTTGCAATCGTCTTGCAGGACTTTAAAGAAGTTTATGTTTCGAGTAGAAATGAGAGAGGGGGTCATTCGGTACTTGCGGAAGGCTTTAAACCAGAGGCCAATAGTTTTGGAGTTCCTATTTTAGATCCAGCGACGGATCAATCGATAGGGGTTGTTTATATCTCCTTGGATCCAGAAATCTTATACCATGCTGTAGACAATACCCGAGGTCATATCCCGATGGCTGTTACTGTGACATCGCCTTTTGATACGGAGATTTTTCATATTGGTGAGAGGGTCAATAGGGAGCATGAAAACTGGTTTGTCGGTGTGACCTCTCATGGCTATCAGGTTCAGGTGGCAGTTCCCAAAAACTTTGTTTTACAAGGAACAGTGACTAGCTCTGCTTTGATTGTGGGCTTGAGCCTTCTCTTTATTGTCATTCTCTATCTGACTTTGAGGAAGACTTTCTCAAATTATCAAAAGCAGGTAGTGGATTTGGTGGATTCTATCCAAGCTATTGCCCAAGGACAAGAAGGTCTTCGCATTGATACGCTTGAAAAGGATCAGGAATTGCTCCTAATCGCGGAGACGACCAATGATATGTTGGATCGATTGGAAAAGAACATTCATGATATTTACCAGTTAGAGATTAGTCAAAAAGATGCTAATATGCGAGCCCTGCAGGCGCAAATCAATCCTCATTTTATGTATAATACGCTGGAATTTTTACGTATGTACGCAGTCATGCAAAGTCAAGATGAGTTGGCAGATATCATTTATGAGTTCAGTAGTCTATTACGTAACAATATTTCTGACGAAAGAGAAACTCTTCTCAAACAGGAATTAGAATTTTGCCGTAAATACAGTTATCTCTGCATGGTTCGCTATCCCAAGTCCATTGCCTATGGTTTCAAGATAGACCCAGAACTAGAGAATATGAAGATTCCCAAATTTACCTTACAACCGCTGGTAGAAAATTATTTCGCTCATGGTGTTGACCACAGACGGACAGATAATGTGATTAGCATCAAGGCGCTTAAACAGGATGGTTTTGTAGAAATTTTGGTGGTCGATAATGGCCGTGGAATATCGGTTGAAAAACTGGCAAGTATTCGAGAAAAATTAAGGCAAAGACATTTTGAACACCAAGCCAGCTACAGTGCCCAAAGGCAGTCTATCGGGATCGTCAATGTACACGAGCGTTTTGTGCTCTATTTTGGGAATCGCTATGCCATTACTATAGAGTCTGCGGAGCAAGCAGGTGTTCAGTATCGTATTACAATTCAAGATGAGTAGAAAGGGAGAAAATGTATAAAGTATTATTAGTAGATGATGAGTACATGGTGACAGAAGGTCTGAAACGTTTGATTCCCTTTGATAAGTGGGATATGGAGGTCGTCGCAACAGCCAGTCATGCCGATGAAGCCCTAGAATATGTTCAGAACAATCCCGTCGATGTCATTATTTCAGATGTCAATATGCCCGACAAAACAGGGCTTGATATGATTCGGGAAATGAAAGAGATCTTACCAGATGCCGCCTATATCCTGCTGTCAGGTTATCAGGAGTTTGATTATGTAAAAAGAGCAATGAATCTTAGTGTGGTGGACTATCTGGTTAAGCCTGTTGATAAGGTAGAGTTAGGAAATCTGCTGGAGAAGATTGCAGGTCAGCTCGGCGAGAGAAGAAAGAAAAGTCAGACTCTCAGTCAAGATTTAGACGAGGCTGGATTTGTTAGTTATTTAGGTGGTAAGGAGAATTGGTGGATAGGTCTATCCAAGGAAAAGCAAGGTTCCTTCACCATTCCCTACTATGTCTTGGGTCAAGACTGGCAGATTTTCATTTCTGACCAACCCCTAGATGGTTTAGTCGTTACTCCCTTTGAAGCTCCTTATCAAGAACACTTTGAACGCTGGAAGCTGAATGCTGAGAAAGCCCTCTTTTACGGTTCTGTAAATCTAAAACAGTCTGAGAGTCTCTTTACCTACTACGAACCGATTTATAGGGTTATCATTCAGGGGAATCTCAATCAAATCGTGGAAGAGTTGAATCTTTTGGAGAAGGTGGTTCTTGAAAATACACCGCGTGTTCCGATTACCAAACAGCTTTTTATCCAGTTTGTCATGGATGTTTTCCACTTATTTGAACATCTCAAAGCTGATGATATGACGAATATCGTCAAAACCATTCATGCTATTCAATCCTTCGATGAATTGGTTCCTTATATCAAGGAAACTCTGACTCGATTCTTTGGGCAATATCGTATGAATGAAAATGTGGTCAGTGTGCTGGAAGTCATTGGGCGTGATTATCAGAAAGAACTTTCCCTCAAGGATATCAGTAAAGATCTCTTTATCAATCCTGTCTATCTAGGTCAGTTGATTAAGCGAGAAACCAATTCGACCTTCGCAGAATTACTAAACAAACAACGCATTAAGGCTGCCCAGCAGCTCTTGCTTTCAACTAGTGACAGTATCGAAGATATTTGTTATGCTGTTGGTTACAGTAACGTTGGATATTTCTATAAAGTGTTCCGAAAATTGTGCGGAAAGTCTCCCAAAGCCTACCGAAAACAGGTAGAAACGATACTATAAGATTTGTATTCCCTTACAAAAGGTGCTATAATATAAATAATAATATCAGGAGGTTCTATCATGAAAAAGAAACCGATTTATCTATGGGTCTTGCTAATCTTGTCTGCTCTTATTTCAGCTATGTCTCTGTTTGGAATGTTGAGTCCCTTGCCTAGCAAAGAAGCTCTTCGTGCCGCTCAGAAACAAGTTGCAGGGGTCAGTGCTCAGCAATTAGAAGACCAGCTTAATTACACCTATAGAGTAGCAGAATCAACTCATTCTATTTTTAATATGGCCTTGATTGTGCTATCTGCTATTTTAGTTGCAGTAGCGATTGTCTTCCTTGTTCGTAAGAATTTGCAATATGCAAACTATACTTATGTCGGCTATGTTTTGCTAGCCATTATTGGTTCGATTTATGGCTATGTTGGTTTACAGGACGCTGTGCAGTTAGTTCACGATGAAAGCATGCGTTTAGGGATAAGTGTTATTTCACAAGCCGTTAGCATTCTCTCTATCGTCATCAATGTTCTTTTCCTAGCTCTTGTCTTCTACAAGATTTGGCGTCAACAGAAAACCTTGGCTGAAGAAGAGGAAACAGAAGAAGTTGCTTAAGTATTGACAAAAAAGAGCTATCAAGTTACAATCTTGGTAGTTCTTTTTCGATTAAAAATAAAATCATGGAGGTACATATGAATACAATTTCTTTAGTTTATATCAGTCTGAGTGGTAACACTGAGAGTTTTGTGACACGCTTGAAAGACTATCTCTTGTCCCAGTACGAGGGAATTGAGGTTCAAAAGATTCATATTAAGGATTTGGTAAAGGAAGGTCACGATTTCTATGAAATGGATCATCCCTATGTTGCTTTTTTGCCTACTTACCTCGAAGGTGGGAATGGCGTGGATAACGGAGATGTTGAGATTTTGACGACACCAGTGGGGGATTTTATCGCCTATGGTGACAATGCTAGTAAGTGTTTTGGTGTGGTTGGTTCAGGAAATCGTAACTTTAATAACCAATACTGCCTGACAGCCAAGCAATACAGTCAACGTTTTGGTTTCCCTGTATTGGCTGACTTTGAAATGCGAGGTATGCTGGGAGATATCAAACGTGTCGCAGCTATTATCGCAGATTTGTATGAGTTGGAAAGAGAGAATTAATACTCAATGAAAATCAAAGAGCAAACTAGGAAGCTAGTCGCAGGTTGCTCAAAGCACAGCTTTGAGGTTGCAGATAGAGCTGACGTGGTTTGAAGAGATTCTCGAATAGTATAAAGTTCTTATAAGAGGTGGTTGAAGTTGTTCAACTGTTTTTTGAGTATAAACAGTCTTTGAGAACGTAAAAAAGCATAAGTTCAGGTCTTCAAAACCTTGTTCTTATGCTTTTTATCATAGAAATATTTGCTGAATTTTCTCTTAAAATGAAACCTTATCTTCATCTAGAGCTTGTTAGTTATCCTGCTTTTCCGATTGCGAGTGCATAGATAAAGAAGATGGCGAAGCCAAAGAGGAAAATCAATCCTGCAATGGCAAGGTGTTTGAGCCAAGAAGGAAGATTTTTGTTTTCACGCGTTACCAAGGCGTAGTTTAAAAGAGCGAAGAATGGTGTTGTCAGGAAAGAACCAATCATGGCAAAGCGGAGCATGGTTGAAACTTGACCAGCGAAGAACTTGATAATGACGATACCGATAATAGCAGTAATGGTCATCCAGATGTTCAAAGATTTACGATTGTCTTCTTTTTGACTGATTAGCAGTCGGAGAGATTCCTGATTGACACGAGAGTAACCATCGATAACAGTGATAACTGTTCCAAAGATACATAGGAAGGCAATAAAAGTAATCAAGTAACGGGACCATTCTCCAAGAACAGAGGCATACATGCCCACGAATTGAGAGATGTATTTGGCTGAAGCGGCTTCAACTGCTTGCCCTGTAGGATACTGAATTAGTGCTCCCAGTGCTACAAAGAACACAGCTAGGATGGCTGTTCCAATGTAACCAACGTTAAAGTCAAATAGAGCGTCCTCTGTGTTAAAGTTGACGGTCTTTTTCTTTTCAGCAGACCAAAGTGAATTGATAGCTGAAATTTCAATAGGAGCCGGCATCCACCCTAAGAGGGAAACGATGAAGGGTAGAGCTGCCATTTGCCAAGGTGTTTTCTCGACAAAATTAGAACTGTATTCTGGATGCTTGACCGCCGCGATGATAACTGCAAGAACAGTTGCAATGGTCAAAGCTGACATGATCCATTTTGCCATGCCGTCTAAGAGTTTGTAGCCTCCAAAGAGTAACATAGCCCAAATGATGGCAACGAGAATGAGGGACCACTGAGTGATGCTAAGACCGATCATTGGGAAGGCGCTGGCGATGATAGCTGAGCACAGAATGGCGACACCAGCTGTGTTGACCATAGCCGAAAAGATATTGAGGATAAAGAAAATCCAGAGATAGAGTTTTCCTTTTTCGGCATAACCTTCAACCAAAGTCTTTCCAGTATCAGCGGTGTATTCAGCACCAAAACGGAAAAATGGATATTTAAAGACATTGGCTAAGATGACCAAGAGGAGTAGCGACCACCCATAAGAACCACCAGCTTGAGTAGAAGATACAATGTGAGAACCTCCAACAGCGGCAGAAGCCATTAGGATTCCAGGTCCCATTGCTTTTAGTTTACTTGTCCAGGTTGATTGATTTAACGAAATAGCTTGCGACATGATAAATACTCCTTTTTGAATTTTCAGAATAATCTGGATATGTAATCTATATTCTACAAAAAACTTTAGGAAAATGCAAGAATATTTTGAAAAAAGATAGAAAATTACAGAAAATTTACAAAGAAGATCTGAAAATAACCGCTATGATAGAAAGGTGCAGCAGGATACAGAAAAACCGAGAAGTTTCTTTCTCGGTTTTGCTTATTATGAGGTTCTTACTTTTTATGCTCCAAGAGTTGATTGATGTGATCTACTTTTTTAGCCTCTCTTTTATAGAGAATAGCCCAGATGATGAGATAGACAATCGCAAACTCGATAATGAGTTGGAGATAGAAAATCCAGTGGAAGGGGAACCAACCTGCTAGGGTTGCTAATGGGATAAAGCCAGCCAGCATAAGGAAGAAATGGGAAAGCGTCGCACGAAGCATGCTCCAGTCACGCTTGAACAAGTTATTGCCAAAACTAAAGAGAATGCCGATGGCTGCCCAGATAAGGGTACAGTAGAGCAAGATTAGGGCACCGTGAACCTGATGTTGAGCCATCACTTGGCCGATGATAGAGTAGGGATTTAGTGGTGCGTAGGTATTTGGTGCATAAATGAGTGAAAAGATGATAGAGAGGATGAGGCCGATGAGGACACCAGTAGCTGCGTCGTGGAAGATTTGTTTTTTCATAGTTCTAATTTCTCCTTGATGGTTTTTAGATAACGGCGTGAAGAGTAGGTGAAGCTTTCGTTTTTCAAGAAAATTTCAACCAGGCCGTTGGGCGTAAGCTTGAGATGGGAGATGGAGTCGATATTGATGATTTCTGATTGGGAAATTTGAATAAAAGTTGTTGGCAGAATTTCAAGGACCTGATAGAGTCGCAAATCAATGGTGTAGGTCTGATTCGCCGTTTCTGCTAGAACCTTTCGATTCTCGATATAGAAGCGTTGTATCTTACCAATCTTAACTAGATAGACCTGATTATCGATTTTCCCTTTAATTGTTTCTGTTCGGTCAAGATTTTCTGCGAACTCGATGACTTTCTGGATTTTATCGGTTTCTTGAGGCGCTTGGACAATCAGTCTTTCCTCTTCGTAAGTTTCACTAATCTGTAGTTCTACTTTCATAAATTTCTCTCCTTGTTTTTCATACAAAATTGTGATCACTTCTTGTACACCTTTATTAAACACTATTTTTCAGCCCCTTGCAAGGGACTTTGTCTATGTGGAGGGATTTGTATCCTATGTGGTGCTTGCTTTTCTGTCCTATCTGAAATATGGTATAATAGCACTAATCAATTTCTAGGAAAATAGATACGGAAAGGGGCTGAAAAATGTCTCATATTATTGAATTGCCAGAGGTGTTGGCAAACCAAATCGCGGCTGGAGAGGTTATCGAGCGTCCAGCTAGCGTTGTTAAGGAGCTGGTAGAAAACGCCATTGACGCGGGTTCTAGTCAGATTATCGTTGAAATTGAAGAAGCTGGTCTCAAGAAGATTCAAATCACAGATAATGGTCATGGAATTGCCCACAATGAGGTGGAATTGGCCCTGCGTCGTCATGCGACTAGTAAGATAAAAAATCAAGCAGATCTCTTTCGGATTCGGACGCTTGGTTTTCGTGGTGAAGCCCTTCCTTCTATCGCGTCTGTCAGTGTACTGACTCTGTTGACGGCGATGGATGGTGAGAGTCATGGGACTAAGCTCGTTGCGCGTGGGGGAGAAGTAGAAGAAATCATCCCAGCGACCAGTCCGGTGGGAACCAAGGTTTGTGTGGAGGACCTTTTTTTCAACACGCCTGCCCGCCTCAAGTATATGAAGAGCCAGCAGGCGGAGTTGTCTCATATCATTGATATTGTCAACCGTCTGGGCTTGGCCCATCCTGAGATTTCTTTCAGCTTGATTAGTGATGGCAAGGAAATGACGCGGACAGCTGGGACTGGTCAATTGCGCCAAGCTATCGCAGGGATTTACGGTTTGGCGAGTGCCAAGAAGATGATTGAAATTGAAAATTCTGACCTTGATTTCGAAATTTCAGGTTTTGTGTCCTTGCCTGAGTTAACTAGAGCCAACCGCAACTATATCAGTCTCTTCATCAATGGCCGTTATATCAAGAACTTTTTACTCAATCGTGCAATTCTTGATGGCTATGGCAGTAAGCTCATGGTGGGCCGTTTTCCACTGGCTGTCATTCACATCCATATCGACCCTTATCTAGCAGATGTCAATGTGCATCCAACCAAGCAAGAGGTGCGGATTTCCAAGGAAAAAGAACTGATGACCCTGGTTTCAGAAGCTATTGCAAATAGCCTCAAGGAACAAACCTTGATACCAGATGCCTTGGAAAATCTTGCCAAATCGACCGTGCGCAATCGTGAGAAGGTGGAGCAGACCATTCTCCCACTCAAAGAAAATACGCTCTACTATGAGAAAACTGAGCCGACAAGACCTAGTCAAGCTGAGGTGGCTGATTATCAGGTAGAATTGACTGATGAAGGACAGGATCTAACCCTCTTTGCCAAGGAAACCTTGGACCAATTGACCAAGCCAGCAAAACTGCATTTTGCAGAGAGAAAGCCTGCTAACTACGACCAGCTAGATCACCCAGAGCTAGATTTAACCAGTCTGGATAAGGCCTATGATAAGCTGGAGCGAGAAGAATCATCAAGCTTCCCAGAGTTGGAATTTTTCGGTCAGATGCACGGGACTTATCTCTTTGCCCAAGGGCGAGATGGACTTTACATCATAGACCAGCATGCGGCTCAGGAACGGGTCAAATACGAGGAATACCGTGAAAGCATTGGCAATGTTGACCAGAGTCAGCAACAACTCCTAGTGCCCTATATCTTTGAATTTCCAGCGGATGATGCCCTCCGTCTCAAGGAAAGAATGCCTCTCTTAGAGGAAGTGGGTGTCTTTCTAGCAGAGTACGGGGAAAATCAATTTATTTTACGTGAACATCCTATTTGGATGGCAGAAGAAGAGATTGAATCAGGCATCTATGAAATGTGCGACATGCTACTCTTGACCAAGGAAGTTTCGATCAAGAAATACCGAGCAGAGCTAGCCATCATGATGTCCTGCAAGCGATCTATCAAGGCCAACCATCGTATCGATGATCATTCAGCTAGACAGCTCCTTTATCAGCTCTCTCGATGTGATAATCCCTACAACTGTCCCCACGGACGTCCTGTTTTGGTGCATTTTACCAAGTCGGATATGGAAAAGATGTTCCGACGTATTCAGGAAAATCACACCAGTCTCCGTGAGTTGGGGAAATATTAAACTAAAAGGAAAATTATGTACGAATATTTAAAAGGAATCATTACCAAAATCACTGCTAAATACATTGTTCTTGAAGTCAACGGTATCGGTTATATCCTGCATGTGGCCAATCCTTATGCTTATTCAGGTCAGGTTAACCAAGAAGCTCAAATTTATGTGCATCAGGTCGTACGTGAGGACGCTCATCTGCTTTATGGATTTCGCTCAGAAGACGAGAAAAAGCTCTTTCTCAGTTTGATTTCGGTATCTGGGATTGGTCCTGTATCAGCTCTTGCTATTATCGCTGCCGATGACAATGCTGGCTTGGTTCAAGCCATTGAAACCAAGAATATCACCTACTTGACCAAGTTCCCTAAAATTGGCAAGAAAACAGCCCAGCAGATGGTGCTAGACTTGGAAGGCAAGGTAGTAGTTGCAGGAGATGACCTTCCTGCCAAGGTCGCAGTGCAAGCTAGCGCTGAAAACCAAGAATTGGAAGAAGCCATGGAAGCCATGTTGGCTCTGGGCTACAAGGCGACCGAACTCAAGAAAATCAAGAAATTCTTTGAAGGAACGACAGATACAGCTGAGAACTATATCAAGTCGGCCCTTAAAATGTTGGTCAAATAGGAGCAGAGCATGACAAAACGTTGTTCGTGGGTCAAGGTGACCAATCCGCTCTATATCGCCTATCATGATGAGGAGTGGGGGCAGCCCCTCCATGATGACCAAGCATTGTTTGAGTTGTTGTGTATGGAAACCTATCAGGCTGGTCTGTCTTGGGAAACGGTACTAAACAAACGCCAAGCTTTCCGAGAAGCCTTTCATGGCTATCAAATTCAAGCAGTCGCAGAGATGATCGATACCGAATTGGAAGCCTTGCTGGATAATCCAGCCATCATCCGAAATAGAGCCAAGATTTTTGCTACACGCGCTAACGCCCAAGCCTTTCTACGACTACAGGAAGAATATGGCTCTTTTGATGCCTATCTTTGGTCCTTTGTTGAGGGGAAAACGATCGTTAACGATGTTCCCGATTACCGTCAAGCCCCAGCTAAAACACCCTTGTCTGAGAGATTAGCCAAAGATCTCAAAAAACGAGGCTTCAAGTTCACAGGCCCAGTCGCCATCTTGTCTTTTATACAAGCAGCAGGCCTAGTTGATGACCATGAGAATGATTGTGAGTGGAAAAGCGGTCATTAGTGTGTACAGATAGCTAGCATATCTGAGAATATAGAAAAAAGCTGAGAAATTTATCTCAGCTTTTTATACATACTAGTATATTTGTTAGAGTGAAGTCAGAAAAGTGATTCCACCTAAAATAACACCGGCTGAATTTGGAATGATTAATATCCAATCCTTCTTAGGTTCTTTTGTCCATCCATAAATAACCCAGATTAAGCAAGATATAGCAGCTGATAAAGGTTGAAATGGTTGAGCTTTATTTCCCTGTAAATTAGCGATAATTTGAGGAATGTAGGCAATAAATACTATAATTCCAATAAAGGCTCCAATAGAACCTACGATTCGATTAATTTTTTGTTTTGTCATATACACCTCCTTCAAAAGGATATCATAGAAATTAGCGAAATGCAATAAATTCAGATATAAATTGTAACGAAAACCAATACAAAAGCACAAAAATAGAGAAACTATTTATTTTTTGTTATAGTCAAAGCGAATGACTTGTTCCTGTGCATCTACATGAGCGTGGACTCCAAAGGGAACAATGGCTCTTGGAGTTGCGTGGCCGACATTCAGATTATAGACAATCGGGATATTGCTATCAATGATATCCAATAGTGCCTCTTTATAGTCGTCATAGAAAGTTTCATCCATAGGTTTTCCGACCAAGAGTCCACTGATGACCTCGAATATGCCAGTGTCCTTTAAATTTCGCAACATCTTTTTGAAGTCTTCGGACTCAGGCTTTTCTTCGCTTGTTTCTAGCAAGAGGATTTTTCCTGCCCAGTCTGATAAGTCAGGGAAGAGTTTGTACTTTTGGCAGAGGTCAGTGCTATCTGCGTATCGAGAATTGTCAAAGATATCGTAGAGGGATTCGAGACACCCACCGAGGATTTCTCCCTCGAACTGGGCATTTCCTTGCAACAAGTCAAAACCAGTGTTTGCATGACTGACACGAGCTGTCCCCAGAGCCTTGGGACTAAAATCAGTTCGTTCCTCATACCAAACGTCACTAGGGTGGATTTCTGAGATTCTTCCAGTCTCAATCAATTCTTTAAAGTAGTGAAAGCTATAGGGCAACATATCCTTGTCCAATTCACAAATATCTGCTAAAAAGGATTGCCCATAAAAAGTCTTGATTCCTAGTTTATGCAACATGAGATGGTTCATGGTTGTATCTGAGAAGCCAAGAAAAATCTTTTGTTTGATAACTTTTCCTAGTTGGTCATTTTCAAAAAGATAGGGCAACAAACGATAGGTATCGTCTCCACCGATGGCACATAGGATCATGTCGATGCTATCATCGGAAAAGGCTTGCATCAAATCCTCTGCACGCGCTTCAGGATGGTCCTTGATAAAGTCTAAGCCTTTTAACGAATGGGGTAAAAAGATAGGATTAAGTCCTGAGTCCTTGAGACGTTGGACACCCAAATCCACTTCGTGTTTGACAAAGTCTTCTCCTATAATGCCACTAGATAAACTAACAATACCAACAGTAGAAACCATATCTCATCCTCCTAGAAATAGATTGATACTCTTCGAAAATCAAATTCAAACCACGTCAGCTTTGCCTTGCCGTACTCAAGTACAGCCTGCGGCTAGCTTCCTAGTTTGCTCTTTGATTTTCATTGAGTATGAGCCTATTCTATCACAAAAAATGAGAGAAAACTATAGGAATTAGAGTCAGAAGTACTATTGAATCTCAAGAAAGCAAGTGAAAAAGCAACCGCCTGTGCAGTTGCTTTTCGTTTTTCTAATCTCACTAGATATGAGTTACTTGGTCAACTCTTGATTATAGGAGAGGGCTAAATCAATCCAGTAAGGAAGTTCTTTTTGACCTTCGATATCTAGGTCTATATAGCCATGATAAGGTCGCCCTCTCATCAATGTGGTATGAGCTCCTGTTCGGGGTAGAACTTGCTTTTCCGTTTCTTTGCCAATTCTCACCATAACCAGCTCGTCCTTTCTGGAACTGACAGTAAGGACCATTTTCCCACGAATTATAAAGGCCAGACCACCAAACAGTTTCTTTTCTTCTAACTCTTCTTCGAAAATTTGGGGAGGAAGTTTGAGTGCTAGAATTTTTCGAATCTGCTTAGCTAAAGATTGACTATATGCCATAGCTTTTCACTTTTCTTAATAACGTGATGGGCCCGCGCTTGCGCTTCGGATGTTCAAGCGTTTCTTGAGATAGAAGCGAAGAGCTAGGAGGGCCGCTCCGATAATAGCTAGTGGCAATGGAGCCAGTACTGGGTTAAGGCTAGCTGGTAGGAAGCTTGTTGCAAAGAAGACAAGCAACCAAAGGAACATAGAAGCTAGGATAACCAGTACAGATTTCCAGAAAGGTGGGCGTTGACTGCGATCCATGTCTGGTCCATAATATTGGTAAACAAAGTAGTACATCAAGTAGAAGGCAAATCCACCAACCAGTCCAACTAGCAGAAGGGTAATCAAACCGTAACCGATAGCCTGATCTGCTGAGAAGAAGGTTGTAAGGGCGCTGACGAGGGCAAAGAGGCTAGTGATGAAAAGAGCCGAGTCCATAATCATGAGTTTTGGATCATCATTTTCTTTTGGATGCTCTTTTTCATATTGCTCCTTGACAGTGAAGCTATGAGCCCAGTGAGTCGGTGCGCCATAGAGGGAACGAGCGGTCGTACCTTTGGCTTGCTCTTCAAGGATTTGGGGAATAACTTCCTCAAAAATAGCCTTAATTTCAGCATCTGTTTTCCCATCTTTGATGAATTGTTGGGTAGCGATGTGGACAAACTCTTGGTTTTTCTTGGTTAATTTTTGTAGATCAATCTGAGACATAGGAACTCCTCTTAGAACCATTTTTTATGGATGAGATAGAGAGTGAGCGAGACACTCATAGCAAAGGCGATAAAGACGATTAACCAGAAGGCATTTGGCTCGCCGTTTAGGGGGATTTCATTATCCTTAAAGTTCATCCCGTAGGCAGAAAAGACCATGGTTGGGATGGACATGACGATGGTCACAAGGGCCAAGGTTTTCATGATGTTGTTCTGGTTGTTAGAAATGATAGAGGCGAAGGTCTCTGTCATAGAATGCAAGACGTTTCCATAAATGTCTGCCATCTCGATGGCCTGTTGGGTTTCAATCAGGGTATCTTCAAGCAGGTCTTCGTCCTCAAGGTATTTCTTGATATTGCTGGTTGAGCTGGTCAATTTCTTAATCACACGCTCATTTGTTTTGAGGGAGGCCTTGAAATAGACGATGGTTTTTTCCAATTCCATGAGCTCAATCAATTCTTCATTACGAGTTGATTGATGCAGTTGACTTTCGATTTGTTCGCTCTTACGGTCAATCGAACGAAGGGCTGTTAGGTAAAGCTCTGCATTGCGATAGAGAATCTGGAAGATGAAACGCGAACGCATGAACGTATAAAAATTACGCAAGCGACGGTTGATAAAGACATCGAGGACTGGTAATGGTTCCAAACACGTAGTGATAATGGTTTCCTCGGTGATGATAATACCAAGCGGGATGGTTACGTAGTAGGTGCGGTTATTTCTTTCCTCTGTGACCGGAACGTCAACGATAATCAGGGTGTACTCGTCTTCAATGGTAATACGAGACATTTCTTCCGCATCGAGTGGTGCACGAAGGTCGGCAATATCAATATCGAAGGCGTTAGCGATTTCGAGTGATTCATTTTGAGTCGGATTGACGAGATTGATCCAAGTACCCGGTTCAAGTGTATCGATCTCTTTAAATTCAGTTGTTGTAGAGAGAAAAACTTGTTTCATATCCCTTATCCTTTCTCATTTTTCAGATTTTTTCACACCGTACTATTATACTACAAAATCGGCCTTTTGGGTAATAGAATCTCACTTTTTTTGGTATAATGGTAAGCAATAATGGACTAGAAAGAACAAAGATGCAAGATAAAATTGTCATTCATGGGGCGCGTGCCCATAATTTAAAAAATATTGATGTAGAGATTCCGCGAGACAAGTTGGTTGTTGTGACTGGTTTGTCAGGTTCAGGGAAATCCAGTCTGGCCTTTGATACCCTCTATGCGGAGGGTCAACGTCGCTATGTGGAGAGTTTGTCAGCCTACGCTCGTCAATTCTTGGGAAATATGGAAAAACCAGATGTGGATGCCATTGATGGTCTCAGCCCAGCTATTTCTATCGACCAGAAAACGACTAGTAAAAACCCTCGCTCGACGGTGGGAACCACGACTGAAATCAATGACTATCTGCGTCTCCTTTACGCGCGTGTGGGGACGCCTTACTGTATCAACGGGCATGGGGCTATCAAGGCTTCTTCTGTGGAGCAAATCGTTGATAAGGTTTTGGAGTTACCTGAACGCCAGCGCCTACAAATTTTAGCACCAGTCATCCGCAAGAAAAAAGGCCAACATAAGAGTGTTATCGAGAAGGTTCAGAAAGACGGTTATGTCCGTGTCCGTGTGGATGGGGAAGTCTATGATGTGACCGAAGTGCCAGAGTTGTCTAAGAGCAGGCAACACAATATTGATGTCGTGGTTGACCGTATTGTTATCAAGGAGGGCATTCGTAGTCGTCTCTTTGATTCCATTGAGGCTGCCCTTCGTATTGCAGAAGGTTATGTCATTATCGATACTATGGACGACTCTGAGTTGCTCTTCTCTGAGCATTATGCCTGTCCAGTTTGTGGATTTACTGTTCCAGAGTTAGAGCCACGTCTCTTCTCCTTCAATGCTCCTTTTGGTTCTTGTAGTGAGTGTGATGGTTTGGGTATTAAGCTGGAGGTGGATACTGATTTGGTAGTGCCAGACGCTAGTAAAACGCTACGTGAGGGAGCCTTGGCCCCTTGGAATCCTATCTCATCTAACTACTATCCAAACATGCTGGAACAAGCTATGACAGCTTTTGGAGTGGATATGGATAAGCCCTTTGAAGACTTGTCAGAAGAAGACAAGAACTTGATTCTCCACGGATCAGATGGCAAGGAATTCCATTTCCACTATGAAAATGAATTTGGTGGTGTGCGCGATATTGACATTCCTTTTGAAGGAGTTGTCAATAATATCAAGCGTCGCTATCACGAGACAAACAGCGATTACACTCGCACCCAGATGCGTCTCTACATGAATGAGCTGACCTGCGGAACCTGTCATGGTTACCGTCTTAACGACCAGGCCTTGTCTGTCCGTGTGGGTGGTGAGAACGGGCCACATATCGGAGAAATTTCAGACCTGTCTATCGCAGACCACTTGGACTTGGTGAGACAGCTAACCTTGTCTGAAAATGAAGCCATCATTGCTCGCCCTATTCTCAAGGAAATCAAGGACCGCTTGACCTTCCTTAATAACGTGGGCCTTAACTATCTGACCCTGTCGCGTTCGGCAGGAACCCTTTCAGGTGGGGAAAGTCAGCGTATTCGCTTGGCAACCCAAATTGGTTCCAATCTATCAGGTGTCCTCTATATCCTAGATGAGCCGTCAATCGGTCTTCACCAGAGGGATAATGACCGTCTGATTGCCAGTCTCAAAAAGATGCGTGACTTGGGCAATACTCTTATCGTGGTGGAACATGACGAAGATACCATGCGTGAGGCTGATTATCTGATTGATGTTGGTCCCGGTGCCGGTGTTTTTGGTGGGGAGATTGTTGCCACAGGTACGCCCAAGCAGGTGGCTCGCAACAGTAAGTCTATCACAGGCCAGTACTTGTCAGGCAAACGTGCCATTCCAGTGCCAGAAGAGCGACGTGTCGGAAATGGTCGTTTTATCGAGGTGACAGGAGCGCGTGAGAACAACCTGCAAAATGTCACAGCTCGCTTCCCACTAGGAAAATTTATCGCAGTGACAGGGGTATCAGGTTCAGGGAAATCGACCCTAATCAATAGCATTCTCAAAAAAGCTATTGCTCAGAAGCTCAACCGTAATTCAGATAAGCCTGGTAAGTTTAAAACGATTACAGGGATTGAGCATGTTGATCGTTTGATTGATATTGACCAGAGCCCTATCGGACGAACACCAAGGTCTAACCCAGCTACCTATACAGGAGTTTTTGACGATATACGTGACCTATTTGCCCAGACAAATGAAGCCAAGATTCGAGGCTACAAGAAGGGACGTTTCAGTTTCAATGTCAAGGGCGGTCGTTGTGAAGCCTGCTCAGGTGACGGGATTATCAAGATTGAGATGCACTTCTTGCCAGATGTTTACGTGGCTTGTGAAGTCTGCCACGGGACTCGCTACAACAGTGAAACCCTAGAAGTCCACTACAAGGAAAAGAATATCTCGCAGGTCTTGGACATGACTGTCAACGATGCGGTGGAATTCTTCCAACACATTCCAAAGATTCAACGTAAACTTCAGACTATCAAGGATGTGGGATTAGGCTATGTTACGCTAGGACAGCCAGCTACCACCCTTTCTGGAGGAGAAGCCCAGCGTATGAAGTTGGCTAGTGAACTCCACAAACGATCGACAGGAAAATCTTTCTACATTCTGGATGAGCCGACGACAGGTCTTCATACCGAGGATATCGCTCGCTTGCTTAAGGTTTTAGCTCGCTTTGTCGATGATGGCAATACAGTTCTTGTCATTGAGCACAATCTGGATGTTATCAAGACGGCAGACCATATTATTGACTTGGGACCTGAGGGCGGTGTCGGTGGTGGAACCATCATCGCAACAGGAACTCCAGAAGAAGTAGCTGCTAACCAAGCCAGCTACACAGGACAGTATTTGAAAGGAAAATTACATCATGAATAAACGCGTACAAGCATTTCTAGATAAAATGCAAGAAAAAGAACTAGATGGTATCATCATCAATAACCTTAAAAACGTCTACTACTTGACTGGTTTTTGGGGCTCAAACGGAACAGTCTTTATCAGCCGCGACCGTCAGGTCTTGGTGACAGACTCTCGCTATATCATTGCAGCCAAGCAAGAAACCAGTGGCTTTGAGATTGTGGCTGACCGTGATGAATTGGCTGTCATTGCAGGCATTGTCAAGGATATGGGCTTGTCTCGTATCGGTTTTGAGGATGAGATTTCAGTCTCTTATTATCACCGTATGCAGGCAACCTTTGAAGGAATTGACTTGCTTCCACAAACTCAGTTTGTCGAAGGTCTTCGAATGATTAAGGATGAAGCGGAGATTGCAGCTATTCGCAAGGCTTGTTCTATCTCAGACCAAGCTTTCCGCGATGCGCTTGACTTTATTAAGCCAGGAAAGACTGAAATTGAGATTGCCAACTTCCTTGACTTCCGCATGCGTGAGTTGGGAGCATCTGGCTTGTCTTTTGACACTATCTTAGCTAGCGGAATAAACTCTTCTAAGCCCCATGCCCATCCAATGCACAAACCAGTGGAGTTGGGAGAAGCTATTACCATGGATTTCGGCTGCCTCTATGACCACTATGTCAGTGATATGACACGGACTATCTATCTGGGGCATGTCAGCGACGAGCAGGCAGAGATTTACAATACGGTTTTGAAAGCCAACCAAGCCTTGATTGACCAAGCCAAGGCAGGATTAGGTTTCCGAGACTTTGACAAAATTCCTCGTGATATTATCATCGAGGCAGGCTATGGCGACTACTTTACCCACGGTATCGGACACGGTATTGGACTGGATATCCATGAGGAACCATACTTTAGCCAGACTTCTACAGAAACTATTAAGGCAGGTATGGCCTTGACAGATGAGCCAGGTATCTATATCGAAGGCAAATATGGCGTTCGTATCGAGGATGATATTCTGATTACAGAGACAGGTTGTGAATTATTGACCCTTGCTCCAAAAGAGTTGATAGTTATTTAAGAGTTAAACAACTCAAATGATTGACTTTTAAATTTTAAAGGTTTATACTGAAAAATGAAAACGGTAGGTGAGGCTACCATAGGGATACGGATGACTACCGCAAAGCAGTGGAGACACTACTCGTTGGTCAACAGTCCTGGTCGCGAAGGCCAAGACTAAGCTCATTACATTGCCCTATGGAGTTAAAGCTTGAACGAAAAACAGATAGTTAGTTTTTTAATCCTGCCATTTTATGGTGGGATTTTCTACTGTTTAAAAAGAAAGGAGATAAACGATGCAAATTGACGATCATCCGGAACCGCACATACACAGCCAATCGCTGATTTGTGTCGTTCTGCCCTTATAAAGTGATTGGTCTCTGTGTATGAAACACATCATTCATACAGATAGGAGAAACCAATGAAAACTACAAAAGAAAGATTAGCAACAGCTATTCAGACATCTTTAAACGAAACTCTATCTTTTTATAAGACAAGTCTAACAGGCTTGACTGAGGAGCAGGTGGAGAAAAATCGTGACCTATATGGCGAAAATACCATCACAAAGGGTCAAGAAGACAGTATCCTCAAAAAGATTTACGAATCTATTATCAATCCTTTTACGATCATCTTACTGGTCATCGCCGTGATTTCCTTGGTGACCAATGTCTGGTTGGCAAAACCAGGTCAAGAAGATCCGACGACTTCTATTATCATCGTTGTCCTAGTCCTCATTTCTGGTGGCATACGCTTTGTCCAAGAACTCCGTAGTGATAAGGCTGCGACCAATCTATCAAAAATGATTGTCAACACAGCGACTATCATTCGTCAAGGAGAAATTCAAGAAGTACCTATCGATGATTTGGTAGTGGGTGACGTGGTTAAATTAAGCGCTGGAGACATGATTCCAGCAGATCTTCTTTTATTTGAGTCGCGCGATTTCTTTGTACAACAGTCGGGCTTGACAGGTGAAAGTGAATCGGTTGAAAAATTGTCCTTGACCAAGGCAACAGTTCAACAATCTGATAGTCTGCTAGAAGCAGAAGCGCTCGCCTTTATGGGAACCAATGTCTTATCTGGTAGTGCCAAGGCCGTGGTTTTAGCAGTTGGTGATGATACCATGATGGGGGCCATTGAGCAGACTTTGAACACCTATGACGAGCCTACTTCGTTTGAGCGGGAAATGAATAGTATTTCGTGGCTCTTGATTCGTTTGATGCTGGTCATGGTGCCCATCGTTTTCTTGTCCAATGGTTTAACAGATGGTGACTGGTTGGAAGCTGGCGTATTTGCTTTGAGTGTTGGTGTTGGATTGACACCTGAGATGCTTCCTATGATTATCACGGCCAGTCTAGCAAAAGGCTCCATCATTATGGCCAAGGAAAAAGTGGTTATCAAGAAACTCAATGCCATACAGGACTTAGGGGCGATTGATATTTTGTGTACAGATAAGACAGGAACTCTAACCCAAGACGAAATTGTCCTTGAATATCCCTTGGACATCCACGGACGCTTGGATTTGACCGTCTTGAGACGAGCTTATCTCAATTCTTATTTTCAAACGGGCTTGAAAAATTTGATGGACAGAGCCATCATCAAACGGACTGAAAAGGAAGCAAAAGAACACGCCCTCTTGCAAAATCTGGCTCAAACTTTTCAAAAAATAGATGAGCTTCCCTTTGATTTTGAACGTAGACGGATGAGTGTTATCGTTAAGGATGAACACGAGGTTGTTAGTTTGGTAACCAAGGGTGCCCTAGAGGAAATGTTGACGATTTCCAGTCATGCGGAATACCATGGAGTGATTACTCCCTTGACAGATGTTATTAGAGAAGAAATTTTATCAGAAGTCCGACAACTAAATCAACAAGGTTTGCGTGTCTTGGGAGTAGCCTATAAGTCAGGTTTGAGGGAAGGACATGCCTATACAGTTGATGATGAAGGGGATATGATTCTAACTGGTTATTTAGCCTTCCTAGATCCTCCTAAACCATCTGCAGCACCAGCAATTAAGGCTCTGTTAGAACATGGGGTTCAAACAAAGATTTTGACGGGAGACAACGAAAAAGTTACCCAAGCAGTCTGTGAAAAGGTTGGTTTGGATATCAATCAGATGCTGTTAGGATCTGAAATTGATCAGATGAGTGATCAAGAATTGGCCCAAGCCGTAGAGGAGGTAACCGTCTTTGCCAAACTTTCACCTGACCAAAAAGCGAGGATTATTTTGCAATTTAAGGCTAATGGTCATGCTGTAGGCTATATGGGGGATGGAATCAATGATGCTCCTTCTATGAAAGTTGCAGATGTGGGGATTTCTGTTGATACAGCAGTAGATATTGCTAAAGAAACGGCTGATGTTATCCTACTTGATAAGGATCTCATGGTGCTTGAAAAAGGACTTGTTGAAGGTCGTAAGGTCTATGCCAATATGACCAAATATATCAAAATGACAGTGAGTTCTAATTTTGGAAATATCTTATCCCTATTGGTCTCTGGAATCTTTTTGCCATTTTTACCAATGGCACCAGTCCATTTGATTATCCTAAATCTAGTCTATGATTTGTCTTGTATTGCCTTGCCTTTTGACAAGGTGGATAAAGATTTTTTGAGAAATCCGCATACCTGGGAAGCTAAGTCCATCACACGTTTCATGATTTGGATGGGACCTATCTCTTCTGCCTTTGATATTTTGACCTTTATTTTGCTTTATTTTATCATTGTACCCATGACAACAGGTCAAGCTTATGTTCATGGGGCAGAGTCTGCCGTAGGATTTATTGTCTTGTTTCAGACAGGTTGGTTTATCGAGTCCATGTGGTCACAGACCATGGTTATCCATATGCTGCGTTCAGCCAAAATTCCCTTTTTACAAAGTCGTCCAGCTTGGCTAGTCCTTGTGACAACCTTATTGGCTGCAGCCTTTGTGACCTTCATTCCCTACAGTCCACTCGCAATCCTACTTCATCTAACTCCTTTAAAACCGATTTATTTCATCTTTTTACTTTTCATCATTATTTTGTATATGATTAGCGTGACAATTGTGAAAAAAATTTATATCAAGAAATATCAAGAATGGCTGTAAATTTCATTTTGTCAAGAAAAAAGTACGAAAATGACGAAAAAAGTTAAAAAAATTTAAAAATAGGTCGCAAGTCGGATGTTTTTTATGGTATAATAGACTAAACTGATAGTAACATGTAGCGAAAGGGGTAGGTATATGATTAAAATTTATACAGTCTCAAGTTGTACTAGCTGTAAAAAAGCAAAAACCTGGCTCAATGCCCACCAGTTAAGTTATAAAGAACAAAACCTTGGTAAAGAAGGAATTACGAGAGAAGAATTACTGGATATTCTGACAAAAACAGATAACGGAATAGCCAGCATCGTTTCGTCTAAAAATCGCTATGCCAAAGCCCTTGGAGTGGATATTGAAGATTTGAGTGTCAATGAAGTCCTCAATCTGATTATGGAAACACCGAGAATTTTAAAGAGCCCAATCCTTGTGGATGAAAAACGCCTGCAAGTTGGCTATAAGGAAGACGATATTCGTGCCTTCCTACCACGCTCTGTCCGTAATGTAGAAAATGCAGAAGCACGTTTGCGTGCAGCTCTATAAACATCAAGACTGGGAGCAACTCCCAGTCTTATTTTAATTTCAAAAAGAAAGAAGAAAGAAATGAAAAAAATAGTTCTTGTTAGTCTAGCTTTCCTTTTTGTCCTGGTTGGTTGCGGACAGAAAAAAGAAACTGGACCAGCTACAAAAACAGAAAAAGATACGCTTCAGTCAGCATTGCCAGTTATTGAAAATGCTGAGAAGAATACAGTTGTCACCAAGACTTTGGTCTTGCCTAAGTCAGATGATGGTAGCCAGCAAACCCAAACCATTACATACAAGGACAAGACTTTTTTGAACCTAACCATTCAACAAAAGCGTCCAGTTTCTGATGAGTTGAAGACCTATATCGACCAACATGGAGTGGAAGAAACTCAAAAAGCTCTTCTCGAGGCAGAGGAGAAGGATGAGGCCATCATAGAAGCTCGTAAATTGGCAGGCTTTAAGCTTGAAACTAAACTATTGAGTGCAGCAGAACTTCAAACAACGACTAGTTTTGATTTTCAGGTTCTGGATGTCAAGAAGGCTTCTCAGTTAGAATATTTGAAGAACATTGGTTTAGAGAATCTCTTGAAGAATGAACCGAGCAAATATATTTCAGACAGATTGGCAAATGGCGCGACAGAACAATAGAAAATCCAAATAAATAGACTGCCTGAATTGTAGAAGGTAAGGAATTATGCTATAATGGTACTATTCTAAGGAAAGAGGGTGTTAGAATGGGATTTACTGAAGAAACAGTACGTTTTAAATTGGACGATTCCAATAAAAAAGAAATTAGCGAAACTCTGACTGATGTTTATGCTTCATTGAACGATAAGGGCTACAACCCAATCAACCAAATCGTAGGTTACGTATTGAGTGGAGACCCTGCCTACGTTCCTCGTTATAATAATGCACGAAATCAAATCCGTAAGTATGAGCGCGATGAAATCGTTGAAGAATTGGTCCGCTACTACCTTAAAGGACAAGGAGTCGATCTATAACCTATGAGAATTATGGGATTGGACGTCGGTTCAAAAACGGTAGGGGTGGCGATTAGCGATCCGCTCGGTTTTACAGCTCAAGGACTTGAAATCATCCAAATCAATGAGGAGCAAGGCCAATTTGGTTTTGATCGCGTTAAGGAATTGGTTGATACTTACAAGGTGGAACGATTTGTAGTAGGCTTGCCTAAAAACATGAACAATACAAGCGGACCGCGCGTGGAAGCTAGTCAAGCATACGGAGCAAAGCTAGAAGAGCTTTTTGGTTTACCAGTAGACTATCAAGATGAACGCTTGACAACAGTGGCTGCTGAGCGCATGTTGATTGAACAAGCAGATATCAGTCGCAATAAGCGCAAGAAAGTCATTGATAAGTTAGCAGCTCAGCTGATTTTACAAAATTATTTAGATAGAAAATTTTAATATAAAGGAGAGGCTATGTCACACGATCATAACCACGACCACGAAGAACGTGAACTAATCACACTAGTAGATGAGCAAGGAAACGAAACCTTGTTTGAAATCCTTTTGACCATTGACGGAAAAGAAGAATTTGGTAAAAACTACGTTCTTCTAGTACCAGTTAACGCAGAAGAAGACGAAGACGGACAAGTTGAAATCCAAGCTTACTCATTCATCGAAAACGAAGATGGAACAGAAGGCGAATTGCAACCAATCCCAGAAGACTCAGAAGACGAATGGAACATGATTGAAGAAGTCTTCAATAGTTTTATGGAGGAGTAAAAATGTTCAGTGAACATTTTTACCCCAGTTCCTTTAAATAAGAGAGAACTGGTAAGTCCAGTGGATGTTTTTACCCCACGTTAACATTTATAGTAGCTAGTTATTAGCTAACCAGGTAAGAGGTTGGGATGAAAATCCTGACCTCGTTTTTGTTAGTCATCATACTTTAGTGTGGTAATTGATTAGACTTTTATCAAGGAGATATGTATGTTTGAAGTGGAAGAATGGCTTCATAGTCGGATTGGTTTGAATTTTAGGTCAGGTTTAGGCCGAATGCAGCAAGCAGTGGATTTGTTAGGAAATCCTGAGCAGTCTTACCCTATTATCCACGTAACAGGGACTAATGGGAAAGGATCTACCATTGCTTTTATGAGGGAGTTATTTATGGGACATGGCAAAAAAGTTGCGACCTTTACCTCCCCTCATATCGTCTCCATCAATGACCGAATCTGCATTAATGGACAACCAATAGCTGATGCAGACTTTATCCGTTTAGCTGAGCAGATCAAGGAGATGGAAAAGACGCTTCTGCAAACCCATGACCAGTTGTCCTTTTTTGAATTGCTGACCTTGATTGCTTTCCTCTACTTTAGGGAGCAAGAGGTGGACTTGGTTTTACTAGAAGTGGGAATTGGTGGCTTACTTGACACGACTAATGTGGTAACCGGAGAGATTGCTGTCATCACCTCCATCGGACTTGACCATCAGGAGACTCTGGGTGATAGTCTAGAAGCAATCGCAGAGCAGAAAGCTGGTATTTTCAAGGTTGGTAAAAAGGCAGTGATTGCTAAGTTGACTTCAGAAGCTAGGCTTGTTTGTCAGAAAAAAGCAGACTCTTTAGCTGTTGACCTTTATCAGGCAGGTCAGGATTTTTCAATGCTGAATGGTGATTTTTCAAGTTCTTTGGGAACTTTTTCGCAGTTGAAAATAGGATTGGAAGGAGCTTATCAGCAGGAAAATGCGGCCTTGGCGCTACAAACGTTTCTTCTTTTTATGGGAGAAAGAAAGGAAGTTGTTGATGAGCAGGTTGTAAGACAGGCTTTGGAGAAGACCCATTGGGCTGGGCGTTTGGAGCGTATTCGTCCTCAGATTTACTTGGATGGTGCTCATAACCTCCCTGCCTTGACTCGCCTGGTGGAGTTTGTCAAAGAAAAAGAGCAGGAAGGCTATCGACCTCAAATCCTCTTTGGAGCCTTGAAACGTAAGGATTATCAAGGGATGTTAGGTTATCTGACTGAGAATTTGCCTCCGGTGGAACTCAAGGTGACTGGTTTTGACTATCAAGGTTCTCTGGATGAGACAGATGTAACAGGTTACCATGTAATTCCCTCTTACCGAGAATTTATCAGCAGTTTTGAAGAAAGAGCCGATACCAAGGACTTGTTATTCATTACAGGGTCTCTCTATTTTATCTCAGAAGTACGGAGCCACATACTGGGGCATGAGCAGATAAATTGACCTCTCTAGCAAGTCTTAGTCTCTTAGTAGCTTGTTCACAAAGAGTTCAACAGGTTCAACAACCAGCAGCTCAACCGCAATCACAACCTGTTGCTTCATCTTCCACAGCAAATACAAACCAGGCAACGACAAGTTCTTCACAAAATGCGCCTGAGGCTCAACCAACTAATATTGATGGGACTTATACCGGTCAGGACGAAGGAGACCGTATCACTTTAGTGGTAACTGGAACAACTGGTACCTGGACACAGGTTGAAACTGACGGGGAACAAGAAATCAAGCAGGTCAGCTTCGATGCAGCCAATCAACGCATGATTATTGGGGATGATGTCAAGATTTATGCAATCAATGGCAGTCAGATGATTATCGACGATATGGATAGAGAAGCGTCTGATCGCATTGTTTTATCAAAATAGACTAGAAGGAGACTGGATTTTTTGGTCTCTTTTGCTTTTGCTCAGAAAAATGATTATAAATACTTGCCTTCTACCGAATACCTGAGTTATACTAGTTTTAATTACCTGTTTTTATCATTCAAACTATCAAGGAGGGGATATGAAATATAGAAAATTTCAATTATTGATGTCCAAGTATGGCTTTAGTCTTTCGATTATGCTACTTGAACTTTTTCTTGTTTTTGGTCTCTTTCTCTATTTAGGGCGTATGGCCCCTATTCTATGGGTAATTGTCTTAATTTTTATGAGTATGGCGACTATTGTCGCAATTGTCAATCGTTCAATGACACCTGATAGTAAAGTGATGTGGTTAGTGGTGACTTTTGTTCCTGTCATCGGCCCCTTGCTCTATCTGATGTTTGGTGAAAGACGATTATCCAAAAAAGAAATCAAACAGTTGGACAAACTTGGTTCTATGCATTTTCGGGAGGATAACAGTAAAGCTCTCCGCCAGAAATTGAAGGAAGATGATAAGGCGGCTTACGGAGTTATCAAATCTTTGCTAAGTATGGATAGCAATGCCGATGTCTATGATCGAACAGATTCACAATTCTTTTCTTCGGGTGAAAGCATGTGGCAATATATGTTGGAAGACCTCAAGAAAGCTGAAAAGTTTATCTTTCTAGAGTATTATATTGTCGAAGAAGGTTTGATGTGGAATAGCATACTAGACATACTAGAGCAAAAGGCAGCTCAGGGTGTAGAGGTCAAGATGCTCTATGATGATATCGGCTGTATGGCGACTTTACCTGGAGACTATACTATTCAGCTTCGTAGTCGAGGAATTGAAGCCCATAAATTTAACAAGGTGGTTCCTCGCTTGACGGTGGCTTACAACAATCGTGACCATCGTAAAATTCTGGTCATAGATGGTCAGGTAGCTTATACAGGAGGTATCAACTTAGCCGATGAATACATCAATCATGTAGAACGCTTTGGCTATTGGAAGGATAGTGGGATTCGCTTAGATGGCCCTGGTGTCAAGGCTCTCACCCGTCTCTTTTTGATGACTTGGTATATCAATCGTGGGGAAATCAGCGATTTTGATCAGTATCACTTGGAAAATCAGCCTTGTTCTGGCCAAGGGCTCTGCATTCCTTACGGTAGTGGACCCAAGCCCATCTTCCGTACCCAGGTAGGGAAAAAAGTCTATCAAAGTTTGATTAATCAGGCCACTGATTCAGTCTTTATTACAACGCCCTATTTGATTATTGACTATGACTTAACAGAGAGTATTAAAAATGCGGCCATGAGGGGTGTTGATGTCCGCATTGTGACCCCTTTTATTCCAGATAAGAAATTAATCCAACTCATCACAAGAGGGGCTTATCCAGATTTGTTGTCAGCAGGAGTAAGGATTTTTGAGTATAGTCCAGGCTTTATCCACAGTAAACAAATCCTAGTGGATAAGGACTTTGCTGCAGTTGGAACCATTAACTTAGATTATAGAAGTTTGCTTCACCACTATGAAAATGCAGTCTTGCTATATAAAACAGAATCAATCACTGAGATTCAAAAAGATTTTCAAGAGATTTTTTCGGTATCGCAAGAAATTTTCCCTCATACGATAAAAAACAGCTGGTATCAAAAATTGATTAAGGAAATCGCCCAGTTATTCGCCCCTATCTTATAAGAAATCTAGGACTGAGGACACAAACCAGTCCTATTTTTCTTGCCTTTTACGAATAAGAAGATGTAGGAGGAAAGATGCTGACTCAGAAAGAATTGAACTATATCATGACATTTAAACAGACACATTTACACCGATTTCGAGAAATTGAAACCTTTGTGAAACTATGCAAAAAATCACTCAAACACCCATCGCAAGCTGACAATCCTAGGACTTTTTGATATACTAAGACAGATAAATTGAATAGGAGAAACGATATGAGTGTGTATGGTAGAGTAGAAGAAGTTCATCAGGAGAATCGTGAACCTCTAGAATACCAAATCGAACAAGAATCGCATCATCGTGAATCAAGTCGTCTTCCTTTGGTAAAAATTTTACTATGGAGTACGCTTGTAACAGGAATAACTCTAGGAGTACCGCTATTACTCGATTTAATGAGTGCACAGGAAGTGCAGGATTTTTATGCAGGTTGGGCCCTTCATCAGACAGGGAAGATTTACAGCGACTATTATGGAAGTCAAGGTTTGCTTTATTATTTGCTGACTTACGTGACTCAGGGCGGATTTCTCTTTGCTATCTTTGAGTGGTTAGCCTTGGTAGCAGGAGGATTTTTCCTCTTTCGATCGGCAGACACCTTGACAGAGCAAGGAGACCAAGCTGGACAACTGGTGACTATTTTTTACATGTTGGTTACAGGTCTTGCTTTTGGTGGAGGCTATGCGACTCTTTTAGCGCTTCCTTTCTTATTCGCGGCCTTTAGTTTAGTTGCGGCTTACCTAAGCAATCCAAGCCATGATAAGGGATTTGTACGGATTGGGCTGGCTTTGGCGGGCGGATTTTTCTTTGCTCCCTTGGCATCGCTCCTGTTTATTGCTGTAGTGAGTTTAGGCTTGTTGGTCTTTAACCTTGGGCATAGACGCTTTGCACATGGATTTTATCAGTTTCTTGCAGTGGCTTTAGGTTTTTCACTTGTCTTTTATCCAACTGCCTATTATAGTGTTGCAACAGGAAGTTTTGAGGATGCGATTAGTGGAATTTTGTATCCAATTAATTCCATTCGTTTGGTTTCTGTTTCGGCATTGTTAGAAAATGTTTTGTTTTATGGGTTGTTGGCTCTTGGCATGGGAGTTTTGGTTTTTGTCTTTTTAGGTCTCTTTCAATCTAAATCCTCTAAACTATATGTCATCTCAGTGCCTGCGAGTTTGTTCCTGATTTTAGGTTTGGTAGTGATTTTCTTTACACAGGATCCCCTACATGCCTCGCGTTTGATGCTCATTTTTCCTGTCTTTCTTCTGCTTTTAGTGTCCAATATCAAGGGGCAACAGAGTGGTCGTAGCGTTAGAAGAAGACGCAGAGAAGAGCCTGTTAGTCTCTGGCATCGCTATACTAAAGGAAATCTTTACCTACCGATTTTAACTTTGTTATATCTTTTGGTTATTCCTTTTTTGATGAGGTTTGTCCTTTATCCAGTACCTTATCAAGAACGTGATCGTCTTGCTGATTTGGTGAAAGAGGAGACAAGTACGGAAGATGCTATCTATGCATGGGATGATACTGCAACTCTTTATCGTAAGAGTGAGCGCTTGTCGCCATCGGCTATTTTGTCCCCGATGCACTATACAGCAACTGAGGAAAATCGGAATAAGCTACTCAATGACTTGAAAGAAAAACAACCCAAGGTGATTGTGGTGAATGATAAGGTATCAGTCTGGTCTGAAGTAGAAACAATTTTGAAAGAAAATTACCAACCAGTAAAGACAGATTACTCAGAATTCAAAGTCTATAAAATCAAATAACAAAATCAATATCTTGTGCATTTTTAAAAATTTTAGGATTTTTACCACAAGATATTGATTTTTCTTTTTAGAGTGGTATAATACTTTTTAGAAAGAACATTTTAGAAAAGAGCATGCATATGATTGCACTAGAAGAAAAAATTACAATTTTGCCAACTCTCTTCGTCGAGAAACGAGATGGGAGACGTGTTGTATTTGATGTAGACAAGATTGACAAGGCTCTCTACAAGGCAGCTGACAAGGTTATGGATGTGACACCCTTGGTTGAAAAGCGCCTAAATGCTCTGACCGAGCGAATTGTCACAGAAATTCATAGTCGCTTTCCAAAGGGAGTTAAGATTTACGAAATCCAAAATATCGTAGAACATGAACTCCTTGAAGCTAAAGAATATGCGCTGGCTGAAGAGTATATCACTTATCGAACACAGAGGGATTTTGAGCGCTCAAAAGCGACAGATATTAACTTTAGTATCCATAAGCTTCTCAACAAAGACCAGGCAGTTGTCAATGAAAATGCTAATAAAGACAGCGATGTCTTCAACACCCAGCGTGATTTGACAGCAGGGATTGTTGGGAAATCAATCGGACTGCAAATGCTCCCTAAGCACGTAGCCAATGCCCACCAAAAGGGGGATATCCACTATCACGATTTGGACTACAGTCCCTACACCCCTATGACCAACTGCTGTTTGATTGATTTTAAAGGTATGTTGGAAAATGGTTTTAAGATTGGAAATGCAGAGGTAGAAAGTCCCAAGTCTATCCAGACTGCGACAGCTCAGATTTCCCAAATCATCGCCAACGTTGCTTCTAGCCAGTACGGGGGATGTTCAGCTGACCGTATCGATGAAGTCTTGGCGCCTTATGCAGAGAAGAATTATCAAAAACACCTTAAGGATGCGGAAGAGTGGGTCTTACCTGAAAAACGGGAAGATTTCGCTTGGAAGAAAACGCAGAAAGACATCTATGATGCCATGCAATCTCTTGAGTATGAAATCAACACCCTCTTCACTTCAAATGGGCAAACACCTTTTACTTCGCTAGGTTTTGGTCTAGGAACCAATCGTTTTGAGCGGGAAATTCAAAAAGCTATCTTGAACATCCGAATCAAGGGTCTGGGTTCGGAACACCGCACAGCCATCTTCCCTAAACTGATTTTTACTCTGAAAAGAGGTCTTAACTTGGAAGAAGGGACTCCCAACTACGACATTAAGCAGTTGGCTCTTGAGTGTGCAACCAAGCGGATGTACCCAGACGTCTTGTCTTACGATAAGATTGTTGACTTGACAGGTTCTTTTAAGGTGCCTATGGGTTGCCGTTCGTTTCTTCAAGGGTGGAAGGATGAAAATGGTGTAGAAGTCAATTCGGGTCGTATGAATCTGGGTGTTGTGACGGTTAACCTGCCTCGTATTGCTCTTGAGTCTGAGGGGGACATGAATAAGTTCTGGGAAATCTTCAACGAGCGGATGAATATCGCTGAAGATGCTCTTGTTTATCGTGTCGAACGCACTAAAGAGGCGACGCCAGCGAATGCTCCTATCCTTTATCAGTACGGTGCTTTTGGGCATCGTCTAGGTAAGGAAGAAAGTGTTGACCAGCTCTTTAAGAATCGTCGGGCAACCGTTTCGCTGGGCTACATCGGTTTGTATGAAGTAGCGACTGTTTTCTTTGGTAACAGCTGGGAAAGCAATCCAGATGCTAAGGAATTCACGCTGGATATCATTCGCGATATGAAACGCCGTGTAGAAGAGTGGTCTGACCAATATGGCTACCATTTCTCTATCTACTCAACACCATCTGAAAGTTTGACAGACCGTTTCTGCCGACTAGATACAGAGAAGTTTGGTTCTATTCCTGATATTACAGACAAGGAGTACTATACCAACTCTTTCCACTACGATGTTCGTAAAAATCCAACACCGTTTGAAAAATTAGACTTTGAGAAAGTCTATCCAGAAGCAGGTGCGTCAGGTGGTTTCATCCATTATTGTGAGTATCCAGTCCTCCAGCAAAATCCTAAAGCCTTGGAAGCTGTCTGGGATTATGCCTATGACCGTGTGGGATATTTGGGGACCAATACACCAATTGACCGTTGCTACAAGTGTGATTTTGAGGGGGATTTTGAACCAACTGAGAGAGGATTTGCTTGTCCAAACTGTGGAAATAGCGACCCTAAAACAGTAGATGTGGTCAAACGAACTTGTGGGTACCTAGGTAATCCTCAAGCGCGTCCGATGGTTAATGGACGTCACAAGGAAATCGCAGCGCGTGTCAAACACATGAATGGCTCAACGATTAAAATAGCTGGTCACCAAGTAACCAATTAGAAAGAAATGAAATGGGAAAATATCAATTAGACGATAAGGGGCGCGCACAAGTGACCCGTTATCACGAGAAACACTCTAAAGGTGGAGCTGGTAAAAAAGAACGCTTGCTCAGCCTCAGAGAACAATTTTTAAATAAGAACAAGAAAAAATAAAAGTGATACTCAATGAAAATCAAAGAGCAAACTAGGAAGCTAGCCGCAGGCTGTACTTGAGTACGGTAAGGCGACGCTGACGTGGTTTGAATTTGATTTTCGAAGAGTATGAGAGTCAACCCTCGCTTTTCTCTTAGTGGGAGGTAAGGATGGAACTACGCAGACCAAGATTAGCAGATAAAGAAACAGTTTTAGAGATGATGGCAGAGTTTGAAAAGAACCAATCAGCCCATGACGGAGGATTTTGGGATACAGAGAACTTTGTGTATGAAGAGTGGTTGGAAAGTAATCAGAATCAGGAAATGGGGATTAATCTGCCTGAAGGATGGGTTCCCGCAATTCAGTTAGTAGCTTTTTCTGAGAAAGGTCAAGCAGTTGGATTTCTTAATCTCCGGTTGCGTCTCAGTAACTTTCTACTAGAAGAAGGTGGGCACATTGGCTACTCCATCCGACCGTCTGAAAGAGGCAAAGGTTATGCTAAGGAAACTCTCCGTCAGGGCTTGCAAGTCGCTAAGGAAAAGAACATCAAGAAAACTCTTGTGACCTGTAGCGTGAATAATTCTGCTAGTAGAGCAGTCATTCTAGCAAATGGTGGACTCCTTGAGGATGTTCGTGATGGAGTCGAGCGTTATTGGATAGAGGTGGCGAATGAATAATCCAAAACCACAAGAATGGAAAAGTGAGGAGCTCAGTCAAGGCCGTATCATTGACTACAAGGCCTTTAACTTTGTGGACGGAGAAGGCGTGCGCAACTCTCTCTATGTAGCAGGTTGCATGTTTCACTGCGAGGGGTGTTATAATGTAGCGACCTGGTCCTTCAATGCCGGAATTCCTTATACAGCAGAATTAGAAAAACAGATCATGGAAGATCTCGCTCAACCTTATGTTCAAGGATTGACCTTGCTGGGAGGGGAGCCTTTCCTCAATACGGGCATTCTCTTACCTCTCGTTAAACGCATCCGAAAGGAATTGCCAGAAAAAGACATCTGGTCTTGGACGGGCTACACTTGGGAAGAAATGATGCTGGAGACACAAGATAAACTGGAACTCTTATCACTGATTGACATTCTTGTCGATGGACGATACGATCGAACTAAGAGGAATCTCATGCTCCAGTTTCGAGGTTCTTCCAATCAACGAATTATCGATGTGCAAAAATCTCTCAAAAGTGGGCAAGTAGTGATTTGGGACAAACTCAATGATGGAAAAGAAAGCTATGAACAGGTGAAGAGAGAGTAACTTTCTTCCATAAAATACTTAAATAAATGACCTGTCAAAAAAGAAAACATTTTCATGTTAAAAATTTTAAAAAACAGCAACAAATCCCTTGCAATCGCAGGGGCTTTGTGTTATTCTATTATGGTGCTGTAAATTACAGCTTTAGCTTTGATGCAAGAGGTTGCGACACGCTCGGTTGCATTGCCACGCAACCCCGCGTCGGTTTTCTTGTGGAGCTAGCCTATTATCTTAAATAGACGAAAAGGAGAAAAAGATGGCAAACAAAAAAATCCGTATCCGTTTGAAAGCTTACGAACACCGTACGCTTGACACAGCGGCTGCAAAAATCGTAGAATCAGCTACTCGTACAGGTGCACAAGTTGCGGGTCCAATCCCACTTCCAACTGAACGTAGACTCTACACAATCATTCGTGCGACTCACAAATACAAAGACTCTCGCGAACAATTTGAAATGCGTACACACAAACGTTTGATCGACATCGTTAACCCAACTCAAAAAACAGTTGATGCTTTGATGAAATTGGATCTTCCAAGTGGTGTAAACGTAGAAATCAAACTTTAATCTAAAGCTTGATATTTGAGCATGAAAAACGCTCGTTAAAAACTTTTTGAATAAAAAATATAGAAAAGGAACTATTTTCTCATGACAAAAGGAATCTTAGGGAAAAAAGTGGGAATGACTCAAATCTTCACTGAAGCTGGCGAATTGATCCCTGTAACAGTTATTGAAGCAACTCCAAACGTTGTTCTTCAAGTTAAAACTGTTGAAACAGACGGATACAACGCTATCCAAGTTGGTTTCGATGACAAACGCGAAGTATTGAGCAACAAACCTGCTAAAGGACATGTAGCAAAAGCTAACACGGCTCCTAAGCGCTTCATTCGTGAATTCAAAAACGTTGAAGGCTTGGAAGTTGGTGCTGAAATCACAGTTGAAACATTCGCAGCTGGAGACGTTGTTGACGTAACTGGTACTTCTAAAGGTAAAGGTTTCCAAGGTGTTATCAAACGCCACGGACAATCACGTGGACCTATGGCTCACGGTTCTCGTTACCACCGTCGTCCAGGTTCTATGGGACCTGTTGCACCTAACCGCGTATTCAAAGGTAAAAACCTTGCAGGACGTATGGGTGGTGACCGCGTAACAATTCAAAACCTTGAAGTTGTACAAGTTGTTCCAGAAAAGAACGTTATCCTTATCAAAGGTAACGTACCAGGTGCTAAGAAATCTCTTATCACTATCAAATCAGCAGTTAAAGCTGGTAAATAATAAGGAAAGGGGAATACAGTCAAAATGGCAAATGTAACATTATTCGACCAAACTGGTAAACAAGCGGGCGAAGTTGTTCTTAACGATGCAATCTTTGGTATCGAACCAAACCAATCTGTTGTGTTTGATGTGATCATCAGCCAACGTGCTAGCCTTCGTCAAGGAACTCACGCAGTTAAAAACCGCTCAGCTGTTTCAGGTGGCGGACGCAAACCATGGCGTCAAAAAGGAACTGGACGTGCTCGTCAAGGTTCTATCCGCTCTCCACAATGGCGTGGTGGTGGAATCGTCTTCGGACCAACTCCACGTAGCTATGCGTACAAACTTCCTCAAAAAGTTCGTCGCCTTGCGCTTAAATCTGTTTACTCAGAAAAAGTTGCTGAAAATAAATTTGTAGCCGTTGATTCTCTTGAATTTACAGCTCCAAAAACTGCTGAATTTGCAAAAGTTCTTGCAGCTTTGAGCATCGATTCTAAAGTCCTTGTTATTCTTGAAGAAGGAAACGAATTCGCAGCTCTTTCAGCTCGTAACCTTCCAAACGTGAAAGTTGCGACTGCTACAACTGCAAGTGTTCTTGACATCGCAAATAGTGACAAACTTCTTGTTACTCAAGCAGCTATCTCTAAAATCGAGGAGGTTCTTGCATAATGAATTTGTATGATGTTATCAAAAAACCTGTCATCACTGAAAGCTCAATGGCTCAACTTGAAGCAGGAAAATATATATTTGAAGTTGACACTCGTGCACACAAACTTTTGATCAAGCAAGCTGTTGAAGCTGCTTTCGAAGGTGTTAAAGTTGCTAATGTTAACACAATCAACGTAAAACCAAAAGCTAAACGTGTTGGACGTTACACTGGTTTTACTAACAAAACTAAAAAAGCTATCATCACACTTACAGCTGATTCTAAAGCAATCGAGTTGTTTGCTGCTGAAGCTGAATAATCTAAGGAGGAAATATCGTGGGAATTCGTGTTTATAAACCAACAACAAACGGTCGCCGTAATATGACTTCTTTGGATTTCGCTGAAATCACAACAAGCACTCCTGAAAAATCATTGCTTGTTGCATTGAAGAGCAAGGCTGGTCGTAACAACAACGGTCGTATCACAGTTCGTCACCAAGGTGGTGGACACAAACGTTTCTACCGTTTGGTTGACTTCAAACGTAACAAAGACAACGTTGAAGCAGTTGTTAAAACAATCGAGTACGATCCAAACCGTTCTGCAAACATCGCTCTTGTACACTACACTGACGGTGTGAAAGCATACATCATCGCTCCAAAAGGTCTTGAAGTTGGTCAACGTATCGTTTCAGGTCCAGAAGCAGATATCAAAGTCGGAAACGCTCTTCCACTTGCTAACATCCCAGTTGGTACTTTGATCCACAACATCGAGTTGAAACCAGGTCGTGGTGGTGAATTGGTACGTGCTGCTGGAGCATCTGCTCAAGTATTGGGTTCTGAAGGTAAATACGTTCTTGTTCGTCTACAATCAGGTGAAGTTCGTATGATTCTTGGAACTTGCCGTGCTACAGTTGGTGTTGTCGGAAACGAACAACATGGACTTGTAAACCTTGGTAAAGCAGGACGTAGCCGTTGGAAAGGTATCCGCCCAACAGTTCGTGGTTCTGTAATGAACCCTAACGATCACCCACACGGTGGTGGTGAAGGTAAAGCACCAGTTGGTCGTAAAGCACCATCTACTCCATGGGGCAAACCTGCTCTTGGTCTTAAAACTCGTAACAAGAAAGCGAAATCTGACAAACTTATCGTTCGTCGTCGCAACGAGAAATAATATTAAACTAGTTGCTTAAGCAACTAGTAAATCCGCCAGCTCGGTAGCGCTCCATGTGAGCGCAAGCCGCTGTGGTACAACATTTAAAGGAGAAAATATAAAAATGGGACGCAGTCTTAAAAAAGGACCTTTCGTCGATGAGCATTTGATGAAAAAAGTTGAAGCTCAAGCTAACGACGAAAAGAAAAAAGTTATTAAAACTTGGTCACGTCGTTCAACGATCTTCCCAAGTTTCATTGGTTACACTATTGCAGTTTATGACGGACGTAAACACGTACCTGTTTACATCCAAGAAGACATGGTAGGTCACAAACTTGGTGAATTTGCACCAACTCGTACTTACAAAGGTCACGCTGCAGACGACAAGAAAACACGTAGAAAATAAGGAGAACATAAATGGCAGAAATTACTTCAGCTAAAGCAATGGCTCGTACAGTACGTGTTTCACCTCGTAAATCACGTCTTGTTCTTGATAACATCCGTGGTAAAAGCGTAGCCGATGCAATCGCAATCTTGACATTCACTCCAAACAAAGCTGCTGAAATCATCTTGAAAGTTTTGAACTCAGCTGTAGCTAACGCTGAAAACAACTTTGGTTTGGATAAAGCTAACTTGGTAGTATCTGAAGCATTCGCAAACGAAGGACCAACTATGAAACGTTTTCGTCCACGTGCGAAAGGTTCAGCTTCACCAATCAACAAACGTACAGCTCACATCACTGTAGCTGTTGCAGAAAAATAAGGAGGTAAAATCGTGGGTCAAAAAGTACATCCAATTGGTATGCGTGTCGGCATCATCCGTGATTGGGATGCCAAATGGTATGCTGAAAAAGAATACGCGGATTACCTTCATGAAGATCTTGCAATCCGTAAATTCGTTCAAAAAGAACTTGCTGACGCAGCAGTTTCAACTATTGAAATCGAACGCGCAGTAAACAAAGTTAACGTTTCACTTCACACTGCTAAACCAGGTATGGTTATCGGTAAAGGTGGTGCTAACGTTGATGCACTCCGTGCAAAACTTAACAAATTGACTGGAAAACAAGTACACATCAACATCATCGAAATCAAACAACCTGATTTGGATGCTCACCTTGTAGGTGAAGGAATTGCTCGTCAATTGGAGCAACGTGTTGCTTTCCGTCGTGCACAAAAACAAGCAATCCAACGTGCAATGCGTGCTGGAGCTAAAGGAATCAAAACTCAAGTATCAGGTCGTTTGAACGGTGCAGATATCGCCCGTGCTGAAGGATACTCTGAAGGAACTGTTCCACTTCACACACTTCGTGCAGATATCGATTACGCTTGGGAAGAAGCAGATACTACATACGGTAAACTTGGTGTTAAAGTATGGATCTACCGTGGTGAAGTTCTTCCAGCTCGCAAAAACACTAAAGGAGGTAAATAACCAATGTTAGTACCTAAACGTGTTAAACACCGTCGTGAATTCCGTGGAAAAATGCGCGGTGAAGCAAAAGGTGGAAAAGAAGTAGCATTCGGTGAATACGGTCTTCAAGCTACAACTAGCCACTGGATCACTAACCGCCAAATCGAAGCTGCTCGTATCGCCATGACTCGTTACATGAAACGTGGTGGTAAAGTTTGGATTAAAATCTTCCCACACAAATCATACACTGCTAAAGCTATCGGTGTGCGTATGGGATCTGGTAAAGGGGCACCTGAAGGTTGGGTAGCACCAGTTAAACGTGGTAAAGTGATGTTCGAAATCGCTGGTGTATCTGAAGAGATCGCTCGCGAAGCGCTTCGTCTTGCTAGCCACAAATTGCCAGTTAAATGTAAATTCGTAAAACGTGAAGCAGAATAAGGAGAAGGCATGAAACTTAATGAAGTAAAAGAATTTGTTAAAGAACTTCGTGGTCTTTCTCAAGAAGAACTCGCGAAGCGCGAAAACGAATTGAAAAAAGAATTGTTTGAACTTCGTTTCCAAGCTGCTACTGGTCAATTGGAACAAACAGCTCGCTTGAAAGAAGTTAAAAAACAAATCGCTCGTATCAAAACAGTTCAATCTGAAGCGAAATAATAGACTAGGGAAGGAGAAATTTCAATGGAACGCAATAATCGTAAAGTTCTTGTTGGACGTGTTGTATCTGACAAAATGGACAAGACAATCACAGTTGTAGTTGAAACAAAACGTAACCACCCAGTCTATGGTAAACGTATTAACTACTCTAAAAAATACAAAGCTCATGATGAAAACAATGTTGCCAAAGAAGGCGATATCGTACGTATCATGGAAACTCGACCGCTTTCAGCTACAAAACGTTTCCGTCTTGTAGAAGTTGTTGAAGAAGCGGTCATCATCTAATCAAACCTGAAAGGAGAAAACTGAAATGATTCAAACAGAAACTCGTTTGAAAGTCGCAGACAACAGCGGTGCTCGCGAAATCTTGACTATCAAAGTTCTTGGTGGTTCAGGACGTAAATTTGCAAACATCGGTGATGTTATCGTGGCATCTGTAAAACAAGCTACTCCTGGTGGTGCGGTTAAAAAAGGTGACGTTGTTAAAGCAGTTATCGTTCGTACTAAATCAGGTGCTCGTCGTGCTGATGGTTCATACATCAAATTTGACGAAAACGCAGCAGTGATCATCCGTGAAGACAAAACTCCTCGCGGGACACGTATCTTTGGCCCAGTTGCACGTGAATTGCGTGAAGGTGGCTTCATGAAGATCGTGTCACTTGCTCCAGAAGTACTTTAATTTTTAGAAACAAACTAGTCCCCTGGATTTACCTCCAGGGTGCCCTTATGGGCGTAAGAAAAATCAAGGAGAAACCTAATGTTTGTAAAAAAAGGCGACAAAGTTCGCGTAATCGCTGGTAAAGATAAGGGAACAGAAGCTGTTGTCCTTACTGCCCTTCCAAAAGTAAACAAAGTTATCGTTGAAGGTGTTAACATCGTTAAGAAACACCAACGTCCAACTAACGAGCTTCCTCAAGGTGGTATCATCGAAAAAGAAGCGGCTATCCACGTATCAAACGTTCAAGTTTTGGACAAAAATGGTGTAGCTGGTCGTGTTGGTTATAAATTTGTAGACGGTAAAAAAGTTCGCTACAACAAAAAATCAGGCGAAGTGCTTGATTAATCACGAAGGAAAGGAGAAGTATAATGGCAAATCGTTTAAAAGAAAAATATCTTAATGAAGTAGTTCCTGCTTTGACAGAACAATTCAACTACTCATCAGTGATGGCTGTGCCTAAAGTAGATAAGATCGTTTTGAACATGGGTGTTGGTGAAGCTGTATCAAACGCTAAAAGCCTTGAAAAAGCTGCTGAAGAATTGGCACTTATCTCAGGTCAAAAACCACTTATCACTAAAGCTAAAAAATCAATCGCCGGCTTCCGTCTTCGTGAAGGTGTTGCGATTGGTGCAAAAGTTACCCTTCGTGGTGAACGTATGTACGAATTCTTGGATAAATTGGTTTCAGTTTCACTTCCACGTGTACGTGACTTCCACGGTGTTCCAACAAAATCATTTGATGGACGCGGAAACTACACACTTGGTGTGAAAGAACAATTGATCTTCCCAGAAATCAACTTTGATGACGTTGACAAAACTCGTGGTCTTGACATCGTTATCGTAACAACTGCTAACACTGACGAAGAGTCACGTGCATTGCTTACAGGCCTTGGAATGCCTTTTGCAAAATAATATAGGAGGTAAATCTAATGGCTAAAAAATCAATGATTGCTAAGAACAAACGTCCAGCGAAGTTCTCTACTCAAGCTTATACTCGTTGTGAAAAATGTGGTCGTCCACATTCAGTTTACCGCAAATTTAAACTTTGCCGTGTTTGCTTCCGTGAATTAGCTTACAAAGGACAAATCCCTGGTGTAACAAAAGCATCTTGGTAATTTAAGATATCAAGGGCGTCAAAACTCTAAGTGAAAATAGGAAACTTGACGAAGAAACTGAAGTTTCTAGGAAAGTTTATCTTTTTCACACAGAGTTTAGCCCGGGTTCAGTTGGGCTTGCCAATTTGAACACGAGCTACAGCTTTGGCAAAAAAGACCAATTTTCTTTGGAGCATCGCTCCTGCATCAAATTGCCTATTTTTGCTCTTGCTGTTACGCTCTTTGTATCATGTATTAACTAGCAAGTGCAACTTGCAAACTACTAGTAAGAGGAGAAAAACAAAATGGTTATGACTGACCCAATCGCAGACTTCCTAACTCGTATTCGTAACGCTAACCAAGCTAAACACGAAGTACTTGAAGTACCTGCATCAAACATCAAAAAAGGGATTGCTGAAATCCTTAAACGCGAAGGTTTTGTAAAAAACGTTGAAATCATCGAAGATGACAAACAAGGCATCATCCGTGTATTTCTTAAATACGGACCAAACGGTGAAAAAGTTATCACTAACTTGAAACGTGTTTCTAAACCAGGACTTCGTGTCTACAAAAAACGTGAAGATCTTCCAAAAGTTCTTAACGGACTTGGAATTGCTATCCTTTCAACTTCTGAAGGTTTGCTTACTGATAAAGAAGCACGCCAAAAGAATGTTGGTGGTGAGGTTATCGCTTACGTTTGGTAAAATCAAGATACAAAGCTCGTAAAGAACAAAGCAAAATTAGGAAGTTGGAGAAGTTTGTTTACAAACAAGCCAACTTATCTATTTTGCACAGTTCTTAGAGCGTGTTCAGTTCATCTCTTGAACTAAATAAGTATCTTAACCCCGTGAAAACTGGCCGTTCTGGCCTGACAATCTAACAGGAGAAAATAAACATGTCACGTATTGGTAATAAAGTTATCGTGTTGCCTGCTGGTGTAGAAATCACTAACAATGACAACCTTGTAACTGTAAAAGGACCTAAAGGAGAACTTACTCGTGAGTTCTCAAAAGATATTGAAATCCGTGTGGAAGGTACTGAAGTAACTCTTCACCGTCCAAACGATTCAAAAGAAATGAAAACTATCCACGGAACTACTCGTGCCCTTTTGAACAACATGGTTGTTGGTGTATCAGAAGGATTCAAGAAAGAACTTGAAATGCGCGGGGTTGGTTACCGTGCACAACTTCAAGGATCTAAACTTGTTTTGGCTGTTGGTAAATCTCATCCAGACGAAGTTGAAGCTCCAGAAGGAATTACTTTTGAACTTCCAAACCCAACAACAATCGTTGTTAGCGGAATTTCAAAAGAAGTAGTTGGTCAAACAGCTGCTTACGTACGTAGCCTTCGTTCACCAGAACCATATAAAGGTAAAGGTATCCGTTACGTTGGTGAATTCGTTCGCCGTAAAGAAGGTAAAACAGGTAAATAATGTTGAGTGGTTGATTCTCAACCACCAACCTATTTTCCAGCTTTGTGCATAGCACACGATTTAAAACTAAAGAGGTGAAAACTGTGATTTCAAAACCAGATAAAAACAAACTCCGCCAAAAACGCCATCGTCGCGTTCGCGGAAAACTCTCTGGAACTGCTGATCGCCCACGTTTGAACGTATTCCGTTCTAATACAGGCATCTACGCTCAAGTGATTGATGACGTAGCGGGTGTAACGCTCGCAAGTGCTTCAACTCTTGACAAAGAAGTTTCAAAAGGAACTAAAACTGAACAAGCCGTTGCTGTCGGTAAACTCGTTGCAGAACGTGCAAACGCTAAAGGTATTTCAGAAGTGGTGTTCGACCGCGGTGGATATCTATATCACGGACGTGTGAAAGCTTTGGCTGATGCAGCTCGTGAAAACGGATTGAAATTCTAATAGGAGGACACTAGAAAATGGCATTTAAAGACAATGCAGTTGAATTAGAAGAACGCGTAGTTGCTGTCAACCGTGTTACAAAAGTTGTTAAAGGTGGACGTCGTCTTCGTTTCGCAGCTCTTGTTGTTGTTGGTGACCACAACGGTCGCGTAGGATTTGGTACTGGTAAAGCTCAAGAAGTTCCAGAAGCAATCCGTAAAGCAGTAGATGATGCTAAGAAAAACTTGATCGAAGTTCCTATGGTTGGAACAACAATCCCACACGAAGTTCTTTCAGAATTCGGTGGAGCTAAAGTATTGTTGAAACCTGCTGTAGAAGGTTCTGGAGTTGCCGCTGGTGGTGCAGTTCGTGCCGTTGTGGAATTGGCAGGTGTGGCAGATATTACATCTAAATCACTTGGTTCTAACACTCCAATCAACATTGTTCGTGCAACTGTTGAAGGTTTGAAACAATTGAAACGCGCTGAAGAAGTTGCTGCCCTTCGTGGTATTTCAGTTTCTGATTTGGCATAAGAAAGGGGATAAAATGGCTCAAATTAAAATTACTTTGACTAAGTCTCCAATCGGACGCATTCCATCACAACGTAAAACTGTTGTAGCACTTGGACTTGGCAAATTGAACAGCTCTGTTATTAAAGAAGATAACGCTGCTATCCGTGGTATGATCACAGCAGTATCTCACTTGGTAACAGTTGAAGAAGTAAACTAATGAACTTTTAGGGGATGTGCACTATACCATCCCCTAAAACTAGATATAGTCATCTATGATGACGTCGTATAGGCGAGTTGATGGGGGAGACAACCTTTTCTCCCTTATCGGCGCTAGCATTTTACAAAAGAGGAGAAAATAAAAATGAAACTTCATGAATTGAAACCTGCAGAAGGTTCTCGTAAAGTACGTAACCGCGTTGGTCGTGGTACTTCATCAGGTAACGGTAAAACATCTGGTCGTGGTCAAAAAGGTCAAAAAGCTCGTAGCGGTGGCGGAGTTCGCCTTGGTTTTGAAGGTGGACAAACTCCATTGTTCCGTCGTCTTCCAAAACGTGGATTCACTAACATCAACGCTAAAGAATACGCAATTGTGAACCTTGACCAATTGAACGTCTTTGAAGATGGTGCTGAAGTTACTCCAGTTGTTCTTATCGAAGCAGGAATTGTTAAAGCTGAAAAATCAGGTATTAAAGTTCTTGGTAACGGTGAGTTGACTAAGAAATTGACTGTGAAAGCAGCTAAATTCTCTAAATCAGCTGAAGAAGCTATCACTGCTAAAGGTGGTTCAGTAGAAGTCATCTAAGAGAGGTGACCTATGTTTTTTAAATTATTAAGAGAAGCTCTTAAAGTCAAGCAGGTTCGATCAAAAATTTTATTTACAATTTTTATCGTTTTGGTCTTTCGTATCGGAACTAGTATTACAGTTCCTGGTGTGAATGCCAATAGCTTAAATGCTTTAAGTGGATTATCCTTCTTAAACATGTTGAGCTTGGTCTCAGGGAATGCCATGAAAAACTTCTCAGTTTTTGCTCTTGGTGTTAGTCCCTACATTACGGCCTCTATCGTTGTTCAACTCTTGCAAATGGATATTTTACCCAAGTTTGTAGAGTGGGGTAAACAAGGGGAAGTAGGTCGAAGAAAATTAAATCAAGCTACTCGTTATATTGCTCTTGTTCTAGCCTTTGTGCAATCTATCGGGATTACAGCTGGTTTTAATACCTTGGCTGGAGCTCAATTGATTAAAACTGCTTTAACTCCACAAGTTTTTTTGACAATTGGTATCATCTTAACAGCTGGTAGTATGATTGTCACTTGGTTGGGTGAGCAAATTACAGATAAGGGATACGGAAATGGTGTTTCCATGATTATCTTTGTCGGGATTGTTGCCTCAATTCCAGAGATGATTCAAGGCATCTATGTAGACTACTTTGTGAACGTCCCAAGTAGCCGTATCACTTCATCTATCATTTTCGTAATCATTTTGATTATTACTGTATTGTTGATTATTTACTTTACAACTTATGTTCAACAAGCAGAATACAAAATTCCAATCCAATATACTAAGGTTGCACAAGGTGCTCCATCTAGCTCTTACCTTCCATTGAAGTTAAACCCTGCTGGAGTTATCCCTGTTATCTTTGCAAGTTCGATTACTGCAGCGCCTGCGGCGATTCTTCAATTTTTGAGCGCTACAGGTCATGATTGGGCTTGGGTAAGGGTAGCACAAGAGATGTTGGCAACCACTTCTCCAACTGGTATTGCCATGTATGCTTTGTTGATTATTCTCTTTACATTCTTCTATACGTTTGTACAGATTAATCCTGAAAAAGTGGCAGAGAACCTACAAAAGAGCGGTGCCTATATCCATGGAGTTCGTCCTGGTAAAGGTACAGAAGAATATATGTCTAAACTTCTTCGTCGTCTTGCAACTGTTGGTTCCCTCTTCCTTGGTGTGATTTCCATTTTGCCGATTGCAGCTAAAGATGTATTTGGTCTTTCTGATGTTGTTGCCTTTGGTGGAACAAGTCTCTTGATCATTATCTCTACTGGTATCGAAGGAATCAAGCAATTGGAAGGTTACCTATTGAAACGTAAGTATGTTGGTTTCATGGACAGAACAGAATAAAAGTATTTACTGAGTCAGTAAATGCTGAGGGAGTGGAGGTTTAACTCTAACATTAGTGAGAGTTTGGTCTCCCCTCTTCTATTTTGTTTTTAAATAGGGGTGAAAAGAATTTTTGCTTCTATTTAAAAATAAAATAAGGAGATCAAATCATGAATCTTTTGATTATGGGCTTACCTGGTGCAGGTAAGGGAACTCAAGCAGCAAAAATCGTAGAACAATTCCATGTTGCACATATCTCAACAGGTGATATGTTCCGTGCTGCTATGGCAAATCAAACTGAAATGGGTGTTCTTGCCAAGTCATACATTGACAAGGGTGAATTGGTTCCTGACGAAGTTACAAATGGAATCGTAAAAGAACGTCTTTCACAAGATGATATTAAAGAAACAGGATTCTTGTTGGATGGTTATCCACGTACAATCGAACAAGCTCATGCCTTAGACAAAACATTGGCTGAACTTGGCATCGAACTAGAAGGTGTTATCAACATCGAAGTGAATCCAGATAGCCTCTTGGAACGTTTGAGTGGCCGTATCATCCACCGCGTAACTGGAGAAACTTTCCACAAGGTCTTTAACCCACCAGTTGACTATAAAGAAGAAGATTACTACCAACGTGAAGATGATAAGCCTGAGACAGTAAAACGTCGTTTGGATGTGAATATTGCTCAAGGAGAACCAATCATTGCTCACTACCGTGCCAAAGGTTTGGTTCATGACATCGAAGGTAATCAAGATATCAATGATGTCTTCTCAGATATCGAAAAAGTATTGACAAATTTGAAATAAAGCGTTTTTCACACTTGCAAAAATCCGCTACAAATGTTATACTAAGATAGTCTGACTTATAATTGTTGTCTCTGTGTCTAGAGGCATCGAATCGAAATTTATGGAGGTGCTTTTGCGTGGCAAAAGACGATGTGATTGAAGTTGAAGGCAAAGTAGTTGATACAATGCCGAATGCAATGTTTACGGTTGAACTTGAAAATGGACATCAGATTTTAGCAACAGTTTCTGGTAAAATTCGTAAAAACTATATTCGTATTTTAGCGGGAGATCGTGTTACTGTCGAAATGAGTCCATATGACTTGACACGTGGACGTATCACTTACCGCTTTAAATAATCGAAAAACTTGGAGGGATAAGAAATGAAAGTAAGACCATCGGTCAAACCAATTTGCGAATACTGTAAAGTTATTCGTCGTAATGGTCGTGTTATGGTAATTTGCCCAGCAAATCCAAAACACAAACAACGTCAAGGATAAGATAGAAAGGAGAAAACATGGCTCGTATTGCTGGAGTTGACATTCCAAATGACAAACGCGTAGTAATCTCATTGACTTATGTTTATGGTATCGGACTTGCAACATCTAAGAAAATTTTGGCTGCTGCTGGAATCTCAGAAGATGTTCGTGTACGTGATTTGACATCAGATCAAGAAGATGCTATCCGTCGTGAAGTGGATGCAATCAAAGTTGAAGGTGACCTTCGTCGTGAAGTAAACTTGAACATTAAACGTTTGATGGAAATCGGTTCATACCGTGGTATCCGTCACCGTCGTGGACTTCCTGTCCGTGGACAAAACACTAAAAACAATGCTCGCACTCGTAAAGGTAAAGCTGTTGCGATTGCTGGTAAGAAAAAATAATATAGGAGGTAAAAGTCTTGGCTAAACCAACACGTAAACGTCGTGTGAAAAAGAATATCGAATCTGGTATTGCTCATATTCACGCTACATTTAATAACACTATTGTTATGATTACTGATGTGCATGGTAATGCAATTGCTTGGTCATCAGCTGGTGCTCTTGGTTTCAAAGGTTCTCGTAAATCTACACCATTCGCTGCTCAAATGGCTTCTGAAGCTGCTGCTAAATCTGCACAAGAACACGGTCTTAAATCAGTTGAAGTTACTGTAAAAGGTCCAGGTTCTGGTCGTGAGTCAGCTATTCGTGCGCTTGCTGCCGCTGGTCTTGAAGTAACAGCAATTCGTGATGTGACTCCAGTGCCACACAATGGTGCTCGTCCTCCAAAACGTCGCCGTGTATAATCATCGCATTACACTGCTTTTCGTTTAAGAGGGAGTAACTAAATGATCGAGTTTGAAAAACCAAATATAACAAAAATTGATGAAAATAAAGATTATGGCAAGTTTGTAATCGAACCACTTGAACGTGGCTACGGTACAACTCTTGGTAACTCTCTTCGTCGTGTACTTCTAGCTTCTCTACCAGGAGCAGCTGTGACATCTATCAACATTGATGGTGTGTTACATGAGTTTGACACAGTTCCAGGTGTTCGTGAAGACGTGATGCAAATCATTCTGAACATTAAAGGAATTGCAGTGAAATCGTACGTTGAAGACGAAAAAATCATCGAACTGGATGTTGAAGGTCCTGCTGAAGTAACAGCTGGTGACATTTTGACAGATAGCGATATTGAAATTGTAAATCCAGATCATTATCTCTTTACAATCGGTGAAGGTTCTTCTCTAAAAGCGACTATGACTGTTAACAGTGGTCGTGGATATGTACCTGCTGATGAAAATAAAAAAGATAATGCACCAGTTGGAACACTTGCTGTAGATTCTATTTATACACCAGTTACAAAAGTCAACTATCAAGTGGAACCTGCTCGTGTAGGTAGCAATGATGGATTTGACAAATTAACCCTTGAAATCTTGACAAATGGAACAATTATTCCAGAAGATGCTTTAGGGCTTTCAGCACGTATTTTGACAGAACATCTTGATTTGTTTACAAATCTTACTGAGATTGCTAAGTCAACTGAAGTGATGAAAGAAGCTGATACTGAATCTGACGACCGTATTTTGGATCGTACGATTGAGGAACTGGACTTGTCTGTGCGTTCATACAACTGTTTGAAACGTGCCGGTATCAATACTGTGCATGATTTGACAGAAAAATCTGAAGCAGAGATGATGAAAGTACGAAATCTTGGACGCAAGAGTTTGGAAGAAGTGAAACTCAAACTCATTGATTTGGGTCTTGGATTAAAAGATAAATAAAGGAGGAATACATGGCTTACCGTAAACTAGGACGCACTAGCTCACAACGTAAAGCAATGCTTCGCGATTTGACAACTGACCTTTTGATCAACGAATCAATCGTGACAACTGAAGCTCGTGCTAAAGAAATCCGTAAAACTGTTGAAAAAATGATTACTCTAGGTAAACGTGGTGATTTGCATGCACGTCGTCAAGCAGCTGCTTTCGTACGTAATGAAATCGCATCTGAAAACTATGATGAAGCAACTGATAAGTACACTTCTACTACAGCACTTCAAAAATTGTTCTCAGAAATCGCACCTCGTTATGCTGAACGTAACGGTGGATACACTCGTATCCTTAAAACTGAACCACGTCGTGGTGATGCAGCGCCAATGGCGATCATCGAATTAGTATAAAATCATCAATTTTGTTGAGTGTTATGATGATGGAGTCTTGTGCTCTTAGTCTAGCTCTGGTCTACCGCTAGGATTTCGGTCCTAGCGGGAACACTCATCATAAGTTGGGATAGTAGACGCTTGTTTACGAAATTGTTTTTTTCTTAAGAACAACTTCGTAAGCAGGCGTTTTTGAGTATTTTAGTTGGAATTATGCTATACTATTTGAAAAGAATCCTGTTTAATGTTCAGGTTTCCTATTAAAAGAAGAATTGGAGTTTGCTTATGAAAGCGATTATAACTGTTGTTGGTAAAGATAAATCTGGAATTGTTGCAGGTGTTTCTGGTAAAATTGCAGAATTGGGTTTGAATATTGATGATATCTCTCAAACTGTTTTGGATGAATATTTCACGATGATGGCTGTCGTCTCTAGCAATGAAAAGCAAGATTTCACCTATCTTCGTAATGAGTTTGAAACCTTTGGTCAAACTTTGAATGTGAAGATTAATATTCAGAGTGCAGCGATTTTCGAAGCTATGTATAATATCTAGGAGGTTATCATGGATATTAGACAAGTTACTGAAACCATCTCCATGATTGAGGAACAAAACTTCGATATCAGAACCATTACCATGGGGATTTCCCTATTAGACTGTATTGATCCGGATATCAATCGTGCTGCGGAGAAAATTTATCAAAAGATTAGGACCAAGGCAGCTAATTTAGTGGCTGTTGGTGACGAAATTGCAGCTGAGTTGGGAATTCCTATCGTTAATAAGCGTGTATCGGTGACACCTATTTCTCTGATTGGAGCAGCGACAGATGCGACGGACTACGTGGTTCTGGCAAAAGCGCTTGATAAGGCTGCGAAAGAGATTGGAGTGGACTTTATTGGTGGTTTTTCTGCCTTGGTACAGAAGGGTTATCAAAAGGGAGATGAGATTCTCATCAATTCTATTCCTCGTGCTTTGGCCGAAACGGACAAGGTCTGCGCGTCAGTCAATATCGGTTCAACCAAGTCTGGTATTAATATGACGGCTGTGGCAGATATGGGACGTATTATCAAGGAAACGGCTCATCTATCTGATATGGGAGCAGCTAAGTTGGTTGTATTTGCTAATGCCGTTGAGGACAATCCGTTTATGGCGGGTGCCTTTCATGGTGTTGGGGAGGCAGATGTTATCATCAATGTCGGAGTTTCTGGTCCTGGTGTGGTGAAACGTGCCTTGGAAAAAGTTCGTGGACAGAGCTTTGATGTAGTAGCCGAAACAGTTAAGAAAACTGCCTTTAAAATCACTCGTATCGGTCAATTGGTTGGTCAAATGGCCAGTGAGAGACTGGGTGTGGAGTTTGGTATTGTGGACTTGAGTTTGGCGCCAACTCCTGTGGTTGGAGATTCTGTTGCACGTGTCCTTGAAGAAATGGGGCTAGAAACAGTTGGAACACATGGGACGACGGCTGCCTTGGCTCTCTTGAATGACCAAGTTAAGAAGGGCGGAGTGATGGCCTGCAACCAAGTTGGTGGTTTGTCTGGTGCCTTTATCCCCGTTTCTGAGGATGAAGGAATGATTGCTGCAGTGCAAAATGGTTCTCTTAATTTGGAAAAACTAGAAGCTATGACGGCTATCTGTTCTGTTGGATTGGATATGATTGCCATTCCAGAAGATACTCCTGCTGAAACCATTGCGGCTATGATTGCGGATGAGGCTGCAATTGGTGTCATTAACATGAAAACAACGGCTGTTCGTATCATTCCTAAAGGAAAAGAGGGAGATATGATTGAATTTGGTGGTCTTCTTGGTACAGCTCCAGTTATGAAAGTCAATGGGGCTTCGTCTGTTGATTTCATCTCTCGTGGAGGACAAATCCCAGCACCAATTCATAGTTTTAAAAATTAAGAAAATAGGAGAAATTTTAAGTTCTATTTAAGGTTGGATGTGTATACTATAATCATTAAATAAAGACCTCCTAATATTATTTGAAACAGATAACTCTGATTTAGTTTGAATTTGATTTTCATCTAATATCTTTATTTAATGAACTCCTAAACTTTTTCATAATAATCTCCTGCAAAAGTCGCCTGTCTGGGTGGCTTTTGTTTTATCATCCATGATATAATAGAAGCAAACGGAGGACGGAAAATGGTAAAAGTACGATTGTATTTGGTACGTCATGGCAAGACCATGTTTAACACGATTGGTCGCGCGCAAGGTTGGAGCGATACTCCCTTAACAGCTGAAGGTGAACGAGGAATTCAAGAATTAGGAATCGGTTTGCGAGAATCTGGTTTACAGTTTGAGCGCGCTTATTCGAGTGATTCTGGTCGCACCATTCAGACAATGGGAATCATCCTTGATGAACTTGGCTTGCAGGGAAAAATCCCTTATCGCATGGACAAGCGTATCAGAGAATGGTGTTTTGGTAGTTTTGACGGAGCCTACGATGGCGATCTTTTCATGGGCATTATTCCTCGTATCTTTAATGTGGACCATGTTCATCAATTGTCTTATGCTGAACTGGCTGAGGGCTTGGTAGAGGTCGATACAGCTGGTTGGGCTGAAGGCTGGGAAAAACTCAGTGGTCGAATCAAGGAAGGTTTTGAAGCGATTGCCAAAGAAATGGAAGAACAAGGTGGGGGCAATGCTCTCGTTGTCAGCCATGGAATGACCATTGGAACCATTGTTTATCTGATTAATGGTATGCATCCGCATGGTCTCGATAATGGTAGCGTGACAATCCTTGAATATGAGGACGGGCAGTTTAGCGTTGAAGTTGTCGGTGACCGTAGTTACCGAGAACTAGGACGGGAGAAGATGGAGGAAGCCTCTATTTAATTAGTCTAGACTTGCTTGCTCTGAACTAGGGATTTAATAAGAATATCAAGATAAGAAAAAACAGCCGAGGATAATCTTTTCGGCTGTTTTTGATGGGGGAAACTAAAGTGTAATGCTGTTGCTTTTAGAGATTTTCATAAACAAGAGCAAGGAAGCTACTGTTAGAACAGTCAGGATAGTTGACAAGGCTGCAGCTACACCGTAATTTCCTCTGAGAACTTCTGTATAAATGGCTACAGTCATTGTTCTTGTTTTGACATTGTAGAGGAGGATAGAAGTAGAGAGTTCTGAAATCATTGTGACCCAAGATAGGATGGCTCCAGAAATAATACCAGATAGCATCATTGGAGTTGTAATCTTGGCAAAGGTATTGAGACGGCTACTTCCTAAGCTTTCAGCAGCTTCTTCAATACTTGGTGCTATTTGTTGCAAGCTAGCAACAGATGAGCGAATAGTATACGGTAATCTTCTGACAGATAGGGACATAATTAAGATGAAAGCTGTCCCTGTAATCATAAGAAATCCACTTCCAAATAGACCAGTATTGAAAGAAGAAATGAAGGCAATCCCTAGAACGGTTCCTGGTACAATATAAGGTACCATACTGAGGCTGTCAATTAAGTTTGTAAACAAATTCCGTTTTCTAACGGCTAGGTAGGAGATAAATGTTGCGAATAGGACAACTAGAACTAAGGCAATCAAAGGGATACGAATAGTATTGAAAATAGCAGATCCCATACGATTGAAAGCTACCTTGTAACTGTTTAGAGAATAGCCTTTGACAAATACCATACCTGATGTTTTTAGGAAGGAAGTATAAATCAAGTAGACTTGAGGTAGAACAGAGAACAAGATAATTCCGTAGACTGTCGCATAAATGGCAGCCATTTTTCCTTTTGTAGTTTTTTTAGGCTCAATTGGATGGAGCGAATTCATACTGAAACTGTAGCGATTTGAAATGTATTTTTGGATAAGGAAAATTGCTAAGGCAATGATAATCGCCATAATTGCTAAAGCAGATGCAAAAGCAGAATTTCCTCCAACCTCGCTAATAAATTGGGTATAAATCAAGACCGGGAAAGTCCGATATCCTTCACCAATTAACATCGGTGTTCCAAAGTCTGAGAATGCTCTCATAAATACAAGCAGGGCAGCCGCTAGTAAGGTTGGAACTAGGAGAGGTAAAATAACCGTTACGATACGCTTAAATCCGAAGGAACCCATGCTTTCAGCGGCTTCAAGTAGAGAATTGTCAATACTTTTCATTGTCCCAGCAACGTATAGAAATACCAGTGGAAATAGTTGAAGTGTAAAGACAAGTACAATTCCTTTGAATCCATAAATATCGATAGCTGGAAGATGAAGGGTATTTGTCAGGAATTTAGTAATGACCCCATTTCGTCCTAGCAAGAGAATCCAGGAGTAGGCTCCCACGAAAGGAGCTGACATGGAAGCAATGATAATCAATATTTGTAGAAATTTCTTTCCCTTGAAATCATACATGGAAAAGAGGTAAGCTAATAGGGTTCCTACGACTAAGGAAGTGACAGTAGCGGTAATGGAAACCTTGAAACTGTTGACTAGTGTCTCAGAGTAGTAGGCTTTACTAAAGAAAGTGACAAAATTAGCTAGTGAGAATTGTCCTTCATGTATGAGTGCTTGCTTGAGCACGGTAACGATAGGATAAACGAGAAAGACAAGATAGGTAAGAAAGATGAAGAAAGAGGAGGCTGTCCAAATATTTAGTTTTTTACGTTCCATGGTTGACTCCTTTTATCAGGTTTTGAGAACCATCTGCAGAAAAGACGTTTAATTTTTGAGTATTGATTCGTAGACGAATACGATCGCCTTTTTGTAGATCTTCTTCAAAAGTTGATTCTTCGCTAACTTGAATTTTTGAGGCAAAGCCTGTCTCGATGAAGTATTCAGTATTCAGTCCAAGATAGACGCTATCGCTAATAATTCCTTCAATATCACCAGATTCATCTTTGATAAACTCTTCAGGACGAATGCTTACATGAATAGCTTGTTCCTCAGCCTGATCAAGGGCGGGCATTCGAAGGGCATAGCTATCTGAAAAGACGATATAAGCGCCATCGCTCCGTTTTTCTAGATTGGCAGGGATGATATTCGTGCGTCCGATAAAGGTAGCCACAAACTCATTAGCTGGTTTATGATAGAGTTCTTTTGGCCGACCGATTTGTTGAATCACCCCATCTTTCATAACAGCAATTTGGTCTGAAATAGCCATGGCTTCTTCTTGGTCGTGGGTTACATAAACGGTTGTAATTCCTACTTCGTGTTGGATTTCTCGAATGGCTTGACGCATATCCAAGCGAAGTTTGGCATCTAGGTTACTAAGCGGCTCGTCCATGAGGAGAACACTTGGATTAACAGCTAAGGCGCGTGCCAAGGCGACACGTTGTTGTTGTCCACCACTGAGTTTATCGGGCTTGCGATCCGCATATTGAGCAATTTGCATGAGTTCAAGATACTTGTTGGTCTGTTGGATCAATTCTTCTTTTGGAACCTTCTTTTGCTTGAGACCAAAAGCAACATTATCTCGGACAGTCAAATGTGGGAAAATAGCGTAGTTTTGGAAAACCATCCCGATATTGCGTTTGCTGGGTTCCATATTATTGATTTTTGTATCATCGAAGTAAAATTCTCCGCCTTCGATACTGTTGAAACCTGCAATCATACGAAGAAGAGTCGTTTTCCCACAACCTGAAGGCCCAAGAAGGGTAAAGAGACTTCCTTTTGGAATTGTAATGTTCAAATTCTCAATAACAGGGACATCGTGGTAGATTTTTTTGGCGTTAATAATTTTGATCTCACTCATAGTGAACCTCTTTTACTGTTTAGATTGGATATCTGTAAAGACTTCGTTGTATTTTTTAACGATATCTGATTTATTCTTGATGACATAATCATAATCTTCAGTGAGTGTTTTGATTTTGTCAATTGGTTTCATATTTTCGCTCGTTTTAGCATTTTTACGAACAGGACGGTTAGTAGTGGTTGTACCAAGTGTATCTTGTACTTCTTGAGAGATAATAAAATCGATAAATTTCTTGGCATTTTCCATATTTTTCGCTTTTTTAACGATAGCAGCACTAGCAGGTAGGAAGACTGTTCCTTCTTTTGGATAGACTACCTTAATGTTAGCTCCGTCATTTAAGAGTTTAACTGCTGGATCTTCATAAGAGAGACCAACAGCCATTTCTCCGTCAGCAACTGCTTTATAGACACCAGATGAACTTGAACCGATTTTACCATCAATAAGTGTGAAGAGATCTTTTACATAAGACCAAGCTTTATCGTCTTTGTAACCACCTTGAGCTTGTAGCATATTTGTTAATTGAGCAAAGGCGCTAGAAGAGTTTGCTGGGTCAGCAGTTGCGATTTTTCCTTTTAGTTCAGGTTTGAGAAGGTCGCTATATCCTTCGATGTTCATGCCTTTCGTTAAATCAGGATTGACGATTAAAACACTACCATCTAGTGTATAAGGAGTAGAGTAGCCAGTTGTGTTTTGATATTCTTTGATAACATTATCATTTTCTTTTGAAGTATAGTTTTCAAAGAGTTCTCCGTGAGTAGCATATTGTGTATAAGAACCACCAAAGATAACATCGGCTACAGGAGCTTCTTTTTCTGACTCTAGTTTTTTGAAAAGTTCTCCAGTACCAGCTTGAATCAGTTCTACTTTGATACCATATTTTTCTTCAAAGGCAGGAATAGTTGCTCCGATTAAGCCCTCTGAGTTTGGTGAATAAACGACTAGCGAACCGCCGTCTCCTTTATCAGATGAACCGCCATCGGCAGAGTCATTAGAAGAACAAGCAGCAAGACCAAAAAGAGCTAGTCCGCAAGCAGCATAATACATCCATTTCTTTTTCATGATGGATACCTCCGTTGTGTTATTTAAGTTTATTTTAAAACAATGTAAGCGTTTTTAAAACCGATAATTCTATTCTATTAGAGTAAAATTCTCTACAAAAACGGAAGTAATCTTTTGATTTTATAGCAGGGTTTGACAGTTAATCACTGTTAAGTCAAATTTTATTTTTTAGATTGGATATCTGTAAAAATGTCATTGTACTTTTTAAGAATAGCAGATTTGTTCTTGATGACATAATCTGAATCTTCAGTGGCAACATTGATTTCTGTCATAGCCTTCATATTTTTATTGGTTTTAGCATTTTTACGAATAGGTCTAATTGTAGTTTCAGTTCCTAGCTTATCTTGGATTTCTTGAGAAAGGAGGAAATCGATAAATTTCTTAGCGTTTTCCATATGTTTGGCATTTTTGACGATAGCCGCGTTACCAGGTAAAAAGACGGTTCCTTCTTTTGGATAAATGACTTTTACATCAACTCCATCATTTAAGAGTTTTAAGGCAGGGTCTTCATAGGTGAGTCCAACAGCCATTTCCCCATCGGCGACAGCTTTGTAAACATTTGAAGAGCTAGATGCAATTTTTCCATCTACTAGAGTAAATAGATTTTTCACATAGGTCCAAGCTTGTTCATTTTCGTATCCACCTTGATCTACAAGCATGTTTGTTAATTGTGCAAAGGCGCTAGATGCGTTACTTGGATCAGCAGTAGCCATTTTTCCTTTTAATTTAGGGTTGAGCAGATCATTGTAGCCTTCAATTTTAATATCTTTTGTAAGGGCTGAATTGGCAATGATGACACTGACATCAAGTGTGTAAGGTGTGTAGAAACCTGTTTTATTTTGATATTCAGGGATTATCTGGTCATTTTCTTGGGAAATATAAGGTTCAAAAAGATTTTCGTTAGAAGAGAAGAGGGCGTAGGAGCCTCCGAAAATGACATCAGCTACAGGGGATTCTTTTTCGGCCTCAGCTTTTTTGAACAATTCACCAGTGCTGGCTTGTACTAAGTCAACCTTAATACCATATTTTTCTTCGAAGGCTGGGACTGTTTCTTCGATAAGGTCTTCAGGGTTAGGCGAGTAGACAACCAAAGTGCTATCTGAATCTTTTTCAGTGCTAGTTTCCGCTTCTATAGGTGAAGAACATCCTGATAAAGAAAGGAATATCCAGCCACAAGAGAGAAAGAATAGTATTTTTTTCATAAGTATCTCCTTTTTTACGAACATTTTCTCTACCTAGATTATTAATGTTTTCAAATTGTAGAGTTCTACAGGATATAATAAAAACCTTAAAGAAATCTAAAACGAAAAATAGGAAATGAGTTCCTAGAGCAAGGATGGGTACACTGTAACTGGGATTTCGATGGTAATCCTCTTCAAAGCACGTCATTTTATCTGTGATCTCAAAGCTATGATTTGAGTAGTTAGCACTTTGATTTTCATTGGGTAAAAGTACAAAATAAAAAGATTGCCTGATTTGAGCAATCCTTTTACATCAATGATTTTTATCCATGAGTTTTAATTCTTTTGGAGAAATATGGAGATATTTTTTAAAAACTTTGGCAAAATATTTATAGTCTGAAAATCCAACTTGTTCAGAGATATCGCTTAAGGGAGAATTAGGGGACTCAGCCATTTTATCTATAGCTTGCTTGAGGCGGTAGCGTAAGATATATTCATTTAGCGTCATTGGGAAGTCTTCTTTGATAACCTTATATAGATAACTCTCACTATATCCTAGATTCTCTGCAATGCTAGAAATGGTAAAGTGCATGCAGTAGTGTTGGTGCACAAATTCAAGAATTTGCTGAATGATTTGGTTTTGTGTATCAATTTGTTGGATAGAGGTGAGTAAAGTTTGATATTCTTCTAAAAAAGGAGTTTCTTGACGAGTGCTAACTCGTAATCGCAAAACAATTTTTTGAAGACATTCTGTCAACTCCTTGGTATCAATTGGTTTGGATAAGAAATCAACTGCTCCATATTGCATGGCTTTTTTGGCATTTTGAAAATCGTTATAACCTGATAAGATAACTTTTTCATAAGAAAGGGTACGAGTAGCTTCGAACATCATGAAAGCATCCATAATTGGCATGGTGATATCTGTTAAGACAATATGAGGTTCTTTTTCTTGGATGAGTTTCATTCCCTCTTGACCGTGACTGGCAGTTCCTACGACTTGGATACCTAAGGCAGAGTAGTCTACGGCAATTTCTAGCCATTTTCGGATGAGGTGTTCATCCTCTACGATAATGAGCTTAAACATGAGTTAGTCCTTTCGTTATAAATTTGACCCAAGTTTCTCCTTGGCGATTGACTCCTAAATCTAGCTGGACATCAGAAAAGAAATTGCTCAGTCGTTTATAGCTGTTAACGATGCCATGCTGGGTATGAGGACTTTCTAAAGAGTCTAAAATAGCGAGTCGCTCTTGTTTTGTGAGTCCTCCAGCATTATCCTTGACTAAAAAAGTTAGAGAATCTGATTCCAAGGTAATTTGGATATCTATATGAAGATCAATACGGTATTGCATCCCATATTTTATAGCATTTTCTACGAGAGGAAGCAAGAAAAGTTTAGGAATAGGCTGATTATCAACAGTTTCTGGGCAGACAATATCATAGGAAAAGTGCTCGAAACGAATCTTATGAATAATAAGGTAATCCTCTATAATCTTTAAATCTTGGCAAATGGTTGTTTCTTTTTCTAAATCGGTGATACTGTAGCGAAGAATGCGCGTGAGATTTTGAATCAGGTCTTGTGTGAGAGTGGCATCCATTAAAGAAGTAATTTTAATCGTCTCAAGTGTATTATAGAGAAAATGAGGATTGAACTGAGCTTCCAGCATTTTTCTTTCAAAAATCCACTTTTCTTTTTCTATGGTCAACATTTTTTGATGAAGTTGATCTAATTCGTACAACATATTGTTGATTTTTTCTGCCATAAACTCAAACTCATCACCTGTTTGTAGAGAAAGCCTTTTTTCTGCTTGTTTAGGAATTTCTTGCAGTTGGTAAACCAAACTTTCAATAGGAACAGCGTTGTGTGTGGCAATTTTATGAGCAATTCGTCTTGCTTGCCAGAAGTAGAGGAAGAATATACATAAGGTGAGAATGGAGGCTAGGCCGAGTAAGCTAGGAATGGGAAAAAAGGATTGAAAAGTATAGATTGAAAAAATAGTACCGACTTTTTCTTTTTGAACAATAAGCGGTTCATTCGCATACCAGTGGGTGCGAGAGTGTAGGAGTTTGTCATCCAATTTTTCAAGAGTGGAGCGAGTGAACTGATTTGTATTGTTAGAAAACATATTTCCAAAGCTATCGGTAATGATGTATTTGGAATTGATCATTGGGAAACTTGAGATGAAATCATTCTCATTTACGAAAGCAATAGTATAGGCCTTAACTCGTTGGTTTTGAAGTAGTGGTTTGATAAAGAGTGTGTAATGTTGCTTATCTGAAGAGAGTGCAATTTTTTCTGTAACTTTATCTTGAGAAGGATTTTGAATGAGTAGTTTTAGATAGTAGGGAGATAAAATATTTTCTTGATGATTGCGATTGGTACTAAATAGTAACTCACCTGTATCACTTAGGATAATGAGGTCAGAACTAAGTTTTAATTTAGCTTTTGTCTCGTAAAATAAGCTAAAGACTTCTCGCTCTGTGTGTTTGCCATCCAAAAATCCAGGAATCATTTTATGGTTCATAGTAGTCAGGAGCTCATTATTTGCTTCTTTCATTTCTTGAACCTGTTTTACAATCTGTCTCGTATCTTTGGAGAGTTGCTGTTTTTGTAAAAAATAGGAAAAACCAAAAAGTAAAATGAGTAGTAAGAGTGAGGTCACAAAGGCTGCGATAGAGCTTCTATGGAGAATTTCTTTTTGGAGAGATTTTTTAAAGGAATGAGACATCCGCTACCTCCTTGGAAGGGTTTTCTGTTATAAGTATAGCAGTTTAAAAATTCTAGAGCAAGGTAAAATAGAAAAGGTTTGGCTAAAATTTTTTAGCTAAACCTTTTGAAAAGTTAAGTATGTATTATAGATGCTTGTTGTCTGCAAATAGCTAGAGCATTTCAAGGAAATAAACTAGAAATAACAATTAATATGATGGTTCAGAAATACCTTTTGATAATCAATAAGATCTTCGGGATGAAGTGCGTTGACTCCATCCATTTCATATTTCCGATTTAATAAACGATATTTGTTTTCACCAAATTGATGAAAAGGGAGTAGTTGAACTTGGTCGATATTTAATGAGTTAAATAGAGTAGCGAATTCTTCTGCATCCTCTAAACTATTGTTAAAATCAGGAATAACCGGGATTCTTAAAACGATAGTTTTATGTTGAGAAAAAGCATAATGAATGTTTTTAATAATCATTTGATTAAAAACCCCAGTCACTTTTTTATGTTTTATAGAATTATAATGTTTTAGGTCTGTGTAGATAAAATCCACATATTGGATTAAATCAACAAATTTTTCATGATCAACAAAGGCAGTAGTTTCAATGGCAGTGTGTATGTGATGTTCTTTAGCTGACTTTAAGATGGCTTTAGCAAATTCAAACTGAGCAAATATTTCACCCCCTGATAAAGTTAAACCTCCACCGGATTCTTCGTAAAATTCTTTATCTTTTAATACCTCTGTAATAATTTCTTCTACAGTTTTTTCTTCACCTACTAAAGTGAATTTTTCTCGTTGAGCATCTTTCATTTTTTCAGGTTTCATTCTTTGAGATTCAGGATTAGAACACCATGGACAGCGCAGAGGACATCCTTTTAAAAAAACAGTTGTACGAATACCCGGACCGTCATGAATTGAAAAGTGTTGAATATTAAAAATAATTCCCTTAGATATTTCCATAAGAGTTCCTCCTCTTCATAATTCTATCCTATCACAAAAACGAAAGAAAAACAATTACGAACGAAAGTTTAATTTGTTGTTTTTTGCTTTTTATTTTGGTAGAATAAAACGGAGGTGTAAAATGAAAAGATTGGAACAAATTATTAAGTTAGTATCAGAATATGAAAAGATTGATGTTAATACATTATCGGAAAAATTAAATGTATCGAAAGTAACGATTAGAAAAGATTTAGATAAATTAGAGTCAAAAGGCTTATTACACAGAGAGCATGGATATGCTGTGTTAAATAGTGGAGATGACTTAAATGTACGCTTGTCAATTAATTATGAAATCAAGAGAAAAATTGTTCAAGAAGCAGTAAAATTGGTATCAGATAATGAAACAATAATGATAGAATCTGGTTCAACCTGTGCTTTACTTGCTGAGGAAATTTGCAAGCAAAAAAGAAATGTCACTATTGTAACAAATTCATTTTTTATAGCAAATTTTGTAAGAGGTTATGATTCATGTCGTGTTATTGTTCTTGGTGGAGAGTTTCAGAAAGATTCACAGGTTACCGTAGGACCTTTATTAAAAGAAATGATACAGACTTTTCATGTGCGTCAAGCTTTTGTTGGGACAGATGGCTACGATAAAGAGATGGGCTTTACAGGAAAAGATTTAATGCGCAGTGAGGTAGTTCAATATATTTCAGCAGCGTCGGATAAAGTCATTGTGCTAACTGACTCAAGTAAATTTGATAAAAGGGGTACAGTAAGAAGATTTGCTTTAAGTCAAGTCTATGAAGTAATAACAGACGAAAAACTTTCTAAACAAAATATAGCTACATTAGAAAATGCTGGGATAATGGTTAAGGTAGTTTCGTAAGAGGTTAAGTGTATGAATCAAGATAGGAATAAACTGCTCTCTAAAATTGCTTATCTGTATTATATTGAAAACTTAAATCAGTCACAAATAGCAGCAAAATTAGGAATTTATAGAACCTCTATTAGTAGAATGTTAACAGAAGCAAGGAATGCAGGAATTGTTAAAATTGAAATAGAGAATTTTGATACCAATATGTTTAAGTTGGAAAATTATGTAAAAGAAAAATATGGTCTGGAAAGTTTAGAAATTATTCCAAATGAATTTGATGATAATCCAACAATTTTATCTGAAAGAATTTCTCAAGTTGCAGCAGGTGTCCTTAGGAATTTAATTGATGATAATATGAAAATTGGCTTTTCTTGGGGGAAAAGTTTAAGTAATTTAGTAGATCTAATCCACAGCAAAAGTGTCCGAAATGTTCACTTCTATCCTCTAGCAGGTGGTCCTAGTCACATACACGCTAAATACCATGTGAATACACTAATTTATGAAATGTCTAGAAAATTTCATGGAGAGTGTACATTTATGAATGCAACAATTGTGCAAGAAAATAAATTGTTAGCAGATGGTATTTTGCAATCAAGATATTTTGAAGATTTGAAAAATAGTTGGAAAGATTTAGATATAGTTGTGGTTGGGATTGGTGATTTTAGTAATAAAGGAAAACATCAATGGTTAGACATGCTTACAGAGGATGACTTTAAAGAATTGACAAAAGTTAAAACTGTAGGGGAAATTTGTTGTCGATTCTTTGATTCAAAAGGTAAAGAAGTTTATGAGAACTTACAGGAAAGAACGATAGCAATCTCTTTGGAAGATTTAAAAAATATTCCTCAAAGTTTAGCTGTTGCTTACGGTGATACGAAAGTATCTGCGATTCTTTCTGTCTTGCGTGCTAATCTAGTAAATCATCTGATTACAGATAAAAATACAATTTTAAAAGTTTTAGAAGAAGATGGTGATTTTTCTTTTCGAAATATTTTATGCGAGTGAAAATGATAGACTGATTCAGTTTATCGTTTTTTATTTTTAATCATTTGCACATTTGTGCTTAAATAAATAAAAATAGTTTATCTGTTGTTTTTTAAATTGACAAGTTTATTATGTAGTTGTATTCTATAGTTACAAAAGAAAATTTTAAAATTTCAAATGAAAAAAGCTTTTTACATAGTGAAATGAGGAGGAATTTATGGAAATTATTGTTCCTGATCAAATTATCATGGGTTTAATTTTATATGCTGGCGATGCGAAACAACATATTTATAAAGCATTAGATTACATAAAAAACGGTACATGTGAACGATGTGAAGAAGAAATCCAGTTAGCTGATGCAGCCTTATTAGAAGCCCATAATCTACAAACAAAATTCTTGGCACAGGAAGCGTCTGGTACAAAGACAGAAATTACAGCTCTCTTTGTTCATTCACAAGATCATCTCATGACTAGTATGACGGAGATTAATTTAATCAAAGAAATTATCAGTTTGAGAAAAGAACTTCATAAAAAATAATACTAGAGTATTAACATAGAGGAGGAAAATATAATGGTGAAGATTGGTTTGTTTTGTGCAGCAGGCTTTTCTACTGGTATGCTTGTAAATAATATGAAAATTGCAGCGCAATCTAGTGGAGTTGAGGCAGAAATAGAGGCGTTTTCTCAGTCTAAATTAGCGGATTATGCCCCAAATCTAGATGTTGCACTGTTGGGGCCTCAAGTTGCTTATACATTAGATAAATCAAAAGAAATTTGTGATAAGTGTGATGTTCCGATAGCTGTTATTCCGATGATGGACTATGGTATGTTAGATGGGAAAAAAGTATTAGATTTGGCCCTATCTTTGATTAGTGGGTAAGAAAAGGAGATTTATTATGGCAAAGATGGATGTTCAAAAAATCATTGCACCTATGATGAAGTTTGTGAATATGCGTGGTATTATAGCTCTAAAAGATGGTATGTTAGCAATTTTGCCATTGACAGTAGTTGGTAGTTTATTCTTGATTATGGGACAATTGCCATTTGAAGGATTAAACAAGAGCATTGCTAGTGTATTTGGAGCAAATTGGACAGAGCCGTTTATGCAAGTATATTCAGGAACTTTTGCGATTATGGGTCTAATTTCTTGTTTTTCAATTGCCTATTCTTATGCTAAGAATAGCGGAGTAGAGGCTTTGCCAGCTGGGGTTCTATCTGTATCTGCATTCTTTATTTTGCTAAGATCATCTTATATCCCTAAACAAGGTGAGGCAATTGGGGATGCTATTAGTAAAGTTTGGTTTGGAGGTCAAGGAATTATCGGTGCTATCATTATAGGTTTGGTAGTAGGAAGTATTTATACCTTCTTTATAAAGAGAAAAATTGTTATTAAGATGCCAGAACAAGTTCCACAAGCTATTGCGAAACAGTTTGAAGCAATGATTCCAGCATTTGTAATTTTCTTGCTTTCTATGATTGTATATATTTTAGCGAGCTCATTGACTAATGGCGGAACATTCATAGAAATGATTTATTCTGCTATTCAAGTTCCATTGCAAGGTTTAACTGGATCTTTGTATGGTGCAATTGGAATTGCATTCTTTATATCATTTTTGTGGTGGTTTGGTGTTCATGGACAATCGGTAGTAAATGGAGTAGTGACAGCTCTGCTTTTATCTAATCTTGATGCTAATAAAGCTATGTTAGCCTCTGGGAATCTATCATTAGAAAATGGTGCACATATTGTTACTCAACAATTTTTAGATTCATTTTTAATTCTATCTGGTTCAGGGATTACGTTTGGACTTGTAGTTGCGATGCTTTTTGCATCAAAATCTAAACAGTACCAAGCGTTAGGGAAAGTAGCAGCTTTTCCAGCAATATTTAACGTAAATGAGCCAGTTGTATTTGGATTTCCGATTGTCATGAATCCAGTTATGTTTGTACCTTTCATTCTTGTTCCTGTACTTGCAGCTGTTATAGTATATGGAGCTATTGCAACAGGTTTCATGCAGCCATTTTCAGGAGTTACATTACCTTGGAGCACCCCGGCTATTATATCAGGATTTATGGTTGGTGGATGGCAAGGAGTTATTACTCAGCTGGTGATATTAGCGATGTCTACATTAGTTTATTTCCCATTCTTTAAAGTACAGGATCGTTTAGCTTATCAGAATGAAGCATGATAATTCTAAAAAACATTTGTGTATTATCATTAAACACACACATTTGTGCTAAAAATTAGAGAGTTAAAGTTTTTCTAGTTAAAAGCTTGAAATTTTCTAAAAAACCAGGTAGTATATTTTCGAAAGAAACAAAAATATTTTCGAAAGAAAGGTGCTTATTATGGTAAATAAAGAAGTAGCAAGAACGACAATCAAGACAGAATATTTTGGTAGCCTTACTGAAAGGATGAACAAATATCGAGAAGATGTTTTAAATAAAAAACCTTATATTGATGCTGAGAGAGCGGTTCTAGCCACACGCGCTTATGATCGATATAAGGAACAACCTAATGTCCTAAAACGCGCCTATATGCTGAAAGAAATTTTGGAAAATATGACTATCTATATCGAAGAAGAATCTATGATTGCGGGAAATCAAGCTTCTTCCAATAAAGATGCTCCTATTTTTCCAGAATATACGCTAGAATTTGTTCTCAATGAGTTGGATCTTTTTGAAAAGCGTGATGGAGATGTTTTCTATATTACTGAAGAAACAAAAGAACAACTTAGAAGTATTGCTCCGTTTTGGGAAAATAATAATTTACGTGCTAGAGCTGGTGCCTTGTTACCTGAAGAAGTGTCTGTTTATATGGAAACAGGATTCTTCGGTATGGAAGGTAAGATGAATTCTGGAGATGCTCACTTAGCAGTTAACTATCAGAAACTGTTGCAATTTGGTTTAAGAGGTTTTGAAGAGCGAGCTCGTAAAGCGAAAGCAGCTCTAGATTTAACAGATCCAGCAAGTATTGATAAATATCATTTTTACGACTCTATATTTATCGTAATCGATGCTATTAAAGTATATGCAAATCGCTTTGTTACTCTTGCTAAAAATTTAGCCGAAAATGCAAATCCTAAACGTAAGAAAGAATTACTTGAGATTGCAGATATTTGCTCTAGAGTCCCATATGAACCGGCAACTACTTTTGCAGAAGCTATTCAATCAGTTTGGTTTATTCAATGTATTTTACAAATTGAATCTAATGGCCACTCTCTTTCATATGGTCGTTTTGATCAATATATGTATCCATATATGAAGGCTGATTTAGAAAGTGGTAAAGAAACAGAAGATAGCATTGTTGAACGTCTGACAAATCTTTGGATTAAGACAATTACAATTAATAAGGTTCGCAGTCAAGCACATACATTTTCTTCAGCAGGAAGTCCTTTATATCAAAATGTTACAATTGGTGGACAGACTCGAGATAAGAAGGATGCTGTTAACCCATTATCTTATTTGGTATTAAAATCAGTTGCACAAACCCATCTACCGCAACCTAATTTAACTGTACGTTACCATGCAGGTTTAGATGCTCGTTTCATGAATGAGTGTATTGAAGTGATGAAACTTGGTTTTGGTATGCCTGCATTTAATAATGATGAGATTATTATTCCTTCTTTTATTGCAAAAGGAGTATTGGAAGATGATGCTTATGATTACAGTGCCATTGGATGTGTTGAAACGGCAGTTCCAGGGAAATGGGGCTATCGTTGCACGGGTATGAGTTATATGAACTTCCCTAAAGTTCTACTTATCACGATGAATGATGGAATTGATCCAGCTTCGGGGAAACGGTTTGCACCAAGCTTTGGTCATTTTAAGGATATGAAGAACTTTTCTGAATTAGAAAATGCTTGGGATAAAACACTAAGATATTTGACACGAATGAGTGTTATTGTTGAAAATTCTATTGATTTATCATTGGAGCGAGAAGTTCCTGATATTCTATGTTCAGCATTGACTGATGATTGTATTGGTCGTGGAAAACACCTTAAAGAAGGTGGAGCAGTATATGATTATATATCAGGTTTGCAAGTTGGAATTGCAAATTTGTCGGATTCATTAGCTGCAATTAAAAAGTTAGTATTTGAGGAAGAACGTATAAGCCCAAGTCAACTTTGGCATGCACTAGAAACAGATTATGCTGGAGAAGAAGGTAAAGCCATTCAAGAAATGTTGATTCATGATGCACCTAAGTACGGTAACGATAATGATTATGCTGATAATTTAGTTACTGCTGCTTATGACATTTATGTTGATGAAATTGCTAAATATCCTAATACACGTTATGGAAGAGGTCCTATTGGAGGAATTCGTTATTCAGGAACATCTTCTATCTCAGCCAACGTAGGGCAGGGACGTGGAACATTAGCAACTCCAGATGGACGCAACGCGGGTACACCGTTAGCAGAGGGTTGTTCACCATCACATAATATGGATCAACACGGACCTACATCTGTTTTAAAATCTGTTTCAAAATTACCAACAGATGAAATCGTAGGTGGGGTTCTCTTAAATCAGAAAGTAAATCCTCAAACGTTAGCCAAAGAAGAAGATAAATTAAAACTAATTGCTTTGTTACGAACATTCTTTAATCGTTTACATGGGTACCATATTCAATACAATGTTGTTTCCAGAGAGACGTTGATTGACGCTCAGAAACATCCTGAAAAACACAGAGATTTAATTGTTCGTGTTGCAGGATACTCTGCATTCTTCAATGTTCTTTCTAAGGCAACCCAAGATGATATTATAGGACGTACTGAGCATACATTGTAAAATAAAGAGGTTCTTTTTATGGAATTTATGCTTGACACATTAAATTTAGATGAGATTAAAAAGTGGTCTGAAATTTTACCGCTATCTGGGGTAACTTCAAATCCCACTATTGCAAAAAGAGAGGGCTCTATTAATTTTTTTGAACGAATCAAAGATGTAAGAGAATTGATTGGCTCTGCACCCTCTATTCATGTTCAGGTGATTTCTCAAGATTTTGAAGGCATCTTAAAGGATGCTCATGAAATTCGTAGACAAGCAGGAGATGATATATTTATCAAAGTACCTGTTACTCCTGCTGGATTACGTGCAATAAAGGTGCTAAAAAAAGAGGGCTACCATATTACTGCAACAGCTATTTATACAGTTATTCAGGGATTATTAGCTATTGAAGCAGGAGCGGATTACCTAGCTCCATATTATAACAGAATGGAGAATCTGAACATCGATTCAAATTCTGTCATTCGTCAATTAGCTCTTGCTATTGATAGACAGAACTCTCCTAGTAAGATTTTAGCCGCATCCTTTAAAAATGTAGCACAAGTAAATAATGCTTTAGCTGCAGGTGCGCATGCTGTTACAGCAGGAGCAGATGTTTTTGAATCAGCTTTCGCCATGCCATCTATCCAAAAGGCGGTTGACGATTTTTCTGATGATTGGTTTGTTATTCAAAATAGTCGTTCCATCTAGGTAGAGAGGAAATACATATGAGAATTTTTGCTAGCCCTTCTAGATATATTCAAGGGGAAAATGCCTTGTTTGAAAATGCCAAATCAATATTGGATTTGGGAAATCGTCCTATTCTATTATGCGATCGGTTGGTTTATGATATTGTTGGAAAACGATTTGAAGATTACCTACATAGGTATGGTTTCCATATTGTTCTAGCTCAGTTTAATGGTGAAGCTTCTGACAATGAAATCAATCGAGTTGTTGCCTTAGCTGAGAAAGAGAATTGTGATAGTATTATCGGACTTGGTGGTGGAAAGACGATTGATAGTGCAAAAGCTATTGCAGATTTGATTGAAAAGCCTGTTATTATCGCTCCAACAATTGCATCGACAGACGCACCTGTATCTGCTTTATCTGTTATTTATACAGATGAAGGTGCATTTGATCATTATCTATTTTATTCTAAAAATCCAGATTTAGTTTTGGTTGATACAAAGGTTATTTCACAAGCTCCTAAGCGTTTATTAGCGTCTGGTATTGCAGATGGTTTAGCAACTTGGGTTGAGGCGCGTGCAGTCATGCAGGCAAATGGAAAAACTATGTTAGGACAACAACAAACGTTGGCTGGAGTTGCAATTGCGAAGAAATGTGAAGAAACGCTGTTCGCAGATGGTTTACAGGCCATGGCAGCTTGTGAGGCTAAAGTTGTGACACCAGCATTAGAAAACATTGTTGAAGCTAATACTCTATTGAGTGGTTTAGGTTTTGAAAGTGGAGGATTAGCTGCGGCGCATGCAATTCATAATGGTTTTACTGCATTGACAGGTGACATTCATCATTTAACACATGGTGAAAAAGTAGCTTATGGAACCTTGGTACAACTTTTATTGGAAAATAGACCAAAAGAAGAACTTGATAAGTATATTGAGTTTTACAAAAAAATTGGTATGCCAACAACTCTAAAAGAAATGCATTTAGATCAAGTTGGATATGATGATTTAATCAAAATTGGTAAACAAGCAACTATGGAGGGTGAGACAATCCATCAGATGCCGTTTAAGATTTCGCCTTCAGATGTTGCACAAGCCATTATCGCTGTAGATGCATATGTAAATTCGCAATAAACAATAAGGACTACTGTTTTACAAATGGTAGTCTTTTATTTATCATCATATTGTATCCGAAGCTCTTTATAAATCAGGAAGCAATACAGGTTGTCAGATATTTATTGTAAATACATTAATTAGTATTCCAGTCTTATCTTCGGTCTAAAATAAGTATTTTGTGCTATACGAGATAAGCTTCTTGGTTTACTCCTTGATTTTATGCATAACAATGGGATAAAAGTGGGAGATAGGGCAATTCATAGTCATCAAAATTAATGAAATACAGTATACAGTTTTTTCTTTTAACACATTTCAAATTCCCTCAAAAATGGTATAATGGTAACATCACAAAATTGGAGAGAGACCATGAGTTTTTACAATCATAAAGAAATTGAGCCTAAGTGGCAGGGCTACTGGGCAGAACATCATACATTTAAGACAGGAACAGATGCATCAAAACCTAAGTTTTATGCTCTTGATATGTTCCCTTATCCGTCTGGAGCGGGTCTGCACGTAGGACACCCAGAAGGTTATACAGCGACAGATATCCTCAGCCGTTACAAACGTGCGCAAGGCTACAATGTCCTTCACCCAATGGGTTGGGATGCTTTTGGTTTGCCTGCAGAGCAATACGCTATGGATACAGGTAATGACCCAGCAGAATTTACAGCTGAGAACATTGCCAACTTCAAACGCCAAATCAATGCGCTTGGATTTTCTTACGACTGGAATCGTGAAGTTAACACGACAGATCCAAACTACTACAAGTGGACGCAATGGATTTTCACTAAGCTTTACGAAAAAGGCTTGGCCTATGAGGCTGAAGTGCCAGTAAACTGGGTTGAGGAATTGGGAACAGCCATCGCCAACGAAGAGGTCCTTCCTGATGGAACGTCTGAGCGTGGAGGCTATCCAGTTGTCCGCAAGCCAATGCGCCAATGGATGCTCAAAATCACGGCTTACGCAGAGCGCTTGCTCAATGACTTAGATAAACTTGATTGGCCAGAGTCTATCAAGGACATGCAACGCAACTGGATTGGTAAATCAACTGGTGCTAATGTAACTTTTAAAGTTAAGGGAACAGACGAGGAATTCACAGTCTTTACCACTCGTCCTGATACCCTTTTCGGTGCGACTTTTACTGTTTTGGCTCCTGAACATGAATTAGTAGACGCTATCACAAGTTCAGAGCAAGCAGAGGCAGTAGCAGACTACAAACACCAAGCTAGCCTCAAGTCTGACTTGGCTCGTACAGACCTTGCTAAAGAAAAAACAGGAGTTTGGACTGGTGCTTATGCTGTCAACCCTGTCAATGGTAAGGAAATTCCAATCTGGATTGCAGACTACGTCCTTGCTAGCTATGGTACAGGTGCGGTAATGGCTGTTCCTGCCCACGACCAACGTGACTGGGAATTTGCTAAACAATTTGACCTTCCAATCGTCGAAGTACTTGAAGGTGGAAACGTTGAAGAAGCTGCCTACACAGAAGATGGCCTTCACGTTAATTCAGACTTCCTAGATGGATTGAACAAAGAAGACGCAATTGCTAAGATTGTGGCTTGGTTGGAAGAAAACGACTGTGGTCAGGAGAAGGTTACCTACCGTCTCCGCGACTGGCTCTTTAGCCGTCAACGTTACTGGGGTGAGCCGATTCCAATCATTCATTGGGAAGATGGAACTTCAACAGCTGTTCCTGAAAGTGAATTGCCACTTGTCTTGCCTGTAACCAAGGATATCCGCCCTTCAGGTACTGGTGAAAGTCCACTAGCTAACTTGACAGATTGGCTTGAAGTGACTCGTGCAGATGGTGTCAAAGGTCGTCGTGAAACCAACACTATGCCACAGTGGGCTGGTTCAAGCTGGTACTACCTCCGCTATATTGATCCACACAATACTGAGAAATTGGCTGATGAGGATCTTCTCAAACAATGGTTGCCAGTAGATATCTACGTGGGTGGTGCAGAGCATGCTGTACTTCACTTGCTCTACGCTCGTTTCTGGCATAAATTCCTCTATGACCTCGGTGTTGTTCCAACTAAGGAACCATTCCAAAAACTCTTTAATCAAGGGATGATTTTGGGAATCAGCTACCGTGACCACCGTGGGGCTCTTGTGGCAACCGACAAGGTTGAAAAACGTGACGGTTCTTTCTTCCATGTGGAAACAGGAGAGGAGTTGGAGCAAGCGCCAGCCAAGATGTCTAAATCGCTCAAGAACGTTGTTAATCCAGACGACGTGGTGGAGCAATATGGTGCCGATACCCTTCGTGTTTATGAAATGTTTATGGGACCACTTGATGCTTCGATTGCTTGGTCAGAAGAAGGTCTGGAAGGAAGCCGTAAGTTCCTTGACCGTGTTTACCGTTTGATTACAAGCAAGGAAATTGTTACAGAAAACAATGGCTCTCTCGACAAGGTTTATAATGAAACGGTCAAAGCTGTCACAGAACAAATTGAGTCCCTCAAATTCAACACAGCCATTGCCCAACTTATGGTCTTTGTCAACGCTGCTAACAAGGAAGACAAGCTCTATGTGGACTACGCCAAAGGCTTTATCCAATTGATTGCCCCATTTGCACCTCACTTGGCAGAAGAACTCTGGCAAACAGTTGCGGCAACAGGTGAGTCAATCTCTTACGTGGCTTGGCCAACATGGGACGAAAGCAAATTGGTTGAAGACGAAATCGAAATCGTTGTTCAAATCAAAGGAAAAGTTCGTGCCAAACTCATGGTCGCTAAAGACCTATCACGCGAAGAATTGCAAGAGATTGCTCTAGCTGATGAAAAAGTCAAAGCAGAAATTGACGGTAAGGAAATCGTGAAAGTGATTAGTGTACCGAATAAATTAGTTAATATCGTTGTGAAATAAGATAGGAATCCTTCAGAGTAGAATCTGGAGGATTTTTTGAATGAAAATATAATTCTGTTTCCACCATCTCACCACTTAACATCTCATTTTAACCACTTATCTCAATAGTCGATTTTTCTTTCATTCTTTTTGTTAAACTGGTGAGGTAAAGAGGAGGAACTAAATATGATTTTACAAGCTAAACATTTGACTAAACGGTACGGCGATTATATGGCTGTTGACGATATTCAGTTAGAGTTTGAAAAAGGGAGTTTTAATGCTATTTTGGGTCCCAATGGTGCAGGAAAATCAACCACCATTTCCATGTTAATCGGTTTGAAAAAGCCGACAAAAGGTCAGATTCAATATGCGCCAAATACGAAAATCGGAGTAGTTTTTCAAGCTAGTGTACTGGATGAGAGGTTGACGGTTAGGGAAAATCTTACGATTCGTGCTCAACAGTATAAGGAGATTGTAGCAAGTCGTGTGGATGATTTGATCCATCAACTGGGTTTGACTGCTTTCCAGAAGCAACTATATGGGACTTTGTCAGGTGGGCAAAAACGTAGGGTTGATATTGCGCGTGCTCTTCTTTCACAGCCAGATATTCTTTTCTTAGATGAACCAACGACAGGTCTAGATATTCAGACTCGCAAAGCCATTTGGGATTTATTGTCTCGACTACAAAAGGATGAAGGGATGACTATTATCTTAACGACTCATTATCTGGATGAAGCGGATGAAGCGGATCAGATTTATATCGTTGATCATGGGAAAGTGATTGCGCAAGGTTCTGCGACGGCTATTAAAAGTCAGTATGCATCTAATATTCTAAAAATTCGTTTTAAAGAAATGAAGGGTTTAGAAAAGTTGCTACAGACTGGAATGACAGTAAAGGAAGAAAATGAGTTGGAATATCTTTTTTATCCAGGGACATCACTGGAAGCTATTGAATATTTGGCAAAAGTACGAGAAGAAATTGATTCTTTTGAGTTTCGTCCAGGTACCATGGATGATGCCTTTATTGCACTTACAGGAAGAGAGGTTCGGTAATGTTAGCTTTATTGAAACGGAATTTTATCTTATATTTTCGTAATCGTTCAGGAGTATTTTTCTCATTATTGGGGGCATTGATTTCCTTCCTCCTTTATATCATTTTTTTGCAGAAGAACTTGACGGATGCTTGGTCCCAACTCCCTGATAATACGAACCTTTTAAATAACTGGCTGATGGGTGGGACCTTGGCTGTGACTGGGATTACAACCAGTTTTACGGCTCTTACACAAATGGTACAGGATCGTGAAAATCAAGTGGATCAAGATCTCTTCTTGACAGATTTAGGTATCTGGGGTTTACAGATGTCCTATCTAATCAGTAGTATTGCCATTTCTTTTGTTATGCAGGTGTTTATGTTTGCTGTTATGGGGCTTTATTTTAAAGAAAGTCCAGTTATCAGTCATTTACCGGAAATTACTTTGATTATGTTGTTAAGTAGTCTGCTTTCAAGTTTGATAAATATTCTCTTGATTTATCGTTTTCAATCTGTAGATAGTCTTGGCAAACTGGCAACTATAGTGGGAACTGCTTCTGGATTTTTAGTAGGAACTTATGTCCCTATTGGAGTTTTACCTGATTTTGCACAGATTATCATGAAGTGTACCCCTGCAGCTTATATTGCTTCTCTTTATCGACAAATTTTAATGAAAGAACCATTAGAGACCGCATTTACAGGAAATAGCAGATTGTTAAAGGAATTTCAAGAAAAAATGGGAATCCAAATCAACTGGCAAGAACTATTGACAAAGGAAGAGACATACTTTATAGTGGTTAGTATCAGTTTCGTCGCTATTCTTCTTTGGCTTTTATTTGTTAAAGTGTTTAGCAGGAGAAAATAAAAGTATATTGGAGAGAAAATGAAGATTCGTTTTGAAATGAAGACAGAGTTTTCAGAAAAGGACCCACAGATTGTAATTCAGGCAGCTCAGTTAACTGACCAAGCAAGGGAAATCATGGAGTATTTAGAACAATTTTCAACGACCAATCAGGTGACCATTCCTATTCGAACGGATGATCATCTGGTTATGGTGAAAATTGAGGATCTTATTCTAGCAGATATCGATAAGAACTTGTTGACCATTTATACGGTAGACGGGATTTATAAAACTAAGGAAACATTGACAAACTTTCAGAATCGGATTAATCGGCGTAACTTTATACAGATATCACGCCATTCAATTATAAACATTGACCACTTAGAATCGTTATCAGATGGTTTTTCAGGGAATATGATGGCTAAAATGACTCGGGGCATCAAATCTAGTGTGAGTCGGAAATACGTTAAGTCCTTAATGAATTATCTAGGTTTATAGGAGAAAATCATGAAACGATTAATTGATTATTTTGTATCGGGAATGCGTACGGCTTCCTTCTTTTATTTGAGTATGATGTTATTAGCTCAGTGTTATCCAAGCATTACCTATCCTGAACCAATGACAAAAAATATTCTAGCTCTGTTTTTAATGGGTGGAATTATGGGGGTATTGACTTTAATACTTGAAAAGCTAGAGTTTCTTGCTTTTAGTATACGTGTAGGAGTTCATTTATTAGTGACGGCTACTATCTTAGTATTGACCTCTCTATTTTTTGGTTGGGGTTCAGCCTTGTGGAGTCCCTTGATTTGGTTCTTTTTCTTGTTAATTTATGGATTGATATGGTTGTATCAAGTCTGGCAAACTCACAAACTCACCCAACGAATTAATCAAGCCTTAGAGGATAAAAGACAGAAAACGGGTCACTAATATAGTGTTGAGGATGAAGTTTGAAGACAGTGCCAGTTTCCAAAGAGAACAATTTGTGATATAGTATTTTCAGCGTAAAACAAGGAGAAGAAAAATGCCAGTAAATGAATATGGTCAAATGATTGGGGAGTCAATGGAAGGTTATACACCAGGTGAATTGCCTTCTATTGATTTCTTAGAAGGGCGTTATGCTAGGATAGAGGCTCTATCGGTAGAAAAGCATGCGGAGGATTTATTAGCTGTTTATGGCCCTGATACGCCTCGGGAAATGTGGACCTACCTCTTTCAGGAACCAGTGGCAGACAGAGAGGAACTGGTTACTCTTTTAAATCAGATGATGGCTCGTAAGGACCGTTTTTACTATGCCATCATAGACAAGGCAACTGGTAAGGCTTTGGGAACTTTTTCTCTCATGCGCATTGACCAGAATAACCGAATAATAGAAGTGGGAACTGTCACTTTTTCTCCAAAACTCAGGGGGACACGGATAGGGACAGAAGCCCAGTATCTATTGGCTTGCTATGTCTTTGATGAGCTTAACTATCGTCGCTATGAATGGAAATGCGATGCTCTTAACATGCCATCAAGACGAGCTGCGGAGCGTTTGGGATTTGTCTACGAAGGAACCTTCCGTCAGGCAGTGGTTTATAAGGGGCGTACGAGGGATACGGATTGGTTGTCTATGATTGATAAGGACTGGCTTCAAGTCAAAGCTCGATTGGAAGCATGGTTGGATCCTGAAAATTTTGATAAAAATGGACGACAGCACAAGAGCTTGAGAGAGCTTTAAGAGGTGTCGAGATGATTACTATTAAAAAGCAAGAAATCGTCAAGCTCGAGGATGTTTTGCATCTCTATCAGGCTGTCGGTTGGACAAATTATACAAATCAACCTCAGATGCTGGAGCAAGCCTTGTCTCATTCATTAGTAATTTATCTGGCACTTGATGGTGATGCTGTGGTGGGCTTGATTCGTTTGGTTGGAGATGGATTCTCATCAGTATTGGTTCAGGATTTAATTGTTTTACCAATCTATCAGCGTCAAGGGATTGGTAGTGCCCTAATGAAAGAGGCTTTAGAGGATTACAAAGATGCCTATCAAGTCCAGCTGGTGACAGAAGAGACAGAAAAAAACGTGGGATTTTATCGTTCTTTGGGTTTTGAAGTCTTATCCACCTATGATTGTATAGGAATGACTTGGGTGAATCGAGAAAAATAACAAAACTTAAGCAAAGTTTAAGGATGGTCTAGTATCATATAGTCATTAAATAAAGACCTCCTAACTTTATTTAATGAAATCCTAAAACTTTTTTTCATCATAATCTCCTAATGAAGTCACCCAATCAGGTGGCTTTTTTGTGGGATGAGGTGATGGTAATAGAAATTTTTTGAAAAATGGTAGAATTTGAGAAAAGTTAAGCTAGTTTTAAGCTTCGTCTTGTATCATATAGTTATTAAATAAAGACCTCCTAACTTTATTTAATAAAATCCTAAACTTTTCTTTTTCATAATAATCTCCCTTAACTCCACCCAATCAGGTGGAGTTTTTTTGCTCTATTTCAGGCTTTTGGGGAGTGTTCTAAACAACATTTTCCGATAACTTTCGCTTAATCTTGAACGTCCTGTTGTACAGCGGTGAAAGCTTGCGAAGCTGAGAATGTAAATCTTTGACAAAATGTGTGAACTGTGGGATAATGGAGAGGAATTAAGGATTAGTTCTATATCATGGACTAGAAAAGACCCCAAGCTAACTTCCACATTAAGCTTGGGGTCTTTTTTGACACTATCTATCTTTGTTTAGCCATTTATCGACTAAGCGAAGGATGACACCGACCACAATCGGTCCGATGATAGTTTTAAGGATTAGTTCCATCATGGGCTATCTCACCTCCTTTCGTAGGCGGTGTAGCAGTGCCGTAGAATATTATACCACATAAGTGCTAAACTCGGGAGTCATCCAATCAGGTGGAGTTTTTTGGCTCTATTTCAGGCTTTTGGGGACTGTTTTAAACATCATTTTCCGATAACTTTTACTTAATCTTATAAACTTTATTGGACAGATTCTAAAGTTGGAGAAGCTGAGTAGATTAGAATGTAAACCTTTGACAAAATGTGTGAACTGTGGGATAATAAAAAGGAATTAAGTATTGTGTCTATATCATAGGCTAGAAAAGACCCCAAGCTCACGACCAAATAAGCTTGGGGTCTTTTTGACACTATTTGTCCTTGTTTAGCCATTTATCGACTATCCGAAGAACGACACCGACCACAATTGGTCCGATGATAGTTTTAAGTATTGTATCCATCATGGGCTATCTCACCTCCTTTCGTAGGCGGTGTAGAAGTGCCGTATAATATTATACCACATAAGTGCTAAACTCAGGAGTCACCCAATCGGGTGGCTTTTTTGTTTGTGGCTTGGATTTTTGATATAATAGAGCCATGAGTAGAATTTTAGATAATGAGATAATGGGGGATGAGGAGTTAGTAGAACGCACGCTCCGTCCTCAGTACTTACGTGAATATATTGGGCAGGATAAGGTCAAGGACCAGCTACAAATCTTTATTGAAGCTGCCAAAATGCGGGATGAAGCTCTGGATCATGTCCTCTTATTTGGACCTCCAGGCTTGGGAAAAACGACCATGGCTTTTGTTATTGCCAACGAACTAGGTGTCAATCTCAAGCAGACTTCGGGTCCAGTCATTGAAAAAGCTGGTGATTTGGTAGCGATTTTGAATGACTTAGAGCCTGGGGATGTCCTTTTTATTGATGAGATTCATCGCTTGCCCATGTCGGTGGAAGAGGTGCTTTATAGTGCCATGGAGGACTTCTACATTGATATCATGATTGGGGCTGGTGAAGGTAGTCGCAGTGTTCATTTGGAGTTACCACCTTTTACCTTGATTGGTGCGACGACTCGGGCTGGTATGCTCTCAAATCCACTACGGGCACGTTTTGGGATTACGGGGCATATGGAGTATTATGCCCATGCTGACTTGACAGAAATTGTCGAGCGGACGGCAGATATTTTTGAGATGGAAATCACTCATGAGGCAGCATCTGAGTTGGCCCTACGTAGTCGTGGGACCCCTCGTATTGCCAATCGTCTCCTCAAGCGCGTGCGCGATTTTGCCCAGATTATGGGGGATGGGGTTATCGATGATATTATTACCGATAAGGCTTTGACCATGCTGGATGTTGACCATGAAGGTCTGGACTATGTGGACCAGAAAATCCTTCGGACCATGATTGAGATGTACGGTGGTGGTCCTGTTGGTCTAGGAACTCTTTCTGTGAATATCGCCGAAGAGCGTGAGACAGTTGAAGACATGTATGAACCTTACTTAATCCAAAAAGGTTTTATCATGCGGACACGGTCTGGACGGGTGGCGACTGCTAAGGCATATGAGCACTTAGGTTATGAATACAATGAAAAATGAGCAAGAAATTCTGGAGGCTTTTAGAGAAAATCCGGATATGATGGCTATTTTGACTATCATCCGAGACCTTGGTCTGAAAGACTCGTGGTTGGCAGCAGGTTCTGTCAGAAATTTCATCTGGAATCTCTTGTCAGATAAATCACCTTTTGATTGTGAAACAGATGTAGATGTGATTTTCTTTGATTCGGATATTTCTTATGAGGAAACCTTGTATCTAGAGAAAAAGTTGAGAGAGGATTTTCCTCAGTACCAGTGGGAATTGAAAAATCAAGTCTATATGCACCTGCATAGCCCTCATACTGCTCCCTATATCAGTTCCAGTGATGCTATGAGTAAGTATCCAGAACGGTGTACGGCAGTTGTACTGCGCTTGAATGAAGAATCCGATTTTGAACTCTATGCACCTTATGGTTTGGAGGATATTTTGAATTTTCAAGTTCGTCCAACTCCTCATTTTTTAGAGAATGAAGACCGAATGGAACTCTATCAAACACGTTTATCCAAGAAAAATTGGCAGGAGAAATGGAAAAATTTGATTTTTAAAAATACTTAAGGAAACTTTAAGCTAGGAAGTGTATACTAAGTCCATAAGTTAAGAAGATCTTAACTTAAACTCCTAAAACTTTTTCATAATAATCTCCCTATAAAAATAGAGTCGCCCAATCAGGCGACTTATTTTTTTGAAAAATGGGCTTGGTGCCTGAGAATAATACTCAATGAAAATCAAAGAGCAAACTAGGAAGCTAGCCGCAGGCTGTACTTGAGTACGGCAAGGTGAAGCTGACGTGGTTTGAATTTGATTTTCGAAGAGTATAAATAGCTTAGTGATAGAAGAAAATAGGGAAATATGGTATAATGAAACGATAGATTTTTGAATAGGAATAAGATCATGTTTGGATTTTTTAAGAAAGATAAGGCTGTGGAAGTAGAGGTTCCGACACAGGTTCCTGCTCATATCGGCATCATCATGGATGGTAATGGCCGTTGGGCTAAAAAACGTATGCAACCGCGAGTCTTCGGACACAAGGCGGGCATGGAAGCATTGCAAACTGTGACCAAGGCAGCTAACAAACTAGGCGTTAAGGTTATTACAGTTTATGCCTTTTCTACGGAAAATTGGACCCGTCCAGATCAGGAAGTCAAGTTTATCATGAACTTGCCAGTAGAGTTTTATGATAATTATGTCCCGGAATTGCATGCGAATAATGTTAAGATTCAAATGATTGGGGAAACGGAGCGCCTGCCTAAGCAAACCTTTGAAGCTCTGACTAAAGCTGAGGAATTGACTAAGAACAACACAGGTTTGATTCTGAATTTTGCCCTCAACTATGGTGGACGTGCTGAGATTACACAGGCTCTTAAGTTGATTTCTCAGGATGTTTTAGATGCCAAAATCATCCCAGACGACATCACAGAGGAATTGATTGGCAACTATCTCTTTACCCAGCATTTACCTAAGAACTTACGAGATCCGGACTTGATTATCCGGACTAGTGGAGAATTGCGTTTGAGTAATTTTCTTCCATGGCAGGGGGCCTATAGTGAGCTCTATTTTACGGACACCTTGTGGCCTGATTTTGATGAGGTAGCCTTGCAGGAAGCTATTCTTGCCTACAATCGTCGTCATCGCCGATTTGGAGGAGTTTAGGAGGAGATATGACAAAGGATTTACAAAAAAGAACCTTGTTCGCAGGGATTGCCCTGGCTATTTTCCTACCAATTTTAATGATTGGGGGCCTTTTGCTTCAGATCGCCATCGGAATCATAGCCATGCTAGCCATGCATGAACTTTTGAAGATGAGAGGTTTAGAGACCATGACTATGGAGGGGCTCTTGACCCTCTTTGCAACCTTTGCCTTGACCATTCCCTTGGAGAATTACCTGACTTTTTTACCAGTTGATGGGAATGTGGTTGCTTATAGTGTGTTGATTTCAATTATGTTAGGAACAACTGTTTTTAGCAAGTCCTATACGATTGAGGATGCTGTTTTCCCTCTTGCTATGAGTTTTTATGTGGGCTTTGGTTTTAATGCTCTCTTAGATGCTAGAATTGCAGGTTTAGATAAGGCACTATTAGCCTTGTGTATTGTTTGGGCAACAGATAGTTGTGCTTATCTTGTAGGGATGAGATACGGTAAACGAAAATTAGCGCCAAGGGTATCACCCAATAAAACCTTTGAGGGATCTTTTGGTGGTATTTTAGGAGCTATCTTGATAACAATTGTCTTTATGATTTTTGATAGGACAGTTGCTCTTCCGTATGGAATTTACAAGATGTCAGTCTTTGCTATTTTCTTCAGCATTGCTGGACAATTTGGTGACTTACTAGAAAGTTCGATCAAGCGTCACTTTGGTGTTAAGGATTCTGGGAAATTTATCCCTGGACATGGTGGTGTTTTGGATCGCTTCGACAGTATGTTGCTTGTATTTCCAATCATGCACTTATTTGGACTCTTTTAGAGAAAGGAAGATAGAATGCTCGGAATTTTAACCTTTATTCTGGTTTTTGGGATTATTGTAGTGGTGCACGAGTTCGGACACTTCTACTTTGCCAAGAAATCAGGAATTCTAGTGCGTGAATTTGCCATCGGTATGGGCCCAAAAATCTTTGCTCACATTGGCAAGGACGGAACGGCCTATACCATTCGAATCTTGCCTCTGGGTGGCTATGTCCGTATGGCTGGTTGGGGTGATGATACGACTGAAATCAAGACAGGAACTCCTGTCAGTTTGACCCTTACTGATGATGGTAAAGTTAAACGCATCAATCTCTCAGGTAAAAAATTGGATCAAACAGCCCTCCCTATGCAGGTGACTCAGTTTGACTTTGAAGACAAGCTCTTTATCAAGGGTTTGGTTCTGGAAGAAGAAAAAACCTTTGCAGTAGATCACGATGCAACGGTTGTAGAATTAGATGGAACTGAGGTTCGTATTGCACCTTTAGATGTTCAATATCAAAATGCAACTATCTGGGGCAAACTCATTACCAACTTTGCAGGCCCTATGAATAACTTTATCTTAGGTGTCGTTGTTTTTTGGATTTTAATCTTCATGCAGGGTGGCGTCAGAGATGTTGATACCAACCAGTTCCATGTCATGCCCCAAGGGGCTTTGGCTAAGGTAGGAGTGCCAGAAACGGCTCAGATTACCAAGATTGGCTCACATGAGATTAACAACTGGGAAAGCTTGATCCAGGCTGTGGAAACAGAAACTAAAGATAAGACGGCCCCAACTTTGGATGTGACTATTTCTGAAAAGGGTAGTGACAAACAAATCACTGTTAGTCCTGAAGAAAATCAAGGCCGTTACCTTCTAGGTGTTCAACCGGGAATTAAGTCGGACTTTCTATCTATGTTTGTGGGTGGTTTTACAACCGCTGCTGATTCAGCTCTCCGAATTCTATCGGCTCTGAAAAATCTGATTTTCCAACCGGATTTGAACAAGCTAGGTGGACCTGTTGCCATCTTTAAGGCAAGTAGTGATGCTGCTAAAAATGGAATTGAAAATGTCTTGGACTTCTTGGCAATGATTTCCATCAATATTGGGATTTTTAATCTTATTCCGATTCCAGCATTGGATGGTGGTAAGATTGTGCTCAATATCCTAGAAGCTATCCGCCGCAAACCATTGAAACAAGAAATTGAAACCTATGTCACCTTGGCCGGAGTGGTCATCATGGTTGTCTTGATGATTGCTGTGACTTGGAATGACATTATGCGACTCTTTTTTTAGATAATCGAGGAATATTATGAAACAAAGTAAAATGCCTATCCCAACGCTTCGCGAAATGCCAAGCGATGCTCAAGTTATCAGCCATGCTCTTATGTTGCGAGCTGGTTATGTTCGTCAAGTCTCAGCAGGTGTTTATTCTTACCTGCCACTTGCCAACCGTGTGATTGAAAAAGCCAAAAACATCATGCGCCAAGAGTTTGACAAGATTGGTGCCGTTGAGATGTTGGCTCCTGCCCTTCTCAGTGCAGAGTTGTGGCGCGAATCAGGTCGTTATGAAACTTATGGTGAAGACCTTTACAAACTAAAAAACCGTGAAAAATCAGACTTCATCTTAGGTCCAACTCACGAAGAAACCTTTACAGCTATTGTCCGTGATTCTGTTAAGTCTTACAAGCAATTGCCACTCAACCTTTATCAAATCCAACCTAAGTATCGTGATGAAAAACGTCCACGTAATGGACTTCTTCGTACACGTGAGTTCATCATGAAAGATGCTTACAGTTTCCACGCTAACTATGATAGTTTGGACAGTGTTTATGATGAGTACAAGGCTGCTTATGAGCGTATTTTCACTCGTAGTGGCTTAGACTTTAAGGCTATCATCGGTGACGGTGGAGCCATGGGTGGTAAGGACAGCCAAGAATTTATGGCCATCACACCTGCTCGTACAGACCTTGACCGCTGGGTTGTCTTGGACAAGTCAGTTGCCTCATTTGACGAAATTCCTGCAGAAGTGCAAGAAGAAATCAAGGCAGAATTGCTTAAATGGATGGTTTCTGGTGAGGATACCATCGCCTACTCAAGTGAATCTAGCTATGCGGCTAACTTAGAAATGGCAACAAACGAGTACAAACCAAGCAACCGTGTTGTCGCTGAAGAAGAAGTGACTCGTGTTGCAACACCAGATGTTAAATCAATCGATGAAGTTGCAGCCTTCCTTAACGTTCCAGAAGAACAAACGATTAAAACTCTTTTCTATATGGCAGATGGTGAGCTTGTTGCGGCTCTTCTAGTTGGAAATGACCAACTCAACGAAGTCAAGTTGAAAAACCACTTGGGAGCAGATTTCTTTGACATTGCTAGTGAAGAAGAAGTGGCAAATGTTGTTCAAGCAGGATTTGGTTCACTTGGCCCGGTTGGTTTGCCGGAGAATGTTAAAATCATTGCAGACCGTAAGGTGCAAGATGTTCGCAATGCAGTTGTGGGAGCAAATGAAGATGGCTACCACTTGACTGGTGTGAATCCAGGTCGTGATTTTACTGCAGAATATGTGGATATCCGTGAAGTTCGTGAGGGTGAAATTTCTCCAGACGGACAAGGTGTCCTTAACTTTGCGCGTGGTATTGAAATTGGTCACATCTTCAAACTCGGTACTCGCTATTCAGCAAGCATGGGAGCAGATGTTTTGGATGAAAATGGCCGTGCTGTGCCAATCATCATGGGATGTTATGGTATCGGTGTCAGCCGTCTCCTTTCAGCAGTGATGGAGCAACACGCTCGCCTCTTTGTTAACAAAACGCCAAAAGGTGAATATCGTTACGCTTGGGGAATCAACTTCCCTAAAGAATTGGCACCATTTGATGTGCACTTGATCACTGTCAATGTCAAGGACGAAGAAGCGCAAGTCTTGACAGAAAAACTTGAAGCAAGCTTGATGGGAGCAGGTTACGAAGTCTTGACAGACGACCGTAACGAACGTGTCGGAGTGAAATTTAGTGATAGCGACTTGATTGGATTGCCAATCCGTATCACTGTTGGGAAGAAAGCAGCCGATGGCATCGTAGAAGTCAAGATTAAAGCGACTGGTGACACCATCGAAGTTCATGCAGATAACTTGCTCGAAACGCTTGAAATCCTCAGCAAGAAATAAAAACTATAATCAGAAGAAAAACAAGGAAAAAATGTAACTAGTTTTTACCTTGTTTTTTCTGTATAATGGGAAAAATGAGTAGATAAAGAGGTAAATGTATGCTAAGATTTCCAAAGGATTTTGTCTGGGGATCCTCTACTTCTGGGCCACAGACAGAAGGACGTGTAGCTGGTGACGGTAAGGGAGATAATCTCTGGGATTATTGGTACCAAGTGGAGCCAAATCGCTACTATAATGGAATTGGTCCAGATAAGACATCGACCTTTTATGAAAATTGGGAACAGGATATCGACCTCTTGTTAGAAACTGGTCACACGGTCTTTCGAACTTCTATTCAGTGGTCACGGATTTTTCCACAAGGCTGTGGAAAAGTCAACCCTCAAGGTGTGGATTTTTATCGTAAGGTCTTTGAGGCTATTAAGGCCAAAGGTATTCGTCTTTTAGTCAATCTTTATCATTTTGATTTGCCTTTTGCCCTTCAAGAAGATGGTGATGGTTGGGAAAATAAGGCGACTGTCTCAGCCTATGAAGACTATGCTCGTTTTTGTTTTGAGACTTATGGAGATTTAGTGGATCAATGGATTACCTTTAACGAGCCCATCGTTCCAGTAGAATTTGGCTATTTTTACGATGCCCATTATCCACATAAGGTGGATGCAGAGGCAGCCGTTAAAGTAGCTTATCATACACAATTGGCTAGCAGTCGGGCGGTTAAGGCCTGTCATGAACTCTTGCCAGATTCCAAGATTGGGATTGTCCTCAACTTGACACCGGCTTATCCACGTAGCCAGCATCCTGCTGATGTCAAAGCAGCTCGGATTGCGGATCTCTTTCAGGCCCAATCCTTCTTAGATCCGTCCGTTTTGGGGACTTATCCACAGGAGTTGGTAGAAATCTTGCATGAATACGGTCTCTTGCCTGATGCTACAGAGGAGGAGTTGGATCTCATTCGTGACAATACAGTGGATTTCCTTGGTGTCAACTACTATCAACCCTTGCGTGTTATGGCTCCTCGATTTGCTAAGCATCCAGAGAGTCCACTCTTACCAGAACATTTTTACGAGCCTTATGTGATGCCTGGGCGTAAAATCAATCCTCATCGTGGCTGGGAGATTTATGAGCAAGGGATTTATGATATTGCCCAAAATATCAAGGAAAATTATGGCAATATCGAGTGGATGCTGACTGAGAATGGCATGGGTGTTGAAGGGGAAGAAAAATTCCGTCAAGATGGAATGATTCAAGATGATTACCGTATTGACTTTGTAAAAGGTCATCTTCGTGAACTGCACCGTGCCATTGAAGATGGAGCCAACTGTAAGGGCTACTTGATTTGGACCTTTATCGATTGCTGGTCATGGCTCAATAGCTATAAAAATCGCTATGGTTTGGTCGAATTAGACTTGGAAACGCAAGAACGTCGTCTGAAAAAATCAGGGCACTGGTTCAAGGAGCTAAGCGATAATAATGGATTTTAAAAAAGGACTCTGACTGATTATCCTAATTGGTCAGAGTTTTTTGCTTACAGGAGCTTAATTTGAACTATACCAATTTTTACTCTTGACAAGTGAAAGAAACAAGTATATACTGTTTTTGCTGATTCTATAAAAGAGGAATCAGACTATACCAATTTTAAGGAGAAAGCACAGCTTGCCTGTGTCGTATATACTATGTGTGGAATTGTTGGTGTTGTTGGAAACACAAATGCAACTGATATTTTGATTCAAGGTCTTGAAAAGCTCGAATACCGTGGCTATGATTCTGCGGGGATTTTTGTCCTAGGTGGCGCTGAGAACCATCTAGTCAAGGCTGTAGGTCGTATTGCAGAATTGTCTGCCAAGACAGCTGGTGTTGAGGGAACGACTGGTATCGGACATACTCGTTGGGCTACTCACGGAAAACCAACGGAAGACAATGCTCACCCACATCGCTCTGAGACAGAACGTTTTGTTTTGGTGCACAATGGGGTGATTGAGAACTACCTTGAAATCAAGGAAGAATACCTTGCAGGTCACCACTTTAAGGGGCAAACAGATACTGAAATCGCCGTTCACTTGATTGGAAAATTTGCGGAAGAAGATGGCTTGTCAGTTCTTGAAGCCTTCAAAAAAGCTCTTCACATCATCCGTGGTTCTTATGCTTTTGCCTTGGTTGACTCACAAGATCCTGAAGTCATCTACGTAGCTAAAAATAAATCACCACTTTTGATTGGTCTTGGAGAAGGCTATAACATGGTCTGCTCAGATGCTATGGCTATGATTCGTGAGACCAACCAATACATGGAAATCCATGACCAAGAGTTGGTAATCGTCAAGGCTGATAGTGTTGAAGTTCAAGACTATGATGGCAACAGTCGTGAGCGTGCTAGTTACACTGCTGAACTTGACTTGTCTGATATCGGTAAGGGAACTTACCCTTACTATATGCTCAAGGAAATTGATGAGCAACCAACAGTGATGCGTAAGTTGATACAAGCCTACACAGATGAGTCTGGTCAAGTAGTCGTTGACCCAGCTATCATCCAGGCTGTTCAAGACGCAGACCGTATCTACATCCTTGCTGCTGGAACTTCTTACCACGCAGGATTTGCTTCTAAGAAGATGCTGGAAGAATTGACAGATACACCAGTTGAACTTGGAATTTCATCTGAGTGGGGCTATGGTATGCCACTTCTCAGCAAGAAACCACTCTTCATCTTTATCAGCCAGTCTGGTGAAACAGCGGATAGTCGCCAGGTTTTGGTTAAGGCTAATGAAATGGGAATCCCAAGCTTGACAGTGACAAACGTACCAGGCTCAACCCTTTCACGTGAAGCCAACCATACCATGCTCCTTCACGCAGGTCCTGAAATTGCCGTGGCATCAACTAAGGCTTATACAGCGCAAATCGCAGCTCTTGCCTTCCTAGCAAAAGCAGTCGGAGAAGCAAATGGAAATGCCAAAGCGAAAGCCTTTGATTTGGTTCATGAGTTGTCAATCGTAGCTCAGTCTATCGAATCAACTCTTTCAGAGAAAGAAGACATTGAAGCCAAGGTTCGTGAGCTTCTTGAAACAACTCGCAACGCCTTTTACATCGGGCGTGGTCAAGATTACTATGTAGCTATGGAAGCAAGTCTCAAACTTAAAGAGATTTCTTACATCCAGTGTGAAGGCTTTGCGGCAGGAGAACTCAAGCACGGGACTATTGCCTTGATTGAAGAAGGAACGCCTGTCTTGGCCCTCTTGTCAGATCCAGTTCTTGCCAACCACACTCGTGGAAATATCCAAGAGGTGGTAGCCCGTGGTGCCAAGGTTCTCACTATCGCAGAAGAGAATGTAGCCAAAGATACAGACGATATCATCCTTACGACTGTACACCCTTACCTCTCACCGATTTCAATGGTTGTACCAACGCAATTGGTCGCTTACTTTGCAACACTCCACCGTGGACTTGATGTGGACAAACCACGTAATCTTGCTAAGTCAGTAACGGTAGAATAAACTAAAAAAAGTCTAGTTATCTAGGCTTTTTCTTATGAGCAAATTGGTTGCTTGTACTCAAGTTTCGTGTTAGAATAACTTTTCAAATTGCAGGAAAGAAATAGACGGGGAGAATCACAATGGTAGAATTGGGAATTTCAACATTTGGAGAAACAACGGAGCTTGAAGGGACTGGGCAAACTTACAGTCATGCTGAACGCATTCGCCAGTTGCTGGCAGAGATTGAACTGGCTGACAAGGTTGGTTTGGATGTGTATGGGATTGGTGAGCACCATCGAGCGGATTTTGCGATATCTGCGCCAGAGATTGTTCTGGCAGCTGGGGCAGTCAATACCAAGAAGATTCGTTTGACCAGTGCAGTCAGCATTCTCTCAAGTATGGATCCGATTCGATTGTTCCAACAATATGCCACTATCGATGCTTTGTCAAATGGACGTGCGGAGATTATGGCCGGAAGGGGTTCTTTCACGGAATCTTTTCCCTTGTTTGGCTATGATTTGAAAGACTACGAAGCTCTTTTTGATGAGAAATTAGACTTGCTTCAATTAGTCAATGAAAAGATAAAACTAGATTGGCAAGGTCGATTGACCCAAACAATCTCTGGCAAAGAAGTTTATCCTCGTCCAGTTCAGGACAAATTGCCCTTGTGGATAGCGACAGGTGGTCATGTCGAATCAACTGTGAAGATTGCTCAGGCAGGCCTACCGATTGTCTATGCCATTATTGGTGGTAATCCGCGTTATTTTAAAAAGTTGATTCAGGCTTATCGTGAGATTGGGAGCGAAGCGGGTCATGCCAGTCAGGAGCTAAAGGTCGGGGCCCATTCTTGGGGTTGGATTGCTGAAGATGGCGAGCAGGCGGTGAAAGATTATTTCCATCCAACCAAGCAAGTGGTGGATGCTATTTCCAAAGACCGTCCGCACTGGCAGGAATTGCGTTATGAGCAATATTTGGAGCAAGTTGGGCCAAATGGTGCTATGTTTGTGGGCAATCCAGATCAGGTGGCCGAAAAATTGATTCGTATGATTGAAGACTTAGGTTTGGACCGCTTCATGCTCCATCTACCGCTTGGTTCCATGCCCCATGACCAGGTTCTGAGAGCTATTGAACTATTCGGAATGCAAGTGGCACCCAAAGTACGGGAATACTTTGCCATGAAAGAGGCTTAATAAAAAACTACTCAAATTTATTATGACGATAAATATTGTACAAAAATCAATCCCCCGAGCTTTAATGCTTGGGGGATTGTTCTATAGGAGGGCTAGTTTAGTTCTCTTTTTTGTTTTTTAGTAAGAACCCGAGACCTAGAAGGGCAAGGAGACTAATTCCTGCAAACAGGAGTTTGTGATCGTTTTTGGTTCCTGTATTTGGAAGTTCAGCTTGTTTAGCTAGAGGCGCAGGTATATTTTCCTTGCTAGGGTTTTCTACTGATTCGTTTTGAACAGCTTCACTTACAGATGATGCTTGTGCTTCTTGTGTTGGTTGTGAAGCTTGTGAATCAGTTGTAGCTTGGCTAGGTTTATTTTCCGCATCAGCTACTTTTGCATCTGGTTTAGTAGAATCAGGTCTAGCTTGTGGAGCTGGAGTTTGCTGTTCCGATTTGATTACTCGGTTTGAAATATTGTCTTGACCATTATTGTGACCTTGTTCTTGTTTTAAGCTAGAAAGGTCAAATTCTGGTTTTTCTTCCACAGCTGGGGCAACGATGGCACCGCCTTGAGAGATTCTAAGAACAGTAGCTGTAAGGGCATTTAATTTCAAGCCTTTTTCAGTCCATTCGAGTCCTTTCGGGTTGGCAATTCCTACTGGCCCTGCTTGGTTTTCATCTGCTAAAACTTCAGCATTTCTGAGGTGGGCAAAGGCAGTTCCCAAATTAAATTCGCGAGCTTTTTCGTCCGCATTGACAAAGACTGCGTAGATGTCTCCATTTGGAGCAGTGATTTGGTAGCCAATTACTACGTCCTCTTTTGCCACACCATTTTGGCCTGGGACAGTGATGAGGTGGACACGGTCTTTGATATCTTGGAGACTCTTAAGTCGGAAGGCATCTGTAGATTGACGAAGAGCAATCAACCCTTTCATATAGTCACGGCTCTTGACATTTTCAGGATATGCTTTTCCATCTGTAGCCTTAGTCCAGTCAAACTTGTTAATAGCATCACTCGAATCATAAGAGTCATGGATGAAGTAAGGATAGTCAAATGGATTGCCGTCCTTATCACGCAACAAGTGAGATTTATTTGGAACCTTGTCTTCTGCTACTGGAGTTTTGTAGGCTGGGTCACGGAATTGTTTGGTACGACCATATTCCTGACCAGAGTGGATAAACGGAGTTCCTTGAGCGGTTAAGACCATGAGATTTCCAAGTCGCAAACGACGATGAATCTCAGCATAGTTATCAGCCTTGCTTGGGTCTTTTTTGATAGACTGAGCGATGATGTCAAAGAGGGTCAAGTTATCATGGGCCGCGATGTATTGAATCACATCTCCAGGGCTATCTGCTTCAAAGTTGGTTGGTTGTGCAATCAGATTTTTGAAGATAGTGTTGATATCTCGTTTGCCACCTGTGATAAAGGCAGGTTGACCTTCGTTTGGATAACCAGACTTGAGGTTGTTACGGATGTCATCTGAAAAGACAGCAACAGTATCGGTATGTTTCATCCAATCTTGGTCAGCAGCTTTAGTAGGCATATTTTCATCACCGGCATAAGTTCTCCAACCTTCACCCAGCATCATTAGGTTAGGATTGAGGGCGCGTGCAGCCTTGTAGGCTTTTTCGATAGAAGCCGCATCATGGTCTCCCATCATATCGAAGCGGAAGCCATCCACTTTGTAGGTATCAACTAGATATTTGATAGAGTCAACTAGGAGTCGTTTGGTCATATGGTGGGTTGTTCCCAAGCGTCCACCACCAAAGCTAGTGCGAGGTGTACCATCAGCATCCATAAAGTGGTAGTAGTTTGGCTCTAAATCTTCAAAGATATCGACCTTGGCTGTATGGTTATAAACGACATCTAGGATAGCTCCCATGCCACGTTTGTGGATCTCGTTGATGAGGTTTTTAAATTCTGCGATTCGTTTTTCTGGATTCTTAGGATCGCTTGAGTACATACCAGTCAATGAGAAGTAGTTTTGAGGGTCATATCCCCAGTTGTAGTTGCTGTTGCTTGAAGCATAGTCAGATAAGCGTTCATGATTTTTCAATTCATTGACAAAGTAGTAAGACAAGACTGGAAGGAGCTGGATGTGGGTTACACCCAAGTCTTTGAGGTAGTCTAGCTTTTCAATAAAGGCTTCAAAGGTACCAAATGGTTTGGTCAAGTCTTTTGCAATGGCAGGATCTGAAGTGAAGTCACGCACATGAGCTTCGTAGATAACGGCATCTTCACGAGTCTTGAAGTTGTGAATCTTACCATAAGTTAAGTCTTGAGGTCCTAGTTTGGCTGGATTTACAAAGGCAGCTTTAGCCACTTTATGGGCATCGTCGATCTTGGCATCATCACTATTCCAAGTAGCGAGGGATTTAGCGTAAGGATCGAGTGCAAGAACAGTTTTACCCTGACGCTCGATTTGGTATTGATAATAGTAGCCAGTGAAATCTGTGATTCCTAATTTGTTTGTGCTATCTAGAGTTTGTTTCCAAGTTCCTCTTTCTCCTTTTTCAAGAGCGACAGTTCCAACCACTTTTTCAGGGTCATTCTTGTCGTAGACAACGACAGAAACCTTATCAGCACTTGGTGACCAAAGGGTTAAATCAACTTGTTTTCCTTCTTCTTTTAGGTCAGCTCCCAGTTTGCCATCATAGCTGTAAGTCTCATCTTTAAGTCGCCAGCTTGTTTTGGTAGTGAATTGGTCGGAATTGTAGCTAACAGTATATGGATGTTTTGTGTCAGAGAAATCTCCGCTGTAGGTCACTTTCTTACCAGCTTCATCGATTGCAACATCGGTGATAGTTACTTTGTTTCCTAGGTGATTAGTGATGTTGGAGTGCTTGAGGATATCTTCTTTTTTGGCACCGACTAGTGTTGAAAAACTACTTTCAATGCTAGAAGTTCCTACATGTTGGGCACCTGTCATACGGATATCATGGACATAGTATGGATTTGTGTAAATCGATTCATCATCGTCTTTTAGGAAAATTTGGCTATGATTTTTCAAATCTGTAAATTTATAATCTTCTTTACGGATTTTCACGTCGTCTCCTTTTTTGCTCTCATCTAGTAATAAAAAGCCGAATTCTTTGGCGGCATCCTTAAGAGGAATGTCGATATAGCGACCATATTTGCCTGTAGCTGTAAAGTCTGTTCCGTCAGGCCATTGAGCGCTACTTGGATTTTTTACATCTCCCCAGTACCAAAGAGATTTCTTGTCATAGTTGCCATCTGTACGGTAGTAGTTGACACGAACAGTCCCTGCAGGTTGTGGCTCGTAAGAGAAAACCTTGTAATCTTGGTCTAACCAAGCCTCGTTCATTTTTGGAACTAGTTTTTCGGCCGATTTATCGCCGGTTAGATTTTTTCCAGCTGTATTATTGATGAGGAAGCTAATTTTCTTGGCTTGTTCTCCCTTTAATTTGACATCTAGGTAGTAGCCGTAGTCATCTTTTTTGGCATCCTTAAAGGACAGGGCTCCGTTTGGCCAATTTTCAGAAGGTTTTTCAACATCGTCCCAAGTCCATAGTCCTTGAGCATCTTTGTTTTCTTCAGGAAGTTTTTTGACATGGATACGGAAGTAGTTGTCTTCGATGGGCTCTTCTGCCTTAGTTTCAGTCGTTACTGGACTAGTAGAAGTAGTTGTCTCACTTGAACGATCTTGTCCAGTTTGTGGTGCTGAATCGGCTGGAGTTGCAGCAGGAGTGGTTGCCTCTGTTGCAGGTTGTTCTTCTTTTTTCTCTAGGGAAGCGTTTGCATTGTTAGGTGAAGAAAAATCGCTTTCGTTCTTTCCAGCGATGTCTGCTGTATCAGTAAGAGGTTGAGTAATAGTGTTAGTCGCTTCAGCACTAGCTGTTGTGGTTTCGTTGGCTGAGATAGTTGGTGTAGCCATGGCAAGTAGGACAAGGCTTGCGCCGATAAGGACAGAACCAGTTCCATTTTTGAGAGAACGGATGCTGTAGACCATTTTTTTCTCAGTGTGAGATGGTTTTTTTCTCATAATGATTCTCCAATCAATAAATTTCTATATCAGTATAGCATGTAGTAAAAAAAGATGCAAGCGTTTTCTTAAAATTGGAACAAAAGAAAAATCGCAACAGATTTTCTGTTACGACTCAGCTAGTCTTTCTTTATGAATTTGAGAAGCCAGAAGGTGGAGATGGAGGAATAATTCTGAAGTAGAGAAGTTACGATTGTAGATAATTGGTTTAGGAGAGTTAGTGACAGGAAAGGTAGTGATAACAATATCGTGCGGAATTTGATTGAGAATCGAGAAAGAAATCGTAGATTCTTCCCAAGAATCAAATAGATAGAGATTGTTTCCGTAGTGAGTTAGGGTGTCGATTAGGCTTTGTGCGTGATGGTTATCCAGATGACTAATGACCAAAACACGTATTTTGGGAAGTTTTTGAAGCAGTTGGACTAAAATTCGATGCCCTTGGATAGTGAAGGTGTAGACCATCTCTTGTTGCTTACTTGGCTTACTGTTTAGTCCCATCTCAGTCAGATAAGATTGAAATTTGTGTTGACTTACTTCAAATAGTTTTGGAAATTCTGCTTGATAATTGCTTAAAATCTGGGATTTCTGTTTGTCGAGAGACTGATTGTTGAGTAAATGGAAGAAATCAGCTTGGGCAGTGTAGTGGAGGAGCCAAATCAATTCCTCACGATTTTCAATCTGTAGGTGAAATTCTTTAGCCAGCTCTTCTAGAATTTGACTCAATAAACGGTAGGATTTTTGGATATGATGAATATCGCCCAGTGCCCTATTATTAGCATTGTCTGTAATTTTAGAAGATTTGATTGGGTTTGAAAATAGTTGTTCCAGTGTTTTCTTTGTAGGTTCAAAATGGAGTTTTTTAGCCAGTTTTTTGATATCTTGTTCAAAATGGGGAATCTGCATGAGAGAGCTGTAGTGACTGGTTAAAAGAGGAGTAGGATTTTCAATGAAACGTCCCCTATTTAAACGCTCTAGATTGATAGCTAGGGTATATTTGATTTGCCGTAGACTGCTGAGGGTGAGTGAAACTTGTTGGGCGTTCAAAAATAGCTGAATCAAGTGAGTGAGTGATTCTTCAGAAATAGAAGGGAAGGGCCAATCAAGAAAGTCGTAACTTTGACTAAAGTAGTCTAGATAAAAGGCGCGAATGTCCTCTTCTGTTCCCTCTATGACTAAAGGGGAAGGTTGGATGCTGATGTTATAGTGTTGTAGAAGTTTCGTATTTAGATGCTGGATGATTTCCTGAACTCGTTCGTAGCTAATCACAAGCTCTAGGCACATTTGGTTAAGTGAGCCTTCCTCCTTGAAAAACAGACGGTTCAAAAAAGAGTAGGTTTCAGATTGTTTAAAAATCTCAATCCTAGGATCCAAGGTGTTTTGGAAGTCAAACTGCAATTGAATACCTTTTTTTCTTGATTGTATCAGGAGGTTTGGAAATAATTGCTCAAGCTTAAAAAGGTGTTCTTGTAATTCTTCTATTGAATAATTCAGCTTCTCGGCCAAGACTGAGAGTTCTATCCAATCATGGTGTTTGGTTATTTCTTCCAGTAAGAATAGCAAATCTTGTTCAGTCTTAGAAAGCAAGATATTCATCATAAATCTCCCTATATATTTATACATATATATTAAAAGAAAAGTCTGATAAAGTCAAGAAAAATAGCCTATGATAAAAAAGGAAAAGTTGTAATTCACTATATTCTTAGTGAACTACTAAACTGAAAACGAAGTTTGCAAAGTGATCATTGAATTTAATGTTTTATAGGAAAAGATTTTGTCAAAAAATCGTTAATTCCCTTGAAAAATCTAGCTAAATAGGGTATAATATGAATAATCATTTGTCGTAGGTTTTGTCTGAAATATTGTCCAGACAAGGCTCACAGCAGTTAAATCTTCTGAAAAAGTCAGATTTAGCTGCTCTTTTTGTGCTTTTTTTCAGGCTTTTGATTATTTGTAACAAAGACTTAAAGATTCTGAAAATTTATCAAAGGGACGCGGTGATAGGGGTTTTATAACCATATAACGATTAGAAAGCCTGATTGACAAGGCTTGGAACTTATTTACAAAGGAGAATCATCTTGGCAGGACATGACGTTCAATACGGGAAACATCGTACCCGTCGTAGTTTTTCAAGAATCAAAGAAGTTCTTGACTTACCAAATTTGATTGAAATTCAAACTGATTCATTCAAAGCTTTCCTAGACCATGGTCTTAAGGAAGTGTTTGAAGATGTATTGCCGATTTCAAACTTTACAGACACCATGGAGTTGGAATTTGTTGGATATGAAATCAAGGAACCAAAATACACGCTAGAAGAAGCTCGTATCCACGATGCTAGCTACTCAGCACCAATTTTTGTAACCTTCCGCTTGATCAATAAAGAAACAGGCGAAATCAAGACCCAAGAAGTTTTCTTTGGTGATTTCCCAATCATGACAGAAATGGGGACTTTCATCATCAATGGTGGTGAACGTATCATCGTATCTCAGTTGGTCCGCTCACCAGGTGTTTACTTTAACGATAAAGTTGATAAAAATGGTAAAGTGGGCTACGGTTCAACTGTTATCCCTAACCGTGGAGCTTGGTTGGAACTTGAAAGCGACTCAAAAGATATCGCCTACACTCGTATCGACCGTACTCGTAAGATTCCATTTACAACATTGGTTCGTGCGCTTGGTTTCTCAGGTGATGATGAAATCTTTGATATCTTTGGTGACAGCGAATTGGTTCGCAACACTGTTGAAAAAGATATCCACAAGAACCCAATGGACTCTCGTACCGACGAAGCCTTGAAAGAAATTTACGAACGCCTTCGTCCAGGTGAACCTAAGACTGCTGAAAGCTCACGTAGCTTGCTTGTAGCTCGTTTCTTTGACCCACGTCGCTATGACTTGGCAGCAGTTGGTCGCTATAAGATCAATAAAAAACTCAATGTTAAAACACGTTTGCTAAACCAAACCATTGCAGAGCCATTGGTAGATCCTGAAACTGGAGAAATCTTGGTAGAAGCTGGTACAATCATGACTCGTAGCGTGATTGAAAGCATTGAAAGCTGTTTGGATGGCGACTTGAACAAGATTGTCTACATTCCAAATGATGCTGCCGTAGTAACAGAGCCAGTTGTTCTTCAAAAATTCAAGGTTGTTGCTCCAACTGATCCAGACCGTGTTGTAACGATCATCGGTAATGCCAATCCAGATGACAAGGTTCGTATCGTCACTCCTGCAGATATCCTTGCTGAGATGAGCTACTTCCTCAACTTGGCTGAAGGACTTGGCCGTGTAGATGATATCGACCACCTTGGAAACCGTCGTATCCGTGCGGTCGGTGAATTGCTTGCTAACCAAGTACGTCTGGGACTTTCTCGTATGGAACGTAATGTCCGTGAACGTATGTCTGTTCAGGACAACGAAGTCTTGACACCGCAACAAATCATCAATATCCGTCCTGTAACAGCTGCAGTTAAAGAATTCTTTGGTTCATCACAGTTGTCACAGTTCATGGACCAACACAACCCACTTTCTGAGTTGTCTCACAAACGCCGTTTGTCAGCCTTAGGACCTGGTGGTTTGACACGTGACCGTGCTGGATATGAAGTTCGTGACGTGCATTACACTCACTATGGTCGTATGTGTCCAATCGAGACACCTGAAGGACCAAACATCGGTTTGATTAATAACTTGTCATCTTACGGGCACTTGAACAAATATGGTTTTGTTCAAACGCCATACCGTAAGGTTGACCGCGAAACAGGTGTTGTCACGAACGAAATCGTTTGGTTGACAGCTGATGAAGAAGATGAATTTACTGTAGCACAGGCTAATTCTCGTCTAAATGAAGATGGAACCTTTGCTGAGAAAGTTGTCATGGGACGTCACCAAGGGGTCAACCAAGAGTATCCAGCTAATATTGTTGACTATATGGACGTTTCACCAAAACAGGTAGTTGCCGTTGCGACAGCATGTATTCCTTTCTTGGAAAACGATGACTCCAACCGTGCCCTCATGGGAGCCAACATGCAACGTCAGGCTGTGCCATTGATCAATCCTCAGGCACCTTACGTTGGTACTGGTATGGAATACCAAGCAGCCCACGACTCTGGAGCGGCTGTGATTGCTCAGTATGATGGTAAAGTTACTTACGCAGATGCTGACAAGGTAGAAGTACGCCGTGAAGATGGTTCATTGGACGTTTACCACATCCAAAAATTCCGTCGTTCAAACTCAGGTACTGCCTACAACCAACGCACTCTCGTAAAAGTTGGCGATGTCGTTGAAAAAGGTGATTTCATCGCTGACGGACCTTCTATGGAAAATGGAGAAATGGCGCTTGGACAAAACCCAATCGTTGCCTACATGACTTGGGAAGGTTACAACTTCGAGGATGCCGTTATCATGAGCGAACGCTTGGTGAAAGACGATGTCTATACATCTGTTCACCTTGAAGAATACGAATCAGAAACACGCGATACAAAGCTTGGGCCTGAAGAAATCACTCGTGAAATTCCAAACGTTGGTGAAGATGCTCTTAAAGACCTTGACGAAATGGGTATTATCCGTATCGGAGCTGAGGTTAAAGAAGGTGACATTCTTGTAGGTAAAGTAACACCTAAGGGTGAGAAAGACCTTTCGGCTGAAGAACGCCTCTTGCACGCTATCTTCGGAGACAAGTCTCGTGAGGTGCGTGACACTTCTCTTCGTGTACCACACGGTGCCGATGGTGTCGTTCGTGATGTGAAGATCTTTACACGTGCAAATGGAGATGAGTTGCAATCAGGTGTTAACATGCTGGTTCGCGTCTACATCGCTCAAAAACGTAAGATCAAGGTCGGAGATAAGATGGCCGGACGTCACGGAAACAAAGGGGTTGTCTCTCGTATCGTTCCTGTAGAAGACATGCCTTACCTTCCAGACGGAACTCCAGTCGACATCATGTTGAACCCACTTGGGGTGCCATCACGTATGAATATCGGTCAGGTTATGGAGCTTCACCTTGGTATGGCGGCTCGTACTCTTGGTATTCACATCGCAACACCAGTCTTTGACGGAGCAAGTTCTGAAGACCTTTGGTCAACTGTTAAAGAAGCAGGTATGGATAGCGATGCCAAAACAATCCTTTACGATGGACGTACTGGTGAGCCATTTGATAACCGTGTGTCAGTTGGTGTCATGTACATGATCAAACTCCACCACATGGTTGATGATAAATTGCACGCGCGTTCAGTCGGGCCTTACTCAACCGTTACTCAACAACCACTTGGAGGTAAAGCCCAGTTTGGTGGACAACGTTTCGGTGAGATGGAGGTTTGGGCTCTTGAAGCCTACGGTGCGTCAAATGTCCTTCAAGAAATCTTGACTTACAAGTCTGACGATATCAACGGACGTTTGAAAGCTTATGAAGCTATTACAAAAGGAAAACCAATTCCAAAACCAGGTGTTCCAGAATCCTTCCGAGTTCTTGTGAAAGAATTGCAATCTCTTGGTCTTGACATGCGTGTCCTTGACGAAGATGACCAAGAAGTGGAACTTCGTGACTTGGATGAAGGAATGGACGAAGATGTCATCCACGTAGATGATCTTGAAAAAGCCCGCGAAAAAGCAGCCCAAGAGGCTAAAGCAGCCTTTGAAGCTGAAGAAGCTGAGAAAGAAGCAAAAGCGGAAGAAACAGAAGAAGCTGCTGAACAAGAATAAGTAGCTCACTTAGAATAGAAAGGGAAGAAATAGTGGTTGATGTAAATCGTTTTAAAAGTATGCAAATCACCCTAGCTTCTCCAAGTAAAGTCCGTTCATGGTCTTATGGAGAAGTCAAAAAACCTGAAACAATCAATTACCGTACCTTGAAACCAGAACGTGAAGGACTCTTTGATGAAGTCATCTTTGGTCCTACAAAAGACTGGGAATGTGCTTGTGGTAAGTACAAACGCATTCGTTACAGAGGGATTGTTTGTGACCGTTGTGGGGTTGAAGTAACGCGTACAAAAGTTCGTCGTGAGCGTATGGGACATATCGAATTGAAAGCTCCTGTATCTCACATTTGGTACTTCAAGGGGATTCCAAGCCGTATGGGCTTGACCCTTGATATGAGTCCTCGTGCACTTGAGGAAGTTATCTACTTTGCAGCTTATGTGGTGATCGATCCCAAGGATACACCACTTGAGCACAAGTCTATCATGACAGAGCGCGAATACCGTGAGCGCTTGCGTGAGTATGGTTATGGATCATTCGTTGCCAAGATGGGTGCCGAAGCCATCCAAGACCTTTTGAAACAAGTAGATCTTGAAAAAGAAATTGCTGAACTCAAAGAAGAGTTGAAAACAGCAACTGGACAAAAACGTATCAAAGCCATCCGTCGTTTGGATGTTTTGGATGCCTTTTATAAGTCTGGAAACAAACCTGAATGGATGATTCTCAACATCCTTCCAGTTATTCCACCAGATCTTCGTCCAATGTTGCAGTTGGATGGTGGCCGTTTTGCCTCATCTGACTTGAACGACCTTTACCGCCGTGTTATCAACCGTAACAACCGTTTGGCTCGTTTGCTTGAGTTGAATGCACCTGGTATCATCGTTCAAAATGAGAAGCGTATGCTTCAAGAAGCGGTTGACGCTTTGATTGACAATGGTCGTCGTGGTCGTCCAATCACAGGACCAGGTAGCCGTCCGCTGAAATCATTGAGCCACATGCTTAAAGGTAAACAAGGACGCTTCCGTCAAAACTTGCTCGGTAAACGTGTTGACTTCTCAGGACGTTCCGTTATCGCAGTTGGTCCAACTCTTAAGATGTACCAGTGTGGTGTGCCACGTGAAATGGCTATTGAGCTCTTTAAACCATTCGTTATGCGTGAAATCGTTGCCCGTGATATCGTGCAAAACGTCAAAGCAGCTAAACGCTTGGTGGAACGTGGAGATGAGCGTATCTGGGATATCCTTGAAGAAGTGATTAAAGAACACCCAGTACTTCTTAACCGCGCACCGACCCTTCACCGTTTGGGTATCCAAGCCTTCGAGCCAGTCTTGATTGATGGTAAGGCCCTTCGCTTGCACCCACTTGTCTGTGAAGCCTACAATGCCGACTTTGATGGGGACCAAATGGCCATCCACGTACCGCTTTCAGAAGAAGCCCAAGCAGAAGCTCGTATCTTGATGCTAGCTGCTGAGCACATCTTGAACCCGAAAGATGGTAAACCAGTCGTTACTCCATCTCAGGACATGGTTTTGGGTAACTACTACTTGACCATGGAAGAAGCTGGTCGTGAAGGTGAAGGAATGGTCTTCAAAGACCGTGATGAAGCGGTTATGGCTTACCGCAATGGTTATGTTCACCTCCACTCACGTGTTGGTATTGCAACAGACAGCCTAAACAAACCATGGACAGAAGAGCAAAAACATAAAGTCTTGCTTACAACAGTTGGTAAAATCCTCTTCAACGACATCATGCCAGAGGGTCTACCATACTTGCAAGAACCAAACAATGCCAACTTGACAGAAGGCGTTCCAGCTAAATACTTCTTGCCACTTGGTGGAGATATCAAGGAAGCTATCAGCAATCTTGAACTCAACCCTCCATTCAAGAAGAAAAACCTTGGAAATATCATCGCTGAAATCTTCAAACGTTTCCGTACGACAGAAACTTCTGCCCTACTTGACCGTATGAAGAACCTCGGTTACCACCACTCAACTCTTGCAGGATTGACAGTGGGTATTGCCGATATCCCAGTCGTTGATGACAAGGCTGAAATCATTGAAGAATCACATAAACGTGTAGAACAAATCACAAAACAATTCCGTCGTGGTATGATCACAGACGACGAGCGTTATAATGCCGTTACAGCTGAATGGCGTGCTGCCCGTGAAAAATTAGAGAAACGCTTGATTGCCAACCAAGATCCGAAGAACCCAATCGTTATGATGATGGACTCTGGAGCCCGTGGTAACATCTCAAACTTCTCACAGCTTGCCGGTATGCGTGGTTTGATGGCGGCTCCGAACGGACGTATCATGGAATTGCCAATCCTTTCAAACTTCCGCGAAGGTTTGTCGGTATTGGAAATGTTCTTCTCAACTCACGGTGCCCGTAAAGGTATGACTGATACGGCCCTTAAGACAGCCGACTCAGGTTACTTGACTCGTCGTTTGGTTGACGTTGCCCAAGACGTTATCATCCGTGAGGATGACTGTGGAACAGACCGTGGTCTCTTGATCCGTTCTATCGCAGAAGGAAAAGAGATGATCGAGTCTCTCGAAGAGCGTCTCAATGGTCGTTACACTAAGAAAACTGTTAAACATCCAGAAACTGGTGCAGTTATTATCGGTCCAAATGAGTTGATTACAGAAGATAAGGCGCGTGAAATTGTCAATGCTGGTGTGGAAGAAGTGACTATCCGCTCTGTATTTACATGTAACACTCGTCACGGTGTCTGCCGTCACTGTTATGGTATCAACTTGGCGACTGGTGATGCGGTTGAAGTTGGTGAAGCAGTTGGTACAATCGCTGCCCAATCTATCGGGGAACCTGGTACACAGCTTACAATGCGTACCTTCCACACGGGTGGGGTTGCCTCAAATACCGATATCACTCAGGGTCTTCCTCGTGTCCAAGAAATCTTTGAAGCCCGCAATCCTAAAGGGGAAGCGGTTATCACAGAGGTTAAAGGACAAGTTACTGCTATCGAAGAAGATGCATCAACTCGTACCAAGAAAGTTTTTGTTAAGGGTGAAACTGGCGAAGGTGAATACGTCGTTCCATTTACAGCTCGTATGCGTGTTGAAGTTGGGGACCAAGTAGCGCGTGGTGCTGCTCTTACGGAAGGTTCTATCCAACCAAAACGTCTCCTTGCAGTTCGTGATGTCTTGTCAGTTGAAACCTACCTTCTCGGTGAAGTACAAAAAGTTTACCGTAGCCAAGGGGTAGAAATCGGTGACAAACACATCGAGGTAATGGTTCGTCAAATGATCCGTAAAGTTCGTGTCATGGATCCAGGTGACACAGACCTTCTCATGGGTACCCTTATGGATATCAATGACTTTACAGATGCCAATAAAGATGTTCTTATCGCAGGTGGTGTTCCAGCGACTGGTCGTCCAGTTCTTATGGGAATTACCAAAGCCTCACTTGAAACAAATAGTTTCTTGTCAGCGGCTTCCTTCCAGGAAACAACTCGTGTCCTTACTGACGCGGCTATCCGTGGTAAGAAAGACCATCTCCTTGGACTCAAGGAAAATGTTATCATCGGTAAGATCATCCCAGCAGGTACTGGTATGGCTCGTTACCGTAACCTTGAACCACATGCTATCAACGAAGAAGAATACCTTAATCCTCCAGTAGAGGAAGAAGGAAATGAAGAAACAACAGAAGTAGTTGTGGATGCTGCCGTTGAAACTGTGGAAGAAACAGTAGAATAAAAGAGAATGAGAGAGCCTTCGGGTTCTCTTTTCTGAAAGCTTTCTCCATTTTTCCACGAAATGTGGTAAAATAAAAGAAAGAAGCTGACAAAGGAGACGGGCATGGAACAAACATTTTTTATCATTAAACCAGACGGTGTAAAAAGAGGGCTAGTTGGTGAAGTGTTGAAACGCATCGAACAACGTGGATTTATAATTGAAAAATTGGAGTTGCGTTCACAGCTTTCAGAAGACTTGATTGACCAGCACTATCAGGACTTGGTTAATCAAAGTTTTTACCCACCGATTCGTGAATTTATGACTTCAGGACCGATTCTTGTAGGTATCATTTCAGGTCCCAAAGTAATCGAAACTTGGCGGACCATGATAGGCGCAACTCGTCCAGAAGAAGCTTTGCCAGGGACTATTCGAGGTGATTTTGCAAAAGCTGCTGGAGAAAACCAAGCTATCCAAAATGTTGTACATGGTTCAGATTCAGAAGAGTCAGCTAAGCGAGAAATTGCTCTTTGGTTTTAAGAGTTGATTGGCTCAATCAATTGGTTGAAAGCTCATTTGAATAGAAAGTATGGTCAATTAGTTTAAGATATGACGCATAATATCAAATTTTTTAGTTTTTGATATGGTGCGTTTTTTTGATTTCAAGTTTAGCCTCTCGTGTTTGTTTAGCGTCTAAAAGAGACATTTGAGAAGATTGAAAACAGTTCTCTCTTTTCTCCGAGTATAATGATTGGTAGGAGGGGAGAGAAAAGATGAAATCAATGAGAATCTTATTTTTGTTAGCTTTAATTCAAATCAGTTTGAGTAGCTGTTTCCTATGGAAGGAATGCATCTTGTCCTTTAAACAAAGTACAGCTTTTTTCATCGGAAGCATGGTCTTCGTTTCAGGAATCTGTGCTGGAGTAAATTATCTTTATACCCGTAAGCAAGAAGTTCATAGTGTCCTAGCTAGTAAGAAGTCAGTGAAGCTTCTTTACGGTATCCTGCTCTTAATTAATTTGTTAGGAGCTGTTCTTGTCCTGTCAGATAACTTGTTCATCAAAAATACGCTGCAGCAAGAATTAGTTGACTTTTTATTGCCATCCTTTTTCTTTCTATTTGGGCTAGATTTGCTGATTTTTTTACCCTTGAAAAAATACATGCGCGATTTTCTTGCTATTCTAGACAGAAAAAAGACAGTGTTGGTGACTATTTTAGCAACACTTCTTTTCTTAAGAAATCCAATGACCATTGTCTCTCTTTTGATTTATATTGGACTGGGTTTGTTTTTTGCAGCCTATCTTGTCCCAAATTCGGTTAAAAAGGAAGTTTCCTTTTATGGTCATATTTTCCGAGATCTTGTATTGGTCATTGCTACGCTCATTTTCTTTTAGAGAAAGCTTGTTTTTATGGATGTTATGATGGTAAGTTTAGCAGGAAAATAGACACAAAAGAAAAGTTTTTGGTATAATAAGAGTATGTACACAAAAAATGAAGAAGAGCTACAAGCCTTAGGGGAACGCTTGGGCCATCTATTAGAAAAGAATGATGTTTTAATCTTAACTGGAGAGCTGGGTGCAGGTAAAACGACCTTTACTAAGGGACTTGCTAAAGGTTTACAGATTTCTCAAATGATTAAAAGTCCAACCTACACTATCGTAAGAGAGTATGAAGGTCGTCTTCCGCTTTACCACCTAGATGTTTATCGTATAGAGGGGGATGCTGATTCTATTGATTTAGATGAGTTTCTCTTTGGTGGTGGAGTGACTGCTATTGAGTGGGGCAATCTCTTAGGAGATGCCTTGCCAGATACTTATTTAGAGTTGGAAATTCTAAAAGAAGAGGACGGTCGCAGATTACATTTCCAAGCAAAGGGTTTGCGTGCAGAAAAACTCTTAGAGGAGCTTCAACATGGAGTATGAATTGCTCATTAGGGAAGCAGAGCCTAAAGATGCAGCTGAATTAGTGGCTTTTTTAAATCGTGTGAGTTTGGAGACAGATTTTACCAGCTTAGACGGAGATGGTATTCTCTTGACTAGTGAGGAGATGGAAATATTCCTCAACAAGCAAGCTAGTTCGGACAATCAGATAACCTTACTTGCATTCTTAAATGATAAAATTGCTGGTATTATAAATATTACAGCTGACCAGCGCAAGAGAGTCCGTCATATTGGAGATCTCTTCATTGTGATTGGAAAAAGATATTGGAATAATGGATTGGGAAGTTTGTTGCTAGAAGAAGCGATAGAGTGGGCACAAGCAAGTGGCATTCTGCGTCGTCTCCAGCTGACTGTCCAAACTCGTAATCAAGCAGCAGTTCATCTTTATCAAAAGCATGGCTTTGTAATTGAAGGTCGCCAAGAGCGTGGAGCATATATAGAAGAAGGGAAATTTATCGATGTTTACTTGATGGGTAAACTGATAGATTAGTAGAAATATGGTTAAAAAAATTATTGGAATGGTGCTAGCTTTTCTAGCTGTGACAGTTTTAGGTGTCGGTGTTTTTGCGTATACTATTTATCAGCAAGGCACACAAACCTTATCAAAGACCTATAAAAAAATAGGGGAAGAAACCAAGGTTATTGAAGCAACAGAGCCTTTGACCATTCTGTTAATGGGGGTTGATACTGGGAATGTAGAGCGTACAGATCAATGGGCTGGAAATAGTGATTCTATGATTCTCTTGACTGTCAATCCACATACTAAGAAGACCATGATGCTGAGTTTGGAGCGTGATATCCTGACTAAAATTCAACATAAAGATGGTAGTATTGAAGAAGCGAAGTTAAACGCTGCCTATGCTGGTGGTGGTGCAGAACTTGCTATAGAAACAATTCAAAAGATGATGAATATCCATATCGATCGCTACATTATGGTTAATATGCAAGGGTTGCAACAATTGGTCGATGCAGTGGGAGGTATTACGGTCAATAATACACTAGGTTTCCCAATCTCTATCAGTGATCAAGAAGAATTTAACACCATTTCTATCGGTGTTGGAGAGCAGACAATAAATGGAGAAGAAGCGCTTGTTTATTCACGCATGCGTTATCAAGACCCAGAAGGAGACTACGGTCGTCAAAAGCGTCAGCGTGAAGTCATTCAAAAAGTTGTTGAAAAAGTTCTTAGTTTGAATAGTGTCAGTCACTACCAATCTATTTTAAAAGCCCTAAGTACTAATATGCAGACTAATATCGATTTATCTGCGAAAAGTATTCCAAGCTTGTTGGGCTATAAAGATTCATTTAAAACCATTGAAACACAACAGTTGAAGGGTGAAGGGGAGATGCTACAAGGCGTTTCTTATCAAATTGTTACGAGAAGCCATATGTTGGAAATGCAGAATCTTTTGAGACGTTCTTTGGGACAAGAAGAAGTCACTCAACTTGAAACAAATGTTGTCTTATTTGAAGATTTATTTGGACGAACACCTGTTGGTGACGAAGACAATTAACTTTCTTGATACAAATAAAAAATTAATCGTGGGAAATTTCCTGCGATTTTTTCAAAAAAATACGAATAGATAGGTAGGAGGAAACATGAAAGCAGAAATCATTGCTGTTGGAACAGAGATTTTGACAGGACAGATTGTCAATACCAATGCCCGGTTTTTATCAGAAAAACTAGCAGAGATTGGGGTAGACGTATATTTTCAGATGGCTGTAGGAGATAATGAAGCTCGTCTCTTGTCTTTGCTTGAGATTGCCAGTCAACGTAGTAGTCTGGTGATTTTGACAGGTGGTTTGGGGCCAACTGAGGACGACTTAACTAAACAAACTCTGGCTAAATTTTTAGGGAAAGAATTAGTCTTTGATCCTCAGGCGCAGGAGAAGTTAGATGTCTTTTTTGCCCAGCGACCAGACTATGCCCGAACACCGAATAACGAAAGACAAGCCCAAATTGTAGATGGAGCGACTCCACTGCCAAACGAAACAGGACTGGCTGTAGGAGGAATATTGGAAGTCGATGGAGTGACCTACGTTGTCCTTCCAGGTCCACCAAGTGAATTGAAACCCATGGTCTTAAACCAACTTCTACCCAAGTTGATGACAGGGAGCAAGCTGTATTCCCGAGTTCTTCGTTTCTTTGGAATTGGCGAAAGTCAGTTGGTGACCATTTTGGCTGATTTAATTGATAATCAAACCGATCCGACCTTGGCCCCTTATGCCAAGACAGGAGAAGTCACTCTGCGTCTGTCAACAAAAGCTAGCAGTCAAGAAGAGGCGAATCAAGCGCTGGATATCTTAGAAAACCAAATCTTGAATCGCCAAACTTTTGAAGGCCTCTCTTTACGAGAACTTTATTATGGTTATGGGGAAGAGACTAGTTTAGCCAGTATTGTGGTAGAAAAGCTGAAAAGGCAAGGGAAAACTATCACGGCTGCAGAGAGTTTGACGGCAGGGCTTTTCCAAGCTAGGGTAGCGGATTTTTCGGGTGTTTCAAGTATATTTAAGGGTGGTTTTGTAACCTATAGCTTGGAGGAAAAATCAAAAATGTTGGATATTCCTGTCAAGGATTTGGAAGAGCACGGTGTGGTGTCTGAATTTACAGCTCAGAAGATGGCTGAGCAGGCACGAAGCAAGACCCAGTCAGATTTTGGCATTAGTTTGACTGGAGTGGCAGGACCAGATAGCCTCGAAGGACACCCAGCTGGAACAGTCTTCATAGGCTTGGCACAGGAGCAAGGAACTGAGGTTATCAAGGTGAATATTGGAGGCAGAAGTAGAGCAGATGTGCGTCACATTGCGGTTATGCATGCCTTTAACCTAGTTCGCAAGGCTTTATTAAGTGACTAACTTTTGATATAATAGTAGATAGGTCTGAGGACCATTAGAATGTAGGAGAATAGAATGGCGAAAAAACCAAAAAAATTAGATGAAATTTCAAAAAAATTCGGGGCAGAACGTGAAAAAGCCTTGAATGACGCTCTTAAACTGATTGAGAAAGACTTTGGTAAAGGATCAATCATGCGTTTGGGTGAACGTGCCGAGCAAAAGGTGCAAGTGATGAGCTCAGGTTCCTTGGCGCTTGACATTGCCCTTGGTTCAGGTGGTTATCCTAAGGGGCGTATCATTGAAATTTATGGACCAGAGTCATCTGGTAAGACAACGGTTGCCCTTCATGCAGTTGCGCAAGCACAAAAAGAAGGTGGTATTGCTGCCTTTATCGATGCGGAACATGCCCTCGATCCAGCTTATGCTGCGGCTCTTGGTGTTAATATTGACGAATTGCTCTTGTCTCAACCAGACTCAGGAGAGCAAGGTCTTGAAATTGCAGGAAAATTGATTGACTCAGGTGCTGTGGACCTTGTCGTGGTCGACTCAGTTGCGGCCCTTGTACCTCGTGCGGAAATTGATGGAGATATCGGTGATAGCCACGTTGGTTTGCAGGCTCGTATGATGAGCCAGGCTATGCGTAAGCTCGGTGCTTCTATCAATAAAACCAAAACAATTGCCATCTTTATCAACCAATTGCGTGAAAAAGTTGGGGTCATGTTTGGAAATCCAGAAACAACTCCTGGTGGACGTGCTCTGAAATTCTACGCATCAGTTCGTTTGGATGTTCGTGGAAGTACACAAATCAAGGGAACTGGTGACCAAAAAGATACCAATGTTGGTAAGGAGACCAAGATTAAGGTCGTGAAAAATAAGGTGGCCCCACCGTTTAAGGAAGCCTTCGTTGAAATCATGTACGGAGAAGGGATTTCTAAGACTGGTGAGCTTTTGAAGATCGCAAGCGATTTGGATATCATCAAAAAAGCAGGAGCTTGGTACTCTTACAAGGATGAGAAAATCGGGCAAGGTTCTGAAAATGCTAAGAAATACTTGGCAGATAACCCAGAAATCTTTGATGAGATTGACCATCTAGTCCGTGTTCAATTTGGTTTGGTTGATGGAGAAGAAGCTTCTGTAGAAGTTGCTGAAAGCAAAAAAGAAGAAGCAGTTCAAGCGGATTCTGTGAATGAAGAAGTAACTCTTGACCTAGGCGATGAGCTTGAAATCGAAATTGAAGAATAAGTTGTCAAAGTAGTGGAGAAATCCGCTGCTTTTTTGGTTTTTGATTCAAGTTTTTAGATCATCTATAGTTTGCTGTTTCTTGTCGCTCCTTTCGAAAGCTGATATAATAGCCTTATGAATAAAAAACGAACAGTGGACCTGATACATGGTCCGATTCTTCCCTCGCTTTTGAGTTTTGCCTTCCCAATCTTGCTATCAAATATTTTTCAACAGCTCTATAATACTGCTGATGTCTTGATTGTTGGACGATTTCTTGGTCAAGAATCCTTGGCTGCAGTAGGAGCGACGACAGCGATTTTTGACCTGATTGTAGGTTTTACTCTTGGTGTTGGCAATGGCATGGGAATTGTCATTGCCCGCTATTATGGAGCTCGGAATTTCACTAAAATCAAGGAAGCAGTAGCAGCCACCTGGATTTTAGGTGCTCTTTTGAGTGCTGTAGTGATGCTACTGGGTTTTCTTGGTTTATATCCTCTTTTACAGTACTTGGATACACCTGCAGAAATCCTTCCCCAGTCCTATCAATATATTTCTATGATTGTGACCTGTGTCGGTGTCAGCTTTGCCTATAATCTTTTTGCAGGCTTGTTGCGGTCGATTGGGGACAGTCTAGCAGCCCTTGGTTTTTTGATTTTTTCTGCTCTTGTCAATGTGGTTCTGGATCTCTATTTTATTACACAACTGCATCTGGGAGTTCAATCCGCGGGACTTGCTACCATCATTTCGCAAGGCTTATCAGCGGTTCTCTGTTTTTATTATATCCGTAAGAGTGTGCCAGAACTTTTGCCTCAACTCAAGCATTTCAAATGGGACAAGGCCTTGTACGCGGATCTCTTGGAGCAAGGTTTGGCTATGGGCTTGATGAGTTCGATTGTATCTATCGGCAGTGTGATTTTACAGTCTTCTGTTAATACCTTTGGTGCAGTGATTATTAGTGCCCAGACGGCAGCTCGACGCATTATGGCCTTTGCCCTTCTTCCTATGACCGCTATTTCTGCCTCGATGACGACCTTTGCTTCCCAAAATTTAGGTGCTAAGCGCCCAGACCGCATTGTCCAAGGTCTTCGAATCGGCAGTCGTTTAAGTATATCCTGGGCAGTTTTTGTTTGTGTCTTCCTCTTTTTTGCCAGTCCAGCCCTGGTTTCTTTTTTGGCTAGTTCGACGGATAGCTACTTGGTAGAAAATGGTAGTCTCTATCTGCAAATCAGTTCAGCCTTTTATCCTATTTTGAGTCTCTTATTGATTTATCGCAATTGTTTGCAGGGCTTGGGGCAAAAGATTCTTCCTCTAGTTTCTAGCTTTATTGAACTAATCGGAAAAATCGCTTTTGTAGTCTTGATTATCCCTTGGGCAGGCTATAAGGGAGTTATCCTTTGCGAACCCCTTATCTGGGTTGCCATGACTATCCAACTGTATTTCTCACTGTTTCGTCACCCCTTGATAAAAGAAGGTAAGGCTATCTTGGCAACAAAAGTGTCATCATAGCTCGATTTGCTGAATAAAATCCATTTCCTCTAGTGAAAATCGAAAAAACTTGTGTTATAATAAGAAAGATTAAAATGTGAAAAAAGGAGATTCCTAATGGGACGTAAATGGGCCAATATCGTAGCCAAGAAAACGGCTAAAGATGGAGCTAACTCTAAAGTATATGCAAAATTTGGTGTAGAAATCTATGTAGCAGCTAAAAAAGGTGATCCAGATCCAGAATCAAACTCAGCTTTGAAATTCGTTATCGACCGTGCTAAACAAGCCCAAGTGCCAAAACACGTTATCGATAAGGCTTTGGACAAGGCTAAAGGAAACACAGACGAAACCTTTACAGAAGGACGTTACGAAGGTTTTGGACCAAATGGTTCTATGTTGATCGTGGATACTTTGACTTCAAATGTCAACCGTACAGCGGCCAACGTCCGTGCAGCCTTTGGTAAAAACGGCGGAAACATGGGCGCTTCAGGTTCGGTTTCATACCTCTTTGACAACAAGGGAGTTATCGTATTTGCAGGTGAAGATGCCGATGCAGTCTTTGAGCAATTGCTTGAAGCAGATGTGGATGTGGACGATGTAGAAGCAGAAGAAGGTACAATCACAGTTTACACAGCTCCAACTGACCTTCATAAGGCTATCGTTGCCCTTCGTGAGTCAGGTATCGAAGAATTCCAAGTGACTGAATTGGAAATGATTCCTCAGTCAGAAGTGGAATTGTCAGGCGATGACCTTGAAACCTTTGAAAAACTTTACAGCGTTCTTGAGGACGACGAAGACGTACAAAAAATCTACACAAACGTAGACGGATTCTAATAGAAAAACGAACAGTTTTACTAGCTGTTCGTTTTTTTGATATTTGAACTTAGACTCAGGTTTCAGAATCGTTTTGTTGCTTGCTTTTTTCTAGACCTAGACCGACTGCATGTTTTTGGACGAGCAAGAGCTGTCCATCGTCCTGTTTTGCAAAAGTTAAGGTAACAGTCTTGATCTTGTCTCCAATGGAGATATAGGTGATTTTTTTCGTATTGTAACCCCCAAGAGTGAAGTCAAACTCGGAATCTGGCTGTCCGTGTTTGTCGATAATATCCTTGTAGTCGGTACCACCTTTTCCTTTGTTGTCACGGTCACCTTCGATTAAGGCGTCGAACTGTTCTTGGGTCCAGGTGAAGGTATCGTCTGTCGAGCCGCTTTCTTCTTCGCGTTCCATTGAGGCACTCGTATCTATGTAGGAACGGTTAAACTCTCTGGCATACTCTTTGTAGACATCAGCGTATAGTACCTGAGTCGTAAAGAAAAGTACAACAGAGGCAACTGCCAGGGATGTTCCGATAATAGCCATTATTTTCCGTTTTTTGTGGTTGACGATAAGGTCGATAATCCCCAAGATAAATGCGACGATGGCGATGAACAACGATAGATAGTTAATAAACGGGATCCAGGATCCTAAAAGTGCGATGGCTCCAAAAATGGTTGCTAAGATTCCTAAAACTCTTTGTTCTTCTGGTTTCATTTGAAAGTTTTCTCTCCTCATTAAGTGAATGGATTTCTACCCACAGTAGTGAGTACTTATTATATAAAAACTCTTGCCTAATGTCAATTTAAACCAAGATAGTTCTCATGGAAACTTTTTTTCTTGACATCTCTTTTCAAAGTGGTAAAATAGTTCTCATGAAAACTTATTTAGTTCCTAGGAGAACTAAATGCAATGGTTAGAAAGGAGCAATCATGGATAAACCGATGTTGGTCTTTAAGCGTTTTGGTCACCAGATTCATTTGATGGTGCAAAAGGAAGCCAAACGTAGTGGCATTGAATTTATGGGTGGACCTCAAGGTCAGGTTGTACGTTTTTTGGATAATCGTGAGAAAAACCAAGACTTGGTCTTGATTAAAGATATCGAGCAGGAACTCAATATTACCAAGTCTGTTGCTAGTAATTTGGTCAAGCGTATGGTGCAAAATGGTTTGGTGGAATTGGAGGCGAGTCCTAGCGATAAGCGGGCAAAATTTGTTCGTTTGACGGACAAATCGCGCTCTCAAATGCAGCAGGTTAAGGCCTTCTTTGAGCGCATTGACAAGCAGTTGATAGAAGACGTAGATGAAGATGAATTACTGATCTTTGAGAAGGTCCTTGCTCAACTACAGAAAAATATCAAGAGAATAGGAGGAGAGAATGAAGAAATTAGCAAAACGAATTAGTGGAAAAGAATGGGGGATTGTTTTCCTAGCCATTCTCTTTACCTGCTTTCAAGTTTATCTAGAGTTGGAAGTGCCAACCTATATCTCGAAAATTACGGATTTACTAGGAACTCAGGGTAGCAACTTAGATGAGTTATGGCAGCCAGCAAGCATGATGGTGGGAATGTCCTTTCTGGCCTTCTTGTCCGCAGTTGCAGTTGGATTTTTTGCGTCTAGAGTGGCTGCTTCTTATACTAGTAGGCTGAGAAGTGATATTTTTAACCGAGTTTTAGACTACTCGCAGACAGAGATTAAGAAATTCTCTATCCCTAGTCTCTTAACTCGTACGACCAATGATATTACCCAAGTTCAGATGTTGATTACCATGGGCTTGCAAGTGGTTACGCGTGGTCCGATTATGGCTATCTGGGCCATCGGGAAGATTTTAGGCCATTCAGAATACTGGCTCTGGGCCATTCTTGTGGCAGTGATTGTCAACGTTTTGATGACGATCGTTTTGGTGACGCTAGCCTTTCCAAAACAGTCCTTGATTCAGGGGCTGACAGATAAACTGAACAGTATCACTCGTGAAAGTTTAACAGGTATTCGCGTCGTTCGTGCCTACAATGCAGAGGATTACCAAAATGAAAAATTTGCAGCAGCAAATGATGAATTGACACGCTTGAATTTGTTTGTCAACCGTCTCATGGCCATTTTGAATCCCATCATGATGGGGATTTCAAGTGGTTTGAGTGTTGCGATTTACTGGATTGGGGCCTATGTAATCAACGATGCTGCTCCGACGGAGCGTCTGCCTCTCTTTAGTGACATGGTTGTTTTCATGTCTTATGCCATGCAGGTTGTCATGGGCTTCCTTCTCACGGGGGCGCTCTTCATCGTTCTTCCTCGAACCATGGTTTCTGCCAAGCGGATCAATCAAGTTTTAGATTTGCATTCTTCTATCCAAAATCCTGCTCAAGCGCAGCTGGCTGATGAAAATCTCAAAGGTCAGGTCGAGTTTAAGGATGTGACCTTCCGCTATGCGGCAAATTCGGAGGCGGTTGTTGAACATGTTAGCTTTAAAGCAGAAACTGGTCAAACAGTAGCCTTTATTGGATCAACAGGTTCTGGTAAATCAACTCTGGTCAATCTGATTCCACGTTTTTACGATGTTTCAGATGGAGAAATCCTAGTGGATGGTGTCAATGTTCAAGACTATGACTTGGAAGAGTTGAGAAATAAGGTCGGCTATATTCCACAAAAAGCTGTTCTCTTTTCAGGTGATGTCAAGGGCAATCTAGACTTTGGACACAGTCAAGAAACACCGCTTAGTGAACAAGCTATGTGGCAAGCTTTGGAGTTGGCTCAGTCTAAGAACTTTATCGAAGACAAGGAAGCGGGCTTAGCGTCAGAAGTGGCCCAAGGAGGAACCAACTTCTCAGGTGGTCAAAGACAGCGTCTGGCAATAGCGCGTGCCTTAGCTCGGAAGCCAGAAATCCTCATCTTTGATGATTCCTTCTCAGCCTTGGACTACAAGACAGACCGTGTCCTACGCCAAGAGCTAGCAGAGAAAACCAAGTCTATGACCAAGCTTATCGTCGCACAGCGTATTTCAACGATTATGGATGCAGATTTGATTTTGGTCTTGGATCAAGGAAAAGTCGTGGGGCAAGGCACCCACAAGGAACTTCTAGCTAATAACGAAGTTTACCAAGAAATTGCCTATTCACAACTATCGAAGGAGGAATTGGAACATGGAAAATAAGAAAATGTCTCTTTGGAAACAGAGTAAACCCTATCTTGCAGGCCTCCAGTTTGCCCTTCTGATAGCCTTTCTAGCAACAATCGTATCCAATATCATTACTGTATATGGTCCAACCCGCATCAAGGAAATGACTAATATTATTGCCAGTGGTCTGGAAACAAGTGTGGATGTCGCGGCGGTTGCAGCTATTGGTGGTTTTTTGGCCGTGATTTATGTGATCGGACTTCTATCAAATTATTTACAGGCCTTTCTGTTTACAACAGCTATTCAACGTTTTTCAAAGCGTTTGAGAAGAGCCATTGCAGAGAAAATCAATAGCCTACCATTGGGATATTTTGATGGACATTCTCAAGGAGATACCTTGTCTCGTGTAACCAATGACGTTGACACTGCAGCCCAGTCTCTTAATCAAAGTCTGGGAACAGTTCTTTCATCTAGTTTATTGGTCTTAGCCGTCTTGGTAACCATGTTTGGGATGAACTGGATTTTAGCCTTGGTGACGGTTGTGTCAACTCTTATCGGTTTTGCTTTCGTGTCTGTCTTTATGGGTAAATCCCAGGGCTTCTTTAAGAGTCAGCAACAGGATTTGGCAGCTGTCAATGGCTATGTGGAAGAAATGTACTCTGGCCATAATGTGGTGACCAGTTACAATGCCATCGAAAGTACGAAAGAAGAATTTGCAACATTAAATCATCGTCTGTATGATAGTATCTGGAAATCTCAGTTTATTTCAGGGATTATGATGCCGATTATGATGTTTATTGGGAACTTTAGCTATGCCTTGGTGATTATCGTTGGTGCAGCCTTGGCTTTAAATGGACACATCAGTATCGGGATTATCGTTGCCTTTATGGCCTACGTTCGTATCTTTTCTCAGCCTCTTTCACAAATTGCCCAAGGGATTACCAGTCTTCAGCAGGCTAGTGCAGCCATGGGACGTGTCTTTGAATTCCTAGCTGAAGCGGAAATGGAAGACGAATCCCATAAAGAAAGACAATTGAGCGATATGAAGGGTCAAGTAGTCTTTGATCGAGTCTCCTTTGGTTATACACCAGAGAGAACTATTATCCATGACTTTTCTGCGACCGCTCATGCAGGTCAAAAGGTTGCTATTGTCGGACCGACCGGAGCTGGGAAGACAACCATTGTCAATCTTTTGATGAAGTTCTATGAGCTTGATAAGGGAAGTATCCGCATCGATGGTGTGGATACCAAAGAGATGAAGCGTTCGGAAGTACACGATGCCTTTTCAATGGTCTTGCAGGATACTTGGCTCTTTGAAGGAACGATTCGCGACAATCTTATCTATAACCAAAAAGGTATTAGTGATGAGCGCGTGATTGAAGCTAGCAAGGCTGTAGGAATTCACCACTTTATTATGACCCTACCAGATGGTTACGATACAGTCTTGGACGACACGGTAACTTTGTCTGTCGGACAAAAACAACTCTTGACCATTACTCGTGCTTTGCTGAAAGATGCACCACTCTTGATTTTGGATGAGGCGACCTCTTCGGTTGATACCCGTACAGAGGAATTGATTCAGAAAGCTATGGACCGTTTGATGGAGGGTAGAACTTCCTTTGTCATCGCACACCGCTTGTCAACTATCCGAAATGCTGACTTGATTCTTGTCATGAAAGATGGCAATATCATTGAGCAAGGCAATCATGATGAGTTGATGGCACAAGGAGGTTTCTATGCAGATCTCTATAACAGTCAGTTTACAGAAGATGAAGCAGAAGAATAAACCCAAAGAAGGCTTGACGGCCTTCTTTTTCTGCACTATACTAGAAGACAAGTGCTTCCCTATAAGCAAAATTTGAGTAAGTGATGAGAAAAAATATGAAAAATTATCAAGAATGGTATGACTACATGGATGCTAATATTAAAAATAAGCCCTTTCTCCTGAGCTTGTTAAGAACTTTCAATCGCTTCATGACAGTAGTCATGCCTATAGTTTATTTAACCTTGTTGGCCACCAGCTATTTCCAAGAAGGACTTGGGGAACAGGTCTTGATCTATGTGTTTGTACCTGCTACAGGTTTTGTGATTTTATCCCTTCTTCGTAAGAAAATCAATGCTCCTAGGCCTTATGAAGTTTGGGATATTACCCCGCTACTAGACAGAGATAGTCCTGGTCAGTCAATGCCCAGTCGACATGTCTTTTCAGCAACCATTATCTCCATGGCTTGCATTCATGCTAGTTTATCTCTAGGGATTATCTTGTTGGTCTTGTCAGTCCTCCTCGGCCTTGTGCGAGTCCTAGGTGGCGTGCATTATCCCAAGGATGTAGTGGTTGGCTATATTTGTGCTCTTGTGTGGGGTGTGATTTTCTTTCTATGTTGACCTGTAAGTTAAGTTGGTCTTACAACCACTTACGGGGTTAAAGTAACCACTTGCTTTTTTGCTCTTGTTTTCTTATTTTTCCTTTGATATAGTAGAGTCAGAAAGGAGATGGAATGAAGTTACGAATCGAAATTGACAGCAATTTAGAGGAAACTGAAATTGTCATCAAGGCGGCGGCTTTGACAGATGAAATTGCGGATTTACAGCGACTCTTGCAAGAATCCAAGGCTCCTAGGTTGATTTTTTACAAGGGGACGGGCGAATATTATCTGGATTTGTCGGAAATTCTCTTCTTTGAGACGGAAGGTAGCAAGATTTATGCCCATACCCATAAAGATGCCTACGAAGTTCGGCTCAAACTCTATGAGTTAGAGTCTATCCTTCCTCGCTATTTTAGTCGGGTATCCAAGTCGACTATTGCAAATATCCGTCAGGTTTACTCGGTGGACAAGTCCTTTTCAGGAACGGGCACCATTTCCTTTTATCAGACTCATAAGGAGGTTCATGTCTCACGACATTACCAATCCCTCCTAAAAGAAAATCTAAGAAACATGAGGTGAGAACATGAAAAAGAAAGCATTTGGTATTGTGTTGCTTATTTTTGCAGCTGTAATATTATTACAAGGAAATTTTGGAATCCCTTCTCTTGGAGGGCAAATTTGGCCCTTGATTGGTATTGCTTTTTTTGCCTACCAATCAGTTGGAGCTTTGTTGCGTCGTCACTTAACTTCAGCCTCTTTTACAGCCCTAGTGGCCTTAATGATTGCTAACCACTTTTATGGCATTTTACCAATTCCCACTCAGTCATTGTTCTGGGCAAGTATTTTAATCGTAATGGGTGTCAGCGCACTCACTCATTCTAACAGAACTTGGAATGGAAAAAAATGGTGGTATGATGGTGAAAAGACCATTCTTACAGATAAGGAAGTCGCTTTTGGGACTGGGACTTTCTACAAGCAAGACCAAGAATTGGTAGAAGACCAAGTTGAAGTTGGTTTTGGCAATGCCAAGATATATTATGACAATGCAGAGATGTTAGGTGATAGCGCAACACTGAAAGTTGAAGTTGGTTTTGGCAATGCAGTTATCTATGTTCCTCAACATTGGAGAGTTGATTTGAAGGTGGAAACTTTCTGTGGTGTAGCCAAGGCAGATGCCCCTCTAGCCCCAACCAGCAAAACCTTGATTATCCGTGGGGATGTGGCTTTTGGGAAATTGGGAGTTGTTTACGTTAAATAAAAAAATCTTCCAATTCCCTTGCAAAAATGAAGAAAGTGTGATAACATAGTACGGTATGTGGTGCTAGCACATCCGCTATATTAGATCTAATAGGAGGAAAACACAATGGCTAAAGTATGTTACTTTACAGGTCGTAAGACTGTATCAGGAAACAACCGTTCACACGCGATGAACCAAACAAAACGTGCCGTAAAACCAAACCTTCAAAAAGTTACTGTTCTTATCGATGGTAAACCTAAAAAAGTTTGGGCTTCAGCTCGTGCTTTGAAATCAGGTAAAGTTGAACGCGTTTAATAATAAAAGTAAGGAGACCTTAGGGTCTTTTTTCTTTTGTTGTGGGTATAAAATCATTTGAAAAACGGAGTAAATATCCGCTGATACAGTATTCTGCTTTTACACTTGGGCTGAAATATGATAAAATAGAGTATCAACTAGTTGAGGTAAAAAGGATGACTGTAAAAATTAATACAAAAGATGGTCAAATCGAACTAACAGATGAAGTGATTGCAACTGTCGTAGGCGGTGCAACAACTGAGATTTTTGGTGTGGTCGGTATGGCTAGTAAAAATGCCCTCAAAGATAATTTCCAAGCCCTTCTAGGTAAGGAAAATTATTCCAAAGGTGTCGTCGTAAAGGCGGCCGAAGATGGCAGTATTGCAGTTGATGTATATACCGTGTTGAGCTACGGAACAAAGATTAGCGAAGTGTCAAAAAACATTCAAGAGCGTGTTCGTTTTAGTTTGGAAAACCAGCTTGGAATTACTGCTCAGACTGTAAATGTCTACATTCAAAATATCAAAGTTGTAGGAGAATAACCGTGTCAAAAATTACTACTAGCTTATTTCAAGAAATGGTGCAGGCTGCATCAACTCGCTTGAATAAGCAAGCTGAATATGTCAATTCATTAAACGTCTTTCCAGTTCCAGATGGAGATACTGGGACAAATATGGGAATGACCATTGAAAATGGAGCTAAAGAAGTTGCAGACAAGCCAGCTTCTACAGTTGGAGAGGTAGCGAGCATTCTTGCTAAAGGGCTTTTGATGGGTGCGCGTGGGAACTCAGGAGTTATTACGTCTCAGCTTTTCCGTGGATTTTCACAAGCTATCAAGGATAAAGATGAGTTAACAGGTCAAGACTTGGCCCTTGCCTTCCAATCAGGTGTAGAAGTTGCCTATAAGGCAGTGATGAAACCAGTTGAAGGAACGATTTTGACAGTTTCTCGTGGTGCTGCTATCGGTGCTAAGAAAAAAGCTGAGCAAACAGATGACGCTGTTGAAGTCATGCGCGCAGCCTTGGAAGGTGCTAAAACAGCACTAGCTAAAACACCAGACATGCTTCCAGTATTGAAAGAAGTTGGCGTTGTGGATTCAGGTGGTCAAGGACTGGTCTTCATCTACGAAGGTTTCCTTTCAGCCCTTACTGGCGAATATATTGCATCTGAGGACTTTGTAGCCACTCCTGCTAATATGAGTGAAATGATCAATGCAGAGCACCATAAGTCTGTGGCTGGTCATGTAGCGACTGAGGACATCACCTTTGGTTACTGTACTGAAATCATGGTAGCTCTCAAGCAAGGCCCAACCTATGCCAAAGATTTTGACTATGATGAGTTCCGTAACTACTTGAATGAACTTGGGGACTCTCTCCTTGTTGTCAATGATGATGAAATCGTCAAAGTCCATGTCCATACAGAAGATCCAGGGCTTGTTATGCAAGAAGGTCTTAAGTATGGTAGCTTGGTAAAGGTAAAAGTTGACAATATGCGTAACCAACACGAAGCACAGGTTGAGAAAGAAGCTGCTCAAGTTAGCAAACCATCTGAAGAAAAAGAGTATGCTTTGATTGCTGTGGTGGCTGGTAAAGGTCTAGCAGATATCTTCCGTTCTCAAGGTGTGGATTATGTTATCGAGGGCGGTCAAACTATGAACCCTTCAACAGAAGACTTTATCAAGGCTGTTGAACAGGTCAATGCTCGTAATATTATCTTCCTGCCAAACAACAAAAATATCTTCATGGCAGCTCAATCTGCAGCAGAAGTTTTGGAACAACCAGCAGTAGTGGTGGAAGCTCGCACTCTTCCTCAAGGTTTGACAAGTCTTCTTGCCTTTGATCCAAGCAAGTCTATCGAAGAAAACCAAGAGCGTATGACTGCTGCTCTTAGCGATGTCGTTAGCGGAAGCGTCACAACAGCTGTTCGTGATACCACCATTGATGGTTTAGAAATTCATGAAAATGATAATCTTGGTATGGTGGATGGGAAAATCCTCGTGTCAAACCCTGATATGCACCAAACCTTGACAGAAACCTTGAAACATATGTTGGATGAAGATAGTGAAATCGTAACCTTCTATGTCGGTGAAGACGGAAGCGAAGAACTTGCCAATGAAATTGCCCAAGAAATCGCAGAAGAATTCGAAGATGTTGAAGTAGAGATTCACCAAGGCCAACAACCAGTTTACCCATATCTATTTAGTGTGGAATAAGATTAATGAAGAACTGAGAAATCGGTTCTTTTTTTCTTTTTAAATAATGAAATCGGTATCTTTTAAATAAAAACCAAAATAACATTCATAAATAAACGTTAAAATAGAAAATTCAGAAAATTTCTTCTTTTCTCTTGAAAAATCTTGAAAAAATGGTATGATAGTAACAAGTTATTTTTAAAAGGAAAGAAAGGGGAACAATGGAGAAAATCAGTTTAGAATCTCCTAAGACGGGGTCGGACCTAGTTTTGGAAACACTTCGTGATTTAGGAATTGATACCATCTTTGGTTATCCTGGTGGTGCTGTCTTGCCTTTTTATGATGCGATATATAATTTTAAAGGCATTCGCCACATTCTAGGGCGCCATGAGCAAGGTTGTTTGCATGGAGCTGAAGGTTATGCTAAATCAACTGGAAAGTTGGGTGTTGCCGTCGTCACTAGCGGACCGGGAGCAACAAATGCCATTACAGGGATTGCGGATGCCATGAGCGATAGCGTTCCCCTTTTGGTCTTTACAGGTCAGGTGGCGCGAGCAGGGATTGGGAAGGATGCCTTTCAGGAGGCAGACATCGTGGGAATTACCATGCCAATCACTAAGTACAATTACCAAGTTCGTGAGACAGCTGATATCCCTCGAATTATTACGGAAGCTGTCCATATCGCAACTACAGGCCGTCCAGGGCCAGTCGTCATTGACCTACCTAAAGACGTATCTGCTTTAGAAACGGACTTCATCTATTCACCAGAAGTGAACCTACCAAGCTATCAACCAACTCTTGAGCCAAATGATATGCAAATCAAGAAAATCTTGAAGCAATTATCCAAGGCTAAAAAGCCAGTCTTGCTAGCTGGTGGTGGGATTAGTTATGCTGAAGCAGCTGCAGAATTAAATGAATTTGCAGAACGCTATCAAATTCCAGTGGTAACCAGTCTTTTGGGACAAGGAACGATTGCAACGAGTCACCCACTCTTCCTTGGAATGGGAGGCATGCACGGGTCATTCGCAGCTAATATTGCCATGACAGAAGCTGACTTTATGATTAGTATTGGTTGCCGTTTTGATGACCGCTTGACGGGTAATCCTAAGACTTTTGCTAAGAATGCTAAGGTTGCTCATATTGATATTGACCCAGCCGAGATTGGCAAGATTATCAGTGCAGATATTCCTGTGGTTGGAGATGCTAAGAAAGCCTTGCAAATGTTGCTTGCTGAACCAACAGTTCATAACAATACTGAGAAATGGATTGAGAAAGTTACTAAAGACAAGAACCGCGTTCGTTCTTATGATAAGAAAGAACGTGTGGTTCAACCGCAAGCTGTTATTGAACGAATTGGTGAATTGACGAATGGAGATGCCATTGTGGTAACAGATGTTGGTCAACACCAAATGTGGACAGCCCAGTATTATCCCTACCAAAATGAACGTCAGTTAGTGACTTCAGGTGGTTTGGGAACAATGGGATTTGGAATTCCAGCAGCAATTGGAGCTAAAATTGCTAACCCAGATAAGGAAGTTGTCTTGTTTGTTGGAGATGGTGGTTTCCAAATGACTAACCAGGAATTGGCTATTTTGAACATTTACAAGGTGCCAATCAAGGTGGTTATGCTGAACAATCACTCACTTGGAATGGTTCGCCAGTGGCAGGAATCCTTCTATGAAGGTAGAACATCAGAGTCAGTCTTTGATACCCTTCCTGATTTCCAATTGATGGCGCAGGCTTATGGCATTAAAAACTATAAGTTTGATAATCCTGAGACCTTGGATCAAGATCTTGAAGTCATTACGGAGAATGTTCCTATGCTAATCGAGGTAGATATTTCTCGTAAGGAACAGGTGTTACCAATGGTACCAGCTGGTAAGAGTAATCATGAGATGTTGGGGGTGAAGTTCCATGCGTAGAATGTTAACAGCAAAACTACAAAATCGATCAGGAGTCCTCAATCGCTTTACAGGTGTCCTATCTCGTCGTCAGGTTAATATCGAAAGCATCTCTGTTGGAGCGACAGAAGATCCGAATGTATCACGCATCACCATTATTATTGATGTAGCTTCACATGATGAAGTGGAGCAAATCATCAAGCAACTCAATCGTCAGATTGATGTGATTCGCATTCGTGATATTACAGACAAGCCTCATTTGGAGCGCGAGGTGATTTTGGTTAAGATGTCAGCGCCAGCTGAGAAGCGAGCTGAGATTCTAGCGATTATTCAACCTTTCCGTGCAACAGTTGTAGACGTAGCACCAAGCTCGATTACCATTCAGATGACAGGAAATGCTGAAAAGAGTGAAGCTCTATTGAGAGTTATTCGACCATATGGTATTCGTAATATTGCTCGAACTGGTGCAACTGGATTTACCCGTGATTAAAAATCCAACTTAAATTTGTTAAACCGGCCTAAAAGGTAATAAATAATAGAAAAGAGAGAAAAAACTATGGCAGTTCAAATGGAATACGAAAAAGATGTTAAAGTAGCAGCACTTGACGGTAAAAAAATCGCCGTTATCGGTTATGGTTCGCAAGGACATGCGCATGCTCAAAACTTGCGTGATTCAGGTCATGATGTCATTATCGGTGTACGTCCAGGTAAATCTTTTGATAAAGCAAAAGAAGATGGATTTGACACTTACACAGTATCAGAAGCAACTAAATTGGCTGACGTTATCATGATTTTGGCACCAGACGAAATCCAACAAGAATTGTACGAAGCAGAAATCGCGCCAAACTTGGAAGCTGGAAACGCAGTTGGATTTGCTCATGGTTTTAACATCCACTTTGAATTTATCAAAGTTCCTGCGGATGTAGATGTTTTCATGTGTGCACCTAAAGGACCAGGACACTTGGTACGTCGTACTTATGAAGAAGGATTTGGTGTTCCAGCTCTTTACGCAGTATATCAAGATGCAACAGGAAATGCTAAAAACATTGCTATGGACTGGTGTAAAGGTGTTGGAGCAGCTCGTGTAGGTCTTCTTGAAACAACTTACAAAGAAGAAACTGAAGAAGATTTGTTTGGTGAACAAGCTGTACTTTGTGGTGGTTTGACTGCCCTTATCGAAGCAGGTTTCGAAGTCTTGACAGAAGCAGGTTACGCTCCAGAATTGGCTTACTTTGAAGTTCTTCACGAAATGAAATTGATCGTTGACTTGATCTACGAAGGTGGATTCAAGAAAATGCGTCAATCAATTTCAAACACTGCTGAATATGGTGACTATGTATCAGGTCCACGTGTAATCACTGAACAAGTTAAAGAAAATATGAAAGCTGTCTTGGCAGACATCCAAAATGGTAAATTTGCAAACGACTTTGTAAATGACTATAAAGCTGGACGTCCAAAATTGACTGCTTACCGTGAACAAGCAGCTAACCTTGAAATTGAAAAAGTTGGTGCAGAATTGCGTAAAGCAATGCCTTTCGTTGGTAAAAACGACGATGATGCATTTAAAATCTATAACTAATTAGAAAGCAAAGAATTTTGCTAAAATAGTAGCTTCAGCTATTCGTGGGATATTAGATATACTTATTTAGGGGTTGAAATCATATGAATATTACCAATTTGTTTTCTATCAAGACAGGATGTGATGAAACTGATAGGCAACTGCAAAAATTATTTTTTCAGTTGGATTTACAATTGGGAGAATTGACAGATCAACTAAGAAAATTAGATTCTAATTTTGTTCCTCGTAGTCAATTTGTAGACACGCTGGATTTGAATGATGTAGAATATAAAGAAATTTTAAACTATTTTATCTTCCATCGTAATGATAGTGAAGAAAGTTTGGTAGAATGGTTATATGATTGGATTTCCACAAATCGTTATGAACTTCCTAAAGAGTTTTCAATTCGTATGGCTCATAAATATCATGAAAGTGTTGCTGAAGTTTTTGGAGATGAATAACTAAAAAAACAGTCATTAGTGACTGTTTTTTATAGAAAAAGAGGTTTTATATGTTAAGTTCAAAAGATATCATCAAGGCTCATAAGGTCTTGAATGGTGTGGTCGTTAATACACCGCTTGATTATGACCATTATTTATCGGAGAAGTATGGTGCTAAGATTTATTTGAAAAAGGAAAATGCCCAACGTGTTCGCTCTTTTAAAATTCGTGGTGCTTATTATGCCATTTCCCAACTCAGCAAGGAAGAGCGTGAGCGTGGGGTAGTCTGTGCCTCTGCAGGAAATCATGCGCAGGGAGTTGCCTATACTTGTAATGAGATGAAAATTCCTGCTACTATTTTTATGCCCATTACTACACCGCAACAAAAAATTGGGCAGGTTCGCTTTTTTGGTGGGGATTTTGTGACCATTAAACTAGTTGGAGATACCTTTGATGCCTCAGCTAAAGCAGCTCAAAAATTTACAGTTTCTGAAAATCGTACCTTTATTGATCCTTTTGATGATGCTCATGTTCAAGCTGGTCAAGGGACAGTTGCTTATGAGATTTTAGAAGAAGCTCGAAAAGAATCGATTGATTTTGATGCTGTCTTGGTCCCTGTTGGTGGTGGCGGTCTCATTGCCGGGGTTTCTACCTATATCAAGGAAACAAGTCCAGAAATTGAAATCATTGGGGTAGAGGCGAATGGAGCGCGTTCTATGAAGGCTGCTTTTGAAGCTGGTGGTCCAGTCAAACTCAAAGAAATTGACAAATTTGCGGATGGGATTGCTGTGCAAAAGGTAGGACAGTTGACCTATGAAGCAACTCGTCAACATGTTCAAACCTTAGTAGGTGTTGATGAGGGATTGATTTCTGAAACCTTGATTGACCTTTACTCTAAGCAAGGGATTGTTGCAGAACCTGCTGGAGCGGCTAGTATTGCTTCTTTAGAAGTTTTAGCTGAATATATCAAGGGGAAAACCATTTGTTGTATCATTTCTGGAGGAAATAATGATATCAACCGTATGCCAGAAATGGAAGAACGTGCCTTGATTTATGATGGGATCAAGCATTACTTTGTGGTCAATTTTCCACAGCGTCCAGGTGCTCTGCGTGAGTTTGTAAATGATATCCTGGGGCCAAATGATGATATCACACGTTTTGAGTATATCAAACGAGCTAGCAAGGGAACAGGACCAGTATTAATTGGGATCGCTTTGGCAGATAAGCATGATTATGCAGGATTGATTCGTCGAATGGAAGGTTTTGATCCAGCTTATATTAACTTAAATGGTAATGAAACGCTCTATAATATGCTTGTCTGAGGACTAATAAAAAAATATCATATTATTTGCACAACTGATGTATAGGTGTTATAATGAGGGTGAAGAAAGGGGGCGATTCCTATGGACTTAGGAAATCTATCGTGCTATTTCTACTACAACTCACTATAGCACCTATTATTTTTGATTCTGTTTATATTAAGGCGACAGAATTACTTACTATATAAGGAAATTTTTTGAAATCCCCAATTGTATAGATCCCTAATTTGAATTTTCACTAAATATAATAGGAATCAGAAAAAATAATCAATGTTTGTGAGATGGTTGTTAGGTGAGTCGGCTGAAAAAACTCGTGAGATAAACAATAGTGCTAGACATGAAACAGCTAGTGATACTGTTTTTTAATGACTAGCTGGAAAGCGGGTATGTAATCAGAAGGTGCAAGATTGGACAATGTAAGTAGTACCGGTTGTGAAACGAATAAGATATAGATAAGGACAGGAAAGGAACCAAAGAAGGAGAAAGAAAACGGAATGGTTTAGAGATAGTGTGGAGTGAAAGACTATCTTTAGTGGACTTGTTGATTTAAAAGGAATATATAGAACGAAATAGTAAATCCTGTCTATCCTATTGAGAAACTGGCATTCAGTATACATGAATATTTTTACAAGTTTAAAGTTTAATAATACAATTATTCTTTAGGAGCTTACTAATGGGTTATAGTAAGCAAAAACCTATATATTATCGGCTTTAAAAAGGAAGTAAGAAGATTCTGAATCATTTATTTTATTGAATATATGTTTTTTTATTGACAAAAGACATAAAAACGTATACAATAATATAACGTAAAGAAGAAAATAGGAGAAGAACATGGCTAAGTCAAACTTTGAAAAAGTAGAATCAGTTGTTGGCTGGGTTCGTGATAAGAAAATCACAGGCTACCGTATCTCTAAAGAAACGAATGCGCGTGAAATGTCTATCATTGCTCTAGCGCAGGGTCGTGCAAAAGTAAAAAATATTTCATTTGAAACAGCTCTAGGTTTAATTGATTTCTATGAAAAAAATCATGAAAAATTTGAAGATTAATCTTTGGATAATGGCGGATTCTTGAATAGGGTCTGCCTTTTCATTTTGATACTCAATGAAAATCAAAGAGCAAACTAGGAAGCTAGCCGCAGGCTGCTCAAAACACTGTTTTGAGGTTGCAGATAGAGCTGACGTGGTTTGAAGAGATTTTCGAAGAGTATGAGGACAGCAAAAAGACTGCACGATTGATGCAGCCTTTTCTTTTTATTTGAGATAGCGTTGAAGGAACTCTTTTGTACGGTCTTCTTTAGGATTGGTGAAGAGGTCTTCTGGTTTGCCTTCTTCAGCAATCACACCTTTATCCATAAAGATAACACGGTGAGAGACATCACGGGCAAATTCCATTTCATGGGTTACGACAATCATAGTCAAGCCTTCTTGAGCCAGATCCTGCATGATTTTGAGGACTTCTCCAACCATTTCTGGATCGAGAGCTGATGTTGGTTCATCAAAGAGAATGGCGTCCGGATTCATGGAGAGGGCACGAGCGATGGCCACACGTTGTTTTTGACCACCTGAGAGTTGTTTTGGTTTGGCTTGCCAGTAGCGTTCTCCCATGCCGACCTTTTCCAGGTTTTCTTTGGCAATCTTTTCAGCTTCTGTACGTTCGCGTTTAAGGACAGTTGTCTGAGCGACAATTGTGTTTTCAAGCACGTTGAGATTTTCAAAGAGGTTAAAGGATTGGAAAACCATTCCCAACTTTTCACGGTATTGCGTGAGGTCATAGCCTTTTTCGAGGACGTTTTGTCCATGATAAAGGATTTGTCCATCAGTTGGCGTTTCAAGTAGGTTAATGGAGCGTAGGAAGGTCGATTTCCCGCTTCCAGAGCTTCCGATGATAGAGATGACCTCTCCCTTGTGGACAGTCAGAGAAATGTCTTTTAGCACTTCGTTTTGTCCATAGGATTTTTTGAGGTGTTTAATTTCAAGGATTGCTTGTGTCATTATTTCAAATCCTCCGTTTGCATTTGGTTAGCACCTGTAGTATAGGTATCCATGTCCATTCGGCGTTCAATGAAGCGTAGGATACGTGTTACGGTGAAGGTGAGGACAAAGTAAATCACGGCGATGATTGTAAATGTCTGGAAGTATTGATAGGTTTGCGTCGCCACGGTATTTCCTGAGAAATAAAGTTCGACAACAGAGATAACGTTCAATACAGATGTATCTTTGATATTGATGACAAATTCATTACCCGTTGCTGGTAGGATGTTACGAACTACCTGAGGGAGGACAATCTTACGCATGGTTTGATTATGAGTCATGCCAAGAGCAGTCGCGGCTTCAAATTGTCCTTTGTCAACTGCTAGGATACCACCACGAACGATTTCAGTCATGTAGGCTCCGGTGTTGATTGAAACGATGAAGATAGCAGCCAGTGTACGATCAAGGTTGATACCGAAAGCTTGGGCAGTTCCATAGTAGATAACCATCGATTGAACGATCATTGGCGTACCACGGAAAATTTCAATGTAGACATTGAGAATCCAGCCGACTAGTTTTTGTAGGCCATAAATGGCTTTATTCTCAGATAGAGGAGCAGTACGGAAGACACCAATGGCAAGGCCGATAATGAGACCTATGATGGTTCCGACGATAGAGATTAAAAGAGTGATACCAGCACCACGCAAGAGTTGTTGCCAGTTTTCAGAAAGAATTTTAGCGACTTGGCTAAAGAAACTACTGCTAGTCTCTTCAGTTGTTGTAGCTTCGGCAGGCTGTTCCTTGATCATACGATCCATCAAGGCAACTTGGTCATCTTTCGAAATGGTTTCAATGCTGGCATTGATTTGGCTAATACGATTGTCATCTTTACGAAGTCCAATGGCAATAGCTGTATCTTCTTCTCCAGTTTTGAAACCTGGTTCTACTTGAACCATCTTGAACTTAGAGTTGGCAGCTTCAGCAGTCAGTGCTTCTGGGCGTTCAGAAACATAAGCATCGATGACACCAGCCTCAAGAGCTTGGCGCATTTGAGCGAAGTCTCCCATGGCAGTTTCTTTTTTAGCACCTGGGATTTGTGCAATCAAGTCGTAGAGGTAGACCCCTTGTTGAGAAGTGATTTTCGCACCGTTAAAGTCATCCAAAGATTTTGCATTTGCGTAGGCAGAATCTTTTTTGACTAGTAGGACAGGTTCGCTAGTGTAGTAACTACTTGAAAAGGCAATTTCTTGTTTGCGTTCTGCAGTTGGACTCATACCTGCGATAATCATGTCAATCTTACCAGAAGTAAGGGCAGGGACTAGACCTTCCCACTTTGTTTTAACAACCAAAGGTTCTTTACCTAAGTCCTTAGCGATTTTCTTGGCGATTTGAACATCGTATCCGTTAGCATACTGGTTAGTCCCATCGATTTTGACAGCTCCATTGCTATCATCATCCTGAGTCCAGTTAAAGGGAGCATATGCTGCTTCCATCCCGATGCGTAAATATTCATCGGCTTGGGCAACATTGACAAGTCCCAGCATCAGCAAGAGACTTGTGAAAATAGATAAGTATATTTTTCTCATGATTTCTCCTATTTCTAATCTATTAAAAAATAACTGTCTCCTATTTTATCGAAAAAAACTCTATTTTTCAATATAGGTAAGCCCTTACTTGAGAAAAAATGATATAATGATAGCAAAGATAAAAAGGGGGCTTAGATGATGAAAAAAACTTTTTTCTTACTGGTGTTAGGCTTGTTTTGCCTTCTGCCACTCTCTGTTTTTGCCATTGATTTCAAGATAAACTCTTATCAAGGGGATTTGTATATTCATGCAGACAATACGGCAGAATTTAGACAGAAGATAGTTTACCAGTTTGAGGAAGATTTTAAGGGGCAAATCGTGGGACTTGGACGTGCTGGCAAGATGCCTAGTGGATTTGACATTGATCCTCGTCCAAAGGTTCAGGCTGCGAAAAATGGTGCTGAACTAGCAGACGTTACTAGCGAAGTGATAGAAGGAGCAGATGGTTATACTGTTAAAGTTTATAATCCAGGTCAGGAAGGTGACACAGTTGAAGTTGACCTCGTCTGGAACTTAAAGAATTTGCTTTTCCTATATGATGATATCGCTGAATTAAATTGGCAACCTTTAACGGATAGTTCAGGGACTATTGGAAAGTTTGAATTTCATGTAAGGGGAGACAAGGGGGCTGAAAAACTCTTTTTCCATACAGGGAAACTCTTTAGAGAGGGAACGGTTGAAAAGAGTAACCTTGATTATACTATCCGTTTAGACAATCTTCCGGCTAAGCGTGGAGTTGAGTTGCATGCCTATTGGCCTCGGACCGATTTTGCTAATGCTACGGATCAGGGATTGAAAGGGAATCGTTTAGAAGAGTTTAATAAGATAGAAGACTCGATTGTTAAAGAAAAAGAGCAAAGTAAACAACTCGTTACTTGGGTCTTTCCTTCGATACTTTCTATCTCCTTGTTATTGAGTGTTTGCTTCTATTTCATCTATAGAAGAAAGACCACTCCTTCAGTCAAATATGCCAAAAATCATCGTCTCTATGAACCACCAATGGAATTAGAGCCTATGGTTTTATCAGAGGCAGTTTATTCGACCTCCTTGGAGGAAGTGAGTCCTCTAACAAAAGGAGCAGGTAAATTTACCTTTGACCAACTTATTCAAGCTACCTTGTTAGATGTGATAGACCGTGGGAATGTCTCTATCATTTCAGAAGGAGATGCAGTTGGTTTGAGGCTGGTCAAAGAAGATGGTTTGTCAAGCTTTGAGAAAGACTGTCTAAATCTGGCTTTTTCAGGCAAAAAAGAAGAAACTCTTTCCAATTTGTTTGCGGATTACAAGGTATCTGATAGTCTTTATCGTGGAGCCAAAGTTGCTGATGAAAAACGGATTCAAGCAAGAGGGCTTCAACTCAAATCTTCTTTTGAAGAAGTATTGAAAGAGATGCAAGAAGGAGTGAGAAAACGAGTTTCCTTCTGGGGGCTTCCGGATTATTATCGTCCTTTAACTGGTGGGGAAAAGGCCTTGCAAGTGGGTATGGGGGTCTTGACTATCTTGCCCCTATTTATCGGATTTGGTTTGTTCTTGTACAGTTTGGATGTTTATGGCTATCTTTACATCCCCTTGCCAATACTTGGTTTTCTAGGTTTGGTTTTGGCTGTTTTCTATTATTGGAAGCTTCGACTAGATAATCGTGATGGTGTTCTGAATGAAGCAGGAGCAGAAGTCTACTATCTCTGGACCAGTTTTGAAAATATGTTGCGTGAGATTGCACGATTGGATCAGGCTGAACTGGAAAGTATTGTGGTTTGGAATCGCCTCTTGGTCTATGCGACCTTATTTGGCTATGCGGACAAGGTCAGCCATTTGATGAAGGTTCATCAGATTCAAGTGGAAAATCCAGATATCAATCTTTATGTAGCTTATGGCTGGCATAGTATGTTTTATCATTCAAGCGCGCAAATGAGCCATTATGCCAGCGTTGCAAATACAGCAAGTACCTACTCTGTATCTTCTGGAAGTGGAAGTTCTGGCGGTGGCTTCTCTGGAGGCGGAGGTGGTGGAAGTATCGGTGCCTTTTAAAGAGAACTGCCATAGACTGAAAAAATATGCTATAATGGAAGATAGAAAAAGGAGTAATCTATGTATCTTATTGAAATTTTAAAATCTATCTTCTTCGGGATTGTTGAAGGAATTACGGAATGGTTGCCGATTTCCAGTACAGGTCACTTGATTTTAGCAGAGGAGTTTATCCAATACCAAAATCAGAATGAAGCCTTTATGTCCATGTTTAATGTTGTGATTCAGCTTGGTGCGATTTTAGCGGTTATGGTCATTTACTTTAACAAGCTCAATCCTTTCAAACCGACTAAGGACAAGCAGGAAGTTCGTAAGACTTGGAGACTGTGGTTAAAGGTCTTGGTTGCCACTTTGCCTTTACTTGCCGTCTTTAAATTTGATGATTGGTTTGATACTCACTTCCATAATATGGTTTCAGTTGCTCTCATGTTGATTATCTACGGGATTGCCTTTATCTATTTGGAAAAGCGCAATAAAGCGCGTGCTATCGAGCCAAGTGTAACAGAGTTAGACAAGCTTCCTTATACGACAGCTTTCTATATCGGACTCTTCCAAGTTCTTGCCCTTTTACCAGGGACTAGCCGTTCTGGAGCAACGATTGTCGGTGGTTTGTTAAATGGAACCAGTCGTTCTGTTGTGACAGAATTTACCTTCTATCTTGGAATTCCAGTTATGTTTGGAGCTAGTGCATTAAAGATTTTCAAATTTATAAAAGCAGGACAACTCTTGAACTTTGGGCAATTGTTCTTGCTCTTGGTTGCGATGGGAGTCGCTTTTGCGGTCAGCATGGTGGCTATTCGTTTCTTGACCAGTTATGTGAAAAAACACGACTTTACCCTTTTTGGTAAATACCGCATCGTGCTTGGTAGTATCTTATTGCTTTATAGCTTTGTCCGTTTATTTGTATAAGAAAAGCCTTGAAGAGTCAGCTCTTCAAGGTTTTAAAATCCAGTCAGGGTAATCCCCAACAGGCGGACCCCTCTTTCTTTCTCGCTTAATTCTTCATAGAGTTGCAGGGCTATTTGGCTTATCTGGCTAGCATCCTGTGTTTTTTGAGCAAGACTTTTTCGTTTAGTAAGAGTTGAAAAGTCCTCGTAGCGGATTTTTAAAATGACAATTTTTCCGGCTTTTTCTTGTTGATGTAGATTGAGAGCGACTCTTTCTGATAGGAGAGTCAGCTCTTTTTTGATGTCTTCCTCAGCACGGAGAATCTTCCCATAGGTTTTCTCCTTACCGATTGACTTACGGATGCGATTGGATTTGACTGGGGAATTGTGGATGCCACGAGCCTTTCGATAAAGGTCATAACCCAGTCTACCAAAACGGTCTATCAGAGTCACTTCAGGAACTTCAAGTAGGTCAGCGCCAGTAAAAATACCCATTTGATGCAGACGTTCTACCGTCTTTTTTCCTACTCCATGAAACTTGGAAATATCCATTTGTTTGAGAAAATCCTCAGCTTGGTCAGGTAAAATCACTGTCAAACCATGTGGTTTTTGATAATCACTGGCCATTTTAGCTAAGAATTTGTTGTAAGAAACGCCAGCAGAAGCAGTTAGATGGAGTTCTTGCCAGATATCTTTTTGAATGAGGCGAGCGATTTTGACCGCTGATTTGATACCGAGTTTATTTTCTGTTACATCCAAATAGGCTTCGTCAATGCTCATAGGTTCTATTAAATCTGTATAGCGCTTAAAAATAGTTCGAATTTGGAGTCCCACAGCTTTATATTTTTCATAATTTCCTGAGATAAAGACGGCCTGGGGACAACGTTCATAGGCTTCTTTAGAACTCATAGCAGAATGGACACCAAAAGCTCGCGCCTCATAGCTACAAGTAGAAACGACACCACGTCCACCTGTTTGCCGAGGGTCGCTTCCGATAATGACAGGTTTTCCTCTGAGTTTAGGATTATCCCTGATTTCTACCGCAGCAAAAAAGGCATCCATGTCAATATGGATGATTTTTCTTGACAGATCATTTAACAAAGGAAAAATCAACATGCCTAGCACCTTTTTTACAGCTTATTTTCTTTTATTATACCCTTTTTTCTGAAAAAAGGAAAAAAGGGTATATTTTTTTCAAAAATATAATACAGTTTAGGGCAAAATATAGACTGTTTTAGAAAAGAAAGTGTAAAAATAGGGATTCTCCACTTGTTGAAAACGATTACTGTGTGGTATACTTGTCTCATGAATGTAACAGATGGTTGTTACTAGAAAGAAAAAAGAGGACATTAACATGGTTGTTAAGACAGTTGTTGAAGCACAAGATATTTTTGACAAAGCTTGGGAAGGCTTCAAAGGCGTAGATTGGAAAGAAAAAGCAAGTGTATCACGCTTCGTACAAGCTAACTACACACCTTATGATGGAGACGAAAGCTTCCTTGCAGGACCAACAGAACGTTCACTTCACATCAAAAAAATTGTAGAAGAAACTAAGGCTCACTACGAAGAAACTCGTTTCCCAATGGACACTCGTCCAACATCTATCGCTGATATCCCAGCAGGATTTATCGATAAAGAAAACGAAGTTATCTTTGGTATCCAAAATGACGAACTCTTCAAATTGAACTTCATGCCAAAAGGTGGTATCCGTATGGCTGAAACTACTTTGAAAGAAAATGGATACGAACCAGACCCAGCTGTTCACGAAATCTTCACTAAATACGTAACAACAGTTAACGACGGTATCTTCCGCGCTTACACTTCAAACATTCGTCGCGCTCGTCACGCTCACACTGTAACTGGTCTTCCAGACGCATACTCACGCGGACGTATCATCGGTGTTTACGCACGTCTTGCTCTTTACGGTGCAGACTACTTGATGCAAGAAAAAGTAAACGACTGGAATGCAATCGAAGAAATCGATGAAGAAACAATCCGTCTTCGTGAAGAAATCAATCTTCAATACCAAGCATTGCAACAAGTTGTTCGCTTGGGTGACCTTTACGGAGTTGACGTTCGCAAACCAGCTATGAACGTTAAAGAAGCTATCCAATGGGTTAACATCGCCTTCATGTCTGTCTGCCGTGTTATCAACGGTGCTGCTACATCCCTAGGACGTGTACCAATCGTATTGGACATCTTTGCAGAACGTGACCTTGCTCGTGGTACATTTACTGAATCAGAAATCCAAGAATTCGTTGATGATTTCGTTATGAAACTTCGTACAGTTAAATTTGCTCGTACAAAAGCTTACGACCAATTGTACTCAGGTGACCCAACATTCATCACAACTTCTATGGCTGGTATGGGTAACGACGGTCGTCACCGTGTTACTAAGATGGACTACCGTTTCTTGAACACTCTTGACAACATCGGTAACTCACCAGAACCAAACTTGACAGTTCTTTGGACTGATAAATTGCCATACAACTTCCGTCGCTACTGTATGCACATGAGCCATAAACACTCTTCTATCCAATACGAAGGTGTAACAACAATGGCTAAAGACGGATATGGTGAAATGAGCTGTATCTCATGCTGTGTGTCTCCGCTTGACCCAGAAAATGAAGAACAACGCCACAACATCCAGTACTTCGGTGCGCGTGTAAACGTATTGAAAGCCCTTCTTACTGGTTTGAACGGTGGTTACGACGATGTTCACAAAGACTACAAAGTATTTGACATCGAACCAATCCGTGACGAAGTTCTTGAATTTGAATCAGTTAAAGAAAACTTTGAAAAATCTCTTGACTGGTTGACTGATACTTACGTAGATGCTTTGAATATCATCCACTACATGACTGATAAGTACAACTACGAAGCTGTTCAAATGGCCTTCTTGCCAACTAAACAACGTGCAAACATGGGATTCGGTATCTGTGGATTTGCTAACACTGTTGATACATTGTCAGCTATCAAATACGCTACAGTTAAACCAATCCGTGACGAAAATGGCTACATCTACGATTACGAAACAATCGGTGAATACCCACGTTGGGGTGAAGATGACCCACGTTCAAACGAATTGGCAGAATGGTTGATCGAAGCTTACACAACTCGTCTACGTAGCCACAAACTTTACAAAGACGCAGAAGCTACTGTATCACTATTGACAATCACATCTAACGTTGCTTACTCTAAACAAACTGGTAACTCACCAGTCCACAAAGGTGTATACCTCAACGAAGATGGTTCTGTGAACTTGTCTAAACTTGAATTCTTCTCACCAGGTGCTAACCCATCAAATAAAGCTAAAGGTGGATGGTTGCAAAACTTAAACTCACTTTCTAGCCTTGACTTTAGCTATGCAGCTGATGGTATCTCATTGACTACTCAAGTTTCACCTCGCGCTCTTGGTAAGACTCGTGACGAACAAGTTGATAACTTGGTAACAATCCTTGATGGTTACTTTGAAAACGGTGGACAACACGTTAACTTGAACGTTATGGACTTGAACGATGTTTACGAAAAGATCATGTCAGGTGAAGACGTTATCGTACGTATCTCTGGATACTGTGTAAACACTAAATACCTCACTCCAGAACAAAAAACTGAATTGACACAACGTGTCTTCCACGAAGTTCTTTCAATGGATGATGCCTTGGATGCGTTGAGCTAATCAAGTTCTTGAATAATGAAATAAGGAACCCTCGGTCAGTCGACTGAGGGTTGTTTTTTGGGATCTTAAATTCCTTAATACTCTTCGAAAATCTCTTCAAACCACGTCAGCTTTATCTGCAACCTCAAAGCACTGCTTTGAGGTTGTAGATAAGACTGACGAAGTCAGTTACATATTTCTACGGCAAGGCGAAGCTGACGTGGTTTGAAGAGATTTTCGAAGAGTATGAAAATAAAAACACCACACTTTGTTAGATACAAGGTGTGGTTGTATTTTATCTCTTAGACCAAGTTCTCTTCATAAAGAGAAGTAGGATTGGATAAATCTCCAAGCGCCCTGCAATCATTGCAAAGGAGAGGAGAATTTTTGAGATAGGACTAAAGATTGCAAAGCTAGAAGTGGTTCCTAGAATAGGTCCTATATTATTGAAACAGCTAAAGACAGCACTGGTTACAACCAGAAAATCATTGCTATCTAGGCTGACAATAAAGATAAGCGCTAGCAAAATCATAGAATAGATGACAAAGTACTTGAGAATCTTATGCTGGGTATCTTTGTCAATCACCGTTTTATTAACATGGAGGGTCAAAACACGGTGGGGAGATAGGATTGACAAAATCTGATTTTTAGCAATTTTTGAAAGGATGAGGCCTCGAATAACCTTGAGTCCACCTGCGGTTGAACCAGCAGAACCACCGATTCCCATGAGGAAGAGGAGGATAAACTGGGAGAAGAGGGGCCAGTTGGTAATGTCTCCGTAACCAAAACCAGTCGTTGTAATGATATTGGAAACCTGGAAGAAGGCCATTTCAAAGCTCTTGGAAAATCCTGGGTAGAGATAGAGGGTATTGAGGCTAATCAAGCCTGTAGAAACCATCACGATGACCAAGTAAGCCCGAAGTTCTTCATCTCCAAAGAAGGCCTTGACGCGACGGAGCATAAGGTAGTAGTAGAGATTGAAATTTACCCCAAAAACCAAAACTCCTATACTAACCAGATAGGTAATCAGTGAGCTACCATAGTGGGCGATTCCATCGTTATAGACGGTAAAGCCTCCTGTACCTGCTGTCCCCATGGCAATGACAAAACTATCAAATAGGGGCATGCCAGCTAGATAATAGATGATGACAAAGAGGGAGAAGAGAGCTAGATAAAGGAGATAGAGAATCTGGGCAGTGTTTTTTAGTTTGGATACTACTTTACCAAAAACAGGGCCAGGAACCTCAGCCTTCATCACTTCTAGGTGACTATTCTTGGCATTGTCCATAATAGCAAGTGCAAAAACAAGCACTCCCATCCCTCCAATCAAGTGGGTAAAACTGCGCCAGAAGAGGAGGGAACGACTGAGAACCGAAACGTCGTTCAGAATAGTTGCTCCAGTAGTTGTAAAGCCAGAACTGATTTCAAAAAAGGCATCGATAACGCTGGGAATTTGTCTAGCAAAGACAAAGGGGAGACCGCCAAAGAAAGACCAAAGGATCCAACAGAGGGCAACAATCAAGACTCCCTCCTTGGCATAAATCCGTTGATTTTTTGGTTTTTGTAAAATTCCTGAACCGCCTAGTAATACGAGAATTCCAATTGTTGTAAAGAGAGCTGTAAAGACTTGGCTCGATTCGTGGTAATAGACAGCGATAGCCACAGGAACCAAGAGGAGAACAGCTTCAATCAAAAGTAACTTTGAAAGGAGGTAACGAATCATACTTTTATTCATCTCTTACCTCGCGATCAAGTCATAAATCTTGGTGATGTTTGGCAACAAAGTTGTTACTAGGAGCTTGTCTCCAACTTCCAACATATCCTCCCCAGTTGGGAAAATAGTCTTGCCCTTTCGAATGATAGCTGCAATAAGAACCCCTTTTTTCAATTTCAGTTGAGAAAGAGGTTTGGCAGTCATCTTATTAGCTTCCTTGATATGGAATTGCAGGGTTTCGATTTGGCCATTGGCTAGATGGTGCATGGCTTGAAGGTCTGAATACTGGGCATTAACCCGACCACGAATAAAGTGCATAATCGTGTCTACGGCAATGCTTTTAGGTGTGATGATACTTGAAAAATCAGGCGCATTGATGATCTCGAGGAGACTGGTACGATTGACCTTGGTAATATTTTTCTGTACACCTACCCTGTCAAGGAACATAGAAGTAATCAGATTTTCCTCATCGACTCCTGTTAGAGTCGCAACGGCATCATAGTTTTGAGCACTTTCTTCCAGCAGGATATCTTTTGCGGTACCATCTCCTTGAACGATGTAGAGATTTGGGAATTTCTCGCTAAAGAAGCTGGCGATTTCAGGATTGATTTCAATAACCTTGGTATCGATACGACTGTCTTTGAGGATACCTAGTAGATAATAGGCAATTCTACCAGCTCCAACAATAAGAAGACTCTTCACGGCACGAGATTTAAAATAATTATGGAAGAGCATCATATCAACACGGTTACCAGTGACAAAGATTCTATCTTTATCCTGTACAGTCATGTCACCACTTGGAATGATAATTTGATGATCTCTTTCTATCGCACATACAATGACATTGCCAAATTTTTTACGAAAATCAGAAATGGGCATTTGGCAAAGACCGCTGGAAGATTTAACAGTGAATTCCATCAAGCTGACCCTTCCTCCAAAAAAACGTTCGACAGAGAGGGCGTTGGGAAAGTCAATGATATTCGCGATAGCGCGGGCAGCCAAGAGCTCAGGGTTGACGATAAGAGAAAAACCGAGAATATTCTTTTCTTTGAAATAAGAGTTAGAGTATTCAGGATTCCGCACCCGAACGATGGTCTCTTTAGCTCCCATTTTTTTGGCTAGAACGGCTGCAATCATGTTCACTTCATCGTATTCAGTCAGGGCGATAAAGATATCACAATCCTGGACACTGGCTTGCTCAAGGATGGTAAAATCGGCCCCGTTACCAAGGATACCCATGATATCAAAGCGATTAACAATATGATTGAGAACAGCTTCGTCTTGCTCAATCAGCAAAACATCATGCTTTTCTGCAACCAAGGAGCGACAGAGGGCAGAACCAACTTTTCCCCCTCCGACAAGGATAATTTTCATAATAAAACCTACTTTTTCATGATGTAACTATCATACCTTTTTTCAAGAAAAAATGCACCTACTAGCTAATCACCAGAGTTTTTAGTAGGAAATTTGCTATAAGGTAAAACTATACCCTAATCAATTGAAATAGCTATTAGCACCTTTCTCTGAAATATGGTATGATAAAGGATATACAAGGAGATAAAATGAATAATAATTTACTGGTATTACAATCAGACTTTGGTCTGGTTGATGGTGCGGTATCGGCTATGATTGGAGTGGCTTTAGAAGAGTCTCCAACCTTAAAAATTCATCATTTGACGCACGATATCACGCCTTATAATATTTTTGAGGGGAGCTATCGTCTCTTTCAGACGGTGGATTACTGGCCTGAGGGAACGACGTTTGTATCGGTTGTCGATCCAGGTGTCGGCTCGAAACGTAAGAGTGTAGTTGCCAAGACTGCAAAAAATCAATACATTGTCACACCAGATAATGGGACGCTTTCTTTTATCAAGAAACACGTTGGTATTGTAGCCATTCGTGAAATTTCTGAAGTGGCCAATAGACGCCAAAATACAGAGCATTCTTATACCTTCCACGGTCGTGATGTCTATGCCTATACTGGTGCTAAACTGGCCAGTGGTCATATTAGTTTTGAGGAAGTGGGGCCAGAGCTCAGTGTAGATCAGATTGTGGAGCTTCCAGTCGTAGAGACCATCATTGAAGATCATCTGGTGAAGGGAGCTATTGATATTCTGGATGTGCGTTTTGGTTCGCTTTGGACCTCTATCACGCGAGAAGAATTTTACAAGTTGGAACCAGAGTTTGGTGACCGTTTTGAAGTGACCATCTATCATGCAGATATGCTGGTCTATCAAAATCAGGTTGTCTATGGCAAATCATTTGCAGATGTGAGAATTGGGCAACCCATCCTCTACATCAACTCCCTCTATCGTTTAGGTCTGGCTATCAACCAAGGTTCCTTTGCCAAGGCCTATAATGTGGGTGTCGGTTCATCTTGGACCATTGAAATAAAGAAAATAGAAGGATAAAATAGGAGAATAAATAGTATGGAAATCAAATTTACAATTAAACAAGTTGTTGCTGTCGGAATTGGCGCTGCCCTCTTTGTCGTCATCGGGATGATCAACATTCCGACCCCTGTTCCAAATACAAGCATCCAGCTTCAGTATGCGGTACAAGCGCTACTTTCTATTATTTTTGGACCGATTATCGGTTTGCTTGTCGGGTTGATTGGTCATGCAATCAAGGACTCTCTTGCTGGTTACGGTCTGTGGTGGACTTGGATTATCGCTAGTGGGCTCTTTGGTCTAGCTGTGGGGCTATTTAGAAAGTACGTTCGCGTAATCAATGGTGTCTTTGACTGGAAAGATATTCTTATTTTTAACCTCATTCAACTACTTGCAAATGCCCTTGTTTGGGGTGTCTTAGCACCACTTGGAGATGTTGTGATTTATCAAGAAGCTGCAGAAAAAGTATTTGCCCAAGGGATTGTTGCGGGAATTGCTAATGGTGTATCTGTAGCTATTGCAGGAACTCTTCTCTTGCTTGCCTATGCAGGAACTCAAACTCGTGCAGGAAGTTTGAAAAAGGACTAAAATGATGGGGAAGGCTGGGCAACCAGTCTTTTTCGATGTTTATAGATTAGTTAGGCAAGTAAGCTAGGATAGGAATCTTTTGGGCGCTAAGATTTTAAGAGAAGAGACTGCAAGAAGGGTTCGATTTATGATAAAATAGAAGTCTAATACTCTGCGAAAATCTAATTCAAACCGCGTCAGCTCTATCTGCAACCTCAAAACAGTGTTTTGAGCAACCTACGGCTAGCTTCCTGGTTTGCTCTTTGATTTTCATTGAGTAGAAGAAGCGAATGAAGAGAGTAAGATGAAAGAAGCTATAATTGAGTGGAAGGATTTCTCTTTCCGGTATGAAACACAACAAGAACCGACCTTGCAAGGGGTAGACTTGACCATTTACAAGGGAGAGAAAGTCGTAATTGTTGGGCCATCTGGGTCAGGTAAATCTACCTTGGGTCAGTGTTTGAATGGGATAATTCCCAATATTTACAAGGGGCAGCCATCTGGAGAATTTTTAATTAAGGGGCAAGCCGCTTTTGATATGAGCATCTATGATAAATCTCATCTGGTCAGTACAGTTTTGCAGGATACAGATGGGCAGTTTATCGGCTTGTCCGTAGCAGAAGATTTGGCTTTTGCTCTGGAAAATGATGTGACAGATCTAGAGGAGATGAAAAGCCGTGTTCATAAATGGGCTGAAAAGCTGGACCTTCTTTCTTTACTGTCTCAGCGTCCACAGGATTTGTCAGGTGGACAAAAGCAGCGGGTCAGTCTGGCTGGTGTCTTGATTGATGAGAGTCCGATTCTCTTGTTTGATGAGCCACTCGCCAATCTTGATCCCAAGTCAGGTCAGGATATTATCGAATTGATTGATCAGATTCATAAGGAGGAGGGGACGACGACTCTTATTATCGAGCACCGTTTGGAGGATGTTCTGCATCGTCCTGTGGATCGGATTGTCTTGATAAACGATGGCCGTATCCTCTTTAATGGGAGTCCTGATCAGTTATTGGCGACTGATTTGTTGACCCAAAATGGAATTCGAGAACCCCTTTATCTAACCACTCTCCGTCAATTGGGTGTGGATTTAGCCAAGGAAGAACAATTAGCAAATCTGGATAACTTGTCTATCTCGAAAGATCAGCTTCAGTTGCGAACGGAACTGGTAAAAGAGGCCCCAGAATTACAGTCACTCTTTAGACTAGAGGATGTGTCTTTTTCTTATGATGATAGACTGATTTTAAAATCCCTACATTTGGATATTAAAAAGGGTGAAAAGATTGCCATTGTTGGGAAAAATGGAGCAGGGAAGTCAACTCTAGCCAAGGCTTTAAGTAGCTTTATCCAGACGGAAGGTTCTTACCTTTGGGAAGGGCAGGATATAAAAGGAGATTCTGTTGCAGAGCGGGCGGAACGAGTAGGCTATGTGCTGCAAAATCCCAATCAAATGATTTCAACTAATATGATTTTTGATGAGGTGGCTCTAGGGCTTCGTTTGCGAGGTGTGGACGAGCAGGAAATTGAAACGAGAGTCTATGAAACCTTGAAAATCTGTGGGCTTTACGAATTCCGTAATTGGCCCATTTCTGCCCTGTCATTTGGTCAGAAAAAACGTGTCACTATTGCCTCAATTTTGGTCTTGGGAGCTGAAATTATCCTCTTAGATGAGCCAACAGCAGGTCAAGACCAGAAGAATTATACTGAGATTATGGAATTTCTCGAAGAACTGCACCAAAAAGGGCATACCATTGTCATGATTACCCATGATATGCAATTGATGCTGGATTATTCTGATCGTGCTCTTGTCATGGTTGATGGAGAATTGATTGCCGATACCGATCCAGCTAGTCTGTTGAGCAATCCTGAGCTGTTAGTAAAAGCCAACCTAAAAGAAACTTCTATCTTCAACTTGGCCAAGAAACTAGACGTGGATCCACTTACTTTAACGGCATTTTACAAAGAAAGGAGAGAAGGATGCAAGCTAAATTAATTGGTTACCAGCATAGAGATACTGTGATTCATCGCTTGTCAGGAGCTGGAAAACTTCTCTTTTTCATCCTCGTGTCATTGGCGGCCATGATTAGCTATGATACCAGACTGCTTGTTCTGATTGCCATCTTTTCGCTCTTTCTCCTCTATTTGTCAGAAATCCGTTTTAAAGATGTTTCCTTTGTAGCAGTTTTTGCGACGGTATTTGCTATTTTGAATGTCTTGATGGTCTATCTCTTTTCTCCCGAGTATGGGGTTGGACTTTACGGAGAGAGAAGTGTGATTTGGCAGGGAATTGGTGCCTACACTCTGACCAGTCAAGAACTCTTTTATCTGCTAAATTTGGCTATTAAGTACCTTTGCACTATTCCTCTGGCTATTATCTTTTTGATGACAACCCACCCTAGTCAGTTTGCTTCCAGTTTAAATCAAATTGGTGTGCCCTATAAGATTGCCTATTCTGTCAGCCTGACTTTGCGCTATATTCCAGATTTGCAGGAAGAATTCTTTACTATTAAGATGTCTCAGGAGGCGCGTGGGATGGAATTATCCAAGAAAGCTTCTCTTATGCAACGAATCAAAGGCAATCTGCGCATTATTACTCCCTTGATTTTCAGTTCGCTAGAACGCATTGATACCATCGCGACCGCCATGGAGCTTCGCCGCTTTGGAAAAGAGAAAAAACGCACTTGGTATAGTTACCAGGCCTTGAAAAAAGGAGACTATCTTACCTTGTTCTTGGCAGCCTTGTTTTTAGTAGCTAGTTTACTACTTATCTTGCAGAATCAGGGACGATTTTACAACCCTTGGAAATAGCTTGAAAAAATTGAAAAAATCAAGTCGTTTCTATTGACAATGATTCTGAAAGTGTTATACTAGGAAAGTAGTTTCGCTGATTTACTTCAAACCTGTTGTGAGGTAAGTTAACGATGCCTTAACCACGCTGTTTGCTGAGCTTGACTCCGGGCAGTGTGGCTATTTTTTTGCAATGGTGAAAGGAAGCAAGTCATGACAAATCACATTGTATTATTTGAACCACAAATTCCACAAAATACAGGCAATATCGCGCGTACTTGCGCTGCGACCAATTCTCCCCTCCACATCATCAAGCCTATGGGCTTTCCTATCGATGATCGCAAGATGAAGCGAGCTGGGCTGGATTATTGGGATAAGCTAGAGATTTATTTTTACGACAGTTTGGAAGATTTCATGTCCCAGATGGAAGGAAAACTCTATCTGATTTCGAAATTTGCTGAGAACGTGTATTCTGAGGTGGATTTATCGACTGACGAAGACCATTATTTTCTCTTTGGACGTGAAGACAAGGGCTTGCCTGAGGACTTTATGCGAGAACATCCTGAGAAGGCTCTCCGTATTCCCATGAATGATGAACATGTCCGCAGTCTCAATGTGTCTAATACCGTCTGCATGATTGTCTACGAAGCCCTTCGCCAGCAGAACTTTGCAGGTCTTGAGCTCGTTCATACCTATGAAGTGGATAAGTTGAAATAAAAAATGAAAATGAAAACGAACAAAATGCTTGCGCTTGCAAGCGTTTTTTGTTATGATAAAAGAGTCTTCAGGGCAGGGTGAAATTCCCGACCGGCGGTAAATTTGACTAGCTATTTTAGCTTTCTCGTCGTTGTCTTGTCTCGATATACTTTAAGTATTATCTTCGACTGCGACGCCTAGATAAATCTAAAATATCTTAGCCAAATAAGTCCGCGAGCGCAAGCTGATGTGGTGAGATTCCACAACCGACAGTATAGTCTGGATGGGAGAAGACGAAAGAATAGCTTGTCTGTTCTGATGGATTTATAGATAAACTGTAACCGCTCGCTTAACGGAGTAAGTGGGAACTTTTGGGATATAAAAAGTGAGAATAGATAGAGGAATCCTTTCTAACTTCTTCTGATTTTATAGAAAATTGGAGGAACCTGTTATGACAAACACACGTCGACTTTCGACCATTGCGATTTTATCAGCCATCTCATTTGTGCTGATGTACTTTGACTTTCCGCTTCTACCAGCGGCATCCTTCCTTAAGATCGAATTTAGTATCTTGCCAGTCCTTGTGGGCTTGGTGGTCATGGATTTGCCTGCTGCTTTAGGAATTCTCTTGCTTCGTTCACTCTTGAAATTGCTTCTTAACAGCCAGGGAGTGAATACTTACATTGGTTTGCCAATGAATATCGTAGCTTTGGGAGTTTTTGTCATCGTATTTGCTTTGATTTGGAAAAAGGAACGGACACCCCTTCGTTTCCTACTAGGCTCTCTAGCTGGGACTATTGGTTTAACCGTGGCTATGTTGGTTCTCAACTATGTTTATGCTGTTCCTTTGTACGCTAAGTTTGCTAACTTTGATATTGGAAAAATTTTGGGACTTTCCAACTACCTAATGACCATGGTATTACCTTTTAACTTGATTGAGGGTGTAATCTTTTCCGTTTCATTCTGGTTGTTGTATGTTCTCTTGAAACCAACCTTAAAACATTATGAGAGATAAACAAACATTTTTAATGAAGGGCAGTTTTGCCCTTTTACTTTTCGTTATTCTTGGTTACATGGTCAAATTTTACCCTGAAACGCTGGTCGGTTTTGACCAACCGATTCAGACTACCGTTCGAGGAGACTTGCCAGATTACTTGACTATTCTTTTTAGGGTCATCACACGCTTGATTGATATTCCAGTGATTATCACTTGGGTTGTCATTACAGCTTTTGTCTTTTATCGTAAGCGGTGGAAGATAGAAAGTTTCTTCATGCTGGGAAATCTAGCTTTGGCAGGTCTTTTAATCGTGACCTTTAAAAATATTTACCAGCGTCCACGACCAGCTATTTTACACTTGGTAGAGGAGAAGGGATTTTCCTTTCCAAGCGGGCATTCTCTGGCTGTGACTTTGATGGTCGGCTCTTTGATTGTCATTCTCAGTCAACGAATTAAAAATCCAGTCTGGAGAAAAATCGTGCAAATGTTTCTTGGTCTCTACCTAGTCAGTGTGCTGGTATCGAGGGTCTATCTGGGAGTTCACTATCCATCAGACGTCCTTGCCAGTCTCTGTGTAGGTTTGGGAGTCTTGTTTATCGAGTTTCCCTTCTATGACAAACTCCGATTCCAATGGCGATTTAAAGGCAAGCAGAAGTGAGTATCAAATTCCTTTGAGGAGAAAGAAATGAAAGTCAATATAGCAGATCTTCATCCGACTCAACTATACTTATCAGAAAAGAAGTTGCAAGATATTCAGATGCTTTACCAGTCGGCAGAAACAATCCAAGTCGATCCAATCAGTATTCTTGCCTTTGGAAATTGCTTGTTGATTACAGATGGACATCACAGGGCTTATCAGGCTTTATTGGCAGGTCGGGATACGATTTCTGCTGAGTGGGATAGAGATGGTGGTGATGAACTATATCATCTCTATGCGCAAGCTTGTGAGGAAAGAATGATTTACTCTGTTCTGGATTTAAAAAATCATATCTTAGCTCAAGATGAGTATGAAGCAAAATGGTATAACTGGTGTGATGGTTTTAATCAAGCAGCAACTATTTTGTGGAAAAGGAAAGCAGATGAAACGGATTTTACAAATAGATAATGCACTGCGTCTTGTTCCTTATTATAAGGTCAATCATTGTGAAGAAGCTTTTGCTTGGTATCAGGATGTGAACTTAGTTCACCTCGTAGATGGTGTGAAGAAACCTTATAGTCAAGAAACTTTGGAAGCTATGTATTCCCATTTGGATCAGCATGGTGAACTTTTTTGGATTGAAGTCAAGGAGAAGGGAGAATGGTTTCCAATTGGGGATGTTACACTATCTCAGGATAATCTCCCCATTGTGATTGGGAATTCCGCTTACCAACATCGAGGACTTGGAAAAAAGATTCTAAGTGCTTTGATTGAATTGGCTCGAGTAAAAGGATGGAAAGAATTGAGAGTCAAGGAAATCTACACCTACAATCATGCTTCTAGGAGGTGTTTCAAGTCGCTTGGATTTGTGGAAAATGGAGCAACAGAAAAAGGAATGAGTTTTGTATTGAAATTAATCTAATCTAACTTGTTTTTTAACTCAAAATCTGATAAACTATGTAGTAATTGAATAGAAATCTGCAAGACTAGTAACTCAAGGGAAGTATATCAGGGAGGAGAGCCGTGACTGCAAGCTCTCTATATGAAAGCTGGGTGAATTCACTTGTGCATGGATTTAGAAATGAAGGTCTGACTTGTCAGATAAAAACGGATGGTACCGCGTGTCAACGCTCCGAGTGGAGTTTTTGGCATGTGGTTTTCTTTTTATCTACGAGAGACTGATGGAGGAATTATGTCAACTATTGAAGAACAATTAAAAGCGCTTCGTGAAGAAACGCTGGCTAGCTTGAAGCAGATTACTGCTGAAAATAAAAAAGAGATGCAAGATTTGCGTGTTTCTGTCCTTGGGAAAAAGGGTTCACTTACTGAAATCCTCAAAGGGATGAAAGATGTCTCTGCTGAGATGCGTCCGATTATCGGGAAACACGTCAATGAAGCTCGTGATGTCTTGACAGCAGCCTTTGAAGAAACAGCTAAACTATTGGAAGAAAAGAAAGTCGCAGCTCAACTGGCTAGCGAGAGTATCGATGTGACACTTCCAGGTCGCCCTGTTGCGACGGGTCACCGCCACGTTTTGACACAAACCAGTGAAGAAATCGAAGATATTTTCATTGGTATGGGTTACCAAGTCGTGGATGGTTTTGAAGTGGAGCAAGACTACTATAACTTTGAACGTATGAACCTTCCGAAAGATCATCCAGCCCGCGATATGCAGGACACATTCTATATCACTGAAGAAATCTTGCTCCGTACTCACACGTCTCCAGTTCAAGCTCGTGCTATGGATGCCCATGATTTCTCCAAAGGTCCTTTGAAAATGATCTCGCCAGGGCGTGTGTTCCGTCGTGACACAGACGATGCGACCCACAGTCACCAGTTCCACCAAATCGAAGGCTTGGTTGTTGGGAAGAACATCTCTATGGCTGACCTTCAAGGAACCCTTCAGTTGATTATCCAAAAAATGTTTGGTGAAGAGCGTCAGATTCGTCTGCGCCCATCTTACTTCCCATTCACAGAGCCATCTGTTGAGGTGGATGTTTCTTGCTTCAAGTGTGGTGGAGAAGGCTGTAATGTATGTAAGAAAACAGGTTGGATCGAGATTATGGGTGCCGGTATGGTTCACCCACGTGTCCTTGAAATGAGTGGTATCGATGCGACTGTTTACTCTGGATTTGCCTTTGGTCTTGGTCAAGAGCGTGTAGCTATGCTCCGTTATGGAATCAACGATATTCGTGGCTTCTACCAAGGAGATGTCCGCTTCTCAGAACAGTTTAAATAATGATTAGAAAAGTAGAAATGCCAGATGTTGAGGTGTTGGCTAAAATAGCCAAACAAACCTTTCGTGAAACATTTGCGCATGATAATACGGAAGAGCAGTTACAGGAATACTTTGAAGAGGCTTATAGTCTGAGAGTTTTGTCAACTGAGTTGGAAAATCCAGAATCCGAAACCTATTTCATTATGCATGAAGAGGAGATAGCTGGTTTTCTCAAAGTCAACTGGGGAAGTGCTCAGACTGAGAGAAAATTAGAGGATGCTTTTGAAATTCAACGCCTCTATGTGCTACAAAAATTCCAAGGATTTGGATTCGGTAAGCAACTGTTTGAATTTGCTCTTGAACTTGCTACAAAAAATAATTTTTCTTGGGCTTGGCTAGGTGTTTGGGAGCATAATACAAAAGCTCAAGCGTTTTATAATCGATATGGTTTTGAAAAATTTAGCCAACATCATTTTATGGTTGGTCAAAAAGTAGATACGGATTGGTTACTGAGAAAGAAATTAAGGTAAGAAGATGATTCTTCTATTGAAATGATAGGAAAGGAAAAGAACTAGAGTGGCAACTGTCATTCTGGAGAACTAAATTATGCTTGTATCTTATAAATGGTTAAAAGAATTGGTGGACATTGATGTGCCATCACAAGAGTTGGCTGAAAAAATGTCAACTACAGGGATCGAGGTCGAAGGTGTGGAATCACCGGCTGCTGGTCTCTCAAAAATTGTCGTCGGTGAGGTCTTGTCTTGCGAAGATGTGCCAGAAACTCACCTCCATGTTTGTCAGGTTAACGTTGGCGAAGAAGAAGCTCGTCAAATCGTTTGTGGGGCCCCAAATGTGCGTGCTGGTATCAAGGTTATGGTGGCTCTTCCAGGAGCTCGCATTGCTGACAATTACAAGATCAAAAAAGGGAAAATCCGCGGTCTTGAGTCACTTGGGATGATCTGTTCACTTGGTGAATTGGGAATTTCTGACTCAGTTGTACCTAAGGAATTCGCAGATGGCATCCAAATCTTGCCAGAAAATGCCGTTCCAGGTGAGGATGTCTTCTCATACCTAGACTTGGATGATGAAATCATCGAACTTTCTATCACACCCAACCGTGCAGATGCCCTTTCTATGCGTGGGGTAGCTCACGAAGTAGCAGCTATCTACGATAAGGCAGTCAACTTTAAAGAATTTACTCTTTCAGAAACTGACCAAGCAGCAGCAGATGCTCTTTCTGTGGACATTGAGACAGACAAGGCGCCTTACTATGCAGCTCGTATCTTGGACAATGTGACCATCGCACCAAGTCCACAATGGTTGCAAAACCTTCTCATGAACGAAGGCATCCGTCCCATCAATAACGTGGTAGACGTAACCAACTATATCTTGCTTTACTTTGGTCAACCTATGCACGCCTTTGACTTGGATACCTTTGAAGGGAGTGACATCCGTGTACGTGAAGCGCGTGCTGGTGAAAAATTAGTGACCTTGGATGGTGAAGAACGTGACTTGGAAACAAATGACCTAGTCATCACTGTCGCAGACAAGCCAGTAGCCCTTGCAGGTGTTATGGGTGGTCAAGCAACAGAAATCTCTGAAAAGTCTACTCGTGTTGTTCTTGAAGCTGCTGTTTTCAATGGCAAATCAATTCGTAAGACCAGCGGTCGTCTTAACCTTCGTTCTGAGTCATCTTCTCGCTTTGAAAAAGGTATCAATGTGGCAACTGTTAACGAAGCCCTTGATGCTGCGGCTAGCATGATTGCAGAACTTGCAGGTGCGACGGTGCGTAAAGGTATCGTTTCAGCGGGTGAGCTTGATACCTCTGATGTGGAAGTTTCTTCAACTCTTGCTGATGTTAATCGTGTCCTCGGAACTGATCTTTCTTATGCTGATGTAGAAGACGTCTTCCGTCGTCTGGGCTTTGGTCTTTCTGGAAATGCAGACAGTTTTACAGTCAGCGTACCACGTCGTCGTTGGGATATCACAATCGAGGCAGACCTCTTTGAAGAAATCGCTCGTATCTATGGTTATGACCGCTTGCCAACCAGCCTTCCAAAAGGCGATGGGACAGCTGGTGAATTGACTGCGACACAAAAACTCCGCCGTCAGGTTCGTACTATTGCTGAAGGAGCAGGTTTGACAGAAATCATCACCTATGCTCTAACAACTCCTGAAAAAGCAGTTGAGTTTACGGCTCAACCAAGTAACCTTACTGAACTTATGTGGCCAATGACAGTGGACCGTTCTGTTCTCCGTCAAAATATGATTTCTGGTATCCTAGATACAGTTGCTTATAACGTGGCTCGTAAGAACAAAAACTTGGCCCTTTACGAAATTGGAAAAGTCTTTGAACAAACAGGCAATCCAAAAGAAGAACTTCCAAATGAAATCAACAGTTTTGCCTTTGCCTTGACAGGCTTGGTTGCTGAAAAAGATTTCCAAACAGTAGCAGTTCCAGTTGATTTCTTCTATGCTAAAGGAATCCTTGAAGCCCTATTTGCTCGTTTGGGCCTCCAAGTAACTTATACAGCAACATCTGAAATTGCTAGCCTCCACCCAGGTCGTACAGCCATGATTTCACTAGGTGACCAAGTTCTTGGTTTCCTTGGTCAAGTGCATCCAGTCACTGCTAAGGCCTACGATATTCCAGAAACTTATGTGGCTGAGCTCAACCTTTCAGCCATCGAAGCAGCGCTTCAACCTGATGCTCCATTTGTGGAAATCACCAAATTCCCAGCAGTCAGCCGTGACGTTGCCCTTCTCCTCAAGGCAGAAGTGACTCATCAAGAAGTTGTAGATGCTATCCAAGCTGCCGGCGTGAAACGTTTGACAGATATCAAACTCTTTGACGTTTTCTCAGGCGAAAAATTGGGACTTGGTATGAAGTCAATGGCTTATAGCTTGACTTTCCAAAATCCAGAAGATAGCTTGACGGACGAAGAAGTAGCACGCTACATGGAAAAAATCCAAGCATCGCTTGAAGAAAAAGTCAATGCAGAAGTGCGTTAAGTTATTAGAGTTTGAAATGAAAGTTTAGACTTAAACATAAAAAACGAATAAAACTAGTTTTCTAGACGGTTAGAATTCTATTTTGTTCGTTTTTTGTTTTTAAATCTTAGGTCTTGTTAGTGTGAATGAAGCTGTTCTTATATACTTTCTTGATTTCGCTTTTATAACTGTTTAAGACTACAGTAGATTGAAATAAACTGCGAACAAATCTATTGGGGAATTCAAACAAGTTTATAGCAATGTTTTAGAAGTTTCAATGTGCTGTTTCAACTTCGGCATGAAATAAAATCTAAGTGTATTTTTATTTTTCTGTCTAATAAATCAAAATACTTGATTTATTAGCATAACAATGATAAAATTAGAATTAAAGTAGTGCATATGTGATTCTTTCAGTTAATATATATATATATATATATTAACTAGTATTGCCGTCTTCACTAGTTTAATAAATTATAAAGGAGTCTTTATAGATGGAAAATAATCATTCTATGAGTCGAGTAGAACGCTCACGTCGTGAGAAGGTAACTCGTTACTCTGTCAGAAAAGTAAGTTTTGGTGCGGCCAGTGTAGCGGTTGCAGCATTTTTTATGTTTTTGGGAAATGGTGCAGTGTATGCAGCAGAACCAAACGTAACAGCAACAGATTCTGCCCTAGCAGCTACTCCAGCAAATAATCAGTTGGATGAAAATTCTGGTAGCAGTGAAGCTACTGTTTCGAAAGCTCAAGCAGATACAACTACTCCAACACCTGCTGATGCAAGCTCAACATCAGTGGAGTCAGCTACTGTTTCGAAAGCTCAAGCAGACACAACTACTTCAAAACCTGCTGATGCTACTCCAGCGCCAGTAGTATCATCTACTACTTCAACAACAGAAGAAAAATCAGCAGAAAAAAACACTGAGGCATCATCTGCAGAAGCAAATAGCGTAGAAAACAAACAACAAACAACAGTAAAAGCTGAAGAGCCATCTGCGACATCAGTAGCAACAACAAAACCTGCAGAAGAAACTGCAACAACAGAAAGCAGCAAACCAAAATCACGTAAAAAACGTGCTGTAGATGCTACTTCTGTGGATACAGTAGCAGCAACATCTTCAAATGAAAATGACCCATTAGCTAAGAACCGTAAAAATACAGGTCAAATAATAAATGGAGATTTTTCAGATACCAGCAAAGGAGCTACTATTCCAACAGAAGGTCCTAGAAATGCAGCTAATACATATAGTGCAGTAACTGAAGATCAAATGGTGGGTTGGAAACTAGATAAAACAGATGGAAAGACTAATCGTTTTGATTTAGTATGGGCCCCTAACGCTCTGCCAGCTTATAACTATCTTACTTTTGGTAAAACACCAAATAAAGTAGGAGCCAATTTAGGGTTATATACTAACCATAATTTCTATGGTGGAAAAAGAAAAGAAGGTTCAGGTCCAATTTATCAGGATATTGATGTTACACCTGGTGGAGAAGCAGTTATCCGGTTTGTAGGATCAAGTGTATGGAATGCTAACGGGTATAATGGGGTTCAAGTAACCGTTTCAGATGCGTCAAATCCAGGAGATATTTTATATAAAGGATCGCCGTTTTTAAATGAAGCTAAATATGGAGTTTTTAGAGGTATCTTAAACATTCCAGCAAATGTAAGTAAAATTCGCTTAACATTTTCATCTACAGTGAATTCTTCTTTTGATACAGCAAATATGAAGAACCACCTAATCCCCAATGAATGGGGAAGTTCAGTGGTGGGGGATGTTAAAGTATCTTCAGGATCATTTGTGACCTCTAGCGTAAACAACATTGCGTATACAGAGACAGCAACATCCTCTTCGGCTAAAGTAGTTGATTCAACCGTGAGTGCTACCCTCACGAATGAAGGGTATGGAGATGCTATGGATGCTGAATATAAGGTTGTTCTTCCTAAGGGAGCAACATATAAATCAGGTACAAATGTCAAATCTTATTCATTTGACGAGTCATCTCGTACACTAACTCTAAAAATAGGCGAAGTAAAAAGGGATCAACCAGTAAAATTTGATTATACAATAACACTACCCGCAGATAAACCTACAAGAGAAACATTAACAGGTCATGTTAGTTATCGTACAAAAGGCTTTAGTATGAATGAAAGGTCTTTAAGTGTAAACCAAGCAACTGTTGGTGGACAAGAGTACGGTATTCGTAATGAATTTATTAAAACAGAATCAACAGTAAAACAAGGTTCAGTAGATATTCCTGCTCAAACAGTTACTGTCAAGATGTATAAAGATGATTTACAAACATCTGTGACACAAATGGAAGAAACACTTAAGACGTTGAATAAGGATGATTATTCAACAGAATCTTGGAATAGTTTACAAAAAGCACTTCGTGATGCAAAAAAAGTTCTATCAGAAACTGATGCTACTCCAATAGAAGATAGAGCAGATCAAGATACTATTAACAATTTTCCTATTTTATTAGCTAAAGAGAAAGCTAAGTTAGATTTAGATAAAGTTGCAAAAGAACAAAAAGTTGCAATAGATACTAAGAATAATGCTACAAGGGAAGAAAAAGCAGAAGCAAAAGCGAAAGTTGAAGATGCTTTAGATAAAGCAAATTTGGCGGTAGATGCAGCGAAAACAGTGGATGATGTGGCAACAATAGGCGCAACACAAACATCGAAGATTACCCCTATTTTTCCTGTTGAAGTCTCTAAGGATGCAGCAAAAGCAGAGATTCAAAAATCATTAGAACTTAAAAATGCAGAAATCAATGGTAATGATAATTTAACAACAGAAGAAAAAACTACTGCGTTAGCTGAAGCTAAGAAGAAAGCAGATGAAGCAAAAGCTTTAGTAGATGGAGCGACAACAGATGCGAGTGTAGAACGTGCAGAGATTTCAGGGATTAATAAAATAGAATCTTACAATCCAGCAGCTGTAGAAAAAGACACAGCTAAAAAGGCCGTAGAAGCCGCATTAAAAGCACAAGAAAAAGCGATTGACGCAAAAGCAGATTCAACAACAGAAGAAAAAGAAGCTGCTAAAGAAGAAGCTAGAGCGAAAGCAGAAGCAGCCAAAGAAGCCATCGATAAAGCAGATTCTAATGCGAATGTAGCAGCAGCTAAAGAAGCAGGAGTAGGAAAAATTACCCCTGTAGTGCCAAAAGCAGAAGTAAAACCAGCCGCAAAACAAGCGATTGAAGATGCTTATACTGCAAAAGTTGCAGAAATTGAGAAACGTCCTGAGTTAACAACAGAAGAAAAAGAAGCAGCCAAAGCAGAAGCACGTAAATTGGCAGATGCAGCCAGAGCAAATGTTGATAAAGCGAAGACAGACGATGCAGTAGAAACAGCAAAAGAATCTGGAACAGGAAAAGTCGAAGCAGTAGATCCAGCAGCTGTAGAAAAAGACACAGCTAAAAAGGCCGTAGAAGCCGCATTAAAAGCACAAGAAAAAGCGATTGACGCAAAAGTAGATTCAACAACAGAAGAAAAAGAAGCTGCTAAAGAAGAAGCTAGAGCGAAAGCAGAAGCAGCCAAAGAAGCTATCGATAAAGCAGATTCTAATGCGAATGTAGCAGCAGCTAAAGAAGCAGGAGTAGGAAAAATTACCCCTGTAGTGCCAAAAGCAGAAGTAAAACCAGCCGCAAAACAAGCGATTGAAGATGCTTATACTGCAAAAGTTGCAGAAATTGAGAAACGTCCTGAGTTAACTACTGAAGAAAAAGCAGCAGCCAAAGCAGAAGCACGTAAATTAGCAGATGCAGCCAGAGCAAATGTTGATAAAGCGAAGACAGACGATGCAGTAGAAACAGCAAAAGAATCTGGAACAGGAAAAGTAGAAGCAGTAGATCCAGCAGCTGTAGAAAAAGACACAGCTAAAAAGGCCGTAGAAGCCGCATTAAAAGCACAAGAAAAAGCGATTGACGCAAAAGCAGATTCAACAACAGAAGAAAAAGAAGCTGCTAAAGAAGAAGCTAGAGCGAAAGCAGAAGCAGCCAAAGAAGCTATCGATAAAGCAGATTCTAATGCGAATGTAGCAGCAGCTAAGGATGCAGGAGTAGGAACAATTACGCCTGTAGAACCAAAAGCAGAAGTAAAACCAGCCGCAAAACAAGCGATTGAAGATGCTTATACTGCAAAAGTTGCAGAGATTGAAAAACGTCCTGAGTTAACAACAGAAGAAAAAGAAGCAGCTAAAGCAGAAGCACGTAAGTTAGCAGATGCAGCCAAAGCAAATGTTGATAAAGCGAAGACAGATGATGCAGTAGCAACCGCAAAAGAATCTGGAACAGGAAAAGTTGAAGCAGTAGATCCAGCAGGTGTGGAAAAAGACACAGCTAAAAAAGCCGTAGAAGCCGCATTAAAAGCACAAGAAAAAGCTATCGATGCTAAAGCAGATTCAACAACAGAAGAAAAAGAAGCTGCTAAAGAAGACGCTAGAGCGAAAGCAGAAACAGCCAAAGAAGCCATCGATAAAGCAGACTCTAATGCAGATGTAACGGCAGCTAAAGAAGCAGGAGTAGGAACAATTACCCCTGTAGTGCCAAAAGCAGAAGTAAAACCAGCCGCAAAACAAGCGATTGAAGATGCTTATACTGCAAAAGTTGCAGAAATTGAGAAACGTCCTGAGTTAACAACAGAAGAAAAAGAAGCAGCCAAAGCAGAAGCACGTAAATTGGCAGATGCAGCTAAAGCAAATGTTGATAAAGCGAAGACAGATGATGCAGTAGCGGCAGCAGAAGACAAAGGAACTACAAAAGTAGCAGATGTAGATCCAGCAGCAAAAGCAAAACCAGCAGCAAAAGCGGCCATCGATGCAGCATTAAAAGCACAAGAAAAAGCAATTGATGCAAAAACTGAATCAACAATAGAGGAAAAAGAAGCCGCTAAAGAAGAAGCACGTGCCAAAGCAGAAGCAGCCAAAGAAGCCATCGATAAAGCAGACTCTAATGCAGATGTAACGGCAGCTAAAGAAGCAGGAGTAGGAACAATTACCCCTGTAGTGCCAAAAGCAGAAGTAAAACCAGCCGCAAAACAAGCGATTGAAGATGCTTATACTGCAAAAGTTGCAGAAATTGAGAAACGTCCTGACTTGACTACTGAAGAAAAAGAAGCAGCCAAAGCAGAAGCACGTAAATTGGCAGATGCAGCTAAAGCAAATGTTGATAAAGCGAAGACAGATGATGCAGTAGCGGCAGCAGAAGACAAAGGAACTACAAAAGTAGCAGATGTAGATCCAGCAGCAAAAGCAAAACCAGCCGCTAAAGCCGCAGTAGATGCAGCATTAGCAGAAAAAGACAAAGCGATCGACGCTAACGACAAACTTTCAGATGCAGAAAAATCAGCAGCGAAAGAAGAAGCTAAGAAAGCAGCAGACGAAGCTAAGAAAGCGATTGATGCAGCAACTGATCAAGCTGGAGTAGACGCAAAAGCAACTGAAGGAACAGATGCAGTAGCGGCAGTCAACCCAGTAGGAAAAGACAAAGCTAAAGCGGCAGTAGATGCAGCATTGGCAGAAAAAGACAAAGCGATCGACGCTAACGACAAACTTTCAGATGCAGAAAAATCAGCAGCGAAAGAAGAAGCTAAGAAAGCAGCAGACGAAGCTAAGAAAGCAATCGATGCAGCAACTGATCAAGCTGGAGTAGACGCAAAAGCAACTGAAGGAACAGATGCAGTAGCGGCAGTCAACCCAGTAGGAAAAGACAAAGCTAAAGCGGCAGTAGATGCAGCATTGGCAGAAAAAGACAAGGCGATCGACGCTAACGACAAACTTTCAGATGCAGAAAAATCAGCAGCGAAAGAAGAAGCTAAGAAAGCAGCAGACGAAGCTAAGAAAGCAATCGATGCAGCAACTGATCAAGCTGGAGTAGACGCAAAAGCAACTGAAGGAACAGATGCAGTAGCGGCAGTCAACCCAGTAGGAAAAGACAAAGCTAAAGCGGCAGTAGATGCAGCATTGGCAGAAAAAGACAAAGCGATCGACGCTAACGACAAACTTTCAGATGCAGAAAAATCAGCAGCGAAAGAAGAAGCTAAGAAAGCAGCGGACGAAGCTAAGAAAGCGATCGATGCAGCAACTGACCAAGCTGGAGTAGACGCAAAAGCAACTGAAGGAACAGATGCAGTAGCGGCAGTAAACCCAGTAGGAAAAGACAAAGCTAAAGCGGCAGTAGATGCAGCATTGGCAGAAAAAGACAAAGCGATCGACGCTAACGACAAACTTTCAGATGCAGAAAAATCAGCAGCGAAAGAAGAAGCTAAGAAAGCAGCGGACGAAGCTAAGAAAGCGATCGATGCAGCAACTGATCAAGCTGGAGTAGACGCAAAAGCAACTGAAGGAACAGATGCAGTAGCGGCAGTAAACCCAGTAGGAAAAGACAAAGCAAAAGCGGCAGTAGATGCAGCATTGGCAGAAAAAGACAAAGCGATCGACGCTAACGACAAACTTTCAGATGCAGAAAAATCAGCAGCGAAAGAAGAAGCTAAGAAAGCAGCAGACGAAGCTAAGAAAGCGATCGATGCAGCAACTGACCAAGCTGGAGTAGACGCAAAAGCAACTGAAGGAACAGATGCAGTAGCGGCAGTAAACCCAGTAGGAAAAGACAAAGCTAAAGCGGCAGTAGATGCAGCATTGGCAGAAAAAGACAAAGCGATCGACGCTAACGACAAACTTTCAGATGCAGAAAAATCAGCAGCGAAAGAAGAAGCTAAGAAAGCAGCGGACGAAGCTAAGAAAGCGATCGATGCAGCAACTGATCAAGCTGGAGTAGACGCAAAAGCAACTGAAGGAACAGATGCAGTAGCGGCAGTAAACCCAGTAGGAAAAGACAAAGCTAAAGCGGCAGTAGATGCAGCATTGGCAGAAAAAGACAAAGCGATCGACGCTAACGACAAACTTTCAGATGCAGAAAAATCAGCAGCGAAAGAAGAAGCTAAGAAAGCAGCGGACGAAGCTAAGAAAGCAATCGATGCAGCAACTGACCAAGCTGGAGTAGACGCAAAAGCAACTGAAGGAACAGATGCAGTAGCGGCAGTCAACCCAGTAGGAAAAGACAAAGCAAAAGCGGCAGTAGATGCAGCATTGGCAGAAAAAGACAAAGCGATCGACGCTAACGACAAACTTTCAGATGCAGAAAAATCAGCAGCGAAAGAAGAAGCTAAGAAAGCAGCGGACGAAGCTAAGAAAGCGATCGATGCAGCAACTGACCAAGCTGGAGTAGACGCAAAAGCAACTGAAGGAACAGATGCAGTAGCGGCAGTAAACCCAGTAGGAAAAGACAAAGCTAAAGCGGCAGTAGATGCAGCATTGGCAGAAAAAGACAAAGCGATCGACGCTAACGACAAACTTTCAGATGCAGAAAAATCAGCAGCGAAAGAAGAAGCTAAGAAAGCAGCGGACGAAGCTAAGAAAGCGATCGATGCAGCAACTGACCAAGCTGGAGTAGACGCAAAAGCAACTGAAGGAACAGATGCAGTAGCGGCAGTAAACCCAGTAGGAAAAGACAAAGCTAAAGCGGCAGTAGATGCAGCATTGGCAGAAAAAGACAAAGCGATCGACGCTAACGACAAACTTTCAGATGCAGAAAAATCAGCAGCGAAAGAAGAAGCTAAGAAAGCAGCGGACGAAGCTAAGAAAGCGATCGATGCAGCAACTGATCAAGCTGGAGTAGACGCAAAAGCAACTGAAGGAACAGATGCAGTAGCGGCAGTAAACCCAGTAGGAAAAGACAAAGCAAAAGCGGCAGTAGATGCAGCATTGGCAGAAAAAGACAAAGCGATCGACGCTAACGACAAACTTTCAGATGCAGAAAAATCAGCAGCGAAAGAAGAAGCTAAGAAAGCAGCAGACGAAGCTAAGAAAGCGATCGATGCAGCAACTGACCAAGCTGGAGTAGACGCAAAAGCAACTGAAGGAACAGATGCAGTAGCGGCAGTAAACCCAGTAGGAAAAGACAAAGCTAAAGCGGCAGTAGATGCAGCATTGGCAGAAAAAGACAAAGCGATCGACGCTAACGACAAACTTTCAGATGCAGAAAAATCAGCAGCGAAAGAAGAAGCTAAGAAAGCAGCGGACGAAGCTAAGAAAGCGATCGATGCAGCAACTGATCAAGCTGGAGTAGACGCAAAAGCAACTGAAGGAACAGATGCAGTAGCGGCAGTAAACCCAGTAGGAAAAGACAAAGCTAAAGCGGCAGTAGATGCAGCATTGGCAGAAAAAGACAAAGCGATCGACGCTAACGACAAACTTTCAGATGCAGAAAAATCAGCAGCGAAAGAAGAAGCTAAGAAAGCAGCGGACGAAGCTAAGAAAGCAATCGATGCAGCAACTGACCAAGCTGGAGTAGACGCAAAAGCAACTGAAGGAACAGATGCAGTAGCGGCAGTCAACCCAGTAGGAAAAGACAAAGCAAAAGCGGCAGTAGATGCAGCATTGGCAGAAAAAGACAAAGCGATCGACGCTAACGACAAACTTTCAGATGCAGAAAAATCAGCAGCGAAAGAAGAAGCTAAGGCAGCAGCAGACGAAGCTAAGAAAGCAATCGATGCAGCAACTGACCAAGCTGGAGTAGACGCAAAAGAGGCTGAAGGAAAAGCAGAAATCGCTAAAGTAACACCAGCACCAGCGGTAGAAGTAGGAAAATCAGCAGCGAAAGCGGAAATCGAAAAAGCAGCAAAAGCCAAAGAAGCAGCGATCGATGCCAACGACAAACTTTCAGATGCAGAAAAAGCAGCGGCAAAAGCACAAGTAGCAGCTGAAGCTAAGAAAGCAATCGAAGCAATAGAAAAAGCTACAACGGAAGCAGAAGTAGAAGCAGCGAAAGAAGCAGGAAAAGCAGAAATCGCTAAAGTAGCACCAGCAACAACAGATTACAAGGCTAAAGCCAAAGCAGAAGTAGAAGCTGAATTAGCTAAGAAATTAGCTGAACTTGAAAATGCAACTGATTTAACAGAAGCAGAAAAAGCAGCGGCAAAAGCACAAGTAGTCAACAAAGCTAAGGAAGCAATTGAAGCGATTCAAAAAGCAGCCACAGAAGCAGATGTAGACCAAGCGATTCGTAACTTTGTTTACCGTATTTCAGCAGTTATTCGTGAGCAAGAAGAATATGATTTATCAAAATTGTTTGTAAATGGTTCTGTAACTGTTAAGCAAGGTGAATCTTTAACGGATAAAGATGTTTTATCAAAACTAAACTTACCAAGCGGTGTAGAAATTGTTAAGGTTGAAAAACCTACAACATCAGCATTAGGTACAGTGATGGCTAAAGTAACAGTTAAATTAGCAGATGGAAGCGTAGAAGAAATTAACGTACCTGTTGAAGTTATTGTTTCACAAAATCATGGAAATGAAGGAAATGGAGCAAATAACGGAGCTAATAACACTGAAGCCAAAGTTAATAAAGCTAAGTTAGAAGGTGCTATCCATCAATTAGATGAATTGATCATTAAAGAATCAGCTAAGCTTGATGCAGAAACTGCAAAAGAAGCGAATGCATTATCAGCAGATGCTAAGAAAGTATTTGCTAATGCAGACGCAAGTCAAGCAGAAGTGGATGCAATGGTTAAACGTATCGAAGACTTCATGGCGAAAGTTGCTCCATCAACGAATCATGCAAATACAGCTAACGATCAATCTGCTCAAACACCAGCTGTAGCTCCAGCTACTACTCAAGCAGCAGCTAATGCTAGCCAAACAGTATCAGCACAAGCAAATGCGCGTAAAGCGGCTAAAGAATTGCCAAATACAGGTACAGTAAATTCTACTGTAGCTATGGTAGCAGCAGCTGCAAGTGCATTACTTGGTCTCGGTCTTGCAGGCCGTCGTCGTAAAGAAGACGAAGAAGCTTAATTGGTAGATTATTTGATAATTATCAGATGATAAGTCCGATTTTCAAAGCTTAAACAAGTACCTCTCACAAGAAAATCTCCTAGCAGGAAAGCCTGCTAGGAGATTTTTGATACAGGTAAATTGAGTAGTGAATCTAAATCCTAAATTTCATGGAATTTCATGAGGTAATGAGAGGTTTAGGCCAACTCAATTTCAAAAAATTTTTAGGTTTAGGGATGACTATTCATATAGAGATAGGTAATTCTTCAAAGATGGTAGTCATATAGAGGACGATAGTTGTTAAGTAATGTTTTAATTGATAATAGTTGCTATTTGATGATGTTTTATGTCAAAGTAAATAAATAGGATTTTTATTTTTGACAAATGATAACATATGATGTAATGATTTTTAGGGAAAAGCTATTTGGAATAAAGGAGTTGCTCACATAACAATTCAGGATCAAAAATAGACAGTTGAGGAGCGGAAGTGATAAATCGAGTTTGCTACTGTATAATGGATTTATCACTAATACTCTTCGAAAATCAAATTCAAACCACGTCAGCTTCGCCTTGCCGTACTCAAGTACAGCCTACGGCTAGCTTCCTAGTTTGCTCTTTGATTTTCATTGAGTATAAAAGTGCTCCAGGCCATATTTTACACAGCAATAGTCTTATAAAAAAGGACAGAAACCATTGTAAAGGCTATCAAAAAGGAGTATAATGAGTGCAAGACATTTCGGAGGTGAAAGATGCTAGAAGTAAGAAGTCTAGAGAAAAGTTTTGGATCCAAGCAAGTTTTGTTTGGTATTGACTTTCAAGCGCGACCAGGTCGTATTTTGGGATTAGTCGGGAAAAACGGTGCTGGGAAAACAACGATTTTCCACAGTATTTTGAAGTTTTTAGAATATCAAGGAGAAATCAGTCTAGATGGTCAGAATATTCGTCAAGAGACCTACGCTCGGATTGGCTATCTGCCTGAAGAACGCAGTCTCATGCCCAAATTGACAGTCCTTGAACAAGTTCGCTATTTGGCGACTCTAAAAGGCATGGATGCCAAGGAGGTCAAGGAAAAACTCCCTCAATGGATGAAGAAGTTGGAAGTGAAAGGAAAGCTGACAGATAAAATTAAGAGTCTGTCAAAAGGAAATCAGCAGAAGATTCAGCTCATTATTACTCTGATTCATGAACCAGATTTGATTATCTTGGATGAGCCTTTCAGTGGATTGGACCCAGTCAATACAGAATTGCTCAAGCAAGTTATTTTTCAGGAAAAAGAGCGCGGAGCAACCATTATCTTTTCTGACCATGTCATGACCAACGTCGAGGAGCTTTGTGATGATATTCTGATGATTCGAGATGGCCGTGTGGTCTTGCATGGGCCAGTTCAGGATGTCCGCAATCAATACGGGAAAACGCGTCTCTTTGTTTCAAGTGAGCGAAGCAAGGAAGAATTGGAAAATCTTCCTCATGTCAAACAGGTGAGCTTGACCAAACAAGGCAGTTGGAAATTGATCTTAGAGGATGAGAGCGCTGGAAGGGAACTTTTCCCAATCTTGACTCAGGGGCAATATATCGCAACCTTTGACCAGCAAGCGCCAACAATTGATGAAATCTTTAAACTAGAATCAGGGGTGGAAGTATGAGAAATATGTGGGTTGTAATGAAGGAAACCTATCTTCGACATGTCAAATCGTGGAGTTTCTTCTTTATGGTGATTTCACCATTCTTGTTTATCGGTCTCTCTGGGGGAATTGGCTATCTCCAAGGCTCTTCTATGGCTCAGAGTGGCAAGATAGGAGTAGTCAGCACTGTTCCAGCTGTGACAGACAGTCTTAAATCTACCAATGGTCTCAATTTTGACTACAAGGATGAAGCAAGTGTTCAAGCTGCTATCAAGGATGAAAAATTAAAAGGCTATCTGACCATTGACCAAGAGGATAGTGTCCTGAAGGCAGTTTATCACGGTGAAACTTCCCTTGAGATTGCTATTAAGCTAGGAGTAACGAGCAAGTTAAATGAGCTTCAAGATCAACTCAATCGTTCGGCAGCCAATTTGTCACAAGAACAGGAAAAACGCTTGGAACAAACAGTTAACTTTACGGAGAAAATTGATGAATCCAAGGAAAATAAAAAAATGATTCAAACAATCGCGGCTACAGCGGTTGGTGGCTTTCTCTATATGATTTTAATTACTTATGCTAGTGTCACTGCCCAGGAAGTGGCTAGTGAGAAAGGTACTAAAATCATGGAGGTGGTCTTCTCCAGCATTCGAGCCAGTCATTATTTCTATGCTCGTATGCTTGCCTTGTTGCTTGTGATTTTGACCCATATTGGCATTTACGTCGTGGGTGGACTTGCTGCCATTCTTCTCTTTAAAGACCTACCAATCTTGGCACAATCTGGTATTTTAAACCATATAGGAGAGGCTTTCTCGCTCAACACCTTATTGTTTGTCTTGGTTAGCCTCTTTATGTACGTTGTTTTAGCAGCCTTCCTAGGTTCTATGGTTTCTCGTCCTGAGGATGCAGGGAAAGCCTTGTCGCCTTTGATGATTTTGATTCTAGGTGGTTTTTTTGGAGTGACAGCTCTAGGTGCAGCTGGTGACAATCTCATCTTGAAGATTGGTTCATATATTCCCTTTATTTCGACTTTCTTCATGCCGTTTAGAGCTATTAATGGCTATGCAAATGGGTTAGAAGCTTGGATTTCGCTTGCGATTACGATTGCTTTTGCAGTAACTGCAACAGTCTTTATCGGACGTATGTATGCTAGTCTCGTTCTGCAAACAGATGATTTAGGTCCTTGGAAAACCTTTAGACGTGCCTTATCTTATAAATAGAAGAGCCTCGCGAAAGCGAGGTTTTTTAGAGATAAAGAGAGTGGAATTTAGAAAAATATTTTTCATATCTATTGACTTTTAGGGGTGAAATTTGGTATTATAGTAGGCGGTATTGTTTACCCCATTTGAAAGGCCCCGGAACCTTCCAAATACTTTTCGATGGGAAGGAACACCCATCACCGTAAACAAAAATCGAACTATATATAGGAGAAATCATGAACAAAACAACATTTATGGCTAAACCAGGCCAAGTTGAACGTAAATGGTACGTAGTTGACGCAACTGATGTACCACTTGGACGTCTTTCTGCAGTAGTTGCTAGCGTACTTCGCGGAAAAAACAAACCAACATTTACACCACACACTGATACAGGTGACTTTGTGATTGTTATCAATGCTGAAAAAGTTAAATTAACTGGTAAAAAAGCAACTGATAAAATCTACTACACTCACTCAAACCACCCAGGTGGATTGAAACAAATCTCTGCAGGTGAACTTCGTTCTAAAAATGCAGTACGTTTGATCGAGAAATCAGTTAAAGGTATGCTTCCACACAATACTCTTGGACGCGCTCAAGGTATGAAGTTGAAAGTATTTGTTGGAGCTGAGCACACTCACGCTGCACAACAACCAGAAGTTCTTGACATTTCAGGACTTATCTAAGGAAAGGAACAATAAAGTATGTCACAAGCACAATATGCAGGTACTGGACGTCGTAAAAACGCTGTTGCACGCGTTCGCCTTGTTCCAGGAACTGGTAAAATCACTGTTAACAAAAAAGATGTTGAAGAGTACATCCCACACGCTGACCTTCGTCTTGTCATCAACCAACCATTCGCAGTTACTTCAACTGTAGGTTCATACGACGTTTTCGTTAACGTTGTAGGTGGTGGATACGCTGGTCAATCAGGAGCTATCCGTCACGGTATCGCTCGTGCGCTTCTTCAAGTAGACCCAGACTTCCGCGATTCATTGAAACGCGCAGGACTTCTTACACGTGACTCACGTAAAGTTGAACGTAAGAAACCAGGTCTTAAGAAAGCTCGTAAAGCATCACAATTCTCAAAACGTTAATCAATACGATTATATCAACGTTTCAAAGCACTCAAAAGTTTACCTTATGGGTGCTTTTTTCTATACTTTCTAAAAAAATTTGCCCTAAAATTACCCTACTTGTTTTTAAGATGTTGGTAGGCAACTTGTCCAGCAGATAATGGAACTATGTTTGAAGCATTAACATAAGTTTTAGTTGTAATTGTATCGCTATGAGTTAATGCTTCAGAAATGGCTTCTAAGCTCATTCATGCCTTTTTAGCAAGTGTCGCTCCTGTATGTCGTAATTTATGAGGTGTAGCATGTTTAAGTTCTGGATGACGACGTTTGACAGATTTCATTTTATTATTAAGATAGTCAGAGTGTAGAGGGCTATTAACATTACCCTTCATATCGATATAAGTAAAGACATATTGTTCATCGGATTGGATAATTCCAAACTTTGATAGTTCAGCATTTTGATGTTTTTTCCATATATTTTGTTAGGATTTGGGTAGAATCATTGATAACAGACTGTTGCAAATCTAGTTAGCTATATGATTTATGATTATCTACTTTTCTAGTAACCAATCTATGATATTTTTCTTCTCAATTCCATTGTAATTGGCTGTTGGCTGAATCGTATCCATTGTTAATAGATACTTGGGGAATTGATCTTTAATGGCTTCTAGTGGTCTAAGTTCTCTTTCTAGTGTTTCTGGAGCAAGTGTTGTTTCACTGACCTGATAATAAGCGTAGTGACCAAGATCAGTTACAACAACAAAATCAACCTCATATTTATCTAAATTACCAACATATACTTGTGAATATCTACGTCTTAATTCCAAATATACAATATTTTCCAAGATATGCCCAATGTCTTCTTTGTGGTCTGGTAATAAGAGATGTCGTAAACCTAAATCAACGGGATAATATTTTTCTAAGCGTTGTAATAACGCTCGACCTTTTACATCAAAACGTGGAACGGAATAAAAAAGTAAACTATCTGTCAAAGTTGTCAAATAATTTTCTAAAGTATTGTGGGATATTGAAACATTTTGGCTGACTAGGGTATTGCGAATCTTATTTGTTGATATTAAGCTACCTGTACTACTGAGAAGGGTTCGGACAATACGCTCAATAATAGTAGGATTTGGATTTCCCAATCTAGTGACAATATCATTTAACAGTATTGAGTTATATATTCCTCTGAGATAGTCAATTTTTTCAGCGTAAGATGATGTTTGCAATAGGTAAGGGAAAGCACTAAAGAGATAATTGTTAAAAATTTCTGTTGTATTCAGATTCTCTGAGAGAGATTGACCTGATAGGTATTCTTCAAATGACAAAGGAAGAACCTCTATCTCAACATAACGCCCAGTCAAATTTGTCGCTAATTGGCTGCTCATAAAGTAGGCGTTTGATCCAGTCAAATAGAGGTCAACATTTGGCAAGATGAATAGACTATCTGCTACTAGTTCAAATTTTTCAACATGTTGAATTTCATCTAAAAAGATATAGTATGTTTTTTCCTCAACTAATCGCTCTTTTATATAAGCAAATAATGTTTGAAAATGTCGCAATTCATAATAACTCAAATCCTCAAAATTTATGGATATAATTTGATTCTCGTCTACCCCAGTTGCTAGTAACTCCTCTTTATAGAGTTGAAAAAGCACAGATTTACCAGCTCGCCTAACTCCGCTCACAACTTTGATGATTTGGCGGTCACGATGCCTTCTTAAAAAGTCTAAATAATGTGGTCTTTTGATATAGTTCATAATAGTTACCTCAAAGATAGTATAATACAAAAAGAAATTATTTTCAAATATTTAGAAATAAAATGTAATTTGTTTTATTATTTCTAAATATTTGAAAATAATATTTTTATGCAATCAAAAAATAGTCCATTTTGGTATGGCATGATAGTAAACCTTATGAGGTTTTGTAGTAAGTATTCAAATAAAAAGCGCATACTATCAGGAGTGTAAAAGCTTGATAGTATACGTTTTATCCTAGAAATATTTACTGGATGTTTTTCTCAAACTGACTTTTTAAGAAGTTACCTTATCAGCAATTTCAAATAAGTTTATGGAGCTATCTTTGGAAAAACTGTAGAATTTCAAAAATTACTACAGACCTTGAATTTTACTTATCATTTCAATGATTTAGATTGCTTACATTTTGTTTTGATAAGTTTTACGGTAATCTCCAGGAGAAAGTCCAGTCCTTTGTTTAAAAATTTTAGTAAAGTAAGAATAATTATCATACCCTACTTGACAAGATACTTGTGATATCGAGATATTTGTTTGAGATAGGAGAGATTTAGCAGCATTAATGCGCTTATCCGTTATATATTTAACAATAGTTTCTCCAGTTTCTTTTTTAAAAATTCTAGCTAAATGATCTGCACTGAGATAAACCATATCTGCTAATATAGAACGATTTATATCTTCATAGTAGTGATGATCTATGTATTCGACGATGCGTTGAATACTATTTTTTTGGTTTTCAATGTTTGTTGCAAATTTCTTAGCATGTGACCAGTAATAATCAAAGTAACCCTGAAATGATTCAACTGAATGAAAGCGTCGTTGGAATAGGAAATCATGTGTGCTATTTTGGAATAATTTATGGGCCGAAATTCCATTTTGATCTAGATATATCCCTATTTGTTGAGTCCAGTCAAGTAAAATTTGTTGTAGTGTGAAAGTAGGAATTTGAGAATTATAAGCAAGTAAATTAATTTTTTCTCTTAATTCATATTCGCTTAAGCTATCTAAAAAAGTAATTGAAAGAGTTTCTGTTTTAAAAGAAGTTGGGAAACTATGAGGAACACATATAATAGTATTCCAATAAGAGACATACTGTTCATTATAAGTGTAGAGTTCTTTGGTATGAAATAAAATATCGGATATTTTATGGCAACTTTTATATATAATGTTTGAGTATTTACTAAAGTTATTAGAAATTTGAGAATGAATCTCATATGCCAATTTGTCACTACGTTTGGATGAGTCTACTCTAAAGAGACAAACATATTGATCAACCTGGCTTTCCATCTTGAATAGACTTATCAGTTTATAAGAAGGTTGTGAAATTCTTTGAAGTTCTCTTTTTAGTTGAGAAGTCCATGATGGAGTTTCTGCAGAATAATCTTCTTCGTTAAGATTGATTGTTAAAACTGCAAGAAAAAAATACTGGTGTTTTTGAAGAATAAAATCTTGTTTGCTTGCTATATTTTCTAGCTCATCAATGCGAGAAATTTGAGGTTTTCTAAGGTAATCATACCAGAAGTTATCTTCTATTTGTAAAAGTGCATCATTTTTTCCGTTTAAGTTATGATTCTCAATTTTACTAATGGCTTTTTGAATAATAAATTCTAATTTTTCAAAGTTAATGGGTTTTAGATAGTATTCGAAGCTTTGTAATTCAATTGCTTTTTGAGCATAGTTGAAGTCGGCATAATTGGTTAAAAAAATTGTTTTTATATCATATTTTTCATTTCTAATCCACGATAAGAGTTCGAGGCCACTACCTTGAGGCATTTCTATATCGCTTATCATAAGATCAATAGGATTCTCTCTAATAATATTTTGAGCTTGAGTGAGGCTATAGGCAACATAAACAATGTCAATGTGTAGTTTATCCCAATTTATTTTCTCGCGTAAAGCCTCAATGATAAAGCGATCGTCATCAACTAATAAGATGTTCATTATAACCTCCGTCTATAATCTTGTATGGAATAAGTAAAAGAATTTTAGCCCCACCTTCTTCATTATTTTCAAATGCAATACTATAGTCATTAGGATAGAGAAGATTTAAACGTTCGATGGTGTTTGTGATCCCAATATGATGTCCATCTTCTGTTATTAGAGACTGTTTCTGATTTAGTTTTGATAAAATTTCTTCAGAGAAACCTGGACCATTATCCTCGATACAAATATGAATGTAATCTGAGTCCTCAGTTTGTACTTTTTTTATTGATAATAAAATTGTAAATAAATCCTGAAATGAAAAACCGTGTTTGATTGTGTTTTCAATAAATGTTTGTAAAAGTAATGATGGGACAAGAGTATTTTGTAGGTCATCATTGTAGTTTAGTGAAAAGTAGATGCTATTTCCATATCGAATTCGTTGTATTTCTAAATAATCTTTAATATGCTGAACTTCATCTTTAAGTTCTGAAAAATCTTGATTAGCCATAAATAAATGACGGAGATAATTTGAAGTTAGGATAGTTAATTCTTCAATTTCCTTGTAGTTTTTTGTTTGAAGCATACTATGAATCATTGATAACATATTTAAGTAGAAATGCGGACGAATTTGGTTCTTAAGATAATTAAGCTCAATCTTCTTAAGTTCTAGTTGTGAATGGTATTCCCGTATTTTTAATTCTTGCATATCAAATATTACTTTATTAAGTTTATCATTTGCCTTATCAATTTCTAGTATACCTTCAGATATAAAAAATTCAGAAGGGGGGATGGAGTCCCCGAGTTGAGAGAGTCGTTCAGTGAGTCTTGTTATCGGTTTAATCATCCACTGACGAATATACAGGATAATGATGATTGATAAAATGGTGATAATTATAGGAACAGCTGATAAAAATATTTCTAAGAGCGTGATATTTCTAAAGACTTCGGCATAATCGACTAAAACATAAATATCGAAAGGTAAATGCGTTTTTTCATTTTGGGCATGAATTAGGTAATTAGAGGACGGTATATTGTTAGGCTCTTTTAGGGAAAGTTTACCATTATTACCAATATTAAGTTTATTGAGAGGTTTTAGGATATCTTCTGAAGATATGACGGCATAAATGATTTTTCCTTCGTAATGAACAGATTTAACTAAGTATTCGCTGTTTTTAGTAGTTACATTTTTCCATTTACGGTCACTTATATCACTACGCAATGATTTTAGATTTGATTTTAACAGTAGATAATCTTCATATGGAATATAAAGATTGGAGACGTTTATAAAATGTTCAGTACTATCGGTTTCTAATAAGAATGTCATATGAGTTTCATTTTGATATTCAAACTCTGTAAAGCTAGTTTGAACTTTTTTAAGATTTTCTTGATACTCAAGAAACGTTTGTACATGATTTAAGTTCTCTAAAGATTCATTATGCGTTATTGTTGAGTACATAAAGCGTTCTACAGAATGCAATTTCTCATTAACAGAATCAGCATAAATTTCAATTGAACTACGTAGGTGTACTATATTTTGGTTTTTAATAAAATTTCTGGTTATGTTACTCATAGCAATATTGATTAAAATATTTATCAATAGTAGTACAAGTAGGAGTTTAAAGAAAAAATGAATGGAATGTTTTTTTGATAAGTCGTGATTTAATTTCATATACTATTCTCCTCTTAAAATTATAGCACTTTGAAAATACGATATCATGTAACAAAACAGATATGTTTTATCAAGATGTCGGAAAAGTAATAGTTTTTAAAATTAAAAAACTGAAAAATTGATAAACCTAGTCCAAAAAGTTCTATTAAGGGAATTCTATATGGTGTAAAATAATCGTAGAAAATCAGATGGGAGGAAAAACATGAAAGTAGCATCTCAACTTCATAAAATAAAATTAAAGCATAGTATTCCGTTATATATATTACTTTTTCCTTCAATATTGCTATTAATTTTATTTTCCTATATTCCCATGTTGGGACTAATTATTGCATTTAAAGACTATTCACCAGCCAATGGTATCTTTGCTAGTCAGTGGGTAGGATTTAAGTACTTTACTCAATTTTTCTCATCATTCCAATTCGGGACAACTATGTTCAATACATTAAAAATTTCACTTTATAGTATTGTAGTAGGATTCCCCTTACCTATTATACTAGCTATCATTAGTAATCAGTTAAGAGTTGGGAAATTTAGAAAAATATTTCAAGTGACAACTTACTTACCTCATTTTATCTCTACAATGGTTATGTGTGGGATGATTATCTTATTTTTATCTCCTACTAGTGGTTTGTTAGCAAATGTATTTAAGTCTGTTGGAATTACTATTCCAGATTTTTTATCAAAACCTACTAGTTTTGCAGGTGTTTATGTTTGGAGTGATGTATGGCAACATATTGGTTGGGATAGTATTATTTATCTGGCGGCGCTTTCTGCAATTGATCCTACATATTATGAGGCTGCAACTATGGATGGCGCTTCTAGGTTACAAAAAATTAGGCATATAGAATTACCATTACTTTTGCCAACTGCTATGATTTTGCTAATATTAAGAGCAGGTAGTTTATTAAGTGTAGGGTTTGAGAAAGTGTTACTATTACAGAATCCTCTTAATTTAGCAGGAAGTGAGATAATTTCGACCTATGTTTATAAAGTTGGTATGGTGAATTTTCAGTATAGTTATTCGACAGCTATAGGGTTATTTAACACCGTAGTCAATCTAATAATTTTGTTATCTGTTAACTGGTTCTCAAAAAGATATACTAGAACGGGTCTTTTTTAAAGGAAGGAGTGCTTAAAGTGAGATGGTTTCATAAATCAAGAAAAACAAACTCTGAATTATTATTTGATATAGTTACCTATGGTTTAGCAATTTTTCTTATTCTGTTAATTGTTTATCCATTATGGTTTGTAGTGATTGCATCTTTTAGCAATCCTTCAGATGTTGCAAACGGGAAGGTATGGTTTATTCCAAGAGAATGGAAATTAGATGGATATTTACGTCTTATTCAACAACCTTTATTTTTGCGTAGCTATCTAAATACCATTTTATATACTGTTGTTGGTACCTTAGTTGCTTTAGTAGTCAATATTCCAGCTGGTTATGCTTTATCTAGAAAAGAATTAGTTGGTAGAAAGTGGATGAGTATTCTATACATAATCCCTATGTTTGTATCAGGTGGTTTGATTCCTACCTACTTAACAGTAAAGAATGTAGGCTTGATTGATACATTTTGGGTAATGGTAATACCTTTTGCGGTTTCATCATACAATATTATTGTTGCTAGAACTTTCTTTAATAATAGTATTCCAGACGGGATGTGGGAGGCTGCGCAAATTGATGGATGTGGTACAATTCGTTATTTTATTAAGATAGTCGTTCCTTTATCAAAAGCTATTATAGCAGTTATTGGACTTTGGACTGCAGTTGGTATTTGGAATTCGTGGTTTAATGCTTTAATTTATTTAACGAATGAAAATTTACAACCATTGCAATTAATTTTACGACGTTTACTAATTAGTAATCAAATGTTACAATCGCAAGCAACAGGAGAAGTTGCATCAGATCTTCGTATCAAAGCCGATATGATGAAATATGCAGCAATTGTTATTTCAACCGCTCCGATAATGTTGCTATATCCCTTTGTTCAAAAATATTTTAATCAAGGCGTAATGATTGGCGCGTTGAAGGAATAGGAGAAAAACATGAAAAATAAATCATTTACATATTTGTTCTTAGGAACCGTTACACTTGCTGGCTTAACAGCCTGTGCAAATTCCAATAATGCGAATAAGGACGATAAGTCTGGAGAAGATTCTTATAAAATCACAACTGTTCGTTGGTCTGACTGGGGAGAAGATTATCACAAAGGTTTTCTAACAGATTCTGCCAAGGAATCAGGTATCGATGTTAAATGGGATACACTTGTAGCCGCAGATTGGGCAGATAAGAAATCTGTTTTGGTTGCTAGTGGAGATTTACCAGATGCATTTTTAGGTTCAAATGCATTTACAGATTCAGAAATTGCTCAGAACCAATCTTTATTTATTCCATTGGAAGATTTAATCAAGGAAAACATGCCCAATTTAACTAAGGCTATGGAAAAAGAACCTAAGATTAAAGCGATGATTACTTCACCAGATGGTCATATCTACAGTCTACCTAAAAAATTACCGATGCGCCCTACTGTAGCTAATCAGCTATTTATTAATAAAAAGTGGCTGGATAATTTAGGATTAAAGGTTCCAGAAACTTATGATGATTTAGTAAAAGTACTACAAGAATTTAAGGATAAAGATGCGAACGGAAATGGAGACGCTTCTGATGAAATTCCATTCGGAGCAGGAAACTTTGATCCAACATTCTCATATATTCTTCCGTTCAATAATCGTTTAGGGGCAGATAATACATATGAAATGTCTGTAAAAGATGGAAAACCAGTCTACCTTCGTACAGAGGAAAGTTATAAACAAGGAATTGCAGCAATGCATGAAGCTTATAAAAAAGGTTTGATTGATCCGGAAATCTTTACAGAAGATACCTCTATGAGTGTAGCAAAACGTATGGATAAGGGAGTATCTAGAGTAGGTGTTTCTAGTGGTTGGACAGCAGATGCAACGTTTGGTTTACATTCAAGTGAGTATATTGCTCTACCTGCTTTAAAAGGTATGGATGGAAAACAATATGTCTTTTCTGATCCAGATCATTACAACTACGGTCGCAATGAAATTTTGATTACAAATAAGAGCAAAAACCCTGCTAAATTATTGAAATGGTTGGATAAATTATATACAGATGAAGCAAGTATTCAGAATTTCTATGGATCATTTGGAATAGCTACTGAAAAGAATGGTGATAAGTTTAAAGTGTTACCTCCTAAAGATGGTAAATCAGCCGATGAGTATGCATGGATTAATTCACTTCGAGATTTTGGTCCTAAATACGTAAGCGATGATATCAATAGTCGCGTAGAAATCGATCAAACACAAGGTGATGGATTGAAATTGAAGATGGACCAAGATTTGAAACAATTTGCGTTGCCAGCTTACCCTAATGTGATTTATTCACAAGAAGAGCTTAACAAATTATCATCAATCTATGTGAGTATTGAATCTTATGTCAAACAACAAGCATCTAAATGGGTAGTTGAAGGTGGCATAGAAAAAGAATGGGACTCATACAAAGAAACTCTTAAGAATATGGGATTGGACGAATTTATGAAGATTCAACAGGAAGCATATAATCGTTACCAAAAAGAAGTCAAAGAGTAATACTTTATATGAACTCTTGGTTGTATGAACAAGGGACTAGCTAATTATAGGAAGCGAGACTGATAACATCAAATTATCTCGCTTCCTTTATTCTAATTTTTAAAGAAATTTGGAAATGTTTTTTAAATAATTTAGGTAATATTTTTGTGCAACTGACATTCTAAAATATAGAGTTAAGACGATTGATTTTATGGAGAATATATTATGCAAAAATTATTTTCATTAGATGGAAAAGTGGTTAGAATTTTAACTTTTTTGACAGATTTAATTATTTTAAATACTCTATTTATTGTTAGTTGTATTCCAATAGTTACAATTGGGGCATCACTAACTTCTCTTACGACAATGTGGTATCGTATTTTAAAAGGTAAAGATACCGATATTGCTTATCATTATTTTCGGATCTTTAGACGAAATTTTAAACAGTCAACTTTTATTTGGTTGTTTATCCTCCTAATAGAATTACTTTTATATGTGAACTATTGTCTTTGGGGCTATTCAAGTTTATTTTCAGAGTATAGTTTATTGTTAGTATTGCCCTTTTTATTTGTTATAATACTTTTGATGAGTGTTATTTTTCCCTATATTGGTCTATTTAAAGATAATCTAAAAAATAGTATTGTAAATAGCGTATTAATTTGTATTTTAAATCCAATACAAGCTATCATGTTGGTTTTATTTAATATTTCTGTACTGTATATGAGTTTTAGTAGTCCAGAACGAGTTTTAACAGCTATTTACGTATTTACATTTGGGGGATTTGCTTTTTGCGGATTGATGAATGTAACGATAACAAATAAAATGTTTGATAAGGTAAAGAAATTTACTAAAAGGAGGGAAACAAATTGAAAATTTTTAAGGGAGAGTTTTATCGAATCTCTGTATTAACAGACAAGTTAGTAAGGTTAGAATACTCTCAAACTGGAAGTTTTGAGGATAGGACTACACAACTTATCTATAATAGAGATTTTGGCGAAGTTTCGTTAGATTATATCGAGACATCAAACGTACTAGATATTATGACGGACTATTTTCATTTGCACTTTAATAAAGGAGAATTTAACGCCGAAAATTTATTTATAGAATTAAAAGGAAATTTTGCCGTATATGGTAGTCGCTGGTATTTTGGTGAATCGATTGAAACGTTAAAAGGAACAGCTCGGACTCTTGATAAGGCAGATGGCGCAATCCCATTAGAAGATGGAATTATTAGTCGAAATGGTATTGCCTTACTGGATGATTCTCAAGGATTTATTTGGGATGAACAGTCTGGTTATATTGAGAGAGAAAATCAAATTGACCTCTATTTCTTTGCCTATGGGCATGATTATAGAGGAGCAATCAGAGACTTTTACCATTTGACTGGCTCAACACCCTTGTTGCCAAGATATGCTTTAGGTAATTGGTGGAGTAGGTATTGGCCTTATACGTCGGATGAATACTTGGATTTAATAGACAGATTTAAAACAGAGAAAATTCCATTATCTATCGGTGTGTTAGATATGGATTGGCATATAACTGATATTCCAGCTCGTTTTGGAAGTGGCTGGACAGGATATAGTTGGAATAGAAACTTAATACCTAATCCAGAACAGTTATTGCAACAACTTCATGATAGAAAGTTAAAACTCTCCTTAAATGTCCATCCTGCTGATGGTATACGAGCTTATGAAGAGGCTTATCCTCGAGTAGCAAAACGATTAGGGTTAAATGTAGAATTAGAGGAACCTGCTATTTTTGATTTTTTCAATCCATCCTTTAGGGAAGCCTACTTTAAAGATGTTCATTATGAGCTAGAAAAGCAAGGAGTAGATTTTTGGTGGATTGACTGGCAACAAGGGACGCAAGGTATGTTGGATCCACTGTGGCTTTTAAATCATTATCATTATCAGGATAGTTGTAAACATTCAGAAGGTGGCTTGATTTTATCAAGATATGCAGGTCCTGGTAGTCACCGATACCCTGTTGGTTTTTCAGGGGATACTATAATTAGTTGGAATTCCTTAAGATTTCAACCTTATTTTACAGCGACAGCATCAAATATCGGTTATAGTTGGTGGAGCCATGATATAGGTGGGCACATGCTGGGGGATTATGACGAAGAGCTACAAACTAGATGGCTACAGTTTGGTGTTTTTAGCCCGATTACTCGATTACATAGTTCTAGAAGTCCCTTCAATAGCAAAGAACCTTGGTTTTTTTCAGAAACAACATCTAAGATTATGAAGAAATACCTTCGTTTGAGACATCAGATGATTCCATATCTATATACCATGAATGTAAAGACACACGAGGAAGGTGCCCCATTAATCAGCCCAATGTATTATTTCTACCCAGAGAATGATGAGAGCTATAATGTTCCAAATCAATACTTTTTTGGAACAGAACTGATGGTGGCTCCCATTGTAGAAAAGATGGATTTGGCATTCCAATCTGCAAAAGTAGATGTATGGTTCCCTGAAGGTGAGTGGTATGACTTCTTTTCAGAGAAAAAATACACAGGTGGAGTGAAGTTAAGTGTTTATAGAGACATTTCGACTATTCCTGTGTTTGCAAAAAGTGGTGCAATCATTCCCCTGGTTGGTTCTGAGATAGATATGGGTGTTGATTTACCTGAAGTTGTAGATTGGTATGTATTCCCAGGCAAACAACATTCTTTTGAAATGATTGAAGATCAAAATGGTCAAAGATATAAAACAAGATTATCAATCGATTGGGAAATGGGAATGGTAGAGTTGGCATTACAAGGAGATTCTAGTATCATTCCAAGTAATAGAAAGCATAGAATTCATTTTAAAGGAACGAATGTGTCTATGATTGAATTGCCAAATAAGAATGATACAGCTAGATTTGAATGTAAAGATAATAAAACAATATCTTTAAATGATGAAGTTTTTAGACTACTAAAGACGGCTTCTCTTCCATATGAATTAAAAGATAGATTGTTAAATCAATTCATCAATGCCAAAAATTCTCATGAGTTAATGAATATCTTGCATCATCAGGATAAGGAATTGAGAGGGCGTTTGTTGGAAATGATATTTACTAATGAAAACTAATTGAGACATTTCGTACACAATTTCTATTCTTTAATTGCTAATTATTTATTTTTTAATGTGTAATAGTTTTACATCTCTATGCTTATTGGCTTGTATTTTAGTAATTACAAGTGTGGCATAGGGATGTTTTTTGTTTACTGAAGAGGAAAGGATAAGTATGTTTCAAGGTTTGAAACATTTTTAAACTAAACAAGAGCAAATTTTTAAAGGTGATTTTTCAAAGTAACTTCCACTTGCCTGACCGAAGTGGAAGTTAGTCTGAAAGGGATTTTTATGATGGAATTAAGTATAAGACGTGTGATTTTTTCAGAAAATTTTCTAAAACAAACAGGATTTGTTTGACATTTGTTTGAAAATTCTGTAAAATGAATTATTATATCGTTAAAGGAGAATATATATGGAAAAACAGAAAACATTTTTTGGACATCCTATGGGCTTGTCCACCCTCTTCTTTACAGAGATGTGGGAACGCTTTTCTTACTATGGGATGCGAGCTATCCTACTTTACTATATGTACTATAGTGTGCAAGATGGTGGATTGGGAATGGATAAGACCACAGCTGCATCGGTTATGGCGATTTATGGCTCGCTGGTATTTTTGTCCTCGGTTGTCGGTGGTTTTGTCAGTGACCGTATTTTAGGAAGTCGTAAGACTGTCTTTTACGGTGGGATTCTGATTATGCTAGGGCATATTGCTTTGGCAACACCTTTTGGACAAGTGGCTCTCTATCTTTCTATTGCCTTGATTATCTTTGGAACTGGATTTTTAAAACCCAATATCTCAGATATGGTTGGGGGAATTTATGAGAAAGAGGATGATAGACGGGATGCAGGTTTTAGTATCTTTGTATTTGGTATTAACTTAGGTGCCTTCGTTGCCCCTTATCTAGTAGGTTATCTAGGTCAGGAAGTCAATTTCCATCTAGGTTTCTCATTAGCTGCCATTGGGATGTTCTTTGGTTTGGTGAAGTATGTTTTAGATGGGAAGAAATACCTGCCTGAATCAAGCCTTTACCCCACTGATCCACTTTCACAGAAGGACCAGCAGACCTTGATTAAACGCTTGCTGATTACACTTGTCATGGTTATTCTTGTGGTTATAGGTTTAGTCTTTACTCACCAATTTAACGTGGATATGATTGTTAATATCTTTACAGTGATTGCTGTAATTATTCCAATCTACTATTTCTTCAAAATTTTATCTAGTCAGAAAATAACTGCTACTGAGAGATCCCGAGTATTTGCCTACATTCCTTTATTTATCGCTGGAGTACTCTTCTGGTCTATTGAGGAGCAGGGGTCTGTTGTTCTCGCTCTATTTGCGGATGATCAAACTCGACTTTACTTTAATGTATTTGGGAATCAGATTCATTTCCCATCTAGCTTTTTCCAAAGTATCAATCCACTTTTCATTATGATTTATGTGCCGATTTTTGCATGGTTGTGGGGGAAAATGGGTAAAAAGCAACCGTCCTCTTCTAAGAAATTTGCTTACGGTTTATTAGCAGCAGGTCTATCCTTCTTGTGGATGATGTTACCAGGGATGCTCTTTGGGACAGATGTTAAGGTCAGTCCTTTCTGGTTGATTATGAGTTGGGCTATTGTGATTGTGGGGGAAATGTTGATTTCGCCTATTGGTCTATCAGTCACTACTAAGCTAGCACCAAAATCCTTCCAAGCACAAATGATGTCTATCTGGTTCTTGAGTAATGCAGCTGCCCAAGCTATCAATGCCCAAATTGTAAAATTTTATACAAGCGAAACTGAAGTGGCTTACTATGGAATTGTTGGAGGAATTACGATTGTATTCGGTATTATCTTACTCTTCTACGTTCCACGTATTGAAAAACTAATGTCTGGTATCAAATAGAGAAAAACTGGGATTTCTGTAGGGATTCTAAAAGTTAGATCAATTATTTATTCAAAGGATTTAGTTCTGTATTGTATAGGGCTAGGTCCTTTTAGTTTGATTAATACTCTTCGAAAATCTCTTCAAACCGCGTCAACGTCGCCTTGCCGTACTCAAGTACAGCCTGCGGCTAGTTTCCTAGTTTGCTCTTTGATTTTCATTGAGTATAAAACTCATGATGTTTATGATATTCCTAGTAGACATTTGTACACTTTTTTTATATAATAAAACTAAACCATATTGGTTGAGTTTTGAAATATGGCTTCAAGCATCGATTAGTCTTTCTAAGGGAGATAATGTCCATTAAAGTATCATAATAGGAGGTGAAGTATGTATCAGCCAGAAAAATTAAAGGCTCGGAGGAAAGAGTTAAAACTGACACAGAGGGAAATTGCAGAGCAACTTGGGATTAGTTTCCAGGCTTACTCAGCTTGGGAACGTGGGGTCAAGGAACCGTCCAAGGAGAAGGTGTTCCAGCTAGAGAATATTTTAAAAGTGCCAAAAGGATATTTTACTCAGATCGAGATTGTCCGTCTCTACCATAGCCTCTCCAAGCAAGGGCGGGAGAAGGTTGTTCTCTATGCTCGCAACCTGGCTCAAGAGGAGCAAGTCCAGAAAGTGGCTCCTATGCCAGAGCGCCTCTACGAGTACCGTGTTTATGAACGCATGTCAGCAGGGATTGGGGCTTCGGTCTACGATGATCAGAATTTTGATACGGTTTACTTTAATGAGGAGTTGGCTCATGATTTTGCGTCATGGGTGTCTGGGGACTCCATGGAACCTAAATACCAAAATGGTTCAGTAGCTCTGATTCGAGAGACAGGATTTGACTATGACGGGGCGGTTTATGCAGTGGTTTGCAACAACCAGACCTATATCAAACGGGTCTATCGAGAGGAGAATGGATTGCGTCTGGTCTCTATCAATCCTAAATACAAGGATATTTTCATCTCCTATGAGGAAGATCCTCGGATTGTTGGCATTATCGTTGGGAACTTTGTGCCGATGGAGGGCTAGTCAATGGGCTACTTTGATTATTCCAGAGAGCCCAAAAGTGACATTGCTTTTGTCGATATGAAATCCTTTTATGCCAGTGTCGAGTGTGTGAAAAGAGGCTTGCATCCGCTGAAGACCTCACTTTGTGTCATGAGTCGCGCGGATAATTCAACTGGCCTTATCCTAGCCTCCTCTCCCCTGTTTAAGAAGATTTTTGGCAAGTCCAATGTTGGTCGGGCCTATGATCTGCCCTTTGATATCAAGACCCGCAAATTTTCCTACTATAACGCCAGAAAGCAGGGGTTGCCTACAGATTCAGACTATGTGCGCTATATTGAAGATTGGGCTCAAGTCACCTTGATTGTCCCTCCTCGGATGGACGAGTATATCGCAGTCAATATGGAAATCCAGCGAATCTTTCAAAACTATGGGAGTCCAGAGGATATTTATCCTTACTCTATCGATGAGGGCTTTATTGACCTGACTAGTTCGCTCAACTATTTCATCCCAGACAAGAATCTCTCTCGCAAAGACAAGCTGGATATGCTTTCTGCTCGTATTCAGAGGGATATTTGGAGGCAGACAGGGATCTACTCTACAGTGGGCATGTCAAATGCCAATCCTTTAATGGCCAAGTTGGCTCTGGATAATGAGGCCAAGCACACTCCGACCATGAGGGCCAACTGGTCTTACCAGGATGTGGAAGAGAAGGTCTGGGCCATTCCCAAGATGACCGACTTTTGGGGAATTGGCAGGCGGATGGAGAAACGCTTGCATGCTCTGGGAATTTTTTCCATTAAGGAATTGGCTACAAGCAATCCCGACCAGCTAAAAAAAGCTCTGGGTCAGGCTGGTCTGCGTTTGTGGTTTCATGCTAACGGGATTGATGAGAGCAATGTTCATAAGCCCTATAAAGCCAAATCCAAGGGCTTGGGGAATTCTCAAATCTTGCCGAGAGACTACGTGAAGCTACGGGATATTGAAATTATTCTTCGAGAAATGGCTGAGCAGGTGGCTATTAGATTGAGAAGGTCTGGCAAGAAAATAACCCTTGTCTCTATCTATGTCGGTTTCTCTAAACAGGAGGTCAGGTCGTCTATTCACACACAAATGAAGGTCGAACCGACCAATAATACAGCTGTCTTAACGGATTATGTTTTGAAGCTATTTCATAACAAATACACTTCTGGAGCGGTTAGAAGTGTCGGAGTTAACTATTCAGGCTTTGTGGATGAGTCCTTTGGTTTGATTTCCCTTTTTGATGATGTTGACAAGTTAGAAAAAGAAGAAAGGCTCCAGACGGCCATTGACTCCATTCGGGAACAATTTGGTTTCACTTCTCTTTTAAGAGCCAATGCACTGGAAGAAGCCTCTAGGAGTCTTGCCAGAAGCAAGCTGATTGGAGGTCATTCTGCTGGAGGATTAGATGGATTAAAATGATTGATCGTTCTTATTTACCTTTTCAATCCGCGCGAGATTATCAAGATCCAGGTATGCAGAAGTGGATGGGGTTTTACCTCTCAGAACACACCAGTTCGCTCAGTGAAGAAAAAAACCGTGTTGATTTTTCGATAGATTTGGCCCCAGTTGAGAAACTACATTTACTTTCTCAGCTTTATGTTGGCCAACTTAAGGGAAGTTTTGTGGTAAAGGAAAAGAAGCAGAAAATCACCATCATCGGTGTGGTGAGAGAGTTATCACCTCAGACTCTATCTATTAGGACAAACGAGGGATATAGGTTGATAGAGGTTGCAGATATCCTAGAAATTCGACTGTGGGAGGAGGGAGTTTATGACTAGAAAAGAGCTGTATGAAAACAAACTGCAGATGGATTATTTTTCAGATGACTATATTCGTTTTGAAGAGGATTTTCAAAAATACTCTGCCATGAACATGAGTCCACTGAAAAAATAGGTCTCTTACTTTTAATGAAATGAAAACCGAGGAATCTCTCGTTAATTTGAGCGAGTTCCTCGGTTATTTTGTATTTATTAAGGTCATAATTCGTTTCATATTGACCACGAAGATGGTTGTGGCTGCCTGTAACTCCATGCTGAAAAGACCCGATGCTCTCGCGACATCAAAGCCATGTCTCTGTTTTAGTTCGGCATTCTTTGCTTCGATTTTATAGCGATGTCTGGCCATTTCTTTAAAATAAGGTGTTTCCTGAAATTTCTTCTGGAAAAGATGGTCGTCACTCTTAATGGCTATTGAATAAGTTTTAGACTTTGCCCCCTCCTTATAACATCCTTCCTTGGAAAGGCAACTCTTGCACTTCTCAATGTCAAAGTAATGAGTGACAACTTGATTCTTATTTTGATATTTTTTCCCTGTCCTTGCTTTGCGAACAGCCATGTGTCCTTCTGGACAGACAAATAGCCCTGCATCTTTATTAAATTCAAACGCATCCTCTTCTTTACGGTAACCTTTTGAAACTGAAGGGTTCAGTTTTGACACCAAATGAATCTTTTCTTTGCGAGCTAGTTGAATATTGTCCTTTCCTGAATAAGCCGCATCACCAATAATAGTCTCGATGTCCAGACTATTTTCCTTTGTTTTGGCATATAACTCAGGTAAATATTTCCCATCGCTTTGTTCACCAGAAGTGACCACACAAGCAGTAATAATCCGTTCATCCGTCATAGCGATATGACTTTTATATCCATAGAAAGAGCTGTCGGCTGTCTTATGTCCAAGCCTAGCCTCCTCCTTAACAGAAGCTTCCAAGTGTTCTAAGTCGTCCTCGACAGCCTCTTTTAGGTAATTGAACTTTTGAGACACAGCCGGTAGGGCTAAGAGTTCCTCGTGTTTTTCAACCACAGCCATTAATTCCTCTGTATAGGTCAACTCTGCTTCGAGGTTATCTTCCTGAGGTTTCTTTGGAAATTCTATTTTGATATCTTCTGAATGTTGATAAATTGTTTTACGTAAAGCTTTTGAACGCTCTCTAAGGATTTCTTGGGGTTTCTTATGATTATAATGAGATTTGGTGTGAGTGGCATCCACAATGAGGATTTTACTCTTAATCAAGTTATGTTCGAGTGCAATTTGAACAGACTTCTGAATCAATACATCAAGCAGTTTATCATCTTTAATTCTTAGCTTTCTAAATTTTGTCAAAGAGGATGGCTCGATAACAGAATCCTCAGGAGCTAGACCAAGAAAAAATTTAAAGGCCATATCTGACAAGGAACGTCCTACCACATCTACATCTGATAACTTATAAATATCTTTTAACAAGAGATATTTGAACATCATAATCGGTGAATAAGCTTTACGCCCAAAATCGGGACGATAATTCTTTTCTAGTTCATCATAAATAAAGCTAAAATCACAGAGTTCAGTTAGCTGACGTAAAAAGTGGGTTTTAGGAACCACGATATCATACAAACTAGAATAAGGACTGACATCCATAGTTAACTGATTATCAAGCATTATTTCACCTCATCTCTAGTATAACAAAAAAGCCATCAATTTAATGACTTTTTCAGTAGGCTCCATGAACATACCCTTGACTTTCTTGATTGATGACATCCTACGAACCATGGCGATGAATCAGAAAAACTACTTTGTCTTAAACAAGGAAAATGCCAAGGATGGGCGAGAGCATCGTTTTTATTTTAGGGTGGTAACGGAAAAAGCGTGTCCTAGAAATAGGACCTATACATACTCAGGAGTCAAGAATAGCAGTCAGTAGTGTCTTGTTTGCTATGAATGTATCATTTTTACAACACTTCATGGTTCATATCATGGGGTGTTTTTCTATTTAAGTCAAAGCCAATCAAAAAATCTCACTATTCTTAGGCTAAAGGAGAACTAATCATAGTGAGATTGTGAAATTATAGTAGGGTTCGTATGGCCTCTTCAATTTGTTTTGGGTCTGTTTTTGAAGAGAAGCGTTTAAAGACTTGCCCATCACGATCGATGAGAAATTTAGCGAAATTCCATTCGATTCGTTTTCCTAGTGGGCCAGATTTCTGGTCTTTCAACCAGACATAGAGGGGATCTGCTTCCTTACCGTTGACCTTAATCTTGGCAAAACGTGGGAAGCTGGTCTGATAATGTAGGCTACAGAAGCTGTTGATTTCCTCTGCGCTACCTGGTGCTTGCCCCATAAACTGATTGCAAGGGAAGTCTAAGATTTCAAAACCTTGTTCTTGATAGCGATCATAGAGTTCTTGAAGTCCTTGGTACTGGGGCGTTAAACCACATCCAGTAGCAGTGTTGACAACCAAGAGAATCTTACCACGATAGGTCTCTAGTGGAGTTTCTTGATGGTCTTGGTTCAAGACTGAAAAATCGTATAGTGAAGTCATTGCTTGCTTTTCTCCTTCTGTTTGGTATTTTTAGGAGTTTTTTCCTCCTGTAGGGATAGAAAACCGTAGGTCAGGGTTCCAAAAATGCTACCGATAATCAGGCCATACATCAGGAAAGGGACACTTTTATCGAATTGCATGAGCAACTTCCCAAAATCTGAAAAGGACATCTGCTGAACGAAGACTTTATGAAAGATGAGTAAGGTAAAGAAGCCGATCTGAAGACCAATAAACACAACCCAGCTTCGGAATTTGATTTGGCTCTTGCTGTAGGTTTTAAGGATGATTTCTGACTTGTCATCTTTTTCCAGATGGAGTTCTTTGACGTTTCTTTGGGTTTTTAAAGTAATGAAATATATAAGGCCAAAGAATATGTAGGGCATGACATAGCGAACGACCTCTATAAAGCGTCCAAATAACAGATAAAACAAGAAGAGAAAGAAGGAAGAATAAACGATTTGGACCATGGAACGGGCACAGGCTTTGTAGATAATTTCTTGCCGGCATTCATCAAAAGGGCCTTGGATGTGAAAGAGATTTCGAAGTAGGCGAGTGGTGAAGTCTTCTTTTTTCATACTAGTAACCTCCTAAATGAGCAGTTTTACTGACTTTCTTTTACGAATTGATAGAGATAATAAAGATAAGTGATAGAAGAAAGGCTAGCGATAGTGAACAGTAAATAATATTTCCAACCGCTTGAGATGAGCAGCAGTTGTGGAAAAGATAGAATTATAAAGTATAGTGCTAAGTTGAGTATGCGCGTTTTTTGGGAGTCAATCTTTAGATAAGTCAGTCCTTTGTTAAGGGCTGGAATAAAGACTAGCCCGAGGAATATCTCGCTGATTGGCAAGTTCCCTGAAATGATGATGAAGATGAGCAGAGAACTGAACAAAAGATGATAGGTAAGTAAAGTTAGTAATGATTTCATAGGGGACCTCCTAATTCTGGTCTTTTTTAGCTCTTGCAATACGAAGTGAGTCGACAATATGTATCATCACTCCGAAAAAGAAAGCTCCCAGTATAGTTTTAAAAATATGTTTTGTATTTAGAAGAGAACTGATAAAATTTGGATTTTCACTTGTTAGGGTATCAATGAGTGGAATTATAAAAAATATCACTGTTCCATAAATCGAACCTGCTGTCATACCAGAATAACGTAATTGTTTCTTTTCTTTTTTCATGAGTTTCCTCCTAATCATTATTCTGGTCTTCCTTGGCTTTTGCAATGCGACGGGAGATGAGAAACTGTATGCTCGCTCCGAAGAAGACAGAACCTAGAATGCTTGATACAGCATTTCTTATAGTGAGAAGAGACTGAAAATAGTCCTGACTCTCACCTAGCAGTATATGGAGGAGAGGCGTTATAAAAAACATCCATAGGCCAAAGAACAAACCTGCTTTCAGACCAGGGTAGTGTAGTTGCTTACTTTCTTTTTCACTCAGCATATCTGGATCAATGGCTGTGATGCCTGTTTTCTTGGTTTGGGAGAGTACATAGAGAGCAGAAATCATCGAAATGCCGAATATCACAATAGGATAGCCGATAGCGACAATTTGCGGATATTTATAAGCAAGGACAAAGGGAATAAGATTACCTAAAGTCATGAGGTAAAAGAGAATCACAAAGATTTTATTACCGATACGGTCAGCTTCGCGCCGTTTGTGTTCGTCAAGAGGGCCAGAAATGCCATAAATGCGTTTGATTAGTTTTTCAGTGAAGGTTTCTTTTTTCATGAGTTGGCTCCTTTTTTAAAAATCATCCTCCCAAAAGAGACTGTTGAGGTCAGTTTGGAGGCTGCGGGCGAGATTGAGACAGAGTTCCAGAGTTGGGTTGTACTTGTCGTTTTCAATCATGTTGATGGTTTGTCTCGAGACACCTATATCCTTGGCGAGCTCGAGCTGGGAAATGCCCAGTTCTTTGCGAAATTCTTTCACACGGTTCATCTGTTCTCCTTTCTGATTTGTGTCGTATATATTTGACTATATTATATTCTTCTATAGATTGAATGTCAAGCATATTTGACATATTTCTTAAAGAAATCTTACTTGTTTTTTGCCTATTTGTCTGACTAGTGCAAGCTGGTCGGATTTGTGGTAAAATAGATAAGATATGACAAAAGAATTTCATCATGTAACGGTCTTACTCCGCGAAACGATTGATATGCTCGACGTAAAGCCTAACGGTATCTACGTTGATGCGACTTTGGGTGGAGCAGGCCATAGCGAATATTTATTGAGTAAATTAAGTGAAAAAGGCCATCTCTATGCCTTTGATCAGGACCAGAATGCCATTGACAATGCACAAGAACGCTTGGCACCTTACATTGAAAAGGGGATGGTGACTTTTATCAAGGATAACTTCCGTCATTTGCAGGCACGTTTGCGCGAAGCTGGTGTTCAGGAAATTGATGGAATTTGTTATGACTTGGGAGTATCTAGTCCTCAGCTGGACCAGCGTGAGCGTGGTTTTTCTTATAAAAAGGATGCGCCACTGGACATGCGCATGAATCAGGATGCTAGTTTGACAGCCTATGAAGTGGTGAATCACTATGACTATCATGACTTGGTTCGTATTTTCTTCAAGTATGGTGAGGATAAATTCTCTAAACAGATTGCGCGTAAGATTGAGCAAGCTCGAGAAGTCAAGCCTATCGAGACTACGACTGAGTTAGCAGAGATTATCAAGTCGGCCAAACCTGCCAAGGAACTTAAGAAGAAGGGGCATCCTGCTAAGCAAATTTTCCAGGCTATTCGGATTGAAGTCAACGATGAGCTGGGAGCCGCAGATGAATCTATCCAGCAGGCTATGGAGATGTTGGCTCTAGATGGTAGAATCTCAGTGATTACCTTCCATTCGCTAGAAGACCGCTTGACCAAGCAATTGTTCAAGGAAGCTTCAACGGTTGAAGTTCCCAAAGGTTTGCCCTTCATCCCAGATGATCTCAAGCCCAAGATGGAATTGGTATCCCGTAAGCCAATCTTGCCAAGTGCAGAAGAATTAGAAGCCAATAACCGCTCGCACTCAGCTAAGTTGCGCGTGGCCAGAAAAATTCACAAGTAAGAGGGGAAAAATGGTAGATAAAAAAGAAACAACCAGTCAATTCTTGCAGAATCGTATAAAAAAATTCTCCCGTGTGGAGAAGGCTTTTTATCTTTCCATTGCGTTTACAGCTCTTGTTTTGGCGCTTAGTATTATCTTTATGCAGACTCGACTCCTACAAGTACAAAATGATCTGACAAAAATCAATGCGCAGATAGAGGAGAAAAAGACAGAATTAGATGATGCCAAACAAGAGGTAAATGAATTGTTGAGGGCAGAACGCTTGAAAGAAATCGCAAATTCTAAGGACTTAAAATTGAATAACGAGAATATTCGATCAGCGGAGTAAGATATGAAGTGGACAAAAAGAATAACCCGATTTGCGATTAGAAACCGTAAATCTCCAGCAGAAAACCGTAAAATAGTAGGGAAGTACATCAGCTTGTTAGCTGTCGTACTTTTCGCTGTCTTTTTGGTTAATTTTGCTGTTATTATCGGGAGTGGTAGTAAATTTGGAACGGATCTAGTCAAAGAGGCCAAGAAAGTTCACCAAATAACCCGTACAGTCCCTGCCAAACGTGGGACTATTTATGACCGAAATGGAGTCCCGATTGCTGAGGACGCAACCTCCTATAATGTCTATGCTGTTATTGATAAAAAATACAAATCAGCAACTGGTAAAATTCTTTATGTAGAAGATGCCCAGTTTAATAAGGTAGCAGAGGTTTTCCATAAGTATCTGGATATGGACGAGGCTTATGTTAAAGAACAATTGTCTCAACCGAATCTGACTCAAGTTTCTTTTGGTGCCAAAGGAAATGGGATTACCTATGCCAATATGATGGCTATTAAAAAGGATTTGAAAGACGCTAGTGTTGAAGGAATTGACTTTACAACTAGCCCTAACAGAAGCTATCCAAATGGACAATTCGCTTCTAGTTTTATTGGTTTAGCTCAACTCCATGAAAATGAAGATGGGAGCAAGAGTTTGCTGGGAACTTCTGGGATGGAGAGTTCCTTGAACAGTATTCTTGCAGGGAAAGACGGTATTATTACCTATGAAAAAGATCGTCTGGGTAATATTGTCCCTGGAACAGAACAAGTTTCCCAGCAAACGGTAGATGGCAAGGATGTTTATACAACTATTTCCAGCACCCTTCAGTCCTTCATGGAGACCCAGATGAATGCCTTTCAAGAAAAAGTAAAAGGCAAGTATATGACAGCAACCTTGGTCAGTGCCAAAACAGGGGAAATTCTTGCAACAACGCAACGGCCGACCTTTGATGCCGATACTAAGGAAGGGTTGACCAAGGACTTTGTTTGGCGTGATATCCTCTATCAAAGCAACTATGAGCCAGGGTCAACTATGAAGGTCATGACACTAGCTGCTGCTATTGACAATAACACTTTCCCAGGAGGAGAAGTTTTCAATAGTAGTGAATTAAAAATAGCGGATGCGACAATTCGAGATTGGGATGTTAATGGTGGTTTGACGACTGGTGGGATGATGACTTTCTTACAAGGTTTCGCTCACTCCAGTAATGTTGGAATGAGTCTACTTGAACAAAAAATGGGAGATGCTACTTGGTTGGATTATCTAAACCGCTTTAAGTTTGGGGTGCCGACGCGTTTTGGTCTGACTGATGAGTATTCAGGTCAATTGCCTGCAGATAATATTGTTGATATTGCCATGAGTGCATTTGGTCAGGGGATTTCTGTAACGCAGACCCAGATGCTACGTGCTTTTACAGCCATTGCCAACGATGGAGTTATGCTGGAGCCAAAATTTATAAGTGCTATTTATGATACTAACAATCAGTCTGTACGAAAGTCTCAAAAAGAGATTGTAGGAAAACCTGTATCTGAAGATGCAGCAAGCTTGACTCGTACTAACATGATATTAGTTGGGACGGACCCTCTATATGGAACTATGTATAATCACCAAACAGGAAAGCCAATTATAACAGTTCCTGGACAAAATGTAGCAGTTAAATCCGGTACGGCTCAAATCGCTGATGAGAAAAATGGAGGCTACTTGGTTGGTTCTACCAATTATATTTTCTCAGTTGTGACTATGAATCCTGCTGAAAATCCTGATTTTATCTTGTATGTAACGGTTCAACAGCCTGAGCATTATTCAGCTGTCCAGTTGGGAGAGTTTTCCAATCCAATCTTGGAGCGGGCTTCAGCGATGAAAGAATCTCTGAACCTTCAATCTCCAGCTAAGAATTTAGATCAAGTGACGACAGAATCTTCGTATGCAATGCCTAGCATCAAGGATATTTCACCTGGTGATTTGTCGGAAGCCTTACGTCGAAATGTTGTGCAACCAATCGTTGTTGGTACTGGAACAAAGATTAAAGAGACTTCTGTAGAAGAAGGAAAAAATCTTGCACCAAACCAACAAGTTCTCCTTTTATCGGATAAGGTAGAAGAAATTCCAGATATGTATGGCTGGAAAAAAGAGACTGCTGAGGCCTTTGCTAAATGGTTGGATATTGAGCTAGAATTTGAAGGTTCAGGTTCCGTCGTCCAAAAGCAAGACGTTCGGACCAATACAGCTATCAAAAACATTAAAAAAATTAAATTAACTTTAGGAGATTAACATGATTAGTTCCATCAGTGCTGGAATTGTGACATTTTTACTAACTTTAGTGGGAATTCCGGCCTTCATCCAATTTTATAGAAAGGCGCAAATTACAGGCCAGCAGATGCATGAGGATGTCAAACAGCACCAGGCAAAAGCTGGGACTCCTACAATGGGGGGGCTTGTTTTCCTCATTGCTGCAGTTGTTGTGAGTTTCTTCGTCGCTCTGTTTTCAAAACAATTGACCAATAATGTCGGTATGGTTTTGTTTATTTTGGTCTTGTATGGTTTGGTTGGTTTTTTAGATGACTTCCTCAAGGTCTTCCGTAAAATCAATGAGGGCCTTAATCCCAAACAGAAATTGGCTCTTCAGCTGCTAGGTGGCGTCATTTTCTACCTTTTTTATGAGCGTGGGGGCGATATGCTCTCTGTCTTTGGCTACCAAGTGCATTTAGGGATTTTCTATATTATCTTCGCTCTTTTCTGGCTAGTCGGTTTTTCAAACGCAGTCAACTTGACAGATGGTATTGACGGTCTAGCTAGTATTTCCGTTGTGATTAGCTTGTCTGCCTATGGAGTTATTGCCTATGTGCAAGGTCAGATGGATATCCTTCTAGTGATTCTTGCCATGATTGGTGGTTTGCTTGGTTTCTTCGTCTTTAACCATAAGCCTGCTAAAGTCTTTATGGGGGATGTGGGAAGTTTGGCCTTAGGTGGAATGCTGGCAGCTATCTCTATGGCCCTCCACCAAGAATGGACTCTCTTGATTATCGGAATTGTTTATGTCTTTGAAACAACTTCGGTTATGATGCAAGTCAGTTATTTCAAACTGACAGGTGGTAAACGTATTTTTCGTATGACGCCTGTGCATCATCATTTTGAGCTTGGAGGATTGTCTGGTAAGGGAAGTCCTTGGAGCGAGTGGAAGGTCGACTTCTTCTTTTGGGGAGTGGGGCTATTAGCAAGTCTCTTGACCCTAGCAATTTTGTATTTGATGTAAGAATGGCACCCTGACGTTTCAGGGTGTTTTTGCATTCTAAAAAATATTGGTCAATTAAAGTCAAAATCCTTGACCTTTTCTGACTAATGTAGTATATTATAAACGTAAGGTAAATGAAAGCCTTACTAGAACACTTATTTAAAGTAAAGTAGAAAGAGGTGTGTCTATGTTTAATCTAGAAATCTTCAGAAGTAAAGATAGTCTACTCCTGCTTGAAAAAGAAAAACCAGAAATAGTACGTAGAGTAGCGATTTAGCTAGTCTAAATTTTTTAAAACAAAGGTCAAAGATAGTCAATATCAGTAATTATAACTAAGTAAACAAAAAGAGGTAAAGAATATGAACAACAACTTTAATAATTTTAACAACATGGATGATTTATTTAACCAATTAATGGGTGGTATGCGAGGATACAGTTCTGAAAATCGCCGTTACTTAATTAATGGACGCGAAGTCACACCTGAGGAATTTGCTCACTATCGTGCGACTGGTCAATTGCCAGGAAATGCAGAAACTGATGGACAAATGCCACAACAGGCTTCAAGTATGAAACAAGACGGTGTCCTTGCAAAACTAGGTCGAAACTTGACTGCAGAAGCGCGTGAGGGCAAGCTGGATCCTGTTATCGGACGAAACAAGGAAATTCAAGAAACATCTGAAATTCTTTCACGCCGTACTAAGAATAATCCTGTTTTGGTCGGAGATGCAGGTGTTGGTAAGACAGCAGTTGTCGAAGGTCTTGCTCAAGCGATTGTGAATGGTGATGTTCCAGCTGCTATCAAGAATAAGGAAATTATTTCAATTGACATCTCTGGTCTTGAGGCTGGTACTCAATACCGTGGTAGTTTTGAAGAAAACGTTCAAAACTTAGTCAATGAAGTGAAAGAAGCAGGGAATATTATTCTCTTCTTTGATGAAATTCACCAAATTCTCGGTGCTGGATCTACTGGAGGTGACAGTGGTTCTAAGGGACTTGCAGACATTCTTAAGCCAGCCCTCTCTCGTGGAGAATTGACAGTGATTGGGGCAACGACTCAAGATGAATACCGTAACACCATCTTGAAGAATGCAGCTCTTGCTCGTCGTTTCAACGAAGTCAAGGTCAATGCTCCTTCAGCAGAGGATACATATAAAATCCTTCAAGGAATTCGTGATCTCTATCAACAACACCACAATGTTATCTTGCCAGATGAAGTTTTGAAAGCGGCAGTGGATTATTCTATTCAATACATTCCTCAACGTAGCTTGCCAGATAAGGCTATCGACCTTGTGGACGTAACGGCAGCTCACTTGGCAGCTCAGCATCCTGTAACAGATGTGCATGCTGTTGAACGAGAAATCGAAGCGGAAAAAGACAAGCAAGAAAAAGCAGTTGAGGCAGAAGATTTTGAAGCAGCTCTAAACTATAAAACACGCATTGCAGAATTGGAAAAGAAAATCGAAAACCACACAGAAGATATGAAGGTGACTGCAAGTGTCAACGATGTAGCTGAATCTGTAGAACGAATGACGGGAATTCCAGTTTCACAAATGGGAGCATCAGATATCGAACGTTTGAAAGATATGGCTCATCGTCTGCAAGACAAGGTAATCGGTCAAGACAAGGCGGTAGAAGCGGTAGCTCGTGCTATCCGTCGTAATCGTGCCGGTTTTGATGAAGGCAATCGCCCAATAGGTAGCTTCCTCTTTGTAGGACCAACTGGGGTTGGTAAGACGGAACTTGCTAAGCAATTGGCGCTCGATATGTTTGGTACTAAGGATGCTATCATCCGTTTGGATATGTCTGAATACAGTGACCGCACAGCCGTTTCTAAGCTAATTGGTACAACAGCAGGCTATGTGGGTTATGATGACAATAGCAACACCTTAACGGAACGTGTTCGTCGCAATCCTTACTCTATCATTCTCTTGGATGAAATTGAAAAGGCTGATCCTCAAGTGATTACCCTTCTCCTCCAAGTATTGGATGACGGTCGTTTGACAGATGGTCAAGGAAATACGGTGAACTTCAAGAACACTGTTATTATAGCGACATCAAATGCTGGATTTGGCTATGAAGCCAACTTGACAGAAGATGCGGACAAACCAGAATTGATGGACCGTTTGAAACCATTCTTCCGTCCAGAATTCCTTAACCGCTTTAACGCAGTCATTGAGTTCTCACACTTGACGAAGGAAGACCTTTCTAAGATTGTGGATTTGATGTTGGCTGAAGTCAACCAAACCTTGGCTAAGAAAGACATTGATTTGGTAGTCAGTCAAGCGGCTAAGGACTATATTACAGAAGAAGGTTATGACGAAGTCATGGGTGTTCGTCCGCTCCGTCGCGTGGTTGAACAAGAAATTCGTGATAAGGTGACAGATTTCCACTTGGATCATTTAGATGCTAAACATCTGGAAGCAGATATGGAAGATGGTGGTTTAGTTATTCGTGAAAAAGCCTAAGACAGAGTTTTGAGAATAAAAAAGAAGGAGCCAGCTGAAAAACTGGTTCCTTTTGTGTTTAGATCACATGACGCTCAAAGGCATCATCTGAAATCCCTTGTTCTAGAATGAGTTTTGCCCATTCTTTAGCAGAAAAGAGGCTGTGATCCTTGTAGTTTCCGCAAGATTCGATGGTTGTCCCTGGAACATCTTCCCAAGTAGTAGTTTCAGCGATTTCTTTGAGCGAATCCTTGATAACAGCCGCGATTTCAGCACTGGTGTGACGTCCCCACATAATCATGTGGAAACCAGTACGGCAACCGAAGGGTGAGCAGTCAATCATGCCGTCGATGCGGGTACGGATGAGTTTGGCTAAGAGGTGCTCGATAGTGTGAAGGCCAGCAGTAGGGATAGAGTCTTCATTGGGTTGCACTAAACGAATATCATAATTGGAGATGACATCTCCTTTTGGTCCAGTTTCTTCCCCAATCAAGCGGACATAAGGTGCTTTAACAATAGTGTGGTCAAGTTCAAAACTTTCAACAATAACTTCTTTTGACATGATAAATCCTTTCAGTTTTCTTCTTTCATTATATCATAAAGGTTGCTCCTGAGACAGAGAGAAAACCTCTCCGAGAGTGGAGAGGCTCAAATCGTTACTTACGATATAAGCGGTCGTATTGGTAGTAAGGGTCAAAGGTTACGTTGATACCCAGTTTACGAAGGACATTCTTGTCTTCATCAGTCAAGATGATGGTTGAATGGGCTTCGCTTCCTTTGAGGTTGCCAAGTTCTTCCATAGCACGAGCAGCATCAGGATTTTCTGTAGCTGTGATAGCAAGTGCAATCAGGATTTCATTTGAATGCAGGCGTGGATTGCGGCTACCGAGATGAGCGATTTTAAGACCTTGGATTGGCTTAACAACTTCAGGCTCGATTAGTTTGACTTCCTTGGCAATGTTAGCTGATTTCTTGATAGCGTTGATCAAGGCAGCGGCTGTAGGGCCAAAGAGCTCTGAGTTCTTACCAGTGACAATTTCTCCGCTTGGCAATTCAAGGGCTAGGGCTGGTCCGCCAGTTTCTTCTGCTTTTTGGCGTGCAGCAACAGCAACCTTACGGTCTGCAGGTGTGATGCCGAGGTCGTTCATGAGTAACTCGATTTTCTTGACAGCAGATTCGCCCACTTTTTCGGCTTTGAAATCAAGAACAGTCTGATAGTAGCGGCGGATGATTTCTTGTTTAGAAGCTTCGACAGCAGCTTCATCATCTGTAATAGCGAAACCAACCATGTTGACACCCATATCTGTTGGAGAAGCGTATGGAGATTTACCAAGGATACGTTCTAACATGCGCTTGAGCACTGGGAAAATTTCGATATCACGGTTGTAGTTGACAGTGGTTTCTCCGTAGGTTTGAAGATGGAAAGGGTCAATCATGTTGACATCATCAAGGTCAGCTGTGGCAGCTTCATAAGCCAAGTTAACTGGATGATGAAGGGGAAGATTCCAAACTGGGAAGGTTTCAAATTTAGCGTAGCCAGACTTGATACCATTGATTTGGTCGTGGTACATATTGGACATACAGGTTGCCAATTTTCCAGAACCAGGTCCAGGAGCAGTTACGACGATCAAGTTGCGACTGGTTTTGATGTAGTCATTTTTCCCCATACCTTCAGGAGAAATGATGTGGTCCATATCCGTCGGATATCCTTTGATTGGATAATGAAGATAAGAATCAATTCCATTTTTCTCAAGCTGGTTGCGGAAGGCATCTGCAGCTGGTTGGCCAGCGTACTGTGTGATGACAACAGAGCCAACAAAAATTCCCAATTCATTGAATTTATCAATCAGACGAAGAACTTCTTGGTCATAAGAAATGCCCAAGTCACCACGTGCTTTGGAATGTTCGATGTTGCTAGCATTAATGGCAATCACAACCTCAACCTGCTCTTTCAATTCTTGCAAGAGTTTGATTTTGTTGTCAGGCTCATAACCAGGAAGGACGCGAGCAGCGTGGAAATCTTCTAACATTTTGCCACCAAACTCCAAGTAGAGCTTGCCGTCAAATTGGTTAATGCGCTCCAAAATGTGGTCGCGCTGTAGATTCAAATATTGTTCAGAACTAAAAGCTTGTTTTTTCATTTTTTTACCTCTGACCTCTATTATAATAAAAAATTGGAAGTTAGGAAACTATGGACTTAAAAAAGGAATCAAAAAGATTAGGCAAACGCTTGCACAAAATTCCAAAAAGCGCTATCATAGACTGTAGATTATTAAAATAATGAGGTAAGAAAATGCAAGAAAAATGGTGGCACAATGCCGTAGTCTATCAAGTCTATCCAAAGAGTTTTATGGATAGCAACGGAGATGGAATTGGCGATTTGCCAGGAATTACCAGTAAGTTAGACTATCTAGCCAAGTTAGGAATCACAGCGATTTGGCTTTCTCCCGTTTATGATAGCCCTATGGATGATAATGGCTACGATATTGCTGATTATCAAGCGATTGCAGCTATTTTCGGGACCATGGAAGACATGGACCAACTGATCGCGGAAGCTAAGAAGCGTGATATTCGTATCATCATGGACTTGGTGGTCAATCATACCTCTGATGAACATGCTTGGTTTGTAGAAGCTTGTGAAAATCCTGATAGCTTTGAGCGAGATTACTATATCTGGCGGGATGAGCCTAATGACCTTGATTCTATCTTTAGTGGATCTGCTTGGGAATACGATGAAAAATCAGGTCAATACTATCTCCACTTTTTCAGCAAGAAACAGCCTGATCTCAACTGGGAAAATGAAAAACTTCGCCAGAAAATTTATGAGATGATGAACTTCTGGATTGATAAAGGTATTGGTGGTTTCCGGATGGATGTTATTGATATGATTGGGAAAATTCCTGACGAGAAAGTAGTCAATAATGGTCCTATGCTTCACCCCTATCTCAAGGAAATGAATCAGGCTACCTTTGGAGATAAGGATCTCTTGACAGTAGGGGAGACTTGGGGAGCAACGCCAGAAATTGCTAAGCTCTACTCGGATCCAAAAGGGCAAGAGTTGTCTATGGTATTCCAGTTTGAACATATCGGTCTTCAGTATCAGGAAGGTCAGCCTAAATGGCACTATCAAAAAGAGCTGAATATCGCTAAGTTAAAAGAAATCTTCAACAAATGGCAGACAGAATTAGGAGTTGAGGACGGCTGGAATTCGCTCTTCTGGAACAATCATGACCTTCCTCGTATCGTCTCAATCTGGGGAAATGACCAAGAATACCGCGAAAAATCTGCCAAAGCCTTTGCAATCTTACTTCATCTCATGAGAGGAACTCCTTATATCTACCAAGGTGAGGAGATTGGGATGACCAACTATCCGTTTGAAACACTGGACCAAGTAGAAGATATTGAATCCCTCAACTATGCGCGTGAGGCTCTTGAAAAAGGTGTTCCGATGGAAGAAATCATGGACAGTATCCGTGTCATTGGTCGTGACAATGCCCGTACCCCTATGCAATGGGACGAGAGCAAAAACGCTGGTTTCTCAACAGGTCAACCTTGGTTGGCAGTGAATTCAAATTATGAAGCAATCAACGTTCAAGAAGCGCTGGCAAATCCAGATTCTATTTTCTATACCTATCAGAAACTGGTTCAAATCCGTAAGGAGAACAGCTGGCTGATTCGAGCTGACTTTGAACTCTTGGGAACAACTGACAAGGTCTTCGCCTATATCCGTAAAGATGGGGACCGTCGTTTCCTAGTTGTGGCCAACTTGTCCAATGAAGAGCAAGACTTGACAGTAGAAGGAAAAGTCAAATCTGTCTTGATTGAAAACACCACGGCTCAGGAAGCCTTTGAAAAACAAATCTTAGCTCCATGGGATGCTTTCTGTGTAGAATTACTATAAATATTTTTTACAGAAAAATTTAAAATTGAAATCGTATAAAAACAAGGGAGGACTGTATGAAAGACAGAAATCCTTTGTTTTTTTATGACTAAAGTTTATAAACTTCCATTCTCAAAATTCAATTAACTTTACAAATTCCCACTATTTTGGTAAAATAAATATATGTTATAAAAACTAACATAAAGGAGAAAAAAGATGAATACAAAAAAGCGTGTACTTGGCGCAGGCCTGACTTTTGCGGCTACCTTGCTTTTAGCTGCTTGCGGACAATCTGGTTCAGATACAAAAACTTACTCATCAACCTTTAGTGGAAATCCAACTACATTTAACTATTTATTAGACTACTACGCTGATAATACAGCTATTATTACCAACCTAGTTGATGGTTTGCTTGAAAATGACAATCATGGAAACCTAGTTCCATCTTTGGCAGAAGACTGGTCTGTTTCAAGCGACGGTCTGACTTATACCTATAAACTGAGAAAAGATGCCAAATGGTTCACGGCTGACGGTGAAGAGTACGCCCCAGTTAAGGCACAGGATTTTGTGACAGGGATAAAGTACGCAGTGGACAATAAATCACAGGCCATTGACTTGATTCAAAATTCGATCAAGGGCTTGAATGATTATATTACAGGAGCGGATTCTGACTTTTCTAAGGTTGGGGTGAAGGCAATCGACGACCAGACTGTTGAGTATACTTTGTCACGCCCAGAACCTTACTGGAACTCAAAAACAACCAACAGTATTCTTTTCCCGGTAAATGAAGAGTTTTTAAACTCAAAAGGGAAAGATTTTGGTACTCTATCTCCAGATAGCATTCTTTACAGTGGACCTTATTTGTTAAAAGATTTCACATCAAAATCATCGATCGAGTATGTGAAAAATCCGCATTACTATGATCATGACAAAGTATCAATTGAACACGTGAAATTGGCTTATTTTGATGGTTCAGACCAAGAATTGACTATCCGTAACTTTGAAAGTGGAGCCTATTCAATCGCTGGGGTTTATCCAAATAGTTCTAACTTTGCTAAGACCAAGGAAAAATATAAGGATAATATCGTTTATAGCTTGCAGGACAAGACTTCTTGGTACTTCAATTTCAACGTTAACCGTAAGGCTTACAACCATACGTCTAAAACGACAGATGAGCAGAAAAAATCAACTGAGACAGCTGTCTTGAACAAGAACTTCCGTCAAGCGGTGAACTTTGCCTTGGATCGTGCAGCTTATTCTGCCCAGTCAAATGGGGAAGAAGCAGCTAGTAAGACCCTTCGTAACACCCTAGTACCTCCTACATTTGTCCAAGTGGGAGACAAGACCTTTGGAGAAGTAGTTGCTTCTAAATTGGTCAACTATGGCACAGAATGGTCAGGTATTAACTTGGCAGATGCTCAGGATGCCTACTTTAACAAAGAAAAAGCCCAAGCAAAATTTGCGGAAGCTAAAAAAGAATTGGCAAGTCAAGGTGTGACTTTCCCTATTCACTTGGATGTTGCAGTTGATCAGACAAGTAAAAATGCCGTGACAGGCATGAACTCTGTTAAACAGACTCTTGAGTCAGTCTTGGGTGCTGATAACATTGTTATTGATGTTCAACAACTTTCAACAGATGATTTTAATAATGTAGCCTTTTTAGCGCCAACACCAGCTGATCGTGACTATGATTTGAACTTTGATGGTTGGGTAGGTGACTACCAAGATCCGTCAACTTATCTTAATCCTTTCAATGCAGAGGATGGATTCTATCTCAAAATCTTTGGTCTAGATGCTCAAGAAGATAAAGCTAAGATTGCTAGCTTGGGTCTAGATACTTACACCAAGATGCTCAAAGATGCAGATAGCGAAAATAAAGATGTAGCCAAACGCTATGAAAAATATGCTGAAGCACAGGCTTGGATGATTGACAATTCTCTGATTATGTCAGCCATGTCAAGTGGTGGTACAGCATCTGTAACCAAAGTAACGCCATTTACAAGAGGCTATTCACTGGTCGGTATCAAGGGTGACGGCAATAACTACAAGTACATGAAACTGCAAAAAGATACTGTGACAACCAAACAGTATGAAGAAGCTAAGACCAAATGGGAGCAAGAAAGCAAAAAAGCAATCGAAAAAGCTCAAAAAGAAGCAGAAAATCATGTTAAATAAATGAACGAGGTTCCGTAAGGAACCTTGTTTTGATGTGTACGACGGGCATGTCGTGCATCTGAGGTGTAAGTCCTCCGTGGGCACCCGCTACCGGTGAACCCAATAGCGATTCCCAAGCCTGACTATCGTGAGGTAGCGGGGAGAGGAAGGGATAGCGAAATCGTGGCTCTACGAACAGGAACGTGATAGTAAGGCGTATATAGCGGATAAGGAGGCGCGAAACTCTAAAGTCCAAAAGGTAGTCGTAACCTATATGCGTAAATCACGAGAGTAAACGAGGAAAGATGTACAACTTATCCCGTGAGGTCTCATGAGCGCTGAAAGCGTAAAAAAGAATTATAAAATTATGAAAAATAAGAGTTTATTTTCCAACAGTATCACATTTTATGTTATAATTTAGTTGTTAATTTTATTTTGGGGACTATGACTATGAAAAAAGTTTCAGAGAAATCACTTTTCTCAATTGTAGGTAGTATAAAACAACACTCCTTATTTATATTTCTTACCACAATTGTAGCTGTTATAAATTTGTTTTTTTCATTTAGTTCATTATGGAATAAATTAAATGGCTATGTTATTTTCTGGTTAGTATTTTCAATTATTATCATTTCAGCTCTTTTGTATAAATTGGTAGACGTATGGAATAAATATCAAATCTATAATAAATTTGCTAACAATGTCCATTCTTTTATGAAAGATACAGTTTTAACTGATGTTGAGTTTTTATCTAAATTAGAAAAAGAAGATGACAGATTTGTAAGTGCACCTATTCAGGACTTTTTACCTGAACTTACTGAAGAAAATCTACTAAAAGAATTTGAAATATTTAGTAAGAAGTATAGTTCATGGAGTAAAGAATACTTCAAAGCGATTTTTGACGAAGAGCTTGAAATATTAATCAAAGAGTTTTTAGGTAGTGAGGCGGAAATAACTCTACAACTACTAACAAAAGAGTATAAATATAACCAAGAGAATTATTACTACGATTCGTTTGTTGAAAAGAAACGAAAAAGCATTAAAAACAGTTCTCCCAGAATGTTAAATGATACTATGGAAGCGCTCATACACTTTAAAGAGAATAAAACGACTTATATGATTAGAAATGACTATACAGTTTTGATTCCTCTAACAACTATAAATATGCACAATGAAACCCCTACAATTTTTGGATTTGTAAGTTTTGCTTTTCAATACAAGATTAAAGATTTTCCAATTAAATTCAATTTATTAATTGATTGCCTTATTGCAAAATGTGAAGATATATGCTATTATATTAAGACCTTGGGAAATTCATATACACTATTTTATGTTAAATTATATTCTTTAGTAAAAAACGCTAAAGGACCAAAAGAAGAATATATAGAAAAAGTTAGTAATATGTTAACCGAAATGGATTTTCTGGAATGTATTTTTAAAGATTTTTCGACAGGAGTAAATGAAGATGTGTGAAATTAAAATTGGCAACAAGACGATAAAATTAATAGATGTTGATAAAGAATATAGTCCGATGCTAAACAAAAGAATAGCATCTATTCAGTCTGAGATCATAAAGGAACAGAAAGCAAAAACACTAAAACAGTTGATTTCTGTCCATTAATTATTAGACCCATAATTGGGTCTTTTATTATGGCTTCAAGCTTCCATTTATTTTTCCAAGTATAATCTAATTGTTCAGGTTAGATAAAGGAGGAAAAATAAATGGCTAAAACCAGTTACAGTTTATCACATACCAAATGGATGTGCAAATATCATATAGTATTTACACCTAAGTATCGCCGTAAGGCGATATATTACAAAGTCAGGTCGGATTTGATAGATATTATTAAATATCTATGCGGTTGTCGTGGCGTGGAGATTATCGAAGGTCATATGATGCCAGACCATGTACACCTGCTTGTACTGATACCTCCTAAACTTTCGATTTCCGATTTTATGGGGTATCTCAAGAGTAAAAGTGCATTGATGATATTTGATAAGCACGCTAATTTAAAATATAGGTATGGAAATCGAAAGTTTTGGGCTAGGGGATACTATGTAAGTACCGTTGGACTAAACGAAAAGACCGTAGCTAAATATATTCGCGAGCAGGAAAAGAATGACATTGCACTCGATAAGCTGAGTGTAAAAGAACTAAGCGACTATATAAACTAGGTAAATGTAGAACTTACCGTAAAAAAGTGATATAATAGTAGCATTAAATGTATAGGTGTTAATCATGAGTAGACGTTTTAAAAAATCACGTTCACAGAAAGTGAAGCGAAGTGTTAATATAGTTTTGCTGACTATTTATTTATTGTTAGTTGGTTTTTTACTGTTCTTAATCTTTAAGTACAATATACTTGCTTTCAGGCACGTTAATATAGTAGTCGCAGTTTTTGCTTTAATGGTGGCTGTGATTGCCGCAATGTTAATAATTTATAAAAAAGCAGAAAAGTTCACGATTTTCTTTTTAACACTTGCTGTGTTAGTGAGTTCAGTTTCTGTATTTGCTCTGCAACAATTTGTAGGATTTACAAGTCATATTAATGCAACTTCAAATTATTCAGAGTATTCCCTCAGTGTTGTTGTTTTAAAGGATAGCGATATCAATAATGTTGCCCAATTATCTAGTGTTATGGGGCCAACAGATACGGATAATGAGAATATTCAAAAGTTAATAGCTGATATTAAGACGAGTCAAAATAAGGATTTGACAGTTGATAAAAGTACTTCTTACTTGTCAACTTATAAAAGTTTGATTTCTGGAGAAGCCAAAGCTATTGTCTTAAATAGTGTATTTGAGAATATTATTGAGGCAGAGTATCCAGACTATGCTTCTAAAATTAAGAAAATTTACACTAAAAAAATGACCAAGGATGTTGAGACCCCTAAGGTATCTAAAGATCGCTTCTTTAATATCTATGTCAGTGGTATTGATACTTACGGTGCCATTAGTTCAGTTTCACGCTCAGATGTCAATATCCTGATGACGGTCAATAGGGATACGAAGAGAATCCTTCTTACAACAACTCCACGAGATTCATATGTTCCTATTGCTGATGGTGGAAACAATCAAAAGGATAAATTGACTCATGCTGGTATATACGGGGTTGATTCATCTATTCATACCCTAGAGAACCTTTATGGTATAGATATTAATTATTATGTTCGTTTGAATTTCACCTCATTTTTGAAATTGATTGACCTATTGGGAGGAGTAGATGTTTATAACGATCAAGAATTTACAGCTCTACATGGGAAGTTCCATTTTCCAGTGGGAAATGTCCATCTAGACTCTGAGCAAGCTCTAGGTTTTGTGCGTGAACGCTACTCACTAGCCGATGGAGACCGTGATCGTGGTCGCAACCAACAAAAGGTTATTGTAGCAATCATTCAGAAGTTAACTTCTACAGAGGCATTGAAAAACTATAATAGTATTCTTCAAGGATTGCAGGATTCCCTTCAGACAAATATGCCGATTGAGACTATGATGGATCTAGTGAATACTCAATTGGAAAGCGGAGGAAACTATAAAGTAAATTCTCAAGATTTAAAAGGGACAGGTCGGATGGATCTTCCTTCTTATGCAATGCCAGACAGTAGTCTCTATATGATGGAAATAGATGAGAGTAGTTTAGCTGCAGTTAAAGTAGCTATACAGGATGTGATGGAGGGTAGATAAAATGATAGACATCCATTCGCATATCGTTTTTGATGTAGATGATGGGCCAAAGTCGATAGAGGATAGCAAGGCGCTTTTAAGAGAAGCTTATAATCAAGGAGTTCGAATGATTGTGTCTACTTCGCATCGTCGAAAAGGGATGTTTGAGACTCCAGAAGAAAAAATTGCAACAAATTTTCTTAAGGTTCGTGAAATTGCAAAAGAAGTAGCAGATGATTTAGTCATTGCTTATGGCGCAGAGATATACTATACTCTGGATGTTCTAGAAAAGCTAGAAAGAAAAGAAATTCCTACTCTTAATGATAGCCGTTATGCTTTGATTGAGTTTAGCATGCATACTCCCTATCGTGAGATTCATACGGGCTTGAGCAATATTTTGATGTTGGGAATAACACCAGTAATTGCTCATATTGAACGTTATGATGCTTTAGAGAATAATGAAAAACGAGTTCGTGAACTGATTGATATGGGGTGCTATACTCAGATAAATAGTTATCATGTTTTAAAACCTAAGTTCTTTGGTGAAAAATATAAATTCATGAAAAAGAGAGCTCGGTATTTTTTAGAACGTGATTTAGTTCATGTAATTGCAAGTGACATGCACAATTTAGACAGCAGACCTCCATATATGGAACAGGCATACGATATCATTGCTAAGAAATATGGAGCGAAAAAAGCGAAAGAACTTTTTGTAGATAATCCCAGAAAAATTATAATGGATCAATTAATTTAGGAGAAAATATGAATAATCAAAACACTTTGGAAATCGATGTATTGCAACTATTCAGAGCTTTATGGAAAAGAAAGTTAGTCATTTTATTAGTGGCAATAATAACTTCTTCAGTTGCTTTTGCCTACAGTACTTTTATTATCAAACCTGAGTTTACTAGTACGACTCGGATTTATGTAGTTAACCGTAATCAGGTAGAGAAGTCTGGTTTAACCAATCAAGACTTGCAGGCAGGATCATACTTGGTTAAAGACTATCGTGAAATTATCCTATCGCAGGATGTTTTGGAGAAAGTTGTTTCTGATTTGAAACTAGATTTGACGCCAAAAGGTTTGGCTAATAAAATTAAAGTGACAGTACCAGTTGATACTCGTATTGTCTCTATTTCAGTTAATGATCGAGTTCCTGAAGAGGCAAGCCGTATCGCTAACTCTTTGAGAGAAGTAGCTGCTCAAAAAATTATCAGTATTACTCGTGTTTCTGATGTGACAACACTGGAGGAGGCAAGACCGGCTATATCACCATCTTCGCCAAATATTAAACGCAATACACTAATTGGTTTTTTGGCAGGGGGGATTGGAACCAGTGTTATAGTTCTTCTTCTTGAACTTTTGGACACTCGTGTGAAACGTCCAGAAGATATCGAAGATGCATTGCAGATGACGCTTTTGGGAGTTGTACCAAACTTGGATAAGTTGAAATAGGAGAGAGAGATGCCGACATTAGAAATAGCACAAAAAAAACTGGAGTTCATTAAGAAGACAGAAGAATATTACAATGCCTTGTGTACAAATATACAGTTGAGCGGAGATAAACTAAAAGTAATTTCCGTTACTTCTGTTAACCCTGGGGAAGGAAAATCAACTACTTCCATAAATATAGCATGGTCTTTTGCGCGTGCAGGCTATAAAACTCTTTTGATCGATGGCGATATTCGAAATTCAGTTATGTCAGGAGTTTTTAAATCTCGTGAAAAAATTACAGGGCTAACAGAATTTTTATCTGGGACAACGGATTTATCTCACGGGTTATGCGATACAAATATTGAAAATTTATTTGTAGTTCAATCGGGATCTGTATCACCAAACCCTACAGCCTTGTTACAAAGTAAAAATTTTAATGATATGATTGAAACATTGCGTAAATATTTTGATTATATCATTGTTGATACAGCACCTATTGGATTTGTTATTGATGCAGCAATTATCACTCAAAAGTGTGATGCGTCCATCTTGGTAACTGCAATGGGTGAGGCGAATAAGCGTGATGTCCAAAAAGCGAAACAACAATTAGAGCAAACAGGAAAACCATTTTTAGGTGTCGTTCTCAATAAATTTGATGTTCAACGTGAAAAATATGGTTCTTACGGTGGTTATGGTAATTATGGTAAAAAATAACCTAGGGAAGATTTTATGGATGAAAAAGGATTAAAGATTTTTCTGGCAGTATTACAGAGTATTATTGTCATTTTATTGGTTTATTTTCTTAGCTTTGTTAGAGAGACAGAAATTGAACTTTCTTCGATGGTTATACTATACTTTCTCCACTTTTTTGTATTCCATTTTAGTTCCTATGGTAACAATTTTTTTAAAAGAGGGTACCTAGTTGAGTTTAATAGTACTATAAGATATATTTTTTTCTTTGCAATAGCTATAAGTGTATTAAACTTTTTTATAGAGGAACGGTTTAGTATCTCTAGAAGAGGAATGGTATACTTCTTAACTTTAGAAGGAATATCCTTATACTTGTTAAATTTCTTAGTAAAGAAATATTGGAAGCATGTATTTTTCAATCTAAAAAATAGCAAGAAAATGTTACTGTTAACAGTAACAAAAAATATAGAAAAAGTTCTTGATAAATTGCTAGATTCTGATGAACTTTCATGGAACTTGGTAGCAGTAAGTGTTTTGGATAAATCTGATTTTCAACATGATCAAATACCTGTGATTGAAAAGGAAAAAATTATTGAATTTGCAACGCATGAAGTTGTGGATGAGGTGTTTATCAATCTTCCGGGAGAGAGCTACGATATTGGAGAAATTATCTCTAAGTTTGAGACAATGGGGATAGATATAACTGTCAATCTTAATGCATTTGATAAGAATTTGGGTCGAAATAAACAAATTCATGAGATGGCAGGATTGAATGTAGTCACTTTCTCTACAAATTTTTATAAAACTAGTCATGTGATTTCAAAGAGAATTCTCGATATTTGTGGTGCCACTATCGGCCTTATTCTTTTTGGTATAGCTAGTCTAGTTTTAGTTCCATTGATTCGTAAAGATGGCGGACCAGCTATTTTTGCTCAAACTCGTATAGGGAAAAATGGTCGACATTTTACCTTTTATAAATTCCGTTCGATGCGGATCGATGCTGAAGCTATCAAAGAACAGTTGATGGATCAAAACACGATGCAAGGTGGTATGTTTAAGATGGACAATGATCCTCGTGTTACAAAAATTGGTCACTTTATTCGTAAAACCAGTTTGGATGAATTGCCACAATTTTGGAATGTCTTTATAGGAGATATGAGTTTGGTGGGGACGCGTCCACCGACAGTAGACGAGTATGATCAGTATACTCCAGAACAGAAACGTCGACTCAGCTTTAAACCTGGTATTACAGGCTTATGGCAGGTTAGTGGTCGTAGTAAAATAACCGATTTTGACGATGTTGTAAAATTAGATGTGGCTTATATTGATAATTGGACAATCTGGAAAGATATTGAAATTTTGTTGAAAACTGTTAAAGTTGTATTTATGAGAGATGGAGCGAAGTGATTTCTGCACGTCCATCATATTAGGAGAGAAATGAAAAAGTCAGTTTATATCATTGGTTCAAAAGGAATTCCTGCTAAGTATGGAGGATTTGAAACTTTTGTTGAAAAATTAACAGCCTTTCAACAAGATAAGGCTATCCAATATTATGTGGCTTGTATGCGTGAAAACTCTGCAAAATCAGGGATTACTGAAGATGTTTTTGAACATAATGGTGCTATCTGTTATAACGTCGATGTTCCCAATATTGGTCCAGCGCGAGCCATAGCATATGATATAGCAGCAATTAATAAAGCGATTGAAATTGCTAAAGAAAATAAGGATGAAGCTCCAATCTTCTATATATTAGCTTGTCGAATCGGTCCGTTCATCCATGGAATTAAGAAAAAAATCCAAGCGATAGGTGGGACTCTTCTAGTTAATCCAGATGGTCACGAGTGGTTACGAGCTAAGTGGAGCGCTCCAGTTCGTCGTTATTGGAAAATTTCCGAAGGTCTTATGGTCAAACATGCAGATCTTTTAGTGTGTGATAGTAAGAATATTGAAAAATATATCCAAGAAGATTATAAACAGTATCAACCTAAGACAACCTATATCGCTTATGGGACTGATACAACACGCTCCATATTAAAGAGTAGTGACGAAAAAGTACGTTCTTGGTTCAAAGAGAAGAATGTTTCTGAGAACGAGTATTATCTAGTTGTAGGACGATTTGTTCCAGAGAATAACTATGAATCTATGATTCGTGGCTTTTTGGCTTCTAACTCTAAGAAGGACTTTGTTTTAATTACAAATGTAGAGCAGAATAAATTTTATAATCAGTTGTTGGCAAAAACTGGTTTTGATAAAGATCCACGAGTAAAATTTGTAGGGACAGTCTACGACCAAGAACTTCTGAAGTATATTCGTGAGAATGCCTTTGCTTACTTCCATGGGCATGAAGTGGGGGGGACAAACCCTTCGCTACTGGAAGCATTAGCATCAACAAAGTTAAATTTACTACTCGATGTTGGTTTTAATCGTGAAGTTGGGGAGCAAAGTGCGATCTATTGGAAAAAAGACGAACTATCACAAGTGATTGAGGAAGTTGAACAATTTGATGAAAAAATGATTGATGAGTTAGATAGACAATCAAATCAGAGAATTGCGGATGCTTTCACTTGGGAAAGGATTGTTACAGACTACGAGAATTTATTTAAAAAATGAAAATATTACATTATACTTTAGGATTTCAACCCCAGCGAACAGGTGGCTTGGTTAAATATGCTGAGGATTTAATACTAGAGCAAATTGCTCAAGGTCATCAAGTGACTGCCCTATATCCGGGTAATATTCGGTTACTTTCGAAAAAAGTAGGAATAAAGAAGGTATCATCAAGACAGTTTGAGTGTTACGAACTGCTTAATAGCTTACCTTTGGCTCTATTTGGGGGAATATCCAGTCCAATTGCTTTCATGACCCCTTGTGACAAAAATGTTTATAGTACTTTTTTAGAAGAAGTACAACCCGACATTATCCATATTCATTCGTTTATGGGATTGCATAAAGAATTCATCGAAATTGCTAAAAACATGAACATTAGAGTTGTTTTTACGAGCCATGATTATTATGGATTAGCGCCCGTACCTCATTTCTATTTTAATGGGGTGGATTATAGTGATAATAATACAAACTTGGCTTGGAATATCATGTCTTCTAATGCCTTAAGTGTAGAAAAGTTGCGATTCTTTCAAGTTCCATTTTATCCAACTATTCGTAAGTTTTTGAAACTATTGGGAAAAAATCCAAAATCAAAAAATAATCTAGTTATTCGAGAAATATTTGAGGAAAAGAATTATAGTGAACTTCGACACTATTATAATGAGATGTTTCACTTAATAGATGGTTATTTGTTTAATAGTAGTCTAACAAAGAATGTATATGAGCAAAATGAAATTAAACCAACTCAGAGTACAGTATTATCTATAACGAATAGTTCAATTAAACCTCATCAGAGATTAACAACTACAAATAATAAAATTAGAGTTGCTTATATTGGTCCAGATGAAGAATATAAAGGATATTTTGATTTTATTGAGTTTGCTAAAACTTTAGACCTAGAGTTATACGAAGTTGCAACTTATGGTCACTTTCCAAATGAAGAATGTCCTTCATTCATTGAACAAAAAGGATATTTTACCAAGGAAACGATTGATAGTGTCTATGAAAATATTGATATTCTTATTGTTCCAAGTAAGTGGAAGGAGACATTTGGATTGATAACAGTAGAAGCATTATCCTATGGGGTAAATGTTTTTGTGAGTGAAAATGTTGGATCAAAAGACTTACTTCCAGAAACACATGTTTTTAAAAATCAGAATGACTTAGTAGTTAAAGTTATAGAAAATGATATAGAAAATACAAAATTAAAAACTATAGATGAACACTCGAAAGAAGTGATTCAGTATTATGAAAGAGTGATAAATGATAGTTGAGAGCTTAATAAAAAAGATTACTGGAAAAGCAGTAGACATTCACCCTGATGTACCCATGGCGTATATACTACAAAGAGGTATGAACTATGGTTTTGGACTCTTTCGTGGATTTGTACGTGGAATCGGATTTGGTCAAAAGGGGAAGCGTTTATTCATTGGACAAGGAGTTTCTATCTTAGCAAAGCGTAAATTATTTGTTGGGAAAAATGTTCGAATTGGTAAAAAGGTGTCTATAGATGCACTGTCGAAAGAAGGAATCCATTTTGCAGATAATGTGAAGATTGGAGATTATTCTCAAATTATTGGAACAGGATCTATAAAAAATATGGGGATTGGCTTGAAAGTTGGTAAGAACTCATCTTTTTCAGAATATAGTTTATTTGGTTCTGCTGGAGGTATCACAATTGGTGATAATGTTATCGCAGGTCAGAATGTTCGTTTTCATGCTGAAAATCATAATTATAGTGATTTAAATAAACTTATTGTTGAACAAGGTGTATCTCGAAAGGGAATATCAGTAGGACATAATTGTTGGATTGGTGCTGGAGCTGTTTTTTTGGATGGGTCCAGCATTGGTTCAGGTTGTGTTGTTGGAGCGAATGCTGTTGTCACTAAGCAGTTTCCAGATAATGTTATCATAGGTGGAGTACCAGCTAGAATACTGGCCTATAGATAGTGTTTAACTATTTCTGAAAGGAAGAGAATTTATGCCTACATTTAGTGTAGTTGTTCCAGTTTATAATGTAGAGAATTATTTATCTCAATGTTTAAATACTCTTGTAAATCAGTCTTTTAAAGATTTTGAACTTATCTTGGTAAACGATGGTTCTACTGACACATCTGGAAGTCTTTGTGAAGAATGGGGGAAAAAAGATCATCGGATAAAAGTAATACATAAAACCAATGAAGGTCTTGGTTTTGCACGTAACACAGGTATTGAAAATTGTACAGGAGATTATATTGTCTTTGTTGATTCGGATGATTATGTCTCATATGAGATGCTTGAAATTTATGATACATACTTACAACGTTTTAATGCAGACGTGATTTATAGTGAAAATTTTTATCGAGTGGATAATAAAGGAAATATTATAGGACCACTTGATCAGAGCCTAGATTCCATTTTTTATAAAAATGATTCAATTTTCACAGAACTTTTACCAGATGTAATATCTTCACCACCAGAATTTATTGGAGATGGAAAGATAGGTGTTTCAGTGTGGAAAGGGGTATATAAACGTTCTTTGTTTAAGGATAAAGGGCTATTATTTCATTCGGAAAGAGAATTCATTTCAGAAGATGCTATTTTTCAAATTGATTGTTTAAAATTAGCAACATCCGCCCTTGTTATCCCAGATATTTTATACTACTATCGTGAAAACTTTGGTTCTTTAAGTATGAAATATAAAGAAGATCGATTTGAGTTGGATAAAATCTTGTATAACGAGCAATTAAAAAGAGTTAAGGGATTACCTAATCAAGAAATTTTGGAAGAAAGAATCGAGAGAATTTTAATTGCTAATATTCGTTTATGTATTTTTCAGGAATCCTTATATAAAAGTTCTAGAATTCATAAACGCTTGCAAAGAATTAGACAGATTTGTAAGGATCCTATCTCAAAAGCAGTTTTGTATCACTATCCAATCCATCGTTTACCTTTTCCTAAACGTTTGATCTGTGTATTAGCTAAGTATAATATGTCGATGTTGCTTTTAGCTTTAACCTTATTAAAATATCGGAATCGGAGTGTATAGATTTTATGGCGATGAATATAGAAAAATTAAAACTATCTTTAAAAAATGGAACGTTTTTTCCTGTTGTTATTCACGCCTTACGTAACCGTTGGCCCTTGTGGTGGATTCGGAGTAAGGCTATTCGAGAAGTGCAACTTGAAGATAGGGCCTACAGAATACTAAAAAAGAAATACGGTTCTTTAATTTCAAACCCTTTTGATAAATCATACTTATCAGAAAAAGTTCCCAAGCAAATCTGGATTTGCTGGTTTCAAGGTATGGAGAATGCTCCAGATTTGGTGAAATCATGTTATAAGTCTGTTAAAAGAGAATTTCCAGATTATAAAATTACAGTATTAACGGCTCAGACTATTCAACAGTATGTAACAATTCCTGAAGAAATTTTGTATAAGTGGAATAAAGGTATCATAAATAACGCAAATTTTTCAGATGTTTTGCGTGTTGAGATTTTATCTAAATATGGAGGTATTTGGTTAGATGCCACAGTTTATTGCACTGGTAGTACAATTAAGGAATTAATTGAAAAAAATCCATTTTTTATGTATAAGAGTCTATCTTCAATCGAAGAAAATATTTCATCATCAAGCTGGATGATTGCTTCAACAGCAAATCACCCTTTAATACTATCTGTGAAGAAGTTGCTAGTAGAATATTGGTGTAGAGAGAATATTGCAATACATTATTTTGTTTTTCATTTGCTGTTCACGATTGTAGCTGAACATTATTCGGATGTTTGGCAGTCTGTACCCACCTATACGAACGCAGCACCACATATAATGGTTGATGAATTAAATAATGATTTTTCAAAGGAACGTTACCAGCAATTATGTCAAATTTCTGATTTTCATAAATTAAATTATAAAAAAAATTACAATGATAAATCTGAGAGCTTGTACAGTTACTTACTGAATCAGTAGAGGGGAGAATCTTGCCTAGTTTAAAGAAAAACATTGTTTACAATGTCTTATATCAGATCTTAGCTGTAATAGTACCGTTTATTACCTCACCTTACTTAGCGCGTGTGTTAGGTGCAGAGCAAATTGGAGTTTATTCTTTTACCTATTCTATTGCTTTTTACTTTATGATTCTGTCCATGTTGGGGATTTCTAATTATGGGAATCGGACAATAGCACAGGTACGAACAAGTAGAGAACATTTGAATCAGGAATTTTCGAATATTTACGCGGTTCAGTTAACGTGTTCACTAGTTATGACCGTCTCATATTTGATTTATGCAACAGTATTTGTGAATAGTTTTCAGATTGTAGCCTATATCCAAGTATTACATGTTTTATCGTATGCAACAGATGTTAGTTGGTTTTTTTATGGTCTTGAAGAGTTTCGTATTACAGTTGCTAGGAATTCATTTGTTAAATTATTGACTTTAATATCTATCTTTACATTTGTAAAAAGCCCTAATGATATCTATTTATATACCTTTATAATGGCAGGGAGTACCCTGCTTGGTCAGTTGATTACATGGCCATTTTTGTTAAAACAAGTAAACTTTGTGCGCCCTAGTCTTGGAAAAATAAAGAAACACATGAAACCTATTATTATTTTATTTTTCCCCGTCTTAGCGGTTAGTATTTTTTCGTTTCTAGATAAAATAATGCTTGGAATGTATAGTAGTTTGAAGGAAACTGCTTTTTATGAGAATTCAGATAAGATCATTAGTATTCCAAAAGCTCTGATTCAAGCCTTTGGAGCTGTAATGTTGCCTCGAACAGTACATTTACTGAGTATAGGTGATGAACAAAAAAGTTTAGAATATGTTGATAAAACGATGTGGATCGTTTTAGTGATTACAATGGGCTGTGCTTTCGGTTTAGCAGGAGTTTCTGCAACCTTTGCTCCTGTTTATTGGGGTGAAGAATTTAGGACAAGTAGCCAAATTATTGCAGGAATGACACCGGCTTTAGTATTTTCGGCTTTTGGAAATGTCATCCGAACTCAGTTTTTAATTCCACGAAGTTTTGACAAGGAATATACGGTATCTTTGCTTTATGGAGCCGTTGTTAATATTTTGATTAATATTATTTTGATTCCGAAGATAGGAGCAATGGGAGCTGTTATAGGAACAATTGTTGCAGAGTTAGTTCTATGTTGCTATCAAACGTGGATCGCTAGAAATTATTTACATATCAGAGAATATCTGATAAATGCTGGGATATTATTTCTTATTGGTTCAGTAATGTATATGGTCTTAATTCTTATTTCAAGTATTTTACCTACATCGCTACTTACACTTATTATTGAAATTATAGTCGGAGCTTTTATTTATATTAGTTTATTGATTTTGTACATCTTTTCTTCAAAAAACAGGGTAATTATTGGTTTACGAACAAATTTTTTAGAACGTACTCATTTATTTAAAAGGAAGTAATAGTGAAATTTAAATTTAACCCAATCGCGATATTGTATATATTGTTAGTGTATTTAGAATTAGCTACAGATAGACAACATCTGTATCCTGTAACATACATGACAAAATATTATATTGGTATTTTGATTATTGTATTATTCATTTTATTATTAGTAAGTCTCGGAAAGGTTATTTTTGTTAATAAAAAATTATTATATCTTGCTAAGATATTAGCTATGCCAACAATTGTTCTCTTCTTTTACTCAGTTTTATTACATCTAATGAATCCAGTTCAATTTAGTGGGTATTTTAGTAGATTGTCAAGTATGACTATTTTTGGCTTATTAGCTATCTTTCAAGCTATGGTTGTTTTTCAATTTTTTGGACAAAAAGTAGTAGATTACACTTTTACAGCAATATCACTTAGTTACTTAACTAGTATCATTGTTGCCTATAGTCAAGGAGGACTTAGTCAATTTATTTTGATGTTAACAGATGTTAGTTTCAATGGTTCGGTGCTAGAAATGCATGAGGTAGCACCAATTACAGCTCTCTTTATTCTGTACTATCTGTATCAATATTTTATAAAAGAAAATAGTTTTTCTGCAGTATTTCGTAAGATCTTAATAGCTCTTATTATTCTCTTTTTAAGTCTTAAACGAATCGTATTTTTGAGTGTGTTAATTATCATACCAGTATTTTTAGTAATTTATTGGTATTATAAAAAAGTGAGCAAACTAGGGAAAGAACGAAAAATTTTAAGTTTATTAAATGCCTTTTCCTTAGTATTTATAACAGGAATATTCCTTTATGTTTATAGTATTAAATCTGGTTTTATATATACATTTATCCAAGAACATAATATCAATTCGATGGCTAGAACAGATTTATGGAAGGGAATTGAATCAACCTATAGCTTTACACCTATATTTATGGGGAGAGGGGTAGGTTTTGCATCAAAATGGATGGATAATAATTGGATGACTTTAAATATCAATGGTCTTACAGGATCAATGGGGATTCATAATGATATTTTGAAATCTTACATTGAGATAGGATTTGTAGGATTATCTATTTATTTTTATACTCTCCTTTATAGAAATGCTAAACGCATATTTGTAAAAATTGGTCATAAAGAATCATTCATATATTTTGTCTTGACAATGTTTCAGATGCTGATATGGTTTACGGACAATATTTCGATTTATCATAATTTTTTATGGATTCTAAACCTACTGCTCTTTTCTTTAACTAATTCGGATACAGAATTGGAAAATTTAGATTTTAAAAATTTTTAATGTGTAAGTAGTAACTACTAATTTTATTAAAAAATCAGAATATAGGTGTATTTATGAAGACAGATGCGAGGATTAAAAAGAGAGAGAATGAAACGTTATATATTCTAAAAGTTTGGGCAACATTTAGTGTGATTGCTATACATTTTGGTTTTTTGGGCCAAATTGGAGTGTTTTACAAAGTATTAGCTCGATTTGCTGTACCTTTATTTTTCATGATTTCAGGATTTCTAACTCTGATTGAATATACCTTTTTAGGAGCAAATTTTGAACTTTATGTAAGTTCGGTGATAATATCTTGTATGCTTATGGTCTTTTCGATTAAATATCCTCAACTCTGGACGCTAGATTTTGCTGTCAATATTGCTAAAAAAAATGCGACGTTTATTTATATTAGTCATCAATTTGTGATTTTATTATTTAAAACATACGTTAGAGATGGAATTGCTTATAAAATTGGAACTTTCTTGATATTTTTAGCATGTGTTATTATGAGTATTATTTTCAACTATATAGTCGATATAATCAGTCGTTGTTGCATAAAAGAAAAACAAAATATAATATGAAATTTTATATAAAAAATTTATTAAAAAAAGTCTTTACATTACCATTGAATTTATTGCCTATTCAGTCTAATAAAATAGTGTTTGATAATTTTGGTGGTAGAGGTTTGGGAGATAATCCCAAGTATATACTTGAAGAACTTGTCTCTCGAGAAAATAATCTAGATCTTGTATGGATATCAAAAGATAGAGAAATTTCTGTCCCAAAAGGTGTTCGTGTAGAAAAATATGGAAGTTATCGTTCTTTCTACGAATGGTTAACAGCTAGAGTTTGGGTAGATAATATTCGTTGTTCTGATCGACCTTGGAAGCGTAAAGGACAGATTTATCTTCAAACTTGGCATGGCTCAGATGGGGTAAAGTTAATTGAAAAAAGTGTTGCAGAGAGCCTAAAAAAAACTTATCTCAGAATGGCGAAGTATGATGGAAAGATTACAGACGGTATCGTATCAAGTCGGTACTTGCAAACTTTGGGTATGCAAAATAATTTTTGGCTGACAGAGGATGTGGAGTTTCTTGAATTTGGATTACCTCGAAATGATGATTTTTTTAAAAGTGAAAAAATCAAAACTACAAACATAAAATTTAGAAGATTGTTTGATATTGATTTAGACGAACTGGTGGTTTTGTATATGCCGACGTTCAGAGATGATGGATCGTTGGATGCTTATAATTTAGATTACTCGAAACTAATACATGCTTTTCAAAACAAATTTAGAAAAAATGTAAAAATATTAGTTCGTTTTCACCCAACTGTTGATTTTAGTTTTATAAATTTACAGGATACAAACTGTATAAATGTGTCAACCTACTCAAATCCTCAGGATTTGATGATGAGTGCAGATGTAATGATTACGGATTATTCGTCATCTTCGATTGATTTTATGTTATTAAATCGTCCAGTGTTTCTGTATTTACCAGATTATCAAAGGTATGTGAACGATAGACCCCTGGATAATAATTTTTATAAATTACCATTTCCAAGAGCGTATCATAACAATGAGTTGATAGAAATTATTAGAGATTTTGAAAGAAGTAAATATGATGAAAAAGTTCGTCTTTATGAATTAGAAGATGTTCGTTTTGATAGAGGCAAATCCTCTGTAATGTGTGCTGATTGGATTGAAGAAAAAATAAAAAACAATAGGGTCGTCGATTAAAATAATTAGAATTTTTTGAATGATAAAAAAGGAGTTCCTGGAATGAAAAGAGTTATAACATACGGAACATTTGATTTATTGCATTATGGTCATATAAATCTTTTAAAACGAGCTAAACAACTAGGTGATTATTTGATTGTAGTTGTTTCAAGTGATGAGTTTAATTTAAAAGAAAAGAATAAAGTATGTTACTTTAATTATGAACATAGAAAAAATATAGTAGAAGCTATTCGATATGTCGATTTAGTGATTCCTGAAACTAGTTGGGAACAGAAAAAGTTAGATGTTAAAGAGTACCATATTGATACTTTTGTAATGGGTGATGATTGGAAAGGTAAATTTGATTATCTTGAAGAAGAAGGTGTTGAAGTAGTTTATTTGCCTAGAACAAAAGAAATATCAACGACAAAGATAAAAGAAGATCTGTCAGAATGAAATATTATTAAACAACGCTGATATAAAAATTATAGCTTTTGTATTGAATTTCTTATAGTAGAGGGGATCGCTATCCTATCGGATTATGGCTTGTTTTTGCGCCTTATGTTTGATAGAATAAAGTAACGACACTTTAACCATCGAAGTGAGGTGAGAACAATGGCAGTAATTTTTAAAAATTTGCTTATTGAAGAGAAGACTGAAGAAGAAAAACAACATATTCTACCTATTATAAATGGTGAGTATGACTTATCTGATGATGTAAGTTGTAGATTACGATGACTGAATGAGGAAAGTAAACGCTTGGAAGTGTTTGTTAAGGAGACGAACCCACTTGTCTAGTTCGTATTCTGTTAATGAATTGAAATCAATAAGTATCTTATTGTCATTTTTTTACGATGAGGAAATTAGAGATTTTTAATGGATCTCTGATTACTATGTAATTTAGCATTGAAAAACTAAGAAATGGTGAAATTATGCCTCTTACACAGTTATTTGAAACATCCTTAGGAATTGATTTTTAATTGTATGTAAACAAAGTAGAATTCGCTTATTTCATTTCATGCTAAATGTAATATGAAATAAGTGAATTTTTATAGATAAAGAAGAGTTTTTCTGTATTTTTTAGATAATAATATGAAAAAATGTGATGATTGTTTTTCTTTTAGAGCAGTACACAATTAATAGTAATTGACTCTAAAACAACAAAGAAAGGTACCCCTTTTATGAAAGGTATTATTCTAGCAGGTGGCTCGGGGACACGTTTATATCCTTTGACCCGAGCTGCATCAAAACAACTTATGCCGGTTTATGATAAACCAATGATTTACTACCCACTTTCAACATTGATGTTGGCTGGGATTAGGGATATTTTGATTATCTCAACTCCACAGGATTTACATCGATTCAAAGAGCTTCTTCAAGACGGATCTGAGTTTGGGATCAAACTTTCTTATGCAGAGCAACCAAGTCCAGATGGTTTGGCACAAGCATTTATCATTGGGGAAGAGTTTATTGGTGATGATAGCGTTGCGCTAATCTTAGGTGACAATATCTACCATGGGCCTGGTCTTTCTAAGATGCTACAAAAGGCAGCAAGTAAGGAGTCGGGAGCAACTGTTTTTGGCTACCATGTGAAGGATCCAGAGCGCTTTGGTGTAGTTGAGTTTGACAAGGATATGAACGCTATTTCTATAGAAGAAAAGCCAGAAAACCCTCGTTCAAACTATGCAGTTACAGGACTCTATTTTTATGATAATGATGTAGTTGAAATTGCTAAGAGTATTAAACCAAGTCCTCGTGGTGAACTGGAAATTACAGATGTAAATAAGGCTTACCTAGATCGTGGAGATTTATCCGTTGAGGTTATGGGACGTGGCTTTGCTTGGCTAGATACTGGAACTCATGAAAGTTTACTAGAGGCTTCACAGTATATCGAAACAGTTCAACGTATGCAAAATGTTCAGGTAGCAAACTTGGAAGAAATTGCTTACCGCATGGGCTATATCAGTCGCGAAGATGTGTTGGCCTTAGCCCAACCACTTAAGAAAAATGAATACGGGCAGTATCTGCTCCGTTTGATAGGAGAAGCATAGATGACAGATAAATTTTTCGGCAAGACACTTGCAGCACACAAGGTTGATGCAATCCCAGGTATGCTGGAGTTTGATATCCCTGTGCATGGAGACAACCGTGGCTGGTTTAAAGAAAATTTCCAAAAGGAAAAAATGCTGCCACTTGGATTTCCAGAGTCTTTCTTTGCAGAAGGAAAATTGCAAAACAATGTATCCTTCTCACGCAAAAATGTTCTCCGTGGCTTGCATGCAGAACCATGGGATAAGTACATCTCTGTAGCAGATGGAGGGAAAGTTCTGGGTTCTTGGGTTGATCTACGTGAAGGAGAAACCTTCGGAAATACCTATCAGACAGTTATTGATGCTAGCAAGGGAATTTTTGTTCCTAGAGGCGTGGCCAATGGTTTTCAAGTCCTATCAGATACAGTTTCTTATAGTTATCTGGTCAATGACTACTGGGCTCTTGAACTCAAACCCAAGTATGCCTTTGTGAACTATGCTGATCCAAGCCTTGGCATTGAATGGGAAAATCTTGCAGAAGCAGAGGTTTCAGATGCAGATAAAAATCATCCACTACTTAAGGATGTAAAACCTTTGAAAAAAGAAGATTTGTAAAAAGGAAAGAATATGACTAAATACAAAAAAATTATCGTGACAGGTGGAGCTGGTTTTATCGGTTCTAACTTTGTCCACTATGTTTACGAGAACTTTCCAGATGTTCACGTAACAGTATTAGACAAGTTGACTTATGCTGGGAACCGTTCTAATATTGAGGAAATTTTGGGTGATCGTGTTGAGTTAGTTGTTGGTGACATTGCGGATGCAGAGTTGGTAGACAAGTTGGTTGCTCAAGCAGATGCTATCGTTCATTATGCGGCGGAAAGCCACAATGATAATTCACTCAATGATCCATCACCATTTATCCATACAAATTTCATCGGAACCTATACTCTGTTAGAAGCAGCACGTAAATACGATCTTCGTTTCCACCATGTATCTACAGACGAGGTTTATGGTGATCTCCCTCTACGCGAGGATTTGCCAGGTCATGGTGAAGGACCAGGTGAGAAATTTACTGCTGAAACAAAATACAACCCAAGTTCTCCGTACTCATCAACCAAGGCTGCTTCAGACTTGATTGTCAAAGCCTGGGTACGATCATTTGGTGTCAAGGCAACGATTTCCAACTGTTCAAATAACTACGGTCCTTATCAACACATTGAAAAATTCATCCCACGTCAGATTACCAACATTCTAAGTGGAATCAAGCCAAAACTTTACGGTGAAGGTAAGAACGTTCGTGACTGGATTCATACTAATGATCATTCTTCAGGTGTTTGGACAATCTTGACAAAAGGGAAAATTGGTGAAACCTACTTGATTGGGGCTGATGGCGAGAAGAACAACAAGGAAGTTTTGGAACTCATCCTTAAGGAAATGGGACAACCTGTTGACGCTTATGATCATGTAACTGACCGTGCAGGGCATGATCTTCGCTATGCGATTGATGCAAGCAAGCTCCGTGATGAGTTGGGGTGGAAACCTGAATTTACCAACTTTGAAGCAGGACTCAAAGAAACTATCAAATGGTACATGGATAACCAAGAATGGTGGCAAGCAGAGAAAGAAGCTGTTGAAGCCAATTATGCTAAGACTCAGGAGATTATTACATTATAAAAAGCAGGAAATAACTGCTTTTTATTGCTATATTGGGAAGAGTTGTTAATCGATTGAAAGGGAAAAAGTATATGAAGTTGAAGAAAAAACGTATTCGAAATTCGGCAAAAGCAAAGATGAAATCAATAGAAAAAGCGATAAAGATTGGTATGGATAATTTGTACAGTAATGTGAGTTATCTTCTACAGGAGTTAGAGCTAAAAAACGATGCCTCATCTGAGTATGTCATTTTAAAAAGCAAAGATGATATTTTAGAAGAGATGGACAAACTCAAAAAAGATATTATTTTTCTTTCTAAAGGAGTCAATATAAATTTCATTATACCTATACTTCTCAAAGCTCTAGATAAAATTTATTTTGATGATAATTGGAAACATTTGAAAGATAAGGGTATCGCATTAAAAAATCTGATTGCTATTATATGGTCGGAGGGAGACAAAACTCTTTTAAGCAATACTTGTGTACTAGAGAGATCTTTTTTTGTTTTATTAAAAAAGATGATTAAGTATTCAAAACTTGTTCACTATCAGTGGTTATTTTCAGGTGAGAAAAATGATTTGCAAATAGTTCTTTATTTATCTGAAATGGAGGTAGAATTGGACGAAACTTCTAGAAAATTTTTACAGAATAACTATATCTTTCCAGAAGTTACATATGGTGATGGACAAAGGTCTACAGGAATAAATAATAATTTATTTTTTGATGATCCTGGAAAATACATCGATTCTATAAATAAAATATTCGATGGAGCAGAACCAAATAATATTGATTATTTTAAAGGAACTTTTTTTGAACATTTCAAAGGAGTTGATGATACTAGATATACAAATTTTTGGAAGGGGTTCAAAATAAGATTGAATTTGTTTACTAATTCCTTTGTCCAGCAACAAAATAATGGTGGGATATTTTACTTAAGTATGAGTGAATTTGAGAGAATTACTTCTCAGTACACTTATGATTCAAACTTTAAAAATAATTTAATGTTAACTAGAGATTTTATAGATATTGACTATTTAGGAAATCCAAATAAAATTGTCTCAAGACCTTTAATCCCATTATTTAATGAGAAATATTGTTTTATATCATGTTATAATATGTTTGATTCTCTTAATAATTATATTGAATCATTTATTTTTAAAATGAATACAACAGGAACAATACCTGAAAAAGATGAGGAGTTATTTCAGATTATATATTCAAAACCATTTGAAATAGAAGTTATTAAATTATTGTGTAATTCTGGGTATCAATCTGGTAGTGTTACTAACAGCGGAGCTTGGCAAATATATACAGAAACAGGATTAGTGACTAAAGAAATTGCGAATGATGATTTTCGAAATCAAAATACAGGAGAAATTGATTGTTTAGCAATAAGTGAAGCTAAACGAATTATCTATGTTATTGAGTGTAAAGTATTACAGCTTCCATCAGATTTTTTGTCATATAGAAATAGAATAACTCACCTCCATGGAAAGTATAGAGAACAACTTCAGAAAAAAGTAGATTTTGTGAAAAGTAAATATAAAGATTATTCTATTAGGCCTATTCTTTTATTAGATAAAGGCTTTACAACAATTAGACAGTATCCTAATAATTCAGATAATTTGAGAATTTTGACGTTAAATTTATTAAAAGAAGAATTATAATAAATTTAGTAAATTTTATAACTTATTATAAAGGGAATAGTAGAACCTGCCTATGATCAGGTTACTGACCGTGGAGACCATGAACTCCGCTATGCGATTGACGCAAGCAAGCTCCGTGATGAGTTGGTGTGGAAACCTGAATTTACCAACTTTGAAGCTGGGCTAAAGGAAATAATCAAGTGGTATACAGATAAGCAAGAATGGTGGAAAGTAGGGAAAGAAGCTGTTGAAGCCAATTATGCTAAGAATCAGTAGATTATTAAATTATAAAAAGCTGGAAATAGCTACTTTTTATTGCTATATTGAGAAGAGTTACAAATTAGAAAGGTATAGAGATGATTTTAATTACAGGATCAAAAGGTCAGTTAGGAACTGAACTTCGTTATTTATTGGATGAGCGTAATGAAGAATACGTAGCAGTAGATGTGGATGAGATGGACATTACCAATGCAGAGATGGTTGAGAAAGTTTTTGAAGAGGTGAAACCGACTTTAGTCTACCATTGTGCAGCCTACACCGCTGTTGATGCAGCAGAGGATGAAGGGAAAGAATTGGACTTCGCCATCAATGTGACGGGGACAGAGAATGTCGCAAAAGCATCTGAAAAGCATGGTGCAACTCTAGTTTATATTTCTACCGACTATGTCTTTGATGGTAGAAAACCAGTTGGACAAGAGTGGGAAGTTGATGACCGACCAGATCCACAGACAGAATATGGACGCACTAAGCGTATGGGAGAAGAGTTAGTTGAGAAGCATGTGTCTAATTTCTATATTATCCGTACTGCCTGGGTATTTGGAAATTATGGCAAAAATTTCGTTTTTACCATGCAAAATCTTGCGAAAAATCATAAGACTTTAACAGTTGTAAATGACCAGCACGGTCGTCCGACTTGGACTCGTACCTTGGCTGAGTTCATGACCTACCTGGCTGAAAACCGCAAGGAATTTGGTTATTATCATTTGTCAAATGATGCTACAGAAGACACAACTTGGTATGATTTTGCAGTTGAAATTTTGAAAGATACAGATGTGGAAATCAAGCCAGTAGATTCAAGTCAATTTCCAGCAAAAGCTAAACGTCCGTTAAACTCAACAATGAGCCTTTCTAAAGCTAAAGCTACTGGATTTGTCATTCCAACTTGGCAAGATGCCTTGAAAGAATTTTACAAACAAGAAGTAAGATAAGCAATAGAATGATTTTTCTAGTCTAATAAAAGAGAATGACAAAAAATTATTATTAGAAACAGATAAAAGAAATATAGAACTAACTCTAACAATAATCGGGTATGCATAGTGTAGATAACGAAATAGTTAGAGAGTTAAATGAATGGTTAGAAGACTTTACAAGAGAGAACAAAATAAGGTTAATCGATATAAACAAAGAATTTTCTGAAGATTATCATTTGAAATATGAATATACAAGTGAGGGATTGCATTATAATGATGAAGGTTTATTAGTACTTAGAAATTATATGAATGAGAAAAATATTAATTTACTGTAGAGGTAAGAATAACATGAAATTAGTTTTGACTGTTTGTTAATATTAAATTATATTATTTGTTTTATAAGATTTATATGGAGTTAAGAATAGTATGATAAAATATTTTTTAAAAGCATTAGAATTTAATATGATTAAGAAGAAAAGATTAGATTTAAAAAATTCTGACTTTACGATCATAAGCTCTAACTGTCTTGGAGGTGTAATAAGTCATAAATTAGGACTTAAGTTTATGTCTCCAACAGTAAACTTGTTTATAGAACCCAGCTCATTTGTTAAGTTTTGTAAGAATTTACCTTTCTATTTTGAACAACCACTAGTGGAGAAACAATGGGCAGGTAGTTATCCTATCGCTTTATGTAATGATATAGAGATACATGGATCACATTATAGAAATTTTTCAGAATTGAAAGATAAATGGAATGAAAGAAAGAGAAGGGTAAACTTCGACAATCTATTTATTTTCATGATAGAGCGGGATGGATGTACATATGAAGATATATTGGAATTTGATAATTTATCCTATAAAAATAAAGTTGTGTTCGTAAGTAAGGAGATGCCAGAAATAAAATCTGCCATACATATTCCAAAAACTAATGAAACAATTAATGGTAAAATACAAGTGAAAAATCTACTAGGATATAGAAATAAACTAGTAGGAAAAAGAGATATTGATCTTTTTGATTATATAAAATTCTTTAATGAAGGAATAATACAACTAAATAGAAAATAAGGATATTTTTGAAATAAAATATTATCTAATGGCCTAAAAAATAATCAGTAAAAGAATTTTAATGGCGAGGAGTATATGTACGATTATCTTGTTGTTGGTGCTGGTCTTTTTGGTGCAGTTTTTGCCCATGAATCAGCCTTAAAAGGAAAAAAAGTAAAAGTCATTGAAAAACGAAATCATATCGCGGGTAATATCTATACTCGTGAAGAGGAAGGAATTCAAGTTCATCAATATGGTGCTCATATATTCCATACTTCGGATAAGGAAATCTGGGATTATGTAAATCAGTTTGCAGAGTTTAACCGTTACACAAACTCCCCAGTTGCAAATTATAAGGGAGAGATTTATAACCTTCCTTTCAATATGAATACTTTCAATAAACTTTGGGGAGTTGTAACGCCAGCAGAAGCACAAGCTAAGATTGATGAGCAACGTGCGGTTTTAAATGGTAAAACTCCTGAAAATTTGGAAGAACAGGCGATATCTCTTGTAGGTACAGACATCTACGAAAAATTAATCAAGGACTATACAGAGAAACAGTGGGGCAAGCCAACTACGGAACTTCCAGCCTTTATCATTCGCCGTTTGCCAGTACGCCTGACCTATGATAACAACTATTTTAACGATACCTATCAAGGAATTCCAATTGGTGGTTATACTCAGATAGTTGAAAAAATGTTGGATCATGAAAACATTGATGTAGAAACAAATGTTGATTTCTTTGCGAATAAAGAGCAATATATGAAGGACTTCCCTAAGATTGTCTTTACCGGTATGATTGATGAATTCTTCGATTATAAGTTGGGTGAACTAGAGTATCGTAGTCTTCGTTTTGAAAATGAGACCCTGGATATGGAAAATTACCAAGGAAATGCAGTTGTGAACTATACGGATGCTGATACCCCATATACTCGCATTATTGAACACAAACATTTTGAGTTTGGGAGTCAAGCAAAGACTATCATTACTAAAGAACATTCCAAAACATGGGAAAAAGGTGATGAGCCTTATTATCCAGTTAATAATGATCGTAATAATCATTTGTATAAATCGTATAAAAAATTGGCCGATGAGCAAGGGAATGTTATCTTTGGTGGTCGTTTAGGACACTATCGTTATTACGATATGCACCAAGTAATTGGAGCAGCTTTACAGTGTGTAAGAAATGAGTTAGATTAAATAAGTAAAATTGATCACCAGTTCTCATTTATAAAAGTATTAAAAATTCCTTGACTATGTGATGTAGTTGAGGGATTTTTGATAATATTCATATTTTTGCAAAGTTTTTGTTTAAAAAATAATTTTCTAAAATTCAGAAAATTATATTGACAGGACTTTAAAAAGGGTCTATAATGGATAGAAAAACAAAGGAGAAGACTATGAAAACAAGAAAAGTATTGGCTCTTGCGGGAGTCACTTTATTAGCAGCGGGTGTCTTAGCGGCTTGTTCTGGTGGTTCAGCTACTAAAGGTGAGCAGACCTTTGCATTTACCTACGAGACAGATCCAGATAATCTTAACTATTTAACAACCAGTAAGGCAGCTACTTCAAACATTACTAGTAATGTCATTGATGGATTACTTGAAAATGACCGCTATGGGAATCTTATTCCCTCTATGGCAGAAGACTGGTCAGTTTCTAAGGATGGCTTGACTTATACTTATAAGATTCGTCAGGATGCCAAGTGGTATACTGCAGAAGGTGAAGAGTATGCTCCTGTTAAGGCACAGGACTTTGTGACAGGTCTTAAATATGCAACAGATAAGAAATCACAAGCCCTTTACTTGGTACAAGATTCAATCAAAGGTCTAGATGCCTATGCAAAAGGTGAGACCACAGACTTTGCTCAAGTCGGGATTAAAGCCCTTGACGATCAAACAGTCCAATACACCTTGAACAAACCTGAAACTTTTTGGAATTCTAAAACAACTATGGGTGTACTTGCGCCAGTCAATGAAGAGTTTTTGAACTCAAAAGGGGATGATTTTGCCAAAGCTACGGATCCAAGCAGTATCTTGTATAATGGTCCTTATTTGTTAAAATCTCTTGTGGCTAAATCTTCCGTTGAATTTGCGAAAAATCCTAACTACTGGGATAAGGACAATGTTCATGTTGACAAGATTAAATTGTCATTCTGGGATGGTCAAGATACCAGCAAACCAGCAGAAAACTTTAAGGATGGAAGCTTTACAGCAGCTCGTCTCTATCCAACAAGTGCAAGTTTCGCAGAGCTTGAGAAGAGTATGAAAGACAATATTGTCTATACTCAACAAGACTCGACTACGTATCTAGTAGGAACAAATATTGATCGTCAGTCCTATAAATATACTTCTAAGACTAGCGACGAACAAAAGACATCTACTAAAAAGGCTCTCTTAAACAAGGATTTCCGTCAGGCTATTGCCTTTGGTTTTGATCGTACAGCATATGCTTCACAAGTGAACGGTGCCAGTGGTGCAAGCAAAATCTTGCGTAATCTCTTTGTGCCACCAACATTTGTTCAAGCAGATGGGAAAAACTTTGGCGATATGGTCAAAGAAAAATTAGTAACCTATGGGGAAGAATGGAAGGATGTTAATCTGGCTGATGCACAAGATGGTCTCTACAATCCAGAAAAAGCCAAGGCCGAATTTGCCAAGGCTAAGTCAGCTTTACAGGCAGAAGGCGTGACCTTCCCAATTCATTTGGATATGCCAGTTGACCAGACAGCAACTACAAAAGTTCAACGTGTTCAATCTTTCAAACAATCGGTTGAAGAAACCTTGGGTACAGATAATGTCGTAATTGATATTCAACAACTACAAAAAGATGAAGTCTTGAATATTACCTACTTTGCTGAAACAGCAGCTGGGGAAGATTGGGATATTTCAGATAATGTTGGTTGGTCTCCAGACTTTGCGGATCCATCAACTTATCTCGATATTATCAAACCATCAGTTGGTGAAAACACTAAAACCTACCTTGGCTTCGATTCTGGTACAGATAATGCTGCAGCTAAAACTGTAGGTCTAAACGACTATGAGAAATTAGTAACTGAAGCTGGAAATGAGACAACAGATGTAGTAAAACGATATGATAAATATGCTACAGCCCAAGCTTGGTTGACAGATAGTGCCTTGATTATCCCAACAACAACACTTACTGGTCGCCCAATTTTGTCTAAGATGGTACCATTTACGATGCCGTTTGCCTTCTCTGGTAACAAGGGGACAAGTGATCCACTCCTATACAAATACTTGGAACTTCAAGATAAGGCAGTCACTGTAGATGAATACCAAAAAGCCCAAGATAAATGGATGAAAGAAAAAGAAGAATCCAATAAAAAAGCGCAAGAAGACCTTGCAAAACATGTAAAATAAAGGTAAAGGAGTTGGTTTGTAGCCGACTCCTTTTATATTCTTCGAAAATCTCTTCAAACCACGTCAGTTCTATCTGATGACTTCAAATCCGTGCTTAGAGTTGCTTGTGGCTAACTTTCCTAGTTCGCTCTTTGATTTTTATTGAGTATTAGCTATCTTGTAGTAAAAAAAATCCTGAGAATTTCTAACTCTCAGGATTTTTTGTGTTTACTGTTGTGGTTGTTGAAATTGAGGGGCCTGTGGTTGTTGTTGGATTTGTTGGCCAGACTGTCCCTGATTTGGATTCGTTGGAGCAGGATTATTTGATTGTTGACCAGGAGTAGGTGTTACTTGTGTACTTGTATTTTCATTTGTGGTAGAGGGATTCTCTACTTCTGATTGTGTTTGTTGTGTATCAGGAGTACTCCATGTATTTCTTGCTCCGTTTAGGAATACGAACTGCCCGTTTCTATATAGTCCCTCAGGCATTGTCCAATCTCCAGGATGGTTATTTTGAGTAAGGTAGCTCATCATGCTACGATAAACTCTAGCAGCAACTGTGAGACCATCACCTACAATAGGAGTGAGACGGTTGCTATAACCTGTCCAAACGGCCATTGAATACTTACGAGTATAACCGACAAACAGTTCATCTGGTGCTACAAGTTGATTCGACTTGATATGATTTTCGATTTCTTCATCTGTGTAGTTAGAAGTACCTGTTTTACCTGCTTGAGGAATTCCAGGCAGATAGGCGTTGTAACCTGTTCCAGATGTCAAGACTGTTTTCATCATTTCTGTCATCATGTAGGCAGTAGACTCTTTCATAGCTCTTGTACCAGCGTCAGAAAATTCTTTTTCACTACCATCACTAAAGACGATTTTATTGATGTACATTGGTTTGTGGTAAATACCGCCATTTGCGAATGCAGCGTAGGCTGCAGCCATTTTTTCACTGCTTGCCCCGTATTGTTTACTAGATTCAGTTGTATTACTTGAAATAGCATTTGAATAGTGTATTACAGGATAGTCAATTCCTAAACCATTTAGGAAGTTTTTAGCTCTGTCTAAACCAACCTTGTTTAGTGTCTCAACGGCAGGTACGTTACGAGATTGTTGAAGGGCATATTGCAGAGTAATATTACCAAAATATGCTCGATCCCAGTTGTAAACAGGGGTACTTGTACCAGGATAGTTATAAGGAATATCGTGGACAGTAGTTGCAGTTGAATCGTATACACCGTATTCTAAGGCTGGGGCATAATCAGTGATTGGTTTCATGGTTGATCCCCAGTCACGGTTGGTTTCCACAGCTTGGTTGGTACCAAATGAAACGTTACTTGCTTGGTGACGTGCTCCAAGTTGAGCGATGACTTTACCATTGGAAGTATCTACGATAGTTGAGGCTACTTGAAGGTCATCATCTGGATAAGAGACATACTCATCTGTATTGTAAATATCCCAAAGTCGTTGTTGAATTCCCTTGTCTACATTTGTGTAGACTTCCATCCCAGTAGTAAGAAGATTATATCCAGTTTCGTGCTCTACTTGTTCAATAACCTCTTTTAGATAGTTATCCATATATGCTGGATAAGTAGCAGCCGACTTAAGACTTTGTAAACCATCAGTGATAGGTGTGTTGACGGCTTTTTCATATTGCTCAGCACTAATGTAATCTTGCCCTCTCATTTCTGAAAGAACTAAATTACGACGGTCTAGTGCTGCTTCCGGATGAGAGTAAGGATCGTATTGGTTAGGTGCCTGAGGCATACCTGCTAGCAAAGCTAATTGAGGTAAAGATAAATCCTTTAGATCTTTTCCATAGTAATTTTGGGCTGCTGTCTGCATTCCATAATTACCATTTGACATATAGACCTTATTGATGTAGTAGGTAAGAATTTCCTGTTTGGTAGCTTTTTGTTCCAATTGGATAGCTAGCCAAGCCTCTTGTGCTTTTCGGGAGATGTTTTGATCCGAAGTTGATGTTGAGAAATAGGTCAACTTAATCAACTGCTGGGTTAGGGTTGATCCCCCCTGTAAAGAATTACTTTGTAAGTTACGTAAGAATGCCCCCATAATCCGAATCGTATCGATCCCTCTGTGGTCAAAGAAGCGATGGTCCTCGATAGACACGATGGCTTTGACTAAATCAGTAGGAATTTCGCTGGCCTGAGCGTTTACTCGGCGTTCAGAGCCCAGATCGGCAATGAGTTCGTTATTATTGTCATAAATCTTGCTAGAAGTTGTTGCAACTAATTTACTATCTGATAGGGCTGGAGCTTTACTCACAAAATAGAGGAAAACACCCCCGCCCAATAGAAATAATGCGATAAAGAGAGTTAGGAAAAAGATTCCAATATACTTTAATATTCGCATAAGAATGTATTTATTCATCTTGTTTACCACCTAGTAAATGTTCTTTGATAACATCGAGATAGGGAATTTGTGGGAATACCCCTAGTTTTATCTGGTAACCGTATTCTCGTATGTATCCAAGTGGCATTGATTTTTGTCCCTTATCTTGATGATAGAAGCGAATCAAATCGAATGCCGGCAATAAGTAGGTTTCTTGCTGGGAAGAAAAGTGAAGAAGGACAAAGCAGATTCCTTGTTGGGCAAGGACTTGTTCCATATGCTGAATCTGATGTGGATGGAAATTTTTCATCGGAATCGCACGTTTTTGTTTTGTTTCCTTAGCTTCAAAGTCGATGTAATATCCATTATAAACGCCAGAATAGTCTGTCGTTGAAGCTTGTCGAAAATAGGCTTCAACAATCTTGGCACGACTTCGTTGTGGATAGTCCACTCGTACGATTTGAATAGGAGTTGGTTTCTTGTGTATAACTGCCAATCCCTGAGACAAATAGTAGTCGTTGGTAGCATTGATCATCTTTTCAAAAGACATTCCTCGATTTGCGAAATTTTGGGGTTGAGAAAGAGATGTTTGTCTTTTTTGTGATGAAATTTTATGAGGATAGTTGACCATAATTCTCCTTATTGGTACAATAACATCACTCTATTATATCATAAATTTGCACAGGAAGGGTTAAAAATGACTACAGCTTTGGTTTTAGGCTATTCTGCTTTTGATTTGGGTTTGTTTTCTGACAAGGATCCTCGTCTTAAATTGATTAAAAAAGCGATACGTAAAGATTTAGAAGCTATGGCAGCAGATGGGGTGACTTGGCTTGTATTTACAGGGACTTTGGGCTTTGAATATTGGGTTTTAGAGGTTGCTCAGGAAATGAAGACAGAGTACGGTTTCCAGTTGGCCACCATTTTTGCTTTTGAAACCCATGGGGAAAATTGGAATGAAGGCAATCAGATGAAACTGAGTCGTTTTAAGCAGGTAGACTTTGTCAAATATGCCTATCCTCGCTATGAACACAAGTGGCAGTTAAGAGACTACCAGCAGTTTTTACTGGAAAATACGAATAGTTCTTATCTTTTTTATGATGAGGATAATGAAACGAAATTATCTTATTTTTACCAAAAGATGAAAAATCAAGAGGACTATTTTATAAAGAGATTAACATTTGATCAATTAAATGAACTTGCTGAAAATTTTTCCGAAAATTGAAGCTTTGACCTTGATTTTTGTTTGGCTTTTTTTATATAATAATACTAGCAAGCGAGAATGGAGAGAGACATGGCAGGTATTATTTTTTCAGCGAAAGATATTTTTGAACAAGAGTTTGGGCGTGAAGTCCGTGGGTATAGCAAGGTAGAAGTTGATGAGTTTTTAGACGATGTCATTAAGGATTATGAAACCTATGCTGCCTTGGTCAAGTCACTTCGTCAGGAAATTGCGGATTTGAAGGAAGAATTAGCTCGTAAACCGAAACCTTCACCAGTTCAAGCAGAACCCCTTGAAGCGGCAACTACAAGTTCTATGACGAATTTTGATATTTTGAAACGCTTGAATCGTCTTGAAAAAGAAGTGTTTGGTAAACAAATTTTAGATAACTCAGATTTCTAAGTAGTTATTTGAGATGTGCAATTTTTGGATAATCGCGTGAGGAGAGTTGCTTCTCATGAGGAAAGTCCATGCTAGCACAGGCTGTGATGCCTGTAGTGTTTGTGCTAGGCGAAACCATAAGCCTAGGGACGAGAAATCGTTACGGCAGTTGAAATGGCTAAGTCCTTGGATAGGCCAGAGTAGGCTTGAAAGTGCCACAGTGACGGAGTCTTTCTGGAAACGGAGAGAGTGGAACGCGGTAAACCCCTCAAGCTAGCAACCCAAATTTTGGTCGGGGCATGGAGTACGCGGAAACGAACGTAGTATTCTGACTGCTATCAGCTGGAGCTGTTAGTGGTAGACAGATGATTATCGAAGGAAGTGGTCCTAGTCACTTCTGGAACAAAACATGGCTTATAGAAAATTGCATATAGGTTGGGGCTGAGAAATTTTCTCAACCTCATTTTTTAAAGTGGACATATAGAAAGGTCTTGCAAGACTGTAACATGAAAAAAGAATTTAATTTAATTGCAACTGTGGCAGCAGGTCTTGAAGCTGTTGTGGGACGAGAAGTGCGAGAGTTGGGCTACGATTGTCAGGTTGAAAATGGACGTGTGCGTTTTCAAGGAGACGTGAGAGCGATTATCGAAACCAACCTCTGGCTTCGAGCAGCAGATCGTATCAAAATTATCGTAGGAACTTTCCCAGCTAAGACTTTTGAAGAGCTGTTTCAGGGAGTTTTTGCTTTAGATTGGGAAAATTATTTACCACTTGGGGCTCGGTTCCCTATTTCCAAGGCCAAATGTGTTAAATCTAAACTTCACAATGAGCCAAGTGTACAGGCTATTTCTAAGAAAGCTGTTGTCAAGAAATTGCAGAAACACTATGCTCGCCCAGAAGGTGTTCCTCTGATGGAGAATGGCCCAGAGTTTAAGATTGAGGTCTCTATTCTCAAAGATGTGGCAACTGTCATGATTGATACGACAGGATCTAGCCTCTTTAAACGTGGTTATCGTACCGAAAAAGGTGGTGCTCCTATTAAGGAAAACATGGCGGCAGCCATTTTACAACTCTCTAACTGGTATCCAGACAAGCCTTTGATTGATCCGACCTGTGGTTCGGGGACTTTCTGTATTGAGGCAGTCATGATTGCTCGAAAGATGGCTCCAGGTCTTCGTCGCTCTTTTGCATTTGAGGAGTGGAACTGGATCAGCGATCGCTTGATTCAAGAAGTGCGCACAGAGGCGGCTAAAAAAGTGGATCGTGAGCTGGAACTGGATATCATGGGTTGTGATATTGATGCTCGCATGGTGGAAATTGCTAAAGCCAATGCTCAGGCAGCTGGTGTTGCAGGAGACATTACTTTTAAGCAGATGCGCGTGCAGGATTTACGTTCTGATAAAATCAATGGCGTGATTATCTCCAATCCGCCTTATGGAGAACGTTTATCAGATGATGCAGGAGTTACCAAGCTTTATGCTGAGATGGGGCAAGTATTTGCACCACTGAAAACTTGGAGTAAGTTTATCCTAACTAGTGATGAGGCATTTGAAAGCAAGTATGGTAGTCAGGCGGATAAGAAACGTAAGTTATACAACGGAACCTTGAAAGTAGATCTGTATCAATATTTTGGTCAGCGTGTTAAACGCCAAGAGTTAAAATAGAAAGGGATACTCATGAGTAAGAAAAGACGGAATCGTCATAAAAAAGAAAACCAAGAACCACGATTTGATTTTGATGAAGCAAAAGAGTTAACAGTTGGTCAAGCGATTCGTAAAAATGAAGAAGTGGAAGCAGGAGTCTTGCCTGAAGATTCCATTTTGGACAAGTATGTCAAGCAACACAAAGAGGAAATCGAAGCAGATAAGTTTGCGACTCGCCAATACAAAAAAGAGGAGTTAGTCGAAAAAGAAGAAGCTGTTACCTCGAGTCTTGATGACTTACTTCAAGAGATTCGTGAGGAGACAGAAGTTGAGTCCTCAGTACAAGAAGATGACTTGAATCAGTTCGATGATTTAGAATTCATACGCGATTCAGAAGTTCCCCCTGTCGAAGAATTTGAGACTGAAGAAGTACAATTGTTTGAAGGAGAAGAGGTTCCAATACTTTCTCGAGTTACGGATAGTGAAGATGGAGAAAGTAAGAAGAAATGGTTGATTTACGGGATCCTAGCAGCGCTAGTGGTTCTTATCCTTGGGACTGCTTATTATGTTTATCGTCAAGTGAATCGCTCAACACAGGAAATCCAAACTTCTCAATCAGCGTCCAGTGAGCAGAATATTCAGCCGATTTTAGAAGATTTCAATAGCCAATACGATGCCTTTTATACAGATAGTAATAAAACGGCTTTGAAAAATAGCCAGTTTGATAAACTGAGTCAACTGAAGACCTTGCTTGATAAGCTGGAAGGTAGTCGTGAACATGCACTTGCCAAATCTAAATATGATGGTCTAACAACGCAAATCAAGGCCATTCAAGATGTCAATGCTCAATTTGAAAAACCAGCTATTGTTGATGGTGTTTTGGACACTAACGCTAAAGCTAAATCGGATGCTAAATTTACGGATATTAAAACTGGCAATACTGAGATTGATAAAGTGCTAGATAAGGCTATCAACCTTGGTAAGAGCCAGCAAACAAGTACTTCTAGCTCAAGTTCAAGTCAAACTAGCAGTTCTAGTCAAGCAAGTTCAAATGCGACTAGTGAGACAAAACCAAGTAGTTCAAATGAGACTAGAAGTAGTCGCAGTGAAGTCAATATGGGTCTATCAAGCGCGGGTGTTGCTGTTCAAAGAAGTGCTAGTCGTGTTGCCTACAATCAATCTGCTATTGATGATAGTAACAACTCTGCCTGGGATTTCGCAGATGGTGTCTTGGAACAAATTTTAGCGACTTCACGTTCACGTGGTTATATCACTGGTAATCAATACATCCTTGAACGTGTTAATATCGTTAATGGCAATGGTTATTACAATCTCTACAAGCCAGATGGAACCTATCTCTTTACCCTTAACTGTAAGACAGGTTACTTTGTTGGAAATGGTTCTGGACATGCGGATGACTTGGACTACTAAGCAGTCGTTACAAAATTCTTTCTTTTCAAAAGTAAAAATGATAAAATAAAACAAATTAAATAAGAGGAGTGTCAAATGACAAAAGCTAACTTTGGTGTCGTAGGTATGGCCGTAATGGGTCGTAACCTTGCCCTTAATATTGAATCTCGTGGTTACACAGTTGCTATCTACAACCGTAGTAAAGAAAAAACTGAAGATGTAATTGCTTGCCATCCTGAAAAGAACTTTGTACCAAGCTATGACGTTGAAAGTTTTGTAAATTCAATCGAAAAACCTCGTCGTATTATGCTTATGGTTCAAGCTGGACCTGGTACAGATGCTACTATCCAAGCACTTCTTCCACACCTTGACAAGGGTGATATCTTGATTGACGGAGGAAACACTTTCTACAAAGATACCATCCGTCGTAATGAAGAATTGGCAAACTCAGGTATCAACTTTATCGGTACTGGGGTTTCTGGTGGTGAAAAAGGAGCTCTTGAAGGTCCTTCTATCATGCCTGGTGGACAAAAAGAAGCCTATGAATTGGTTGCGGATGTTCTCGAAGAAATCTCAGCTAAAGCACCAGAAGATGGTAAACCATGTGTGACTTACATCGGTCCTGATGGAGCTGGTCACTATGTGAAAATGGTTCACAACGGTATCGAGTATGGTGATATGCAATTGATTGCAGAAAGTTATGACTTGATGCAACACTTGCTAGGCCTTTCTGCAGAAGACATGGCTGAAATCTTTACTGAGTGGAATAAGGGTGAATTGGACAGCTACTTGATCGAAATCACAGCTGATATCTTGAGCCGTAAAGACGATGAAGGTCAAGATGGACCAATCGTAGACTACATCCTTGATGCTGCGGGTAACAAGGGTACTGGTAAATGGACTAGCCAATCATCACTTGACCTTGGTGTGCCTTTGTCACTCATCACTGAGTCAGTATTTGCACGTTACATTTCAACTTACAAAGAAGAACGTGTACATGCTAGCAAGGTTCTTCCAAAACCAGCTGCCTTCAAATTTGAAGGAGACAAGGCTGAGTTGATTGAAAAAATCCGTCAAGCCCTTTACTTCTCAAAAATCATTTCATACGCACAAGGTTTTGCTCAATTGCGTGTAGCTTCTAAAGAAAATAACTGGAACTTGCCATTTGCAGACATCGCATCTATCTGGCGTGATGGCTGTATCATCCGTTCTCGTTTCTTGCAAAAGATTACAGATGCTTACAACCGTGATGCAGACCTTGCTAACCTTCTTTTGGATGAATACTTCTTGGATGTCACTGCTAAGTACCAACAAGCAGTGCGTGATATCGTAGCTCTTGCGGTTCAAGCTGGTGTGCCAGTGCCAACCTTCTCAGCAGCTATTACTTACTTTGATAGCTACCGTTCAGCTGACCTTCCAGCTAACTTGATCCAAGCACAGCGTGACTACTTTGGTGCTCACACTTACCAACGTAAAGACAAAGAAGGAACATTCCACTACTCTTGGTATGACGAAAAATAAGTAGGTCTGCCATGGGGAAACGGATTTTATTACTTGAGAAAGAACGAAATCTAGCTCATTTTTTAAGTTTGGAGCTCCAAAAAGAGCAATACCGAGTTGATCAGGTTGAGGAGGGGCAAAAAGCCCTCTCTATGGCTCTTCAGACAGACTATGACTTGATTTTATTGAATGCTCATCTGGGGGATATGACAGCCCAGGATTTTGCAGACAAGCTGAGTCGGACTAAGCCAGCCTCAGTCATCATGGTCTTGGACCATCGTGAAGAATTGCAAGATCAGATTGAAACAATCCAACGCTTTGCCGTTTCTTACATCTATAAGCCGGTTATTATTGACAATTTGGTGGCTCGTATTTCAGCGATTTTCCGAGGTCGGGACTTCATCGACCAACACTGTAGTCAGATGAAGGTTCCAACATCTTACCGCAATCTACGTATGGATGTAGAACATCATACCGTTTATCGTGGCGAGGAAATGATTGCTCTGACGCGCCGTGAGTATGACCTTTTGGCTACTCTTATGGGGAGCAAGAAAGTTCTGACTCGTGAGCAGTTGTTGGAAAGTGTCTGGAAGTATGAAAGTGCGACCGAAACAAATATCGTGGATGTCTACATCCGTTATCTACGTAGCAAGCTTGATGTAAAAGGTCAAAAAAGCTACATTAAAACCGTGCGTGGTGTCGGTTACACCATGCAAGAATAGAAAAGCAGTTGCAGTTTTGTAACTGCTTTTTATATGAGTTCTTTATATGTTGACATGCGATTTTGTATTTGCTACAATCAGTTATGGAGGATAGGTCTAATGAGAATAATAAAAAAATTGATGCAAATCGCATTAGCAGTCTTTTTCTTCGGTTTTCTAGCAACAAGTGCAGTATTGGCGGATGATGCTGATTCAGAAGGCTGGCAATTTGTCCAAGAAAATGGTAGAACCTACTACAAGAAGGGTGAGATCAAAGAAAAGGCCTGGCGAGTGATTGATGGCAAGAGCTATTATTTTGATCATGTATCAGGAGAAATGGTTGTCGGCTGGCAATACATCCCGTTTCCATCTAAAGGTAGTACAATTGGTCCTTATCCTAATGGTATGAGGTTGGAATTTATGCCAATGCCAAGATGGTACTACTTTAACCAAGATGGGGTTCTTCAAGAATTTGTTGGTAAGCAAATTTTAGAAGCAAAAACAGCTACAAATGTCAACAAGCATCATGGGGAACAATATAATAGTCCAGCAGAGAAACGAGTCTATTATTTTGAAGATCAACGTAGCTATCACACTTTAAAAACTGGTTGGATTTATGATGAGGGGCACTGGTATTATTTACTGAAGGATGGTGGCTTTGATTCTCGCATCAACAGATTGACTGTTGGGGAGCTAGCACGTGGTTGGGCTAAGGATTTTCCTCTTACATATGATGAAGATAAATTAAAAGCTGCTCCATGGTACTATCTAGATCCAGAAACTGGTATTATGCAAACTGGTTGGAAACAACTTGGCAATAAGTGGTACTACCTCCGTTCATCAGGAGCTATGACAACTGGTTGGTATCAAGACGGCTCAACTTGGTATTATCTAGATGCTGAAAATGGTGATATGAAAACGGGCTGGCAAAACCTTGGTAACAAGTGGTACTATCTCCGTTCATCAGGAGCTATGGCAACTGGTTGGTTCCAGGTCGGTAGTAAATGGTACTATGCTTATAGCTCAGGTGCCTTGGCAGTGAATACGACCGTAGATGACTATTCTGTCAATTATAATGGTGAATGGGTTCAATAATGAAAGAGGCGATTGTGAAGGAAACAATCGCTTTTTTTGTGAAAATATAATAAAATAGATAGGAAAGAATAAATACTTGTATGAAAAAATGAGACGGCTTTTTCGTCTAGCAAAAGGAAAAAATGATAAAAAAAATTGGTGTCGGTCAGGCACATAGTAAGATTATTTTAATAGGGGAGCATGCGGTCGTTTACGGTTATCCTGCCATTTCCCTGCCTCTTTTGGAGGTAGAAGTGACTTGTAAGGTAGTTCCTGCAGCGAGTCCTTGGCGCCTCTATGAGGAGGATACCTTGTCCATGGCAGTTTATGCTTCACTGGAGTATTTGGATATCAAAGAAGCCTGCATTCGCTGTGAGATTGACTCGGCTATCCCTGAGAAACGGGGAATGGGTTCGTCAGCAGCTATCAGCATAGCGGCCATTCGTGCGGTTTTTGACTACTATCAGGCAGAACTGCCTCATGATGTATTAGAAATCTTGGTCAATCGGGCGGAGATGATTGCCCATATGAATCCAAGTGGTTTGGATGCCAAGACCTGTCTCAGTGACCAGCCCATTCGCTTTATTAAGAACGTAGGATTTACAGAGCTTGAGATGAATCTATCTGCCTATTTGGTCATTGCAGATACGGGCGTCTATGGTCACACTCGTGAAGCCATTCAAGTGGTTCAAAACAAGGGCAAGGATGCCCTGCCGTTTTTGCATGCCTTGGGGGAATTGACCCAGCAGGCAGAAGATGCGATTTCACAAAAAGATGCTGAAGGATTGGGACAAATCCTCAGTCAAGCGCATTTACATTTAAAAGAAATTGGGGTCAGTAGCCCTGAGGCAGACCATCTGGTTGAAACAGCTCTTAGTCATGGTGCTCTGGGTGCTAAGATGAGCGGTGGTGGGCTTGGAGGCTGTATCATAGCCTTGGCAGCCAATTTGACACACGCACAAGAACTAGCAGAAAGATTAGAAGAGAAAGGAGCTGTTCAGACATGGATAGAGAGCCTGTAACAGTACGTTCTTACGCAAATATTGCTATTATCAAATATTGGGGAAAGAAAAAAGAAAAAGAGATGGTGCCTGCTACTAGCAGTATCTCTCTGACTTTGGAGAATATGTATACGGAGACAACTTTGTCATCTCTACCGACGGATGCGACAGCTGATGCCTTTTATATCAATGGTAAGCTACAAAATGAGGCTGAGCATGCCAAGATGAGTAAGATTATTGACCGCTACCGTCCAGTTGGAGAAGGCTTTGTCCGTATCGATACTCAGAACAATATGCCTACCGCGGCGGGTCTGTCCTCAAGTTCTAGCGGTTTGTCTGCCTTGGTCAAGGCTTGCAACGCTTATTTCAAGCTTGGTTTGAATCGGAGCCAGTTGGCGCAGGAAGCTAAGTTTGCTTCTGGATCTTCCTCTCGTAGTTTTTATGGACCGCTAGGTGCCTGGGATAAGGATAGTGGGGAAATTTACCCTGTAGAGACAGACTTGAAACTAGCTATGATTATGTTGGTGCTAGAGGATAAGAAAAAACCAATCTCTAGCCGTGACGGGATGAAACTTTGTGTGGAAACATCGACGACCTTTGATGACTGGGTCCGTCAGTCTGAGAAAGACTATCAGGATATGCTGGTTTATCTCAAGGAAAATGACTTTGCCAAGGTTGGGGAGTTAACGGAGGAAAATGCCCTGGCTATGCACGCTACGACCAAAACAGCATCACCAGCCTTTTCTTATCTGACGGATGCGTCTTATGAAGCCATGGACTTTGTTCGCCAGCTACGTGAGCAAGAAGAGGCTTGTTACTTTACTATGGATGCTGGTCCCAATGTCAAGGTTCTCTGTCAGGAGAAAGACTTGGAGCATTTATCAGAAATCTTCGGTCAACGTTATCGCTTGATTGTGTCAAAAACAAAGGATTTGAGCCAAGATGATTGCTGTTAAAACTTGCGGAAAGCTCTATTGGGCAGGTGAATATGCTATTTTAGAGCCAGGGCAGTTGGCCTTGATAAAGGCCATTCCTATCTATATGAAGGGCGAGATTGCTTTTTCTGACAGTTACCGTATCTACTCAGATATGTTTGATTTCGCAGTGGATTTGACGCCAAATCCTGACTACAGCTTGATTCAAGAAACGATTGCTTTAGTGGAAGATTTCCTCGTTTATCATGGGCAAACCTTGCGACCTTTTTCTCTAGAAATTCGTGGGAAAATGGAACGAGAAGGGAAAAAGTTTGGTCTAGGTTCTAGCGGTAGCGTCGTTGTTTTGGTCATCAAGGCTCTGCTAGCTCTGTATAAGCTTTCGGTTGATCAGGAGCTCTTGTTCAAGCTGGCCAGTGCTGTCTTGCTCAAGCGCGGAGACAATGGTTCTATGGGGGACCTTGCCTGTATCGTGGCAGAGGATTTGGTTCTTTACCAGTCATTTGATCGCCAGAAAGTGGCTACTTGGTTGGAAGAAGAAAATTTGGCGACAGTTTTAGAGCGTGATTGGGGCTTTTCAATTTCGCAAGTGAGACCAACTTTAGAATGTGATTTCCTAGTGGGATGGACCAAGGAAGTGGCTGTATCGAGTCACATGGTCCAGCAAATCAAGCAAAATATCAATCAGAATTTTTTAAGCTCCTCAAAAGAAACGGTGGCTGCTTTAGTAGAAGCCTTGGAGCAGGGGAAATCAGAAAAAATTATCGAGCAAGTAGAAGTAGCCAGCCAGCTTTTAGAAGGCTTGAGCACAGATATTTACACGCCTTCGCTTAGACAGTTGAAAGAAGCTAGTCAAGATTTGCAAGCTGTTGCTAAGAGTAGTGGCGCTGGTGGTGGTGATTGTGGTATTGCCTTGAGTTTTGATGAGCAATCAACTGAAACCCTAAAAAACCGTTGGGCCGATCTGGGGATTGAGCTCTTATACCAAGAAAGGATAGGACATGACGACAAATCGTAAGGATGAGCACATCCGCTATGCCCTTGAGCAGAAAAGTTCCTATAATAGCTTTGATGAGGTGGAGTTGATTCATTCTTCCTTGCCTCTTTACGATCTGGATGAAATCAATCTGTCGACAGAATTTGCTGGTCGAAAGTGGGACTTTCCTTTTTATATCAATGCTATGACGGGTGGAAGCGAAAAAGGTAAAGAAATCAATCAAAAACTGGCTCAGGTGGCAGAAGACTGTGAGATTTTGTTTGTGACGGGCTCTTATAGTGCGGCTCTCAAAGATCCATCAGATGCCTCTTTTTCTGTCAAGGCTAGTCATCCAAATCTCCTTCTTGGAACCAATATTGGATTGGATAAGCCGGTTGAACTTGGTTTGCAGACTGTGACGGAGATGAATCCTTTACTTTTACAAGTGCATGTCAATGTCATGCAGGAATTACTCATGCCTGAGGGAGAAAGGAAGTTCAGAAGCTGGCAATCGCATCTGGCAGACTATAGCAAGCAAATTCCTGTTCCGATTGTCCTAAAGGAAGTGGGCTTTGGAATGGATGCCAAGACCATTGAAAGAGCCTATGAATTGGGCGTTCGAACCTTTGACCTGTCAGGTCGTGGTGGTACCAGCTTTGCCTATATTGAAAACCGTCGCAGTGGTCAGCGTGATTATCTCAATCAATGGGGCCAGTCCACCATGCAAGCCCTTATCAATGCCCAAGACTGGAAAGACAAGGTCGAACTCTTGGTCAGTGGAGGGGTTCGGAATCCGCTGGATATGATTAAGTGCTTGGTATTTGGAGCCAAGGCTGTGGGATTGTCACGAACCGTTCTGGAATTGGTTGAAACCTATACAGTTGAAGAAGTGATTGACATTGTTCAAGGATGGAAAGCAGATTTACGCTTGATTATGTGTGCCCTTAATTGTGCCACCATAGCAGAACTGCAAAAAGTAGACTATCTTCTATATGGAAAATTAAAAGAAGCAAAGGATCAGATGAAAAAGGCGTAACCATCGCCTTTTTTCCATCTTCAGACCGAGGTGACTTTTTTGAATTGTGATAAAATAGAAAGCAGAGGATGAACCTATGAGAAAATTTAAAATCTTTTTATTTATCGAAGCCTGTCTTTTGACAGGAGCTCTGATTTTGATGGTATCAGAGCATTTTTCGCGTTTTCTGCTGATTCTATTCCTCTTTTTACTTTTGATTCGCTATTACACTGGTAAAGAGGGCAATAACCTCCTTTTGGTGGTGGCAACCATTCTCTTCTTTTTCATCGTCATGCTCAATCCTTTTGTGATTTTAGCTATTTTTGTTGCGGTTATATACAGTCTCTTTCTTCTTTACCCGATGATGAATCAGGAAAAAGAGCAAACCAATTTGGTTTTTGAAGAGGTGGTTACGGTTAAGAAGGAGAAAAATCGTTGGTTTGGAAATCTCCATCATTTTTCAAGTTACCAGACTTGCCAATTTGATGATATCAATCTCTTTCGTCTCATGGGGAAGGACACTATTCATCTGGAGAGGGTCATTCTAACCAATCATGACAATGTTATTATCCTTAGAAAGATGGTAGGCACGACCAAAATCATTGTGCCTGTAGATGTAGAAGTCAGTCTCAGTGTTAATTGTCTCTATGGGGATTTGAATTTTTTCAACCAGCCCAAGCGAGCCCTCCGCAATGAACACTATCATCAAGAAACAAGAGACTATCTCAAGAGTAACAAGAGTGTCAAGATTTTCTTGACCACTATGATTGGCGATGTTGAGGTGGTCAGAGGATGAAAAAACAAGCTTATATAATCATTGCTCTCACCTCCTTATTATTTGTCTTGTTTTTCTCCCACAGCTTATTGGAAATTCTTGATTTTGACTGGTCTATTTTCTTGCACGATGTCGAAAAAACAGAAAAATTTGTCTTTTTGTTGTTGGTGTTCAGCATGTCCATGACCTGTCTCTTAGCCCTATTTTGGCGAGGTATTGAAGAGCTTTCTCTAAGAAAAATGCAGGCTAATTTCAAGCGTTTGCTGGCAGGGCAAGAAGTGGTTCAGGTTTCAGATCCAGATTTGGATGCCAGTTTCAAGTCCTTGTCAGGTAAACTTAACCTTTTGACAGAAGCGCTTCAAAAAGCTGAAAATCACAGTCTTGCTCAGGAAGAGGAAATCATCGAGAAAGAACGGAAGAGGATTGCTAGGGATTTGCACGATACAGTCAGTCAGGAGTTGTTTGCGGCCCACATGATTTTATCGGGTATCAGTCAGCAAGCTTTGAAATTGGATAGAGAAAAGATGCAGACCCAGTTGCAGAGTGTCACAGCTATTTTAGAAACAGCCCAGAAGGATTTACGGGTCTTGCTCTTACATTTGCGACCAGTTGAACTGGAGCAGAAGAGTCTGGTTGAAGGGATTCAAATCCTCTTAAAAGAGCTTGAGGACAAGAGTGATCTCAAGGTTAGTTTCAAGCAAAATGTGACGAAATTGCCTAAGAAAATCGAGGAGCATATCTTCCGTATTTTGCAAGAATTGATCAGCAATACCCTCCGCCATGCCCAGGCTTCTTGTTTGGATGTCTATCTCTATCAGACAGATTTTGAATTGCAACTGAAGGTGGTGGACAATGGGATTGGTTTCCAGTTGGGAAGTTTAGACGACTTGAGTTATGGACTTCGCAATATTAAGGAGCGGGTCGAAGATATGGCAGGGACGGTTCAGTTATTAACAGCGCCCAAGCAAGGGCTGGCAGTTGATATCCGCATTCCCCTGCTCGATAAGGAATGATAAAGGAGTAAAGATGAAAATTTTACTAGTAGATGACCATGAAATGGTCCGATTGGGCTTGAAAAGCTACTTTGACCTCCAAGACGATGTAGAAGTTGTGGGCGAGGCGTCCAACGGGTCTCAAGGTATTGACTTGGCCTTGGAACTGCGTCCAGATGTCATTGTCATGGATATCGTCATGCCTGAGATGAATGGGATTGATGCGACCTTGTCTATCCTAAAAGAATGGCCTGAAGCCAAGATTTTGATTGTGACTTCTTACTTGGACAATGAAAAAATCATGCCGGTTTTGAATGCTGGTGCCAAAGGCTATATGCTCAAGACTTCTAGTGCAGACGAACTGCTCCATGCCGTCCGTAAGGTGGCTGCTGGCGAGCTGGCTATTGAACAAGAGGTCAGCAAGAAGGTCGAATACCACCGCAATCATATGGAACTTCATGAAGAATTGACTGCGCGTGAGCGAGACGTTCTCCAACTCATCGCCAAGGGTTACGAAAATCAGCGCATCGCTGATGAACTCTTTATCTCTCTCAAGACGGTCAAGACCCATGTGTCTAACATTCTTGCCAAACTTGAGGTTAGCGACCGCACCCAGGCAGCAGTCTATGCCTTTCAGCACCACTTGGTCGGGCATGAGGAGTTTTAGATGAGTTTAACTGATTTACTTGAGGAGCTAGAAGCAGCAAAAGATCCTAAAAAAGCAGGGCCAATGGAGGCCTATATGCGCCATCAATTTTCCTTCCTAGGCGTTGCGGCACCTGAAAGAAATGCACTCTATAAAAAATACTTTCCAGAAGCGAAAAAAACAAAGATTATCGATTGGGATTTTGTAGATACTTGCTGGGAAAAAGAGTCTAGAGAATACCAGTATGTGGCTGCCAATTATTTGAAAGCAATGCAGTCTGATCTAAAGGACAGCGATTTGCCTAAACTAGAGCAGTTGGTTGTTACTAAGTCTTGGTGGGATACGGTGGATATCCTAGATCGCGTAGTAGGGAGTTTGGTGTATGACAAGCCGGAACTGGAAAAAATAATCCTCCAATGGAGCTTGTCAGACAATATCTGGCTGAGACGAGTCGCTATTGACCACCAGTTGTTAAGAAAAGAGAAGACCAATGTTCAATTACTGGAAAAGATTCTGCTTCATAATTTGAATCAAACAGAATTCTTTATCAATAAAGCCATTGGCTGGGCACTGAGAGACTACTCCAAAACGAATCCAGCTTGGGTAGCATGCTTCATTGAGAAAAACAAGGAAAGAATGGCTGAACTTAGTATCAAAGAAGCAAGCAAGTACCTCTCCCATCATTGAAAAGCACATTCATTACTTGAAAAAAGTCGCTCATTTATGTTATAATAGACTGTATTTAAAAAATTTTAAGGAGAAATGACAGAATGTCTGTATCATTTGAAAACAAAGAAACAAACCGTGGTGTCTTGACTTTCACTATCTCTCAAGACCAAATCAAACCAGAATTGGATCGTGTCTTCAACTCAGTGAAGAAATCTCTTAATGTTCCAGGTTTCCGTAAAGGTCACCTTCCACGTCCTATCTTCGACAAAAAGTTTGGTGAAGAGTCACTTTACCAAGATGTTATGAACGCTCTTTTGCCAAATGCTTATGAAGCAGCTGTAAAAGAAGCTGGTCTTGAAGTGGTTGCTCAACCAAAAATTGATGTAACTTCAATGGAAAAAGGTCAAGACTGGGTTATTACAGCTGAAGTCGTGACAAAACCTGAAGTAAAATTGGGTGACTACAAAAACCTTGAAGTATCAGTTGATGTAGAAAAAGAAGTAACTGACGCTGACGTTGAAGAGCGTATCGAACGCGAACGCAACAACTTGGCTGAATTGGTTATCAAGGAAGCTGCTGCTGAAAACGGCGACACTGTTGTCATCGACTTCGTTGGTTCTATCGACGGTGTTGAATTTGATGGCGGAAAAGGTGAAAACTTCTCACTTGGACTTGGTTCAGGTCAATTCATCCCTGGTTTCGAAGACCAATTGGTAGGTCACTCAGCTGGTGAAACTGTTGACGTTATCGTAACATTCCCAGAAGACTACCAAGCAGAAGACCTTGCAGGTAAAGAAGCTAAATTCGTGACAACTATCCACGAAGTAAAAGCTAAAGAAGTTCCAGCTCTTGACGATGAACTTGCAAAAGACATCGACGAAGAAGTTGAAACACTTGCTGAATTGAAAGAAAAATACCGCAACGAATTGGTTGCTGCTAAAGAAGAAGCTTACAAAGATGCAGTTGAAGGTGCAGCAATTGATAAAGCTGTAGAAAACGCTGAAATCGTAGAACTTCCAGAAGAAATGATTCACGAAGAAGTTCACCGCTCAGTAAACGAATTCCTTGGAAACTTGCAACGTCAAGGTATCAACCCTGACATGTACTTCCAAATCACTGGAACTACTCAAGAAGACCTTCACAATCAATACCAAGCAGAAGCTGAGTCACGTACTAAGACTAACCTTGTTATTGAAGCAGTTGCCAAAGCTGAAGGATTTGATGCTTCAGAAGAAGAAATCCAAAAAGAAGTTGAGCAATTGGCAACAGACTACAACATGGAAGTTGCTCAAGTACAAAGCTTGCTTTCAGCTGATATGTTGAAACACGATATCACAATCAAAAAAGCTGTTGAATTGATTACAAGCACAGCAACAGTTAAATAATATTAATAAACAAAAATGGCTCTTTGTCAACTGTAGTGGGTTGAAGAAAAGCTAATATCTAGAAAGGACAAATCTCGTCCTTTCTTTTTTGATGTTCAGAGCGATAAAAATCCGTTTTTTGAAATTTTCAAAGTTCCGAAAACCAAAGGCATTGCGTTTGATAAGTTTGATGAGATTATTGGTTGCTTCTAATTTGGCGTTAGAATAGTGTAGTTGAAGGGTGTTGACAATCTTTTCTTTATCCTTGAGGAAGGTTTTAAAGACAGTCTGAAAAATAGGATGAACCTGCTTAAGATTGTCCTCAATAAGTCCGAAAAATTTCTCTGGTTCCTTATTCTGAAAGTGAAAAAGCAAGAGTTGATAGAGATGGTAGTGGTGTTTCAAGTCCTCTGAATAGCTCAAAAGCTTGTCTAAAATCTCTTTATTCGTCAAGTGCATGCGAAAAGTAGGGCGATAAAAACGTTTATCGCTGAGTTTACGACTATCCTGTTGAATGAGCTTCCAGTAACGCTTGATATCCTTGTATTCATGGGATTTTCGATGAAACTGATTCATGATTTGGACACGCACACGACTCATAGCACGGCTCATGTGTTGGACAATATGGAAACGATCCAACACGATTTTAGCGTTTGGAAAAAGCTGTTTAGCTAAGGCATAGTAGGGACTAAACATATCCATAGTAATGATTTTCACCTGACATCGGACTGCTCTATCGTAACGAAGAAAGTGATTTCGGATGACAGCCTGTGTTCTGCCTTCAAGAACAGTGATAATGTTGAGCTTGTCAAAATCTTGTGCAATAAAGCTCATCTTTCCCTTTGTAAAAGCGTACTCGTCCCAGGACATAATCTCAGGGAGGTAAGAAAAATCAGACTTAAAACGGAAGTCATTGAGCTTACGAATGACAGTTGAAGTTGAAATAGCCAGCTGATGAGCAATATCGGTCATAGAAGTCTTTTCAATCAGCTTTTGCGCAATCTTTTGGTTGATGATACGAGGAATTTGATGATTCTTCTTGACGAGAGAGGTTTCGGCGACCATCATTTTCGAGCAATGATAGCACTTGAATCGACGCTTTTTCAGGAGGATTCTAGTAGGCATACCAGTCGTTTCGAGGTAAGGAATTTTCGACGGTTTTTGAAAGTCATATTTCTTCATTTGATGTCCACAATCAGGACAAGATGGGGCATTGTAATCCAGTTTAGCGATGATTTCCTTAAGTGTATCCTTATTGATGATGTCTAGAATCTGGATATTTGGGTCTTTGATATCGAGTAGTTTTGTGATAAAATGTAATTGTTCCATATGAATCTTTCTAATGAGTTGTTTAGTCGCTTTTCATTATAGGTCATATGGGACTTTTTTTCTACACAAAAATAGGCTCCATAAGATTCATAGGGGATTTACCCACTACAAATATTATAGAGCCATAAAAGCCCACCTGAATTGGTGGGTTTTCTTATGCACTATTTTCCAAAAATCTCTTTGAGGTCTGCGTCTGTAATTCCAATCATGGCTGGGATGCTGTCCCAGTTTTCTTCGGTTAGGATGTAGGATTGTTCAGAGGCGCTTGATGTGGCTGTTTCATAGATAGCTGGTTGCTTTTCTTCAACATTCTCCAATAAATCACTGAAGCGTTCAATCAGATAGGTTTTTCGGGCAGTTCCGATGTGTTGGGTGGCATAATCGAAGGCCTGTAATTCACCTAGTAAGATAAGCTTGCTTTTGGCGCGTGTAATGGCTGTATAGATGAGATTGCGCTCCAGCATACGCCTACTAGCACTAGTGATAGGTAGGATGACAACAGGGAACTCACTTCCCTGTGATTTATGGATGCTCATGGCATAGGCCAGGCGAATCTTGTACCATTCGTTACGTGGGTAAGAGACCTCATTGCCATCAAAATCAATGACAATCTCGTCTTGTTTCGACTCGGTATATTTACCAGGAATCAGGTCTGTGATAGCTCCTAGATCCCCATTAAAGACATTGATTTCAGCATCGTTGACTAAATGAATGACCTTGTCTCCCTTGCGATAGTGGCACTGGGGAGCTTCAAAACTGAGTTGGTCTTTTTGTGGTGGATTAAGGAGGTCTTGCATGAGTTGGTTGATGGCATCAATCCCTGCTGTCCCTCGGTACATGGGAGCCAGAACTTGGATATCACGGGCAGGAATGCCACTTCTGAGGGCAGCGCCTAAGATTTTCTCAATGGTAGCAGGAATATGGCCACTAGCAATTTCAAAGTAGGAACGGTCAGCTTTTTTCTGGGTGAAATCGGCTGGCAAGATGCCCTGTCGAATCTGACTAGCTAGGGTGACTATGGTTGATTCTTCGCTTTGCCGGTAAATTTTTTCCAAGCGAGTCTGAGGAATCAAAGGAATATGGAGCAGATCTGCTAGAACTTGTCCAGGGCTGACAGACGGTAGCTGGTCGCTGTCCCCCACGATGAGGATTTTACTGTTAGAAGAGATGTTTGAGAAGAGTTGATTGGCCAACCAAGTATCTACCATGGAAAATTCATCTACGATGATAAAGTCGGCATCCAGATAATCTTCCAGATGACTGGTATCATCGTCACCTGTCATTCCTAAATGTCGGTGTATAGTAGCGCTAGGCAAGCCTGTCAATTCATTCATGCGCCGAGCGGCTCGGCCAGTTGGAGCGGCAAGAAGAATAGGTAGGTTGCTTTTTTTCCTGAGGTCAAGTCCTTCTAAAAGGGCATAAACAGCGATGATCCCATTGATAACCGTTGTCTTACCAGTACCTGGGCCACCTGTCAGAATAAAGACCTTATTCTGGATAGCATCACAGATAGCTTGTTTTTGAATGTGATCATACTCAATCCCCAGCTCTTGCTCGACAGTAGTGATATGTTTTTGAATGGTTTCTAAATCTTGGCTCTTCTGTTTTCCTTTTTCAAGGATACGAACCAAGTGACTGCGGATGCCTTCCTCAGCGAAAAAGAGGCTATTATCAAAGATTTTGGTATCAATCTGCTGAACCTTGTCTTCTTCAATCAGGTAGGAGAGCTCCTGGGCCACTTGGCTGGGATCCAGTTCCACGGGGCGAGAAGATTCAAGGAGAGTAAGGGTTTGTTCTAGCAAATCCCGTGCTTCAACATAGGTGTCCCCTGTTTCCATACAGGCCTGAAAAAGACTATGAACTAGACCGGCACGAAAGCGTTCAGGAGCCTGACTTTCGATGCCTAGTTCTTCCGCTAATTGGTCAGCAATAGTAAAGCCCAAACCCTTGATATCCTCAACCAGCTGGTAGGGATAATTTTCAACCACATCAAGGGTTTCTTCCTTGTAAAAGTCTTGAATCTGAAAGGCTAGTTTGTTGGGAATGCCGTAGTTGGCTAGTTTGGCTAAAATCATCTCCGTTCCGTAGTTGAGACGGAGGGTGGAGACGAAAGCCTCGCGATTTTTGGCAGAGAGTCCTGCGATGCCTTCTAACTTTTCTGGGTGTTGCAGAATTTCGTCAATGGTATTGTCGCCATAGGTGTCGACGATTTTCTGAGCAGTCTTGAGACCAATCCCCTTGAAATGGCTACTTGAAAAGTACTTGACCAAGCCCTTGCTAGTTGGTTTTGCACGTTCATAACGACTGATTTGCAGTTGCTCCCCATACTTGGAGTGCTGGACAATTTGCCCCCAAAAAGTATAGTCTTCTCCCTCAATCACATCAGCCATAGTGCCCGTGACAATGATTTCAAAATCATCAAAATCCTCTGCGTCCGTATCGTCGATTTCTAGGAGGAGGATACGATAAAAATTGCTGGGATTTTCAAAAATAATCCGTTCAATGGTTCCTGAAAAATAAACTTCCATAAAATTCCTTTGCATGAATAGGTGAGAGTTAATACTCTTCGAAAATCTCTTCAAACCACGTCAGCTTCGCCTTGCCGTATATATGTTACTGACTTCGTCAGTTCTATCTACAACCTCAAAGCAGTGCTTTGAGCAACCTGCGGCTAGCTTCCTAGTTTGCTCTTTGATTTTCATTGAGTATAACTTTGTTTCTATCTTAATCAAACTGGATAGTGAATAATCATCTTCTCACGATAGAAGAAGAGGCTGAGATGGGTGATTCTCGGCCTCTTAGGTCTCTTAAAATGTTCCGATACGGGTGATTGGCCAGAAGCGGAATTTAGCTTCCCCTGTGATATCTTTTGCTTTAAAAGTTCCTACGTGGCGGCTGTCGCTCGAAACCAGGCGGTCATCTCCGAGGAGAAGGTATTCTCCTTCTGGAACAGTAAAGCTAAAGTTGGTGTTGTAGTTGACATCAACTGTGAAGGCTTGAGCTTTTTGAGCGATACTTCTAAAGAAAGTTCCTTTATTTCCTTCAAAGCCCTTGCCTGAGTAGGTGCTTTGGAGTTTATCATCCTTGAAACGTTTGATGTAGTCAGCTAGGTAAGGCTCATCTGTCTCTTTGTCATTGATGTAAAGTTTATCATTTTCGTAACGGATGGTATCGCCAGGCATTCCGATGACACGTTTGACAATGTCCTTATTACCGTCTTCCTCATGAGCCACCACGATATCAAAACGGTCAATAGGGAGGTGTTTGACAACAAAGAGAATTTCGCCATCCGCTAGGGTAGGATCCATGGAATGCCCTTCTACGCGGACATTACTCCAAAAAAAGATACGGCTCAAAGCTAGTAATGACAGAATCAGGAGGAACAATCCCCACTCTTTTAGGAAATGTTTAAATGAATTCATAACTTACCTTTCTAAGCGTTTTTTCGCTTTTTCAGTATTTTTAAAGTGCAGTTTGGCGCAGAAATTTAGTCCCTGCATACCATAGGCTTGTAAAATCTGGCTAGCCACCTTGTCAGAAGCCGTTCCAGCTCCACTTGGAAGTTGATAGCCCAGTTCTCGTCCCAGATTTTCAAGATTTTCCAGAAAGAGATCACGCGCAATGATAGAAGAAACTGCTACAGCCAAGTATTTGCCCTCAGCCTTTTCTTCCAAGCTAATAGGATTGCTGAAATGATTGGCCTCTTGAGCCAAGTACTTGTCATAATTTTTAGCACTGGTAAAGGCATCAATCACAATTTTCTCAGGTTGAATACCTTTTTGAAGAAGGAGATAGATAGACTGATTATGGAGGGCAACCTTAACCGAAACAGCGTTGTAGCGGTCTCCGATGACCTCGTTGTACTTGCTTGGTGAGAGAAGCAGTGCCTGGTGCTGGATTTTTTCCTTGAGAATAGGAGCAATCTGACGAATCTTTTGGTCGGTCAGAGTCTTAGAATCCCCCACACCGAGTTTTCGTAAAAAGTCATGCTGGTCAGGTGTGACAAAGGAAGCCACAACTGCAAGTCCACCAAAGTAGGAACCATTTCCAACCTCATCCGTCCCAATCAAAGGGAGATTTTGTCTGCTGGTTTCCTCTACAACTTGATAGCCAAAGAAACAGGCGTACTTCTCAGCTCCTTCACCCTGAAGCAAGACCTTTCTAGAAGTATAGATAGAAACCGTTGCCTGAGGTAGTTTCAAAAAGTAGCGGATATAGGGATTCTTACTGGGAGCCAGACTGCTTTGATAGTGTTCAAGAAAAGCCTGAATCTCCTTTTCACTTGGTGTGAGTGTTATACTTGCCATAGTTTCTATTGTACCATAAAAGCAGGCAAATTTGTAAAAACTGACAAAATTAGCGAATTTTGGTATAATATCGTGAGGTGAATTTTATGGCAAATCTAAATCGATTCAAATTTACATTCGGGAAAAAATCATTAACCTTGACAAGCGAACATGATAATCTCTTTATGGAGGAAATCGCTAAGGTTGCGACAGAAAAATACCAAGCAATTAAAGAACAAATGCCTAGTGCAGATGATGAAACAATCGCTCTTTTGTTGGCAGTCAACTGTTTGTCAACTCAACTCAGCCGTGAGATTGAATTTGATGATAAGGAGCAAGAATTAGAAGAACTGCGCCACAAGCTTGTGACTTGCAAGCAAGAACAGAGCAAGATTGAGGATTCCTTATGATTTCACTCCTTCTTCTATTGGTCTTGGCTTGGGGATTTTATATCGGCTATCGGAGAGGCCTGCTCTTACAGGTTTATTACCTGATTTCAGCCCTGGCATCGGCTTTTGTGGCTGGCCAGTTTTACAAGGGGCTTGGAGAACAATTCCATTTATTACTCCCTTATGCAAATCCGCAGGAAGGTCAGGGGACTTTCTTTTTCCCATCAGATCAACTCTTTCAGTTGGATAAGGTCTTTTACGCAGGTATCGGCTACTTGTTGGTATTTGGGATTGTCTATAGCATCGGTCGTTTGCTTGGTCTCCTCTTACACTTGATTCCTAGTAAAAAGCTTGGTGGTAAGTTGTTCCAAGTTTCAGCAGGTATCTTGTCCATGTTGGTGACCTTGTTTGTCTTGCAGATGGCCTTGACAATCTTGGCAACCATCCCCATGGCAGCTATACAAAATCCTCTTGAAAAGAGTATCGTCGCAAAACACATCATCCAGAGCATACCAGTAACAACCAGTTGGCTCAAACAAATCTGGGTGACAAATTTAATCGGATAAAAAGGGCAGGAGTTTTCCTAGCCCTTTGTTTACAGATTGACTCGAATCTATCAGAATGTAAAAAGCCATCACACCTAGACATTCAAAGACAAGGAAATAACGATGAATAAGAAAATATTAGAAACATTAGAGTTCAATAAGGTCAAGGCTTTGTTTGAACCCCATTTGTTGACCGAGCAGGGCTTGGAGCAATTGAGACAGCTGGCTCCGACTGCCAAAGCAGATAAAATCAAACAGGTTTTTGCTGAGATGAAGGAAATGCAGGCTCTCTTTGTCGAGCAACCGCATTTTACCATTCTCGCAACTAAGGAAATTGCAGGAGTCTGCAAGCGATTGGAGATGGGGGCGGATCTCAATATCGAGGAGTTCCTACTCTTGAAGCGCGTACTTCTTGCTAGCCGAGAACTGCAAAGTTTTTATGCCAATCTGGAAAATGTCAGCTTGGAAGAATTAGCCTTTTGGTTTGAGAAATTACATGATTTTCCGCAATTACAAGGAAATCTCCAAGCCTTTAATGATGCAGGTTTCATTGAAAATTTTGCCAGTGAAGAATTGGCACGAATCCGCAGAAAAATCCATGATAGCGAGAGTCAGGTTCGCGATGTTTTGCAAGATTTGCTTAAGCAAAAAGGGCAGATGTTGACAGAAGGGATTGTTGCCAGCAGAAATGGCCGTCAGGTTTTACCAGTCAAAAACACCTACCGTAATAAGATTGCAGGTGTTGTTCATGATATTTCTGCCAGTGGAAATACCGTCTATATCGAACCCCGTGAGGTGGTCAAACTGAGCGAAGAAATTGCCAGTTTGCGAGCAGATGAGCGCTATGAAATGCTTCGCATTCTCCAAGAAATCTCGGAACGTGTCCGCCCTCATGCGGCTGAGATTGCCAATGATGCTTGGATTATCGGCCATCTGGACTTGATTCGTGCCAAGGTCCGCTTTATTCAAGAAAGACAAGCAGTCGTGCCTCAGCTGTCAGAAAATCAAGAAATTCAACTGCTCCATGTCTGCCATCCTTTGGTCAAAAATGCCGTTGCAAATGATGTCCATTTTGGCCAAGATTTAACAGCTATTGTCATTACAGGCCCCAATACAGGTGGGAAGACCATCATGCTCAAAACTCTGGGTTTGACACAGGTTATGGCCCAGTCTGGTTTGCCGATTTTAGCAGACAAGGGAAGTCGTGTTGGTATCTTTGAAGAAATCTTTGCTGATATTGGAGATGAGCAGTCTATTGAGCAGAGCTTGTCTACCTTCTCTAGCCACATGACCAATATTGTGGATATTCTTGGTAAGGTCAACCAGCATTCGCTCTTGCTCTTGGATGAGTTGGGGGCTGGTACAGATCCCCAAGAGGGAGCCGCCCTTGCCATGGCTATTCTGGAGGACCTTCGCCTGCGTCAAGTCAAGACTATGGCGACGACCCACTATCCAGAACTCAAGGCCTACGGTATTGAGACAGCCTTTGTGCAAAATGCCAGCATGGAGTTTGATACTGCAACTCTACGCCCGACCTATCGCTTTATGCAGGGAGTTCCTGGTCGAAGCAATGCCTTTGAGATTGCCAAACGTCTAGGCCTATCTGAAGTTATCGTAGGGGATGCCAGCCAGCAGGTTGATCAGGACAATGATGTCAATCGTATTATTGAGCAACTGGAAGAGCAGACGCTGGAAAGTCGTAAACGCTTGGACAATATCCGTGAGGTGGAGCAAGAAAATCTCAAGATGAACCGTGCTCTCAAAAAGCTCTACAATGAGCTTAATAGTGAAAAGGAAACTGAGCTTAATAAGGCGCGTGAACAGGCTGCTGAGATTGTGGACATGGCCCTAAGTGAGAGTGACCAGATTCTTAAAAATCTCCACAGTAAATCCCAACTCAAGCCCCACGAAATCATTGAAGCCAAGGCCAAGTTGAAAAAATTGGCTCCTGAAAAAGTGGACTTGTCTAAAAACAAGGTCCTTCAAAAGGCCAAGAAAAAACGAGCTCCAAAGGTGGGAGATGATATCGTGGTGCTCAGTTATGGACAGCGTGGTACCTTGACCAGTCAACTCAAGGACGGCCGCTGGGAAGCCCAAGTTGGCTTGATTAAGATGACCTTGGAAGAGAAAGAGTTTGACCTTGTTCAAGCCCAGCAAGAAAAGCAAGTCAAGAAGAAACAAGTCAATGTTGTGAAACGAACATCTGGGCGAGGACCTCAAGCCAGACTGGACCTTCGAGGCAAACGCTATGAAGAGGCAATGAATGAGCTAGATGCCTTTATAGACCAAGCCCTGCTTAATAATATGGCCCAAGTCGATATCATCCATGGTATCGGAACAGGTGTCATCCGTGAAGGTGTCACCAAATATCTACAAAGAAACAAACATGTCAAGAGTTTCGGCTATGCCCCACAAAATGCTGGAGGCAGTGGTGCGACCATTGTCACTTTTAAAGGATAAGAAATATTTCGGAATTCATAAAGTAAAAACTGTTGAATTAAGTTTTACTAATAAACACATTGACAAAAGCCAACATTTTTTGTAAAATAAGAATCAATTAAATACCAACACCGAATGAAGTTTAATAGAAGTGGCGAATCGTTTGATTTTCCATGACTGTAAATGGACGGAACTCTGGAGAGACCGTAAAGGCACCGAAGGGGCAAGGCAGGCAACTGCTCAAACTCTCAGGTAAAAGGACAGAGCTAGGATAGACCGCTTTTTAGCATTTATCTAAGCATTCCAGAGTACATGTATCTTACATGTGCTCTTTCTTTTGGGGTTGAAAAGATAGGAGAAGGAAATGTTAGAATTGCTTAAATCAATCGATGCTTTTGCTTGGGGCCCACCCCTCTTGATTTTATTGGTCGGGACAGGGATTTACCTAACTGCTCGTCTAGGACTTTTGCAGGTTTCGCGTCTGCCCAAGGCTTTCCAGCTTATTTTTACTAAGGACAAGGGGCATGGCGATGTGTCCAGCTTTGCGGCCTTGTGTACAGCCCTCGCAGCGACAGTTGGTACGGGAAATATTATCGGGGTGGCGACGGCTATCAAGGTCGGTGGACCAGGAGCCCTCTTTTGGATGTGGATGGCTGCTTTCTTTGGGATGGCTACCAAGTATGCGGAAGGACTACTAGCTATCAAATACCGCACTAAGGATGACCATGGTGCAGTGGCGGGAGGTCCGATGCATTATATCCTTCTAGGGATGGGAGAAAAGTGGCGTCCCCTTGCCATCTTCTTTGCCCTGGCAGGTGTTCTAGTAGCTTTGTTGGGGATCGGGACCTTCACTCAAGTCAACTCGATTACAGAATCTATCCAAAATACAACGGCTATTTCGCCAGCCATCACCGCTCTCGTTTTGTCTGTCTTTGTAGCGATTGCTGTCTTTGGTGGACTCAAGTCCATTTCAAAGGTTTCAACTACCGTTGTTCCTTTTATGGCTATTATTTATATTTTAGGAACTCTTACAGTTATTTTCTTTAATATCGAGAAAATCCCTACCACAATCGCTTTAATCTTGACATCCGCTTTTAGTCCTGTTGCTGCGGTGGGTGGATTTGCCGGTGCTAGCATTCGGATGGCTATTCAAAATGGTGTGGCGCGTGGTGTGTTCTCAAACGAATCTGGTCTGGGTTCAGCTCCCATTGCAGCGGCTGCGGCTAAGACAAATGAACCGGTAGAGCAAGGCTTGATTTCCATGACAGGAACCTTTATTGACACCCTCATTATCTGTACTCTAACTGGTTTGACCATCTTGGTGACTGGTGTTTGGAGTGGTGATTTGAATGGAGTTGCCTTGACTCAGTCAGCCTTCTCAACAGTCTTTTCACACTTTGGGCCTGCCCTTTTGACCATCTTCCTTGTGCTCTTTGCCTTTACAACGATTCTAGGTTGGAACTATTACGGGGAACGTTGTTTTGAGTTCCTCTTTGGGGTTCGCTTTATCTGGCTTTACCGTGTGGTCTTTGTACTCATGGTCCTGTTGGGAGGATTTATCGAGTTGGATATGGTTTGGATTATCGCAGATATTGTCAATGCCTTGATGGCTCTGCCAAACTTGATTGCCCTCTTAGTCTTGTCACCAGTCGTTATTGCTGAGACTAAAAAGTATTTTAATAAATAATAGAATCACACATCGCGTGTGATTTTTTGCTTTCATAAAAAATTTCTATCGATGCAATTTAAAATATATATTATACACGGTATAGAATCTGTGATAGACTAGGTTTCAACAACATGAAAAGAGGTTTTATGATGACAACATTTACAATCCATACAGTAGAATCAGCATCAGCAGAAGTGAAAGAAGTTCTTGAAACAGTAGAAAAAGATAACAATGGCTATATTCCTAACCTAATCGGTCTCTTGGCTAATGCACCCACTGCTTTAGAGGCTTACCGTACTGTCGGAGCTATCAACCGTCGCAACAGCCTGACACCCGTTGAGCGCGAAGTGGTGCAAATCACGGCAGCTGTGACCAATGGTTGTGCCTTCTGTGTCGCAGGTCACACAGCCTTTTCAATAAAACAAATCCAGATGAATGATGATCTGCTGCAAGCCCTTCGCAATCGTACTCCAATTGAAACAGATTCTAAATTGGACACCCTAGCTAAGTTTACCTTGGCAGTTATCAATACCAAGGGTCGTGTAGGAGATGAAGCCTTGGCTGAGTTTCTAGAAGCTGGTTACACGCAACAAAATGCCTTGGATGTGGTTCTTGGTGTCAGCCTAGCAAGCCTCTGTAACTATGCCAACAACCTAGCTAATACCCCAATTAACCCAGAATTGCAACCTTATGCCTAATTCATATCTGAGTAAAATGAAGTCTGAAATAATCGGACTTCGTTTTTTTAAGTCCTCATTTAAGCGCTTTTATGCTATACTGAAACTAACATGATTATTGGAGGTTAGGATGAAAAAACTCCCCTTGGTATTTTCTGGTTGTTTGCTAGGTTTAGCAGGAGCTGGAAATCTTATTTTAGATACGTTGCCGGTTCTGTCCCATCTATTGAGTCTGACAGGTTTGATTTTGTGGATTTATTTTCTAATTCTACATCTCTTTAATTGGAAGGAAACCAAGCAAGAATTGACCAAGCCCCCTCTTTTGTCAGGAATGGCCACCTTTCCCATGGCTGGGATGATTTTATCGACTTATGTCCTACGCCTGTTTCCCAATCTTTCCTTGGTAGCGCAAGGGCTCTGGTGGTTTTCATTTCTCTTGGATTTGGCCTTGATTGCTGGTTTTACCATCAAGTTTGCTTGTCCAGGGCGGAGGGTTCATGTCACTCCAAGCTGGACGGTTCTCTATGTTGGGATAGCAGTGGCAGCTTTGACCTATCCTCTTGTCGGTATCATCGAAATTGCCTATGCTACCTTGAGTTTTGGTTTTCTCCTAACCTTCTATCTCTACCCGCTTATTTATAGCGATTTAAAGAAACATCCACTTCCACTAGCCTTGCTTGGTCAAGAAGGAATCTACTGTGCTCCTTTCTCTCTACTCTTGGCTTCCCTAGTTCGAGTTGGAGGAACTAGCCTACCGAATTGGGTCTTGATTGTCATGATTTTGGCTTCCCAATCCTTCTTTTTCTTTGTTTTGACTCGCCTGCCCAATATTTTAAAACAAGGTTTTCAACCAGCCTTCTCAGCCCTCACCTTCCCGACCATTATCACAGCTACTTCGCTTAAGATGGCTCAGGGAATCTTGAAATTTCCATTTCTGGATTATCTGGTAGTGGCTGAAACTGTTATTTGCCTAATCATTTTGCTCTTTGTATTAGGCGCTTATCTGAATTGGTTACGAAAAAAGGTCTAGCTAGAAATAGCTAAACCTTATTTTTTATGGTTTGATGACTTCAGCTCCACCCATGTAAGGACGAAGAGCTTCTGGGATGGTTACAGAACCATCTTCATTTTGGTAGTTTTCAAGAATAGCAGCCACTGTACGTCCAACTGCAAGTCCAGAACCGTTCAAGGTATGGAGGAGTTTCACCTTGCCATCTGCTTCATCACGGTAACGGATTTGGGCACGACGTGCTTGGAAATCTTCTGTATTTGAACAGCTTGAGATTTCGCGGTAGGTATTTTGTGCTGGGATCCAAACTTCCAAGTCGTAAGTCTTAGCAGCTGAGAAGCCCATATCTCCTGTAGAAAGAGCAACTACACGGTATGGCAAGTTTAGTTTTTGAAGAATGTTTTCAGCGTTGGCTGTCATCTTTTCTAATTCTTCGTATGATTCTTCAGGTTTGGCGAATTTCACCATTTCAACCTTGTGGAATTGGTGCAAACGAATCAAACCACGAGTATCGCGACCAGCAGAACCAGCTTCTGAACGGAAAGATGGACTCATAGCAGTAAAATAGATTGGCAGTTCCTTACCATCAATGATTTCATCACGATAGTAGTTAGTCAGAGGAACTTCAGCTGTAGGAATAAGGACGTAATTGCTGTCACTCAATTCAAAAGTATCTTCCTTGAATTTTGGATATTGACCAGTACCAAACATAGAATCGTGGTTAACCATGTAAGGCGTGATGACTTCTGTATAGCCTTCCTTGCCATGCTCATCCAACATAAAGTTGTAGATAGCACGTTCCAAACGAGCACCGAGACCTTTATAGAAGAGGAAGCGAGCTCCTGTTACCTTACCACCGCGTTCCCAGTCAAGAATACCAAGGTCTTCACCAAGATCCCAGTGGGCTTTTGGTTCGAAGTCAAATTCGCGTGGAGTACCCCAACGGCGAACTTCCACATTGTCGTCTTCGTCAACCCCAACAGGAACGCTGTCAGCTGGGATGTTTGGAAGAGTAGTAGTAAATTCTGTCAATTTAGCATCGATTTCTGCCAATTCAGCATCCAAGGCTTTGACCTCAGCAGATAGATTTTGCATGGCAGTAATCTTGTCATCTGCATTTTCCTTGTTGCGCTTAGCTTGGGCAATCTCAGCAGAAACTGTGTTACGTTCTGCCTTGAGAGTTTCAACCTTGACCAAGATGTCACGACGCTTAGCATCGATTTCTTTCATCTCATTCAAGACAGCAGCATCTACACCACGTGTAGCCAATTTTTCTGCGACAGCATCAAAGTCTGTACGAATACGTTTGATATCTAACATAAGAACTCCTTTATGAAAAAAGCACACCTGACAAAGCGTTGGAGTGGCAGGGCCACGGTTCCATCCAACTTCACAGGTGTGCACTTGATTGTGTATGTAATTTTGAATAACGGTAGAATTTCACCTATCCCTCCTATCTGCTCGCAGCACCCGCAGACTTTCTGAAAGAAGAAGATAACCTACTTATCCGTTGCTATGATTATACTAAAGTTTCTACTTTTTTGCAAATAGATTTTTAAATTTTTGACCAATTGTCTGAATCAGGGTAGGAAGTTTGACGACCTTGTCATTACCCAGTTTTTCGCGTGCAATTTTGAGAATAGCACCTGAGTCTTTTGAAGCAAAGAGGAATTTTCCTTTGTCTGTAAAGACTTCGAAGTGGCGACTGATTTTGCGACCAGTGACATTGGCTCCAATCTGATTGATATGGCTCCAAGGAATTTGGATAAATTGTTCGACATTGACATCTGGGTAAAATTCTAAAGCCTGATCTCCGACCAGGAATTTCCCAACTTTCCCAGCTATAGAGAGATAGGAAGTTCCTGTTGTATTGAGGAGCACTGTTTTGTTAAGTGATTGGGCCATGGTTAGTCTTCCTTACTTTCACCGAAAAAGGCATTGTAGAGGGCTTTAATCGCTGCTTTTTCTTGGTCCTTATTGACAACGAACATGATAGAAACTTCACTAGAACCTTGAGACATCATCTGGATATTGATCTTGTTTTCAGATAGAGCACGTGTTGCAGTAGCTGTTACACCGATATGACTCTTCATCTTTTCTCCAACAATCATAATGATAGAAAGGTCGTGTTCGATTTCTGCATGGTCTACTTCAGCTTTTTGAACCAATTGACGTAGGATTTCTTCTTCCTTGATAGGAGTTAGCTCGCGAGAACGGAGAATGATTGAAAGATCGTCGATACCTGTTGGCATATGTTCCCAACCGATGTTGAGGTCTTCAAGGATTTGCAGAACCTTGCGACCAAATCCAACTTCACGATTCATGAGGTATTTCGACATGTTGATGCTGACAAAGCCTGAATCACCAGCAATTCCTACTACTGGGAATTCATCACTACTGTGTTTTAGAACGATACGAGTACCTGGGTGTTCAGGGTTGTTGGTATTCTTGATAACCAGAGGAATTTTTCCTCGGTAGGCAGGGAGAAGGGCTTCGTCATGAAGAACTGAGAATCCTGCATAAGCCAACTCACGCATTTCACGGTAGGTCAACTCAGGAATCGAGTGTGGTTGGTGGATAATGCCTGGGTGAGCTGCAAAGATACCATCAACGTCCGTAAAGTTTTCATAGAGGTCGGCTTTTACACCTGCAGCAATGATAGAACCTGTAATGTCTGATCCTCCACGTGAGAAGGTACAGATTTGATTTTCCTTGGTAACTCCAAAGAAACCAGGAATGACAAGGACTTCATTTGCATTTGTCAATTCTTCAATCTTGTCATAACTTGATGGCACGATGCGAGCGTTGCCAGGTTCACTTGTTACCACAATCCCAGCTTCTCGAGGGTGAACATAGCGTGCATCGATACCATTTTGGTTAAAGTAGGCAGCAATCAATTTAGCATTGTTATTTTCACCCGCTGCTAGGAAAGTATCGTAGAGAAATTCGTTTTCTTCGATAGGAAGACTTGCCAAGGCACGAATGCTTTTTGAAATTTTCTCTAGAACAGCTGGTTTCAGTTCTAATTCACTAACCATAGCTGCATAGCGGTCGATAATCCAGTTTTGGCTCTTGCTAATATCGTTACCAGCAACATAGTCGCGGTAGTATTTAATCAAGGCATCCGTAACCTTAGTATCTTCAGCATTGCGTTTACCAGGAGCAGAAACAACTACAAAACGGCGTTCAGGATCGCTTTTTACGATGTTTAAAACTTTTTCTAATTGACCAGCAGAGGCAAGAGAGCTACCTCCAAATTTAACAACTTTCATAAGAACTCCTAAAGTAAGTATTTTATACGATTATAGCAGAAAGAAAGGCTTTTTTCAATGAAGAAAAAGGAATATAAAAAGCAGTTTGTCCCAAGACTTACTGCATATGATTTCTCAGTTTGATTTATAGTCTAATACCAAGGATTCGGTATCCTTCTGTAAGATATTCACCTAATGGTTTGTCAACCATGTAAAGAACTTCTATTTCTTTAGAATCTTGACTTGATGATTTTACCTCATCAAAACGGGTGAGAAAGATTTCGTCAGGAGATTTTTGTTCAACATTATTTTCTCTACCTAGATACATGATGGTTTGAAGTGCAATGACTTCATCACGATTCAATTTCATGAGAAGTTCTACTATTTGTTTTGATAGCAAATCAAATTCGTCTGAAATTTGTATATCAGCTAAAGAAATAATTTTGAAAGTTTTGTTCTCTCGTCTATCTTTATCTCTTTTATTTGCTAACTTTACGACATCTTTTGCAACTTTTATCAAGTTTCTATACATGAATTTACTCCTTTTTCAAAAATAAGTTTTTTATAACTATATCATATTAAATACATTGATTCAAATAAGATAATTAACTTTTAAAATTTCATAATTCAAAATCAGCTGAGACACTTTCAGTCGATTTTTTCTTGCTTTCTACTCCTAAAAAAGATATACTTCGATAATGAAATAATTTAAACTGCTTATAAAATAAAAAGGAGTCCTGATGGAACATATTATTTATCAGCTTGAAGAGGACTTGGCAATTATTACTTTAAACCGTCCTCATGTCGCTAACGGCTTCCACATTCCCATGTGTGAGGAAATTTTAGAAACCTTGACTCTGGCAGAAGAGAATTCGTCTGTGCGTTTTATCTTGATCAATGCTAGTGGAAAGGTCTTTTCAGTTGGGGGAGATTTGGTAGAGATGAAGCGGGCAGTAGATGAGGATGATATTCCATCATTGACGAAAATCGCAGAGTTGGTAAATGATATTTCTTATAAAATCAAGCAAATAGCCAAACCTGTCTTGATGGAGGTTGACGGGGCTGTTGCAGGTGCCGCAGCGAATATGGCTGTTGCTGCGGATTTCTGTCTTGCAACGGATAAGGCTAAGTTTATCCAAGCCTTTGTCGGAGTTGGTTTGGCTCCAGATGCAGGTGGGATTTATCTCTTGAGCCGCAGTATCGGTGTGACGCGTGCTGCTCAACTAGCTATGACAGGAGAGGCTTTGACTGCTGATAAAGCTCTGGATTGGGGTCTTGTTTATCGTGTATGTGAAGCTGACAAACTAGAAAAGACCAGAGAACAGCTTCTTAAAAAATTAAGACGTGGCTCAGCTAATTCCTATGCTGCCATCAAGAAGTTGGTTTGGGAGAGTCAATTTAAAGATTGGCAAGATTATGCTATTTTAGAACTGAACCTACAGGAATCCTTAGCTCAAACAGAGGATTTTAAAGAAGGAGTGCGAGCTCATTCGGAGAGAAGAAGACCTAAATTCACAGGAAAATAGAAAAATACTTGCACCATTCTTTGAACTTTGATATAATTTTTTTGTCAAATGTTTTGATTGTGAAAGTTTTTTGAAAAGGAGGGAAAAGAGATTGGACTACCAACGAATTAATGAATATTTAACATCTATATTTAACAATGTCCTCGTCATCGAGGAAGTTAGCTTGAGGGGTAGTCGTTTCAAAGATATCTCCATCAAAGAAGTCCATACAATCGATGTAATTGGAAAATTCCCAGACGTGACGCCAAGTCAAGTGTCAAAAGAGTTGATGGTGACTCTTGGGACTGTTACGACGAGTTTAAATAATCTCGAACGTAAGGGGTACATTGAACGCATTCGTTCAGAGCAGGATCGTCGTGTGGTGCATCTGCATTTGACAAAGAAGGGTCGCTTGGTTCATAGACTACATAAACGCTTCCATAAGGCCATGGTTGAAAATATTATCGACGGTATGAGCAAGGAAGAAACTGAGGTTATGGGCAAAGGTTTGACGAAACTTTATCAATTTTTGGAGGATTTGAAATAATGGCTTTTGCAAAAATAAGCCAGGTTGCTCATTATGTGCCAGAGCAAGTGGTTACAAATCATGATTTGGCTCAGATTATGGATACCAATGATGAGTGGATTTCAAGTCGGACGGGAATACGACAAAGGCATATTTCAAGAACAGAATCTACCAGTGATTTGGCTACAGAGGTTGCGAAGAAACTGATGAAAAAAGCTGGAATCACAGGAGAAGAGCTGGATTTTATCATCCTAGCTACCATCACTCCAGATTCGATGATGCCCTCTACAGCTGCTCGTGTCCAAGCTAATATTGGTGCCAAAAAAGCTTTTGCTTTTGACCTAACAGCTGCTTGCAGTGGATTTGTATTTGCTTTATCAACTGCTGAAAAGTTTATCGCTTCTGGTCGCTTTCAAAAAGGCTTAGTGATTGGTAGTGAAACCCTCTCTAAGGCAGTCGATTGGTCGGACCGATCAACAGCTGTCTTGTTTGGAGATGGTGCTGGTGGAGTCTTGCTAGAAGCTAGCGAGCAAGAGCATTTCTTAGCTGAGAGTCTTAATAGTGATGGGAGTCGTAGCGAGTGTCTAACTTATGGATATTCAGGCTTGCAATCTCCATTTTCAGATCGAGAAAATGCAGATTCATTTTTGAAGATGGATGGGCGCGCGGTCTTTGATTTTGCCATTCGAGATGTAGCTAAGTCTATCAAACAAACTATTGAAGAATCTCCTGTAGAGGCGACAGACTTGGATTATCTGCTACTTCATCAGGCTAATGACCGTATTTTGGATAAGATGGCTAGAAAAATCGGTGTCGACCGAGACAAACTTCCAGCCAATATGATGGAATATGGCAATACCAGTGCAGCAAGTATCCCGATTTTACTTTCAGAGTGTGTAGAACAAGGTCTTATCCATTTAGATGGTAGCCAGACTGTTCTGCTATCAGGCTTCGGTGGAGGCTTGACCTGGGGCACGCTCATTCTTACAATTTAGGTAATCATGTGGTGAACACATTGTTATAAAAAACTATTTATTTTAAAGGAGTCCTATCATGGCAGTATTTGAAAAAGTACAAGAAATTATTGTTGAAGAACTTGGAAAAGACGCATCAGAAGTAACATTTGAATCAACTTTTGATGACTTGGACGCAGATTCATTGGACTTGTTCCAAGTAATTTCAGAAATCGAAGATGCTTTTGATATCCAAATCGAAGCAGAAGATGACTTGAAAACAGTTGGTGACTTGGTTGCCTACGTTGAAGAGCAAACGAAATAAGCAGAATATAAGATAGAAGGAGTAGGGAAACCCGCTCCCTCTTGTTTAGGCAATAGTTTGATTGTCAAATTATGACAGTATCGAACTATTACGTAAGCAAGAAACGATGGAGGCACTATGAAAACGCGTATTACAGAATTATTGAACATTGATTATCCTATTTTCCAAGGAGGAATGGCCTGGGTTGCTGATGGTGATTTGGCAGGGGCTGTTTCCAAGGCTGGAGGGCTAGGGATTATCGGTGGGGGAAATGCCCCTAAAGAAGTTGTCAAGGCAAATATTGATAAAATCAAATCATTGACGGATAAGCCTTTTGGTGTCAACATCATGCTCTTGTCTCCCTTTGTGGAAGATATTGTAGACCTTGTCATAGAGGAAGGTGTTAAGGTTGTTACAACAGGCGCAGGAAATCCTGGTAAATACATGGAACGCTTTCACGAAGCTGGTATTACAGTTATTCCTGTTGTACCAAGTGTTGCTTTAGCTAAACGCATGGAAAAAATCGGTGCGGACGCTGTTATTGCAGAAGGAATGGAAGCTGGGGGGCATATCGGTAAATTAACAACTATGACCTTGGTGCGCCAGGTAGCTGCAGCTGTATCTATTCCTGTTATTGCTGCAGGAGGGATTGCGGATGGAGAAGGTGCTGCTGCTGGTTTTATGCTAGGTGCAGAGGCTATTCAGGTTGGAACACGTTTCGTCGTTGCAAAAGAGTCTAATGCCCATCCGAATTATAAGGCCAAGATTTTAAAAGCTAGAGATATTGATACTACGATTTCAGCCCAACATTTTGGCCATGCTGTTCGTGCTATTAAAAATCAGTTGACTCGTGATTTTGAAAAAGCTGAGAAAGATGCCTTTAAACAAGAAAATCCAGATTTGGAAATTTTTGAACAAATGGGAGCAGGTGCCCTAGCCAAAGCAGTTGTTCACGGAGATGTGGATGGCGGATCTGTTATGGCAGGTCAGATTGCAGGGCTTGTTTCCAAGGAAGAAACAGCAGAAGAAATCCTAAAAGATTTGTACTACGGAGCAGCTAAGAAAATTCAAGAAGAAGCCTCTCGTTGGGTAGGAGTTGTAAGAAATGACTAAAACAGCCTTTTTATTTGCTGGCCAAGGTGCCCAGTATCTAGGTATGGGACGGGATCTCTATGATCAGTATCCGATTGTCAAAGAAACGATTGATCAAGCGAGTCAGGTACTCGGTTATGATTTGCGTTATCTCATTGATACAGAAGAAGAAAAACTTAATCAGACCCGCTATACGCAACCAGCTATTTTAGCAACTTCGGTTGCTATCTATCGTTTATTGCAAGAAAAGGGGTATCAGCCTGATATGGTTGCTGGTTTGTCTCTTGGAGAATACTCTGCCTTGGTGGCCAGCGGTGCCTTGGATTTTGAAGATGCGGTAGCCTTGGTTGCTAAGCGTGGCGCCTATATGGAAGAAGCAGCTCCTGCTGGCTCTGGTAAGATGGTAGCAGTTCTCAATACACCAGTAGAGGTCATTGAGGAAGCCTGTCAAAAAGCTTCTGAGCTTGGAGTGGTTACCCCAGCCAACTATAATACACCTGCACAAATCGTGATTGGTGGAGAAGTGGCTGCAGTTGACCGAGCTGTCGAACTCTTGCAGGAAGCAGGTGCCAAACGCTTGATTCCTCTCAAGGTGTCAGGTCCCTTTCATACCGCTCTCCTTGAGCCTGCTAGCCAGAAACTAGCTGAAACTCTAGCTCAGGTAAGTTTTTCAGATTTCACTTGTCCCCTAGTCGGCAATACAGAAGCTACAGTTATGAAAAAAGAAGACATTGTTCAACTTTTGACGCGTCAGGTTAAGGAGCCAGTTCGTTTCTATGAAAGCATTGCAGTTATGCAAGAAGCAGGCGTAACCAACTTTATAGAGATTGGCCCAGGGAAAGTCTTGTCAGGCTTTGTTAAAAAGATTGATAAGACGGCTAAACTAGCCAATGTTGAAGATCAGGCTAGCCTGGAAGCTCTTCTAGGAAACTAGTAATCCCTTCTCCCATAAATACAGGAGGAAACAGGAGAAAAGAATGCAACTAAAAAATAAAAATATCTTTGTTACAGGTTCGAGTCGTGGAATTGGTCTTGCCATCGCCCACAAGTTTGCTCAGGTAGGAGCCAATATTGTTTTAAACAGCCGTGGGGCAATCTCAGAGGACTTGCTAGCCGAGTTTGCAAACTATGGTGTCAAGGTAGTTCCCATTTCAGGAGATGTGTCAAATTTTGCAGATGCTAAACGTATGGTTGAGCAAGCTATTGCAGAGCTAGGTTCAGTAGATGTTTTGGTCAACAATGCAGGGATTACCCAAGATACCCTGATGCTCAAGATGACAGAAGCGGATTTTGAAAAAGTTCTCAAGGTTAACTTGACTGGTTCCTTTAACATGACACAATCAGTCTTGAAACCGATGATGAAAGCCAGAGAAGGTGCTATCATTAATATGTCTAGTGTTGTTGGTTTGATGGGAAATATCGGTCAAGCTAACTATGCAGCTTCTAAGGCTGGTTTGATTGGTTTTACCAAGTCTGTGGCTCGTGAAGTGGCCAATCGCAATATCAGGGTTAATGCTATTGCACCTGGAATGATTGAGTCCGATATGACAGCTGTTCTATCAGACAAGGTAAAAGATGCTATGCTGGCACAAATTCCTATGAAAGCATTTGGGCAGGCAGAGCAGGTTGCAGATTTGACAGTATTTTTAGCAGGCCAAGATTATCTAACTGGTCAAGTGGTTGCCATTGATGGTGGCTTAAGTATGTAGCAGAAGCTAGAGGTAAAAAAGATGAAACTAAATCGCGTAGTAGTAACAGGTTATGGAGTAACATCTCCAATCGGAAATACACCAGAAGAATTTTGGAATAGTTTGACAACTGGAAAAATCGGAATTGGTCAAATTACAAAATTTGATCATAGTGACTTTGATGTGCATAATGCGGCAGAAGTCCAAGATTTTCCTTTTGATAAATACTTTGTAAAGAAAGATACCAATCGTTTTGATAACTACTCTTTGTATGCCTTGTACGCAGCCCAAGAAGCTGTTAATCATGCCAATTTGGATGTAGAGGCCCTTGATAAAGATCGTTTTGGTGTTATTGTTGCCTCAGGTATTGGTGGAATCAAAGAAATTGAAGATCAAGTGCTTCGCCTCCATGACAAAGGACCAAAACGTGTGAAACCATTGACCCTTCCAAAAGCCTTGCCAAATATGGCTTCAGGAAATGTTGCCATGCGTTTTGGAGCAAACGGTGTTTGTAAATCCATCAATACTGCCTGCGCTTCATCAAATGACGCGATTGGGGATGCCTTCCGCTCAATTAAATTTGGTTTCCAAGATGTTATGTTGGTAGGTGGTTCAGAAGCTTCTATCACACCTTTTGCTATTGCTGGTTTCCAAGCACTGACAGCTCTCTCTACTACAGAGGATCCATCTCGTGCTTCCATTCCATTTGATAAAGACCGTAACGGTTTTGTCATGGGAGAAGGTTCAGGGATGTTGGTTCTTGAAAGTCTTGAACATGCAGAAAAACGTGGGGCAACGATACTCGCTGAAGTGGTTGGTTATGGACATACCTGTGATGCCTACCACATGACTTCTCCTCATCCAGAAGGTCAGGGAGCTATCAAGGCCATCAAACTAGCCTTGGAAGAAGCTGAGATTTCCCCAGAACAAGTAGCCTATGTCAATGCTCACGGAACCTCAACTCCTGCTAATGAAAAAGGAGAAAGTGGTGCGATCGTAGCTGTTCTTGGTAAGGAAGTACCTGTATCATCAACCAAGTCTTTCACAGGACATTTGCTGGGGGCTGCAGGTGCAGTAGAAGCTATCGTAACAATCGAGGCTATGCGTCATAACTTTGTTCCAATGACAGCTGGGACAAGTGAAGTATCAGATTATATCGAAGCCAATGTCGTTTATGGACAAGGCTTGGAGCAAGAAATTCCATACGCTATTTCAAATACCTTTGGTTTTGGTGGCCACAATGCAGTTCTTGCTTTCAAACGTTGGGAGAATAAGTAAGTATGAATTTAAACGATATTAAAGACTTGATGGCTCAATTTGACCAGTCAAGTTTGAGAGAATTTTCTTATAAGAATGGGACGGATGAGTTGGAGTTTAGCAAGAATGAAGCGAGACTTGTATCTGAAGTTGCACCTCAAGTTGCTCCAGCACCAGTTCTAGCAACACCTAGTCCAGTAGTTCCTACATCTGCTCCAGCAGAGACTGTAGTGGAAGAAACTTCGACGCCAGCTGAAGCAAGCGTGGCTGCTGAGGGAGATGTTGTAGAGAGCCCACTTGTTGGGGTGGCTTACCTAGCTGCAGGACCTGATAAACCAGCTTTTGTTACAGTTGGAGATAGTGTCAAGAAAGGCCAAACTTTGGTTATTATTGAAGCCATGAAAGTCATGAATGAAATCCCAGCTCCTAAGGATGGTGTGGTAACAGAAATTCTCGTTTCTAATGAAGAAATGGTAGAGTTTGGTAAAGGATTGGTACGTATCAAATGATTGATATTCAAGGAATCAAAGAGGCTCTACCCCACCGTTACCCTATGCTCCTAGTGGATCGTGTGTTGGAAGTGAGCGAGGACACTATTGTTGCCATCAAAAATGTAACCATCAATGAGCCCTTCTTTAACGGTCATTTCCCTCAATATCCAGTTATGCCAGGTGTTCTTATCATGGAAGCATTGGCGCAAACAGCTGGTGTCTTGGAGTTGTCAAAACCTGAAAATAAAGGAAAACTGGTCTTTTACGCTGGTATGGATAAGGTTAAGTTCAAGAAGCAAGTTGTACCAGGTGATCAATTAGTTATGACGGCAACGTTTGTAAAACGTCGCGGTACCATTGCCGTGGTTGAAGCAAAGGCTGAAGTGGATGGCAAGCTTGCAGCTAGTGGTACTCTTACCTTTGCAATAGGGAACTAAGGAGGTTCTCCATGTTTCGAAAAATTTTAATTGCCAATCGTGGTGAAATTGCGGTTCGTATTATCCGTGCGGCGCGTGAATTGGGCATTGCGACGGTGGCGGTTTATTCAACTGCTGATAAGGAAGCCCTTCATACGCTTTTGGCAGATGAAGCAGTTTGTATTGGCCCTGGTAAGCCAACAGAGTCTTATCTCAATATTAATGCGGTTCTATCAGCTGCAGTCTTGACTGAGGCAGAAGCTATTCACCCAGGTTTTGGATTTCTCAGTGAAAATTCCAAATTTGCTACCATGTGTGAAGAAGTTGGTATCAAGTTTATCGGCCCATCTGGTCATGTCATGGATATGATGGGGGATAAGATCAATGCGCGCGCTCAGATGATCAAAGCAGGCGTGCCTGTTATACCAGGTTCAGATGGAGAAGTGCATAACTCTGAGGAAGCCTTGATTGTTGCTGAAAAAATTGGCTATCCTGTTATGCTCAAGGCTTCAGCAGGTGGAGGTGGTAAAGGGATTCGTAAGGTTGAAAAACCAGAAGACCTCGTTTCTGCCTTTGAAACTGCTTCAAGCGAAGCCAAGGCCAATTATGGCAATGGTGCTATGTACATAGAACGGGTTATTTATCCAGCTCGCCATATTGAGGTTCAAATCCTAGGAGATGAGCATGGACATGTGATTCACTTGGGTGAACGGGATTGTTCTCTTCAACGGAATAACCAAAAGGTTTTGGAAGAAAGTCCTTCGATTGCAATCGGAAAAACGCTGCGCCATGAAATCGGTGCTGCTGCTGTTCGAGCGGCAGAGTCTGTTGGCTATGAGAATGCAGGGACTATTGAGTTTCTTCTTGATGAAGCTAGCGGTAAATTCTATTTTATGGAGATGAATACTCGTGTACAAGTAGAACATCCAGTAACAGAATTTGTTTCAGGTGTGGATATCGTTAAGGAACAAATTCGCATTGCAGCAGGTCAACCTCTGTCTGTTAAGCAAGAAGATATTGTTCTACGAGGTCATGCTATTGAATGTCGTATCAATGCAGAAAATCCAGCCTTTAACTTTGCTCCAAGTCCAGGTAAGATTACCAATCTCTATCTTCCAAGTGGTGGAGTTGGTTTGCGCGTGGATTCAGCAGTTTATCCAGGCTATACCATTCCACCTTATTATGACAGTATGATTGCCAAAGTTATCGTTCACGGTGAAAATCGTTTTGATGCCTTGATGAAAATGCAACGTGCCCTCTATGAATTAGAGATTGAAGGGGTGCAGACCAATGCAGATTTCCAGCTTGACCTCATTTCAGATCGCAATGTCATTGCTGGAGATTATGATACTTCCTTCTTGATGGAAACCTTCTTACCTAAATATCAAGAAAAAGAATAAAATGACTTTAAGAGTTTAAACCGAAAAGGGGAATCAATGGCTCTATTTAGTAAAAAAGATAAGTATATTCGAATCAATCCCAATCGTTCGGTTAGGGAAAAACCTCAAGCAAAGCCAGAGGTTCCAGATGAATTATTTTCTAAGTGTCCAGGTTGTAAGCATACCATTTATCAGAAGGATCTGGGAAGTGAGCGTATCTGTCCTAACTGTAGCTATACCTTTCGTATTTCTGCCCAAGAACGCTTGGCTTTGACAATTGATATGGGAACCTTTAAGGAATTGTTTACAGGGATTGAAAGCAAGGATCCTTTGCATTTCCCTGGTTATCAAAAGAAACTAACAACCATGCGGGAAAAAACAGGGTTGGATGAAGCCGTTGTGACAGGAACTGCTCTTGTTAAAGGTCAGACTGTAGCTCTTGGGATTATGGATTCCAACTTTATCATGGCTTCTATGGGTACGGTTGTAGGGGAGAAAATCACTCGTTTGTTTGAGTATGCGACTGTCGAACAATTGCCAGTTGTTCTCTTCACAGCCTCTGGTGGAGCCCGTATGCAGGAAGGAATCATGAGTCTCATGCAGATGGCCAAGATCTCTGCAGCAGTTAAACGTCATTCAAATGCAGGCCTATTTTACTTGACCATTTTGACAGATCCAACGACAGGTGGTGTAACAGCTTCTTTCGCTATGGAAGGAGATATCATTCTGGCTGAACCACAGAGCTTGGTCGGTTTTGCTGGGCGTCGTGTGATTGAAAATACGGTTCGTGAAAGCTTGCCTGAAGGGTTTCAAAAGGCAGAATTCCTATTGGAACATGGTTTTGTGGATGCTATTGTCAAAAGAAGAGACTTGCCAGATACGATTGCTAGTCTAGTCAGATTGCACGGAGGGGGTCCTAGATGAATATTGCAAAAATAGTCAGAGAAGCGCGTGAGCAGAGTCGCTTGACAACCTTGGACTTTGCGACAGGCATTTTTAATGAATTTATCCAATTACATGGTGACCGTTCTTTTCGAGATGATGGTGCAGTTGTGGGTGGTATCGGCTGGCTTGGAGACCAAGCTGTAACAGTGGTTGGTATCCAAAAAGGCAAGAGCTTACAAGATAATCTTAGACGGAATTTTGGGCAACCGCACCCAGAAGGCTACCGCAAGGCCTTGCGTTTAATGAAACAGGCTGAAAAGTTTGGCCGTCCAGTTGTGACCCTTATCAATACTGCAGGTGCCTATCCTGGTGTGGGGGCGGAAGAACGTGGACAGGGAGAAGCTATTGCTCGTAATCTCATGGAAATGAGTGACCTAAAAGTTCCTATTATCGCCATCATTATCGGTGAAGGTGGTTCAGGTGGGGCTCTGGCTCTAGCAGTCGCAGACCGTGTCTGGATGCTGGAAAATTCTATCTATGCCATTCTCAGTCCAGAAGGCTTTGCTTCCATTCTATGGAAGGATGGCAGTCGTGCTATGGAAGCAGCAGAACTGATGAAAATCACTTCACATGAGTTGTTAGAAATGGACGTGGTGGACAAGGTGATCTCTGAAACGGGACTTTCTAGCAAAGAACTAATTAAGAATGTCAAAAAAGAACTCCAAACGGAGCTAGCCCTACTTTCACAAAAAACTCTAGAAGAGTTGTTGGAAGAGCGTTATCAACGATTTAGAAAATACTAATATAAAAACTAGAACTGGCAGTCAGTTCTAGTTTTTTGAGGTTCTTACTCTGTGTCGAGGACACAACAAAAGGTGCTTGGAAGACCAAACACCTTTTTGATTATTCATTTTCTTCAGTTACAAATTGACTAAGCAGTCCGTTGATAAAGCGGGCTGATTTTTGATCTGAAAAATTCTTGGCAAGTTCAATGGCTTCATTGACTGCTACCAGCTGAGGTGTATCAAATGAAGTGATTTCAAAGATACCCAAGCGTAGTAAGTTTTTTTCGACCAAGGTCAAGCGTTCAACTGTCCAGCCGGACTTGAGGTGCTGGTTGATTTGTTTATCCAACTCGTCTTTTTGAGCTTGAACACCAGAAACCAAGTTCAGAAGAAAGGCTGGAATTTGTACATCTTCATCTTCACGGTCATGTGTGTAGGCAAAGCGACAAGCTGTTTCCATGTCTGTGCCAAATTCAAGGCTCATGAGAGCTTGAAAAGCGCATTTACGAAGTTCGCGTCTAGATTCTAATAATGGACTAGTCATTGAGGAAGTCCTCGTTAAATAGATCTTTCAACTCAGGTTTTGGTGTTTTGTCTGGAACAATTCCTGTAACATGGATATTGACAGCAGCAAGTTCCACATCTGCCATATCATGGACAGCATCTTTGACCGCTTTTTGAATAGCAAGAGCCACTTTTGGTACTTTCACACCATACTCAAGGTAGAGGTAGATGTCAGCAGTTAGTTCTTCGTTGCTTTCTTTTAAGTAGACGCCACGACCAAGAGAGAGTTTTGATAGGGTATCAGATACGGATTTATTTGAAAATGAATGGACACCATCAACTTTAGCAGTTGCGATGGCAATGATTTTTTCAAGTACACGTGGAGCGATAACGATTTCGCCAAATTGTTCTTCAGTTCCCATAGAATGACCTCTTTCTAGAGATTAGGCACGAGAAACGTAAGTTCCTTCTGCAGTGTTGATGATCAATTTTTGTCCAGCTTCGATGAAGTCAGGAACGTTGACAACAAGTCCAGTTTCCATAGTTGCTGGTTTACCAGAACCTGTAACAGTAGCACCTTTGATAGATGGTTGTGTTTCAGCAACTGTCAATTCAACAGTAGTTGGTACAGTTACACCGATTACTTCAGTTCCGTAGAATTGGATTTTAACATCAGAGTTTTCAAGGATGTAAAGCAATTCGTTTTCAACGTTTACGACTGGAATTTCGTATTGGTCGTACGTTTCAGTGTTCATGAAGTAGGCAGTTTCATCCATTTTATACAAGTATTGAGCTGGAACAGTCTCGATAATAGCTTGTTCGAATTTTTCTTCTGGACGGTAGCTTGTGTCAAATGTAGAACCAGTACGGACATCACGCAATTTCATACGCATGATCGTGTTCCCTTTACCTGGTTTGTGGTGGCTAGCTTCCAAAACGCGGATCAATTTTCCGTCTGCAGTTTCAAATGTCATACCAGCTTTCAATTTGCTTGCTTCAATCATGTTTTTACCTCTTTAATAAATATTATTACTCTTCATTTTACCATAAAATCTTCTGGAAATAAAGCCAAAATAGTTATTGGGATTTGGTAGGTGCGAAAAAACCAACCTCAGGGCTGGTTTCTTTTACATATTAATCTTTTTTCAACTTCGCTAATTCTTGGGCAAGGAGTTTGAGGGCGACTTGTGGATTAGCTTGTCCTTTAGTAGCTTTCATCAGGAATCCTGTAAAGGCCTTATCTGCGTTACGTTTGCCTGACTTGAAGTCGGCAACTGCGGCTTCGTTATCCGCAAAGACTTGGTGGATAATTGGAATCAAGACAGCTGGATCTGAGATTTGAACCATGCCAGCTTTTTCCACGTATTCACGCGCGCCACCGCCATTTTTAGCTAGGTGGACAAAGACTTTCTTGGCAATCTTAGAAGAGATAGTACCGTCTTCGATGATGGCAATCATTTCAACCAAGTTTTCTGGTGTCAATTCGATTTGTTCTAGTGTTTTTCCTTCAGCGTTCAAGAACTGAGCAACCTCACCTTGGAGCCAGTTAGAGACTTGTTTAGCATCGCCACCGAGGGCAACAGCTTTTTCAAAGAAATCAGAAGTGACTTTGTTCGCAGTTAACTGACTAGCATCATAGTCTGACAAGCCAAGGTCAGATACATAACGCGCACGGCGTTCTTTTGGAAACTCTGGCAACTCTGTACGCATTTCTTCGATCCACTCATCTGAAATTTCAAAGATAGGTAGGTCAGGTTCTGGGAAGTAGCGGTAGTCAGCAGCGCCTTCCTTAACACGCATGAGGATAGTTGTCTTGTTGGCTTCATCGTAACGGCGTGTTTCTTGGCGAATTTGACCACCTGAGCGTAGGATTTCAGCCTGACGTTGGACTTCGTATTCAAGACCCTTGCGAACATTTGAGAAGGAATTCAAGTTCTTCAACTCAGTCTTGGTACCGAATTTCTCTTGACCATAAGGACGAAGGGAGATGTTAGCATCCACACGCATCGAACCTTCTTCCATCTTAACGTCAGAAATACCAGCGTACTGGATAACTTCCTTGAGGGCTGTCAGATAAGCGTAGGCTTCTTCTGGTGAGCGCATGTCCGCTTCAGATACAATCTCAATCAAGGGCACCCCTTGACGGTTGAGGTCAACATAAGAGTAGCCATCTGTACCGTGGGTGTTTTTACCAGCATCTTCTTCTAGGTGGGCGCGTTCGATACCGATTTTCTTAGTTGTACCGTCTTCTAACTCGACTTCAATCCAGCCGTTATAACCGATTGGCTCATCAAACTGAGAAATTTGGTAGGCTTTAGGATTGTCAGGATAGAAGTAGTTCTTGCGGTCAAAGTGCATCTTTTTGTGGATGTCCATATTGAGGGCAAGAGCAGCCTTGATACCGGCATCAACAACACCTTTATTGAGAACTGGCAGAACTCCTGGGAAAGACCAGTCAATCACGTTAGTGTTGGCATTTTGCTCATTTCCAAAGTGGGCAGAAGTAGGTGAGAAGATTTTTGAATTGGTGTTGAGCTCTACGTGGACTTCAAGTCCGATGACTGTTTCAAAGTTCATTAGTTGTCACCTCCAAAAATCACGGGTTGTTGTTTGTGGTAGTCTGTTGTTGCCTCAAAAGCAGCAGCAGCTTGGTAAATGGTTTCCTCAGCGTACTTAGGACCAATCAATTGCAGACCGACAGGTAGACCTTGAGAGAATCCAGCAGGAATCGAAATTCCTGGGAGACCAGCTAAGTTGACTGGGATGGTCAAAAGGTCAGCCAAGTACATGGCAACTGGGTCGTGGTTGAGAGAATCCAAGTCATAGGCAACGCTTGGTGCAGTTGGGCCCAAAATCAAGTCGTAATCCGCAAAGACTTTTTCGAAATCTTGAATGATGAGTGTACGAACTTGACCAGCCTTTTTGTAGTAAGCATCATAGTAACCTGATGAAAGGCTGAAAGTACCTAGCATGATACGACGTTTTACCTCTTCACCGAAACCTTGGCTACGGCTGTTTACATAGATTTCATCAAGATTAGTCGCATCTTCTGCGCGGTAGCCGTAACGAATACCGTCAAAGCGTTGCAAGTTTGATGAAGCTTCAGATGAAGCGATGATGTAGTAGACCGCAACACCGTATTTAGAGTGAGGAAGGCTGACTTCTTCAACGATAGCACCCAATTTTTCAAAGTGCTTAGCAGCATTCAGAATGGTTTCCTTAACCTCTGGGTCAATCCCTTCACCAAGGTATTCCTTAGGCAAAGCGATTTTCATACCCTTGATGTCTTGGCCGATTTTTGAAGTAAAGTCGGCAATTCGGACAGGAGCAGAAGTAGAGTCTTTGGTATCTTCGCTGGCAATAGCGTTGAGCAAGAGAGCATTTTCCTTAACAGTCGGAGCAAAAGGTCCAATCTGGTCTAATGAGCTACCAAAGGCAATGAGACCGAAACGTGAAACTGTTCCGTAGGTTGGTTTGAGACCAACAATCCCGTTGAAGGCAGCAGGTTGGCGGATAGAACCACCAGTATCAGATCCAAGAGACAAACGGACTTGGCCTGAGGCTACGGCTGCGGCAGAACCACTTGATGATCCACCAGGAACCTTGCTGTGGTCCCAAGCATTTTTAGTGGCACCATAGTGTGAAGTCTCACCTGAACCACCCATGGCAAATTCGTCCATGTTGGTTTTTCCGACGACAATCATACCCTTGGCTTTTGCATTGGCAACCGCAGTCGCATCAAAGATAGGCTCGTAGTTGTAGAGCATTTTTGAGGCAGCAGTTGTGAGAATGCCGTCTGTAGAGATGTTATCCTTAACAGCAAGTGGAATTCCTGAAAGGACATTGTCAGCATCGATTCCAGCTTCATCAATGGCTTTAGCTTGAGCAAGAGCCTGGTCTTCAGCGATGGTGACGAAAGCGTTGATAGCTGTCTCGCGAGACTTGATATCTTCAAGTGTTGCTTGGGTTAATTCTGTTGCAGAAATTTCCTTAGAAACAAGGAGATTGTGCAAGTCTTCAATGGTTTTATTGTTGAAAGTCATTAGGCATCTCCTCCATCGTCTAGGATAGCTGGTACCTTGATATAGTAGTTGTCTTTTTCAGGTACGTTTTTAAACAAGCGATCACGGTCTGTTCCTTCTTCGACCACATCAGGGCGGAGTACGGTCTTGCGGTCAGCCATAGTTGTAGTAGGTGCGACACCGGTTGTGTCAACTTCGCCCAGCAATTCAACCATGTCAACAATTTTAGACAAGGTTGTCGCAAAGGCAGCAGTTTCTTCTTCAGAGAATCTTAATTTTGAAAGATTGGCAACGTGTGTTACCTCTTCTTGCGTAATTTTCATCTTGCATCCTTTCGTGAAATGATGATTTTTAGTCTGTTCTATTTTACCATATTTTCCTATAAATAAGGGAGGGGGAGCTGAAAAGAAATAGAAATTGAAAAAAATGGCAAAATCCGATATAATGGAGTGTTGAAAGGAATGGTAAAATCCAATGTAGAAATCATTCTTAGCTATTGAAACAAGAAAAATAGAGAATCAAAGAAAGAGAACTTATGAATATTCAAGAAGAAATTAAGAAACGTCGTACCTTTGCCATCATCTCCCACCCTGACGCGGGGAAAACAACCATCACCGAGCAGTTGCTCTACTTTGGGGGCGAAATTCGTGAGGCTGGTACCGTAAAAGGAAAGAAAACAGGGACTTTTGCCAAGTCTGACTGGATGGATATCGAGAAGCAACGTGGGATTTCCGTTACTTCATCTGTTATGCAGTTTGACTACGATGGTAAGCGCGTGAATATCCTAGATACACCAGGGCATGAGGACTTTTCAGAAGATACCTATCGTACCTTGATGGCGGTGGATGCTGCGGTCATGGTCGTGGACTCTGCCAAGGGGATCGAGGCTCAAACCAAGAAATTGTTTGAGGTTGTGAAGCACCGTGGCATTCCAGTCTTTACCTTTATGAACAAGCTAGACCGTGATGGTCGTGAGCCGCTGGACCTCTTGCAAGAATTGGAAGAAGTTTTGGGCATTGCGAGCTATCCGATGAACTGGCCAATCGGGATGGGGAAAGCCTTTGAAGGCTTGTATGACCTCTATAACCAACGCTTGGAACTTTACAAGGGGGATGAGCGTTTTGCCAGTCTAGAAGATGGAGACAAGCTTTTTGGCAGCAATCCTTTCTATGAGCAAGTCAAGGATGATATTGAACTTTTAAATGAAGCTGGGAATGAGTTCTCAGAGGAAGCAATCCTTGCTGGAGAATTGACGCCTGTCTTCTTCGGTTCAGCCCTCACTAACTTTGGGGTGCAGACCTTCCTTGAGACCTTCCTTAAGTTTGCTCCTGAACCACATGGGCATAAGAAAACAGATGGCGAAATTGTGGATCCTTATGACAAGGATTTCTCAGGATTTGTCTTTAAAATCCAAGCCAACATGGACCCTCGCCACCGTGACCGTATTGCCTTTGTCCGTATCGTGTCAGGTGAATTTGAGCGTGGCATGAGTGTCAATCTGCCTCGTACTGGTAAGGGGGCTAAACTGTCGAATGTGACTCAGTTTATGGCGGAAAGTCGTGAGAATGTGACCAATGCCGTGGCAGGGGATATTATCGGGGTTTACGATACCGGTACTTATCAGGTTGGGGATACTTTGACAGTTGGAAAAAACAAGTTTGAATTTGAACCCCTGCCAACCTTTACTCCTGAAATTTTCATGAAAGTTTCTGCTAAGAATGTCATGAAGCAAAAATCCTTCCACAAGGGGATTGAGCAATTGGTGCAAGAGGGAGCCATTCAGCTTTATAAGAATTACCAAACAGGTGAGTACATGCTAGGGGCTGTGGGGCAACTTCAGTTTGAAGTATTTAAACACCGTATGGAAGGTGAGTACAATGCGGAAGTGGTCATGAGTCCAATGGGTAAAAAGACTGTTCGTTGGATCAAGCCTGAGGACTTGGATGAACGGATGTCATCAAGTCGCAATATCTTGGCCAAAGACCGCTTTGACCAACCAGTCTTCCTCTTTGAAAATGACTTTGCCCTTCGCTGGTTTGCGGACAAGTATCCAGATGTAGAGTTGGAGGAAAAAATGTAACTCAGTACCAACAATTGGAACTGAAGTTCCTAATTGTTGGACGCTAGCCGCTATTTTGCGGTCTAGCTAACTGCCTCATTAACTTCGTTTGGCAAATAGAATCGATTTGCCAAACTCCGTGTCGTAATGTAACAATCGGTAACCGCTATGTTGGTTGATCTAAATATTCTAATAATAGAAGTCCAGGAATGCTATCAATTCTTGGGCTTTGTTATTGTGGCAAATGGGAAGTTACTAAGCTTGGTGTTTTGGCCTTGGATTAGTAACTACTATAGTGCTTTATTCAAATCTCCTATGTCAGAAAATCCTGCGAATGTTATGGCATTGTGGGATTTTTTGTAAGGGTTAGTGAGTCTAGCTATTTGCCTTACTAATAGTCAATTAAAATCAAAGTACATCTTTTTCTTGCTGGCCTGCTAAAGAAATATAGTAGTTAAACTATATACTTTGAAATTTACTATCTCTTCATTCTAATGGAAATAGAGAGGAGTTCTATGAATAGCATACAATATATATGTCTATACGAAGAAAATTTATGCTCTTTTTAATTTTGGATAAGTATGATGTATTCATCGGTAAAAATAATGGATTTCTCTTTTTTATAGCCTAGTCAATGAGGGATTCGGTTGTTTATTATATTAATTTTATTTCTCAATGAGACCTCCATGCAAAATCAAGCAGAAAATGCTTTTTTTTTTTTTTTAGCAAAATATATTAAAAACAAGTTGATTTACTATGATAATTTGTGTATAATGAAAAATGATTGCATTAAACTAATTAATATAGAAATTTTTTGGAGGGAAAAAATAAATGTTTTTCAGACGTCAAAAGGGTCAATATCGCGAAACTGATCGTGTGACTCGATACAAACTGGTAAAATCCGGTAAGCATTGGTTGAGAGCCTCAACCTCTCTTTTTGGTTTATTCAAGGTTTTACGTGGTGGTGTAGATACTACTCAGGTTATGACCGAAGTAGTAGAAAACCAAACTAATCAAACGATTACGGGTCTTGATATTATAAGAGGTATTGCGGCAACAGGTGCCGTATTAGGCGGGGCTGTTGCTACTCAGACAAAAGTTTTTGCAAACGAAGCGGTAGCTCTTGAAAAAACGTTAGATAGTTCAGATGCTCTAGCAACGCATGATACAGTTGTCCTTGGTACAACTGCAAAAGTGGATGCGGAGAATTCGGCAAGTCTGTCTCATTCAGTAAGCGAGAGTGTATCTACTTCAGAATCAGTATCCACTAGTCTATCAGCTAGCGCTAGCACTTCTGCAAGTATGTCAACAAGTGCCTCAGAAAGCGCGTCAACTTCGGCTAGCGTTTCAGCAAGTACTTCTGTAAGCTCTAGTCAGTCGATGGTGACGTCAGGTAATAGTGCACTTTCTACTACTGCTTCTGAGACTTCTGGAAAAGCAGAGTTTGTGTCAAAAGAAAGTCAGTTGGCTAAAGAAGAGTTATCTGCCTCTAAGCTAGGTGCTCCTGTATTGGAATCAGCTAAATTGGAAAAAGGTTTGGTTGACACGAATGCAGAAATAAGTAGTTTGGCAGGAGTGACTGCTGGTGCCATAGCAACATCGGAAGTTTCAGCTAAACAACAGGATGAAAATCGTAAGAAGTTAACCAAACTTTCAGCTGAAATGGGTGAGTACCTAGCAAAAGCGGTCGGTTTACCTAATAGTGATGCAGCTATAGCGAAAGTGAATGCTGCGGTGACTGCTATCGAGACAGCTCTTGCTAATCCTAAGGCAGATTTGACAGAAACTGTAAAACTAGCGACCTCTGCTCGTAATTCGATTGCTAATACTGTGTTGCGTGCCACTTCAGGACAACGTGATGTGCGGAATGGACAAGCGATAGAGAGAGGCTCTTCTCCTAGAGCCTCATTCTCTAGCCATGGTACGACAGCTTCAATTGCGTCTACTAATTATAATCCAAATACTAACGAAGTTGTTTGGCGTATCAATATGCACGCTAACAATGCCTTGCATCATGTAGGACTAATTGCGGATGTAGATTCCAATACGACGATTACTCGTGTAACCTTTGATGGTCAAAATATGGATAAACGTGGTGGTTCAAGAAATGAGTATGTCTATGATATCCGTCATGGTAAAGAAAGAAACCTAGAAGCAACGCTTGAGGTTCATGCCACTGTAAATAATCAGTCACGAACTGCAAGCTTGAACGCAAAAGTTGCTACAAGTAGCCAACCGTTTACAAGTGCAAATATTTCTGGTAATTATAGCAATTTAATGAGCTCAACTGTTCCAACTGGTAGTCGTGGAGGTAGCAGAAGTGCTCAACCAAGGGTGGTTTCGAATGCACCAACTATAACAGTTGGTAACGAGAATATGAGTGTGTATAATGATGATAATATCGAAAATGTTATCAGAATATCTAGAGGGAATTCTAAAACTAGTGTAAGGTTATGGGATAAGACAGCTTCTGACCCTATCCCAGGTGTTGATGTTGTAGGGCCTAATAAGGGCGTGCAAGGTTATTACGACAATATAACAGCTGCGCTTAAGGGAACTGTTGGGAACGGGACTGCATCTGCTACAGTTGGGAAAACATACTCTTATCAAGTTGGTGCTTCGAGTCCTAACAATGAACAGACATATAAGAATATAACTATCACAGTCAAAGGTTTCAACGAACGTAATAGTCCTGTCAGTGGCGATGCTGTTTCGGTTAGTAATCTAACAAATTTAAGTGAGGAAGAAAGAAATCAAGTGTTGGCTAACTTTAAAACGGCCAATGCTGATCTTGTTTCAGGTGCAGGATCAAGTGACTATAAAAAAGGACTTCAAGAAGGTTTAATCAATGTAGCTAGTAATGGAGATATTACTATTACTTATCGGGATAGGACGCAAGATATAGTCAAAGCAACCCTAGAGATAGAGAAGGAAATTCCTGATGTTTCTGTATCGGTTACACGTGATGGTGGAAAGACTGTTGCTCCAGAAAAAGGTACAGACGGCAACAATTATTACTATATCTATGCTGGTGATGATTTCAAAGTTGATATGACTGCGACTGATAACAAGGGTAAATTGAGAGAATTTAAACTTGTTGCACAATCAGATAATACAAGACCTGCTGAAGAGATGGCTAGAAACATATTTGGAGATGATAAATACGGTACTGGTTCGGCCACTTTTTTATCTGATTCTGATGGCGAAATCGTAGCAACTACATCTAGTCCAGCTCGTATTACTGCTATGGGACACATGAAGGATGATTTGACATTTGACGGTGGGAATCATTGGCGCAGAAATGCTGTCGCAACAGATAAGGCAGGTAACTATACTCAAGCTGGGGACGCAAATAAAGGGAACTTCTTTATCAAGCAACGTGCCTTGAATGAGCGCTATAAGCACGAACCAGAATTTAAAATAAAAAATCCAGACTTTACTCCTGTAGTAGATAAGAATCATCTCACAGAGAGTGAGATGAATGCTGTTAAGGAAGCTATCTATGCTAAAAACAACAAGGCAGCTTATCGTATCAGAGACATTGAAGTTCAGGTTAATGGTGCAGCAAAAATTGTCTATAGGGATGGAACAAAGAGTGATGAGATTCCACAGTCAGTAACAGTCAATGAACGTCCGAAATTGGAAATTACTTATGACAATCAGGCAACAAAAGAAATTTATCTTTATCGTAATGAGCCGGTCAATATTACCCTAAAAGCTACGGATGATTCTGGAAAAATCAGTTCATTGAAATTGACTAGAACGGATGGAAGTGGAGATGGTACTGGTAATGGACCTGTTGCTAACTATGGTGGTTTCACAGGTGTCACACGTTCTAATACCATCACTGCAACTACAGACCAAGCTAATGCTACGATTACTTTGACGGGTACTTTGGATAAAAGTATGCGAAAAGGGCAGTCTACTGAACGTAAGCTTGTAGCTACGGATAACCAGAGTACTCTAAATAAGACAGATGACAACTATGGTTATGTCAAATTTGTTGTTAAGGACCAAACCGATAAGTATACTGCGGTTGCTAAAGTGAGTACGCTTTATACTTATGTTGGTGAAAGAGCTAACGATTTGAATGATGCAGCTAACTTTGTTCAACTTGAAGGTGGGCAACCTTTACCTACAGGAGCAAGTGTCAGATGGACGAGTGGTATTGATAATTCGACTACTGGAACAAAGAGAGCTATTGCGCGTGTTACTTATTCGGATGAATCATTCGATGATGTAATGGTCAACTATGAGGTTTTGGCTACGATTGCCCCTAAAGGACCTGTGAATGATATTCAAGGTACAGCTCCCCATAATGACACAGTTTGGTATAGATATGTGAATAAAGAAGGAAGTGACGACTACCCACGTGGAGCTCGTCAAACTTGGCGAAATAATGGGCAACCAGTAGCAAGTTCACCAATTAATACCACTACAGTGGGACGACATAATCATCAGGTGACTTTTACTTACCCTGTAGGTCGGACAGGTGAAGGGAATACTGTTAAACTAAGTAAAACTGTTGATGTTGTCCATAATGTTTATAAATTTGAACCAAAGCGTTCGTATACTTTTACACAAAATAATACAAACGACTCAGACTTTCAACAAATTGTAACAAGTCCCAAAGAAGCTGTAATGGCAGCATCAGGGAATCCAGATTTTAATCCGACAGGAACTAATTATAGATGGGTTGATGGTGCTCCGTCACTTAGTACTGTAGGTACCTTTACTAAACAAGTAGAGGTAGAACTTCCCGCAGATTCTACTGGATACAGAGCAAAACAGAATGTTTCGATTACGATTAAGGTTAATCCACAAGCACCTGAAATCGCAAATGATTCTGTGAATGAAAAGGGTGGCTTGCCAAACCCTCAAATCGTAGTAAATAACGTAACGCCAGGAGCAACAGTCACTTTAACGATTGGTAACCAAATCTTTACTAAAAAATCTACTGGAACAAGTGTGACATTTGGATCTTCTGATTTAAAACCTGTCACAGATACTAATAACGGCTTGTTGCCTATAGGAGACATTTCTGCCAAATCTACAGTTAATGGCTTAGATTCAACTGAAACGAGAACGACGGTTACTGCTGAGCGCGTTGCGCCAACTGTCACTTACACTGTTAAGGTTAACGGTGAGGAGCCTACAAGGGATAGTGAAGGACGATATATCTTTTATGCCGGAGATAAAATTCAAGTCACTTTTAGAGGTGCTGATAATAGTGGTAAACTAACGGAACTAAAATTAAATAAAAAAACTTCTTCTACTAGCATTGGAGCGTTAGATGACTTTTTCGAAAATAATCGCAACTGGGGTAGCGGTAGTGTAGGAAATATTACGACTTTAACGAGTACTGATAGAACTACAGTGACAGTAAATGCTGTTGCAAATAGTGATATGACTTGGAGAGCAGGGAATAAATTCTCTCGTGTAGTGACGGCCGTTGATCCAAGTGGTAATTCTGTTGAAAGTCCGTGGTTTGCCGTAGTACAAGGTAAGTTGGAGGAATTGTTCAAAAAACCGGAAATTTCTGTTACTGAAGTGAAGAATAAGAACAATCTAACAGATGATGATAAAGAAAATGTTAGGGAGAAAATTAGAGAAGCTCATGATAAGGTGACTTCAAGAGGTCATGATCGTATTTCAAGGATTGAAGTTGCTCCTAATGGTGTTGCAACGGTCTACTATAAAGATAATGCTAAAGTAGCGTCTGGTAGTCAACCGTACGAACCAACAGTTTATAAGCAAAATGAAACAGTTTCTGATAGAGTTTACAAATCAGAATCAGCCTCAACAAGCGCAAGTACGTCAGCAAGTACATCATCAAGTACGTCAGCGTCAACAAGTGCCGTAGCGTCTACGTCAGCGTCAACAAGCGTAAGTACATCAGCAAGCACGTCCGCCTCAACGAGCGCAAGCACATCGGCTAGCACGTCCGCCTCAACGAGCGCAAGTACATCAGCAAGTACGTCAGCTTCAACGAGCGCAAGTACGTCAGCTTCAACAAGTGCAAGTACGTCAGCAAGCACGTCAGCATCAACGAGCGCAAGTACATCAGCAAGTACGTCAGCATCAACGAGCGCAAGTACATCCGCTTCAACAAGCGCAAGTACGTCAGCGTCAACAAGTGCAAGTACATCAGCAAGTACGTCAGCTTCAACAAGTGCAAGTACATCGGCTAGCACATCCGCTTCAACGAGCGCAAGTACATCCGCTTCAACAAGCGCAAGTACGTCAGCGAGCACGTCCGCCTCAACAAGCGCAAGTACGTCAGCAAGTACGTCAGCCTCAACAAGCGCAAGTACATCGGCTAGCACATCAGCTTCAACAAGCGCAAGTACATCGGCTAGCACATCAGCTTCAACAAGTGCAAGCACATCGGCAAGCACGTCAGCCTCAACAAGCGCAAGCACGTCAGCAAGTACATCAGCCTCAACAAGCGCAAGTACATCGGCTAGCACGTCAGCTTCAACAAGTGCAAGCACGTCAGCAAGTACGTCAGCCTCAACAAGCGCAAGTACATCGGCTAGCACGTCAGTAAGTACATCGGCTAGCACATCAGCCTCAACAAGCGCAAGCACGTCAGCAAGTACGTCAGCCTCAACAAGCGCAAGCACGTCAGCAAGTACGTCAGCCTCAACAAGTGCAAGCACATCGGCAAGCACGTCAGCCTCAACAAGCGCAAGCACGTCAGCAAGCACGTCAGCAAGCACGTCAGCAAGTACGTCAGCCTCAACAAGCGCAAGTACGTCAGCAAGTACATCAGCCTCAACAAGCGCAAGTACGTCAGCAAGTACGTCAGCTTCAACAAGCGCAAGTACATCGGCTAGCACATCAGCTTCAACAAGTGCAAGCACGTCAGCAAGTACATCAGCCTCAACAAGCGCAAGCACGTCAGCAAGTACATCAGCAAGTACGTCAGCCTCAACAAGCGCAAGTACGTCAGCAAGTACGTCAGTCTCAACAAGCGCAAGTACATCGGCTAGCACATCAGCTTCAACAAGCGCAAGTACATCGGCTAGCACATCAGCTTCAACAAGCGCAAGTACGTCAGCAAGTACATCAGCTTCAACAAGTGCAAGCACGTCAGCAAGTACATCAGCCTCAACAAGCGCAAGTACCTCAGCAAGTACGTCAGCCTCAACAAGCGCAAGTACGTCAGCAAGTACATCGGCTTCAACGAGCGCAAGTACGTCAGCAAGTACGTCAGCCTCAACAAGCGCAAGTACATCGGCTAGCACATCAGCTTCAACAAGCGCAAGTACATCGGCTAGCACGTCAGCCTCAACAAGCGCAAGTACGTCAGCAAGTACATCAGCTTCAACAAGCGCAAGTACTTCAGCAAGTACCTCAGCCTCAACAAGCGCAAGTACCTCAGCAAGTACGTCAGCCTCAACAAGCGCAAGTACGTCAGCAAGTACATCGGCTTCAACGAGCGCAAGTACGTCAGCAAGTACATCGGCCTCAACAAGCGCAAGTACGTCAGCAAGTACCTCAGCAAGTACGTCAGCTTCAACAAGCGCAAGTACGTCAGCTTCAACGAGCGCAAGTACGTCAGCAAGTACGTCAGCTTCAACGAGCGCAAGTACGTCAGCCTCAACAAGTGCAAGTACGTCAGCAAGCACCTCGGCATCAACGAGCGCAAGTACGTCAGCAAGTACATCGGCCTCAACAAGCGCAAGTACTTCAGCAAGTACCTCAGCCTCAACAAGCGCAAGTACCTCAGCAAGTACGTCAGCCTCAACAAGCGCAAGTACCTCAGCAAGTACATCGGCTTCAACGAGCGCAAGTACGTCAGCAAGTACATCGGCCTCAACAAGCGCAAGTACGTCAGCAAGTACATCGGCCTCAACAAGCGCAAGTACGTCAGCAAGTACGTCAGCAAGTACGTCAGCTTCAACAAGCGCAAGTACGTCAGCAAGTACGTCAGCATCAACGAGCGCAAGTACGTCAGCAAGTACGTCAGCTTCAACAAGTGCAAGTACATCAGCAAGTACGTCAGCTTCAACGAGCGCAAGTACATCGGCTAGCACGTCAGCGTCAACAAGTGCAAGTACATCAGCAAGTACGTCAGCTTCAACGAGCGCAAGTACGTCAGCAAGTACGTCAGCTTCAACAAGTGCAAGTACATCAGCAAGTACATCAGCATCAACAAGCGCAAGCACATCAACAAGTGCTTCTGTTGTAACAAGTAAGGGGCTTGCAGAAATCAGATCGCTCGATAGTTTAGATATCAATAGTATTATTGCATCAGATTCAGTAAGTACATCCGTATCGACAAGTGCAAGTACGTCGATCTCAACAAGCGTAAGCGCGTCAGCATCAACAAGCGCAAGCACATCAACAAGTGTTTCTGTTGTAACAAGTAAGGGGCTTGCAGAAATCAGATCGCTCGATAGTTTAGATATCAATAGTATTATTACATCAGATTCAGTAAGTACATCCGTATCGACAAGTGCAAGTACTTCAACGTCAATGATTCATTCGAATTCAACTAGTCAAGCTCCTCAAACTGAAACGGCTAAAACACGTAAGCGATTGCCAAATACTGGTACAGAAGCTTCCAAATCATCTGTACTACTTGGAGCTTTGGTAGCTGTGACTGGTTTAGGTCTGTTTGCGAAACGCCGTAAACGTGATAATGAAGAATAATCGTATTAAAAATACATAGAAAGTATTGTTATTTCGATTTATGAAGAATCCCTTGGATGAAAAATCATCCAAGGGATTTTTTTGATATTAAAAGTGAATAGAAGCTGAAAAATAGGGTAAAAAATGTTATAATATTAAGGAAGAAGTTCGTTTTTACGACCATGATCATATCTATACAGCTGAAACAATTGAAAAATGGCAGTGGACCACTGCGCCTATCAAAGTGGGAAAAGACTGTTGGATAGGAAGTAATGTCACTATTTTAAAAGGGGTGACTATTGGTGATAATACCATTATCGGTGCAGGATGCTTAGTGCGTAAAGATATTCAGGCTAATAGTGTGGTTTATAATGATGGGAATCTTATTGTAAAAGAAAGAGGATAATTTGGAGCTATGGATATAAAAAAAGCGATCGTTTTAGGAGCAGATAATAATTATCGTGACAAGTTGGAAACGACTATTAAATCTATTTGTTATCATAATAAGGATTTGAAATTTTACATTTTTAACGAAGATATTCCCAAAGAGTGGTTCTGTCTCATGGAAAAGAAATTGGGGAAAATAAACTGTGAAATTTTAAATATAAGGATTGATGCAGAAAAAGTAAAACACTTTTCTACTCCTAATAAGCATATTAGATATATGACCTATTTTCGCTATTTTATTCCTGAAATTGTGGAGGAAAGTAGGGCTTTATACTTAGATTGTGATATGATTGTTCACAAACCCTTGGATATGTTATTTGAAATGTCTTTTGATGAAAATTATATTCTAGCTGTTAGGGACTCATGGGATGTAAATTCTTTCAATGCGGGAATGATGGTTGTTAATGTTGATAAATGGGTGTCAGAAAATATTTGTCAGCAATTGCTAGATTTAACTCATGAAAAACACCAAGAAGTATATGGAGATCAAGGGGTTTTAAATTTATTATTTAAAGATAAATGGAAAGAGTTAACTCCCTATTTTGATTTTATGGTTGGGCTAGATGCAGAAATTTTTTATGAAAAAAGACCAGATTGGTTTTTACAGAAATGGGATGTGTCATATGAGCCGGCTATTATCCATTTTGAAGGAAAACATAAACCATGGAATCATTCGATAAAAACAAGATATCGAGAATTATGGTGGTTTTACAATGGTTTAGATTGGCAAACTATTTTATCAGAAAAGGATACAAAACCGACATCGTTTAGTGACATCGCAACAGTTAGTTTATTTCATACAGCTATCTTTACAGATACGCAAGAGTTGGAACATATAGAATATCTTGTAGAAAAACTTCCAAATGTCCATTTTCATATTTTTGCTCATAGTTATTTTGGATCGAGAGTATTTAATTTAGAAGTTTTTAAGAACGTATCACTTTATCCTAATTATACTTCGTATCAATCTCAAGAAATTCTGAGTAAGTTAGATTTTTATTTAGATATTAATCATTATCAGGAAATAGATAACATTCTTTCAGTGGTTGAACAGTTATCAAAACCAATATTTGCATTTGAAAATACTAGCCATGATGCGAATAATCGAAGCCATATATTTTCTTCGGCAGAGCCGGAGAAAATGGTAGAGTCTATTAGACAATTCTTAGGAGAATCAGTTTGCGGGTAAGGAGTTAGTGAATGTAATAGTACTATTTTAGAATACAGAGGAGTATCTAGTGGATAGTCGCTTTAAGTTAATCAATCAAAGTAATCAAGGTTTAAGTGCGGCTAGAAATACAGGGATTAAACATCTAAATCATTTATATAAGCCCAAACGCTTTATAGAACAGCTTTCTGAGTGTTTTTAGCATTGCTGCTAGAACTCTTGTGGAACCACGTTTACCAAACTTGGCTGAGAAAGAAAATGTCTATCTATATCCGGCCTCAGATTCAGAAAAGATTGACAAACTACTAGACAAGACTGATCTATATTTGGATATTAACTATGGTTGGGAAGTAGATGGTGTATTTAAGGGTTTATTAGAAAAAATATTTCTAGCTTTGCCTTTTATAAAACACAAAATGGGGAAAAAGGACAGTATCTCTTTTCTATCAAAAATGTTGATACTATGGTAGCTGCAATTAGAAACTATGCTGAAATAAAACAATTGCCCAATAAACCATTTGACTTTGAAGTGCAGACCATCGATGAAACGCTGGATTATATTCTGGAGCATCGATCTTCTATAGCTCGATTCGGTGATGGCGAAGCAGCGATCATGCTGGGGCAGTCTATCAACTATCAACAATATGATCTACAGCTTGCAGAGGAATTGAAATTTATTGTCAAGCAACAAAGTAATCCGCAGCTAGTGATTGGTTTGCAAGAAGGTATAAAAAATCGTTTTAGCTTTGTTCCAGAAGCACTTGCCTTTTGGCGTCAATACTTAGAGGATTATGAAGAGTTTTATCTAGAGTATTGCCATAACCCTTGGTATGGTTCAACTTTTATTTCCAGACCTTATATTGATTTTTTAGATAAATCAAAATCACAGTTTGAGGAGTTAAAAAAATTTGGGAGGGAAGAGATATCCTGATAGTGGAAGGCTATACTTCTAGATTAGGAGTGGGAAATGATTTATTTGATGGTGCTAAGAGCATCAAGAGAATTATTTGCCCGTCCAGAAATGCCTACTCAAAGAAAGCTGAGATCATGGAGGAAATACTTAAGCACTCTGAAGGCCGATTGGTTTTGTTAATGCTAGAGGTCCTACAGCTAAGGTTTTAGTCTATCAACTTACTACCAAGGGTATGCAGGTAATTGATATCGGACATGTTGATTCTGAGTATGAGTGGATGCAGATGGGAGCTGAAAATAAGGTTTTATTACAGAATAAACATACTGCAGAGTTTAATCTAGATACAGAAATAGAATTAGCAGATGATGAAGCATATTTGAGTCAGATTGTTGTTGACTTGAGTACAAAATAGTATAAATCATGGATTTTTGGAGGAGAAATGACATCAGATAGAATTGCAATCGTTTTGATTGCTGATCAAGCTTATACAGAACAATTGACTGTGACCATGAAATCCATCATGTATCACAATAAATCAGTCGATTTTTATATCATCAATCAAGGTATTATGCCAGACTGGTTTAGAAAAATGAGACGCATAGTGAGAAATTTGGGAGGGGAACTTTACAATATTCCCTTTGACATCGGATTGATTTCAGCTGAGTGGAGAACACAAAATCACATTAGTCCGATTGCTTATGCTAAGTATTTTATTCCTCGCCTTATTGATAGGGAGAGAGTGCTTTATCTAGATACAGATGTTATTGTTAATGGTAGCTTAACCTCTTTTTTCTTAACAGATTTAAAAGGCTTTCCAGTAGCTGCTGTACGTGATGTGGATGGTAGTTTTAATACCGGTGTCATGCTTATTGATAATCTACAATGGAAGGATTTATCTGTTTCGGATCAATGTTTAGAGTTATCTGAAGATAAGAAAAGCGAACACTGGGAATTGGAACATTTTAACGGAGATCAAACGATATTGAACTCTGTTTTTCAGGATAATTGGTTAGAGTTGGATAAGCGGTTTAATGTTCAAGTAGGTTATGATTTGGTTGCTTTTTATAATCATTGGACAGAACATTTTAATCTAGAGGATGAACCACTTGTGATTCATTATACAACTAATAGAAAACCATGGAATAGTTCAGTTTCTTACAGATTTCGTGAAAAATGGTGGGAATTTTATAATTTAGAGATTTCTCAGGTATTAGCCCATCATCTAGGTGAATTTTCTTTACAAAAAGAAAAGCAAGGATTGGATTTCTTTACATTAACAGAAACAGAACAATTTGAAGGAATTGAACACTTAGCCAGTACCTTTCCAGAGCATCGTTTTCATATAGCTGCCTATACGGTGTTCGGACCATGGCTAAGTGCTCTGGGTAAAAGAGATAATATTTATCTACATCCTGAGTGTATCCCAGCTACCTTTGATCAACTACTAGAAAATATGGATGCTTATCTGAATATCAATCATGGGGATATAGATGAGGCAATTTTGGAAAGAATGAGTGAGATGAATAAGCCTATTTTTTCATTTTATGCTACTCATAAAGGTAATGTGCCTCAATATCTTTTTCTAAGACAGGAGTTAGAAAAAATGGAGGAGGCGATCCGTTTATTCTCTGAAATTGGAGCCGATAAATTTCGTCAAGCATTTAAACAAGAAGAATTATTTGATATTTCAGTTATGTCTATAGATGAAACCTTGGATCAACTATTGGAAACGGAACAATCACTTATTCGTTTTGGAGATGGTGAGTTCAACTTGATAAATGGAAATAGTATCGCATATCAGGAGTATCAAGAAGAGTTAGCTCAAGAAATGAGAGAAATATTGTTACATGCAGATGATACAGAAAATAAAGTATTAATTTGTTTACCAGAAATTTTTGAGATATTTAAGGGAAGTTTTCTCCAAAATGAAGATTCAGAAAAATTTTGGAAACAAGTTTTGGATGATCATGGCAGATTTTTCCAAGAGACTTGTCAGGCCAAAAGATATGGTTCAACCTGGATTTCAAGACCCTACATTGATAATAAAGATAAGAGTCATGCTATTACTCAATTTGAAAAAATCAAATCTTTATTTGAGCATAAAGATATACTCATTGTTGAGGGAGCAACTACGCGATCAGGAGTTGGTAATGACTTATTTAACAATGTTCTCTCCATAAAACGCATTATTTGCCCTTCTCACCACGCTTTTTCTAAAGTGGATGCTATTCAACAAGCCATTCTAGATCATGCACCAGGACGAATAATTTTACTTATGCTTGGGCCGACGGCTAAAATATTGGCTTATCGCTTATCTCAATTAGGATATCGTGCCTTAGATCTTGGCCATATTGATCCAGAGTATGAATGGATGAAAATGGGGGCAGTGACAAGGGTACAACTAAAACATAAACATACAGCAGAATTTAATTTTGACCAGGGAATTGAATTTGTAGAGGATGAAGACTATAATAGTCAAATTGTTGTAGATTTGTCTAAGTAGAAAGGTGTAAATATATGGATTTTCCATTAATATCGATTGTAATCCCTGTCTATAATGTTGAAGCATATATAGAACATTGTATTCATAATATTTTATCGCAAACCTATAGGAATTTAGAAGTTATTATTGTGAATGATGGTAGTCCAGATGACAGTATAAAGATTGCAAAAGAGTTAACAAAAGATGATTCACGTTTTATCTATATTGATAAGGAAAATGGTGGACAGTCGGATGCGCGAAATGTAGGTTTGGATTGTGCTAGTGGAGAGTATATCTTTTTTTGTGATCCAGACGACTTTATGTTCGAAAAAAGTATCGAAAATTTATACTATGCTAGTATTTTGACGAATGCTGATATAGTAGTAGGATCATTTTGTCACTTTAAAGAAGGAATATTTTATTTGTATAATCCAGATAAGGATGGAGAAATGTTATCTCGTATATCAGCAAAAGAGGCTATTGAAGGTATGGATAGTATGGAAGATTACCCATTCCTTCGATATTCGGCTGTATGGGGTAAGTTATTTAAAAAGAATTTGTTTGATACAATCCGTTTTCCTAAAGGAAAATATGCAGAAGATCAATTTATCATGTGGAAATTATATCTTGCAAGTAAAGTGATTGTTCGTTATCAGTCAGATGTCTATGCTTATAGGGTGAATTACAAGGGATTGACGCAAAATTATAGTCTATCTCACTTGGATTTTATTGAAGCGATTGAGGAACGTATTAAAACCTTAATGGAGATGTCAGGGCTAGATTATCCGATGGAACTAGCCTTTAATCAGTATAAATTTGCTTTAAAAAGGAATTTATCCATGTTAGAGGGAACAGAATTTGTCCAAGAAGAAGCAGCAGTGCGCGAAAAGTTGGAACATGCTGAGAATGGGGATTACCTATTTTAAAAAAATAAAAGAGAGTGAAAGATGGAAAATCAATTAATTAGTGTTATTGTACCAATATATAATGTTGAAAACTATCTTCGACAATGTTTAGATAGCATTCTAGAGCAGACATTTCATAATATAGAGATTCTTCTTGTGAATGACGGTTCTACTGATGATTCAGGACAGATTTGTCAAGAGTATTTAAAGAAAGATTCTCGTATTCGATACTTCGAAAAGGAGAATGGGGGATTATCTGATGCTCGTAATTACGGCATAGAAAGGGCTCAGGGAGAATATTTAACTTTTATCGATTCAGATGATTGGGTGACTAATACTTATATTGAAGAACTATATAGTAAACTTCAGCACTATAATGCAGATGTTTCTATAAGTAACTATTTTTGTTTTCAGGAAAGTAACGCGACATTTTATAAACATGTTTTTGAACCTTGGGAAAAGGAATATGATAGTAAGTATCTATTAGAACATTATTTTGATATTCAATGCGGAGATTTTTTCTTATCTACAGCTTGGGGGAAATTGTATAAAAAATATTTATTTGAGTACTTGCGTTTCGCAAAAGGTATGACATCAGAGGATGCAGCTTTGACTTATAAAGTTTATGATCTTGCAGATAAGATTGTATACTTTCATAAAGATAGTTACTGTTATAGACAACGTGAAGGAAGCATTTCAAATTGTCCAACAATTAATAGTATTGAGGATTCGATTAGATTGAGTTTAGAAAGAATTACGTTGCTATCGTTAAAAGGATATGATACTTCTAGCTATTTAAAACATTTTCAAGAATTATTGGAATTAAATGAGTATAATATGCGAGCTGCTTGGGATATGGAAGATACAGAAACATATAGACGAATTAAAGAAAACTTAACAATGATTTCTTCAAAGAAAAAATAGAAAACGAAAGGATATAGGATGAGTGCAATTCCAAATAGTATTATAATACCAGAGTACAATGTAGAACCTTATATTTGACAATGTTTGGGCAGTATTTTGGTATAGAACTTGATGTCATAAATAGGTTAGATATATTTAAAATGTGGATGATTTTCTCTTTGAAGACTATCTAGAAAAACTTTATATAGCTACTACTTTAAGCAATGCAGATATTATAATAGAAAGCTATAGTCGTTTTGATGGCTCTGATTTCTAGTTCTATAAAGACCACTTTAAAAGAGATTCCTTGATATCATTTACAAACGTGTAAGTCATTCATCGAATGATTGGTTGAGTTGGACTTATGCGGAAGCTTTATATCAAGCAATTATTCGAAATGATGCAGATACTGTTGTCTCGCATTACACCATCTATAATGAGAGCGATAGAAATTATTATATTCATATTTGGGACGATTACTACGGGAAAACGTGTACTGGAGAAGAACTGGTATAGGAACTTCCATCGTTGGAATTAAACGGATATATATAGTCGGGGAATTTTGTTTAAGAAGGAATTGTTTAATAATATTAGATTTTGAAAGGTAAAGTGATAAAAGACTTTCGAACAAGTTATAAATTGTTTTTATATCAAACAAAGTTGCATATATTCATAAAAAAATCTATTACCATCGAGAAGGAATAGAACGCATGGGAAATGGTGTTAATGAGCAACTTTTAACAGATATTTTAGGATGATTGTTATAAAGATTAGCTATTGATACTATAAAAGGATGGAACTATTCTGATGAAAAGAATAATGTCTTGGAGTGTTTGAAATTACGCTATCAACAAGCAGATGTAAGAAGAAGTTATTAGATTCACTAAAGTATCCCTCTTCCATTATTTTCCGAAGGGAGACAGTAGCAGATTTTTCTGTTTTTTTGTTATGATATTGATTTTAAAGTTAAGAAAAAATCGTAGAATACCTGAGGGTATATTGATTACAAATTACTCAGTAGAAATAGACTAGAACCGAGTTTTAGAGAGCAGGACCAAATATGAAAAGTATTTTTTCATCTATCACAGTAAAAAAAGGACTAGCGACATTAGTTTTTGTATTCATATTTATAGTAGGAAGTAGATTGACTCTTCCTTTTGTAGATATGAATAATAGGGAATTTTTAGGAGGAACTGCTGCTTACTTGGCTTTTTCCACAGCATTGACAGGCGGAAATTTGAGAAGTTTATCCTTGTTTTCAGTAGGATTATCTCCCTGGATGTCTTCGATGATTTTATGGCAGATGCTTTCCTTTTCAAAAAAATTAAATCTGGCATCTGGAGCTATTGAGATACAAAATAGAAGGCAGATGTACTTAACCTTGTTTATTGCTTTGATTCAGGCATTAGCTATTTCCCTAAATCTACCAATTCAATCAAATGTACCTAAAATATTGGTTATCGTCCTCAATACTTGCCTGTTGATAGCGGGTGCTTTTTTCTTGGTGTGGTTATCAGACATCAATGCTACAGTAGGTATAGGGGGATCTATGATTATTTTATTGATTGGATTGGTTTTAAATATTCCTCAAGATTTGATTGAAACATTTAGAACTGTTCCTATCTCTCCTTTTGTTTTAATCGGTTTGATTATTATGGGGCTTGTTTTTACTTATCTGGTAGCTCTCCTTTATCGTGCTCGTTATCGTATACCAGTTCATAAGATTGGCTTACGTAGCCGTTTCAAGAGATATTCTTTTTTGGAAATTATGTTAAACCCTGCGGGGGGGATGCCTTTTATGTATGTGATGAGCTTTTTAAGTTTGCCTACCTATATCTTTTTACTATTACAGACTCTTTTTCCTCAAACTACAGTCTTTTCTGAATTATCAGCTCAATATGGAGTTGGAAAACCATTATGGATTTACTCATATATTGCCATGATTTTTTTATTTAGTATTGCTTTTGCTTTTGTCAATTTGAGTGGTGATCAGATATCAGATCGTATGAAGAAATCTGGAGAGTATATATATGGAGTTTATCCAGGTGAGGAAACAAGTCGCTTTATTAATCGGTTGGTGCTACGCTTTTCGATTATAGGGGGGGCCTTTAATGTTTTGATGGCAGGTACTCCAATGTTATTTGTTTTATCTGATGAAAAATTGTTGAGGATTACTATGATTCCAGGTTTATTTATGATGTTTGGTGGTATGATTTTTACAATTAAAGATGAAATGAAGGCTTTGAGACTAAATGAAACCTATAAACCCTTGATTTAGGAGGCTTTTATGTATTATTTTATTCCAGCTTGGTATGGTTCAAATCGTCAATGGCACGCGGATGTGACTCCGTGGTACTATTCTCACTTTAAACTTGAATTTGATGATACATTCAATCAAATTAGGCTGTTTCAAAGGCAAGGTTTACAATCGAGAATATTAGTATTAGCCTATCAGCCGCATTTGCGTTACTTTTTACATAGACACGGTGTCTTAGAGACAGAAGTCTATTCTATCTTTGATGATCTGCAAGACTTGCATGATATACACACCCAGGTTCTTAATCTCAGAGATATAGAGTGGGATAGTGATTGTCAATTTCTCTACAGTCCATTTGCAATAGTAGTTCAAAAAAATGGTAAAAAGTATGCAAAGGTAGAACATGGCGTAGAAGGATTTATCAGTGATATCCAATATTTTGATAACAATGGTCAGATAAGTAAGCACTATATCATGGATGATCGTGGATTTGTATCGAGTGTCATTTATTTTGATGATGGACAGCCTGCCTATCAAGACTATTTAGATCCAAAGGGAATCTGGCGCTTTAGAGAGCATTTAAACGAGGGAGGACGAGTAGAGGTAAATCCAATATTTGGCTATCGTTTTAAACAGCTTCACTATGCTGATATAAGTCAACTAATCGCAGAATATTTTGATAAATATCTGAAAAGGAAACAGGAAAAACAGGATATTTTTATCATTCCTTCTCATCCCCATCATGACCAATTTCTCTTCGACTGTTTACCAAGTGATACTACTAAAATTTTGAGTCTTTTCATTAATCGGAATTCGCAAGCTAGTTTTAAAGACTTAGCTCCATCATTTGAACAGGCAGATGTAGTCTTAGTGGATAGAGAGGATAGTTTACAACTCTTGCAGGACCTGTATCCTGAACTATCGGATAAATTTCATCATCTTTCTCCTTTTGATACGCGTTTACGACTAGGTCGAAGTCAGACTCGAAAAGAATCGATAATTTATTATCAATTAGATTTTTCGGAAGGAATTGATAGACAAGCTCTATTTCAGGTTTTATCATTTATTGCTGAAACCAAAAATACAGAAGTCATTTTTGGAGCCTTTTCTGCTAGTCAGGAACAAATGGAAGAAGTGGAAAGCCTTGTAAATGAAATCATTCAGGGACAAATCCATACTGATAGCTTGGAAAAGGGTCTAGATTATGGTGGAGCAGAAAATCCTCTAGAGGAAAACCAGGAGCAAGAGCTTCGTTTTCAATTTGTCAATATGAATGATGAGTTGGATTTGATTAAAACACTCGAGTTTGTTCGTTTGATTGTGGATCTCAATAAGCAACCGCACCTCTATACTCAAATAGCAGGTATCAGTGCAGGAATTCCTCAGATTAATCTGGTTGAAACCGTCTATGTGGAACATTTGAAAAATGGTTATTTGATTTCAGATGTGACAGAGTTTTCCAAGGCGGCACATTACTATACAGATAAACTGAAAGAGTGGAATCAAGCATTAGTATACTCTATTGATAAAATCAAAGAACACACTGGACAAAGATTCTTAGATAAGTTGCATCACTGGATTGAGGAGGTTACAGATGTCAAAGGATTATAAAATCCTACAGATAGGAATTGATAATTGGGCTCATCATTATGATATTCCTGAAAATATGGATTGGTACTATTTCTGTCCCAACTCATCGCTTGCCCTTCGTAAAATGATGGAAATGGATAGCATCACAAATTTTCATGCAATCTTGATAGAGGATGGTCAGTATCTAGCTGATTTACTACCTTTTAGTTATCAGATTGCACCTTATACTCTTTTTTATGATCAAGGTTTTAAAACGACAGAATTGAGTATTCTTGATTTCTTAAAAAAGAGATGTGCTCAAGCTATGGATTTCTCTGAACCCCAGCAATTACTAAATGATTTATCAACTTCTCTCTTTGGCGGGGGATACGGAGATAAATTATTTCCATCAACAATACAAATACATCCCTCTTTTGAAGGTTCTATTTCCTATCAAGGATTTGAACATGTGACTTTAGAGGGAAATTTTAGTGACACTTTTTCTCAGGTTGCCCATTGGACCTACAATACCATGATTGGAGAAAATCTCCCTATTGAATTGTGGTTAGAGTACGAAAAACAAGGGGATTGTGAGTTTAGATTAGTGATTCGCAAAATATGGTCTGGGGCTGTTGACGAATTTTTTGAGGAGGAAATTTATAGTGAGGATGACCTTCAACAAGCGATTGTTATAGATAATAAGGAAACAAGTTTTTATATAACGGTATCTATTGAGGCACGAGGCAAAGGGAAACTTAAACTAGGGAATCTTCACCAGCGTTGGAGTAGAAAACAGTTTGGAAAGTTTGTTCTTGGTGGTAATATTTTACACGATAGTATACGTGATGAGATTAATTATTTCTTTCATCCTGGAGACTTTAAACCTCCTTTGGCAGTATACTTTGCGGGATATCGTCCTGCAGAGGGCTTTGAAGGATATTTCATGATGAAAAATTTAGGATGTCCTTTTCTTCTTTTTTCAGATCCTCGTTTGGAGGGGGGAGCTTTTTATCTTGGTAGTGAAGAATTAGAAAATAAGATTAAGGAAACAATTCAATACTATTTAGACTATCTTGGTTTGACTTCTAAAGATTTAATTTTATCAGGTTTATCAATGGGAACTTTTCCATCGCTCTACTATGGAGCCGCTTTTGAGCCACGTGCAGTTATTGTTGGTAAGCCATTAGCCAATGTTGGAACTATTGCAAGACGAGGGCGTTTAGAGGCGCCAGGAGTATTTAATACCAGTTTTGATGTACTGAGACATCAGACTGGTGGAGTTAGTTCCCAAAATATGGAAGATTTGGATCAAACCTTTTGGAATAATTTTAAAAAGGCTGATTTTTCAAATACAACCTTTGGTTTGTCCTATATGAAGGATGAAGATATGGATAGCAGAGCCTACGATCAGTTAGTGGAACATCTTTGCCATACAGGAGCTAAGATTCTATCTAAGGGTACATCGGGGCGACACAATGATGATACGGGTACAAATGTTACTTGGTTTTTACATTTTTATAATATGATCTTGGAAGAGGATTTTAAAAGGAGAGATAAATGATTATTAATCAAAGAGAAAGTATCTCTTGGGGAGAAGTACAGGGTACATTTATGTATGGTAGCGAAATAATATATCATAAGGATAAACACATTAGTTTATCTAATCCCTTGGTGCCATCAGGAGAAATCTTAAAAACTTGGTTCTCAAGTGTGAACTATCAAGCCTTTAGAGCCCAGCCTAGTCTCCCTTTACTTAAAAGAAAACAGGATTATCAGTTGTGCATGAATTTTGATTGTCATCCTGAAAATAGCATATATATAAAGATTTCTTTTTTGGATAGATATGGGGATATTATTGAAGAGAAGATTGAAAAAATGAAAGTTTTTGATTTTACTTATCCAGCAGATACCTATATATATCAAGTTTCCCTTCTAAGTGCTGGATTTGAATCCTTAGATTTCTATTCTTTTTCTATTGAGGAGAAGAATTGTGTTTAAAGATTTTTATCAAGATTTACAACTTAGAAAATTCAAAAGGAAATTAAAAAAGATTAATGCTCTTAAAGGAAAGATGGAATCATTAACTGACCAAGAATTAGCAGCAAAGACAGTGGAATTTCGCCAACGTCTTGCTAAAGGAGAGACGGTAGATGATCTTCTAGTAGAAGCTTTTGCAGTTGTTCGTGAAGCGGATAAGCGAGTACTGGGAATGTTTCCCTATGATGTCCAAGTCATGGGAGGAATTGTTATCCATCAGGGAAATGTCGCTGAGATGAATACTGGTGAGGGAAAAACCCTGACAGCCACTATGCCTGTTTATCTCAATGCCCTGACAGGTAAAGGTACTATGCTGCTTACCACCAATGACTATCTAGCCAAGCGTGACGCCGAAGAGATGGGACAAGTGTATCGCTTCTTAGGATTGACAATTGGAGTTCCATTTACAGATGATCCTAAAGAGCAGATGACACCAGAAGAGAAAAAAAGAATTTATGCGTCGGATATTATTTATACAACTAATAGCAATTTAGGTTTTGATTTTTTGAATGATAATTTAGCTGCTAATCAAGAAGGTAAGTTTTTGCAACCTTTCAATTATGTTATTATTGATGAGGTTGATGATATATTACTAGATAGTGCTCAGACACCTCTTATTATTGCAGGTGCTCCCCGTGTTCAATCTAATTACTACGGTATTATTGATACGCTTGTAACGACTTTGGTGGAGGGGGAGGATTATATCTTTAAGGAGGAAAAGGATGAGATCTGGCTCACTACTAAGGGAGCTAAGGCTGCTGAAAGCTTTTTAGGAATAGATCATTTGTATAAGGAAGAACATGCGGTTTTTGCTCGCCATTTAGTTTATGCGATTCGAGCCCATAAACTCTTTACTAAAGACAAGGACTATGTCATTCGTGGTAATGAGATGGTACTGGTTGATAAGGGAACAGGACGTCTATTAGAGATGACTAAACTGCAGGGAGGACTCCATCAAGCGATTGAAGCAAAGGAACATGTCAAATTATCTCCAGAAACACGGGCCATGGCTTCAATCACCTATCAGAGCCTTTTTAAGATGTTTAATAAGATATCTGGTATGACAGGAACAGGTAAGGTTGCAGAAAAAGAGTTTATTGAAACCTACAATATGTCTGTAGTACGTATTCCAACCAATCGTCCTAGACAACGGATTGACTATCCAGATAATCTATATATCACTTTACCTGAAAAAGTGTATGCGTCTTTAGAATATATTAAAAAGTATCATAAAAAGGGGAATCCCTTACTCGTTTTTGTCGGCTCGGTTGAAATGTCTCAGCTTTATTCGTCACTCTTGCTCCGAGAGGGAATTGCCCATAATGTCCTAAATGCTAATAATGCAGCGCGTGAAGCTCAGATTATTTCTGAGTCAGGTCAGATGGGGGCTGTGACAGTGGCTACATCTATGGCAGGACGTGGTACGGATATCAAGCTTGGTAAGGGAGTTGCAGAACTTGGAGGCTTGATTGTTATTGGGACAGAGCGGATGGAAAGTCAACGAATCGACCTGCAAATTCGTGGACGTTCTGGCCGTCAGGGAGATCCTGGTATGAGTAAGTTTTTTGTATCCTTAGAGGATGATGTTATTAAGAAATTTGGTCCATCTTGGGTGCATAAAAAATATAAAGATTATCAGGTTAAAGATATGACTCAACCGGAAGTATTGAAAGGGCGCAAATATCGAAAGCTAGTTGAAATGGCTCAGCAGGCAAGTGATAGTTCTGGCCGTTCGGCACGCCGTCAGACTCTAGAATATGCTGAGAGTATGAATATTCAACGGGATATGGTCTATAAAGAAAGAAATCGTCTAATAGATGGTTCTCGCGACTTAGAGGATGTTGTTGAGAAAATCATTGCTAGCTACATAGAGCAAGTGACCTCTTCAAGTTATGAAAGCCGAGAGTTACTCTTCCACTTTATCGTGACCAATATTAGTTTTCATATTAAAGAGGTTCCAGATAATATAGATGTGACTGACAAAACTGCAGTTCGTAGCTTTATGAAGCAGGTGATTGATAGAGAACTTTCTGAAAAGAAAGAATTGCTTGAGCAACATAGCTTATATGAACAGTTTTTACGACTCTCTATGCTCAAGGCTATTGATGACAACTGGGTTGAGCAGGTAGACTATCTACAACAGTTATCTATGGCTATCGGTGGTCAATCTGCTAGTCAGAAAAATCCAATCGTAGAGTATTATCAAGAAGCCTATGCAGGTTTTGAAGCCATGAAAGAACAAATCCGTGCGGATATGGTGCGTAATCTCCTGATGGGCTTGGTTGAAGTCACTCCCAAGGGTGAGATTATGACTCATTTCCCATAAAAAGAGGAAAATATGACAATTTACAATATAAATTTAGGAATTGGCTGGGCTAGTAGCGGTGTTGAATACGCCCAAGCCTATCGTGCAGGTGTTTTTCGGAAATTAAATCTGTCCTCTAAGTTTATCTTTACAGATATGATTTTAGCCGATAATATTCAGCACTTAACTGCCAATATTGGTTTTGATGATGATCAAGTGATTTGGCTTTATAATCATTTCACAGATATCAAGATTGCACCGACTAGCGTGACAGTGGATGATGTTTTGACTTATTTTGGTGGTGTCGAAAGTCGTAGAGAAAAGAGTGGGAAGGTCTTGCGTGTCTTCTTTTCTGACCAAGATAAGTTTGTAACCTGTTATTTGGTGGATGAGAAAAAGGATCTTGTTCAACATGTAGAGTATGTATTTGCAGGTAATCTTGTACGCAAAGATTACTTCTCTTACACACGCTATTGCACAGAATATTTTGCTCCTAAGGACAATGTGGCGACACTCTATCAAAGAACCTTCTACAATGAAGATGGTACTTCTGCTTATGATATGTTCATGAATCAAGGGACTGAAGAAGTCTACCGTTTCAAGGATCGAATTTTATATGGGAAGCCTGCTTTGATACGTTATTTCATGAAGACTCTTCGTTTAAGTAAATCAGATATAGTGATTTTAGATCGTGAAACAGGCATTGGACAGGTTGTTTTTGAGGAAGCACAAGCAGCGCATTTAGCGGTAGTTGTTCATGCGGAGCATTATAGTGAAAATGCTACAAACGAGGACTATATCCTTTGGAACAACTACTATGACTATCAGTTTACCAATGCAGATAAGGTTGATCTTTTTATCGTTTCAACGGATCGCCAAAAGGAAGTCTTAGAGCAACAGTTTGCTCACTATACTACGCATGCTCCTAAGATTGTAACCATTCCAGTTGGAAGTGTTGATGAATTAACAAAACCACAAGAGAGTCGTAAACCATTTTCTCTCATTACAGCTTCTCGTCTAGCCAAGGAAAAACACATTGATTGGCTTGTGAAAGCTGTGATTGAAGCTCATAAGGAGTTACCGGAATTAACTTTTGATATTTATGGGAGCGGTGGAGAAGATTCTCTTCTTCGAGAAATTATTGCAAATCATCAGGCTGAGGATTATATTCAGCTCAAGGGGCATGCGGAACTTTCGCAGATTTATAGTCGGTATGAGGTATATTTGACAGCTTCTACTAGTGAAGGATTTGGTTTGACCTTGATGGAAGCTATTAGTTCAGGTTTGCCATTAATTGGCTTTGATGTTCCATATGGAAATCAAACTTTCATTGAAGACGGTAAAAATGGTTACTTGATTCCAAGCTCATTTGACCATGTGGAGGATGAAATCAAGAAAGCTTTTTCAACTAAGATTTGTCAATTGTATCAAGAAAATCGTTTGGCGGATATGCGTGCCAATTCTTACCAAATTGCAGAAGGCTTCTTAACCAAAGAAATTTTAGAAAAGTGGAAGAAAACAGTAGAGGAGGTGCTCCATGATTGAACTTTATGATCGTTATAGTCAGGAAAGTCGAGATTTACATGAGAGTCTAGTATCTACTGGTCTTTCTCAACTTGGAGTGGTCATCGATGCAGATGGTTTTCTGCCTGATGGTCTGGTATCTCCTTTTACTTATTATCTAGGATATGAAAAGGGAAAACCTCTTTATTTTAACCAAGTTCCTGTTCCAGCTTTTTGGGAAATTTCAGGAAATAATCAGTCTGCTCGTATTGAAGATATGACACAGGAGAGAGCCGTCATTCATTTTGCAGATGGTTTACAGGCGCGTTTGGTAAAAAAAGTCGAATGGAAAACACCAGCAGGTCGAATTTTTCAAGTAGATCACTATAATCGTTTCGGGATTTGCTTTTCTAAAACCACCTATGATGTTTCTGGTCAAGCTATTATGACTTCCTATCGGGACGTAGATCAAAAGGAAGTTATTTTGGAAAACCATATCACAGGTGATATTCTTTTGACCTTAGAAGGACAAGGTTTGCGTCATTTTTCTAATCGAGTAGCTTTTATCATAGATTTCCTACAAGGTTTGAATGTGAATCTTGACCATATTATCTTTAATAGCTTATCTACCTCGTTTTTGACATCTTTCCATTTTCTAGATAAATCAGGTCATGATATCCTGGTTTGGCAGGAACCTCTCTATGATGCTATTCCAGGCAATATGCAGTTGATTTTGGAAAATGATGATGTGCGTACTAAGAAAATCATCATTCCCAACAAGGTGACTTATGAGCGCGCTTTAGAGTTGACTGACGAGAAATACCATGATCAGTTTGTGAACTTGGGTTACCATTACCAGTTCAAACGTGATAATTTCCTTCGACGAGATGCCTTAATCTTGACTAATTCAGATCAGATTGAGCAAGTAGAAGCAATCGTAGAAGCCTTGCCTGATGTCACGTTCCGCATCGCAGCAGTGACAGAGATGTCTTCTAAGCTCTTAGATATGCTTCGCTATCCTAATGTGGTCCTTTACCAGAACGCTAGTCCACAGAAGATTCAGGAGCTCTATCAATTGTCGGATATTTACTTGGATATAAACCATAGCAATGAGTTGTTGCAGGCGGTGCGTCAGGCCTTTGAGCACAATCTCTTGATTCTTGGATTTAACCAAACGGTACACAATAGACTCTATATCGCTCCTGATCATCTATTTGAAAGTAGTGAAGTTGCTCCTTTGGTTGAGACTATTAAACTGGTCCTTTCAGATGTTGAACAAATGCGTCAGGCACTTGGAAAGCAAGGCCAACATGCCAACTATGTTGACTTGGTGCGATATCAGGAAACCATGCAAACTGTTTTAGGAGGTTAACATGTCAGACGAAGATTTATTTTACAAAGACGTTGAAGGTCGCATGGAGGAGTTGAAACAAAAACCCATCAAGAAAGAAAAAGAAACCCGAGGGGAAAAGATTAGTAAGACTTTTTCACTTTTACTGGGTTTGATGATTCTGATTGGTTTGCTCTTTACTTTGCTGGGAATTTTGAGGTAGGCCTATGATTGACATACTGATTGTTTTAGCTATTATCCTATCTCTTGCTTTGATTGTATTGGTAACTATACAACCCCGTCAAAATCAACTATTTTCCATGGATGCCACTAGTAATATTGGTAAACCAAGTTACTGGCAGAGCAACACCTTGGTAAAGGTTCTCACTTTATTGGTGAGTTTGGCCTTATTCGTTTTACTATTAACCTTTATGGTGATAACTTACAAATAAAAGAAAACTTCAGATATTCACCTTTTGTGATTGGTCTGAAGTTTTCTTTTTTACTGTCCATATTTTTGGTAAAAATCAACTTTCACTTGGATGAAGGTTTTGGCTTCACGTAGGAGTTGAAGAAGGGTGGCACGGGTTTCAAATTCTTCTCTTGTCTTGGGCAGACTGCGATTACGGAAGACTTCCAGATAACGTTCAATTTCATCTAGCAAATCAGAAGCAGGATTGGTCTGGCTCAGTTGACCGGCAATTTTTGAAAAAAGTTGGGCCAAAATTAGGCTTTCACTGGCAGCTAGGTGACAGGTGTTGATTTGCTGGGCCATATTTAGCAGGATACGGCTTTGTCGCTGTCTCATCTCAAAGTAGTGGATATGGTAGTCGGTCTGGTGAAAGAGGTGGTCGGAATGATCCAAATAGACCAGTTTGAGGGCTTCTTCCAAAAGGGTGTCTAATTCATCTACCAGCTGTGCTCGGTTGCGTCCATCCCCTCTGGATAAATAATATTTGAAGCGCTGGAGGATATCTTTTAACTTTTCTTCTACCAATGTGTGGTAATGCTGGATTTCCTCTTCTCGGGAAGGCATGTAGAGATTGACTAGTAAAGCAAATCCAGTACCGACTGCAAAGAGAAGGAATTCGTTGACTAGGAGGTCTGGAGAGGTTGACTCTTGAATCAAGAGATGGCTAACCAAAACAGTGCTTGGTGTGATGCCAATTTCCCAGCCCATCTTATAGGCTAGGGGCACGTAGAGGGCAAGATAGAGGCCAAGGCTCCAGATATGAAATCCGCTCAAGTGAAAAGCCAAAACACCGATAGCTAGAGCTAGAAGCATGGAAAAGAGCCGATTGCGGGCCAGTTTTAAGGTACTTCTACGGGTATCGGATAGACTCAAGAGGGCGATTATTCCAGCTGAAACTGTCGAGGAAAGATTGAGAAAATAAGCAAGGAGACAGGCAAGGCAGGTAGCTAAGATGAGCTTGGTCGTACGTTGGCTAATAGACATAAGAATTTCCTAGTAAGTTAGAATAAAAGCGTAAAAGACAAGACCTGAGCAGGCTTGTCTTTATGCGCTATTTTTTACGGGCTGCTGCGTATTCGGCAACGGCGGTAAAGAGGACATCTGTAGAAGAGTTAAGGGCTGTTTCACATGAGTCTTGGATGACACCAATCACAAATCCAACCCCAACAACTTGCATGGCAATATCGTTAGAAATACCGAAAAGGCTACAAGCAACTGGGATAAGAAGGAGGGAACCTCCGGCAATACCAGAAGCACCACAGGCTGAGATAGCTGCTACCACACTGAGGACAAAGGCTGTCGCAAAGTCAACAGGGATTCCCAAAGTATTTACTGCAGCAAGGGTTAAAACGTTAATGGTAATCGCTGCCCCGGCCATGTTGATAGTAGAACCAAGTGGGATAGAAACAGAATAGGTATCTGGATCTAGTCCAAGGTCGTGACAAAGTTTCATGTTGACAGGGATATTGGCCGCAGAACTACGAGTAAAGAAGGCTGTCACACCGCTGACACGCAAACATTTCCAAACGAGGGGATAAGGGTTTCTCTTCATAAAGAGGAAGGCAATCAATGGATTGACTACCAGAGCCACAAAGAACATAGTTGTCACCAAGAGGGCAAGCAAGATTCCGTAGTTGGCTAGGCTTCCGATTCCCTTATCAGAGATGGTTTTGAAGACAAGTCCTAATATCCCAAATGGAGCTAGGTTAATGATCCATTCGACAATTTTAGAAGTCACATCAGCCATGGTTTTAAGCAATTCTTTACTGTTTTTGCTGGCCTCTCTCATGGCAATCCCGAAAACAACTGCCCATGATAGGATACCAATGTAGTTGGCAGTAATGAGGGCATTGACTGGATTGTCAACTAGTTTGAGCAAGAGGTTGCTGAGGACTTGTCCAATCCCATCTGGTGGAGCAATATCGGTATTAGCGCTATTTAGGGTAATTTCAACAGGTACGATGAAACTTGCTAGTACAGCGATAAGGGCAGCCGCAAAGGTTCCCACCAAGTAAAGGAAGATAACGGTTTTCATATTGCTATCTTGTCCCTTTTGATGTTGGGAAAGGGCATTGGCAACGAGGGCAAAGACCAGAATCGGTGCGATGGCTTTGAGGCCACCAACAAAGAGATCTCCTAGCAGGCCAATTCCTGAAATATTAGGAAATGTCAGTCCTAGGGTTCCTCCAATAAGCATGCCAATCAAGATACGTTTGATTAGGCTTGCCTTATTCCAAGCATGAATGAATTTTTTCATAACAATCTCCTTTGTTGTGTAATGTTTATGATTATAGTATAAATATGAACTAAAATCAAGAATTTTCTGTCTATTTTTGAAATTATTTTTGAATATTTATGGAGAATGACACTTTATGAAAGTATGGTATAATAAATGAAAGGAGTTTTCTATGCAAGAATTTATTCAAACCTATCTCAATAAGCTTGATGTTACAGCGATTATCGAGAATATCTTAACCAAGGTACTTTCTCTTTTATTCTTATTTTTACTCTTCTACATAGCTAAAAAAATGCTTCATACCATGGTGCAGAGAATTGTTAAACCTTCTCTAAAAATGTCTCACCATGATGTCGGACGTCAGAAAACCATCTCACGTCTGTTAGAAAATGTGTTTAATTATACTCTTTATTTCTTTTTACTTTACTGTATCTTGTCGATTTTAGGTTTGCCAGTTTCTAGTTTGTTGGCAGGTGCTGGGATTGCTGGGGTGGCTATTGGTATGGGAGCCCAAGGTTTTCTGTCTGATGTCATCAATGGCTTTTTCATTCTCTTTGAACGTCAACTGGATGTGGGAGATGAGGTCGTTTTGACAAATGGTCCTATTACTGTATCGGGCAAGGTCGTCAGCGTCGGCATTCGGACGACTCAACTCAGAGGAGAAGACCAGGTTCTGCACTTCGTTCCCAATCGAAATATCACCGTTGTCAGCAATTTCTCTCGTACAGACTAGGCCTGAAATTTTAGCAGATTTATGGTACAATAGAAAGAGTTTGGTAAAGGAGAGAAGATGTTTTTAGAAAAACAGTTGGGCAATGGTTGTACCTGGATTAACCTAGATTTGGACAAGTTGAGAAAACTAGAGGACCTTTCTGAAATCTACGGTTTGGATAAGGAAACCATTGAATACGCACTGGATAGAAATGAGCGTGCCCACATGGATTATCACCGTGAAAATGGGACTGTGACCTTTATCTACAATGTCTTGAACTTGAAAAAGGATAAGGCCTACTACGAAGCCTTTCCTATGACCTTTATCGTGGAACATCGCCGCCTGATTACTATTAGTAATACCAAGAACGCCTATGTCATTGAACAGATGACCCGTTATCTGGATAGTCATGACACGCTTTCGATTTACAAGTTTCTCTTTGCCAGTCTGGAAATCATCAGCAATGCCTACTACCCTGTCATCGAGCAGATGGACAAGAGTAAGGACGAGGTCAATGGGCTCTTGCGTCAGCGGACGACTAAGAAAAACCTTTTTGCCCTTTCCGACTTGGAGACTGGTATGGTTTATCTTACTGCGGCTGCTAAGCAAAATCGCATGTTGCTGGAACATATTCAAGGGCATGCCCTCTATCGCAGTTTTAACGAGATTGAGAGAGAACAGTTTGATGATGCCATGATTGAGGCTCATCAGCTGGTATCCATGACAGACTTGATTTCTCAAGTCCTTCAACAACTATCAGCATCTTACAACAACATCCTAAACAACAATCTGAATGATAATTTGACAACCTTGACCATCATTTCAGTCTTGCTAGCTGTTTTGGCAGTCGTGACAGGCTTTTTCGGAATGAATGTTCCCCTACCTTTAACAGATGAGCCCCATGCTTGGCTCTACATCAGTTTAGCCAGTGCAGGTTTGTGGATTATCCTGTCATTGTTATTAAGGAAAATTGCGAAAAAAAGTTAAGAAAAGGAGCCAGAATGGCGATTGAAAACTATATGCCAGATTTTGCTGTGGAAGTAGTTTATGATCTGACAGTTCCAAGCCTGCAGGCGCAGGGAATCAAGGCTGTTTTGGTCGATTTGGACAATACTCTCATTGCTTGGAACAACCCTGATGGGACACCAGAGATGAAGCAATGGCTACATGACCTTCGGGACGCGGGTATTCGCATTATTGTAGTCTCAAATAACACTAAAAAACGCGTCCAACGCGCAGTTGAGAAGTTTGGGATTGACTACGTTTATTGGGCTCTGAAGCCCTTCACATTAGGGATTAACCGTGCCATGAAGGAACTCCACTATGAGAAAAAGGAAGTAGTCATGGTTGGCGACCAGCTCATGACCGATATTCGAGCAGCCCACCGTGCAGGCATTCGCTCAATCTTGGTCAAGCCCATGGTCCAACACGACTCGATTAAGACGCAGATAAACCGAGCTCGTGAGCGTCGTGTGATACGAAAAATCACTGAAAAGTACGGACCGATTACATATAAAAAAGGAATTTAACTATGGAAGAAATTCTCTGTATTGGTTGTGGAGCAACCATTCAGACGACAGACAAGGCTGGTCTTGGATTTACTCCTCAGTCAGCACTTGAAAAAGGTTTGGAGACTGGCGAAGTCTATTGCCAACGCTGTTTCCGTCTCCGCCACTACAATGAAATCACGGATGTCCAGTTGACGGACGATGATTTCCTAAAGCTCTTGCACGAGGTGGGAGATAGTGATGCCTTAGTAGTCAATGTCATTGATATCTTTGATTTCAATGGCTCTATCATCCCAGGCTTGCCACGTTTTGTTTCGGGCAATGATGTCCTCTTGGTAGGGAATAAAAAAGATATCCTGCCCAAGTCTGTTAAATCGGGCAAGATTAGCCAGTGGCTTATGGAACGTGCACATCAAGAAGGTCTTCGTCCAGTTGATGTCGTCCTAACTTCAGCACAAAATAAACATGCCATCAAGGAAGTCATTGACAAAATCGAGCACTACCGAAAGGGCCGCGATGTCTATGTGGTCGGTGTGACAAACGTTGGAAAATCAACTCTTATCAATGCCATTATCCAAGAAATCACGGGTGATCAGAATGTCATTACGACTTCGCGCTTTCCAGGGACAACCTTGGATAAGATTGAGATTCCGCTTGACGACGGATCTTATATCTACGATACACCAGGGATTATCCACCGTCACCAGATGGCTCACTACTTGACGGCCAAAAACCTCAAGTATGTCAGCCCTAAAAAGGAAATCAAGCCAAAAACCTATCAGCTCAATCCTGAACAAACACTGTTTTTAGGCGGTCTCGGACGATTTGACTTCATTGCAGGTGAGAAGCAAGGATTTACAGCTTTCTTTGACAATGAACTTAAATTGCATCGTACTAAGTTAGAAGGAGCGAGTGCTTTCTATGACAAGCACCTTGGAACCCTCCTCACACCACCAAATAGCAAGGAAAAAGAAGATTTTCCAAAATTAGTTCAGCATGTATTTAACATTAAGGAAAAGACAGACCTAGTTATCTCAGGCCTAGGCTGGATCCGCGTAACAGGCACAGCTAAAGTCGCCGTCTGGGCACCAGAAGGCGTCGCCGTCGTCACACGAAAAGCAATTATTTAAAACAAAATCGCTGAGCGAACAAAGTGAGCTCATACAAAGATAGTTATTGCCGTGGTGTCTTGCCAATCGTTAGATTGGTAAGGGGCACAATTGAGACCTAGGCTCAATTGTGAGGTCAGGAAATCCATTTTTCAAAGATGAAATCTTTGAAAAATTAGTTCCGACCGTCCCTCACCACCTAAAATAACTATCAAAAAAACAAGGAAGAAATTATGTCATTAACATCAAAACAACGTGCCTTCCTCAACAGCCAGGCACACACCCTTAGACCCATCATCCAAATCGGAAAAAATGGACTCAACGACCAAATCAAAACCAGCGTTCGTCAAGCTCTTGACGCACGCGAATTGATTAAGGTAACTCTTTTGCAAAACACCGATGAAAATATCCACGAAGTAGCTGAAATCTTGGAAGAAGAAATCGGTGTGGATACAGTCCAAAAAATCGGACGCATCTTGATTTTATTTAAACAATCTAGCAAGAAAGAAAATCGCAAGATTTCTAAAAAAGTCAAAGAAATCTAAAAACCTACTCCAAATAACTGTTTTTACAGAGAAATAAAGGAGACTAGCCTATGGCAATTGAACTATTAACTCCCTTTACCAAGGTAGAGTTGGAGCCAGAAATCAAGGAGAAAAAACGCAAACAAGTCGGGATTTTAGGGGGGAATTTTAACCCTGTTCACGATGCCCATCTGATTGTTGCAGACCAAGTACGCCAGCAGTTGGGACTGGACCAAGTTCTGCTCATGCCTGAATACCAACCTCCTCATGTAGATAAAAAGGAAACAATCCCTGAACACCATCGTCTCAAGATGCTTGAGTTGGCGATTGAGGGAATTGAAGGACTAGCCATTGAAACCATTGAGTTGGAGCGCAAGGGCATTTCCTATACCTACGACACCATGAAAATCTTGACAGAGCAACATCCAGATACGGATTATTACTTTATCATCGGTGCCGATATGGTGGATTATCTGCCTAAGTGGTATCGAATTGATGAGCTGGTTGACATGGTTCAGTTTGTGGGGGTTCAGCGCCCACGCTATAAGGCTGGCACTTCCTATCCCGTTATCTGGGTGGATGTGCCTCTCATGGATATCTCGTCCAGCATGGTGCGTGACTTCCTTGCCCAAGGACGGAAACCCAACTTTCTCCTACCTCAGCGTGTGCTGGACTACATCGAGAAGGAGGGTCTCTACTGATGGCCTATCAAGACTATATCAACTGCTCTCGTGAGGTTTTGTTGGAAAAAATGGCAGAGCTTCTACCTGAAAAACGTTTAACCCATTGCTTGGGAGTAGAGCGTGCAGCCATAGAGCTAGCAGAAAGATTCGGAGTTGATGCTGAGAAAGCTGGTCTAGCAGGCCTTCTTCATGACTATGCTAAAAAGCTGTCAGATCAGGATTTTCTAGACTTGATTGACCGTTATCAGCTAGACCCTGACCTCAAAAACTGGGGCAATAATGTCTGGCATGGTATGGTCGGCATCTACAAGATTCAGGAAGATTTGAACTTGCAAGATTCTGAAATTCTGCGAGCCATTAAAATCCATACAGTCGGGGCTAGTCAGATGACAGACTTAGACAAGGTCATCTATGTCGCAGACTACATCGAGCACAATCGAGCCTTTCCTGGAGTAGATGTGGCGCGTGAGATTGCTGAGCTATCGCTCAATAAGGCAGTGGCCTACGAAACAGCTCATACCGTGGAGCATCTAGCTCATCAGGGCTTCCCCATCTATCCCCAAACCCTTGAAACCTATAACGCCTTTGTGCACTATTTGAAAGAGGACTAAATGAAGACGGCTTTTATAATCATTGATGTTCAGAATATTTTAGTGGAAACTGGGTTCCAGACAAAAAGTCTATTGGAAAAAATTTCTTATTTACAAAACCAGGCTAGAAGAAAGAATATTGAAATTATCTATGTTCAACATATTGAGAACTCTGAAGCTCAAACATCAGAAGATTGGCAGTTATCTGAGCTTTTAAGTCGAAAACCTAATGAAAAGGTCTTTCAGAAGAAGTATAACAGTATTTTCAAAGAAACAGGTTTAAAAGAATACTTGGATAAACAGGGGATTGAAAAATTAGTTTTATGTGGTATGCAGACAGAATATTGTGTGGATACCTCTGTCAAGGTTGCTTTTGAATATGGCTATCAGCTTATTATTCCAGAAGGTGCTGTCACAACCTTTGATGGGAAAGACATTCCAGCAGAAACGATAAATGAATTCTATGAGGGTATTTGGGAGGGGCGCTTTGCAGATGTCCTAGATTACAAACATATTTTCTAGAAAGAGGACTAAATGAACGAAAAAGAATTACTAGAACTAGTCGTGAAAGCGGCTGATGAGAAACGTGCGGAGGATATCCTTGCACTCGACGTACAAGATTTGACCAGCGTGACGGACTACTTTGTCATCACGAGCTCGATGAATAGTCGTCAGTTGGACGCTATTGCTGATAACATTCGTGAAAAAGTAGCCGAAGCTGGTGTTAAAGGCAGCCATGTCGAAGGCGATGCGGCAGGAGGCTGGGTCTTGCTAGACCTTGGTGGTGTCGTTGTGCATATCTTCTCAGAAGAAATGCGTGCCCACTATAACTTAGAAAAACTATGGCATGAGGCGAATTCAGTAGATATTTCAGAAGCTCTTGCTTAGAAGATGAACTCAGTTGTAGTCAACTGGGTTTCTTTGCTTATTTTAGAAAAATTGATAGAAAGGTAAAGAGCTAGTGGTGTTTGCCATTGAGGCTCTTGGTATCATGATTATGGCAACTTATGAAACCTTTGCGGCTGTTTACGATGTTGTGATGGATGATAGTTTATACGATAAATGGACGGATTTTTCGCTGCGTCATTTGCCTAAGACCAAGGAGAGAAAGAAACTCTTGGAATTGGCTTGTGGGACAGGAATTCAATCAGTACGCTTCTCTCAGGCTGGTTTTGATGTGACTGGACTGGACTTGAGTGCAGATATGTTGAAGATTGCCGAGAAGAGAGCGGCTTCAGCCAAGCAAAAGATTGAATTTATTGAAGGCAATATGCTGGATTTGTCCAAGGTAGGTCAATACGACTTTGTCACTTGTTATTCGGACTCAATCTGCTACATGCAGGATGAGGTGGAAGTAGGGGACGTCTTTAAGGAAGTGTATAATATCCTCAATGAGGACGGGGTATTTATCTTTGATGTACATTCGACCTACCAGACAGATGAGATCTTTCCAGGCTATTCCTACCATGAAAATGCGGAAGATTTTGCCATGCTCTGGGATACCTACGAGGACGCAGCACCACATTCTATCGTACATGAGCTGACCTTCTTTATCAAGGAGGCTGACGGTTCCTTTAGTCGCCACGATGAAGTACATGAGGAGAGGACCTATGAGGTCTTGACCTATGATATCTTGCTGGAACAGGCTGGTTTCAAGTCTTTCAAGCTCTATGCCGACTTTGAGGACAAGGAGCCGACAGAGACAAGTACCCGTTGGTTTTTTGTCGCGCAGAAGTAGGAGATTACTATGACCATCACGGGTATTATCGCGGAGTTTAATCCTTTTCATAATGGACACAAATACCTGCTGGAACAGGCTGAAGGACTGAAAGTCGTGGCTATGTCTGGAAATTTCATGCAGAGAGGCGAGCCTGCTATTGTAGATAAGTGGACACGGACCCAGATGGCGCTGGAAAACGGAGCAGATCTGGTAGTGGAATTGCCCTTTTTAGTCAGTGTTCAGGCAGCAGATTTCTTTGGCCAAGGAGCTGTGAATATCTTAGCCCAGTTAAGAATTGATAACCTAACCTTTGGGACGGAGGAAGTTCTAGATTATCAAAAAATCGCTGACTTATACACAGAGAAAGGTGCTGAGATGGAGCAATTTGTGGAAAATCTGCCTGATTCCCTTTCCTATCCCCAGAAGACCCAAGCCATGTGGAAAGAATTTGCAGATCTTGATTTTTCAGGCAATACACCCAATCATGTCCTTGCTCTTGCTTATGCCAAGGCGGTTGCTGGACGAAACATCAAGCTCCATCCGATTCAGCGTCAGGGGGCTGGTTACCATTCTGTGGACAAGGATGTGGACTTTGCCTCGGCGACGGCCCTCCGTCAGCACCAGAAGGACCAAGACTTCTTAGACCACTTTATGCCTTCTGTTGCCCTTTTTGAGCAGGCTAGTAAGGTGAGCTGGGATGACTATTTTCCCTTGCTCCGCTATCAAATCTTGTCAAATCTCGACCTAACCACTATCTATCAGGTTAATGAAGAAATAGCTGTGCGCATTAATGAAGCTATTAAAACAGCCCAGTCTGTGGAAGAATTGGTTGAAGCGGTTGCGACCAAGCGGTACACCAAGGCGCGTGTCAGACGCCTCTTGACCTATATCTTGGTGCAGGCTAGAGAAAGTGACTTGCCAGAAGGGATTCATGTCCTTGGATTTACTGAAAAAGGAAGACAACACCTTAAGTCTCTGAAAGGGCAGGTCAATCTAGTCAGCCGAATTGGTAAAGAACCCTGGGATGCCATGACTCAAAAGGCAGACCAGATTTACCAACTGGGAAATCCAAGTATAGCAGAGCAGAATTTTGGAAGAGTGCCGATTAGAATAGAAACAAACTAAGTCTACTGAAAAGTAGGCTTTTTCTCAAATCTCTACTAAACTACTATTTCTAAATAACAAGTTTATTTTAGCAAATGTGTTCCAATTTCCCCAAAACATATTCTATTTTAGGTTTGTGAAAATCACTTTTTTATGGTAAAATGTAAAAGAATGTATGTCATTCGGAATAACAATAAAATGAGGTAAAAACATGGAAATCATGTCGTTTGCGATTGCTGTTTTTGCCGTCATCATTGGTTTAGTCATTGGATATGTCAGCATCTCAGCTAAGATGAAATCATCTCAGGAAGCTGCAGAGTTGATGCTTTTAAATGCTGAACAAGAAGCAACTAATTTACGTGGACAAGCTGAACGTGAAGCGGATTTACTTGTTAATGAAGCCAAACGTGAAAGCAAGTCTCTTAAAAAAGAAGCACTATTGGAGGCCAAAGAAGAAGCCAGAAAATACCGTGAAGAAGTGGACGCTGAATTCAAATCAGAACGTCAAGAACTCAAACAAATCGAAAGTCGTTTGACAGAGAGAGCTACTAGCCTCGACCGCAAGGACGACAATTTGACGAGTAAAGAACAAACACTTGAACAAAAAGAACAAAGTATTTCTGATAGAGCGAAAAACCTTGATGCGCGTGAAGAGCAATTAGAGGAAGTCGAAAGACAAAAAGAAGCAGAGTTAGAGCGTATTGGTGCTCTGTCTCAGGCAGAAGCACGAGATATTATCTTGGCACAGACAGAGGAAAACTTGACCAAGGAGATTGCTAGCCGTATTCGTGAAGCTGAGCAAGAGGTCAAGGAACGTTCTGACAAAATGGCCAAGGACATCTTAGTTCAAGCTATGCAACGTATCGCTGGTGAATATGTGGCAGAGTCAACAAACTCAACGGTTCATCTGCCAGACGATACTATGAAGGGACGCATTATTGGTCGTGAAGGCCGTAATATTCGTACCTTTGAAAGTTTGACAGGGGTTGATGTGATTATCGACGATACACCAGAAGTGGTGACCTTGTCAGGATTTGATCCGATTCGTCGTGAGATTGCCCGTATGACTATGGAAATGTTGCTCAAAGATGGTCGTATCCACCCAGCTCGTATCGAAGAGTTGGTTGAGAAAAACCGTCAAGAGATTGACAATAAGATCCGTGAATATGGTGAGGCTGCTGCCTATGAAATTGGTGCGCCGAACCTTCATCCAGACTTGATGAAAATCATGGGACGTTTGCAGTTCCGTACTTCATATGGACAAAATGTCTTGCGCCATTCGATTGAGGTTGCTAAATTGGCTGGTATCATGGCCAGCGAACTTGGTGAAAATGCGGCTCTTGCCCGTCGTGCTGGATTCCTTCACGATATCGGGAAAGCTATTGACCGCGAGGTTGAGGGTAGCCACGTTGAAATCGGTATGGAATTGGCTCGTAAGTATAAGGAACACCCAGTTGTGGTCAATACGATTGCTAGTCACCACGGTGATGTTGAAGCTGAAAGCGTGATTGCAGTGATCGTTGCTGCAGCAGATGCCTTGAGTGCAGCTCGTCCAGGTGCTCGTAGTGAGTCTCTTGAAAGCTACATCAAGCGTCTCCATGATTTGGAAGAAATTGCTAACGGCTTTGAAGGAGTACAAACTAGCTTTGCCCTTCAAGCAGGACGTGAAATTCGTATCATGGTCAATCCAGGACAAATCAAGGACGACAAAGTCACAATCTTGGCTCACAAAGTTCGCGAGAAAATTGAAAACAATCTCGATTACCCAGGAAATATCAAGGTAACCGTGATTCGTGAGCTTCGTGCAGTAGATTATGCTAAATAAATAAGAAAGAGCAGTTGAAAAATTACTGCTTTTTTGTTACACTAGATAGAAAGACTGTACAGGATAATTTGGCTTTTTGCCATTATTCTAGAGAAATGTTATTTCACAGACTGACTAAAAGGAGACACAATGGCAGACCGAGGCTTACTAATCGTTTTTTCTGGTCCTTCAGGGGTTGGAAAAGGAACGGTTAGAAGAGAGATTTTTGAGAGTTCTGAAAACCAATTTCAATACTCTGTATCGATGACGACACGCGCACAACGTCCTGGAGAAGTGGACGGTGTTGACTATTTCTTCCGTACTCGTGAAGAGTTTGAAGAGCTGATTCGTCAAGGACAGATGTTGGAATACGCAGAATATGTCGGCAACTACTATGGAACTCCTCTGACCTATGTCAATGAAACCTTGGACAAGGGAATCGATGTTTTCCTTGAAATTGAGGTTCAAGGAGCTCTTCAGGTCAAGAAAAAGGTTCCAGATGCTGTCTTTATCTTCCTGACACCACCAGATTTGGATGAATTACAAGATCGTTTGGTAGGTCGTGGAACAGACAGTGCAGAAGTGATTGCCCAACGAATCGAAAAAGCCAAGGAAGAAATTGCGCTTATGCGTGAGTATGATTATGCGATTGTCAACGATCAGGTGCCCCTAGCTGCTGAGCGTGTCAAACGTGTGATCGAAGCAGAACACTTCCGTGTGGATCGTGTCATTGGTCACTATCAGGAGATGTTACCAAAATCTCCAACTACTCGATAAAATTTAGAAAATAGGTATAAGCAAATGATGTTAAAACCCTCTATTGATACCTTGCTCGACAAGGTTCCTTCAAAATATTCACTCGTAATCTTGGAAGCAAAACGTGCCCACGAATTGGAAGCAGGTGCGCCAGCAACTCAAGGTTTCAAATCTGAAAAATCAACTCTTCGCGCTTTAGAAGAAATTGAATCAGGAAACGTTACGATTCACCCAGATCCAGAAGGTAAACGTGAAGCAGTGCGTCGCCGTATCGAAGAAGAAAAACGCCGCAAAGAAGAAGAAGAAAAGAAAATCAAAGAGCAAATCGCTAAAGAAAAAGAAGATGGTGAAAAAATTTAAGGTTGGGGGGACTCAATCTTATTTTTTCTATTGCAAGAATGTACTGATAAGGAGGAGGTGAGAAGATGGCCATAGCCAAGATTATCGTAGATGTGCCTTTGATGCAGACGGACCAACCCTATAGTTACAGGATTCCTGAGGAATTTGAGGGAATGCTGGAAGTTGGAATGCGGGTACATGTGCCCTTTGGTAAGGGCAATCGCTTGATTCAAGGGATTGTTCTTGGTTTGGAGTTCCAATCAGATACAGAAGAGATGGAGCAAGATTTAAAAGATATTGCAGAGGTGCTGGATTTTACTCCTGTTCTCACGCAAGAACAACTCTGGCTGGCTGAGGAGCTCCGCAAGTCTGTCTTCTCCTACAAGATCTCCATCCTCAAGGCCATGCTTCCAGGATTTCTGAATTCTAGCTATGACAAGATTCTCTATCCTAAGGCAGGTCTGAGTCAGGAGGATCGAGAGCGCTTGTTTGGTTCAGAGGATTCACTTGCTTTTTCTTCTCTGGATTTAGCTAAGCAAGCTGAAATGATGCGATTGACTAGAAAAGGTCTGCTTGGTCTGGAATATCAGGCGATTGACCAAAAGAAGGTCAAGACCCAGTCCTGGTATGAGGTGAATCTTGCTCAATTAGAAGGTGTTGAGATTTCTGCACGTGCCAAGAAAAAGTTGGAGCTGAGAGACTATTTGCTGTCTCATCCAGAGAGTGCTTCCTTGGCTAGTTTGCTAGAGTCCTACTCGCGGGAGCAAGTTAACTTCTTTGTGGAACAAGGCGCTGTTACCATAGTCCAAAAGGAAGTTCAACGCTCGGCTGCTTATTTTGAAGGAATTGAAGCAAGTCAGCCTTTGGGGTTGAATGCAGAACAAAGACAGGCGCGTGATGCGGTTGTGAGTGCGATCGGTAGTCACCAGGCTCCCTTCCTCCTTCAAGGGATTACAGGAAGTGGGAAGACAGAAGTTTACTTGCAGATTATCCAAGGAGCTTTGGACAAGGGCAAGACAGCTATTTTGCTGGTACCTGAGATTTCTCTGACTCCACAGATGACGGAGCGTTTTATTGCTCGATTTGGTGAGAAAGTGGCCATCCTTCACTCAGGTTTGTCTAATGGTGAAAAGTATGATGAATGGCGCAAGGTAGAACGTGGCGATGCCCAAGTTGTTGTTGGCGCCAGATCGGCCATCTTTGCTCCGTTGAAAAATCTGGGTGTCATGATTATCGATGAGGAGCATGAAGCGACTTATAAGCAGGACAGTAATCCCCGTTACCATGCCAGAGAGGTAGCTATTTTACGGGCTCAGTACAATCAAGCAACTTTGGTACTTGGTTCAGCAACTCCTAGTCTGGAAAGCCGTGCACGAGCTGGAAAAGGCGTTTATCAACACTTACGTCTAACCCAACGGGCCAATCCTTTGGCTAGGATTCCTGAGGTTCAAGTGATTGACTTTCGAGACTATATCGGACAAAATGAGACGTCAAACTTTACGCCTCCTTTGCTAGAAGCCATCCAAGACCGTCTGAATAAAAAAGAACAGGTGGTTCTCATGCTCAATCGTCGTGGTTATTCTAGCTTTGTCATGTGTCGGGAGTGTGGGACGGTGGATACTTGTTCCAACTGTGACATTTCCCTAACCTTGCACATGGATACTAAGACCATGAATTGCCATTATTGCGGTTTCTCCAAGGATATCCCTCAGGTCTGTCCTAACTGTAAGAGCCGTAGCATTCGTTACTATGGGACGGGAACTCAGAAAGCCTACGATGAACTAGCAGAACTCTTTCCTCAGGCCCGCATTCTGCGGATGGATGTAGATACGACGCGCAAGAAAGGAAGTCATCAAGCTTTGCTTGACCAGTTTGGGCGAGGAGAAGCAGATATTTTACTAGGTACTCAGATGATTGCTAAGGGATTGGATTTTCCAAATGTGACTTTAGTCGGAGTTCTAAATGCGGATACGGCCTTGAATCTGCCTGATTTCCGTTCCTCTGAGAGAACCTTCCAACTTTTGACTCAGGTGGCAGGTAGGGCAGGACGTGCTGAAAAAGCTGGTCAGGTCTTGATACAGTCCTACAATCCTCAGCACTATGCTATTCGATTTGCCAAGGATCAGGACTACGAAGGCTTTTATGCCTATGAAATGGGTATTAGACGACAACTAGGTTATCCGCCTTACTATTTCACTATTGGCATTACCCTTTCTCACAAGAAGGAAGAAGAGGTAGTCAAACGTGCCTATGAAGTCATGAATATTTTGCGGTCAGGCTTGTCTGAAACCAGTAACATTCTGGGCCCAACGCCCAAACCCATTGCCCGTACCCACAACCTCTATCATTACCAGATTTTAATTAAATACCGTTTAGAAGATGAGCTGGGGCCGACTCTAAATCAGGTTCTGGCCTTGACTCAAGAACGGGAAAATAGTGAGCTCCGTCTCAGCATTGACCATGAGCCACAGCAATTTTTATAAGAAGGAGAAGATATGACAAAACTAATCTTTATGGGGACACCCGACTTTTCAGCAACAGTCTTAAAAGGACTTTTGACAGATGACCGTTATGAGATTCTAGCTGTTGTAACCCAGCCAGACCGTGCTGTTGGGCGTAAAAAAGTTATCCAAGAAACCCCAGTCAAGCAGGCTGCCAAGGAGGCAGGTCTTCCTATTTATCAACCTGAAAAACTATCTGGAAGCCCAGAGATGGAAGCTATTATGAAGCTAGGAGCAGATGGAATTGTGACTGCTGCTTTTGGGCAGTTTCTCCCAAGTAAACTCCTTGATAGCATGGATTTTGCGGTCAACGTTCACGCCTCCCTCCTTCCTAAACACCGTGGTGGTGCTCCGATCCATTACGCCTTGATTCAAGGGGATGAGGAGGCTGGTGTGACCATTATGGAAATGGTTAAGGAAATGGATGCAGGAGATATGATTTCTCGTCGCAGTATTCCTATCACGGATGAGGACAATGTCGGAACCTTGTTTGAAAAATTGGCGCTAGTTGGTCGTGATTTGCTTTTGGACACTTTGCCTGCCTATATTGCTGGGGAAATCAAACCTGAACCCCAGGATCCAAGTCAGGTCACTTTCTCGCCAAATATCAAGCCAGAGGAAGAAAAATTGAACTGGAATAAAAGCAATCGTCAACTTTTCAACCAAATCCGTGGGATGAACCCCTGGCCTGTTGCCCATACTTTCCTTAAGGGTGACCGCTTTAAGATTTATGAAGCTCTAGCTGTAGAAGGTCAGGGAAATCCAGGTGAGATTCTCTCTATCGGCAAGAAAGAATTGATTGTCGCAACGGCAGAAGGTGCTCTATCCCTTAAACAAGTGCAGCCAGCAGGTAAGCCTAAGATGGACATTGCTTCCTTCCTCAATGGAGTTGGACGTACATTGACTGTAGGAGAACGATTTGGTGACTAAAGTAGAAACGGCTAGAAGTTTAGCCCTAGCGGTATTAGAGGATGTCTTTATCAATCAAGCATACTCAAATATCGCCTTAAATAAGCATCTCAAGGGAAGTCAACTCTCGGTAGCAGACAAGGGTTTGGTGACCGAGCTGGTCTATGGAACGGTAGCCCGTAAACTGACTCTGGAATGGTACCTATCCCACTTTATTGAAGACAGAGACCGGTTAGACAGTTGGCTCTATGTCCTTCTCCTCATGAGTACCTACCAGCTACGCTATCTGGATAAGATTCCAGACCATGCTGTGGTCAATGAAGCAGTGGAATTAGCCAAAGTCCGTAAAAAGGGCAGTGAAAAATTGGTCAACGCTGTCCTTCGCCGTATCCTGCGTGAAGGCTGGCCAGATATTGCCAGTATCAAACGAAAAAACAAGCGTGATTCCATTGCCTATTCTCTCCCGGTTTGGCTAGTTGCCAAGCTCAAGGAAGAATACGGAGAAGAGCGAGCGCAAGCTATTTTTGAAAGCCTTTTGGTGCGCAACAAGGCCAGCATTCGTGTAACAGGCCTAGGTCGAAAAGAGGAAATTCAAGCCTTGTTGGAGGCCAGTGATTCCTCCTTGTCTCCTTCTGGTCTCGTCAAGGAGCAGGGGCATTTTGCAGGCCATGATTTGTTTGCGGAGGGAGCCATTACCATCCAAGACGAGTCTAGTCAGCTGGTTGCTCCGACGCTTGATTTACAAGGTGATGAGCGAGTGCTTGATGCCTGTGCGGCTCCAGGTGGGAAAACAGCCCATATAGCCTCTTATCTCACGACAGGTCAGGTTACGGCTTTGGACCTTTACGATCACAAGTTGGACTTAATCCAAGAAAATGCCCAACGTCTGGGAGTTGCAGATCGGGTTCAAACGCAAAAATTGGATGCCAGAAAGGTGCATGAGTTTTTTGGGCAGAATTCCTTTGACAAGATTCTAGTGGATGCTCCCTGTTCAGGAATCGGTCTTTTGCGCCGAAAACCAGATATCAAATACAATAAAGAAACGGCAGATTTCGCGTCCTTACAGGAAATTCAGCTAGAAATATTAGGTAGTGTTTGTCAAACACTACGCAAAGGTGGTATAATAACTTATAGTACCTGTACTATTGTCTCAGAGGAGAATTTTCAAGTCGTTGAGGCGTTTTTAGAAAGTCATCCTGAGTTCGAGCAGGTAAAACTAGAACATGAATGTAAGGATATCATGAAAGACGGCTGTATCCTCATTACACCTGAATTGTATGGAAGTGATGGATTCTTCATCAGTCAATTTCGTAAGATATCGGATTAGGAAGGAACTGACATATGGAAATTTCAATATTAACGGATGTTGGTCAAAAACGAACAAATAACCAAGACTATGTCAACCACTACGTCAACAGAGCAGGTCGTACTATGATTATCTTAGCTGACGGGATGGGAGGACACCGTGCAGGAAATATCGCGAGTGAAATGGCGGTTACAGATTTAGGTATCGCTTGGGTAGATACCCAAATTGATACCATCAACGAGGTGCGTGAATGGTTTGCTAACAACCTTGAGATGGAAAATAAAAAGATTAACCAATTGGGGCAAGATGATGCCTATAAAGGAATGGGAACAACTCTTGAGGCTGTTGCTATTATTGGCAATCAGGCTATCTATGCCCATATTGGGGATTCTCGTATCGGTTTGATTCGTGGGGAAGAATACCACCAGTTAACGAGCGACCATTCTTTGGTCAATGAATTGCTCAAGGCAGGTCAATTGACACCTGAAGAAGCTGCTAGCCATCCACAGAAAAATATTATTACCCAGTCAATCGGTCAAAAAGATGAAGTTCAACCTGATTTTGGAATGATTACCCTTGAGTCAGGAGACTATCTCTTGCTCAATAGTGATGGTTTGACTAACATGATTTCAGGTAGTGAGATTTGTGATATTGTAACCAGTGATATTCCTTTGGCAGATAAAACAGCGACGCTTGTGCGTTTTGCTAACAATGCAGGAGGTTTAGACAACATTACGGTTGCCCTTGTTTCTATGAACGAGGAGGATGCAGAATGATCCAAATCGGCAAGATTTTTGCCGGACGCTATCGGATTGTGAAACAGATTGGCCGAGGAGGCATGGCGGATGTCTATTTGGCCAAGGATTTAATTCTAGACGGAGAAGAAGTGGCAGTAAAGGTCCTGAGGACCAACTACCAGACGGACCCGATAGCTGTAGCTCGTTTTCAGCGTGAAGCGAGAGCTATGGCAGATCTAGACCATCCTCATATCGTTCGGATAACAGATATTGGTGAGGAAGACGGTCAACAGTATCTTGCAATGGAGTATGTTGCTGGACTAGACCTTAAACGCTATATCAAGGAACACTATCCTCTCTCTAATGAAGAAGCGGTCCGTATTATGGGACAAATCCTCCTAGCCATGCGTTTGGCCCATACCAGAGGAATTGTTCACCGGGACTTGAAACCTCAAAATATCCTCTTGACACCAGATGGGACTGCCAAGGTCACAGACTTTGGGATTGCTGTAGCCTTTGCAGAGACAAGTCTGACTCAGACTAACTCTATGTTGGGCTCAGTTCATTACTTGTCACCAGAGCAGGCGCGTGGTTCGAAGGCGACTGTACAGAGTGATATCTATGCCATGGGGATTATTTTCTATGAGATGCTGACAGGCCATATCCCTTATGACGGGGATAGCGCGGTGACCATCGCCCTTCAGCATTTCCAGAAACCACTGCCATCGGTTATAGCTGAAAATCCATCTGTGCCTCAGGCTTTGGAGAATGTTGTTATCAAGGCAACTGCCAAGAAATTGACAGATCGTTATCAGTCAGTTGCAGAGATGTATGTGGACTTGTCTAGTAGCTTGTCTTACAATCGTCGCAATGAGCCTAAACTGGTATTTAATGATACTACTAAGGCGGATACCAAGACACTACCAAAGGTATCTCAGAGTACCTTGACTTCGATTCCTAAGGTGCAAACACAAAGTCCGAAGCCACAGACTGCGAAGCCGAGTCAGCAGGTTTCAGAAGACAATTACGCAACCAAGTCTGTTAAGAAACGGAAATTTAGAGTTCGTTATATGATTTTGTTGGCCAGCATTGTATTGGTGGCAGCTTCTCTTATTTGGATCTTATCCAGAACTCCTGCAACCATTGCCATCCCAGATGTGGCAGGTCAGACAGTTGCGGAGGCCAAGGAAACGCTCAAGAAAGCCAATTTTGAGATTGGCGAGGAGAAATCAGAGGCTAGTGAAAAGGTGGAAGAAGGGCGGATTATCCGTACAGATCCTGAAGCTGGAAAGACTCGAAAAGAAGGTTCGAAAATCAATTTGGTTGTCTCATCAGGCAAGCAATCTTTCCAATTGAGTAACTATATCGGCCGTAAATCGACAGATGTTATAGCAGAACTCAAGCAGAAGAAGGTTCCTGAAAATCTCATCAAGATTGAGGAAGAAGAATCAAGTGAGAGCGAAGCAGGAACTGTTCTCAGACAGAGTCCAGCTGCTGGAACAACCTATGATTTGAGCAAGGCCTCAACGATTACCTTAACCGTTGCTAAGAAAGTAACCAGCGTTTCTATGCCAAGTTATAAAGGATCTAGTCTTGAATTTACTAAAAATAATCTTATTCAAATTGTTGGGATTAAGGAAGCCAATATTGAAGTTGTAGAAGTGTCGACAGCTCCTGATGGAACTGCTGAGGGTACAGTCGTTGAACAGAGTCCAAAAGCGGGTGAAAAGGTTGATTTGACTAAGACGCGTGTCAAGATTTCAATCTACAAACCAAAAACACCACCGTCAACGTCATCATCAGCACCATCCCAACGTGGAAACCAAGGTTCTACTACGACACCAAGTCAGGGGAACCAACAAGGAAATCAACGAGGGAATGCAGCTACTACGACTCAATCAAGCAGTGAAGACAACCACGAAAATTCTCGTGATTAAACGAATCTTTGTCATGATTTCATGGCAAAGATTTTTTTTGACTCCAGATTTGTGATAGAATAGAAGGAGTTGATAAAAGGAGGAAAGCATGGAAGAATCAAAAGAATTAAATGCCGTTATTGATGTGATTATGTTAGCGGGGACTATTCTCCTTAAAAGTGGCTCAGAAATCCATCGTGTAGAGGATACCATGATTCGTATTGCGCATTCGCAGGGGATTGTGGATTGTAATGTTCTTGCCATGCCTGCCGCTATCTTTTTCTCGATTGAAAATACCAATATTTCGCGTATGAAGCGCGTGACCTCCTCTTCTTATAACATCGAAAAAGTCTGCGATGTGAACCAGATTTCTCGTCAGTTAGTAGGTGGAAAGCTTGATTTAGAAACAGCCTTCAAGCAATTGACGACTTTACAAACTCAACCCCTTCCCTATACTAAGTTGCAGGTAACTTTGGCTGCGACCTTTAGTGCCCCTTTCTTTTCAGTTATGTTTAGTGGAAATATCTACGACGCACTTGGGGCAGGAGTGGCTACCTTATTTGGTTTTGCCTTTTCCCTCTATGTGGAAAAGTTTATCCGAATTCCTTTTGTAACAGCATTTGCTGGAGCCTTTGTCTTTGGGATGATAGCTCAGTTTTGGGCGCGCTACACAGGCTTTCCCTCAACGGCAGATTTGATTATAGCTGGTGCGGTCATGCCTTTTGTACCAGGAATTGCCTTGACCAATGCGGTTCGTGATATTATGACCAACCACATAAACTCTGGTATGAGCAAGATGTTTGAATCTCTGCTCATTACCCTTGCTTTAGGGGCAGGAACTTCTGTCGCCTTGGTATTGATGAACTAATATGACACTAACAACCTTTTTATTACAAGCAGTAGCAAGTCTTCTTGCCATTATCACTTTTCTAATCGTACTCAATGTGCAACGCTCCATGCTCTTACCTGGAGGGATTTTGGGCATGGCTGTCTGGCTGATTTATCTCTTGCTCAAGGAACCGACCAATGTTATTGTGGCTACTTTTATTGCAGCCATTATCGGTTCTTGTATCAGCCAGATTTTAAGTATTCTTTATAAGACACCTGCTGTGGTCTTTATCTTAGCCATCTTGGCACCTCTAGTTCCGGGTTATCTTTCTTATCGGACAACTGCCTTTTTTGTGACGGGAGATTACAGTCACGCCATTGCCAGTGCAACCTTGGTTGTTATGCTGGCTTTGGTGATTTCCATTGGAATGGCTAGCGGAACAGTGATTCTCAGACTGTATTCTCACTTACGAAAACAGCATAAAAGTTAGATTCATAAGGGACTTGATTTGGTGAATCAAGTCTTTTTTCTCTCTTTTACTGCCATTTGTGATAAAATAGTATAGAACGATTTTTTACAATGAATGATAAAACAGAGGTAAATATGACAATCGGTATTGATAAGATTGGTTTTGCGACCAGTCAATATGTCTTGAAATTACAAGACTTAGCAGAAGCGAGGGGAATTGACCCTGAAAAATTAAGCAAAGGACTCTTACTCAAGGAATTGAGTATTGCGCCCCTAACTGAGGATATCGTGACCTTGGCGGCCAGTGCAAGTGACTCTATTTTAACTGAGCAAGAAAGACAAGAAATCGATATGGTCATTGTGGCGACTGAGTCAGGAATTGACCAGAGTAAAGCTGCGGCCGTCTTTGTGCATGGTTTGCTGGGAATCCAGCCTTTTGCTCGTAGTTTCGAGATTAAAGAAGCCTGCTATGGAGCGACAGCTGCCCTTCATTATGCCAAATTGCATGTGGAAAATTCTCCAGAGTCCAAGGTTTTGGTCATTGCCAGTGATATTGCCAAGTACGGTATTGAAACTCCAGGAGAACCAACTCAGGGTGCTGGCAGTGTGGCCATGTTAATTACACAAAATCCACGCATTATGGCCTTTAATAATGACAATGTGGCTCAGACTCGTGACATCATGGATTTCTGGCGTCCAAATTACTCAACAACTCCTTATGTAAATGGTGTCTATTCTACCCAACAATATTTGGATAGTTTGAAAACGACTTGGCTTGAATACCAAAAACGCTACCAGCTTACTTTGGATGATTTTGCGGCTGTTTGTTTCCACTTGCCTTACCCTAAATTAGCGCTAAAAGGCTTGAAAAAAATCATGGATAAGAGCCTGCCTCAAGAGAAAAAAGACCTCTTGCAAAAGCACTTTGACCAGTCTATTCTTTACAGTCAAAAGGTAGGGAATATCTATACAGGTTCCCTTTTCCTTGGACTTTTGTCTCTCTTGGAAAATACAGATAGCTTGAAGGCTGGCGATAAAATTGCCCTTTATAGTTACGGAAGTGGTGCTGTGGCTGAGTTCTTCAGTGGTGAATTGGTTGAAGGTTATGAAGCTTATCTGGATAAAGACCGCTTGAACAAGCTCAACCAACGAACTGCCCTGTCTGTTGCTGACTATGAAAAAGTCTTCTTTGAGGAAGTAGACTTAGATGAAACAAACTCTGCCCAGTTTGCTGGCTATGAAAATCAAGATTTTGCCTTGGTTGAAATTGTTGACCACCAACGCCGTTATAACAAGGTTGAAAAATAATGAAGATAAGTTGGAATGGATTTTCTAAAAAATCATACCAAGAGCGCCTTGAGTTGTTAAAAGCTCAGGCGCTCCTTAGTCCTGAGAAGCAAACTAGTTTGGAGCAGGATGAACAAATGAATGTGGTTGTTGCAGACCAGCTGAGTGAGAATGTAGTGGGAACTTTTTCTCTGCCTTATTCGCTGGTTCCAGAGGTTCTTGTCAACGGTCAGGAATACACCGTTCCCTATGTAACAGAAGAACCGTCTGTGGTTGCAGCGGCCAGCTATGCCAGCAAAATCATCAAGCGTGCAGGAGGTTTTACTACACAAGTCCATAAGCGTCAGATGATTGGGCAGGTAGCCCTTTATCAAGTTGCTGATCCTGAACAAGCGCAAGAGAAGATTGCCGGCAAGAAAGCAAAGCTCTTGGAACTTGCCAATCAAGCCTATCCTTCCATTGTTAAACGCGGGGGCGGGGCGCGTGATCTGCATGTCGAGCAGGTTAAAGGTGAAACAGACTTTCTCGTTGTTTATCTCCATGTCGATACCCAGGAAGCCATGGGAGCCAATATGCTCAACACCATGCTGGAAGCCTTGAAGCCAGTCTTAGAAGAACTCAGTCAGGGACAAAGTCTTATGGGGATTCTGTCCAACTACGCGACCGATTCTTTGGTGACGGCAAGCTGCCGCATCGCCTTTCGCTATTTGAGTCGTCAAAAGGAACAAGGACGAGAAATTGCGGAGAAAATTGCGTTGGCTAGTCAGTTTGCGCAGGCTGATCCTTATCGAGCAGCCACCCATAATAAAGGGATTTTTAACAGCATTGATGCCATTTTGATTGCTACTGGTAATGACTGGCGTGCCATTGAAGCAGGGGCCCATGTCTTTGCCAGTCAAGATGGAAGCTACCAAGGTCTTAGTAGCTGGACGCTGGACCTTGAAAGAGAAGAATTGGTCGGTCAGATGACCTTGCCCATGCCTGTAGCGACCAAGGGTGGTTCTATCGGCCTCAACCCTCGTGTGGCCCTTAGTCATGAATTACTGGGAAATCCTTCTGCCAAAGAATTAGCTCAGATTATTGTTTCTATCGGACTAGCCCAAAACTTTGCGGCCCTCAAAGCTTTGGTCAGCACAGGGATTCAGCAAGGCCACATGAAATTGCAGGCCAAATCCTTGGCACTCCTAGCAGGTGCCAGTGAGGCCGAAGTAGCTCCCCTAGTCGAGCGCCTCATCGCAGATAAAACCTTTAACCTAGAGACAGCCCAGCGCTATCTCGAAAACTTAAGATCATAAAAAAACGGCTCTTTGTCAACTGTAGTGGGTTGAAGAAAAGCTAATATCTAGAAAGGACAAATCTCGTCCTTTCTTTTTTGATGTTCAGAGCGATAAAAATCCGTTTTTTGAAATTTTCAAAGTTCCGAAAACCAAAGGCATTGCGTTTGATAAGTTTGATGAGATTATTGGTTGCTTCTAATTTGGCGTTAGAATAGTGTAGTTGAAGGGCGTTGACGATTTTCTCTTTGTCCTTTAGAAAGGTTTTAAAGACAGTCTGAAAAAGAGGATGAACCTGCTTTAGATTGTCCTCAATAAGTCCGAAGAATTTGTCAGGTTCCTTGTTCTGAAAGTGAAAAAGCAAGAGTTGATAGAGCTTGTAGTGGTGTTTCAAGTCTTCTGAATAGCTCAAAATCTTGTCTAGAATCTCTTTATTCGTTAAGTGCATACGAAAAGTAGGGCGATAAAATCGTTTATCACTCAGTTTACGACTATCCTGTTGAATGAGTTTCCAGTAGCGTTTGATGGCCTTGTATTCATGGGATTTTCGCTCAAATTGATTCATGATTTGGACACGGACACGACTCATAGCACGGCTTAGATGTTGGACAATGTGAAAGCGGTCAAGAACGATTTTAGCGTTAGGAAAAAGTTTACTGGCAATATCGTAGTAAGGGCTAAACATATCCATCGTAATGATTTTCACCTGACAACGAACAGCTCGCTCGTAGCGCAGAAAGTGATTTCGGATGATAGCCTGTGTTCTGCCTTCAAGAACAGTGATAATGTTGAGCTTGTCAAAATCTTGTGCAATAAAGCTCATCTTTCCCTTTGTAAAAGCGTACTCGTCCCAGGACATAATCTCAGGGAGGTAAGAAAAATCAGACTTAAAACGGAAGTCATTGAGCTTACGAATGACAGTTGAAGTTGAAATAGCCAGCTGATGAGCAATATCGGTCATAGAAGTCTTTTCAATCAGCTTTTGCGCAATCTTTTGGTTGATGATACGAGGAATTTGATGATTCTTCTTGACGAGTGAGGTCTCGGCGACCATCATTTTCGAGCAATGATAGCACTTGAATCGACGCTTTTTCAGGAGGATTCTAGTAGGCATACCAGTCGTTTCGAGGTAAGGAATTTTCGACGGTTTTTGAAAGTCATATTTCTTCATTTGATGTCCACAATCAGGACAAGATGGGGCATTGTAATCCAGTTTAGCGATGATTTCCTTAAGTGTATCCTTATTGATGATGTCTAGAATCTGGATATTTGGGTCTTTGATATCGAGTAGTTTTGTGATAAAATGTAATTGTTCCATATGAATCTTTCTAATGAGTTGTTTAGTCGCTTTTCATTATAGGTCATATGGGACTTTTTTTCTACACAAAAATAGGCTCCATAAGATTCATAGGGGATTTACCCACTACAAATATTATAGAGCCAAAAAAACTCAGACAAATTCAGTCTGAGTTTTCTTGTGCTTAAATGCTTTTTCCTGGTAAAAGAGTAACTGGTAAAAAGTAACCAGTTGTCGCGACTTCCTTGCCTTCGATTTTTTGCAAGAGGAGGTCAACAGTGAGGCAGGCAATTTCTTCCAGAGGTTGCTTGATAGTAGCCAATTGAGGATAATAATTCTCGATAAAGTAGGTCCCATCATAGCCGATGACTTTAAGCTCTTCTGGGACAGAAATGCCCAGTTCTTGAGCAATTTTAATAACCAGAATAGCTGTCAAATCATCTGAAGCAAAGATGGCATCTGGCTTTTGTCGAGTCAAGATATTCTTGATTTCCATTTCTTTTCTGACGGGAGAAAAGTCACTGGAAACATTGATAATAGGAGCTTTTGGGAGTACAGATGCAAAACCAGCGTGGCGCAGTCCGGTTGGCGAATTGGAATTGTCATTACCTGTAATCATAATGATAGACTGGGCGCCTGTCTTAACCAAGGTCTGAGCAGCAAGGAACCCACCAGCATAGTTATCAGAGGAGACGACAGGGATGTCTGGAGACAGGTTTCGGTCAAAGGAAATAATCGGTGCTGTCACGCGATTATAGTCTTCAATTCCCAAGTTATGACTACCAGAAATGATACCGTCCACCTGATTGGCTTCCAACATTTCGATGTATTCGCGTTCCTTCTCGGAATCGTGCTCACTGTTGCAGATGATGGTCTTGTAACCATTTTTGAAGAGCTGATGTTCCAGCTTGTCAATCAATTCTGCGTAGAAAACGTTGGAAATATTGGGGAAAATCAAACCGATTAACTTAGCTGATTTTCCTTGCAGACTACGAGCCAGGTTGTTGGGTTTATAGCCCAATTCTCGCATGGCTTCATTGACCTTTTGAATGGTTTTCTCTGATAAATAGCCTTTTTTATTGATAACCCGAGAAACGGTAGTAGGGCTGACACCTGCAAGTTTGGCGACATCAGTTAGTTTTGCGACCATAATCTAATTCATAGTAAGTTCCAGTTGGGTTTCCAGATTTGATGAGGATCCCATTTTGGTCCGCATGTGGGAAGACACGACCAGAAAATACTTTTTCTCCTTTATTGATGAAAATTTCAAAGACAGAGTTATCGATGAAGATTGTAGCAGTAGTAGCCTGATTCTCGATAGGGCAAGAACGAGTAGTTCCAAATTCTTGGGCATACTGTTCTCCAGCTTGGCTACGATCTACTGTCACTTGACCATTTACAAGGTCAAAGTTGATGGAAAGTCCCTTGCCTTCTTTATCAGCAAGTAAGACAATCTCGCTCTGGCTATTGGCTTCCAAGTTGAGTTCAAGTTCGTAAGTGTTCTTGGTTTGGACACGGTTTGAGAAGGCTTCTTCAGTAGCACGAAGGTCCTTGATAGCTGCGACTGGGTATTGGTAGAGTTTGCTGTCTTTGATAGTCAATTCTTTGACCAAAGAGAAGGTTCCTTGATGGTCAAAACGGTCAGATGGGTAAGAAACATCAGGCAAGCCAAGCCAGCTAACAGCTAGAGCACGTCCATCAGGAGCGTTGAAGGCTTGAGTTGCATAGGCTTCGAAACCATAGTCCATGTTTTGAAGTTGAGACACATCTACCATTTTGGCATTTTCAGGGTCAAAGGAAGCCCCAATCTTATACATATTTGGATAGATATTATCGTAATCTAGAACTTTCTTATCCAATCCTTGTGGGCAGTAAAGAAGGACAGGTTGCTCCCCTACAAAGATCAGATTTGGGCATTCCATCATATAGGCAGTGCGGTCGTTAGCAAAGTCAAGGTCGCCAACAGCTTGCCAGTTTGTGTAGTCGTTGTCAATAGCTTTGTAGAGACGAACGAAGCCTTTTTTCTCCAAATCTTGTCCACCGACGATGGCATAGTATTGACCTTTAAAATTAAAAATTTGCGGATCGCGGAAGTGGTCTGTAGAGTCTGCCGGCTGGTCAATTAAGATCTTGTCAATCTTCGTAATATTGCCTTCCTTATCCATCAAAGCCCCAATCTGGTATGGGTGACGGATCCAATTTTCATCGCGGACATTTCCTGTATAAAATAGGAATAAGTTATCGCCAAACTGCATGGCAGAACCAGAGTAGGCACCGTGGCTATCTAATGGAGTGTCAGGCAAAACTTTGACTCCAGTTTCTGTGAAATGAACCAAGTCCTCACTTTCCAATTGAACCCAAGATTTCAAACCGTGGGCTGCACCAAAAGGAAAGTTCTGATAAAAGACAATCCACTTCCCATCAAAGTAAGAAAAGCCATTGGGGTCATTGAGAAGTCCTGTTTTTGGCTCAACATGGTAATGAGTATGCCATGGAGATTGTGCCATATTTTCTTTTATATGTTGAATTTCTTCTTGCGTCCAATCTTGATAAAGTCTGTAACGACGCTCAGTTGTCCATTCCATTCATTCATTCCTCCAAAAATCTTATCACTTTTAATAGTAACCGTTTTCGGAAAAAAAAGCAAGCCTTTTATGTTAAAAAAGAGAAAAAACTGTCAAACGTTTATCACAAAATAAATGCAGGAAATCAATCAAATTTTCACGAAAATATGAAAGAGAATGAAACAAAACCCTTTTAAATAAGATTTTAAACTTATTTTTTCAAGGAATACCTGATAAAACAGTCAAAATCAATCAATCTAAAGCATGCTTACTAAGTGGATAGAATATTTTTTCTGCAAAACGCTTGACATATTTCTAAAACATGATAAAATAATAGTCGTAGGGCGGATAAAATCGCTTTCAAACAAGAACAAAATTTTATATAAGGAGATTTTTGCAAATGAACAATCAGGAAATTGCAAAAAAAGTCATCGATGCCTTGGGCGGACGTGAAAATGTCAACAGTGTTGCCCACTGTGCGACTCGTCTTCGTGTCATGGTCAAAGATGAAGGAAAAATCAATAAAGAAGTGATTGAGAACTTGGAAAAAGTTCAAGGTGCTTTCTTTAACTCAGGTCAATACCAAATCATCTTTGGTACAGGTACAGTTAACAAAATGTACGATGAAGTTGTTGCACTTGGTTTGCCAACATCATCTAAAGATGACATGAAAGCAGAAGCTGCTAAACAAGGGAACTGGTTCCAACGTGCTATCCGTACTTTCGGTGACGTTTTCGTTCCAATCATCCCAGTTATCGTAGCGACAGGTCTCTTCATGGGTGTGCGTGGTCTCTTGACTGCTCTTGGAATGACACTTCCAGCTGATGTGACAACTTACACTCAAATCTTGACAGATACAGCCTTTATCATCTTGCCAGGTTTGGTTGTGTGGTCAACCTTCCGTGTATTTGGTGGAAATCCTGCCGTTGGTATCGTTCTTGGTATGATGCTTGTTTCTGGCTCACTTCCAAACGCTTGGGCAGTCGCTTCAGGTGGTGAAGTAACAGCTATGTACTTCTTTGGTTTCATCCCTGTTGTTGGTTTGCAAGGTTCTGTTCTTCCAGCCTTCATCATCGGGGTTGTCGGAGCTAAATTTGAAAAAGCTGTCCGCAAGGTTGTTCCAGATGTCATTGACCTCTTGGTAACACCATTCGTGACACTTTTGGTCATGTCTATCCTTGGGCTCTTTGTTATCGGACCAGTCTTCCACGTTGTTGAAAACTACATCCTTATTGGTACAAAAGCAATTCTTGGCTTGCCATTTGGTCTTGGTGGTTTCTTGATTGGTGGGGTTCACCAATTGATCGTCGTGTCAGGTGTGCACCACATCTTCAACTTGCTTGAAGTTCAATTGCTTGCTGCTGACCATGCTAACCCATTCAACGCGATCATCACAGCTGCTATGACAGCTCAAGGTGCTGCGACTGTTGCGGTTGGTGTTAAAACTAAAAATCCAAAACTGAAAACACTTGCTTTCCCAGCTGCTCTTTCTGCCTTCCTCGGTATTACAGAGCCTGCTATCTTCGGGGTCAACTTGCGCTTCCGTAAACCATTCTTCCTTTCATTGATTGCTGGTGCAATCGGTGGTGGATTGGCTTCAATCCTTGGACTTGCAGGTACTGGTAGTGGTATCACTATTATCCCTGGTACAATGCTTTATGCTGGTAATGGACAACTTCCACTATACCTTCTTATGGTAGCTGTATCATTTGTACTTGGTTTTGCCCTAACTTACATGTTTGGTTATGAGGATGAAAAAGAAGTTGCTACTGAAGTAGCGACAGAACGTTTGATCCAAGAAGAAACAACTGGTAACATTCCAGCATCGCTTCAAAATGAAACACTTGTAACTCCTATCGTCGGTGATGTTGTAGCTCTTGCTGATGTTAATGATCCAGTCTTCTCAAGTGGAGCTATGGGACAAGGTATCGCTGTGAAACCAAGTCAAGGTGTGGTATATGCACCAGCTGATGCTGAAGTTTCAATTGCCTTTCCAACAGGACACGCTTTTGGTTTGAAAACAACTGATGGTGCTGAAGTTTTGATTCACGTTGGTATTGACACTGTGTCTATGAACGGTGACGGTTTTGAAGCAAAAGTTGCCCAAGGTGATAAGGTTAAAGCGGGCGATGTTCTTGGAACCTTTGACTTAAATAAAATTGCTGCAGCTGGACTTGATGATACAACAATGGTTATCGTTACAAATACAGCTGACTACGCTTCAGTAGCTCCAGTCGCAACAGGTTCAGTTGCGAAGGGGGATGCTGTGATCGAAGTGAAAATCTAATCAATCCTCTCTAATGCGAAAACGAACAAATGACATGTTTGTTCGTTTTTGCTTGAATGGTAAGATTTACAGAGGAAAATCTAAAAAATAGAGAAATTTAGCCTTTCGAAATATGCTATAATAAAGAAAATAAAAACAAGAGGTTTATCATGACAAAATTATATGGAAGCTTGGAAGCGGGCGGTACAAAGTTTGTCTGTGCTGTCGGTGATGAAAACTTTAACGTTGTAGAAAAAACACAATTTCCAACAACAACTCCAATCGAAACAATCGATAAAACCATTGAGTTCTTCTCAAAATTCGACAACCTTGCTGGTCTTGCAGTTGGTTCATTTGGTCCGATTGATATTGATAAAAACTCAAAAACTTATGGCTTTATCACAACGACTCCAAAACCAAACTGGGCAAATGTGGACTTGCTTGGTGCCCTTCGTCGCGCCCTCAACGTGCCAATGTACTTCACTACAGACGTAAACAGCTCTGCCTATGGTGAAGTGGTTGCCCGTAACAATGCTGGTGGTCGTATCGAAAACTTGGTTTACTACACAATCGGTACAGGTATCGGTGCAGGTGTCATCCAACGTGGTGAGTTTATCGGCGGTGTGGGTCACCCTGAGATGGGTCACTACTATGTTGCTAGACACCCAATGGATATTGAAAAAGAATTCAACGGTGTTTGTCCTTTCCATAAGGGATGTCTGGAAGGCTATGCAGCTGGTCCAAGTTTGGAAGCTCGTACAGGTGTTCGTGGGGAAAACATTGAACTCAACAACCCTGTTTGGGATGTCCAAGCCTACTATATCGCTCAAGCTGCGGTCAATGCGACAGTGACTTTCCGCCCAGACGTGATTGTCTTTGGTGGAGGGGTTATGGCTCAACAACACATGCTGGACCGTGTCCGTGAGAAATTTACATCTCTTCTAAATGGTTACTTACCAGTACCTGATGTGCGTGACTACATCGTGACGCCAGCAGTCGCAGGAAATGGTTCTGCCACACTTGGGAACTTTGTTCTTGCAAAAGAAGTTTCAAAATAAAGCACAAAATCCGCTTGGGAAACCAAACGGATTTTTTATGTGTCAAAGCATTTGCCAGAAGAAGTCGATAATATAGGTCAGACCGTAGGTATAAACCACGAGGGTAAAGGGCTTGGTCAGAATGATGATAATCATATAGCGTTTGAAGGTCATCTTGGTCAGGGCAGCCAGCATACAGAGAAAGTCAGCTGGACTAATGGGCCAAATCATCATAAAGATAAAGAAACGGTCAAAACGATTGCCCTTATCTAACCAACCGATATACTTGTCATAGGTGCGCTTGCTGACGACAGACTGGACAAAGGCAGCTCCATAGAGTCGCACCAGATAAAAGATAATGGCACAGCCAATCACGATGCCGATATAGTTGTAGATCGTACCGATGATGTGGCCGTAGATAAAGACGCCAGCCACAGAGGTCAAGGCCCCAGGAATGATAGGGACGACCGTTTGTAAAATCTGTAAAAAAATAAAGAGAGGTGGCCCCCAGATACCTGCCTGCTGGATAAAGGCAGAGAGGGTCTCCTTAGACTGTAAAATCCCAGCCTGATAAGCCCAAATACAGAAAATCAAACTCCCAATCCCACCGACAATTGATGAGATATTGATAACTTGCTGTAGAAGGGGAGAAACAGCTTTCATTTGTTTATCCTGTGACATGTAAACTCCTCATAGATAGTATATTTCTACTATACCATATTTTGGAGGAGAAAGGGGGAATGAGTGTTTTTGATGAGGTAAGAGTGATGGATTTTGAGCCTAAACATGCTATAATAAAGGGAGCAGACATGTAGCAAAGGAGAGAGTATGATGCAGGTAAAACCAGAATTGGAGATAGAAAAACAACTGATCAGCCAACTGGTAACTGGGGAAAGTCAATGGACTTACAGAGATGACCTTAAAACAGAAGAGCAATTATGGGAAAACTTCTTTGAAAAGCTAGCCCAGAACAATGTGGCTCTATTGGCAGATCATCCCCTGACAGAACAGGAAAAACGCCAGATAAAGAATCAACTGAACTTTGTTAGCTACTATGATGCGGCCAAGTGGTTGGTCGGCGAAAATGGCATTGCCAAGGTCGAGGTTCAGAGAGAAGATGCTAGTTTGGGGACTATCCGTTTATCTGTCATTTGGCGAGACAATATCGCAGCTGGTAAGTCTAGTTATGAGGTTGTCAACCAAGTCGAGAGAGATAAGATAAATCCTCAGGATCAAGACCGCAGGCTAGATGTGACCCTCTTGATCAATGGCCTTCCAATGATTCAGATCGAGCTTAAAAGTCCCCGAGTTGCTTTTCTAGATGCCTTTCATCAAATTAAGAAGTATGATAGAGAAGGAAAGTTCCGTGGCATCTACTCTAGCTTGCAGATGTTTGTTGTGACCAATAAGATAGACACACGCTATATCGCTGCAGCTAGGGAAAATAAACTCAACAAGCAATTTCTAACCAAGTGGGTAGATAAGGACAATCATCCTGTGACAAATTTGACTAGCTTTGCTCACGAAGTCCTTTCCATCCCTCGTGCTCATCAGATGGTCATGCAGTATTCTGTCCTTGATGATAGCAAGAAAGCTCTCATCCTCTTGCGCCCCTACCAGATTCACGCTATTGAGGCTGTTCAGGAAGCTTCCCGTCGTCAAGAGTCTGGCTATGTTTGGCATACGACAGGTTCAGGGAAGACCTTGACTTCTTATAAGGTGGCGAGGAATCTCCTTCAGATCCCGTCCATCCAAAAGACGATTTTTGTCGTTGACCGCAGGGACTTGGATCAACAGACCACATCATCCTTCCTCTCTTATGCGACCAATGATGTCATTGATATTGATGAGACGGATAATACCCATGATTTAGTCAAGCGACTAGGAAGCAATGATAAGCGTGTGGTGGTAACGACCATCCAGAAAATCACCACCATGATGCGCAAGTTTGAACAAGGTCTTTACCAAAGAGATGCGGACAAAATCAAGGATCTTCGAGTGGCCTTTGTCGTGGATGAATGCCACCGTGCCGTAACACCTCAAACACAAAAAGACATTAAGGCCTTTTTCCCACAGTCTCTCTGGTATGGTTTTACAGGCACACCTATCTTTAAGGAAAATAAACGCCAGCAGGTCGGTGACCTAGCTCAAACCACCCAGCAACAGTACGGTGACCGTCTCCATGAGTATACAGTCAAGGAAGCCATCCATGATGGAGCAGTTTTAGGTTTTAAGGTAGATTATCGCAATACCCTCATCACGGATAAATCCGAAAATGACATACCAGATACTGTCTACGAGGATGAGGAGCATATGCTGGAAGTCTTGGATGCCATTATCAATAAATCTCGTCAACAGCTAGGCTTCCAAAAGGGAGTTGGTAAGACCTATAATGCTATCCTGACTGTCAAGTCAATCCCTCAAGCCCAAGCCTACTACGACCTCCTCAAACGGGTCAAGGCTGGGGAGACGAGAGTCAAGGTATCGGAAAGGGTTAAGCAGGTCCTTCCTGACTTTCCAAAGGCGACCATCACCTACTCTGTTACGGAGAATGAAGAAGAGTCAAGAGCCAATCAAGAGCACATGAAGCAAGTCTTAGAGGACTACAACCAAGAGTTTGATACCCATTTTACCATGGCGGATCTTCGTGGCTTTAATACGGATGTCAATAACCGCCTAGCTCGAAAGCAGGACAAATACCTCTATCGCAATGAGCAGTTGGACTTAGTCATCGTAGTCAATCGTCTCCTAACGGGATTTGATGCCCCTTGTCTGTCAACTCTCTTTATCGACCGCAAGCCCATGCAACCGCAGGACTTGATTCAGGCTTTTAGCCGAACCAACCGTATCTTTGATTCTAGTAAGACCTACGGTCATATCATCACCTTCCAAAAGCCCCTAGCCTTTAAGGAAGCAGTAGATAATGCCCTCAAGCTCTACTCAAATGGTGGTGAAAACGAGGTCCTAGCTCCGAGTTGGGAAGAGGAAAAGAGGAACTTTTTACGGAGTTGCAGTGATTTCCAAAATCTCATCACCGATGATCCTGAGGAAGGACTCCAAATCGAGCAAATCTCTACACCTGAGTTGAGGAAACTAGCTAAAACCTATCAAGCCTTTGATAAATATCTGGCCTCTATCCGAGTGTATAAAGAGTATGATGAGGAAGAACTTTACAGTCATACAGGACTTGATGGAGAAAAGTTGGAAAGGTATCTGGGCCTTTATCGAAATGTCCTTGCAGAATTAAAAAGCCGAGTAGAGGATGATGACGATGGTGAACCACTTGATATCCATTATGAACTGGAGTCTATCCAAGTGGATGAGATCAACTATGCCTATATCTTGACCTTGATCCAAAGTCTGATCGAGCAAGGCCAGAGTCAAGAAAAGAACCTAAGCACTCAAGATAGGGAAGCCGTGGATAACTATATTCAGAGTCTTGAGAAGACCAATCCCAATCTTGCCCAGATCATCACTGAACTGTGGAGAGAGGTACAAGAACATCCAGAAAGCTATCGTGGTCAGTCTATCGCAAATATCTTGGATCAGATGATCGAGGCGGTCATCCAACAACATATCCAAGTCTTTAGCAAGCGCTGGTATGTTGGCGAAGATGAACTCCGTTACTATGTCGAACACTACCGTAAGGGAGCTAAAAAACAACTAGGAGAAAGCCAGTTGACTAAGAGCCAGCGCTATCAGGACTATAAGTTAGAGGTGGCGGATGCCCTCAATCCTCTCCTCTATAAAAAACAAATCAAGGAAGCCTATACCCAGCTAGTAGAGGAAGTCATTGAGCCGTTGAGGGTTGGGAGATAAGGGGATAAATTATGGATAAATTGTTAGATAGTTTGCAAAATGTGTTTGGTAATAGATTGCTGGAATATTTTATGGAACAAGACAAGAAACATAAATATTTACAATTGGATGACTATCAAAAAGTAATTCAGAAATTTATTGAGGATGAACAGTTCTTTCGAACTAACTATTATGGTGGGAACCATGTTCATTTCACTCGTTTTCTGCTTGTTAGCATTGAGAAATTTAAAAATAATGATAGAACAATCGATTTTACAGAGTTAGATCATAAAGGTAAATTGATTTGGCAATTAGAACATATTATACCTCAAAGTAAATTTGAACCAGGAGATTCTAACAAGAATAATTTAGGGAATTTAACTTTATTGCATGGAGATTTAAATGTAAAAATTTCAAACGAAAATTTTGAAGAAAAAAAGAAAGTCTTACATGAAGAAGATGAGTCAAAGTTTTACATTAATGAAGTTTTTAGAAGAAATAATTTTAAGAAATCTGATATTGATAAGAGATCAAGTGATTTAAAAAATGATTTAGTTGATATTATTAATAATCATTTTGATGCTTATTGTGAAAAAGTGTTGAAAATAAAGAATATGGAGCTAAATAATGAGTAACAATAGTGTAAATGGGAGAATCTATCATTATGAAAATAATAAGAACATTTTTAAAGGGTTAGATGAAAATCAACAAATTATTAAACTAAAAGAATTTGTCAATAAATATTTTGTATCTAAAAATCTTGTCATATTCATAGGTTCAGGATGTTCATCGGGTGCAATTCCACTTATGTCAAAAACGATGAGTGATATTTTAGAGAATAATAAAAATGTTTATGAAAAAGTTAAAGAGTTTTTAAATATTAAAGATTTGAGTTATCTTATTAGAAATTTGGAATTATGTAAAAAGTGGCTAGAGAAAAATAAAAAAGACAATGAAATTGAAATTAAAATAATTAATTATATATTGGAAAAAGCAGAAGGGAATTATAATAATATAGGTTCGTTTGTAAGTGCTCTGTCTGAGGAACAACTGAATTCGATAGATAAACACTTTTATAAAAGTTTCTCCGATATTGAAAGTTTACTCAACTGGTTACAGAGTGGTTTAAGTTTTCAACCAAGTAATGATGATTTAAAATCAGTAATTAGTATCTTGAAAAGTGAGTTTTTAAAAACTATACCAGCTCTGGATGATGATAAATATAAAGATAGTGAAACAATAAATACTTATCATAAATTTTATCAATCTGTTTTTAAATATAGAACTGAGTTGAGTAATAAAATCAACATAGTGACAACGAACTACGATTTATTTAATGAATATTCATTAGAAAGCAACCGCATTGTTTATTCAACAGGTTTTGAAAATAGTTTATACAGAAATTTTAATGTGAATTCATTTAAGCAAAGGTTAGTAGACGATACAAATAGATATAAGGATGTATGGCAGCCCACTTCTAAAGAAGCTAATTTATTAAAAATACATGGTTCAATCAATTGGACTTCTGATGAAAGTGGGAAATTAATCCAAAAGGATCTTTTTAAACAGAGCGATGAAGAAATTATTATTTATCCAACAATGTTAAAGCATAGACAAACTGCACAAGCTCCATATTCAGAACTATTTAGAGAGTTTGCAAATGTACTTCAAGTTCCAAATACAGTCCTTATTGTTATGGGATATGGTTTTCCTGACGAGCATATTAATAACATCATTTCTCAAAATCTAAAACATCAAGATTTTACTTTGATTGTTTTTGGTGATACATCAGAAGATAATATGAAGAAATTTTTTGATGAATTTAAGACTCAAGATGGATTTCATTTAATTGGAGGGGATACGTCTTGTGATGGAGTAAAAGCCCACTACTTTAACTATATTGTTGATGAAATCATAAATTATGTTCCAAAGGATGAATCAGGACAAAAGGGAGAAGATTCTCATGAATAGTATTGGGCGAGTAGTGTCAGTTTCATATGACAGATTGGTTTTTGAAGTAAGTGACTTTGAAAAATTAATTTATAATTTTAAAGGGGAAATTTATATCGCGCAAGGAGTTATAGATTATGTCACAATAAAAAGTCAATTTGGAGATAAATTTGTTTACCAAGTTGTTAGAGTGGAAGACAAGGAAATTAAAATTGTTAATGATGAAAAATCAAAGTTTGACTATGTAGGAAGATTTGAATGTGTTCCTGTAGGAATATTAGAAAACGACAAAATTAACTTTAATCTAAAGAAATATCCCTTTTTACAAGATAGAGTCTATTTATCAAGTGATGAGGATTTGCAGAAGGTGTTTTCTATTGAGAAAAGAGAAACATCAATTTTATTAGGAACTATCCAAGATAAATATGATGCACAAATAAATCTAAATAAATTAATTACTCATCATTCTGCTATTTTAGGTAATACTGGTTCAGGAAAATCTACCACAGTCAGAAAAATCATTAAAGAAATATCAACTAAAGAAACTAGTAATTTATATTTAAATATTTTTGATATTCACAATGAGTACTCGCAGATAGACGGTGTAAATAATATTGATGTATTGGAAGATTTTTCGATAAAAATAGAATCATTAGAACTACAAGATTGGTTGAATTTGATAAAACCATCAGAACTTGTGCAGTTGCCTGTAGTTCAAACAGCATTGAAATTGGCTAATTGTCTAACAGAAAATAAATTAGATAGAGAAAAATTAAGTTGTTTTATAGCCTATAACTTATATCATAATCAACAATCTGATGCTGTAGCTAAACGAACTAAAATTATTGGAATCCTACAGAATACAAGTATTGATACTACAATGTATGATGCTCGATTTGGTAACTTTAATGGCAGTACTGGTGAAACAACATTCAAATCTAATTTACAGAGTAAAATGTATGGAAGTCATTCGAAAATAACTAAAGAAATTGAGAATGCTAGATATACAATAAATAGTTTTGCAGACTTGTTTGAAGCTTTAAATTTTGTATTTCTCTTAGAAGAGTGTCAGGGGAATACTCAAGCAAGAGGGTATTCAGGAACCCTTGAAACTAGAATTAAACATATTCAATTAAGATATGGTAGCTTATTTAAAGCAAAAATAGATGAGAGCGATGAAGAGGAGAAACAATCAAAAATCACGGTATATAATGTTTCTGGCTTAGATGATGATTTATTGTTGTTTTTTACCACTTATATGTTAAAAAAAGAGTTCAAAAAGAGTTCTGAAAAAAAGATAAACGATAGGGATGTCAATTTATTTATTTTTGAAGAAGCACACAGATATATATCAAAATTAAACGAAAATAGTCTATTTGGTGAAGTTGAAGTCTTTAAAAAGATAGCTCGTGAGGGTAGGAAATTTGGTTGTTTCTTGATGTTATCTAGCCAGCGTCCTAGTGAGTTATCGTCAACTGTTCTTTCTCAATGTAATAATTATTTAATTCATCGAATTAAAAATAATGTTGACTTAGAATATCTTTTAAAAACTATTCCTTATATAAATAAAAATCAGTTAACAAGGTTTTCTTATTTACCGACTGGAACAGCATTTATAGTAGGTGAGTTATATCCTATCCCTGTTGAAGTAGCTGTTGATGGAGAGGATGAAAAAGATATTACAGTTACTCCACAAGTGAAATTTGAAGGCAAATGAAACCAGTTAAGATTAATTCATTTATAGCATTAGATGGGAGAATGAATGAAAAATCATAAAGAACAATTTCCTATAATAAGATTTCACACCTACCGTGATGAATGGAAACAACATAAGTTAGGAGAAGTATTTGAACAAACTGTTGAATATGTCGATCCTTATGAACAAAATTTAGAATTATGGAGCGTGACTGTTGAAAGTGGACTAACACCAAAAGAGGAGAGATACAACAGAGAATTTTTAGTAAAAAAGAGTGATAAATTTAAAAAGTTATATCCAGAGGAAATTGTTTATAATCCGATGAATATTACTATTGGAGCTGTAGGATTCAATAATGCTGGTAAAAAGGTTGCTGTCTCTGGATATTATGTGACGATGAAAATGAAATCGAAGTTTTCTAATAAATTTTTCTCGGCATGGTTGAGTTGTCCTAAAGCGATTAGACTATACAAAATTTATTCAACTGGTTCTTTAATTGAGCGACAGAGAGTACAATTTCCTACTTTATCAGATATTAAAGACTATTTCCCTACATTTGACGAACAATCCGCCATTGGTTCCCTTTTCCGTACCCTCGACGACCTTCTGTCTAGCTACAAGGATAATCTCACCAACTACCAAGCTCTCAAGGCGACCATGCTTTCCAAGATGTTTCCCAAAGCTGGACAGACAGTTCCTGAGATTCGTTTGAATGGATTTGAAGAGGACTGGGAAAGGAAGAGTTTATCAGAGGTTTGTACTATTAATTCTGGTAGAGACTATAAACATTTAAAGAATGGGGACATTCCTGTATATGGAACTGGTGGTTACATGCTTTCTGTAAATGAAAAATTATCTGATGAGGACGCTATAGGTATTGGAAGAAAAGGAACTATAGATAAACCATATTTATTATCAGCACCTTTTTGGACAGTAGATACTTTATTTTATGTTATATGTAAAGTAGGATATGACTTGAATTATCTTTTCTTAATTTTTCAAAAAATTCGTTGGAAGAAATTTGACGAATCTACAGGTGTTCCAAGTTTGTCTAAAAAAACTATTGAAAAAGTGGTTTCAAAATTTCCATCTTATGAGGAACAATGCGCTATTGGCCTCTATTTCTCAGACCTCGATAACCTCATCAACTATTACCAAGAAAAAATTTCTCAATTGGAAACACTCAAAAAGAAACTATTGCAGGATATGTTTATTTAAGGAGGAATCATGAATAGCCCTATTAATGAATTAATTAAAAGGATAGAATCTGAAAGGGTCAGACTTAATGATGATTTTTACAGATTGCCTGATTATGAAAAAGAAGGGAAAAAGACTTCATATAATACTGTAGATAATTACTTTTTATTACTCATTGATTTGATTAAAAGAGAATTAAATGATGTTTTTTTATCTGATGATGTAACAGAAAAGTATAAAAGACTTCGTGATAATTGGTTAGAAAGCATATACTATTGTTTTGGTAGTGACAATTATTATTATGAATCACAGTTACCGCAAATTATAGAGAATTTTAAAATAATTAAACTTTTCTCTTTTATTTCGAGAGTAAAATCAACGACTATAATTATTGGAGCTAATGGTTCAGGGAAATCAAGTCTTATTAATGAATTGAGGAAAAATAATATAAATGAGATATTTATTTTGCCTGCTCAAAAATTATTATATTTTGTTTCCACTATTCATAATCGTAATGAAATTACTAAAGAAAAATATATTCAAGATTTAAAAGAAGTAGATATTAAATATGATACAATTGATTTACAAACCTTACAAATTGAAAAGGATTTTTCAAATACTTTTACTAAACTAATAACATTTTTGATAAAGAATTATGCTAAGATAGCGACTGATAAATCGAGAGGGGTGGACGGGTTATCTATAGCTTTATGGGATAGAGTAGAACAAATATGGAATAAAATTTTTCCTGAAATATCATTTCATCTTGAGCCTGATAATCGAGTTGTTGAAGTTGAAAAAAACGGCTCTAAATATAGTATAAATGGGCTTAGTGATGGGGAACGTTGTATATTATTTTATATAGGTAATGTACTTCTTGCTCCGGAAGATAGTTACATCATTGTTGATGAACCAGAAACATTTTTAAATGCTGCTATCTATAATGAGTTATGGGATTTACTGATATTAGAACGACCTGATTGTCAATTTATTTTTGCTTCACATAATATGGACTTTGTTCAATCAAGAACAAATGCAAGTTACATGTGGTGCAAGAAATTTGAAACACCTTATAATTTAGATTATCAGATATTGGAAGAATCACAGGAAATGCCTTTCTCATTATTAACCGAAGTATCTGGTACAAAGAAGCCGATTTTATTTTGTGAAGGAACTAAAACTAGTATAGACTATCAGATTTATTCCAAATTATTTAGCGATTTTTGTTTTGTAAAACCAGTCCAGGGACATAAACAAGTTATTCAATACACAAAAGCTTATAATAAATTAAAGGAATTATATGGTAATATAGCTTACGGCATTATTGATTATGACTGGATGGATGAGGCAAGAATCCAAAACTATAAAAAGAAAAATATTTTTGTGATTCCTTTTAATGAGATAGAGATGCTTTTGATAGATGAAGAAATAGTGAAGTTTGTTCTAGGGGATGATGAACAGGATAAAACGCAAAAATGTAATAAACTAAAAGACGCTGTTATTAGTTCGTGTACAACAAATAAAGATAAGATAATACGAATTGCCTTGAAAAAGAAACTTGATGAATTTATGGAAGGGCATTTGATAGAAACAAGAGAACCAACCGAGGATGAAGCACGGATATTTTTAGAAAATTTATCAGAAAAATTTGATATAACTGTAACATTAGAAAATATAACTAAAATTGTGGAAGATAGCATAGCATCTTCAGATTTTTCGACAATTTTAAAGATTTGTAACTTGAAAAATGAAATAATTGGTTCCAAAGAAATTAAAGAAATAGTTTCTAACTTAAAAGAAAAAGCTTTAAGTAGTATCGCAATGAATAATGATTTACAGATTACATTACGTCATAAATACTTTGAAGAATTAGAAGTAAAACTATTGAACAAATAGATAGATTTTTGAATTAATAAAAAAGAAAGAAACATTATGGAAACAACACAAACGTCCCAGTCGCTTTACCAAGCCCTGTGGAACTCAGCGGATGTTCTCCGCTCTAAGATGGATGCTAATGACTACAAGTCCTATCTTTTGGGTATGGTCTTTTATAAGTACCTGTCAGATAAGATGCTCTTTTTCGTGGCGGAGACTATGGAGGAGGGGAGTGAGAGTCTAGAGGCTGCCCTTGAGGTCTATCGCAACTACTATGAGGATGGGGACACCCACGAGGATCTTCTTGCAGTCATGAAGGACGAACTCAACTATAGTATCAAGCCTGACTTGACTTTTACGGCTCTGGTAGTACGAGTCAATGAGGGGACTTTCCAGTTGGAAGATTTGGCTCAGGGTTTTCGAGATATTGAGCAGAGTGATGAACTCTATGAAAACCTCTTTGAAGATATTGACCTCTATTCTAAAAAGCTAGGGGCGACTCCGCAAAAGCAAAACCAAACGGTGGCGGCAGTCATGAAGGAGTTGGCTGTGCTAGATGTGGCTGGTCATGCTGGTGATATGCTGGGGGATGCCTATGAGTATCTGATTGGTCAGTTTGCGACTGACTCGGGTAAGAAGGCTGGTGAGTTCTATACACCTCAGCCTGTTGCCAAACTCATGACTCGGATTGCCTTTTTGGGTCGTGAGGACCAGCTAGGCTTTACCATCTATGATGCGACTATGGGGTCTGGCTCTCTCTTGCTCAATGCCAAGAAATATTCTCACAAACCACAGACAGTGGTCTACTTTGGTCAGGAACTCAATACCTCAACCTATAACTTGGCTCGGATGAACATGATCCTGCACGGTGTTCCTGTTGAAAATCAATTTCTCCACAATGCCGATACACTGGATGAAGACTGGCCGACTCAAGAACCGACTAACTTTGATGGTGTTCTCATGAACCCTCCCTACTCTGCCAAGTGGTCAGCAAGCTCTGGCTTTATGGCGGATTCTCGTTTCTCTCCTTTTGGGAAACTGGCGCCCCAGTCCAAGGCTGACTTTGCCTTCCTCTTGCATGGTTACTACCATCTCAAGCAGGATAATGGGATTATGGCTATCGTCCTTCCTCACGGTGTTCTCTTCCGTGGAAATGCGGAGGGAACCATTCGTAAGGCCTTGTTAGAAGAAGGGGCTATTGACACGGTTATCGGTCTACCTGCTAATATCTTTTTTAATACCAGCATACCGACCACGGTTATCATTCTCAAAAAGAACCGTACCAATCGTGATGTCTACTTTATCGATGCTTCTAAGGAGTTTGATAAGGGCAAAAATCAGAATATCATGACGAATGCTCATATCGAAAAGATTCTGGAAGCCTACAAGTCTCGTGAGGAGATTGATAAGTTTGCCCATCTAGCAAGCTATGAAGAAATCGTCGAAAATGATTATAATCTCAATATCCCTCGCTATGTAGATACCTTCGAGGAAGAAGAAGTCGAACCGCTGACAGATATCGTCAGCAAGATTAACACGACAAATCAAGCAATCCAAAACCAAACCGCTTCCCTACTTGAAATGCTCGGTCAACTACACGGAACCACACCAGAAGCCGATGCCGAGCTTAAAGAGTTTTTGAAAGAGTTTGAAGGGTAAGATGTAGTTGGCTTATTCGCTCATATTTAAGATAAAACTTTATCTAGGCTGATATAGTTGTATTTTCTAACATTAGCGAGGAGGGGCTTTCTTCAAGCTCGATAGAACGGAGAACTGTAAACTTGTATAACGAGCTTAAAGATTTAATATGGTAGAATAGAGTGTATAGATTTTACTTGAAGCTTTGTTTAGAAAGGAAAACCATGACACCGACCTATGAAATTGATAATCCCAGTCTCTCTTATCAGACCAAGTTAGACTTATGGGAAACGGGATTTGGTTTACAAAAGGTAGACAATCTAGAGCCGTCGCCGTATATGAGAGAACTAGCAGAGCAAAATTCTCAAGGAAAGTTGACTTATCAAGAAGTTTATGATCAAGTAACGACTTATCACCAAGAGAAGGATGATAGCACAAGAGAAGCAGATCTTGTTGCCATGAGAATTGTGGAACTCTTGTCCTCTAATGCCTTTAAATTTGCTCCAACAACATTGAAATTGATTCATAGAGAGCTTTTCTTTGGACTCCTGCCACAAGGCATTCCCTTGGGAGAATACCGCTCTTATAACATTACAAAAAGTGAGGCTGTTTTAAATGGAGACAGTGTCATTTATGATGATTTTCGCACGGTAGCAGATAGTTTGACCTATGATTTTCAGCAGGAAAGTCAATTTGACTATCGAGGAAAATCCGATATTGAAGTAGTGAAACATATTAAGACTTTTATTTCAGGTATTTGGCAAATTCATCCTTTTGGAGAAGGAAATACTCGAACGATAACAGTATTTTTGATTAAGTACCTTAGAACTATGGGATTTCAAGTAGACAATAAACCCTTCCAAGAAAATGCAAAGTATTTTCGAGATGCTCTTGTTCTTGATAATGCGAAGCTATTCCAGAAAAAAACAGAATATTTGGAGCGATTTTTTGAAAATCTCTTATTAGCTGGGCAACATGATTTAGAAATAGACTAAAGAGATGAACGGTTTATTGTGCATTTTGAGTTAGAAATTATTCCCTCTTTTGAGGATGGGAGTGGTCGTATGGGGCGAATGGGTTAGAGTCTTATCTTGAAGAGCATTATCAGATAACAAATGCAGTGGCACAAGAATTGACAGGATTGAGTGCAGCAACCATTCGTCGTTATCTCCAACTATTTGTAAACCAAGGTTTGTTAGAAAAATCGGGAACTACAAAAAACACTCTTTATTCGCTCATATTCCGCTCATAATTCGCTCATTTTTTCAAAAAATATATAGATCTAAAAGAAAGAGGGTTAAGCGATGAAGAATAGTGCTATTGGGAGTAATTGGAAGGATGTCCGATCTGAACTCTTTACCAAGGAGGAAATCCTTGAAAGTGATATGCGAGTAGCTATCATGAGTGAGCTGATCGAAGCCAGACATGAGCAAGGAATCAGTCAGAAAAAGCTAGAGGAACTCAGTGGAGTGAGCCAGCCTGTCATAGCTAGGATGGAAACAGGTAAGACTAGCCCCCAGTTGGATACGGTATTGAAAGTTTTAGCCAGTTTAGGAAAGACACTAGCAATCGTCCCACTTGAACAGGGGAAAAGTTGACTAGAATCAGCTATAGTCTTTTCTAATAACAAGTCATAGTCACTTATAAGAATTACTAATAACACGTTTTACCAGTCTAACTAAAATACAGCTAAAAATAAGCTATAAAAGGGATTTGAGGCATTTGTCTCAAGTCTTTTTCTTTTGTCTAAAACAGAGATATAGTTTCAAACTATATCAAAGCCTAATTTTTTACAATTATACAGACGCATTCTTTTCTGTTAAGATAGTTTCAACAACAAATTTTGGAGGACACATCATGTCAACTACAATCATCGGTTTCCCTCGTTTGGGCGAATTCCGCGAATTAAAATTTACAACTGAAAAATACTTTAGAAAAGAAATCTCAGAAGAAGAACTCTTGGCAGCAGCAAAAGACTTGCGTGCTAAACACTGGAACATTGTCAAAGAAAAAGGCATCACTGAAATCCCATCAAATGACTTTTCTCACTATGACAACTTCCTAGATGCAGCTTTCCTTTTCAATGTGGTACCTGCTTCAGTTCAAAACTTGGACTTGTCTGACCTTGAGCGCTACTTCGCTTTGGGACGTGGTTACCAAGGAGAAAAAGGGGACGTTCGCGCCCTCCCAATGAAGAAATGGTTTAACACCAACTACCACTACATCGTTCCTAAATTTGAAAAAGACACTCAAGTGAAACTTGCAGGTCACAAGATTTTCGATGAGTTCCAAGAAGCAAAAGAACTTGGTCTCAACACTCGTCCTGTTCTTGTAGGTCCATTCACTTTCCTTCAATTGTCAGACTTTGAAGAAGGCGTGAAAGCAGAAGACTTTGTAGACAGCTTAGTAGCTGCTTACCAAGAAGTTTTTGCTAAATTGGCTGAACTTGGTGCGACTCGTATCCAATTGGATGAAGCTGCTCTTGTCAAAGACTTGACAGCCGAAGAAAAAGCTCTCTTCTTGAACCTCTACAACAAACTTTTGGATGACAAAAAAGGTCTTGAAGTCTTGCTTCAAACTTACTTCGGAGACGTTCGTGATGTTTACGCTGATCTTGTAAACTTGCCAGTTGATGCTATCGGTTTGGACTTCGTTGAAGGTAAGAAATCTCTTGAATTGGTTAAAGGTGGTTTCCCAGCTGACAAGACTCTTTATGCAGGTATTGTCAATGGTAAGAACATCTGGCGTAACAACTACGAAAAGAGCTTGGCTATTCTTGAGCAAATTCCAGCTGAAAACATTGTCTTGACAAGCTCATGCTCACTGCTTCATGTGCCATTTACAACAGCTAATGAGGAATTTGAACCAGCTATCTTGAACCACTTTGCCTTTGCAGTTGAAAAATTGGATGAGATTCGTGACTTGGATGCTATCCGCAATGGTCAAGGTGAACAAGCTCTTGCAGCCAACAAAGAACTCTTTGCGACTGAGCGTGTGGGTGAAAATGCGGAGCTTCGTGCGCGTATCGCTGGCTTGACAGACGCAGACTACACTCGTTTGCCAGCCTTTGCAGAACGTGAAGCTATCCAAGAAGAAGCTTTCAAACTTCCAGCTCTTCCAACAACAACTATCGGTTCATTCCCTCAAACAAAAGAAGTTCGTGCTAAACGTTTGGCTTACCGTAAAGGTGAATTGTCTCAAGAAGAGTACGACGCTTTCCTTGCTGAAACGATCGATGAATGGATCAAATGGCAAGAAGATATCGACTTTGATGTCCTTGTTCACGGTGAATTTGAGCGTAATGACATGGTTGAGTACTTCGGTCAAAACTTGTCAGGTTACCTCTTCTCTAAAAATGGTTGGGTACAATCATACGGTATGCGCGGGGTTAAACCACCAATCATCTGGGGTGATGTCACTCGTCTTAACCCTATCACTGTTAAATGGTCTAGCTATGCACAAAGCCGTACAAACAAACCTGTTAAAGGTATGTTGACTGGACCTGTTACCATCCTCAACTGGTCATTCCCACGTGAAGACATCTCTATCAAGGATTCTACTCTTCAAATCGCCCTTGCTATCAAGGATGAAGTGCTTGACCTTGAAGCTGCTGGTGTGAAAATCATCCAAATCGACGAGGCTGCTCTTCGTGAAAAATTGCCACTCCGTCGTAGTGACTGGTATGAAGACTACCTTGACTGGGCAATTCCTGCCTTCCGCTTGGTACACTCAACAGTAGCGCCAGATACTCAAATCCACACTCACATGTGTTACTCAGAATTTACAGATATCATCCCAGCTATCGACAACATGGATGCAGACGTTATCTCATTTGAGGCTAGCCGTTCAAACCTTGAAATCTTGGACGAACTCAAAGCGAAAAACTTCCAAACAGAAGTGGGACCTGGGGTTTACGATATCCACTCACCTCGTGTGCCAAATGAAGGCGAAATCGACAACACAATCGAAGCCATCCTTGCTAAAGTGCCAAGCAAGAAAGTTTGGATCAACCCTGACTGTGGTTTGAAAACACGTGGTATTCCAGAAACAAAAGAAAGTTTGATCCGCCTTGTGGAAGCAGCCAAAGCTGCGCGTGAGAAATTGTAAGATAAGGATTTCTTAAGAAGCACTGTTTGGTCAATCTGCCTGTTTCACTTGGATTCTAGGAATCCAGCTAACGAAAAAATCAACTAGAAAAGGATAATGACTATGTCACGCCAAACACCGTCACTCTCATTTGAAGTGTTCCCTCCCAACCCAGCCGTGGGTAATGATAACATTATTTCTGCTCTTCAAGATATGCAGGAGCTGGCGCCGCACTTTATCAGTGTAACTGCCAGCAATAATAAATTTAATATCAAGGAAACGACAGTCCGTTTGGCTGACTTTATCCAAAATGATTTGGCGATTCCGACTATTGCTCACTTGCCAGCCATCTATTTGACCAAGGACAAGGTTGCTGAAACCATTGCTGATTTGGACAAGGTTGGAGTGCAGAAAATCTTGGCTCTTCGTGGGGATATTATTCCAGATGTGGAACCACAAAAGGATTTCCGCTACGCAACTGACTTGATCGAGTTCATCAAGGAACAAGCCCCTCACTTTGATATTGTTGGTGCTTGTTATCCAGAAGGTCATCCAGATTCACCAAATCAGATTTCAGATATTCAAAATCTTAAGAAGAAAGTGGATGCAGGTTGTTCGAGCCTTGTAACTCAGCTTTTCTTTGACAATGAGCGCTTCTATGATTTCCAAGACAAGTGCATCTTGGCTGGGATTGATGTTCCCATTCATGCAGGGATTATGCCAATTCTGAATCGAAATCAGGCTCTCCGTCTCTTGAAGACTTGTGAGAATATCCATCTTCCACGCAAATTTAAAGCCATCTTAGACAAGTATGAGCATGACCCTGAGTCGCTCAGAGCAGCAGGACTTGCCTATGCAGTGGACCAAATTGTGGACTTGGTAACTCAGGATGTGGCTGGTGTGCATCTCTATACGATGAACAATGCTGAAACAGCAAAATACATCCGCCAAGCAACTCATGCCTTGTTTAATCATCAGTCTCTAGGATAATAAAAAGCAAACCATTCTTCTCAGGTGAGGGGAATGGTTCCTTTTTAATGGTAAAGACCGCACTTTTTAAGAAAAATATGATAAAATAGACTCTGTACGTACTTGATACAAAGATGAGGGTATTTAGGTTGTAGAAGTTTGTTTAAAGTTGATTATTTTTTAAACAAAATCTGATAATGTGTGTCTCAAAAAACAGGAACGGAGTGAGTATTTAAAAGATATTTCACGCTATCGTGGTATCCTAGATGATAACAATATTATTATCTAAGACGGGATTTTTGAGAGTAAAATAGTTCGGGGAACTATTTTAGCCTGAGCATAGAAATGAAAAGGCGAAGTAATTAAAAATTACCATTGAAATTCCATTGGATTTCTAAAATCATCCACTGGATAATTTTACCTCCCGTCCGCACTATTTCAGGGAAATATCAAAAAACTACTTAATTGAATTTTGGCCTCATTTCTTAGGAAAAAAGATAAGCTTCCTAGCACTCATCGAGTGCGGCGTCACCTTCCTATTTTTCTACAGAAATGTTCGGCAAGCCGAACCGTCCAAAATATCTTGAGTAGTTGAACACGCCTACAACTCTGTGGAAAAAGATAAATCTGCCTAGGAGCAGTCGCTCCGTCGTTCGATTTCCTATTTTCCTTTGAGTTGCTTGACGGCTTAGTATCTTGATTTTTGTAGGCAAGACGTATAATATTATCAATCCAAAGGGGATTAAAATGACAAAACAAGTGTTTCAAACGACTTTTGCGGGTCGTGAGTTAATTGTAGAGACTGGTCAGGTTGCTAAGCAAGCGAATGGCGCAGTTGTCGTACGTTACGGTGAGTCAACTGTCTTGACTGCTGCCGTTATGTCTAAGAAGATGGCAACTGGAGATTTCTTCCCTCTTCAAGTCAACTACGAAGAAAAAATGTATGCAGCTGGGAAGTTTCCTGGTGGCTTTATGAAACGTGAAGGACGTCCTTCAACAGATGCGACTTTGACAGCGCGTTTGATTGACCGTCCAATCCGTCCTATGTTTGCGGAAGGTTTCCGTAACGAAGTCCAAGTCATCAACACCGTGCTTTCTTATGATGAAAATGCTTCTGCACCAATGGCTGCTATGTTTGGTTCATCCTTGGCACTTTCCATTTCAGATATTCCATTTGACGGTCCAATTGCTGGGGTACAGGTGGGTTATGTAGATGGTCAAATCATCATCAACCCTACGCAAGAACAAGCAGAGCAATCTCTCCTTGAATTGACAGTAGCAGGAACTAAACACGCCATCAACATGGTAGAATCTGGTGCTAAAGAATTGTCAGAAGAAATCATGTTGGAAGCCCTTCTCAAAGGGCATGAAGCAGTCAAAGAATTGATTGCCTTCCAAGAAGAAATCGTTGCAGCTGTTGGTAAAGAAAAAGCAGAAGTGGAATTGCTTCATGTGGACGCTGACTTGCAGGCTGAAATCATCGCAGCCTACAACAGTGACCTCCAAAAGGCAGTTCAAGTAGAAGAAAAATTGGCTCGTGAAGCTGCAACTCAAGCAGTTAAGGACCAAGTTACTGCCGTTTACGAAGAAAAATATGCAGACTACGAAGAATTTGACCGTATCATGCGTGATGTGGCTGAAATTTTGGAACAAATGGAACACGCTGAAGTGCGCCGTTTGATTACAGAAGATAAGGTGCGCCCTGACGGTCGTAAGGTCGATGAAATCCGTCCTTTGGATGCGGTTGTTGACTTCCTTCCTCGTGTGCACGGTTCAGGTCTCTTCACTCGTGGACAAACTCAGGCTCTTTCAGTCTTGACCTTGGCTCCGATGGGAGAAACTCAAATCATTGATGGTTTGGATCCAGAGTACAAGAAACGCTTTATGCACCACTATAACTTCCCACAATATTCTGTAGGGGAAACTGGTCGTTACGGTGCGCCAGGTCGTCGTGAAATTGGTCACGGGGCTCTTGGTGAGCGTGCTCTTGCTCAAGTATTGCCAAGTTTGGAAGAATTCCCATATGCTATCCGTTTGGTAGCTGAGGTCTTGGAATCAAACGGTTCTTCATCTCAGGCTTCTATCTGTGCGGGAACTCTTGCCCTTATGGCTGGTGGTGTGCCAATCAAGGCGCCAGTAGCAGGGATTGCCATGGGTCTCATCTCAGATGGAAATAACTACACAGTCTTGACCGATATCCAAGGTTTGGAAGACCACTTTGGAGACATGGACTTCAAGGTTGCAGGAACTCGTGACGGGATTACAGCCCTACAAATGGATATCAAGATCCAAGGGATTACTGCAGAAATCTTGACTGAGGCTCTTGCCCAAGCCAAGAAAGCTCGTTTTGAAATCCTTGATGTGATTGAAGCAACCATTCCAGAAGTTCGTCCAGAATTAGCTCCAACTGCACCGAAAATTGATACCATCAAGATTGATGTGGACAAGATTAAGATTGTCATCGGTAAGGGTGGAGAAACCATCGACAAGATTATCGCTGAAACAGGCGTTAAGATTGATATCGACGAAGAAGGAAATGTATCTATCTACTCTAGCGACCAAGATGCTATTAACCGTGCTAAAGAAATTATTGCTGGTTTGGTTCGTGAAGCTAAGGTGGACGAAGTTTACCGTGCTAAAGTCGTTCGTATCGAGAAATTTGGTGCCTTTGTTAACCTCTTTGACAAGACAGATGCCCTTGTTCATATCTCTGAGATGGCTTGGACGCGTACCAATAATGTCGAAGACTTGGTAGCAATCGGGGATGAAGTTGATGTTAAGGTTATCAAGATTGATGAAAAAGGACGTGTGGATGCTTCTATGAAAGCCCTTCTTCCTCGTCCTCCAAAACCTGAGCATGATGAAAAAGGTGAAAAGTCTGAGCGTCCTCACCGCCCACGTCATCACAAGGACCACAAACCTAAGAAAGAATTTACAGAAACACCAAAAGATTCAGAATAAGAAAAGGAGAAATGTATGGGATGGTGGCGCGAAACCATTGATATCGTAAAAGAAAATGATCCAGCGGCCCGCACCACTTTGGAGGTTTTGCTGACCTATCCAGGTGTCAAGGCCTTGGCGGCCCACCGTCTCTCGCATTTTCTCTGGAAGCATGGCTTCAAACTCCTGGCTCGTATGCACAGTCAGTTTTGGCGCTTTTGGACTCAGATTGAGATTCATCCAGGTGCCCAGATTGATTCAGGTGTCTTTATCGACCATGGCTCTGGTCTGGTGATTGGGGAAACAGCGATCGTTGAAAAAGGTGTTCTTCTTTATCACGGGGTGACTCTTGGTGGAACAGGGAAGGATGTTGGCAAACGCCATCCGACCGTTCGAAAGGGAGCTCTCATATCGGCTCATGCCCAAGTCATCGGACCCGTTGAAATCGGTGAAAATGCCAAAGTCGGTGCAGCAGCAGTAGTTGTTGCAGATGTTCCAAGTGATGTGACAGTGGTCGGAATTCCTGCTAAGATCGTCCGAGTTCATGGACAGAAGGATGAGCCAACGATTCATGAAGTTGAAGAAAAACGAGAGTACTACGTCAATAAACTCGAGCAGGCTAAAGATGCCAGTCACAGATCGTCTGGTTTGTAGAGGATGGCTATATGATTCAAGCAAGAAGCGAGTTACTATTCTTCAAAATTATAAATTCTTGGAAGAACAAGCTCAGCTATACTGCTTTTTGACGATAACTGAGGAACTTTTAATGAAAGATTTTTTCAAGGACAATAAGTATTTTGCGCTCTATTTGGCAGGAAGTCTTATTTCTGTTTTCAGTTTGTTTCGTGCAGGAAATCTGATTTTCGGTCTTCTGGTCCTGCTCTCTGCTACCTTTACCATTTGAGCCGGAAGTAGACAGGAGAGGCGCTTGAATGTTTAAGAATGAACCGTTCTGCTACAGATTGGAATTGCTGTTTTCTGGCTTATTTTTCTTGTCCAGCAAGGATTTTGCTGAATACTTTGATTAGCTTAGGTCTAACCATCTGGGTCTATCCCGCTAAGTGAAGGCAAAGTAGAACTAGAAAGGAAACTACAAGAATGGCAGTATATTTTTACGGCTGTATCACCATGGATGGCTACTTGGCAGACAGCCAGCACAGGATAGACTGGCTGCATCAGCTTGGTTCTGTAGAGGATACAGGCTATGATGACTTTTACAGGCAAATGGATATCACCATCATGGGCAAGCGGACCTTTGAGGAAATCCAAGATTTGCAAGATGTAGAAAGTTTTTATCAAGCTACGGAAAACTATGTCTTTACGCATGATAGGCACCTGCCTGTCAGCAATTACCAGCCAGTAGCTGGGGATGTGGTGGACTTTGTTCACCAGATTGACAAAAGCAAAAATGTCTTTGTGATTGGTGGTAATTCCTTAGTAGGACCGCTCTTGGATGCGGATCTTTTCGACCACCTCATTATTCAGATAGCGCCCCTTATCCTAGGAAAGGGGGTTCCCCTCTTTACCCAAGAGGAAGGGCAACGCTTTTACCAACTAGATAGCCTCAGACAATTTGGTCCTTTTGCAGAGCTGGTTTTCAGCCGAAAAAGTCAGAAATAGAGAAGGGAGTGGACCGCATGATTAAAATTTACGATACCATGTCTCGTGATTTGCGAGAATTTGTCCCAATCGAGGACGGCAAGGTCAAGATGTATGTTTGTGGGCCAACCGTGTACAACTATATCCACGTGGGGAATGCCCGCTCAACAGTGGCTTTTGATACGGTTCGTCGCTATTTTGAGTACCGTGGGTATGATGTTGCCTATATTTCAAATTTTACAGATGTAGATGATAAGATTATCAACCGTGCCAAGGAAGAGGGTATCACGCCTCAGGAGGTTGCGGACAAGTACATCTCTGCCTTTCGTGAGGATGTGACGGCCTTGGGCGTCAAACCTGCGACTCGCCATCCGCGTGTAGTGGAGTTTATGGCTGACATTATCCGCTTTGTGGAAGACTTAATTGAAAAAGGCTTTGCTTACGAGAGTCAAGGGGATGTCTATTTCCGTGTGGAAAAATCCCACAACTATGCCAAGTTAGCCAATAAAACCTTGGAAGATTTGGAACTAGGTGCTTCAGGTCGTACCGATGAAGAAACGGCTCGCAAGGAAAATCCTGTAGACTTTGCCCTATGGAAAGCTGCTAAACCAGGCGAGATTTCTTGGGACAGTCCTTGGGGACCTGGTCGTCCGGGCTGGCATATTGAGTGTTCGGTCATGTCGACAGAAATTTTGGGCGATACTATTGATATCCACGGTGGTGGAGCGGACCTTGAGTTTCCGCACCACACCAATGAAATTGCCCAGTCTGAAGCTAAAACAGGCAAGACTTTTGCCAACTACTGGATGCACAATGGCTTTGTCAATATCGATAATGTCAAGATGTCCAAGTCCTTGGGTAATTTTATCACTGTACACGATGCCCTCGAAACGATTGATGGGCAAGTGCTTCGTTTCTTCTTTGCAACCCAGCATTACCGTAAACCTATCAACTTTACAGAAAAGGCAGTGCGTGATGCAGAGACTAATCTCAAGTATCTAAAGAACACTTACGAACAACCATTTACAGGAAACGTGGATACCCAAGAGTTACAAGCTTTTAAAGACAAGTTTGTAGCAGCTATGGATGAGGATTTCAACGCTGCCAACGGTATCACAGTAGTCTTTGAAATGGCCAAGTGGATCAATTCTGGCAACTATGATGCAAGTGTTAAGGAAGCTCTTGCGGCTATGTTAGAGGTCTTTGGAATTGTCTTTATTGAGGAAGTTTTGGATGCAGAGATTGAAGACTTGATTCAAAAACGCCAAGAAGCGCGTGCCAATCGTGACTTTGCTACAGCGGACCAGATCCGTGACCAATTGGCTGCTCAAGGGATTAAGCTCCTTGACACCAAAGATGGAGTGAGGTGGACACGTGATTGATGTCAATCTCATTAACGGGATTGCGTTAGCTTTTGAGGGGGACGCGGTGTATTCTATGTATATTCGTCGTCACCTCATTCTTAAAGGCATGACCAAACCCAATAAACTTCACCAAGAGGCAACCAAGTATGTGTCAGCCAAGGCTCAGGCTCGTTTGATTTCCCTCATGTTGGAGGAGCAAGTCTTAACCGAAAAAGAAGAGGAAATCTACAAACGTGGTCGCAATACCAATAGTCACACCAAGGCCAAAAATGCTGATGTGGTGACTTACCGTATGTCCACAGGTTTTGAAGCCGTGATGGGCTATCTCCATATGACAGAAAATTTGGAACGCCTTGAGAGCTTGATTTTGTGGTGTATCCAAAAAGTGGAGGGCTAGGACATGATGGCAAAAGAACTACAAGACTGGTTTCCTGAAGCTCAGATTTCAGACCAACCAGTAGAGAAAGAGGGCTATCTCACTCTCCCTTTAGCTTCTCAGCAGTGGATTTTGCTGGAGGAAGCTGGACTCAGCGAGCGTGAAAAGCAGTTGGTTGCCCTTTTGACCCAGCAGGAGCAGGCTCGTTCGCTCAATCCTTGGTATTCTTATCTGATTGAGGGTAAGGGACAGGCACCACAAGCTTTTAAAAAGATTCAGCTGGTTTACTGTCATCTTTCCTATTTTCAGCAGGAAAATCTAGCTTCTTGGCTAGATATGATGCGGACTCTTTTTCCCAACTGTCAGACGGTGATTCAGGTCGGAGCTCAGGATTATGTTTTCGTGCTTCAACAAGACAAATACACCTCTGTACGAGCTATTTTAAGTGATACGATTGAAGCGGTTGAGTATGACTTTGGACTTCGTCTGTCAATCATGTTAGGCCAGGTTTGGTCTCAGACGGGAAATCAAGCCCTATCAGACTTAATCAAAGCGGAGCGAGATTTGTTTAAGACTTGGTGGCGTCAGGGTCACCAAGGTGTTCATACTTTTTCTCAGCTCTATTTGTGGAGTATGGGAGAAAGGCTTGTGGACTTGAAGGTAATCAAGGAATGTCTACACCAGATGATTGTGGACCAGGATCAGATTCAGGAAATCATTCTCTCTCTTTGGGAAAATAGTGCTGTTCTCACTAAAACAGCCCAGCAACTCTATCTGCACCGCAATTCTCTCCAATACAAGATTGATAAATGGGAAGAATTGACAGGGCTTCAGTTGAAGGAATTGACTGACCTGACCTTGTGTTATCAATTGATTTTACCAGATATTTTATAAAGTTTTGTGCAAGTTGCACAGAACTTTTTTATTTTTTTGGTCACCTTGCCATAGAAATGTAAAGCGTTTTCATCTATAATAAAACTATCAAAAGACAAAAGGAGTTCACCTCATGGTAGAATTGAATCTTAAAAATATTTACAAAAAATATCCAAACAGCGAACACTACTCAGTTGAAGACTTCAACTTGGACATCAAAGACAAAGAATTTATCGTTTTCGTAGGTCCTTCAGGATGTGGTAAATCAACAACTCTTCGTATGATTGCAGGTCTTGAAGATATTACAGAAGGTACTGCATCTATCGATGGCGTGGTTGTCAACGACGTAGCTCCAAAAGACCGTGACATCGCCATGGTATTCCAAAACTACGCTCTTTACCCACACATGACTGTCTATGACAACATGGCTTTCGGTTTGAAATTGCGTAAATACAGCAAAGAAGACATCGACAAACGTGTGCAAGAAGCAGCTGAAATCCTTGGATTGAAAGAATTTTTGGAACGTAAACCAGCTGACCTTTCAGGTGGTCAACGTCAACGTGTTGCCATGGGTCGTGCGATCGTTCGTGACGCAAAAGTATTCTTGATGGACGAGCCTTTGTCAAACTTGGATGCCAAACTTCGTGTATCAATGCGTGCTGAAATTGCGAAAATCCACCGTCGTATCGGAGCTACAACTATCTACGTAACTCACGACCAAACAGAAGCGATGACACTTGCAGACCGTATCGTTATCATGTCAGCAACTAAGAATCCTGCTGGTACAGGTACTATCGGACGTGTTGAACAAATCGGTACACCTCAAGAAGTTTACAAAAACCCAGTTAACAAATTCGTAGCAGGATTCATCGGAAGCCCAGCTATGAACTTCATTAACGTGAAATTGGTTGGTAGCGAAATTGTTTCAGACGGTTTCCGTTTGAAAGTTCCAGAAGGAGCATTGAAAGTTCTTCGTGACAAAGGCTACGAAGGTAAAGAATTGATCTTCGGTATCCGTCCAGAAGACGTGAATGCAGAACCTGCTTTCCTTGAAACATTCCCAGAATCAGTTGTAAAAGCTACTATCTCAGTATCAGAATTGCTTGGTTCAGAATCTCACCTTTACTGCCAAGTTGGTAAAGATGAATTTGTTGCCAAAGTTGACGCTCGTGACTACTTGCAAACAGGTGCAACAGTTGAACTTGGATTTGACTTGAATAAAGCACACTTCTTTGATGTAGAAACTGAAAAAACAGTTTACTAAGCAAATGAAATGTCAAAACACTGCTAGAGAAATCTGGCAGTGTTTTTTGGCGATTGAGTAAAAAAACTCTCCATATTACTTGGAGAGCTAATTTGTTATTCTGCAGCTTGTTGCCAACGTTTTGCTAGCATGTGTGACAGGCTAGAAATGGCTAGGTTAAAGCTGAAGTAGATGAGGGCAATCAGGATATATAGACTGAAGACTTGCTCTGGTTCGAAATAACGTCCCATGAGAATTTGGCTGGCTCCAAAGAGTTCTTGTAGGGCGATAACAGAGTAGAGAAGACTGGTATCCTTAATCACAGTTACAAACTGAGAAATGATGGCTGGCAACATTTTGCGGATGGCTTGTGGAAGAATGATGTGGTAGAGGATTTGAGCCGAGGTAAATCCTTGCGACATTCCTGCTTCGTACTGTCCTTTGTCCACGGCATTGAGACCGCCTCGGATAATCTCAGCCAAGGCTGCTGATGTAAAGAGAGTGAAGGCAGTGATTCCTGCTGGTGTGGATTTCATTTTGAAAACTAAAAAGATAGTAAAAATCCAGAGAAGGTTGGGAACGTTACGTACAAATTCGATGTAAATGCTGGAGATGATGCGCAAGATAGGATTTTTCCCATTTCTCATGACGGCTAGAACCGTACCGATGAGGGTAGAGAGGACGATAGCAATCAGAGAAATGTAGAGGGTCAAGCCAAATCCTTTAAAGATAAAGACTAGGTTATCTGGGGTCAAAACTTCTAAAATGGATTCCATAGTAACCTCCTAAAGTGAATAGGCTTTTTTGTTGGCTTGCTCCATCTTGCGACCAAACTGGGCAACAGGGAAGCAAAGAGAAAAGTAGAGAAGGGCAGCACCTAGAAATGCTGGGATATAGTTTCCGTTAAGAGCCGACCAAGACTTGGTCACAAACATCAAGTCCACTCCAGAAATGATAGCGACTGTCGAGGTATTCTTAATGAGGTTAACGATTTGGTTAGTCAAAGGTGGGAGAATAATACGGAAGGCCTGAGGCAAGATAATCAAGCGCATGGCACTGATATAGGTAAAACCTTGCGATAAGGCAGCCTCCATCTGACCGCTAGGAATAGACTGAATACCTGAACGAATCACTTCAGCGATATAGGCGCTGTGATAGAGTCCCACGCAGAGAACAGCCGTCCAATAAATCGGAATCATGATGGTGTGGTCACTGATAAGGGGTAGACCATAAAAGACGATAACAAACTGCACCAAGAGGGGAGTGTTTTGGTAAAATTCAACAAAGATGCGAGCCAAAATGCGCAAAATTGGACGTTTGCTGGTTGACATAGCTCCAAAGAAGATGCCCAAAACCATGGCTAGGATAAAGGATCCAATCGCTAGGGCAAGAGTGAAGAGGAAACCATTGAAAAATTGTCCAAAATCCTGAAAATAGGCTGTCCAAGATGATAAATCTGTCATGATGTGTCCTCCTTAATCTGCGGTATGGCTAGATGGTTTGAGCTTGTAACGGTCATAGAGTTTTTGTAAACTGCCATCCTTGCTCCATTTAGTGACCAAGTTATCAAGATAGTCGTTGAGCTCAGTATTTGATTTCTTGGTAACGATACCGTAGTCAGATGGCTTGAAACTATCATCTAATAGTACTGTGCGCTTGCTGATGTAGCCAGACAGAATCGAGCGGTCAACGGAAAAGGCATCGATACGATGAGCGTGCAGGGAAGTAATCAATTCTGGGTAGGAACCAAGTTCGACGAATTTAAACTTCAGACCTTTCTTTTTACCCAGTTCAGTAATCAGGCGTTGGGTGATGGAACCTTGGGCGACTCCGATGGTTTTGCCGTTTAGGTCCTCAATCTTTTTGATTTTGGCAGATTTATTGACCAAAAATCCAGATGCGTCCGTGTAGTAGGGACTGGTAAAGTTGTAGAGTTTTTTTCGTTCGTCTGTGATGGTAAAGGTCGCGATATCCATATCGACCTGTTCATTGTCTAGAAGTGGTCCTCGAGTTTGCGCTGTAACAGGTACATAGCGAACCTTGACCTTGAGCTCATCAGCTACCATCTTGGCCAAGTCAGTTTCGATACCAGAATAGGTCCCTGTCTTGGGATCCTTGTAACCGAAATTGGGAACGTCTTGTTTGACACCGACAACCAGCTCGCCTCTCTTTTGAATGTCTGCGACACTAGTATCAGCCTGGACTGGTGTCGCAGCAGCAAGGCCGAAAAGGCTAATCACTAATGCGGATAAAAAGAATTTCTTTTTCATAGGCGCCTCCTTATTTGACTTTGTCACTTTCATGGTTGATGATCTTGCTGAGGAATTGTTGGGCACGAGGTTCGCTTGGATTGTCGAAAAAGTCATCGACATCTGTCGTATCCACCAAAACTTCTCCGTCAGCCATAAAGATGATGCGGTCAGCAACTTCACGGGCAAAGCCCATTTCGTGGGTAACGACAATCATATTCATACCATCGTGGGCCAATTTTTGCATAACTGCCAGAACATCACCGATGGTTTCAGGGTCAAGGGCAGATGTTGGTTCATCAAAGAGAAGGAGTTCAGGATGCATAGCGAGTCCACGAGCAATGGCGATTCGTTGTTTTTGTCCACCAGAAAGCATAGCTGGATAAGAATCTTTCTTGTCCCACATATTTACAAATTCCAAATATTTTTGAGCTGTTTTTTCAGCTTCTTTTTTATCAATTCCTAGAACTTTTATAGGTGCAAGTGTTACGTTTTCTAACACTGTTTTGTGAGGGTAGAGGTTAAAATGTTGGAAAACCATGCCGACTTCCTTGCGAAGAGGCACTAAATCTTTCTGGCTGGCACCAGCAACTTGGTGACCATTTACTAGAAGGCTTCCCTTGTCAATAGCCTCCAAACCATTGATGGTACGGATAAGAGTGGATTTCCCAGAACCAGATGGTCCGAGTAGGACAACGACTTGTCCTTTTTCAAAACGGAGATTGATGTCGCGGAGTGCGTGATAGTCTCCGTAATATTTTTCGACGTGTTCAAATTCTACTAAAGCCATAAGGAATCTCCTTTGTGTTAGATTTTATAACATGATTTTACAACAAAAGATTTTTCTTGTCAAATCATATCTTAAAAATTCACTAAAATTTTATAAAAAAGCAATCTGGATAGAGAAAACGTCTAAATCATGTTATAATGAAGCGATAGAATTCTTAGAAAGAGTGGATGTCTTTTTGATAACACCTACTTATGAATGGCAGTTTGCCCCGCAGGTAGAAGATGCGGATTTTACAAAGATAGCCAAGAAGGCTGGACTGGGTCCTGAGGTGGCTCGGTTATTATTTGAAAGAGGAATTCAGGACCAAGAAAGTCTGAAGAAGTTTTTAGAACCTTCCTTGGAGGACTTGCACGATCCTTATCTACTCCATGATATGGATAAGGCAGTGGAACGGATTCGTCAGGCCATTGAAGAAGGGGAAAATATTCTCATTTATGGAGATTACGATGCGGATGGAATGACTTCGGCTTCGATTGTGAAGGAAAGTTTGGAACAGCTTGGCGCTGAGTGCCGTGTTTACTTGCCCAATCGTTTTACTGATGGCTATGGTCCAAATGCTAGTGTTTATAAATACTTTATCGAGCAAGAAGGGATTTCTTTGATTGTGACGGTGGACAATGGGGTTGCGGGTCATGAGGCTATTGAATTGGCTCAGTCTATGGGAGTAGATGTCATTGTGACTGATCACCATTCTATGCCTGAAACCTTACCAGATGCCTATGCTATTGTCCATCCTGAACATCCAGATGCGGACTATCCTTTCAAATATTTGGCTGGTTGTGGAGTGGCTTTCAAGTTGGCTTGTGCCCTGTTAGAAGAAGTGCAAGTGGAATTGCTTGATTTGGTCGCTATCGGAACTATTGCAGATATGGTGAGTTTGACGGATGAAAACCGTATCTTGGTTCAATATGGTCTGGAAATGTTGGGACATACTCAGCGCATTGGTTTACAAGAAATGCTGGACATGGCTGGGATTGCTGCCAACGAAGTAACAGAAGAAACGGTTGGTTTTCAGATTGCCCCTCGTTTGAATGCCTTGGGCCGCTTGGATGATCCCAATCCTGCCATTGATTTGTTGACTGGGTTTGACGATGAGGAAGCCCATGAGATTGCTCTCATGATTCATCAGAAAAACGAAGAGCGCAAGGAAATCGTCCAGTCTATCTATGAAGAAGCTAAGATCATGGTGGATCCTGAGAAGAAGGTTCAAGTCTTGGCCAAGGAGGGCTGGAATCCTGGGGTTCTAGGAATAGTGGCTGGTCGTTTGTTGGAAGAACTAGGGCAGACAGTCATCGTTCTCAATATAGAAGACGGTCGTGCCAAGGGTAGTGCTCGTAGTGTGGAAGCAGTGGATATTTTTGAGGCTCTGGATCCTCGTCGAGACCTCTTCATCGCCTTTGGTGGCCATGCTGGTGCGGCTGGAATGACGCTGGAAGTTGAAAAACTTTCAGATTTATCTCAAGTCTTGGAAGATTATGTTCGTGAAAAAGGCGCAGATGCTGGTGGCAAGAACAAGTTAAATCTAGATGAAGAACTGGATTTGGAGACTTTGAGTCTTGAAATGGTCAAAAGTTTTGAACGTTTGGCACCTTTTGGCATGGACAATCAGAAACCTGTCTTTTATCTCAAGGATTTTCAGGTCGAAAGTGCCCGTACCATGGGGGCAGGCAATGCCCATCTCAAACTGAAAATTTCCAAAGGTGAGGCGAGTTTTGAAGTGGTGGCCTTTGGCCAAGGCAGATGGGTGACAGAGTTTTCTCAAATCAAGAAGCTAGAGCTGGCAGTCAAATTGTCTGTCAACCAATGGAATGGCCAAACTGCCCTCCAGTTGATGATGGTGGATGCGCGTGTGGAGGGTGTTCAACTTTTTAACATCCGTGGGAAGAATGCAGTCTTGCCAGAAGGGGTTCCAGTCTTGGATTTTGCTGGGGAACTGCCCAATCTAGTAAATAGTGATGCTGTGGTTGTAAAAACCATTCCTGAGGATATTACTCAGCTGAAGACCATTTTTCAGGAGCAGAATTTTTCTACTGTTTATTTCAAAAATGATATTGACAAGGCCTACTATCTGACAGGGTATGGGACTAGAGAGCAGTTTGCCAAATTGTACAAGACCATCTACCAATTTCCTGAGTTTGATATTCGCTACAAACTGAAGGATTTGGCGACTTATCTCAATATTCAACAAATCTTGCTGGTCAAGATGATTCAAGTGTTTGAAGAACTAGGTTTTGTGACAATCAAAGATGGGGTCATGACAGTCAATAAAGAGGCACCAAAGCGGGAGATAGGAGAAAGTCAGATTTACCAAAATCTCAAACAAACCGTTAAAGACCAAGAAATGATGGCGCTGGGTACTGTGCAAGAAATTTATGACTTTTTAATGGAAAAAGAATAGCAGATAGGAAAGAGTTGGGAAACCAGCTCTTTTTTGAAAACAAATCTTCATTTTGAAAATCATCAAAAAAATGGTATAATGGTAGGAAAAGATTCGGCTAAAAGTAGTGCTTTTAGAATAAAAGGGCAAGTAACCCTATAATCAAAATAAATTAAGCTTTCGGAGGAAAAATGAGTAATATCAGTTTAACAACACTTGGTGGTGTACGTGAAAACGGGAAAAATATGTATATCGCTGAAATCGATGGATCTATTTTCGTTTTGGATACAGGTCTGAAATATCCTGAAAATGAACAACTAGGGGTGGATGTGGTCATTCCCAATATGGACTACCTTTTTGAAAATAGCGATCGTATCGCTGGGGTCTTCTTGACCCACGGACATGCGGATGCTATTGGTGCTCTGCCTTATCTCTTGGCTGAAGCCAAGGTACCTGTATTTGGGTCTGAGCTGACCATTGAGTTGGCAAAACTCTTTGTCAAGGGAAATGACACAGTTAAGAAATTTAATGATTTTCATGTCATCGATGAGGATTCGGAGATTGATTTTGGAGGAACTGTGGTGTCCTTCTTCCGTACGACCCACTCTATTCCAGAAAGTCTGGGTGTGGTCTTGAAGACAGCTGAAGGTAGTATCGTTTATACAGGTGACTTCAAATTTGACCAGACAGCTAGTGAATCTTATGCGACAGACTTCGCTCGCTTGGCAGAAATCGGTCGTGATGGAGTTCTAGCTCTTCTTAGCGATTCAGCCAATGCAGATAGCAATGTCCAAGTGGCTAGCGAAAGTGAAGTTGGGGACGAGATCACTCAAACCATTTCGGACTGGGATGGTCGTATCATTGTTGCAGCAGTAGCCAGCAACCTCTCTCGTATCCAGCAGGTGTTTGACGCTGCGGATGCAACAGGCCGTCGTGTGGTCTTGACAGGATTCGATATTGAAAATATCGTCCGTACTGCTATTCGCCTTAAGAAATTGTCTCTAGCTAACGAGAGTCTTTTGATTAAGCCAAAAGATATGTCTCGTTTTGAGGACCATGAGTTGATTATCCTTGAGACAGGTCGTATGGGTGAGCCTATCAACGGTCTTCGCAAGATGTCGATTGGTCGTCACCGTTATGTGGAAATCAAGGACGGTGACTTGGTCTATATCGTAACCACTCCGTCTATCGCCAAAGAAGCAGTCATGGCGCGTGTGGAAAACATGATTTACCAAGCTGGCGGGGTTGTCAAACTGATCACTCAAAGCTTGCGTGTGTCAGGTCATGGAAATGCGCGTGATTTGCAGTTGATGATTAATCTCTTGCAACCCAAGTATCTCTTCCCAATTCAAGGGGAATACCGTGAGTTGGATGCCCATGCTAAGGCTGCTATGGCAGTTGGGATGTTGCCAGAACGCATTTTTATCCCTAAAAAGGGAACCAGCATGGCTTATGAGAATGGGGACTTTGTTCCAGCTGGAGCGGTTTCGGCAGGCGATGTCTTGATTGATGGAAATGCCATTGGTGATGTTGGTAATGTGGTTCTTCGTGACCGTAAGGTCTTGTCAGAGGACGGTATTTTCATCGTAGCAATTACCGTTAATCGTCGTGAGAAGAAAATTGTGGCCAAGGCTCGTGTTCATACGCGCGGATTTGTTTATCTCAAGAAGAGCCGTGATATTCTCCGTGAAAGTTCAGAATTGATTAACCAGACGGTAGAAGACTATCTTCAAGGAGATGACTTTGACTGGGCAGATCTTAAAGGGAAGGTTCGTGATAATCTGACCAAGTATCTCTTTGACCAAACCAAACGTCGTCCAGCTATTTTACCAGTGGTGATGGAAGCGAAATAATCTTTGAAATAAACAGAGAGAAAGCCGAGTTTTGGCTTTCTCTTATCGGAAAATAGAAGGAGCAAATCATGGCAGTAATGAAAATCGAGTATTACTCACAAGTTTTGGATATGGAGTGGGGAGTGAATGTCCTCTATCCTGATGCCAATCGAGTAGAAGAACCAGATTGTAAAGACATTCCAGTCTTGTACCTCTTGCACGGGATGTCTGGTAATCATAATAGTTGGCTCAAGCGGACCAATGTAGAACGCTTGCTTCGGGGGACTAATCTCATAGTCGTCATGCCCAATACCAGCAACGGTTGGTACACCAATACCCAGTATGGTTTTGACTATTACACAGCTCTAGCAGAGGAATTACCACAGGTTCTAAAACGTTTCTTCCCTAACATGACCAGCAAGCGTGAAAAGACCTTTATCGCTGGCCTCTCTATGGGAGGTTACGGCTGTTTCAAACTGGCTCTTGCAACAAATCGTTTTTCTCACGCAGCTAGTTTTTCAGGTGCCCTTAGCTTTCAAGAGTTTTCTCCTGAGAGTCAAAATCTGGGAACACCTGCTTATTGGAGAGGTGTGTTTGGGGAGATTAAAGATTGGACAGCTAGTCCCTATTCTCTTGAAAGTCTGGCTAAAAAATCGGATAAAAAGACCAAGCTGTGGGCTTGGTGTGGCGAACAGGATTTCTTGTACGAAGCCAATAATCTAGCAGTGAAAAATCTCAAAAAACTAGGTTTTGATGTGACCTATAGCCATAGTGCTGGAACTCACGAGTGGTATTATTGGGAAAAACAATTGGAACGTTTTTTAGCAACCCTACCAATTGATTTCAAATTAGAAGAGAGATTGATTTAGTTTTTTATAAATGAACCACTATTTATAGTTATTCTTGGCTTTAAAACAATGATGGAAGTCTGTTTTCACTAGACTTTTCAAACGAAAGTAGTAGAATAGTAATAAGATACTGGAGGAAAGAGAGTAGGAAATGTACCGTTATCAAATTGGCATTCCCACATTAGAATATGATCAGTTTGTCAAAGAACATGAATTAGCTAATATATTACAAAGTAGTGCTTGGGAAAAAGTGAAATCTGATTGGAATCATGAGAGGATTGGTGTCTATGAAGGGGAGAACTTACTGGCTGTGGCTAGTATTCTCATAAAATCTCTGCCTTTAGGCTATAAAATGTTTTATATTCCAAGAGGTCCTATATTGGATTACAGGGATATAGAACTTTTAAAGTTTGTCCTGCAGTCCATTAAGTCTTATGCTCGCAGTAAGAGAGCGGTTTTTGTGACTTTCGATCCAAGTATTTGTCTATCTCAATATTTGGTCAATCAAGATAAGATAGAATTTCCTGAAAATCTGGCTATTATTGATAGTTTGCAACAAATGGGAGTAAGGTGGTCAGGAAAAACAGAGGAAATGGGAGACACCATTCAACCTCGTATTCAGGCGAAAATATACAAGGAAAATTTTGAAGAAGATAAACTTTCTAAGTCAACAAAACAGGCTATTCGAACAGCACGGAATAAGGGGGTAGAGATTCAATTTGGTGGAACTGAATTATTGGAGTCTTTTTCCTTTTTGATGAAAAAAACCGAGAAGCGGAAAGAGATTCATTTGAGGAATGAAGCCTATTATAAAAAGTTGTTAGATAATTTTAAGGACAAGGCCTATATCACCTTGGCCACCTTGGATGTCTCTAAACGTTCGCAAGAATTAGAAGAACAGTTAGCGAAAAATAGAGCCTTGGAAGAGACCTTTACTGAGTCGACTCGCACTTCAAAAGTAGAAGCGCAGAAGAAGGAAAAAGAACGTTTGTTAGAGGAATTGACTTTCCTGCAGGAATATATGGATGCAGGTCAAGCGAGAGTTCCTTTAGCGGCTACTTTGAGTTTGGAATTTGGTACTACCTCTGTCAATCTATATGCTGGTATGGATGATGATTTTAAACGTTACAATGCACCAATTTTAACTTGGTATGAAACGGCTCGCTATGCCTTTGAGCGAGGTATGTTGTGGCAAAATTTAGGTGGTGTTGAAAACTCTCTCAATGGTGGACTTTATCATTTTAAGGAAAAATTTAATCCAACGATTGAAGAATATTTGGGTGAATTTACAATGCCTACCCATCCTCTCTATCCTCTGTTAAGACTTGCTCTTGATTTCCGTAAAACATTAAGAAAAAAACATAGAAAGTAAGTATATGGCACTAATTACACTCACGAAAGAAGAGTTTCAAGCTTATTCTGGTCAGGTTTCTTCTCGTTCCTTTATGCAATCGGTTCAGATGGGGGACTTGTTAGAAAAAAGAGGGGCTCGAATTGTTTATCTTGCTTTGAAACAAGAAGGAGAGATTCAAGTTGCAGCTCTGGTTTATAGCTTGCCCATGCTGGGTGGTCTGCATATGGAGATCAATTCGGGGCCGATTTATACTCGACAAGATGCTCTTCCAGTTTTTTATGCGGAGTTAAAAGAATATGCCAAGCAAAATGGTGTATTAGAGTTGCTTGTAAAACCTTATGAAACTTATCAAACTTTTGATAGTGAAGGTAATCCAATAGATGCTGAGAAAAAAAGTATCATTCAAGGTTTAACTGATTTAAGTTATCAATTTGATGGATTGACAAGAGGTTATCCAGGTGGAGAACCAGATTGGTTATACTATAAAGATTTGACTGAATTAACTGAAAAGAATTTGCTTAAAAGTTTTAGCAAAAAGGGTAAACCCTTGGTGAAAAAGGCTGAAACGTTTGGCATTCGGTTGAAAAAGTTACAACGTGAAGAACTATCGATTTTTAAGAATATAACAAAAGAAACCTCTGAACGTAGAGAATACAGTGATAAAAGTTTAGAATATTATGAGCACTTTTATGATTCATTTGGAGAACAAGCGGAGTTTCTCATAGCAACCTTGAATTTTTCGGACTATATGAGCAAATTGCAAGGTGAACAAAGTAAACTAGAAGAAATCTTGGACAAGTTGCGACTTGATTTGAGTAAAAATCCTCATTCTGAGAAAAAACAAAATCAACTGAGAGAATATTCTAGTCAATTTGAAACGTTTGAAGTTCGAAAAGCAGAAGCGCGAGACTTGATTGAAAAATATGGAGAAGAAGATATTGTTTTAGCCGGGAGTTTATTTGTTTATATGCCTCAGGAAACGACTTATCTCTTTAGTGGTTCTTACACTGAGTTTAATAAGTTTTATGCCCCTGCACTGCTTCAAAAATATGTTATGTTGGAAAGCATAAAACGTGGAATACCTAAATACAACTTCCTAGGCATTCAAGGGATTTTTGATGGTAGTGATGGTGTTTTGCGTTTTAAACAAAATTTTAATGGCTATATTGTACGTAAAGCAGGAACTTTCCGTTATCATCCATCGCCTTTAAAATACAAAGCTATTCAGTTATTCAAAAAAATAGTAGGACGTTAAGATGAAAAAGCCAGTATTTAGCTTTCTTTCAGCTTGTTTTAGTAAAATAGACTTTATTTGCTAGAAAGGTGGAGAGATATGCGTTGGCTTTTTCGTTTGATAGGGGCTTTCTTTTATTTTATTTGGCGTTTGTTTTGGCGTCTGGTTTGGATTGTTTTGCTTTTATGTACTCTTGCTTTTGGATTTCTCTGGTATCTGAACGGGGATTTTCAAGGGGCGCTGAAGCAAGCAGAACGGTCAGTAAAAATTGGTCAACAAAGTATCGACCAATGGGAAAGAACAGGGCAACTGCCTAAGTTGAACCAGACAGATAGCCACCAGCATTCTGAAGGAAGATGGCCACAGGCTTCTGCTCGTATTTACTTGGATCCGCAGATGGATTCACGCTTTCAAGAGGCATATTTAGAAGCAATTCAGAACTGGAATCAAACTGGTGCCTTTCATTTTGAACTTGTGACTGAGTCCAGCAAGGCAGATATCTTGGCTACGGAGATGAATGACGGAGGTACTCCTGTGGCAGGAGAAGCGGAAAGTCAGACCAATCTCTTGACGGGGCAATTCTTGTCTGTCACGGTGCGGTTGAATCACTATTATCTGTCCAATCCAGACTATGGCTATTCCTATGAGCGCATTGTCCATACGGCAGAACATGAGTTGGGGCATGCGATTGGCTTGGACCATACAGATGAAAAGTCTGTCATGCAACCTGCGGGTTCCTTTTATGGTATTCAGGAAGTGGATGTTGCAAACCTTCGAAAAATATATGAGACTAGTGAGTAGGGAACAATCTTTCCCTACTTTTTTGCTATAATGGAACTATGAATAACTTGATTAAATCAAAACTAGAGCTCTTGCCGACCAGCCCAGGTTGCTACATTCACAAGGATAAAAACGGCACCATTATCTATGTGGGAAAGGCTAAAAATCTGCGTAACCGCGTGAGGTCTTATTTCCGTGGAAGTCATGATACCAAAACAGAGGCCTTGGTGTCTGAAATTGTAGATTTTGAATTTATCGTTACGGAGTCCAATATTGAGGCACTTCTCCTAGAAATCAATCTTATCAAGGAAAATAAGCCTAAATACAATATCATGCTCAAGGATGACAAGTCCTATCCCTTCATCAAAATCACCAATGAGCGCTATCCTCGTTTAATTATCACCCGTCAGGTCAAGAAGGACGGCGGTCTCTACTTTGGACCTTACCCAGATGTGGGGGCAGCCAATGAAATCAAGCGGCTGCTGGATCGAATTTTCCCTTTTAGAAAGTGTACGAATCCACCGTCTAAGGTTTGTTTTTACTACCATATCGGTCAATGTATGGCCCACACTATCTGTAAGAAGGATGAGGCCTACTTCAAGTCTATGGCTCAGGAGGTTTCGGACTTCTTAAAAGGACAGGATGACAAAATCATCGATGACCTCAAGGGCAAGATGGCATCCGCAGCACAAAGTATGGAGTTTGAACGTGCAGCGGAATACCGTGACCTGATTCAGGCCATTGGAACGCTTCGAACCAAGCAACGGGTCATGGCCAAGGATCTCCAAAACCGTGATGTCTTTGGCTACTATGTGGCCAAGGGATGGATGTGTGTCCAGGTTTTCTTTGTCCGTCAGGGCAAGCTCATTGAGCGCGATGTCAATCTTTTTCCCTATTATAATGATCCGGATGAGGATTTCTTGACCTATGTAGGACAATTTTATCAAGAAAAATCTCATCTAGTTCCTAATGAGGTGCTGATTCCGCAGGATATTGACGAAGAAGCTGTCAAGGCTTTGGTAGACACCAAGATTCTTAAGCCTCAGCGTGGAGAGAAAAAGCAACTGGTCAATTTGGCTATAAAGAATGCTCGAGTCAGTCTAGAGCAGAAGTTCAATCTGCTAGAGAAATCTGTCGAAAAGACCCAAGGGGCTATTGAAAATCTAGGACGCTTGCTTCAAATTCCAACCCCAGTTCGTATCGAATCTTTCGATAACTCCAACATCATGGGGACCAGTCCTGTTTCAGCCATGGTGGTCTTTGTCAACGGCAAACCAAGTAAGAAGGATTATCGTAAGTATAAAATCAAGACTGTCGTTGGGCCAGACGACTATGCCAGTATGAGAGAAGTCATTCGCAGACGCTATGGTCGAGTACAGCGTGACGGTTTGACTCCGCCAGATTTGATTGTGATTGATGGGGGACAAGGTCAAGTCAATATCGCCAAGCAAGTCATCCAAGAGGAGCTAGGCTTGGATATCCCCATTGCAGGTTTGCAAAAGAATGATAAGCACCAAACCCATGAATTGCTCTTTGGAGATCCGCTTGAGGTGGTGGAGTTGTCTCGCAATTCTCAGGAATTTTTCCTCCTCCAACGCATTCAAGATGAGGTCCACCGCTTTGCCATTACTTTCCACCGCCAACTGCGCTCAAAAAATTCTTTTTCATCACAACTGGATGGAATTGAAGGGCTGGGACCTAAACGCAAGCAAAATCTCATGAGGCACTTCAAGTCTCTCACTAAAATCAAGGAAGCCAGTGTGGATGAGATTGTCGAAGTTGGAGTACCTAGAGCCGTTGCAGAGGCTGTGCAGAGGAAGTTGAACCCGCAGGAAACAGAAGACTTGCCTCAAGTGGCAGAAGAAAGAGTAGATTACCAAACGGAAGGAAAAACATCATGAACTATAAAATTGCAATTTTATCAGATATTCATGGCAATGCGACGGCCCTAGAAGCAGTGATTGCAGATGCTAAAAATCAAGGAGTCAGTGAATACTGGCTTCTGGGAGATATTTTTCTTCCTGGTCCAGGCGCAAATGACTTAGTCGCCCTGCTAAAGGACCTTCCTATCACAGCCAGTGTTCGAGGCAATTGGGATGATCGTGTCCTTGAGGCCTTGGATGGCGAATATGGTTTGGAACATCCGAAAGAAATCCAGTCAATGCGCATGACCCAGTTTTTGATGGAGCGAATGGATCCTGCAACGATTGTCTGGCTACGAAGCTTGCCTTTGCTGGAAAAGAAAGAAATTGACGGATTGCGCTTTTCTATCTCTCATAATTTGCCAAATAAGAACTATGGTGGTGACTTGCTAGTTGAGAATGATACAGAGAAATTTGACCAACTCCTAGATGATGAAGTTGACGTGGCAGTCTATGGTCATGTTCACAAGCAGTTGCTTCGTTATGGCAGTCAAGGGCAACAAATCATCAATCCAGGGTCGATTGGCATGCCCTATTTTAACTGGGAGGCGTTAAAAAATCACCGTGCCCAGTATGTCGTGATAGAGGTTGAAGATGGGGAATTGGTCAATATCCAATTTCGTAAAGTCGCTTATGATTATGAAGCGGAGTTAGAACTGGCCAAGTCCAAGGGACTTCCTTTTATCGAAATGTATGAAGAGCTACGAAGAGAAGACAACTATCAGGGGTACAATCTGGAACTATTAGCAAGCTTAATAGAAAAGCATGGGTATGTAGAAGATGTGAAGAATTTTTTTGATTTTTTGTAAGAGTTTCCTAAAATAACCAATGCAAACTAAAAAAGCGATTGGCTGGCCCAATCGCTTTTAATATATCTTATACTCAATGAAAATCAAAGAGCAAACTAGGAAGCTAGACGTAGGCTGCTCAAAACACTGTTTTGAGGTTGCAGATAGAGCTGACGTGGTTTGAAGAAATTTTCGAAGAGTATTATTGTAATTGAGATTTATCTGGAAGGTAAGAGCCACCTAGATAGGTATTGCTGAGTTTTTCAAGTGTTCCATCTTGATAGAGTTCTTTGAGTGCTTTATCAAATTGCTCTTTAAACTCTTTCTGGTCGCTTGAGAAAACGATATAGTTGCTGGGGCTATCGGCAGAAGGCAAGTCAACCACAGAAAGGTCTAAGCCACGGTCCTTGATAATCTTTTGAACGGATACCTTGTCAAAAACGAGGAAATCAAACTCTCCGTTAGCAAGGTCTAGGATTCGTTTACCGATATCCTCACCAGAAAAATCAATCGTAGCGGGATTGTCAGTGTGTTTCTGATTCCAGTTATTGATGAATTGAGCGTTAGAAGTTCCGGTATCCTCTTGTGTTGTTTTACCAGCGATTTGGTCAAGTGAAGTCAGAGGATTTTTCTTGTTGCTGACAAGGACGAGGGGATTGTTTGAAATTGGAAGTGAGTAGAGGTATTTTTCAGCACGCTCTTTTGTGTAACTCAGGTTGTTGGCTGCAGCCTGATAGTGACCAGAATCAAGTCCTGGAAAGATACTCTCCCAGGCAGTTCTTTGGAATTGAATCTCGTAGTCGCTGAGTTTTTCATCCACTGCCTTTAGAACTTCAATATCGAAGCCTGTCAGATTGCCTTTATCTTCGTAGTCAAATGGTGGCACATCACCAGCTGTAGCAACGACGATTGTCTTTTGAGCGCTGGTCTCTTTGGGTGTGGCTTGATTCCCACAGGCAACTAAAAAGGGGAGGATGGCTAGTAATAGGCTAAATTTTTTCATAATATCTCCATTCAAATGTAAAGTACTTGCTAGTTTATCAGAAACTTTCTTGATGAACCAATATATATTTTTTATGGCTGTAATAAAAAATCTTAATCATGAAAAATCTCTGCAAGCTCTTTCAAAATATGGTAGAATGGAAGCAGTAGAATTAGAAAAGGAAATCGATTATGAAATTTCTTGAATTAAATAAAAAACGTCATGCGACTAAGCATTTCACTGATAAGCCAGTTGATCCAAAAGATGTGCGTACGGCTATCGAAATTGCAACCTTGGCTCCAAGCGCCCACAACAGCCAGCCTTGGAAATTTGTGGTGGTTCGTGAGAAAAATGCCGAACTAGCAAAATTGGCTTACGGTTCAAACTTTGAACAGGTATCATCAGCGCCTGTAACTATTGCCTTGTTTACAGACACAGATTTGGCTAAACGCGCTCGTAAGATTGCTCGTGTTGGTGGTGCTAATAACTTTTCTGAAGAGCAACTTCAATACTTTATGAAGAATTTGCCTGCTGAATTTGCCCGTTACAATGAACAACAAGTCAGCGACTACCTAGCCCTCAATGCAGGTTTGGTTGCTATGAATTTGGTTCTGGCTCTTACAGACCAAGGAATCGGATCAAATTTGATCCTTGGATTTGACAAATCAAAAGTCAATGAGGTTTTGGAAATTGAAGACCGTTTCCGCCCAGAACTCTTGATTACAGTGGGTTATACAGACGAAAAATTGGAACCAAGCTACCGCTTGCCAGTAGATGAAATCATCGAGAAAAGATAGAAAGAAGAAAGAAATGACAACAATTGATTTTACAGCAGAAGTAGAAAAACGCAAAGAAGACCTCTTGGCTGACTTGTTTAGCCTTTTGGAAATCAACTCAGAACGTGATGACAGCAAGGCTGATGCTGAGCATCCATTTGGACCTGGGCCGGTAAAAGCCTTGGAAAAATTCCTTGAAATCGCAGACCGCGATGGCTACCTAACTAAAAATGTTGACAACTACGCAGGACATTTTGAGTTTGGTGATGGAGAAGAAGTTCTCGGAATCTTTGCTCACATGGACGTGGTTCCAGCTGGTAGCGGTTGGGACACAGACCCTTACACACCAACTATCAAAGACGGTCGCCTCTATGCGCGTGGAGCTTCTGATGACAAGGGACCTACAACAGCTTGTTACTATGGTTTGAAAATCATCAAAGAATTGGGACTTCCAACTTCTAAGAAAGTTCGTTTCATCGTTGGAACAGATGAAGAATCAGGCTGGGCAGACATGGACTACTATTTCGAGCACGTAGGACTTGCAAAACCAGACTTTGGTTTCTCTCCAGACGCTGAATTCCCTATCATCAATGGTGAAAAAGGAAATATCACGGAATACCTCCACTTTGCAGGTGAAAATGCAGGTGCTGCCCGTCTTCACGGCTTTACAGGTGGTTTACGTGAAAATATGGTACCAGAATCAGCAACAGCAGTCGTTTCAGGTGATTTGGCTGACTTGCAAGGGAAACTAGATGCCTTTGTTGCAGAACACAAACTTAGAGGAGAACTCCAAGAAGAAAACGGTCAGTACAAGGTTACCATCATTGGTAAATCAGCCCACGGTGCTATGCCTGCTTCAGGTGTCAATGGTGCGACTTACCTAGCCCTCTTCCTTAGCCAGTTTAACTTTGCTGGTCCAGCCAAAGACTACCTTGACATCGCTGGTAAAATTCTCTTGAACGACCATGAGGGTGAAAATCTCAAGATTGCTCATGTGGATGAAAAGTTGGGTGCCCTTTCTATGAATGCCGGCGTCTTCCGCTTCGATGAAACAAGCGCTGATAATACCATTGCCCTTAACATCCGCTATCCAAAAGGAACAAGTCCAGAACAAATCAAGTCAATCCTTGAAAACTTGCCAGTTGCTTCTGTTAGCCTTTCTGAGCACGGTCACACCCCTCACTATGTGCCGATGGAAGATCCACTTGTGCAAACCTTGTTGAATGTTTATGAAAAACAAACTGGTCTTAAAGGTCACGAGCAAGTCATCGGTGGTGGAACCTTTGGTCGCTTGCTAGAACGAGGTGTTGCCTATGGTGCTATGTTCCCAGACTCAATTGACACCATGCACCAAGCCAATGAATTTATCGCCTTGGACGATCTCTTCCGAGCTGCAGCAATCTATGCCGAAGCTATTTACGAATTGATCAAATAATGATATAGAAGTCTGAGATTGTATGCTTAGACTTCTTTTTGGAGGGAAAGTAGATGTCTCAAATTGAAAGAATCAAGCAGGCTATTATGGCAGATCCTCAGAATGCTACCTATACAAAGCGTGGCATCGAGCCTCTCTTTGCAGCGCCAAAGACTGCTCGCATCAATATCATCGGTCAGGCACCTGGACTTAAAACCCAAGAGGCAGGCCTTTACTGGAAGGATAAAAGTGGCGATCGCTTGCGGGATTGGCTAGGTGTGGATGAAGATACCTTTTACAATTCAGGTTATTTTGCTGTTTTGCCTATGGATTTCTACTTTCCAGGGCATGGCAAGTCAGGTGATCTGCCACCGAGAACTGGATTTGCAGAAAAATGGCATCCACAGCTCTTGCAAGAATTACCCGATATTCAATTGACCCTATTGATTGGGCAATATGCGCAGGCCTACTATTTACAGGAGAAAATCAGTGGCAAGGTGACAGAACGGGTAAAACACTACCAGAACTACTTGCCAACCTATTTTCCACTGGTACACCCATCACCACGCAATCAAATCTGGATGGCCAAAAATCCTTGGTTTGAGTCAGAAGTGGTGCCGGATTTGAAAAAAAGAATTAAAACTATTTTATAGTCAATGAAAATCAAAGAGCAAACTAGGAAGCTAGCCGCAGGTTGCTCAAAACACAGTTTTGAGGTTGTGGATAGAACTGACGAAGTCAGTAACTATACGTACGGTAAGGCGACGCTGACGTGGTTTGAAGAGATTTTCGAAGAGTATTAGGAGAAAAAGAATGAAAGAAATTTCCTTTGACGAATTTTACCAGCTTTACCAAAATGACCAACTTTCTCTAGTGGACGTGAGAGAAGTGGATGAGTTTGAAGCTCTTCATTTAGAAGGCGCCCACAACCTGCCACTTAGTCAATTGGCTGATACCTATGATCAGTTGGATAAGGACCAGTTACATTATGTTATTTGCAAATCTGGGATGAGATCGGCGCGTGCTTGTCAATTTCTAGCTGAACAAGGTTATGAGGTTATCAATATTCAAGGTGGCATGATGGCCTTTGAAGAACTTTAAAAATTTGCATTTCTCCTACTTGGTGTGGACTAGGTAGGAGAATTTTATTTTTAGACAATTCTAATTTTTAAGAATCTTGAAAACATTCAATATTTACTTCGTGAAGCTTTTTTCATACTCCTATTCATGATATACTAGGTCAGTATTTTATAAATATGAAGGAGATTTTCATGGCTAAAAAAGGTGCCTTAACAGGTTTACTCCTGTTTGGAATATTTTTTGGTGCGGGGAACTTGATTTTTCCGCCTTCTCTAGGTGCTCTATCTGGAGAACATTTTCTTCCTGCCATCGCAGGTTTTGTCTTTTCAGGCGTCGGTATCGCCGTCTTGACTCTTATTATTGGAACGCTAAATCCTAAAGGATATATCTACGAGATTTCAACAAAGATAGCGCCTTGGTTTGCGACTCTTTACCTTTCGGTTCTTTACTTGTCAATCGGTCCATTCTTTGCCATCCCACGTACAGCTACAACAGCTTACGAAGTAGGGATTAGCCCCCTTTTGTTGGATGCAAATAAAGGTCTTGGTTTGATTGTCTTTACGGTTCTTTACTTTGCAGCAGCGTATCTAATTTCGCTCAATCCATCAAAAATCTTGGACCGCATTGGACGTATTTTAACGCCAGTCTTTGCGATTTTGATTGTTATCTTGGTTGTTCTGGGAGCTTTCAAATACGGTGGAACAAGTCCTCAAGCTGCTTCAGTGGCTTATCAAGCTTCTGCCTTTGGTACAGGTTTCCTAGAAGGTTACAATACCTTGGACGCCCTTGCTTCAGTTGCCTTTAGCGTAATCGCAGTTCAAACCTTGAAACAACTTGGATTTTCAAGTAAGAAAGAATACATTTCAACTATTTGGGTGGTTGGTATCGTTGTTGCCCTTGCTTTCAGCGCTCTTTACATCGGTTTAGGTTTCCTTGGAAATCATTTCCCAGTACCAGCTGAAGCGATGAAGGGTGGAACACCAGGTGTTTACATCTTGTCACAAGCTACTCAAGAAATTTTTGGTTCAACAGCTCAACTCTTCCTTGCAGCTATGGTTACCGTAACCTGCTTCACAACAACAGTTGGTTTGATTGTGTCTACAGCTGAGTTCTTTAATGAGCGCTTCCCGCAAATCAGTTACAAGGTTTATGCGACAGCCTTTACCTTGATTGGATTTGCCATTGCCAATTTGGGTCTTGATGCGATTATCAAGTACTCAATCCCTGTACTGGTTATCTTGTACCCAATCACGATTGCCATCGTTATGATTGTCATTGTCAACAAATTTGTGGCTCTTTCAAAACCAGGTATGCAGTTGACAATTGCTGTTGTTACAGCTATTGCCATTGCAAGCGTATTAGGAAGCTCGTTTAAGGTTGAGTTTCTTGCAAACCTTGTCAACGCTCTTCCTTTTGCCAAGGCATCTCTTCCATGGTTGGTGCCAGCTATTGTCGGAATCTTGCTCTCATTGGTTTTACCAAACAAGCAAGAAAGCGATGTTTTTGAAATGGAATAACCATTAAAATCACTTTTGTAGCCAAGTCTACAGGAGTGATTTTCTTTTTTTATCCGATGATAAATGTGTTATAATAGGTAGCAAAAGAGGTGAAGAAATGAATCAAACAGTAGAATATATCAAAGAACTGACAGCCATTGCGTCGCCAACGGGCTTCACTCGTGAGGTTTCGGACTATTTAGTCAAGACTTTAGAAGGTTTTGGTTACCAGCCAGTTCGCACAGCCAAGGGCGGTGTCAATGTAACTATCAAAGGTCAAAATGATGAAGAGCATCGCTATGTGACTGCCCATGTAGATACGCTTGGTGCTATTGTCCGTGCTGTCAAACCAGATGGCCGTCTCAAAATGGACCGTATCGGTGGCTTTCCTTGGAACATGATTGAAGGAGAAAACTGTATCGTTCATGTGGCAAGCACAGGTCAAAAGGTATCAGGCACCATCCTCATCCACCAAACTTCTTGTCATGTCTATAAGGATGCAGGAACTGCAGAACGCACTCAGGACAATATGGAAGTGCGTTTGGACGCCAAAGTAACCAGTGAAAAAGAAACTCGTGCTCTTGGCATTGAGGTCGGTGATTTTATCAGTTTTGACCCACGAACTGTCGTGACAGAGACAGGTTTTATCAAGTCTCGCCATTTGGATGACAAGGTCAGCGCGGCGATTTTGCTTAACCTGCTTCGTATTTATAAGGAAGAGAAGATTGAGTTGCCCGTAACAACCCATTTTGCTTTTTCAGTCTTTGAAGAAGTGGGACACGGTGCAAACTCTAGCATTCCTGATCAAGTAGTTGAATATCTGGCTGTGGACATGGGAGCCATGGGCGATGACCAGCAGACAGATGAGTACACAGTGTCCATCTGTGTCAAGGATGCTTCAGGTCCTTATCACTATGACTTCCGTCAACATTTGGTTGCCTTGGCGAAAGAGCAAGATATTCCATTTAAGCTGGACATCTATCCATTTTATGGTTCGGACGCTTCAGCAGCCATGTCCGCAGGGGCAGAGGTTAAACACGCCCTTCTCGGTGCTGGTATTGAGTCTAGTCATTCTTATGAGCGTACCCATATTGATTCGGTGGTCGCAACAGAACGAATGGTCGATGCTTATCTTAGAAGCAATTTGGTAGATTGATATGTGCCTTATTTGCCAGAGAATTGAGCTCATCAAGGCTGGGGAAAATCCCTATTTTGTCAAAAAGTTGGAAACAGGCTATCTTGTGATTGGAGACCATCAGTATTTTGAAGGCTATAGTCTCTTTCTAGCCAAGGAACACGTCACGGAATTGCACCATTTGAAAAAGGAAACAAGACTCCGTTTTCTCGAAGAAATGAGTCTAGTCCAAGAGGCAGTTGCCAAGGCCTTTGCTGCTGAGAAAATGAATATCGAACTGCTAGGAAATGGCGATGCCCATCTCCACTGGCATCTTTTTCCTAGACGAAGAGGTGATATGAATGGTCATGGTCTCAAGGGACGTGGTCCAGTTTGGTGGGTTCCCTTTGAAGAAATGACAGCAGAAACCTGCAAAGCAAAACCGGAAGAGATTAAAAGATTAGTCGAATGTTTATCGTCAGAAGTAGATAAACTATTAGAAATAAAGGAGTAGAAATGAAAAAAAGATACCTTATCTTGACAGCTTTGCTAGCCTTGAGTCTAGCAGCTTGTTCACAAGAAAAAGTAAAAAATGAAGATGGCGCAGCTAAGACAGAACAAACAGCTAAAGATGATGGAACAGTCGATAGTAAATCTCAAGGAGCTGCCCAGAAAAAAGCAGAAGTGGTTAACAAAGGAGACTACTACAGCATCCAAGGCAAATACGATGAAATCATCGTAGCCAACAAACACTATCCATTGTCTAAAGACTATAATCCAGGGGAAAATCCAACAGCCAAGGCAGAGTTGGTCAAACTCATCAAAGCTATGCAAGAGGCAGGTTTCCCCATTAGCGACCATTACAGTGGCTTTAGAAGTTATGAAACTCAGACTAAGCTCTATCAAGATTATGTCAATCAAGATGGGAAAGAAGCTGCCGACCGTTATTCTGCCCGTCCTGGCTATAGCGAGCACCAGACAGGCTTGGCTTTTGATGTGATTGGGACAAATGGTGATTTGGTGACAGAAGAAAAAGCGGCCCAATGGCTCTTGGACCATGCGGCTGATTATGGTTTTGTTGTTCGTTATCTCAAAGGCAAGGAAAAGGAAACAGGCTATATGGCTGAAGAATGGCACCTTCGTTATGTCGGAAAAGAAGCAAAAGAAATAGCTGCAAGTGGTCTCAGTTTGGAAGAGTATTACGGCTTTGAAGGCGGAGATTATGTCGATTAATACTCTTCGAAAATCAAATTCAAACCACGTCAGCGTCGCCTTGCCGTATGTGTAGGATACTGACTACGTCAGTTCCATCTACAACCTCAAAACAGTGTTTTGAGCAACCTGCGGCTAGCTTCCTAGTTTGCTCTTTGATTTTTATTGAGTATAAAAAATAAACTTTTCTCTTGCAATTCTAGATAAATAGTGTATAATAGATGGGTATGTGAAAAGCATACTTGTGGGAGGTAAAAATCTTTAATTACCGCCAAAACCACAAAGGAGGATTTAAAAATGGCTAAAAAAGTCGAAAAACTTGTAAAATTGCAAATCCCTGCTGGTAAAGCTACACCAGCTCCACCGGTTGGACCTGCTCTTGGTCAAGCTGGTATCAACATCATGGGATTCACAAAAGAGTTCAACGCTCGTACAGCTGACCAAGCTGGTATGATCATTCCAGTTGTTATCTCAGTTTACGAAGATAAATCATTTACTTTCATCACTAAAACACCACCAGCTGCTGTTCTTTTGAAAAAAGCTGCAGGTGTTGAAAAAGGATCAGGTACACCTAACAAAACTAAAGTTGCTACAGTTACTCGTGCACAAGTACAAGAAATTGCAGAAACTAAGATGCCAGATTTGAACGCAGCAAACGTAGAGTCTGCAATGCGTATGATCGAAGGTACTGCTCGTTCTATGGGATTCACTGTTGTTGACTAATCAATAACACAGTAGAAAATCTCACAGCAGTCTATTAGTTGCTTTTCATACTAGGTAAGTGACTGATGCTTGTACTTGGGTACAGCAAGGGAATTTAACGACGTAGGAAAAGAAAAATAATAGACTGATAACCCGCAAGACTTCATCATTTCGAGGAGTGACGTGGGAGATGAAAATCGATTGAACCACTTACAAGGAGAATAGAAAATGGCTAAAAAAAGCAAACAACTTCGTGCTGCTCTTGAGAAAATCGACAGCACAAAAGCATACAGCGTAGAAGAAGCTGTAGCACTTGCAAAAGAAACTAACTTTGCAAAATTTGACGCAACTGTAGAAGCTGCTTACAACTTGAACATCGACGTTAAAAAAGCTGACCAACAAATCCGTGGAGCAATGGTATTGCCAAACGGTACTGGTAAAACTTCACGCGTTCTTGTTTTCGCACGCGGTGCAAAAGCTGAAGAAGCAAAAGCTGCTGGTGCAGACTTTGTTGGTGAAGATGACCTTGTTGCTAAAATCAACGACGGTTGGTTGGACTTCGACGTAGTTATCGCTACACCTGACATGATGGCTCTTGTTGGACGTCTTGGACGTGTCCTTGGACCACGTAACTTGATGCCAAACCCTAAAACTGGTACTGTAACAATGGATGTTGCAAAAGCGGTTGAAGAGTCTAAAGGTGGTAAAATCACTTACCGTGCTGACCGTGCAGGTAACGTTCAAGCAATCATCGGTAAAGTATCATTTGAAGCTGAAAAATTGGTTGAAAACTTCAAAGCTTTCAACGAAACAATCCAAAAAGCAAAACCAGCTACAGCTAAAGGAACTTACGTAACAAACTTGACTATTACAACTACTCAAGGTGTTGGTATCAAAGTTGACGTAAACTCACTTTAATCAGTAGTTTATATCAGATAACGAGTACGAAAGTGCTCGTTTTTTTAGGTACGACGGGCTGTCGTATATCTGAGGTGTAATTCCTCCGTAGGCACCCGCTACCGGTGAACCCAATAGCGATTCCCAAGCCTGACTATCGTGAGGTAGCGGGGATAGGAAGGGATAGAGAAATCGTGGCTCTACGAACAGGAAGGTGGAGGTTCGTATAGCGGATGAAGAAGAGAGCAATTCCAAAGTACAAAAATAGTCGTAACCTGAATGTGTAAATGATGGGAGGAATTGAATTCGAACTAGAGAGGTAATAATAAATTTATGCTATAGTCATGGTGGTTTGTATGCGTTTGATTATAGTTCATCAAATAATAGATTAGAATTGTTAGATAATATCATTTTATGTTATAATGAAGAAAAAATAGAGGTGTTCAAATGTCAGAAGCAGGTCATAAGTTTTTAGCAAAACTAGGGAAAAAACGCTTACGTCCAGGTGGAAAACGTGCTACAGATTGGTTAATTGCGGAAGGAGGATTTTCAAAAGAAAAGAGAATACTAGAAGTTGCGTGTAATAGGGGAACTACAGCAATTGAGTTGGCACAGCGTTTTGGTTGTAAGATAACTGCTGTTGATATGGATGCTCAAGCTTTAGAAGTGGCTAAAAAATCTGCTGAAACGGCAGGTGTTGCTCATTTAATCAGTTTTGAAAGAGCTAATGCAATGAAACTTCCTTATGAAGATACTAGTTTTGATATTGTTATAAATGAAGCTATGCTGACTATGCAAGCCGATCAAGCTAAGAAAAATGTGTAATGGAATATCTAAGGGTTTTAAAACCTGAGGGTCTTCTCTTGACACATGATGTGTTTCTTAAGGAAGCTAAAGAGTCTGTCAGACAGGAACTGTCACAAGCAATTCATGTAAATGTGGGTCCTTTAACTCAAGATGGTTGGGAAGAGGTGATGATAGAATCAGGTTATTGTGATGTGAAAGTATTGACTGGTGAAATGACATTAATGAAATTATCGGGTATGATTTATGACGAAGGTTGGCTAGGAACCTTGAAAATTTGTGTAAATGCTTGTAAAAAGGAGAATAGAAAGCAGTTTTTAACTATGTATAAAATGTTTGATAAGAATAAACAGAACTTGGGCTTTATTGCTATGGCTAGTCATAAATCGTCAAATCGTTAGATAATCATTGAAGTTAACTTTTCCTTTTTTCTTTCTTAAAAAATATGCTATAATAGAGAGTAAAAAACTTTGAAAGAAAGAAAAAGATGAATTTAAAAGATTACATTGCAACAATTGAAAATTATCCGAAGGAAGGTATTACTTTCCGTGATATTAGTCCTTTGATGGCTGATGGAAATGCTTATAGCTACGCTGTTCGTGAAATCGTTCAGTATGCTACTGACAAGAAAATTGATATGATTGTAGGTCCTGAGGCTCGTGGATTTATCGTGGGCTGTCCTGTTGCCTTTGAGTTGGGAATTGGTTTTGCTCCTGTTCGTAAGCCAGGGAAATTGCCACGTGAAGTCATTTCTGCTGACTATGAAAAAGAATACGGTGTTGATACCTTGACTATGCACGCGGATGCCATCAAGCCAGGTCAGCGTGTTCTTATCGTAGATGACCTCTTGGCGACAGGTGGAACGGTTAAGGCAACCATCGAGATGATTGAAAAACTTGGTGGTGTTGTGGCAGGTTGTGCCTTCCTTGTTGAATTGGATGAATTGAACGGCCGTGAAAAAATCGGTGACTACGATTACAAAGTTTTGATGCATTATTAATGAAAAACAGTCCCTAGGGCTGTTTTCTCTACATTAGGCTATAAAAATAAACTATAGCTAGTTAGAGAAAAACTATAATTGAAAACTATATCTTCTTGCAGTATAATAAAAGGACTAAGTGTTTGAGTTTTAGCTTCAAACATATGCAATGATTCCTGAAAAGTACAGTTAGGAGAGGGTTATGCCGATTCGAATTGATAAGAAACTACCAGCCGTTGAGATTTTACGGACAGAGAATATCTTTGTCATGGATGATCAACGTGCTGCCCACCAAGATATCCGTCCCTTGAAGATTTTGATTTTAAATCTTATGCCCAAGAAAATGGTGACAGAGACCCAGTTGTTGCGCCATTTGGCTAATACACCCCTGCAACTGGATATTGATTTTCTCTATATGGAGAGCCATCGCTCTAAGACTACTCGTTCAGAACACATGGAGACTTTCTACAAAACTTTTCCTGAAGTCAAGGACGAGTATTTTGACGGGATGATTATCACGGGTGCTCCGGTTGAGCATTTACCATTTGAGGAAGTGGACTATTGGGAGGAATTCAGTCAGGTAATTGAGTGGTCCAAGACTCATGTCTATTCGACGCTTCATATCTGTTGGGGAGCTCAGGCTGGACTTTATCTTCGCTATGGAGTGGAAAAACACCAGATGGACAGTAAGTTATCGGGTATCTATCCTCAGGACACTTTAAAGGAAGGTCATCTTCTCTTTAGAGGATTTGACGATAGCTACGTATCCCCTCATTCTCGGCATACGGAGATTTCTAAGGAAGAGGTCTTAAATAAAACCAATCTTGAGATTTTATCAGAGGGCCCGCAGGTTGGGGTTTCGATTTTGGCCAGTCGGGATTTACGAGAAATTTATAGTTTTGGGCATTTGGAATATGACCGTGATACCTTGGCAAAAGAGTATTTTAGGGATCGTGATGCAGGTTTAGATCCTCATGTTCCAGAAAATTACTTTAAGGATAATGATGTTAATCAGACCCCTTGTTTGTGTTGGTCTTCATCAGCAGCCCTCTTTTTCAGTAACTGGGTGAATTATGCGGTCTATCAGGAAACCCCTTTTGACTGGAGAAAAATAGAAGATGATGCATCCGCATTTGGGTATTTATAAGAGGAATTATGACATATTTAGACGCTTTTAAATCAGGGAACTTGGTTTTACCGAGTGCCCTGCTCTTGCATTTTAAGGAACTCTTTCCTTCTAGCGACGATTTTCTGGTCTGGCAATTTTTCTATTTGCAAAATACGACAGGCTTAGAAGAAATGTCGCCAAGCCAGATTGCTGAAAGGATTGGCAAGGAAATTTCAGATGTCAACCAGGCCATTTCCAATCTGACGGAAAGGGGACTGCTTCAGTATCGAACGATTGAATTGAATGGTGAAATTGAATTGCTTTTTGATGCTAGTTTGGCTTTGGAACGTTTGGATGACTTGCTTGGAGTTGCTCATTCAAGTTCAGACCAGTTGACACCTCAAAATCAGCTCAAGGATTTGGTGGAAACCTTCCAGCAGGAGTTGGGGCGCTTATTGACCCCTTTTGAGATTGAGGATTTGACCAAGACGCTAAAGGAAGATGGAACTAGTGCTGACTTGATTAAAGAAGCTCTTCGTGAAGCTGTTTTGAATGGAAAACCAAACTGGAAGTACATTCAGGCGATTTTGAGAAATTGGCGCCATGAAGGTATCAAAAGTGTGGCTCAAATCGAGGCTAAACGGGTAGAGAGAGAAGCAAGCAATCCTCAGTTGACACAGGTATCTGCAGATTTCCGAAATGCCATGGATCTATGGAAGGATTAATCCATGTAAGCAATCTTGAAATCCGAGTAAGATTTGCAAGCTGTGTCTAATTGTGATAAAATAAATAGAAAATAAATTGAAAAAAGAGGTATGTGAAATGTCACGTAAACCATTTATCGCTGGTAACTGGAAAATGAACAAAAATCCAGAAGAAGCTAAAGCATTCGTTGAAGCAGTTGCATCAAAACTTCCTTCATCAGATCTTGTTGAAGCAGGTATCGCAGCTCCAGCTCTTGATTTGACAACTGTTCTTGCTGCTGCAAAAGGTTCAAACCTTAAGGTTGCTGCTCAAAACTGCTACTTTGAAAATGCAGGTGCCTTCACTGGTGAAACAAGCCCACAAGTTTTGAAAGAAATCGGTACTGACTATGTTGTTATCGGTCACTCAGAACGCCGTGACTACTTCCATGAAACTGACGAAGATATCAACAAAAAAGCTAAAGCAATCTTTGCAAACGGTATGCTTCCAATCATCTGTTGTGGTGAGTCACTTGAAACTTATGAAGCTGGTAAAGCTGCTGAATTTGTAGGTGCTCAAGTATCTGCTGCATTGGCTGGATTGACTGCTGAACAAGTTGCTGCCTCAGTTATCGCTTATGAGCCAATCTGGGCTATCGGTACTGGTAAATCAGCTTCACAAGACGATGCACAAAAAATGTGTAAAGTTGTTCGTGACGTTGTAGCTGCTGACTTTGGTCAAGAAGTTGCAGACAAAGTTCGTGTTCAATACGGTGGTTCTGTTAAACCTGAAAATGTTGCTTCATACATGGCTTGCCCAGACGTTGACGGTGCCCTTGTAGGTGGTGCGTCACTTGAAGCAGAAAGCTTCTTGGCTTTGCTTGACTTTGTAAAATAATCAGTAGCAAAAGCTAGGTGGAACAGCATTCAGATGTCTGTTCCATTTTTTATAGGAGAGGAAAGATTGAAAACAAAGATTGGAAAAATTGGATTAGCGAGTATCTTTTTACTAGGCTTGGCAGTTAGTCATGTAGCTGCAAATGAAACTGAAGTAGCAAAAACTTCGCAGGATGCAAGGACAGTTTCAAGTAGTTCAGAGCAAAATCAGTCTTCTAACAAAACTCAAACGAGCGCAGGAGTAAAGACCAATGCTTCTGCCCACTGGGAGGGGGATTATTATGTAAAGGCTGATGGTTCCAAAGCCAAGAGTGAGTGGATTTTTGATAACTACTATAAGGCTTGGTTTTATATTAAGTCAGACGGTCGTTATGCTCAAAATGAGTGGCAGGGCAATTACTACCTAAAATCAGGTGGCTATATGGCTAAGAATGAATGGGTTTATGATAACGCCTATAAGAATTGGTTTTACCTGAAGTCCGATGGTTCTTATGCTAACCAGGAATGGCATTCTGTTGGAGGTAAATGGTACTATTTTAAAAAATGGGGCTATTTAGCTAAAAGTCAATGGCAAGGAAGTTATTTCCTAAATGGTCAAGGTGCCATGATGCAAAATGAATGGCTCTATGATCCAGCCTATTCGTCTTACTTCTATCTCAAGTCTGATGGTTCTTATGCAAATCAAGAGTGGCAAAAGGTAGACGGCAAGTGGTACTATTTCAAGAAGTGGGGTTACATGGCTAAAGATGAGTGGCAGGGTAACTACTATTTGACAGGAAGTGGTGCTATGGCGACTGGTGAATTAGTCATGGATGATGCTCTCTATATTTTTTCTGACTCAGGTGAGTTAAAAGAAAAGAAAGACTTGAATGTTGGCTGGGTTCACCGAAATGGCAGACGTTATTTCTTTAACCATCGTGAAGAACAAGTTGGGACTGATCAAGTTAAAAAAGTTATTGATGTCAGTGAGCACAATGGTCGGATCAGTGATTGGAAAAAAGTCATTGATGATAATGGCGTTGATGGAGTTATTGTTCGTTTGGGTTATAGTGGAACTGAGGACAAGGAATTGGCTCATAATATTAAGGAGTTAAACCGTCTTGGAATTCCTTACGGTGTTTACCTTTATACTTATGCTGAAAATGAGACCGATGCTGAGAATGATGCTAATCAAACCATTGAACTCTTGAAAAAATACAAGATGAACTTGTCTTACCCTATCTACTACGATGTTGAGAATTGGGAATATGGCAATAAGACCAAGAGAGCTCCAAGTGATACTGGAACCTGGGTCAAGATTATCAACAAGTATATGGCAACAATGAAACAGGCTGGTTATCAAAATGTGAAAGTCTATAGCTACCGTCAACTTTTGCAAACTCGTTTGAATCATCCAAATATTTTACAACATGTAAACTGGGTTGCAGCCTATACGGATGCGCTTGATTGGAATAATCCTCATTATTCAGGAGAAAAAGGATGGCAATATACTTCATCTGACATTCTTAAAGGGATTCGAGGACGTGTGGATGTCAGCGTCTGGTATTAATCTGTAAAACTGAGAAGAGAGCCTACAAATTGTATGCTCTCTTCTTTATTTTATCTCTGTTAAGAGAGTTTGAAAGTGACTGGGTTTCATTCAAATAATTCTTAAATTATCAGTCTATTGCAACTTTTCTCATGTGAGTCTTTTGGCTTGCTATTGGTTTTTCTTAGTAGTATACTAAGATAGTAATCATTAAGAAGTGGTTACAAAAAATAATGAATGAGGTAAAGAAAATGGTAGAATTGAAAAAAGAAGCAGTAAAAGACGTAACATCATTAACAAAAGCAGCACCAGTAGCATTGGCAAAAACAAAGGAAGTATTGAATCAAGCTGTTGCTGATTTGTACGTAGCTCACGTTGCTTTGCACCAAGTACACTGGTATATGCGTGGTCGTGGTTTCCTTGTATGGCATCCAAAAATGGATGAGTATATGGAAGCTCTTGATGGTCAATTGGATGAAATCAGCGAACGCTTGATTACACTTGGTGGTAGCCCATTCTCAACATTGACAGAATTCCTTCAAAACAGTGAAATCGAAGAAGAAGCTGGTGAATACCGTAATGTTGAAGAAAGCTTGGAACGTGTCCTTGCTATCTACCGTTACTTGTCAGAACTCTTCCAAAAAGGTTTGGATGTCACTGATGAAGAAGGTGACGATGTGACAAACGGTATCTTTGCAGATGCTAAAACTGAAACTGATAAAACAATCTGGATGCTTGCAGCAGAATTGGGACAAGCACCTGGTTTGTAAGAAATAATAGCAACATATATAAATCTGTAAGAAATTTCTTACAGATTTTTTCTATCTTGTAAGCTATCCCAAACCAGTCTTTTTTTGAGTTTTTTGATAAAATAGTACTATCAGTGAAAAGGATGGAAGCATGACTAAGAAAATTGTAGCTATATGGGCCCAGGATGAAGAGGGTGTGATTGGTAAGGACAATCGTCTGCCTTGGCATTTGCCAGCAGAACTGCAACACTTCAAAGAAACAACTCTGAATCATGCTATCTTGATGGGGCGCGTGACCTTTGATGGGATGGGACGTCGCTTGCTTCCAAAACGAGAGACCTTGATTTTGACACGTAACCCGGAAGAAAAGACAGATGGGGTTACTACTTTTTATGATATCCAGTCTGTTCTCGACTGGTATCAGGGTCAAGAAAAGAATCTCTATATTATCGGTGGAAAGCAAATTTTTCAGGCTTTTGAGCCCTACCTTGACGAAGTGATTGTGACTCAAATTCATGCTCGGGTGGAGGGAGATACCTATTTCCCTGAAGAGTTTAACTTGTCTCTTTTTGAGACAGTTTCAAGCAAATCCTACACCAAAGATGAGAAGAATCCTTATGATTTTACCATGCAATACCGCAAGAGAAAGGAAGTCTAATGGAACGTAGTATATTTGGTTTTTTCACAGCCATGCTGTGCTTGGTCTGTTTGCTCGCTGGAGCACAGTCTTTTCGTAAAAAGCGTTATGGACTTTCTGTCCTGCTCTGGTTAAATGCCTTTACCAATTTGGTCAATAGTATCCACGCTTTTTACATGACCTTATTTTAGATAGAATGACAGCATAGAATAGAACGGAAGGAAATCATGCCTACAACTAGGAATAATGATATGATGGTTTATTGCTCATTTTGTGGCAAAAGCCAAGAAGAAGTACAAAAAATAATCGCAGGCAACAACGCCTTTATCTGTAATGAATGTGTGGAGTTGGCCCAGGAAATCATTCGGGAGGAGTTGGCTGAGGAAGTCTTGGCAGACTTGTCTGAGGTACCAAAACCAATCGAACTCCTCCATATCTTGAACCACTATGTAATCGGTCAAGATCGTGCCAAGCGTGCCTTAGCTGTGGCGGTTTACAACCACTACAAACGCATCAATTTCCACGATACGCGTGAAGAGTCGGAAGATGTGGATTTGCAGAAGTCAAACATATTGATGATTGGCCCAACTGGTTCTGGGAAAACATTCCTTGCCCAGACCTTGGCTAAAAGCTTGAATGTGCCTTTTGCGATCGCAGATGCGACAGCTCTTACGGAGGCTGGTTATGTAGGTGAGGATGTGGAAAATATCCTCCTTAAACTCTTGCAGGCTGCTGACTTTAACATCGAACGTGCAGAACGTGGGATTATCTACGTGGATGAAATTGACAAGATTGCTAAGAAGAGTGAGAACGTATCGATCACACGTGACGTTTCTGGTGAAGGGGTGCAACAAGCCCTTCTCAAGATTATCGAGGGAACTGTCGCTAGCGTACCGCCTCAAGGTGGACGCAAGCATCCACAACAAGAGATGATTCAGGTGGATACTAAAAATATCCTCTTCATCGTGGGTGGCGCCTTTGATGGTATCGAGGAAATTGTCAAACAACGTCTGGGTGAAAAAGTCATCGGATTTGGTCAAAATAACAAGGCAATTGACGAAAATAGCTCATACATGCAAGAAATCATCGCAGAAGATATTCAAAAATTTGGTATCATTCCTGAGTTGATTGGACGCTTGCCTGTCTTTGCAGCTCTTGAGCAATTGACGGTTGATGATTTGGTTCGCATCTTGAAAGAGCCAAGAAATGCCTTGGTCAAACAATACCAAACCTTGCTTTCTTATGACGATGTCGAGTTGGAATTTGACGACGAAGCTCTTCAAGAAATCGCCAATAAGGCCATTGAACGCAAGACAGGGGCGCGTGGTCTTCGTTCGATTATTGAAGAAACCATGCTAGATGTCATGTTTGAAGTACCGAGTCAGGAAAATGTGAAATTGGTCCGCATCACAAAAGAAGCTGTCGATGGAACGGATAAACCAATCCTAGAAACAGCCTAGAGGTGACTATGGAAATCAATACACACAATGCTGAAATCTTGCTCAGTGCGGCTAATAAATCCCACTATCCGCAGGATGAATTGCCAGAGATTGCCCTAGCAGGGCGGTCAAATGTAGGCAAGTCTAGCTTTATCAACACCATGCTCAACCGTAAGAATCTGGCTCGCACGTCAGGGAAACCTGGGAAAACCCAGCTTCTCAACTTCTTTAACATTGATGACAAGATGCGCTTTGTAGATGTGCCTGGTTATGGCTATGCTCGTGTTTCTAAAAAGGAACGTGAAAAGTGGGGGCGCATGATTGAGGAGTACCTAACGACTCGAGAAAATCTCCGTGCGGTTGTCAGTCTAGTTGACCTTCGTCATGACCCGTCAGCAGATGATGTGCAGATGTACGAATTTCTCAAGTATTATGAGATTCCGGTCATCATTGTGGCGACTAAGGCGGACAAGATTCCTCGTGGTAAATGGAACAAACACGAATCAGCAATCAAAAAGAAATTAAACTTTGACCCAAGTGACGACTTTATTCTCTTTTCATCTGTCAGCAAGGCAGGGATGGATGAGGCTTGGGATGCAATCTTAGAAAAATTGTGAGGGAAAGAAATGGCAAAAACAATTCATACAGATAAAGCTCCAAAGGCTATCGGGCCTTATGTTCAAGGGAAAATCGTTGGCAATCTTTTGTTTGCTAGTGGTCAAGTTCCTCTCTCTCCTGAAACTGGGGAAATCGTTGGAGAGACTATCCAAGAACAGACAGAACAAGTCTTGAAAAACATCGGTGCTATTTTGGCAGAAGCAGGAACTGACTTTGACCATGTTGTCAAAACTACTTGCTTCTTGAGCGATATGAACGACTTTGTTCCTTTTAACGAGGTTTACCAAACGGCCTTTAAAGAGGAATTTCCAGCTCGTTCAGCTGTGGAGGTAGCTCGTCTTCCTCGTGATGTAAAAGTCGAAATTGAAGTCATCGCAGAGATTGGATAAGCTAGTTGAAGTTTGGTGTTGCCAAACTTCTTTTGATATAAGGAGAAAAAGATGACAAAGAAACAACTTCACTTGGTGATTGTGACCGGGATGAGTGGTGCAGGAAAAACGGTAGCCATTCAGTCCTTTGAGGATTTGGGTTATTTTACTATTGATAATATGCCGCCAGCTCTCTTGCCTAAGTTTTTGCAGTTGGTGGAAACAAAGGAAGACGACCATAAGTTGGCCTTGGTAGTGGATATGCGTAGCCGTTCTTTCTTCTCAGAGATTCAAGCTGTTTTGGATGAGCTGGAAAATAAAGAAGAACTGGACTTTAAAATTCTCTTTTTGGACGCAGCAGATAAGGAATTGGTCGCGCGCTACAAGGAAACCAGACGGAGTCACCCTTTAGCTGCAGATGGTCGGATTTTGGATGGAATCAAGCTGGAACGTGAACTCTTGGCGCCTTTGAAAAATATGAGCCAAAATGTGGTGGATACAACTGAACTTACTCCTCGTGAACTGCGTAAAACCATTGCAGAGCAGTTTTCAGATCAAGAGCAAGCCCAGTCTTTCCGTATCGAAGTCATGTCTTTCGGCTTTAAATATGGAATCCCGATTGATGCAGACTTGGTCTTTGACGTCCGATTCTTGCCAAACCCCTACTACCTACCAGAACTGCGTAATCAAACGGGTGTGGATGAACCAGTGTATCACTATGTCATGAATCATCCTGAGTCAGAAGATTTTTATCAACATTTGTTGGCCTTGATTGAGCCGATTTTGCCAAGTTACCAAAAGGAAGGGAAGTCTGTTTTGACCATTGCCATGGGTTGTACGGGTGGACAACACCGTAGCGTGGCCTTTGCTAAACGCTTGGCGCAGGACTTATCCAAGAATTGGCCTGTTAATGAAGGGCATCGTGACAAAGACCGAAGAAAGGAAACGGTAAACCGTTCATGAGAAAACCAAAGATAACGGTGATTGGTGGAGGTACTGGGATCCCTGTCATTCTTAAAAGTCTGCGGGAAAAAGATGTGGAAATCGCTGCTATCGTAACGGTGGCGGATGATGGTGGTTCATCAGGTGAACTCCGAAAAAATATGCAACAATTGACACCACCAGGTGATCTTCGTAATGTCCTTGTGGCCATGTCAGATATGCCTAAGTTTTATGAGAAGGTCTTTCAGTATCGTTTTTCTGAGGATGCGGGAGCCTTTGCGGGCCATCCGCTGGGAAATCTCATTATCGCTGGCCTGTCAGAAATGCAGGGTTCGACCTATAATGCCATGCAGTTGCTAAGCAAATTTTTCCACACAACTGGGAAGATTTATCCTTCCAGTGACCATCCCTTGACCCTGCACGCAGTCTTCCAGGACGGGACAGAGGTGGCTGGAGAGAGTCATATTGCAGACCATCCAGGCATGATTGATCATGTTTATGTGACCAATACCCTCAACGATGATACGCCTCTGGCTAGCCGTCGAGTGGTACAGACCATTCTTGAAAGTGACATGATTGTCCTAGGTCCTGGTTCTCTCTTTACCTCGATTTTACCTAATATCGTGATTAAGGAAATTGGGCAGGCGCTTTTGGAAACCAAGGCAGAAATCGCCTATGTCTGCAATATCATGACTCAACGTGGGGAGACAGAACACTTTACAGATAGTGATCACGTGGAAGTCTTGCATCGTCACCTTGGCCGACCTTTTATCGATACCGTCTTGGTGAATATCGAAAAAGTGCCTCAGGAATACATGAATTCCAACCGTTTTGATGAATACTTGGTCCAGGTGGAACATGACTTTGATGGCCTTTGTAAACAGGTTCCGCGAGTGATTTCATCCAACTTCCTTCGTCTGGAAAATGGGGGTGCCTTCCACGATGGAGATTTGCTCGTGGATGAGTTGATGCGGATTATACAGGTGAGAAAATGAGTTTCACAGTAGCAGTTAAAGAAGAAATCCTAGGTCAGCACCATCTAAGCCGGCATGAATTATCTGCCATTATCAAGATGTCTGGTAGCATCGGTCTCTCGACCTCGGGCCTAACCTTGTCTGTCGTGACAGAAAATGCCAAACTGGCTCGTCACCTCTATGAGTCCTTTCTCCATTTCTATCAAATCAAATCGGAAATCCGACACCACCAACGGAGCAATCTTCGCAAGAATCGAGTCTATACCGTTTTTACAGATGAAAAGGTGCAGGACCTGCTGAGTGATTTGCACTTGGCAGACTCCTTTTTTGGTCTGGAAACAGGTATTGACGAGGAGATTTTATCAGACGAGGAAGCAGGTCGTGCCTATCTCTGTGGTGCTTTCTTGGCAAATGGAAGCATTCGTGACCCTGAGTCAGGCAAGTATCAGTTGGAAATCAGTTCTGTTTATCTGGACCACGCGCAAGGGATTGCCTCACTTCTCCAGCAATTTTTGCTGGATGCCAAGGTGCTTGAACGTAAGAAGGGGGCTGTGACCTATCTCCAGCGAGCTGAAGACATTATGGACTTTTTGATAGTAATCGGAGCCATGCAGGCGCGTGATGATTTTGAGCGAGTTAAGATTTTGCGAGAAACCCGTAACGACCTCAATCGAGCCAATAATGCCGAGACAGCTAATATCGCACGGACAGTTTCTGCTAGCATGAAGACTATCAACAATATCAGTAAAATCAAAGATATCATGGGATTAGAAAATCTGCCAGTGGATTTGCAGGAGGTGGCGCAGTTGCGGATTCAGCATCCAGACTACTCTATCCAGCAGTTAGCAGATAGCCTCAGCAACCCTTTAACCAAAAGTGGTGTTAACCACAGACTCAGAAAAATCAACAAGATAGCCGATGAACTATAAAGATATAAAACAAGCCCTTGAATTATCAGTATGATTGGTTGATTCCATTTTTCTAACAGCCTGATGTCGCTAGTTTACAAAATATTAACCTGTTTCTTGACAATTGAATAGAGCATGTGAGATAATAAAGGGGAATTGAGAAGTTCTAGCATTTTAGTGCTAACAGAAATCCCCTCGGTACTGCAATACCAAGGGGATTTTTTCTGGGTTAGATAGCACTAACCAGGAAAGTTACTTGTCGAAGTGATCGTCTAACCAACGAGTCACCAGCCATGAGATGATACTCTCGATGACTGCGATAAGTACTATTTTGAGAAGTTCTAGCATCTGTAATACCTCCTTTTCCAAGGCGTATCGTTAGTGCCATCGTTATGATATCACATGCTCTATCAATTTGATAGGACATTTTTGCTTTTTGAAAAAGAAGGGGAAAGGCAAAAAGCAATGTCATTAAGTTAAGAAATTTAGCTCTTTAAAATCAAAAACGCATAATATCAGATATTGAAAACCGTGATACTATGCGTTTTATTGTGAGAAAATTTATTTCATTTTCTCCTGAAATTGAGTTTTTACCCAGTCTCTAATGAGTTATTTCCAAGTGACCAGTTCGCTCCAAACGCTAACATTCGATATAGTAGAGGTTTCACCAGCTGGAACCCATTTGTTGGTGCCTAAGTATCTAACTTCTAGTTTACGAACGTTTACTGTGTAAGATGCTTTTAGTCTAATATAACCATAAGTGTAGGGTGGTACGTTATGGGAGACTGAGTGATTTAAACTAAGTCCAGCTCCAGACTCCGGAGCAGAAAAGCTAGCACCTGCACCTATAGTTAGGGTAGCTCCAGCTTTTCCACCATAGGCTGTTGAACTTAGAGCTCCTGATGTGGCACTGCTCTCGTAAGAGTGAGAGTATTTAGTTCTATAATCTGCAACACCAGTCGCGTTAGAACGAGTCTGATACATAGATTTAGACTCCAAATAGGCATCTCTAAGTTCAGTCGTATAAAATGAGAGTAACTCCCCTGTGTTGATATCCTTTATAATACGATTAGATACAATTTCATAATTTGTGCCAGGATAGACATCAGCAAAAACTGTAGATGCTGTGACTAAGAATAATAGACTTGATAGTACAGAGAAAAACAATATTTTCAGTTTAATCATAAAAAGTTTCCTTTCTTCATGATCAAAAGATTATTTTTTCAATCCTTTGAAAGTCATAATGCAACCAGAAAAGATACTGAGAGTTCCTATAGGTCTCCAATATAGATGCCAAAAGAATAAAGTTATCCTTCCTTTCAGTGTCTCATCAGGCCCGGCATAATAGGGGTTAATGTGAAATAATAAAAAACCAAAACATAAAACTATGATTCCAGTTAAGAATAAAATGTCCTTATTTACTTTCCTCATAAAACCTCCTTTTATTTAATTTAAAGCGCTTTCTATTCTTAGTATACATCAAAAAAAATAAAAAACAAGTCTAGATATATATTTTTTTATATGGTATAATAGAATAGTTGGAGAGTTTTTATAGATTTTTAAAAGGCTGATACGAAATACTTTGTATAATCTAATGATTCTGCAAAAAAATTTCTTATTCAAACAAGAGCAAAGAGAAGGTGGGCTGCATATCAGAAGTTAGATGTATTTCTGTCTAACTTTTGAGGTGTAGTTCATTTTAAAACCACGAATCCTATGTGACTCGTGGTTCTTTTTTATAAACTGGTTGAGTGTTTTGGTTGCACTTTTTGCTCAGGATCAATGTAGTTGATGGCATTGTTGACAGCAGTTGGTGCTTCTCCAAGCCCTGTTGCAATCAGATCAATTTTTCCGTCATAGTAGCAGCAGTCACCGATAGCATAGATACCTGCTTGGCTAGATTCTTGCTTGCTGTTGACGATAATCTTGTGGCGGTTGAGGTTCAGACCCCAGTTTTTAAGGTTACCGACAGAAGATTTGAAACCATAGTTGACAAAAAGGTGGTCTAGGTCAATCGTTTCTGTTTCATCAGATTTGACTTTTGTGATTTCAAGTTTATCGAGCGTTTTTCCATCTCCAAGGAGTTGGCTAGGGACGAATGGTGTCTTGATGGTCACAGATGATTCCTGTAAGGCTTGGACACTGTGTTCCAAGGCGCGGAAATTATCTCTGCGGTGGACAAGGGTAGTTGGTGAAATTTTTTCAAAAGCCAAAGCCCAATCCACAGCCGAGTCTCCTCCACCAAGAATCGTCACTTTCTTACCAGCATATTGCTGGATGTTGGAAACGTGGTAGTGGATATTTTCATAGCCTTCAACGCCTTCTAGTTCCAAAGGACGTGGTTTGAAGGCACCGCCACCCATAGCAATGATAACAGTTTTAGATAGGTGACTTCCTTTAGAAGTGGTAATGGCAAAGCCTTCTTCTTGTTTTTCAATCTCAAGAACCGTTTCATTGAGATGAATAGGGGTATCAAAGCCGTTTAGTTGTTCAATCAAGCGATTAGTCAACTCTTCTCCAGTCAGGTTTGGGAAACCTGGGACGTCTAAGATTTCCTTTTCGGGATAGAGAATAGCAGGTTGTCCACCTAGTTGTGGAAGAGAGTCGATGATTTGGACCTTGGCTTGGCGTAGGTGGGCATAAAAGGCCGCAAAAAGACCGACAGGACCACCACCTACAATGGTAATATCATAGAGTTGAGACATGGTTTCTCCTTTGTTTTTCTAGTCAGTTTATTTTATCATATTTTTCCTTAATTTAAAATGAAGTAGGATAGGGAAAAAAATGACAGAAAAATGGTATAATAGAGAGGAACGTGTTTGGACAGAGAGGAGACAGCAGATGAACTTTCAACAATTATCCAACCTGCAATATTGGACTAGCTTGTTTTCTAGTCCTTGGAGTATTGCCATCAATCTGTTTGATATTTTGATTGTGACCTATGTTTTGTATCGTTTTACAAAAGCGATAGCTGGCACCAAGATTATGATTTTGGTACGGGGGGTCTTGATTTTTGTATTAGCCCAGGTCGTGGCCAATATCCTTGGTTTAACAACGATTTCTTGGTTGATTAATCAGATTATTACCTATGGGGTTATTGCTGCGGTTGTTATCTTCTCTCCAGAGATTCGGACTGGTTTGGAACGCTTGGGAAGGGCGACAGATTTCTTTTCTACTACTCAAATTAGTGCAGAAGAGAAAATGATTCGTGCCTTTGTTAAGTCAGTTGAATACATGAGTCCCCGTAAGATTGGTGCTCTGGTTGCTATTCAACGGGTTCGGACCTTACAAGAATACATCGCGACAGGAATTCCCTTGGATGCCAAAATTTCGGCAGAACTCCTCATCAATATTTTTATTCCCAACACTCCTCTACATGATGGTGCTGTGATTATCAGAGAAAATCGGATTGCAGTCACCTCTGCCTATCTGCCCTTGACAGAAAGTACAGGAATTTCCAAGGAATTTGGGACCAGACACCGGGCGGCTATAGGTTTATCAGAAGTATCCGATGCCTTGACCTTCATCGTTTCAGAGGAAACAGGTGGTATCTCTATCACCTACAATGGGATTTTCAAGCATGATTTGACGATTGAAGAATTTGAAGCAGAGCTACGAGCAATTCTTTTGCCAGCTGTTGAGGAAAAAGTCAGTTTTAAGGACCGTTTGCTAGGAGGTTGGAAATATGAGAAAAAATAGTCTATATATCATTTCATCTCTCTTTTTTGCTTGTGTCTTATTCATCTATGCAACATCGACTAATTTTCAAAATAACAATACCGCAAGACAGGTCAAATCTGAGACCTACACCAATACGATAGCAAATGTTCCTATCGATATTCACTATGATGATGACCAGTATTTCATCAGCGGATTTGCATCAGAAGTTTCAGTTGTGTTGACAGGTGCCAATCGTGTGACCTTGGCCAGTGAAATGCAGGAAAGTACTCGTAAGTTTAAGGTCACAGCGGATTTGACAGATGCTAGTGTTGGAACGATTGAAGTTCCCCTGAACATTGAAAATCTTCCTAGTGGATTGACCGCTGTGGCAACGCCTCAAAAGATCACAGTGAAAGTTGGGAAGAAGGTTAAGCGAGATGGGATGATTGTTGTGCCACAAGTTGACCAAAGCCAGATTGATCCCAAGCTACAACTTGATAGTGTAACCGTGTCAAATGAACGCGTTTCGGTCACGACTGACCAGGAAACATTAGCTAAGATTGACAAAGTTATTGCGCTTTTACCAACCAGCGAACGCATAACAGGTAATTACAGTGGCTCAGTACCTTTGCAGGCAATCGACCGCAACGGGGTAGTCTTACCAGTAGTTATCACTCCGTTTGATACAACAATGAAGGTTACTACAAAACCAGTAGCGCCAAGTTCAAGCACAAGCAGTTCGTCGGAGACATCTTCGTCAACGAAAGCAACAAGTTTAAAAACGAATTAAAAATAGGAAAAGGATTTTATAAAAATGGGTAAATATTTTGGGACTGATGGAGTCCGTGGAGAAGCTAATGTAGAACTAACACCAGAATTGGCCTTTAAACTAGGACGTTTTGGAGGCTATGTTCTCAGCCAACATGAAACGGAAGCACCGAAAGTCTTTGTAGGACGTGACACACGTATTTCAGGGGAAATGCTGGAATCGGCCTTGGTAGCAGGTCTCCTCTCTGTAGGGATTCACGTATATAAACTAGGCGTTCTGGCAACACCAGCAGTAGCTTACTTGGTTAAAACTGAGGGAGCTAGTGCAGGTGTCATGATTTCTGCTAGTCATAACCCAGCCCTTGATAATGGGATTAAGTTCTTTGGTGGTGATGGCTTCAAACTAGATGACGAAAAAGAAGCAGAAATTGAAGCCTTGCTAGATGCTGCAGAAGACACTCTTCCTCGTCCAAGTGCAGAAGGCTTGGGAACCTTGGTAGATTATCCAGAAGGTTTGCGTAAGTATGAAGGATACCTTGTTTCAACTGGAACTCCTCTTGAAGGAATGAAGGTTGCCTTGGACACAGCCAATGGTGCAGCGTCCACAAGTGCCCGTCAAATCTTTGCAGACCTTGGCGCTCAATTAACAGTTATCGGGGAAACACCAGATGGTCTTAACATCAACCTTAATGTTGGTTCAACCCACCCAGAAACCCTTCAAGAAGTGGTCAAAGAAAGCGGCTCAGCTATTGGTTTGGCTTTTGACGGAGACAGTGACCGTTTGATTGCTGTTGATGAAAATGGTGAGATCGTTGATGGTGACAAGATCATGTACATCATCGGGAAATACCTTTCTGAAAAAGGACAATTGGCTCAAAATACAATTGTGACAACTGTTATGTCTAACCTTGGTTTCCACAAGGCCTTGGACCGTGAAGGTATTAACAAGGCAGTAACTGCAGTCGGCGATCGTTACGTTGTTGAAGAAATGCGAAAATCAGGCTACAACCTTGGTGGTGAACAGTCTGGGCACGTCATCTTGATGGATTACAATACAACAGGTGATGGTCAATTATCAGCTGTCCAATTGACAAAAATCATGAAGGAAACTGGTAAGAGCTTGTCAGAGTTGGCTGCAGAAGTAACCATCTATCCACAAAAATTAGTCAATATCCGAGTGGAAAATGCCATGAAGGAAAAGGCTATGGAAGTGCCAGCTATCAAGGATATCATCGAGAAGATGGAAGCTGAAATGGCAGGGAATGGTCGTATCCTTGTTCGCCCAAGTGGAACAGAACCCCTTTTGCGTGTTATGGCAGAAGCGCCTACAACAGAAGAAGTAGACTACTATGTTGATACCATCGCAGACGTAGTTCGAGCTGAAATCGGGATTGACTAAATCCTAGAAAACTAGATGAAAATAAAAAATTATGGTACAATAGCTTATAATATTGTAGCCAAGGGAGAAAGACATGAATCTTAAACGTGAACAAGAATTTGTTAGTCAGTATCATTTTGATGCGCGTAATTTTGAATGGGAAAATGAAAATGGAGCTCCTGAAACTAAGGTGGATGTGAACTTCCAATTGCTCCAACATGATCAAGAAAATCAAGTGACTTCCTTGATTGTCATCTTGACCTTTATGATTGTATTTGATAAGTTTGTCATCAGTGGAACCATTTCACAGGTAAATCACATCGATGGCCGTATTGTCAATGAACCAAGTGAATTGAGCCAAGAAGAAGTGGAAACTTTGGCTCGTCCATGTTTGAATATGCTCAACCGTTTGACTTACGAAGTAACTGAAATTGCATTAGACTTACCAGGAATCAATTTGGAGTTCTAATATGAAACTAGCTGTTATCACAGATTCTTCTGCCTATCTCAGTGCAGAGACCTTGCAAAGAGAAGATTTATTTGTCTTGGATATTCCTGTCAATATTGATGGTGAGGAGTATGTCGAAGGTATCAATCTGACTGCTGAGGAATTTTACCAAAAAATGGCTCAGGCTTCTGAATTGCCTAAGACTAGTCAACCAAGTATTGCCAAGTTAGATGAAATCTTAACTTCGCTCAAAGAACAAGGTTATACCCATGCCTTGGGGCTTTTCCTATCTTCTGGAATTTCAGGTTTTTACCAAAATATCCAGTATATGATAGATGAATATGAGGGCTTAACCATTGCTTTTCCAGACACTTTGATTACAAGTGCTCCTCTGGGTATCATGGTTGAAAGCGTCTTTAATTGGCGTGACCAGGGCGATGATTTTGCCAGCATTCAGGATAAGCTAGCCATTCAAATTAGTCGTACGTCAGCCTTTATCATGGTAGATGATTTGGATCATTTGGTTAAAGGTGGACGCCTTTCAAATGGGGCTGCCATTTTGGGCAATTTGCTTAGCATTAAGCCAATCCTTTATTTCAACGACCAAGGTGTGATTGAAGTTTACGAAAAAGTTCGTACTGAAAAGAAAGCCACAAAGCGCTTAATTGAAATCATCAAGGAAACCACAGCTTCAGGCCAATATCGGGTCATTGTCATTCACGGAAATGCTCCTGAAAAGGCTGAAGAGTTGCGTCAACACTTGCTTGAATCTGGAGTGGGTACGGATATTTCACTTGCTACATTTGGTAGTGTCATTGGAACACACCTAGGTGCAGGAAGCATTGCTCTGGGTTATATTCCAGTGATTTAGTTGGCACTTCTAGACTAGTTAAGAAGTTAGCAAATGAACACGCCTGGAACCTTGTGTGAAAAAGATAGTTCTTTCAAGGAGTAGACACTCTTTGATCAGAACTCCTATTTTCACGTTGTGTTCTTACAGGCTTTGTATCTTGGAAATTGAACATGGACTATCTGCCTCTTGAAAAAAGATGACTGCCTTGACTTTCATGGAAAGTCAGCCCCATTCCCTATTTTTCATGGGTAGCTAAGGTCCTTTGTATCTTAGACAGGAGTAGAGATGAGTATTCGAGTAATTATTGCTGGTTTTAAGGGAAAGATGGGCCAGGCTGCTTGTCAGATGGTCTTGGCTGATCCAGAATTGGACTTGGTAGCAGTTTTGGATCCGTTTGAGTCTGAGTCAGAATGGCAGGGAATTCCTGTTTTCAAGGATAAGGTTGATTTAGCAGGCTCTGAAGCGGATGTCTGGGTAGACTTTACTACACCAGCTGTTGCCTATGAAAATACACGCTTTGCTCTTGAAAATGGCTTTGCTCCAGTAGTTGGAACAACAGGTTTCACAAGTGAAGAAATTGTAGAGCTAAAAGAATTTTCTCGTGCCCAAGATTTGGGTGGCTTGATTGCTCCTAACTTTGCCTTGGGTGCTGTCTTGCTTATGCAATTTGCGACGCAGGCTGCCAAATATTTCCCAAATGTGGAGATTATTGAGCTCCATCATGACAAGAAAAAGGATGCTCCGAGTGGAACAGCCATTAAAACAGCTGAGTTGATGGCCGAAGTTCGAGAGTCTATCCAGCAGGGTGCGCCTGATGAGGAAGAGCTGATTGCTGGTGCTCGTGGTGCTGACTTTGATGGCATGCGTATCCACTCAGTTCGTTTGCCAGGCTTGGTAGCCCATCAGGAAGTCATCTTTGGCAATCAGGGAGAAGGATTGACCCTCCGTCATGACTCCTATGATCGCAGCTCCTTCATGACAGGGGTGAATTTGGGAATTAAAGAAGTTGTCAAGCGTCATGAGCTTGTCTATGGATTAGAACACTTATTATGAGATTAACGCAAATGCCTTCTGAATTTCAGAAGGCTTTACCAGTATTAGAAAAAATTAAAGAAGCAGGATTTGAAGCCTATTTTGTTGGGGGATCTGTTCGAGATGCCCTCCTCAATCGTCCCATCCACGATGTGGATATTGCGACCTCTTCTTATCCAGAAGAGACCAAGCAGATTTTTCTGCGAACAGCCGATATCGGAATCGAGCATGGAACTGTCTTGGTCTTAGATGGGGACGAGGAGTATGAGGTAACCACCTTTCGGACAGAGGATGTTTATGTGGACTATCGCAGACCTAGTGCGGTTTCCTTTGTTCGCTCGCTAGAAGAAGACCTCAAACGCCGTGATTTCACAGTCAACGCCTTTGCTTTGGACGAGGCAGGAGAAATTATTGACTTGTTCCATGGTTTAGAAGATTTGGAAAAGCAAGTCTTGAGGGCGGTTGGTGTAGCTAGTGAGCGTTTCAATGAAGATGCTTTGCGGATTATGCGCGGTTTCCGTTTTCAGGCCAGTCTTGGCTTTGAGCTTGAGTCAAAAACATTTCAAGCTATGAAGACCTTGACACCGCTTTTGGAGAAAATTTCTGTAGAGCGTACCTTCGTCGAGTTTGATAAACTCTTGCTGTCTCCATTTTGGAGAAGAGGCTTGGCTTCCATGATTGAGAGTCAAGCTTATGACTATCTTCCTGATATGGCATCTAGCCAGGACAAGCTTAACAGACTGTTTGATTTGGAGACTGATTTCACCTTTGAATCTTCAGAGCAAGCCTGGGCAGCTCTTTTGTGGGCTTTGGAGATTGAAAATGCGCAGCCATTTTTGAAGGCTTGGAAGACCTCACGCCAGTTTGCCAAGCAAGTTCAGGATTTGCTGACTATTTTGGCCTTGCGTGAAAAGGGAGAATTGAGCAAGCGCGATTGTTATCGCTTTGACTTGGATTTACTTTTACAGGCTGAAAATCTTCGTCAGGCTCAAGGAAAAGAAGTCAACCCACAAGCCATCACAGAAACCTATCAGAGTTTGACCATTCATGACAAGAAAGAAATCCAAATCAACGGTGGTATTTTGATTAAGGAATATGGCTATCAACCAGGCCCAGACTTGGGAGAGATTTTAACAGAGATTGAATATGCCATTGTCGATGGAGAATTGGAAAATGACCGTCAAGCCATCCATGCTTATCTAAGGGAGAAAAAATGAGTGATTTTATCGTTGAAAAACTAAGTAAATCCGTCGGTGATAAGACCGTTTTTAAGGATATTTCCTTTATCATCCATGATCTAGATAGAATTGGTCTGATTGGTGTCAATGGGACTGGCAAGACCACCCTTTTAGATGTCCTTTCTGGTGTTTCTGGCTTTGATGGGGATGTCAGTCCTTTTTCAGCTAAAAATGATTACCAGATTGGTTACTTGACTCAAGATCCTGATTTTGATGATAGCAAGACGGTCTTGGATACGGTCCTATCCAGCGACCTCAAGGAAATCCAGCTTATTCGTGAGTATGAGTTGATCATGCTCAACTACAGTGAGGATAAGCAGGCTCGTTTGGAACGGGTTATGGCAGAGATGGATTCTCTTCAAGCTTGGGAAATTGAGAGTCAGGTCAAGACGGTTCTCAGCAAGTTGGGTATTCAGGACTTATCTACTCCTGTTGGGGAATTGTCAGGTGGTATAAGAAGACGGGTCCAGTTGGCGCAAGTTCTTCTTGGTAACCACGACCTATTGCTTCTGGATGAGCCAACCAACCATCTGGATATTGCGACTATTGAGTGGCTGACCCTCTTTTTGAAAAATTCTAAGAAGACTGTTCTCTTCATCACCCACGATCGTTATTTCTTAGACGCTTTGTCAACACGGATTTTCGAGTTGGATCGCGCAGGCTTGGCCGAGTACCAGGGAAATTATCAGGACTATGTTCGCCTAAAGGCGGAACAGGATGAGCGTGACGCAGCTCTTCTCCACAAAAAAGAACAACTTTATAAGCAGGAATTGGTCTGGATGCGCAGACAACCGCAGGCGCGTGCGACCAAGCAGCAGGCTCGTATCAATCGTTTCCACGATTTGAAGAAAGAAGTTTCAGGCAGTAGTGCTGAGACAGACTTGACCATGAACTTTGAAACCAGTCGGATTGGTAAGAAAGTCATCGAGTTTCAAGATGTTTCCTTTGCCTATGAAAACAAGCCTATTTTGCAAGATTTTAATCTCTTGGTGCAGGCCAAAGATCGTATTGGAATTGTTGGGGATAATGGTGTTGGAAAATCAACCCTACTCAACCTGATTGCAGGCAGTCTTGAGCCGACAGCAGGTCAAGTTGTGATAGGGGAAACTGTTCGCATCGCCTATTTCTCTCAGCAAATTAAGGATTTGGATGAAAGCAAGCGTGTGATCAATTACCTGCAAGAAGTGGCAGAAGAAGTCAAGACCAGCGGTGGTTTTACAACTTCCATTGCAGAATTGCTAGAGCAGTTCCTTTTCCCACGCTCGACGCATGGAACCTTGATTGAGAAATTGTCTGGGGGAGAGAAAAAACGTCTTTATCTCCTCAAATTGCTCTTGGAAAAACCAAATGTTCTTCTCTTGGATGAGCCGACCAATGATTTGGACATTGCAACCTTGACAGTTTTGGAGAATTTCTTGCAAGGCTTTGCTGGTCCAGTTTTGACTGTTAGTCACGACCGCTATTTCTTGGATAAGGTGGCGACCAAGATTCTGGCTTTTGAGGATGGCAAGATTCGTCCTTTCTTTGGTCATTACACTGATTACCTTGATGAAAAAGTCTTTGAAACAGAGATGGCCAATCAAGTGCAAAAAGCCGAAAAGGAAAAAGTCGTCAAGGTTCGAGAAGACAAGAAACGCATGACCTACCAAGAAAAGCAGGAGTGGGCAAGCATTGAAGGCGATATTGAATCCTTGGAAAACCGTATCGCTGCTATTGAAGAGGAGATGCAGGCCAACGGCTCTGACTTTGGCAAACTGGCTACTCTTCAGAAAGAGCTAGATGAGAAAAACGAAGCACTCCTTGAAAAATACGAACGCTATGAGTATCTAAGTGACTTTGATAGCTAGAAGAATAGAAAAATCCCGTCTCATGGACAGGATTTCTCTATTCTTTTTTGGTCTCTTGATGAAAGATATTTTGCCAAGTTTCGTGGCGACGCCAGATACTGGTGTGGATGATACCATCTAACTCATAGCTGATGAGTTTGGTCTTTTGACTGATGGAAGTGATTTGAATATCCTTGATAGCAGAATTCAAGTCTTTTTCGGCTTTATAGGCCTCTTTATCCATCTGTTCTCCATTTTGGCGAATATAAACAAAATCGTCAGCTAAGAGTTCTTCCAGTTGATTTCCTTGGTCAATCAACTGTTCACGCATAAGCAATTTTTTATAGACATTGTCTAAAACTTCATCTTCAGGGATAGGTGCTGGCTCGATATGGACATCGGTATCAAAGACTCCAAAACGTTCCTCCAGCATAGACTCGACCTGATCCGCAATTTCATGGCTTTCAAAAACAGACAAGTCAGGATTCATTTCTAGTGTAATATCAAGGTAGATGTTGCTACCGTAGGTGCGACCTCTTTGCGACTTAACCTTGCTGATCTTGGGAATTTCCATGATAGCCTTTTGGTAGTCCTCGAGCAGACGGTCGTCAAAGCCATCCGAAAGGCTAAAGGAAGACTCGATGAAGATATCATAGGCAGTTTTCAAGATAAAGAAAGTGATGATGATAGCGACCAGTTTATCCACAATGGGATAATTGAAACTGCTGGCCAGGATGGCAATGCTAGTACCAAGTGAGGTAACAGCGTCAGAAAGATTGTCCTTAGCAGCTACCTTCAGTGCCTTGGAGTTGGATTTCTTACTGAGGCCAGTATTGTAGAGATAAACTAGAAACATAATCGCTGCAGAAATGATTCCTAGAGTTGCACCAAGAGGATCAATGACCGTTTCTTCACGACTGAGAATCTTCTGAATGGTATCCCTCAGCACATCAAAGCCAACATAGAACATGATGATGGAAGTGATTAAGCTAGCCAAATCTTCAATCTTCCAGTGGCCAAAACGGTGGTCTCGGTCAGCAGGCTGGCGCGCCATTCGAATCCCGATCAGAAGAGCAACATTTCCAATGATGTCCGATACGTTGTTAAAACCATCTGCCACCAAACTGGATGAATGGAGGAGGTGCCCAGTTGCTAATTTGGCTGCAGACAAGATCAAATAGGTTGAAATGCTGATAATGGCTCCACGCTCAGCTAACTTGAGATTTGAGATAGATTGCTTCATTCAACTTCCTTTCTAGTCACATAGCATTCTACCATTATACTGGTTTTCAAGAGAAAATTCAAATGAGTCAGTTTTTACTCTTTGAAAACTTTTCAAAATTTGGTATAATAGAACTACTCAAGGGAGTAGCTGGCAGAAACCTGTGATAGTGTCGTCATTCCGAATTTTATACTGAAAAGTATGCTTTCCGGCACTATCTTAAACAGCGAGACTTGTTATGATTAACAGGTCTCTTTTTGTTTGTCGTGAAAAGATATGACAGAAAGAGAGTCTGTTTTGCACACAATGTCAAGGAGGAGACACATGTCAAAAGAACAAAAACGCCAAGCGTTTTACACTCAGAGTCCTGAAGAGGTCTTGAAGGCTGTGGATGCGACCGAGCAAGGTTTGTCATCAAGTGAGGCGGAAAAGCGCCTTGCAGAATTTGGCCACAATGAACTCGAAGAAGGCGAGAAACGATCAATCCTGGTCAAATTTATCGAGCAATTTAAGGATTTGATGATTATCATCCTAGTTGCTGCAGCAATCTTGTCAGTCGTGACTTCTGGTGGGGAAGATATCGCAGATGCCATTATCATTTTAGCCGTGGTTATCATTAACGCTGCCTTTGGTGTTTACCAAGAAGGAAAAGCAGAAGAAGCCATTGAAGCCCTCAAATCCATGTCTAGTCCAGCTGCTCGCGTTCTTCGTGATGGTCATATGGCTGAGATTGATTCTAAAGAATTGGTACCAGGTGATATCGTCGCTCTCGAAGCTGGTGATGTTGTACCAGCAGACTTACGTTTGCTAGAAGCCAATTCTCTTAAGATCGAAGAAGCTGCTTTGACAGGTGAGTCTGTGCCAGTCGAAAAAGACTTGACAGTTGAACTTGCTGCAGATGCTGGTATTGGGGACCGTGTCAACATGGCCTTCCAAAACTCTAACGTGACCTATGGTCGTGGGATGGGTGTTGTTGTCAATACAGGTATGTACACTGAAGTTGGTCATATCGCTGGTATGCTTCAAGATGCGGATGAGACAGACACACCACTTAAACAAAACTTGAATAACCTTTCTAAGGTCTTGACCTATGCAATTTTGGTCATTGCCCTTGTTACTTTTGTAGTGGGTGTTTTCATTCAAGGCAAAAATCCACTCGGTGAGTTGATGACCTCTGTTGCCCTTGCTGTTGCAGCCATCCCAGAAGGACTTCCTGCTATCGTAACCATCGTTCTTGCCCTTGGTACTCAAGTTTTGGCTAAACGAAACTCTATCGTTCGTAAGTTGCCAGCAGTTGAGACGCTTGGTTCAACTGAAATCATCGCTTCTGATAAGACTGGTACGCTTACTATGAACAAGATGACAGTTGAAAAAGTATTCTACGATGCAGTCCTACATGATTCAGCTGATGACATTGAACTAGGTCTTGAAATGCCCCTACTTCGTTCAGTTGTCTTGGCCAATGATACGAAAATCGATGTGGAAGGTAACCTGATTGGTGACCCAACCGAAACAGCCTTTATCCAGTATGCTTTGGACAAAGGTTATGATGTTAAAGGATTTTTAGACAAATATCCTCGTGTGGCTGAGTTGCCATTTGATTCTGAACGTAAGCTCATGTCAACGGTTCACCCATTGCCAGATGGTCGTTTCCTTGTAGCAGTCAAGGGTGCGCCAGACCAACTCTTAAAACGTTGTGTTCTTCGTGATAAGGCTGGGGATATTGCTCCGATTGATGAGAAGGTTACAAACCTCATTCATACAAACAATTCTGAAATGGCTCACCAAGCCTTGCGTGTCCTTGCAGGTGCTTATAAGATTATCGATAGCATTCCAGAAAACCTCACTTCTGAAGAACTTGAAAATGATTTAATCTTCACTGGTTTGATTGGGATGATTGACCCTGAACGTCCTGAGGCAGCTGAGGCTGTTCGTGTGGCTAAGGAAGCTGGAATTCGTCCAATCATGATTACGGGTGACCATCAAGACACAGCAGAAGCTATTGCTAAACGTTTGGGAATCATTGATGCAAATGATACAGAAGGCCACGTTTTAACTGGTGCTGAGCTCAATGAACTGTCAGATGAAGACTTTGAAAAAGTAGTTGGTCAATACTCTGTTTATGCCCGTGTGTCTCCAGAGCACAAGGTTCGTATCGTCAAGGCTTGGCAAAAACAAGGCAAAGTCGTTGCCATGACAGGTGATGGTGTCAATGATGCGCCAGCTCTGAAAACAGCCGATATCGGTATCGGTATGGGAATCACTGGTACAGAGGTTTCTAAGGGGGCATCTGACATGATTCTTGCAGATGATAACTTTGCGACTATCATTGTTGCAGTTGAAGAAGGACGTAAGGTCTTCTCAAACATTCAAAAGACTATTCAGTATCTACTTTCTGCCAATACTGCTGAAGTATTAACTATCTTCCTATCAACCTTGTTTGGTTGGGATGTCTTGCAGCCAGTTCATCTTTTGTGGATCAACTTGGTAACGGATACCTTCCCAGCAATTGCACTAGGTGTTGAGCCAGCTGAGCCTGGTGTCATGAACCATAAACCACGTGGACGCAAGGCAAGCTTCTTCTCAGGTGGTGTTTTGAGTTCTATTATCTATCAAGGTGTACTCCAAGCAGCTATTGTTATGAGTGTTTATGGTCTTGCCCTTCTTTACCCAGTTCATGTGGGTGACAATCATGCCATTCACGCAGATGCCCTTACTATGGCCTTTGCAACACTTGGTTTGATTCAGCTCTTTCATGCCTACAATGTGAAATCTGTTTACCAGTCCATCTTGACAGTTGGACCATTCAAGTCTAAGACCTTTAACTGGTCTATCTTGGTATCCTTCATCCTTCTCATGGCAACAATCGTCGTAGAACCGCTTGAAGGAATCTTCCACGTAACCAGACTAGACTTGTTACAATGGGGAATCGTTATGGGCGGAAGCTTCTCAATGATTATCATCGTCGAAATCGTTAAGTTTGTTCAACGTAAACTTGGTTTTGATAAGAATGCGATTTAAAAAAGTCATCTTCGGATGGCTTTTTGCTACAGTTGAGAGAAAGGGCTTGCAGTTATCGGCTTTTGTGCTATAATTGCTATAATATAGTAAAAAGTAAGAGGAGTGTGAGGAAGTGGAAAAGAAAATTGTGAAGGATATCTTATTTTTATCTCAAGTGTCTCAGCCGGCAAGTCAGGAGGACCTTTATCTTGCCAGAGATTTGCAGGATACACTCTTAGCAAATCGTGAGACTTGTGTCGGTCTAGCTGCCAATATGATTGGGGTGCAAAAGCGCGTGATTATTTTTAATCTTGGCTTGGTTCCTATGGTCATGTTTAATCCTGTTCTCAAGTCTTTTTCAGGACCTTATGAGACAGAGGAAGGTTGTTTGTCCTTGGTAGGTGTGAGACCAACTAAGCGTTATGAAACCATAACCGTTGCTTATCGTGACAGCAAGTGGCAGGAACAGACCATTACTTTGACAGGTTTCCCGGCTCAGATTTGCCAGCATGAACTGGATCACTTGGAAGGACGAATCATTTAGGAGGAAAGCAAATGAAACGAATAGTCTTTGAACTTATTTTTATCGCAACGACCTGGTATATCTTTTTACCGCCTCTTAATCTGACCAGCTGGGAATTTCTCTTTTTCCTCTGTGGGCATTTGCTGCTTGTAGCAATCTTATTTGGCTTTGGCAAGGGAATCAATCTGGTCAAAACGGTTCATGTGCGCCACGGCAAGGCAGAAGCTGCCTTAAATCTAGAGGGTTTCAAAATCAATCGGTTAGGGAAAGTTCTTTTTGCTTCTATTGGAGGAATTCTTCTCTTGGCAGCTTTGGTTTCCTTGGCAACTTCCAGCATTTTTCAGGCTAAAAATTATGCTAATGTAGTCACGGTGACGGAAAAAGAGTTTTCTGAATTTCCTAAGAGTGACACCAGTAAGGTTCCGATTCTAGATAGAAGCACTGCTGAAAAAATTGGCGACCGCTACTTGGGTTCCCTGACGGATAAGGTATCGCAATACGTAGCGGCAGATACCTATACCCAATTGACGATTGATGGGAAACCTTATCGGGTTACGCCACTAGAATACGCTGACCCTATCAAATGGTTTAATAATCAGGCCAAGGGAATCGGCGAGTATATCAAGGTGGACATGGTAACAGGAAATGCGGAATTGGTGGACTTGAAGACACCAATCAAGTATTCGGACTCGGAGTATTTTAACCGCGACGTCAAACGTCACTTGCGCTTTAAGTACCCAACCAAGATCTTCAAGACTCCATCTTTCGAGGTAGACGATGAGGGTAATCCTTTCTATGTAGCAACGGTTTACCAAAAGCAATTTGGACTTGCGGTTCCTCGTCCTGTTTCAGTCATTATCCTGGATGCCACAAATGGAGAAACCAAGGAATACAGCTTGGCTGATGTTCCAGAATGGGTGGACAGGGTCTATCCAGCTGAGGAAACCATCGAGCAAATCAACTACAACGGCAAGTACAAGGACGGTTTCTGGAATGCTATGATTTCCAAGAAAAACGTGACCCAGACTACCAAGGGCTATAATTACTTGTCTATCGGCAATGATATCTATCTCTACACAGGTGTAACGTCAGCAAATGCAGATGAAAGTAATCTTGGTTTCATCCTTGAAAATATGCGGACAGGAGAAATCACGAAGTATAGCTTGGCTTCTGCGACAGAAGAATCAGCCCGAGAATCAGCCGAAGGTGCTGTTCAGGAGAAATCCTACAAGGCAACCTTCCCAATCCTCATCAACCTCAATGACAAGCCTCTCTACATCATGGGCTTGAAGGACAATGCTGGCTTGGTCAAAGAGTACGCTTTGGTAGATGCAGTCGAGTACCAAAACGTTATCGTAGCAACGACAGTGGAAGAACTGCTCAGCAAGTACGCCAATAAAAACGACCTTGAATTTGATAATGAAACCACAGAAAGCATCAAGGGTGTGGTAGCAGAGCTCAAATCAGCTGTTATCAAGGGAGACACCGTCTACTTCTTTAAAGTTGATGGGAAGATATATAAGGTTAAGGCCTCAGTATCAGATGACCTTCCTTACCTTGAAAATGGTAAAACCTTCGAAGGTCAAGTAGGGAGAGACAATTATCTCAAGACCTTTAAAGTACAGTAAAAAAGGTTTATTTAAGAAATATATGTTATAATAATGCAAATTAAGACTAATGGAGGACAAACAAATGGGTTTTTATGTGATGCTTGCTTCAATGCTACTTGGACTGCTTGCTTTGAAGATAGGTTTTTCTCGGTTCAAGGAGAAAAAAGATACATTCTTATCTATCTTAACAAGCCTAGCTGGTATCTCCCTTGTTCTCGTGGCTATCTGGTTAGGATGGCCAAAATAACCAAATAAACCTCGGTCAACCCGAGGTTTTTTAGATGAATTTCTTGGTTGTGGCTAAAAAATATGCTACACTATTAATATGAAAATTTTAATCCCAACAGCAAAAGAAATGAATACAGACTTGTCGAGTATCGAAGCTGCTCCTTTAAAACCAGAAAGTCAGGCCGTGCTTGATGCCTTGGCCCTCTATTCTGCTAGTCAATTGGAGAGCTTTTACAAGGTATCAGCTGATAAGGCGGCGGAAGAATTTCAAAATATCCAAGCTTTGAAAAGGCAAACTACTCGACACTATCCAGCCTTGAACCTTTTTGATGGGCTCATGTATCGCCATATCAAGCGAGATAAATTGACCGAGGCAGAACAAGCCTATCTTGAAAATCATGTACTCATCACTTCGGCTTTGTACGGTGTCATTCCAGCCTTGTCACCTATGGCTCCTCACCGTTTGGACTTTTTGATGAAATTAAAAGTCTCTGGTAAGACTTTGAAGAATCATTGGAAGGCAGCTTATGATGAAGCTCTGAAGAAGGAAGAAGTGATTTTCTCTCTATTGTCATCCGAGTTTGAGACCGTATTTTCTAAGGAAATCCGAGAAAAAATGGTGACCTTCAAATTCATGGAGGATAGAGGTGGGCAGCTGAAGATACATTCAACTATTTCTAAGAAAGCCCGTGGTGCCTTCCTGACAGCCCTGATAGAAAATCAAGTACAGACGGTAGAGGAAGCTCATCACTTAAGCTTTGCAGGATTTAACTACCTAGAAGACCTGTCCCAGCCGCAGGAATTGGTTTTTGTTAAGGAAGTATAGAAATCAGATATTTTGTATTGGACAATATGTATCATCAGCTATTTTATACTCTTCGAAAATCAAATTCAAACCACGTCAGCTTCGCCTTGTCGTACTCAAGTACAGCCTACGGCTAGCTTCCTAGTTTGCTCTTTGATTTTCATTGAGTATTAGTTTATAAATGAGAAAAAAGCGAACAAGCTAGTCTTCTGAGTGTCAGAAAAGTAGTCGTGTTCGCTTTTATTATGTTAGTTACTTTAGTTACTTGATAGCATTGACCAAGTCTTGAGCTTGTTTTTCAAGTGAATTTAGGACTGTTTCTTCGAGAACCAATTTTCCATCTGCCCAGGCAGAATCGTTAACACGTGCAGCGGTGAAATCACCAACGACTTGTGTACGGATAAATGGCAAGAGATCCTTGTAAATAGCGAAAAGTTGATCGTGACCTGCATTGGCTACAGATGATACTGTGACAAACTTTTCTTGAAGGGCAGAAGCACCACGTGTATCAGACAAGTCAAGGGCACGAGATAGCCAGTCAAGCAAGTTTTTCACTGTTCCAGGGATAGAGAAGTTGTAGACTGGAGAGAAGATCCAGATAGCATCCGCAGCGAGAACTGCTTCACGAGCAGTAGCTACAGCTGGATGTGTTGGAACTTCCAAATCTTGGCTGAAGAGAGGAAGGGCTGAATAATCAAGGTAGCTAATTTCCGCTTTACCAGCAAGTGCTTTCTCAGCTTCGAGAGCCATTTGGTGGTTGAAAGAACCTTGACGTAGTGATCCGACGATAAATAATACTTTTTTAGACATGATGTGTCTCCTTTTTCTTAAATTTCCGAGAAGTCTCTCGTTGTTATAAAATATATTACAACAAAACAAAAGGACTTGCAAGAAATTTGCTCAGACTTTATTTGAAAATTATAAAATTGCTGAAACTCTAGTCACTTGCGACTGGAATGCATTTGATTTTCTATGAGTATTCCTATATTCTCTTGTAATATGATGACATAAGTGCTAAAATAAACAAGAAAACTCGCAATAGAAACCGTAGAACGGCTATTTTCCGATATCATTTCATAAATCATTAAAGGAACAATAATGGCATTGAAGAATGCTTCTAAAAGGGGTGGAGATTATGTAAGGCAAAGATTAACAAGTGACGGACAAAAGAAATAATAATACACTTGTTAAAGGAGAAAAGATGTTAATAAGAAATTATCGGAAAAATATTGGCCTGATGGCCGGAGTTGAGTTTTTTGCATTTTTAGGGATTACCAGCTTTTGGATTCTCTTTCTCAGTCAAAACGGAATGTCTCTTTGGCAGATTGGACTTCTGGAAAGTATTTTTCATATGACCAGTCTTCTCTGTGAAATTCCATCTGGTATGTTAGCTGATCGCTATTCCTATAAGACCAACCTTTATTTAAGTCGAATAGCAGGAATTGTGTCTTCTATTCTTATGTTGGCTGGGCAGGGAAATTTTGGGATTTATGCCCTAGCTATGGCGGTGAGTGCCTTGTCTTATAATTTTGATTCAGGAACAAGCGCAGCAATGGTCTATGACTCGGCTGTAGAGGCTGGACTAAAGGAGCGTTACTTATCTATTTCAAGTTTTATGTCAGGAGTAGCAGAAGGAACTCGGTCTTTGGGGACAGTGTTGGCGGGATTTTTTGTCCATGGTCAATTGCACCTGACCTACTATATCATGATTGCCACTTCTATCATAGTTCTTTTCCTGATTTGGATGTTGAAAGAGCCCAGTGTCAAGCTAGAAAAAGCTGATAGTGTGACCATGAAACAGATTATTTGGACTGTTAAGGATGAGTTGAAGAGAAATCCCATGCTGTTCAACTGGATGATTTTGTCTCAGATTGTCGGAACACTCATGTGCATGTTTTATTTTTACTATCAAAATCAGTTACCAGATTTAAGTGGTTGGCAAATTTCAGCAGTTATGCTACTTGGAAGTCTCTTGAATATCCTTGCAGTCTATCTAGCGAGTAGGATTGGAAAGAACTATGCTGCTTTGAAGCTTTTCCCTGTTCTCGTCCTGCTGACTGGAGTTACCTATATGCTGTCCTACTTTGGGACACCTCTAATCTATATTTTGATTTATTTGATTAGTAATGCTCTATATGCTCTTTTTCAGCCGATTTTTGACAACGATTTGCAAGAGCGCCTTCCAAGTGAAGTAAGGGCAACCATGTTGAGTGTCTACTCTATGATGTTTAGCCTGAGTATGATTGTGTTCTTCCCACTGACAGGGTGGTTGATTGACAATTTAGGCTTTGTAGTAACATTTCTTTATCTAGGATTCTTTTTAGTCATGATTAGCCTTCTATTGCCTGTATTTTTAGGAAAAATGGCTAAAAGAATAGATGATAAAATAATTCCATAGATTAAAAGAACTTACGAAAACTTGAGTACTAAGCTCAGGTTTTTTAATAGGTTGATTTTGGAGCTGTATCTTTACTTTTCTTGCTCGGTTTTAAACAAGAAAAATCTGTTTTGTTTTAAGGAAGAAATAATATAGGTTTGTTCTTGCATTCACTTGTAATAAAGCCCAATAGATGGTAAAATAGACGAGTGAAAAAAAGACAAAACAAAGCAAAAAATAATCTACTGTGGCAGTATGGTCTAGGGATGACGATTTTGTTTGTGGTTATCAGTGCTTCCTTTCTGTATCTAGTGTTTCTGAGTATGAAACCCTATCAAACAGCTAAAAGTGAAGGAGAAAAATTAGCTCAGCAGTATGCAGGATTAGAGCAGGCTGATCAGGTTGATTTATACAATGGCTTGGAATCCTATTATAGCGTTCTTGGTCGTAATAAACAGCAAGAAGCGCTTGCTGTCCTGATTGGAAAAGATGACCATAAGATTTACGTTTATCAGCTAAATCAGGGTATTTCACAAGAAAAAGCAGAAGCTGTTTCTAAGGAAAAAGGAGCTGGCGAGATTGACAAAATTACCTTTGGTCGTTATCAAGACAAACCAATCTGGGAAGTCAAGTCAGGATCTGATTTTTATCTAGTAGATTTTGAAACAGGAGCATTGGTCAATAAGGAGGGCCTATGAAACTATCCAACCGTGTTTTAGAAATGGAAGAAAGTGTTACTTTAGCTAGTGATGCGAGAGCAAAAAAATTAAAAGCTCAAGGTAAGGATGTCCTTTTCTTGACCTTGGGACAACCAGATTTTCACACCCCTGAAAATATTCAGGATGCAGCAGTTAAAGCTATTCGGGAAGGACAGGCTTCCTTCTATACAGTAGCTTCAGGTCTACCAGAATTAAAAGCTGCGGTGAACACCTACTTCGAGCGCTACTATGGCTATTCTGTCGCAAGTAACGAGGTTACCTTTGCTACAGGTGCCAAGTTCTCCCTCTATACTTTCTTTATGGCTGTAATTAATCCTTTAGATGAGGTTATTATTCCAACTCCATACTGGGTTAGTTATGGAGATCAGGTCAAGATGGCAGAAGGGATTCCAGTTTTTGTTCAAGCTAAAGAAGACAATGATTTTAAAGTTACGGTGGATCAACTAGAACTAGTTAGGACAGATAAGACAAAGGTTTTGGTTCTCAATTCACCATCTAATCCGACTGGTATGATTTATACTCGTGAAGAATTACTAGCTATCGGAAATTGGGCAGTTGAGCATGACATTCTGATTTTAGCTGATGATATATACGGTCGCCTTGTTTATAATGGAAATGAATTTGTTCCAATCTCAAGTCTATCAGAAGCAATTCGTAAGCAAACCATTGTCATTAACGGTGTATCAAAAGCTTATGCCATGACAGGTTGGCGGGTAGGTTATGCAGTGGGTGATCCAGAAATCATTGCTGCTATGAGCAAATTGACAGGTCAAACAACTTCTAACCTAACTGCTGTTTCACAATATGCAACCATCGAAGCCCTAACTGGACCGCAAGATTCTGTGGAAGTTATGCGTCAAGCATTTGAAGAACGTCTCAATACCATCTATCCACTCTTGTGTGAAGTCCCTGGTTTTGAAGTTGTCAAACCACAAGGAGCCTTCTACCTCTTCCCAAATGTCAAAAAGGCAATGGAGATGAAAGGCTATACGGATGTGACAGAATTTACAATCGCTATCCTAGAAGAAGCTGAAGTGGCCTTGGTAACAGGAGCAGGCTTTGGAGCGCCAGAAAATGTGCGCCTTAGCTATGCGACAGACCTAGATACGCTTAAAGAAGCAGTTAAACGCTTGAAAGCATTTATGGAAAAATAAAAGAAAAAGAAAAGGAAAAACAATGACAAAACGTGTAACGATTATTGATGTAAAAGACTATGTTGGTCAGGAAGTGACGATTGGCGCTTGGGTTGCCAACAAATCAGGAAAAGGGAAAATCGCCTTCTTGCAACTGCGTGATGGAACAGCCTTCTTCCAAGGTGTGGCTTTTAAACCAAACTTTGTAGAAAAATTTGGTGAAGAAGTAGGAGCTGAAAAGTTTGATGTCATCAAACGCTTGAGCCAAGAAACTTCTGTTTATGTGACAGGGATTGTCAAAGAAGACGAACGTTCTAAGTTTGGTTATGAGCTTGATATCACAGATATCGAAGTGATTGGTGAATCTCAAGACTACCCAATTACACCAAAAGAACACGGAACAGACTTCTTGATGGACAACCGTCACTTGTGGCTACGCTCTCGTAAGCAAGTAGCGGTGATGCAAATCCGTAACGCTATCATCTATGCAACTTATGAGTTCTTTGACAAGAACGGCTTCATGAAATTTGATAGCCCAATTCTTTCAGGAAACGCAGCAGAAGACTCAACTGAACTCTTTGAAACGGACTACTTCGGAACTCCAGCCTACTTGAGTCAATCAGGGCAGCTATACCTAGAAGCAGGCGCTATGGCCCTTGGTCGTGTCTTTGACTTTGGTCCAGTATTCCGTGCTGAAAAATCAAAAACGCGCCGTCACTTGACTGAGTTCTGGATGATGGACGCAGAGTACTCATACTTGACTCACGATGAGTCACTTGACTTGCAAGAAGCTTATGTAAAAGCTCTTCTACAAGGTGTTCTTGACCGTGCGCCTCAAGCATTGGAAACCTTGGAACGTGATACAGAACTCTTGAAACGCTACATTGCAGAGCCCTTCAAACGTATCACTTACGATCAAGCCATTGACCTCTTGCAAGAACATGAAAATGATGAAGACGCTGACTACGAACATCTTGAGCATGGTGATGACTTTGGTTCACCACATGAAACGTGGATCTCAAACCACTTTGGTGTACCAACATTTGTCATGAACTATCCAGCAGCCATCAAGGCCTTCTACATGAAACCAGTTCCTGGGAATCCAGAGCGCGTGCTTTGTGCAGATTTGCTTGCTCCAGAAGGCTATGGAGAAATCATCGGAGGATCTATGCGTGAGGAAAACTATGATGCATTAGTTGCTAAGATGGATGAACTTGGCATGGATCGTACAGAGTATGAATTTTACCTTGACCTTCGTAAATACGGTACTGTACCACACGGTGGATTTGGTATCGGTATCGAGCGTATGGTCACCTTCGCGGCAGGAACAAAACACATCCGTGAAGCTATTCCATTCCCACGTATGTTGCACCGTATCAAACCGTAAGAATAGAAAAACGCCTATGTGGCGTTTTTTTCTATAGAAAGCTCTAGAAACGAAAGGAAATATTATCAGGTTTTCAGAATCGGCTCTTGATAATATGCGCTTTTCGTGAAAATATAGTGTATTGAATCTAGAACAGTACACTGTGTCTGCTAAAATATTTCTAGAAATTAATTTGCCTTTCTTAATCAGTTTGTTCATATCTTATTTTAATCCACTATATTTACTTCCTTTTCTTATAAAATTGAATTTGTGCTAGAAACATACTATTAGTTGTTTAGAATAGAATTTCGTATCTTAGTACATTGATCTTATTGTTTAAAAACAGATGTATGTACTAGTTTCTTCAAGGAAGTATTAGATTGAAACCATAAATATATACAAGCATGAAACTTGAATTAATAATAGTGGAATGATACAATATTAAGTGATATTGATAATTATTGGGCAACCATTTTTTAAGATGATAACCTCTTGATATTACTAAAAAATTTAAGGGGGGGGGGGCTTTCTATTTGTCTGGATACTTCAATTCAATATTAAAAAACATGCATAAAGGAGGTTCTAAGTCTAATGAAGGGTAAACAACAAGATTTTAGAACGGAAAAGTATATACGTTACGGTATTCGTAAGTATAGTTTCGGCGCGGCATCGGTAGCGATTGCGGCTGGTTTAATGTTTTTGGGAAATGGAGCAGTTTCAGCTATTGAACAAAATCCAGTTTCAGACTCTAAAGAAAATATTCAAAAAGTAGAAAATTCTTCTCCAGAATTAGGAGAAAGTAATATCCAGTTGGTTGATATGACAACTGAAACACCCAAGAAAGAAGAAGTTAAAGTAAATAAGTCACTTCTTGAAGCAAGTATTGCTACTTTAGAATCTAAACTTTCAACTGCTAAGTATGCGAATGCCTCAGTTGTAGCCAATGTTCGTGAAGCTTTAGCTACTGCGAAAGCTGTTTTGGCAAATGAAGCTGCCAAGCAAGAAGAGGTAAATGTTCAAAAAGAGATTCTTTCTGCATTGGGAACAGTTGTAACTGAATCAAATAAACTTGGATTAGAGAAAGAACAGGCTGATAAAGATAAGATAGCAAAAGAAGAAGCAGAAAGAAACGCTACACCAACAGAAAAAGCTCTTTCAGAAGCTAAATCGGCACTCGATAAAGTTTCATCAGAAGCAGATGTAAGCAATACACTTGCGGTTACAGAACTTCGTAAGAAGGAAGTAGCCCCAGAGAATCGAGCAGCAATTGAAGCGGCGGTAGCCAAGAACCAAGCTGTACTTAACGAATCAAAAATTCTTTTAGCTGACAAGAGTGTCACAAAGGAACAAGTAGATGCCCAATTAGCCCGCTTAAATGAATCAATTCTTGCGGTTTATAGTGAACTGAAAAAAGCAGGAATTGGTCGTGATGGGAAGTTTGCTGTAGTGTTGGCAGCACAAGATTTTTATGCTGAAAGATCTACAAGTACTACTCATGCTTCAGAAATAAATGCAACAATCCATACAGGATCAGATACATATACAATTCCACACCAAGAAATTACACTAACCAAAGGGGCTGGAACTGATACTTCAGACCTAGAAGTAGTTGTGTATTCTAACCAACGTGATGGTGATGAAACAAATGCAGGAAATGGGATGCATACTGAACAAGGTGGGACAAGAGGGCATAACAATACAGGTCGTGTTGACTATCCTTTAACACCAGAGGCTGCTAAGAAATTAGCTGAAGAAGCTCCACTTTGGAGAAATAAACTTCGTGCTGATGGTTCAAAGATCTCAAATGCAGCAACTGCAATTTATTCAGCTAACGGTGGGTATGAATACCTAGCAACTGAAATTTATGGTTATGCATATGAGCAAGGGGTTGATCGTGTATATATTAAAGGATTAAAAGAACGTATTGCTGTTACAGAGGCTGCTAAGCAAGCTGGATGGAGTCTTACTTCTGTAACACCGACAAACCTTGTTCCTGGTTTAGCATATGATGAGGCTACAGATACTATTCAAGGGGTGGTCTCTGCCAATATTGAAAACGGGGTATATGATTTACGTTTTGATGTAACTGCAAGCCATACTGACGGTCGTTCAGTAACTTTTCGACTTCAGAATTTACGTGCTGGTTGGGTAGGATGGCAAGACACCACACCTCCTACAATAGAATCTGATTCTGCTCGTTATGAACGTACTGTAGGTGATGATGCGAATATCAATATCCGATTTTATGATGATGCTGGATCAAGTGCGATTCCTAAGGGTACTGCTGGAAACTATAATTATACAACAGCTGAAGGCAAGGTAATTACAGTTCGTAAACAGAATTCACCAGCTGTGACTGGTGTGTCAGGCTATAATACTACAGGAGCGACTTTAGATGATTCTAAAGTGTTGATTCCCGGTACTAACTACAGTCTTTCTGATAGTACAAAAGATGAGCAAGCTAATGGTAGAACCAATAAGGGTAATGCTATTATTGGAGGTAAGGTTACGGAGGCAGGTATCTATACTGTCTCAGTATATGCTAAAGACTATGATAAGTTATCTAGCAATACAACTTGGAACCAATCAGGTCAAGAAGCGCATGCTTCCCTCACAGTTGTGGTGAAACCCAAAGTTGAGGTTCAAAACGTTGAAACTTACTCAACAACAGTTCCTGTTAAAATCTCTAAAGGTGCAACAAGTGCAAAAGTAACGATGCCAGATGGAACTGTAACAAATCTAAAAGCGGTTAAGGGTAAGTGGCTTGTAGATAGTGGTTCAACCAATACAGCAGTTACTGAAGATCAAGAACTAGGTGCCGTAGATTCTAATACTGTCTTTAATATTCCCGTCACATCAGAAGCAACCGCAAAAGTTGGTGTGGATAACATTAAAGTAGAATCATCATCTGAAAATGTTAAGGGAACTTTCCTACGTGAACAAGTTGAATTAACTGGAACTGACGGTCAAAAACACATCGCAAAATTAAATAGTACATCTGGTCATTGGGAACTTCCAGCTGATTATGCTGAAGTAAAGACACCAAATGGTAATGGAACTACAACGTGGACAAAACGCGAAGTGTATACTGAAGCGCAACAAGATGGAGCAATGAAATTCTACATCTATGAGTATACTCGTCAGCTAGATATCAATGGTAAAGTAACAAGTGTTGATACACCAACTCGCCCACTCACTGTATATGCTTCGCAGAATACTAGTCAAGCAGGTGATGGAATGTCAGTAACAATCACTTATGATAAACATTCCAATACTTGGTCTTCATCAGATGGTACAGAAGTGACTGCTACCAAATTGGGTGACAATTCTTGGGAAGTGCTTACTAAATCAGGATTTGGTGGTATCATTAGAGGAACAATTGCAACAAACTCAGATGTTGCAACTGTAGTTAATACAAAACCAACAGCAAGTTCACAGGATTATACGTCTACAAAAGGAACTACGGTTGACCTTCGTAATGAAGCAAAAGCTGCAGTGACAATCTCTGATACAGAAGATACTAAGTACGGTAAAACAACTTACATTACTCGTATTACAGTAACATCTCCTTCAGGAGTTCAGAAGGTTTATGACACTAAACAAGATGCAAACAACTACAATCTTGCTAGTGGTTATACACTGAATGAAGTGGGAGTCTATACAGTAACAGTTGATGTTATTGATAGTAATGGCAATTACACAACAGATGCTACAATAGGTGGAACTGAATCTGGTGTGGATCATGGGGCTGGCTCATCAACAGCTACAACTACTTACCACATTACAGTAACAGACACAATTGAAGGTCACGATGCTACATCATCTGATATCCAAGGAGCTACTCAAACGGGAACACCAACCTTTACTTCTGTAGGTGACGGTTCAACTATTTCACCAAGTGCAACATCACCAGCTAAGTTGGTTGCAACTGACGGTAGTCTAGTTGAGACTTTAACAGTTGTAAATGAGGGAACTTATACAATTGACCCAACAACAGGTGTTGTAACCTTTAAACCACTTGCAACATTCACAGGGACAGCTACTCCAGTAACTGTCAAACTAACTGCAATTCTAGGTACAGATACTAACAATGCTAATATTACTGCAACTGCGACAGCTACATATACACCAACAGTAGTTCCAGTAAAACCAACCGCAGTAGCGTCTCAAACAACTGGACCTCAAGGGAAAGCCCAAACTTCTGCTATTAAGTTTGACGTAGCAGACACAGATGATACAACTGTAAACTTTGCTAAAGGAACAGTTGCTATTGATGCAAATACAACAAAATCTGTTGATCTTAATACAGCATCAGTAACTCTTCTTAATGCAGACGGTGTTGCTGTAACATCTGTAACAGTTGCAAATGAGGGAACTTATACACTGGATAAAGCGACAAATGTTATTACATTCCAACCAGTCGCAACATTCACAGGAACTGTTACAAAACCAGTTAGTGTACGTATTGCAGATGCGAATGGTACTACTGTAACAACTACTTACACTCCAACTGTCACAGATGTAACTATGACAGCTGAAAATGCAACATCTACAGACGTTCAAGGCAAAACACAAACTGGAACACCAGAATTTGAAACATCAGATTCATCAGTAACAATTGCGAAACGTCAGTTGCTTGATCCCACAACTCTACAACCAACTACTAGTGTTACAATCGCAAATGAAGGAACATACACAATTGATCCAACAACAGGTGTTGTAACCTTCGTACCAGTCCCAACATTTACTGGAGAAGGAACAGGAGTGACTGTTCAAGCAACAGACTCAAATGGTGAGATAGCAACAGCTGCCTACAAACCAACTGTAACACCAATTACGATTACTGGTGAAAGTGTAACATCTAAGAATATCCAAGGTGAACAGCAGTCAGAAACACCACTATTCTCATCATCATATAAGAGTGCTCCAGTGTCAAATTACAAACTTGTAGATCCAACTACTGGAAATCCAACGACTGAAACTTCAGTGACTGTTGAAAATGTTGGTACATACACAATTGATTCAACAACAGGCAAAGTAACATTCCAACCAGTTGCAACTTATACAGGAACGCCAGCACCAGTAACAGTTCAAGCATCAGCAACTATTACTAATGAAAAAGATGAATCAACAGTCATCACAGGTACAGCTACTTATACTCCAACAGTAGTTCCTGTAGCCCCAACAGCTAAAGAATCAGCGACAGCTGGTAAGCAAGGTCAAGCGCAAACATCACAAATTGTTTTTGACATTCCTGATACAGATGCTACGACTTTGAACTTCGCCAAAGGAGAAACATCTGAAGTATTAGGTGAAGATGGTCAACCAAAATCAGTAGCTCTTGATAAGAGTACTTTGACACTTCTTGATGCGAATGGAAATGCTGTAACTACAGTTACGGTTGATGGTGAAGGAACTTACACTCTTGATAAAACAACTAATGTTATTACATTCCAACCCACTGAGGAGTTTACAGGTAAAGCTACACCAGTACGTGTACAAATTGCAGATATCAATGGTACTACTGTAACAACTAATTACACTCCAACTGTTGTTGCTGAAGATGGAACGGTCATTGTTGAGTATAAGGATGAAGAAGGTAATATTATCTCTCCTTCAACAACTCCAGCAAATAACGAAAAAGTGACGACTCCATTTACAACTGAGCCAAAAGAAATTCCTGGTTACACTCTTGTTAAAGTGGAAACAACAAATGGTACGGTTGATGAAGGTACTAAGAAGGTTTCAGGTAAAGTTACAAATGAGCAAACTACTGTGACATATACTTATAGAAAGAATGTTCAAACAGCAACTATTTCTTACTATGATGTGACAACTGGTGCAGAAGTTGCTATAGATTCAGCTAAAGTTCCAGCAGCAGCTGTTGAGACAGTAGAGGGTGTTTATAACGGAGCTATCGACTTTACTAATCGTGAAAAAGCAATTGCAGCTCTTGAAAAAGCTGGCTATACGTTAGTAGAAGATGGTTTCATTGTAGCAACGACAGCTGATAAGCTTTTTGATAACGACACAGCGGTGAATCAAAACTTCACGGTAACAGTTAAACAACGTGTAGAACCCGTGACTCCAAATGATGAGAAACCTGTTCCAGGACAACCAGTGGATCCAGAAAATCCAAACTCACCTGTATGGCCAAGTACTGCAGAAAGTCTTGAGTTAACTAAGACAGTTACTCGTACAATCAAGTACCGCTACAACGATGAGAATGGTAAAGAAGTAACAGCTGATAAAGTTCAAACAGTAACCTTCACACGTAGCGCAAGCATTAACTTGGTAACAGGAAATGTGGAATACACTGACTGGTCAGCAGCACAAACGCTTGAGGCAGTAGTTTCTCCAGAAGTAGCTAATTATACTCATGATAAGAAAACTGTTACAAGTCTTGAGGTAACAAATGAGTCAACTGATAGTACAGTGTACGTTATCTATACACCAGTAGCACCAACTACAACACCTGCTACATCAACTGATATCCAAGGTAAGACACAGACAGGTACTCCAACATATAAACATGCTGATGGAACTGAGTTGAAACCAACAACAGATAATCCAGCTAAGTTCGTTGGAACTGAGGAAACAACTATCCCAGCTACTAAGGATGGTAAGACAGTTGGTACATATACAATCGATCCAACTGGTACAGTAACCTTCACGCCAAATAAAGACTTCGTTGGCACACCAGACCCAGCTAAAGTAGTTGTAACAGATCCTACAAATGGTACAACTGTTGAGTCAAGTTACACTCCAACTGTAACCCCAGTTACACCAACAGGTGTGGATACAAGTTCTACAGGTCCTAAGAACACTCCTCAATCTGGTACACCAACATTTGTACCTGGTCATAAAGATGTACCAATGGACAATACTGTTCCTGCTACATTTGAAGATGGTACAACAAGTAAAACAGTTCCAAACGAAGGAACGTATACTGTTGATGCAACAGGTAAGGTAACCTTCACACCAAATAAAGATTTCGTTGGGACTGCAACAGGAGTAACTATTGTACGTAAGGATACTAATGGCACTGTAGCGAAAGCTAAGTATATACCAACTGTTTATGAAGTGAAGTCTGATACACAAGTTGCAACTGTAACTTACAAAGATACTAATGGAACAATTCTTGGTGAAGTGGATATCCTTCAAGGTGATTCTGGTTCTGAAATGAACTACTCTACTGCAGAACGTATCAACGCACTGAAAAAACTTGGCTACGAACTTGTGTCTGACGAGTTTACAAAAGCTGATGGCAGCAAGCAATCATTTGATAATGATACAAAAGCTATTCAAAAATTTGTTGTTACTGTTCAACCACGCCTTGTTCCAGTTATTCCAAGTGATGTGACACCAGTTCCAGGTCAACCAATTGACCCAGAGGATCCAAACTCACCAGTATGGCCTGAAAGCGTTAAGGAATTGACAACTTCAGAAGAAGTAACTCGTACAATTACTTATGTTGATGGAGATGGTAAAGAGGTTACTACTTCTGTGACTTCATCAGTTAAATTTACTCGTGATGCTAAGGTGAACTTGGTGACAGGTGAAGTTACTTACGGCGAATGGAAAGAAGCTACAACTGATGTTCTTTCTGGTAACAAACTTCCACTTGTTAAAGGTTATATTGCATTAAGTGGAGATATTGAGGCATCTACCAAGGATCAAACTGTTAAGGCTGAAGACAAAGATATCATTCAAAAAGTTGTCTATAAGAAACTTGGAGCCTGGATTCCAAACGTGCCAGGACAAACAAATCCTCCACGTATTGATTATCCAAATGATCCAAACGGTGATCCAACTAAACCGGGTGTACCAACAGAAGATATTGTAATTCCTTATGTTCCAGGTTACATTCCAAGAGATAAAGATGGAAATCCGTTGAAACCAGTTGATCCAGAAGATCCAACTAAAGGTTATGTGCCACCAACATTACCAACTGATCCTAGTCAAGATACACCAATCAACTATACGAAGATTACAACGTCTTATGTGACAGTTGATCCAAATGGTAAAGAAGTATCTATTCCAAATTATCCAAGAGAAGATGGCGAACAACCTAAGAAAGATATCCCAGGTTACCGCTTCGTAGAAACGAAGAAACTGCCAAATGGAGATACAGAACACGTCTACGAAAAAGTAAGTACATTCTTCAAAGATAAAGAAGGCAATGAGATTCCGAACTATCCAAGTGAGCCAGGCACAGTAGATAAGAAAGACATTCCAGAGTACAGATTCGTAGAAACGAAGAAACTGCCAAATGGAGATGTAGAGCATGTTTACGAAAAAGTGAATACATTCTTCAAAGATAAAGAAGGTAATGAGATTCCGAAATATCCAAGTGAGCCGGGCACAGTAGATAAGAAAGATATTCCAGAGTACAGATTCGTAGAAACTAAGAAGCTGCCAAACGGAGATACAGAACACATCTACGAAAAAGTAAATACATTCTTCAAAGATAAAGAAGGAAACGAGATTCCGAAATATCCAAGTGAACCAGGAACAGTAGATAAGAAAGATATCCCAGAATACAGATTCGTAGAAACGAAGAAGCTGCCAAACGGAGATGTAGAGCATGTCTATGAAAAAGTAACAACATTCTTTAAAGACAAAGATGGAAATGAAATCAAAGAAAAAGAAAGTGGTTCAGTAGATAAGAAAGACATTCCAGAGTACAGATTCGTGGAAACGAAGAAACTGCCAAATGGAGATGTAGAGCATGTCTATGAAAAAGTAACAACATTCTTTAAAGACAAAGATGGAAATGAAATCAAAGAAAAAGAAAGTGGTTCAGTAGATAAGAAAGACATCCCAGAATACAGATTCGTAGAAACGAAGAAACTACCAAATGGAGATGTAGAGCATGTTTACGAAAAAGTGAATACATTCTTCAAAGATAAAGAAGGTAATGAGATTCCGAAATATCCAAGTGAGCCGGGCACAGTAGATAAGAAAGATATTCCAGAGTACAGATTCGTAGAAACGAAGAAACTACCAAATGGAGATATAGAACATGTCTATGAAAAAGTGAATACATTCTTCAAAGATAAAGAAGGTAATGAGATTCCGAAATATCCAAGTGAGCCGGGCACAGTAGATAAGAAAGACATTCCAGAGTACAGATTCGTAGAAACGAAGAAACTGCCAAATGGAGATGTAGAGCATGTCTATGAAAAAGTAACAACATTCTTTAAAGACAAAGATGGAAATGAAATCAAAGAAAAAGAAAGTGGTTCAGTAGATAAGAAAGACATCCCAGAGTACAGATTCGTAGAAACGAAGAAACTACCAAATGGAGATGTAGAACATGTCTATGAAAAAGTAACACCACCAGCTCCAACACCTTTACCTGTTCCTCAACCAAATCCAGGTAAGCAAAATACAACTACTTGGACTGATGAGAATGGAAATCCATTGAAACCAACTGAGCCAGGTTCTAAAGAACCGGGAACAATTCCAGGTTACGAATATGTGAAGACTGTGACAGGTTCAAAAGGAAATATCAGACATATCTTCCGCAAAGTTGAGATGCCAACTCCAACACCGGTTGAACCAGTACAACCAGTTTCTCCACAAGAGCCAGAGACCCCAGAGCAACCAGTGACTCCGGAAATGCCAACAGTACCTGAGCAACCAAAACAACCAACAACACCTAAATATGTTGATGGTCAAAAAGAATTGCCATATACTGGTACAGAAGCTAACGCTAGTCTTGCAGCACTTGGACTTCTTGGAGCCCTTAGTGGATTTGGACTTCTTTCTCGCAAGAAAAAAGAAGACTAAAAACTCATAGTTTTTGAGAAGATGATTCGTCATCTTCTTTTTTTATTTCGGTGTTTTTACTTGCGTAAAAAATTTTTTTCTAGTATAATAGTTTATTGTGAGCGAACCTCACTTACCCCTTGCAAAGTCTTGGGGTCATTAGACCAAAAGGAGGAACATATCAATGGCTAAATACGAAATTCTTTATATCATTCGTCCAAACATTGAAGAAGAAGCTAAAAACGCTTTGGTAGCACGTTTTGACTCTATTTTGACTGACAACGGTGCAACTGTTGTTGAATCAAAATCTTGGGAAAAACGTCGTCTTGCATACGAAATCAAAGATTTCCGTGAAGGACTTTACCACATCGTTAACGTTGAAGCAAACGACGACGCAGCTCTTAAAGAGTTTGACCGTCTTTCAAAAATCAACGCTGACATTCTTCGTCACATGATCGTCAAAACTGACGCGTAAGAAGGTAAACTATGATTAACAATGTTGTACTTGTAGGGCGTATGACACGTGACGCTGAGTTGCGTTATACCCCATCAAATGTAGCAGTTGCGACTTTTACTCTTGCAGTAAACCGTACATTTAAGAGTCAAAATGGCGAACGTGAGGCTGATTTTATCAATGTCGTTATGTGGCGCCAACAGGCTGAAAACCTTGCTAACTGGGCTAAAAAAGGCTCACTTATCGGGGTGACAGGTCGTATCCAGACTCGTAGTTACGATAACCAGCAAGGACAACGTGTCTACGTGACAGAGGTCGTGGCTGAGAATTTCCAAATGTTGGAAAGCCGTAGTGTGCGTGAGGGTCACACAGGTGGAGCTTATTCTGCACCAACTGCAAACTATTCAGCGCCTACAAATTCAGTACCAGACTTTTCACGTGATGAAAATCCATTTGGAGCAACAAATCCATTGGATATTTCAGATGATGATTTACCATTCTAATGGACAACTAAAATTATAAAGGAGAAAAAACATGGCTCAACAACGTCGTGGCGGATTCAAACGCCGTAAAAAAGTTGATTACATCGCAGCAAACAAAATTGAATATGTTGATTACAAAGATACTGAGCTTCTTAGCCGTTTCGTTTCAGAACGTGGGAAAATCCTTCCTCGTCGTGTAACAGGAACTTCAGCTAAAAACCAACGTAAAGTAACAACAGCTATCAAACGCGCTCGCGTAATGGCTTTGATGCCTTTCGTAAACGAAGATTAAAAAAGAGGTCCGGGTGGACCTCTTTTTCAGACCCGGTTGGGTCTTTTTTTCAGGTCCGGGTGGACCTCTTTTTCAGACCCGGTTGGGTCTTTTTTTCACGAGCATTAAAATGAAAGGGTGAGTTGAGGTCTGGGTGGACCTCTTTTTCAGACCCCGATGGGTCTTTTTTCACGAGATAGTTTTTTTCTGACCTTGGCGTGCTATAATAGTAATAGAAAGAGTAAAGGTGGGTAAGTCAAAGATGAATTGCACGATTAGAAATATGATTAAGTCTGATATTGAATTCTTATCTCATGGATTTATGAATCAAGGTTGGCCTGGTAGAGAGGAAATTTTGGCTAGATATTTTCTGGAACAGGAAAGTGGGGAGAGAGAAGTCTTAGTTGCAGAGATTGATGGTGCTGTAGCGGGCTACGTTACCATTTTGCCCTCTGCTAAACATGGTCCTTTTGCAGAAGTCTATCCAGAATTATCAGATTTTAATGTGTTTGAGCCTTTTCGAAATCAAGGGATTGGGAATCAACTGCTAGAAGAAGCAGAAAAACGAGTCAAGGTTGTTTCGAGTAAGGTCACTCTTGGTGTAGGTTTGCACTTAGGCTATGGCCCTGCCCAGAGATTGTATATCAGACGGGGCTACATTCCAGATGGGACAGGTGTCTGGTATCGAAATCAACCCTTGGAAATGAATGCAACTAGCCAAAATAATGATGATTTGGTTTTGTATCTAGTAAAGGAATTCGGATAAGAGACAAGGACTTTATTGGGGATGTGGGATTTCTCTACTTTATGGTATAATGGAAAGAGTTAGATTGAAAGAGGTAGTGAGATGGATGCCAAATTAAGATACAAGGCAAAGAAGATCAAGATTGTCTTTTTTGATATTGATGATACATTGAGGAATTCAAAGACAGGTTTTATTCCAGCTTCAATCCCAACTGTTTTTAAGCAATTACGTGAGAAAGGAATTTTGACAGGTATTGCTTCTGGACGAGGGATTTTTGGTGTCGTGCCAGAGATTCGTGAACTCAAGCCGGACTTTTTTGTGACCTTGAATGGGGCTTATATCGAAGATAAAAAAGGCCAGATCATTTATCAACATCAGATTGAGAAATCAGATGTTGAGGAGTATATTTCTTGGGCCAAGCAAGAGGAAATAGAGTATGGCTTGGTTGGGAGTCATGATGCCAAATTGTCGACTCGCACCGATATGATTAGTGAAGCTATTAATCCAATTTATCCTGATTTGGATGTGGATCCAGATTTCCATGAAAAAGAAGATATCTATCAGATGTGGACTTTTGAAGACAAGGGAGATGACTTGCACTTGCCTGACAGTCTCTCAGATAAACTTCGCATGGTTCGTTGGCATCAACATTCGTCTGATATTGTGCCGATTTCAGGCTCCAAAGCGACGGGTGTGGAAAAGGTGGTGGAACACCTAGGCTTGAAACCAGAGAACGTCATGGTTTTTGGAGATGGCCTCAACGACTTGGAACTCTTTGATTATGCTGGAATCAGCGTTGCAATGGGAATTTCTCATGAAAATATCAAAGAAAAAGCAGATTATATTACAAAAACATTAGAAGAAGATGGCATTTTTGATGCCTTAGAAGGATTTGGTATGGTAGAAAAAGAATTGCATTTCCCACAAGTAGACATTGAAACAGTAGAAGGTCCTATCGCGACTATTAAGACCAATCACGGAGACTTGCGTATTAAGCTCTTCCCTGAACATGCTCCTAAAACAGTAGCTAACTTTGTAGCTCTTTCAAAAGATGGCTACTATGATGGGGTCATTTTCCATCGTATTATCAAGGATTTTATGATTCAAGGTGGAGACCCAACTGGAACTGGTATGGGTGGCGAGTCAATCTACGGCGAATCATTTGAGGATGAATTCTCAGAAGAACTTTACAATATCCGTGGAGCCCTTTCTATGGCAAATGCTGGTCCAAATACCAACGGCAGCCAGTTCTTTATCGTGCAAAATCAACACCTGCCTTATTCTAAGAAAGAAATTGCTCGTGGAGGTTGGCCAGAACCGATCGCAGAAATCTATGCCAACCAAGGTGGGACACCTCACCTAGACCGCCGTCATACTGTTTTTGGTCAGCTAGCTGATGAAGCTTCTTACGCTGTTTTGGATGCCATTGCTGCTGTTGAGACAGGAGCTATGGACAAGCCAGTTGAAGATGTCGTGATTGAAACAATTGAAATCGAGGACTAAGATGAAAATAGGTGATAAGCTAAAGGGCCGTATTACAGGGATTCAGCCCTACGGTGCCTTTGTTGAGCTAGAAACGGGTGATACGGGGCTGATTCACATTTCAGAGATTCGAACAGGATTTATTGAAAATATTCATGACGCCTTGAAAGTCGATGAAGAAGTTCAAGTTCAAGTAGTGGATTTAGATGAATTTACAGGAAAAGCTAGTCTTTCTATCCGCACTTTAGAGGAGGAAAAGCACCAGTTTCCTAGACGGAGACGCTTTTCAAGCGACCGCTTTAACTACGGCTTTGCGCCTCTCAAAAGAATGATGCCAATTTGGACCAAGGAAGCCCTTCAACATTTGAAGAAGCAGAAGAATTAGTTAGAAATCTATATTCTTTGTAATGTTAATATAAATTTGCTATAATAGGACCATGGAAGAAGAACAATTATTAAAATCAGGAGAGCGCATTAACCAGCTCTTTTCGACAGATATCAAAATCATTCAAAATAGAGAGGTTTTTAGCTATTCGGTGGATAGTGTTCTCTTGTCACGATTTCCACGTTTTCCTAAAAAGGGCTTGATAGTGGATTTTTGTGCTGGAAATGGAGCAGTTGGGCTATTTGCTAGTACTCGGACTCAGGCACAGATTTTGGCTGTTGAGATTCAGGAGCGTTTGGCAGATATGGCTGAACGCTCTGTTCGTTTGAATGGTTTGGAAGAGCAGATGGAGGTCATCTGTGATGATTTGAAAAATATGCCTTCTCGTATACAGGGAAGTAAGGTGGATATGATTTTGTGTAATCCGCCCTATTTCAAGGTGGATCCTCATTCCAATCTGAACGAGAGTGAACATTATCTCTTGGCGCGCCACGAAATCACGACTAATTTGGAAGAAATCTGTCGTAGTGCCCAGAGTATTCTCAAGTCCAATGGGCGTTTGGCCATGGTTCATCGTCCTGATCGACTTCTGGATATTTTGGATACCTTACAACGGCATAATCTAGCCCCTAAGCGCCTGCAGTTTGTTTATCCAAAAAGAGAAAAGGAAGCCAATATGCTTTTGATTGAGGCTATCAAGGATGGCTCGACAAGTGGCTTTAAGGTCTTACCACCTCTCATTGTCCACAATGATGATGGCTCTTATACACCTGAACTTGAAGAGATTTATTATGGATCATAAGGCTTATATGTACGTGCTGGAGTGTCGTGATGGATCTTACTATACAGGCTATACGACTGATGTGAAGAGACGCCTCGCTGTCCACAATAGTGGGAAGGGAGCCAAATACACACGAGCACGATTGCCAGTCAAACTTATCTATGCTCAAGGTTTTGCCAGTAAGGAAGAAGCCATGTCGGCAGAAGCCCTTCTCAAGCGCAAGAAGAGGCCACAGAAGGAGCAATTTTTATCTGAAAATCAAGATAGAAATTTGCTCAGTTATTTTGAAGAGTAGTGAGGAGCCCTTTGACTCCTCTTACTTTTGTCAAAAAGCGAAAAAAATGCTACAATAAAGAGAATAAACAAAATGAGGTATTATCATGTCTAAGATTCTAGTATTTGGTCACCAAAATCCAGACTCAGATGCCATCGGGTCATCTGTAGCCTTTGCCTACCTTGCAAAAGAAGCTTACGGTTTGGATACGGAAGCTGTTGCCCTTGGAACTCCAAATGAAGAAACAGCCTTTGTCTTGAACTATTTTGGTGTAGAAGCACCGCGTGTTATCACTTCTGCCAAAGCAGAAGGTGCAGAGCAAGTTATCCTGACTGACCACAATGAATTCCAACAATCTGTATCAGATATCGCTGAAGTAGAAGTTTATGGTGTTGTAGACCACCACCGTGTAGCTAACTTTGAAACTGCAAGCCCACTCTACATGCGTTTGGAGCCAGTTGGATCAGCGTCTTCAATCGTTTACCGTATGTTCAAAGAACATGGTGTAGCTGTTCCTAAAGAGATTGCTGGTTTGATGCTTTCAGGTTTGATTTCAGATACCCTTCTTTTGAAATCTCCAACAACACACCCAACAGATAAAGTCATTGCTCCTGAATTGGCTGAATTAGCTGGTGTAAAATTGGAGGAGTATGGTCTGGCTATGTTGAAAGCTGGTACCAACTTGGCTAGCAAATCTGCTGACGAATTGATTGACATCGATGCTAAAACTTTTGAATTGAATGGAAACAATGTCCGTGTTGCTCAAGTAAACACAGTTGACATTGCTGAAGTTTTGGAACGTCAAGCAGAAATTGAAGCTGCAATGCAAGTTGCCAACACAGCAAACGGCTATTCTGACTTTGTCTTGATGATTACAGATATCGTCAACTCAAACTCAGAAATCTTGGCTCTTGGTGCTAACATGGACAAGGTTGAAGCGGCTTTCAACTTCAAACTTGAAAACAACCACGCCTTCCTTGCTGGTGCTGTTTCACGTAAGAAACAAGTGGTACCTCAATTGACTGAAAGCTTTAATGCTTAAGATTTTGAGTGTTAATTCAAATTAGAACAGGCTAGTTTGAATTATATCGAAAGGAGTTTCAGCTCCTTTTTTTCTAGGAGAGAAGCATGTTAGAAAATGGCGATTTGATTTTTGTGAGAGATGAGTCAGATATGGGACAGGCCATCCAGACTTCCACAGGTAACTATAACCATGTTGCGATTTATTTGGATGGGATGATTTATCATGCTAGTGGAAAGGCGGGTGTTATCTGTCAGGAACCAGCAGACTTCTTTGAGTCCAATCACTTATATGACCTCTATGTTTACCCAGAAATGGATATCCAGTCTGTGAAGGAAAAAGCTAGCAAACATCTGGGAGCTCCTTATAATGCTTCTTTCTATCCAGATGGAGAAGGTTTTTACTGTTCCCAGTACATGGCAGAAATTCTCCCCATTTTTGAAACCATTCCCATGAAATTTGGAGATGGGGAGCAGGAGATTAGTGATTTTTGGAGGGAGTATTACAGAGAACTAGGTCTGCCTATTCCTTTGAACCAGCCGGGGACCAATCCTAGTCAGTTGGCAGCATCGCCTCTGTTAGAATGTAAAGAAAGGAATCTTCATGATTCAGATTTTTAATCCATCTCGTTTGACGAGACAGCCATTTTTTAGAGAATTGATCCGCTATCTGGACCAGCATGAGGATGTGATTTTACGGGAAATCAAGGCTCAATTTCCAGATATTGCAGTTGATAAACTCATGGAAGAGTATATAAAGGCAGGTTTGATTCTACGAGAAAATAAGCGTTATTACCTTAATCTTCCTATGCTTGAATCACTCGATAGTCTCGAACTGGATCAAGAGATTTTTGTCAGCGAAGATAGTCCGGTCTATCAAGCCTTGTTAGAGCAGAGTTTTGAGACAGAATTGCGCAATCAAACCAATGCAGCTATTTTAGTTGAAAAGACGGACTTTGCGCGGACTAAAATGACCCTGTCTAATTATTTCTACAAGGTCAAACATCAGTATCCTTTGACAGAAAAACAGCAGGAACTTTACGACATTTTGGGAGATGTTAATCCTGAGTATGCTCTCAAATATATGACGACTTTTTTGTTGAAATTTCTCAAAAAAGACCAGCTTATGCAGAAACGCCGTGATATCTTTGTGGACAGTTTAGTTGTCCTAGGTTATATTGTCCAAAATGAAGATGGAAAGTATGAGTTGGCTATCGATTTGGATAAGGAAAGATTAACTTTCTACTTGGCCTGATTTCTTGTTTCTGAGCACATTGTTTGACTTTCTTTAGGATTAAGTATAAACTATATGTAACCGGTAACACATATCGGAATAAACTAAAGGAGACAATCATATGTCACTTGAAAACAAATTGGAACAAGCAACAGGCGCTATCAAAGAAGGATTTGGTAAAGTTACTGGAGATGGCAAGACTGAAGCAGAAGGCGCTGTAGAAAAGACAGTTGCTAAGGCAAAAGAAGTAGTTGAAGATGCTAAAGGTGCTGTAGAAGGTGCCGTTGAAGGTTTGAAAAACGCTTTTAAATAAAAATAGAAAAAATCAAGGGTTTCGTTTCCCTTGATTTTTTTACGATCCTTATAAATAATTTTCTGCTACGGCTGCATCTCCTGGATAGGCTTCTTTCTTTCCTTGGACGATTTGGTAGCAATCGGCTCCCTTACCGGCGATAATAACTGCATCTAATTCTTGACTTGTGATAGTCATCGCTGCCCTGATGGCTTCTTGGCGATCTGCAATTTTTTCAACAGGATGATTGATGTAGCTACTAATTTCATCTGCAATGGCCATTGGGTCTTCATAGTTAGGGTCATCAGCAGTCAAAAAGACTTGAATCTCAGGGTGTTGATTGAGGAGGAGGCCAAAGTCCTTGCGACGACTTTCTCCCTTATTTCCTGTCGAACCTAAGACCAGAGCAATCTTTCCAGTTTGATGAGTTTCTACAACATTGATTAGTTTTTTCAGACTGTCACCATTGTGGGCATAGTCGATAAAAACCTTGGCTCCATTTTTCTGAGTGAGGACTTCCATACGACCAGGAACACGGGTTGCAGCGATTCCTTTTTTTATGTCCTCAAGACTAGCTCCGAGACGAAGGCAAGCAAGTCCAGCAGCAACGGCATTTTCTTGATTGAAGTGCCCAATCAGTTGGATAGCATAATCTCCAGCGAGTTTACCACTAGCTGAAAAACTAAAGGCTTTGGAATTCTCGATTTGGTTATCAGACTGGCTACCGTAGAAATCATGGTCTTGATCTTCCACCTGTTCTTTTAGTACAGAGAAGTGGTCCATGTCACTGTTAATGATGACTGCTCGGCTATTTTTCATCAAGAGACGCTTGTGGTAGAAGTAGTCTTCAAAGCTAGGGTGTTCAATCGGGCCAATATGGTCGGGGCTGATATTGAGGAAAACTCCCACATCAAAGGTTAGACCATAGACACGTTTGACCAGATAGGCCTGACTGGATACTTCCATAATGAGGTGAGTACGGCCATTTTGCACAGCTTGATTCATCATATCAAAGAGGTCAATACTCTCAGGGGTTGTTAATGCAGACTTAAAGAAACTCTTGCCATCTAGAGTTGTATTCATGGTCGAGAGCATAGCAGGTCGATGCCCTTGAGATAAGATGTTATAAGCGAAATAGGCTGCTGTTGTTTTACCTTTGGTTCCAGTGAAGGCGAGGAGTTTGAGCTTTTTCTGTGGATTTCCATAAAATTCCATAGCTACCAAACTCATGGCTTTCTTGATATCACTGACGATAATAGCAGGAATACCAACTTCATAGTCTTCTTCAGCCACATACCAACCGAGGCCTTGAGAGATGGCAGAAATCAGAAATTCCTTCTTAAAGGCAGCACCCTTGACGAAAAAGAGGCTCTTCTCTTTGGCCTTGCGGCTATCATAGCAGATGGTGTCAAATATGACATGGCTGTAGTTGTAGTGATAATGTCCTTGGTCGATAATCTCACGTAAGAGATTATCTTTCTTTAAAATATCTAATACGGTTTCAATCTTAATCATACTTTCTATTGTAAACCGAAAGTCGTAAATTTACAAGTGACAAGGAAAAGTTTATAATGGAAGATGAGGAAGTTTTCCTAGTGATTAAAATTAAATGAGGAATCTATGTCTAACGAAAACAATCACCAGCAGGCCCAGATGTTACGGGGGACTGCTTGGCTAACGGCTAGTAACTTTATCAGTCGTCTACTCGGTGCCATTTATATCATCCCTTGGTATATATGGATGGGGTCTTATGCGGCTACAGCAAATGGTCTCTTTACCATGGGCTACAATATCTATGCCTGGTTCTTGCTGGTTTCAACAGCGGGTATTCCAGTTGCGGTGGCCAAGCAAGTGGCCAAGTACAATACCATGCGAGAAGAAGAGCATAGCTTTGCCCTGATTCGGAGCTTTTTAGGCTTTATGACTGGATTAGGTCTTGTTTTTGCACTAGTCTTGTATGTCTTTGCTCCTTGGCTAGCAGATTTGTCAGGTGTAGGGAAAGACCTGATCCCAATCATGCAGAGCTTGGCTTGGGCGGTCTTGATTTTCCCATCTATGAGTGTGATTCGAGGCTTCTTCCAAGGGATGAATAACCTGAAACCTTATGCCATGAGCCAAATCGCTGAGCAGGTCATTCGTGTTATCTGGATGCTCTTAGCTACCTTTATGATTATGAAAATGGGCTCAGGAGATTATCTAGCAGCGGTTACCCAATCCACCTTTGCTGCCTTTGTCGGCATGGTAGCTAGTTTTGCAGTTTTGATCTATTTTCTTGCCAAAGAAGGATTGCTTAAAAGAGTCCTTGAAACAGGAGATAAGATTAATAGTAAGCGTCTTTTGATCGACACCATTAAGGAAGCCATTCCTTTTATCCTGACAGGGTCTGCTATCCAGCTTTTCCAGATTTTGGACCAGATGACCTTTATCAATAGTATGAGTTGGTTTACCAACTATAGTAATGAAGACTTGGTTGTCATGTTTTCTTATTTCTCTGCCAATCCTAATAAAATCACTATGATTTTGATTTCTGTTGGGGTTTCGATTGGGAGTGTAGGTTTGCCACTTTTGACTGAAAACTATGTTAAGGGGGACTTGAAGGCGGCTTCTCGTCTCGTTCAGGACAGCATTACCATGCTTTTCCTATTCTTGCTACCAGCAACGGTTGGAGTAGTCATGGTAGGAGAACCTCTCTATACTGTCTTCTATGGCAAGCCAGATAGTTTGGCTATGGGCTTGTTTGTCTTTGCAGTTTTGCAGTCTACTATTTTAGGCTTGTACATGGTCTTGTCTCCAATGCTTCAAGCCATGTTCCGCAACCGCAAGGCAGTTCTCTATTTTATCTATGGTTCCATTGCCAAGCTGGTCTTGCAACTGCCAACCATCGCTCTCTTTCACAGTTACGGGCCTTTGATTTCAACAACCATCGGTCTCATCATTCCTAATGTTTTAATGTATCGGGACATTTGCAAGGTAACTGGTGTTAAGCGCAAGGTGATTTTGAAACGAACCATTTTAATCAGTTTGTTAACTATTTTCATGTTTCTAGTAGTTGGGACATTCCAGTGGATTTTAGGATTTGTCTTCCAACCAAGTGGACGTTTGTGGAGTTTTCTATATGTGGCCCTTGTCGGTGCCATGGGTGGAGGTGTTTATGGAGTTATGAGTCTCCGTACCCGTTTGTTGGATAAGGTGATTGGAAAAGCTCAAGCAGATCGCTTACGAATCAAATTAAAATTAACTTAAAAAACATTTATAAATAAAAGGAATAATTTGAACGTTTCTATCATGAAATGCTTAGATTATTCTCTTTTTTATTAATTTGTAGAATGATAACTAAAGTTTGTAGATGGTAATTTTATTTTTCTTAAATTTTACTTAAAAAGCTATTGACTAAATAAAACTCAAGTTGTATAATAAGACAAATATTTAAATCAGGAGGTTCTGGAGATGAAAAAGTCTAAAGCCAAGTATGCAGCACTTGCAGGTGTCGTGTTAAGTGCAGGTATTTTATTAAGCGCGTGTGGAAGTTCTAGCACAGGGTCAAAAACATATAACTATGTTTATACCAGTGATCCGTCTAGTTTGAATTATCTAGCAGAAAACCGTGCAACGACCAATGATATCGTGGTTAATTTGGTAGATGGGCTCATGGAAAATGACCAGTATGGAAACTATATTCCATCTTTGGCAGAGGATTGGAGTGTTTCTAAGGACGGTTTGACCTATACATACAAACTGCGGAAAGATGCGAAATGGTATACTGCAGATGGGGAAGAATATGCTCCTGTAACTGCCCAAGATTTTGTAACTGGTTTGAAATATGCGGCTGATAAAAAATCAGAAGCCTTGTACTTGGTGCAAGAATCCGTTGCTGGTTTGGATGATTACATTAACGGTAAAACAAGCGACTTTTCAACTGTCGGAGTCAAGGCTCTTGATGACCAAACTGTTCAATATACCTTGACACGACCAGAATCTTACTGGAACTCAAAAACAACCTCAACCATTCTCTTCCCAGTCAATGCGGATTTCTTGAAATCAAAAGGGGATGATTTTGGGAAGGTAGACCCATCTAGTATTTTGTACAATGGACCTTTCTTGATGAAATCCTTTGTTTCAAAATCTGTCATTGAATTCAAGAAAAATCCGAACTACTGGGATGCTAAAAATGTCTTTGTAGATGATGTGAAATTGGCCTATTATGATGGTAGTGACCAAGATGCACTGGCTCGTAACTTTGTAGAAGGTGCTTATAGCTATGCTCGTCTTTATCCAAATAGTTCAAGTTTTGAAGGAATTAAAGAAAAGAATAAGGACAATATCATCTATAGCTTGCAAGATGCTACTTCTTACTTCTTAAACTTTAACCTAGATAGAAAATCTTATAAATTCACTTCAAAAACAAGTGATGCTGAGAAGAAATCGACTCAAGAAGCGGTTCTTAACAAAAACTTCCGTCAAGCCATCAACTTTGCATATGATCGTACAGCTTACGGGGCTCAATCTCAAGGAGAAGATGGTGCAACTAAGATTTTGCGTAACTTGGTTGTTCCTCCAAACTTTGTAAGTATCAACGGAAAAGACTTTGGTGAAGTAGTAGCCTCTAAGATGGTCAATTATGGTAAGGAATGGCAAGGAATCAACTTTGCGGATGCCCAAGATCCATACTACAATGCTGAAAAAGCCAAGGCTAAATTTGCAGAGGCTAAGAAAGAACTCCAAGCTAAAGGAGTTCAATTCCCTATCCACTTGGACATGACAGTTGACCAAGCTGCTAAAAAGGGTGTCCAAGAGGCAAATTCTATGAAACAATCTATTGAAGCAGCCTTAGGTGCAGATAATGTTGTAATTGATATTCAACAACTCTCCACTGAAGACTATGATAGTACAAGCTATCTGGCTCAAACTGCTGCTCAGAAAGATTATGATCTTTACAACGGTGGTTGGGGATCTGACTATCAAGATCCATCAACTTATCTTGATATTTTCAATGTGAAGAGCGGTGGAGTGTTGCAAAATCTGGGTATAGAGCCTGGTGAATCTAATGATAAGGCTAAGGCTGTTGGACTGGATATCTACACTCAAATGCTGGAAGAAGCCAATAAGGAGCAAGATCTTGCAAAACGCTATGAAAAGTATGCTGAGATCCAAGCATGGTTGGTAGATAGCGCTTTAGCGATTCCAAATATTTCTAAGGGGGGAACACCAGTATTGAGAAAAACAGTTCCTTTCTCAGAACCATATTCATTAGCTGGTAATAAAGGAATCGAATCCTATAAATACCTCAAAGTACAAGATAAAACAGTCACAAAAGATGAATATGAAAAAGCTAAAGAAAAATGGCTGAAAGAAAAAGAAGAATCCAATAAAAAAGCTCAAGAAGAATTGGCAAAACATGTCAAATAAGGATTTTTAAAGAAAACGATGGTTTCGAAAGAAGCTGTCGTTTTTTAATAGAATGGTAGCGAAGTTGGAAGAAAAGTGCTTACATTTTTTAATTGCTTTATTAAATTTATGTTATAATGAATATAAGAAACTACGTTCGAAAATTTACCCAATGTTGATTGAAGTATGCACATGCTAGTGTAATGTTATAGGAGGGATGTCATCTACTGGAAAAGTAAGATAAAATGCAACAAATGATAGGTTCTTCTTTATGTGAAGAGTTCTTATCTGGCTATGTAGTAATCGTTATGGAGGTAACATCATGGGTGCTATTATGGAGTTTGCAACAGAAAAACAGATTGAATCATTTCTTTCAACTTGCCACATTGAAGGGCAAAAGAATTTTCTGATGGCCTTCAAGAAAAAGACATGGCTGAAATCTTTTATTGATTTCTTCGTTATAGGAGGAAGTTACTATGTTCAGTCGAGTGTGAAGCCTAAGATTCTGGCATTCACACCTAAGGGGATCTATTTGATGGACATCAGTGATATAACTGAGAATCGTTTTAATCAAGTCCTTGAGATGCCTTGGAATCAAGTTAAAGATTTTACTTATAAGCCAGTCTTGAATGCAGTTAGGCTGAATTGGAACTATCAAAATGAAGCCTATATTTTTTCCGTGGATGTCGGTCAGATTAGTCAGCATGTGGGCCAGTATCAATTTAACAAAGAGCATTATGACTATTTAGCTCAACAGGATTTCTTTCGGTCCAAGTAAGCCCTAGCAAGGATTTTCACAAAAGAATCTGGAATATTTTCTGGATTCTTTTTAGCTTTACTCCATAAGTATATAGTTTGAAACTATAGCTAGCTCTTGAAAAGAAGAAAATGAGTTGATGAAAATAAGTGGTACAATAGTTACTATAGATTTGGAGGTATTGTATGAGCAAGGAATTACACATCAACACAATTTTGGCCCAGGCGGGTATCAAGTCAGACGAAGCGACAGGAGCTTTGGTGACACCGCTACATTTTTCAACGACCTATCAGCATCCAGAGTTTGGTAAATCTACTGGTTTTGACTATACACGCACTAAAAACCCAACTCGCAGTAAGGCTGAAGAAGTCTTGGCAGCCATTGAATCAGCAGACTATGCCCTAGCGACTAGCTCAGGGATGTCAGCTATTGTATTGGCCTTTAGCGTTTTCCCAGTAGGAAGTAAGGTTTTAGCAGTGCGTGACCTTTACGGAGGTTCTTTCCGCTGGTTCAACCAAGTGGAGCAGGAAGGTCGTTTCCATTTTACCTATGCCAATACAGAAGAAGAGTTGATTGCTGAGTTAGAAAAGGACGTGGATGTTCTCTATATCGAAACACCAACCAATCCTTTGATGTTGGAATTTGATATCGAAAAACTAGCAAAACTGGCTCATGCTAAAGGTGCCAAAGTGGTGGTGGACAATACCTTCTACAGCCCTATCTACCAACGTCCGATTGAAGATGGAGCAGATATCGTTCTCCATTCAGCAACCAAGTATCTAGCAGGTCACAATGATGTCTTGGCTGGAGTGGTTGTGACCAATAGTTTAGAACTATACGAGAAACTCTTTTACAATCTCAATACGACAGGGGCAGTCTTGTCTCCATTTGACAGTTATCAATTGATTCGTGGTCTCAAGACCTTATCTCTTCGTATGGAGCGCTCAACAGCCAATGCCCAAGAAGTGGTTGCCTTTTTGAAGGATTCTCCAGCAGTTAAGGAAGTTCTCTACACTGGTCGTGGAGGTATGATTTCCTTTAAAGTGGCGGATGAAACACGCATTCCACATATCTTGAATAGCCTCAAGGTTTTCTCTTTTGCCGAAAGTTTGGGTGGGGTAGAAAGTCTCATTACTTATCCAACGACGCAAACTCATGCTGATATTCCAGCAGAAGTGCGCCATTCTTATGGTTTGACAGATGACCTCTTGCGCTTGTCGATTGGGATTGAGGATGCTAGAGATTTGATTGCAGATTTGCGTCAAGCCTTGGAAGGATAAGACAAAGATGGGAAAATATGATTTTACAAGCCTGCCCAATCGTTTAGGGCACCATACCTATAAATGGAAAGAAGCAGAAACGGATAGTGAAGTCCTACCAGCTTGGATAGCGGATATGGACTTTGTAGTCTTGCCTGAAATCCGCCAAGCTGTGCAAACTTACGCTGATCAACTGGTTTATGGCTATACCTATGCCAGTGAAGAGTTAATTAAGGAAGTTCAAAAGTGGGAAGCCACACAACACGGTTACCACTTTGACAAAGAGGCTCTTGTCTTTATCGAGGGTGTGGTACCAGCCATCTCAACAGCTATTCAAGCCTTTACAAAAGAAGGCGATGCGGTTTTGATTAACACACCTGTCTATCCACCCTTTGCACGCAGTGTCAAGTTGAATAACCGTAGATTGATTACCAATTCTTTGGTGGAAAAGGATGGTCTGTTTGAGATTGACTTTGACCGACTTGAAAAGGATTTGGTAGAAGAGGATGTCAAACTTTATATTCTTTGCAACCCTCACAATCCTGGTGGACGTGTTTGGGAAAAGGAAGTGTTGGAGAAGATTGGCCAACTCTGCCAAAAACACGGTGTTTTCTTGGTTTCAGATGAGATTCACCAAGATTTGGCCCTCTTTGGTCACAAGCATCATTCCTTCAATACCATCAATCCTGACTTTAAAGAATTTGCTATCGTCTTGACTAGTGCCACTAAAACCTTTAATATTGCTGGAACAAAAAATTCATATGCAGTTATTGAAAATCCTAAGTTGCGAGTGGCTTACCAGAAACGCCAGTTGGCCAATAACCAGCATGAAATTTCAGGCTTGGGTTATTTGGCGACAGAAGCTGCCTATCGATACGGTAAAGATTGGTTAGAGGAACTCAAGCAAGTCTTTGAAGACCATATCAATTATGTGGTGGATTTATTTGGAAAAGATACTAAAATCAAGGTCATGAAACCGCAAGGAACCTACTTGATTTGGCTTGATTTTTCAGCCTATGACCTGACTGATGAAACATTACAAGAGCTTTTGAGAAATGAAGCCAAGGTTATCCTCAACCGTGGTTTGGATTTTGGGGAGGAAGGAAGTCTCCATGCCCGTCTCAATGTAGCCATGCCTAAATCCCTGCTGCAAGAAGTGTGTCAGCGTATCGTTATCACTTTTTCCAAACTTTAAAAATCCTGCCTTCTAGGAGAAAAGTATCTCTAGAAGGCTATTTTCATAGGGGAAAATATGGTATAATAAAAAGATAAGGTAAAGGTAAAAATATGGCTAAATTGATTCCGGGGAAAGTCCGTATCGAAGGCGTTGCCCTTTATGAAACTGGTAAGGTTGACATTATCAAGGAAAAGAACAATCGGCTCTACGCTCGCGTTGCAGAAGAAGAACTGCGCTATAGTTTAGAGGATGATTTGGTTTTTTGTGCCTGCGATTTTTTCCAAAAGAAGGGCTACTGTGTGCATTTGGCGGCTTTGGAGCATTTTCTAAAAAATGATGAGCGTGGCCAAGAAATCTTGCAGAGTCTGGAAGAAGGTCATGAAGAAAAAGAGGCCGTTGAAACCAAGGTGACCTTGGGTGGCAAATTTTTAGAACGAATATTGTCTCCAAAATCAGAACGCGCTTATGAATTATCGGCCGTGGGACAAGTGGAAGCAGGAAGTAACCGTATCTTGTGGACCCTGAGAATTGGGCAAATTAAAAGTCAAAAATACTATGTCATTCGGGATATTCCACTCTTTTTAAAAGTTGTCGAGCAGAGAAAACCTTATATGATTGGTAAAACTTATGAGGAGTCTCTATCTTGGGAAGCCTTTGATGAAGCCAGCCAAGAACTTCTTACTTTCTTGCGGGGTTTAACGCAAGAAGGACTGGCTCCAGACCTCTTTTTCCAAAACCAAGGTCGGCATCTCTTTTTTCCTCTGACTTTTTTTGAGCAGGGTGTGAATTTACTGATGGCCTTGCTCCATTTTCAATTTGACCATCAAGTGGATAGCTACCAAACCCTGCTTTTTCAGGATATGAATGCGGGTGCCAATTTATTTGCCTTTACAGTAACAGCATACTCGGATTATTTTGAAATGGAAATCAGCGAGAGCCCCAGGGTCAATGTCTTTTATCAGGGAGTTGTGCTGTTTCATAAAGGACAGGTTTATTTTCTAACCGATCAGCAGATGCGTCTTCTCAAGGAAATCAAAGCGCTACCTGTGGATCAGCATGGAAAGAAATACTTGCAATTTGATAGCAGTGACCGCGATAAGTTAGCTTCTTGTTTAACTCTTTTTAGCCAGATGGGGACCGTTTCAGCTCCAGAACGTCTACAAATCAAATCCTTTGAGCCCTCTTTTTACTTTGACAGGGAAGAAGACAATCGGATTCGTTTAGAGATTCAGTTTGATTATGGGGATAGGCAGGTATCAAGCCGACAAGAGCTAGAAAAATTACCATTTTCGAGTGATGCTGACTTAGAAGAAAGAGTTTTCCAAGTCTGTTTGGTTGCAGGTTTTGAAGCAGACTTTCAATCTTGGCGTCAGGCCCTAAAAGCAGAGTCTGTTTATCATTTCTTCCACGAAATCATTCCAGTCTTTGAAAAACTGGGGAATGTTGATTTATCAGACAAGTTAGAAGAACTCTATAACCTAGCAAGCCCTCAAGTGCAGATTGCTTCCAAGGGAGGTCTCTTGGAAATCCAGTTTGATTTTCAAGATATAGCCCAAGAGGAAATTGACCAAGCTATGCAGGCCTTGGTTGATAATCGAGATTTTTATATTGATTCGTCTAATAAAGTCTACTTTTTCGATGAAGAAACCAAGAAAATTCGCCAAAATCTACAGGAACTGGGGCAGTTTGAATTAAAAGATGGGGCCTTGCAGGCTCGAAAATCTTTGGCTTATAGTTTAGCTCATCTCTTTGAAGGACGAGATCGTGTTTCTTTTTCACAAGAATTCCAGAATCTGGCTCACGATTTGACGCATCCAGAGGACTTCCCTAGACAAGCAACTCAGGTTCAGGCTGATTTGCGAGATTATCAGGAAAAGGGAATCAGCTGGCTACAAATGCTCTATCATTATGGTTTTGGTGGGATTTTGGCTGATGATATGGGACTTGGTAAAACCCTGCAGACCATTGCTTTTTTGACCAGTCAAGTGACAAAAGAAAGTCGGGTTTTGATTTTAGCACCGTCAGGTTTAATCTACAACTGGGCAGATGAGTTTCAGAAATTTGCTCCACAGTTGGATGTGGCTGTTGTTCATGGTTTGAAATCTGGTCGAGAAGAGATTCTTGTTGAGAGCCATCAAATCTATGTGACTAGTTATGCTACCTTTCGTCAGGACAGTAATCTTTATCAGGGGATGGCCTTTGACTTCCTTTTCTTAGATGAGGCTCAGGTCATGAAAAATACCCAGACTAAGATCGCTCAGACCTTGAGACAGTTTGTGGTGCCGTCGGTCTTTGCCTTGTCAGGGACTCCGATTGAAAACCATCTAGGTGAGCTGTGGTCTATTTTCCAAATCGTCATGCCAGGACTTTTGCCAAGCAAGAAAGAATTTATGAAATTACCAGCTGAGCGCGTTGCTCAGTTTATCAAACCTTTCGTGATGCGGCGCAAGAAAGAAGAAGTTCTGACTGAATTACCAGACTTGATTGAAGTGGTTTATAAGAATGAACTGGAAGACCAGCAAAAGGCTATCTACCTAGCCCAGTTACAACAGATGCGAGACCGTTTGGCTCAGGTGTCAGATCAGGAATTTCAGCGTAGTCGAGTGGAAATTTTGTCTGGTCTGATGCGCTTGCGTCAAATCTGTGACACCCCTGCCCTCTTTATGGAAGATTATCAGGGAGCCAGCGGCAAACTAGATAGTCTCCGAGACCTGCTGCTACAGGTGGCAGACGGCGGACACCGTGTCTTGATTTTCTCACAGTTCAAGGGAATGTTGGAGAAAATAGAACAAGAACTGCCAGACTTGGGCTTGACTTCCTTTAAAATTACAGGTTCAACCCCAGCCAAGGAAAGACAAGATATGACCAAGGCCTTTAACCAAGGTGAACGAGATGCCTTTCTGATTTCCCTCAAGGCAGGTGGGGTCGGTCTGAACCTAACAGGTGCTGATACGGTTATCTTGGTCGACCTTTGGTGGAATCCTGCGGTGGAGGCGCAAGCCATTGGCCGTGCCCATCGGATGGGACAAGAGGAAATGGTAGAGGTCTATCGCTTGGTAACTAAAGGAACTATCGAAGAAAAAATTCAGGAACTCCAAGAACAAAAGAAACATTTGGTGTCACAAGTATTGGACGGAACAGAGTCACGTGGCAGCCTGACCCTAGCAGAAATTAGAGAAATTTTGGGAATTTCTGAAGTCAGCACTTGAAAAATCAAGACAATACGCTATAATGAAGTGTTGAAAGGAAATAGAAAATGAAACAAGAACGATTTCCATTGGTGTCAGATGACGAGGTCATGTTGACTGAAATGCCAGTCATGAATCTCTATGATGAGTCTGATCTGATCAGTAATATCAAGGGTGAGTATCGAGATAAAAATTATTTAGAATGGGCTCCTATTGCTGAAGAAACACCAGTCAAACCGATTGAAAAGCAAGTAGAGAAACCTAAAAAGGCTCCTTTAGGGGTAAAAAAAGAAGGAAAGAGCTATGCGGAGGTGGCGCGTGAAGAAGCGCGTGCGGATTTGAAAAAGAAACGCTCGGCAAGCTATCTTACTAAGGACATCACTCCTACAAGACGCCATTCTCAGCCAAGTCTAGTTAGAAAGGGCAATCAACCTACCGCTCCTTTCCAAAAGGAAAATCCTGGTGAATTTGTCAAATATAGTCAAAAATTGACCCAGTCTCATTACATCTTGGCGGAAGAAGTTCATTCTATACCTACTAAGAATGAAGAAGTGTCAGCATCTGCTCCAAAGAAAAACAACTATGATTTTCTAAAGAAGAGCCAAATCTACAATAAAAAAAGTAAACAAACAGAACAAGAACGTCGGGTTGCCCAAGAGTTGAATCTGACCAGAATTACAGAATAGGGGAGGAAACATGTCAAAGACATATCATTTTATCGGAATTAAGGGATCAGGGATGAGTGCCTTGGCCTTGATGTTGCACCAAATGGGTCATAAGGTACAGGGATCAGATGTTGAAAAGTACTACTTTACTCAACGTGGTCTTGAGCAGGCAGGAATTACCATTCTTCCTTTTGATGAAAAGAATCTAGACGGTGATATGGAAATTATTGCTGGAAATGCCTTTCGTCCAGATAACAACGTCGAAATTGCTTATGCGGACCAAAATGGCATCAGCTACAAACGTTACCATGAGTTTCTAGGTAGCTTTATGCGTGACTTTGTCAGCATGGGAGTTGCTGGTGCGCACGGAAAAACTTCAACAACAGGTATGTTGTCTCATGTCTTGTCTCACATCACAGACACCAGCTTCTTGATTGGAGATGGAACAGGTCGTGGTTCGGCCAATGCCAAATATTTTGTCTTTGAATCTGACGAATATGAGCGTCACTTTATGCCTTACCATCCAGAATACTCTATTATCACCAACATTGACTTTGACCATCCAGACTATTTCACAAGTCTAGAGGATGTTTTCAATGCCTTTAATGACTATGCCAAACAAATTACCAAGGGTCTTTTTGTCTATGGTGAAGATGCAGAATTGCGTAAAATTACAGCCAATGCTCCGATTTATTATTATGGTTTTGAAACTGAGGGTAATGACTTTGTAGCTAGCGATCTCCTTCGTTCAACAACTGGTTCAACCTTCACAGTTCACTTCCGTGGACAAGAATTGGGTCAATTCCACATTCCAACCTTTGGTCGTCACAATATCATGAATGCGACAGCCGTTATCGGATTGCTTTACACAGCAGGATTTGATTTGAACTTGGTGCGTGAGCACTTGAAAACATTTGCCGGTGTTAAGCGTCGTTTCACTGAGAAAATTGTCAATGATACAGTGATTATCGATGACTTTGCTCACCATCCAACAGAAATCATTGCGACCTTGGATGCAGCTCGTCAGAAATACCCAAGCAAGGAAATTGTAGCAGTCTTCCAACCGCATACTTTTACCAGAACCATTGCTTTGTTGGACGACTTTGCCCACGCTTTGAATCAAGCGGATGCGGTTTATCTAGCACAAATCTATGGATCTGCTCGTGAAGTAGACCATGGTGATGTTAAGGTAGAAGACCTAGCCAATAAAATCAATAAGAAACACCAAGTGATCACTGTTGAAAATGTTTCTCCACTCCTAGACCATGATAATGCTGTCTATGTCTTTATGGGAGCAGGAGACATCCAAACCTATGAATACTCATTTGAGCGTCTCTTGTCTAACTTGACAAGCAATGTTCAGTAGGATGTTCCCATGGAAATTCCAATTAAGATCATTCAGGCAAATAAGTCTGATTTGGCTGAGATAGAGGCGATTCAGACCTCGTCTTTTCCAGCTGAAAAGCAGCAACCTTCCCATATCTTAGAAGAAAGTATCCGTAAGTGTGCGGATACCTTTCTTCTAGCTAGGGATGAAAATCAACTGTTAGGCTATATTCTATCAAGTCCTCAGTCAGACAATCCGCAATGTCTAAAAGTACTTTCTTTAGTCATTGAGTCTGACCATCAGAGACAGGGGTTGGGAACACTTCTTCTTGCAGCTTTGAAAGAGGTGGCAGTTGAGCTGGAGTACAAGGGGATTCGTTTGGAGAGTCCTGATGAGCTGCTTTCCTATTTTGAAATGAACGGTTTTATTGATGAAGAAACCTCCCTTTATGTAACTAGCCAGGGCTATAGTATGATTTGGTTTAATCCCTTTTATCTGGAGGTACAATGAAAATCAGACAAGCAAAATTAGAAGATTTGGATCGGATTGTCGAGATTGAACTAGAGAATTTCTCGGTAGAAGAAGCTATTCCTCGATCTGTCTTTGAGGTGCATTTGCGAGAAATTCAGACCTCTTTTCTGGTTGCGGAAAAAGAAGGTAAGATTATTGGTTATATCGAAGGGCCAGTTGTCCCTCACCGCTATCTACAAGACCAGTCTTTTACAGAAGACATAAAAGACTATAGTCATGAGACTGGTGGCTATATCTCTGTGACCTGTCTCTCTATTGCCAAGGAGGCACAGGGCCTCGGACTGGGGCAGAAATTGCTAACAACCTTGAAAGAACTTGCTCTTGAAGATGAGAGAGAAGGCATTAACCTAACCTGTCATGACTATCTTATCGCCTACTATGAAAAACACGGATTTGTCAACGAAGGCTTGTCCCAGTCAACATTTGCAGGGGAAACTTGGTATGATATGGTCTGGGAAGCTAAAAAATAGGCAAGACAAGGCATCATAGGTTGCTTTTCCTAGACTTTTAAGATATAATATTATGGATTGTCAACGAGGAGGAAAAACTTTTGAGTGAAAAGTCAAGAGAAGAAGAAAAATTAAGCTTTAAAGAGCAGATTTTACGAGATTTAGAACGAGTTAAAAAACATGAAGAAGATCAGGAGGAAGTTGATTTAGCTTCAATAAAACCCCAATTTTCTTCTAAAAATGACCAGTCGATAGAAGAGATAATGGAAGATTCTCTATCAGCTGTAGAGGAGATTATGAGAAAAGCTCCTACCGTGCCTACTCACCCAAGTCAAGATGTACCGGCTTCTCCATCAGATGAGATTAAAAGAGAAACTCTTACTGTTCCAAGTCATCCAAGTCAAGATGTGCCTTCTTCTCCTGCAGAAGAGGCTGTAAGACAAGCTCCACTTGCTCCTAGTCACCCGAGTCAAGAAGGACCTTCTACTCCATCAGCGGAGGGAGTATCAAGACCAACTCCAGGACCTGTTAGTCCTAGAAAAGTGGAAAAGGAATTTAATGAAATTCCAACAAGAGTAGCTGTTTCTTATAAGACAGAGGGGCAGAAAGAAGTAGTAAAAAAAGAAGTTCCTACTTCACAACCAGTAGTGGAAAAGAAAGCTGTAGAAGAAATATCTACAACTCCACGTCGTAGCCGTCGTGAGACAGTTCAGCCTACTAAGAAGAAAAAATCAGGATTCAAGACCTTCTTCATTTCCCTACTAATTTTCCTAGGCTTGATTTCAGCAGGTGGTTACTTCGGTTATCAGTATGTTCAGTCATCTTTACAGCCTGTGGATGCTTCATCTAAACAATATGTGACAGTGCAAATCCCAGAAGGAGCTAATGTTCAAACAATTGGTTCAACTCTTGAAAAGTCTGGTTTGATTAAACACGGAGTGATTTTTGCTTTTTATGCGAAATATAAAAATTATTCAGATTTGAAGTCTGGCTATTACAATTTGCAAAAGAGTATGAGTACAGAAGATATCATCCATGAATTGCAAAAAGGTGGAACAGCTGAAGCTCAAGAACCTGCGCTTGCGAATTTAACAATTCCAGAAGGTTATACGATTGATCAAATGGCACAAGCTGTGGGTCAATTGCAAGGTGACTTCAAAGAGCCTTTGACAGCGGATGCCTTTCTGGCAAAAGTTCAAGATGAGAACTTTATCAGCCAAGAAGTTGCCAAATATCCGAGTCTACTTGAAAGCTTACCTACAAAGGAAAGTGGCGTTCGTTACCGTTTGGAAGGTTTCCTCTTCCCAGCTACATATTCTATCAAGGAAAGTACAACTATTGAAAGCTTGATTGATGAGATGTTGGCAGCTATGGACAAGACTTTGGCACCTCATTACAGTACGATTAAGTCTAAGAATTTGACGGTCAATGAATTGCTGACCATTGCTTCTCTTGTCGAAAAAGAAGGAGCTAAGACGGAAGACCGTAAGTTGATTGCAGGTGTATTCTACAATCGCTTGAATCTTGGTATGCCACTTCAAAGCAATATTTCCATCTTGTATGCCCAAGGAAAACTTGGTCAGAAGATTAGTCTTGCCGACGATGCTGGAATTGATACATCGATTAATTCACCATACAATGTTTATACAAATCTAGGCCTCATGCCTGGTCCGGTAGATAGTCCAAGCTTGGATGCTATCGAGTCAAGTATCAATCAGACTAAGAGTGATAACCTTTACTTTGTTGCAGACGTGACAGATGGTAAGGTCTACTATGCTAGCAATAAAGAAGAACATGATCGGAATGTTGCCGAACATGTCAACAGCAAATTAAACCAAACAAACTAAAATTATGTGATACTTCACATAATTTTCTTTAGAAAATATCATCAGAAGAAAGTTGAGAAAAATGGCAGAAAAAACATATCCTATGACCCTTGCGGAAAAGGAAAAACTTGAAAAAGAATTAGAAGAATTGAAATTGGTCCGCCGACCAGAAGTGGTAGAACGTATTAAGATTGCTCGTTCATACGGTGACCTTTCAGAAAACAGTGAATACGAAGCAGCTAAGGATGAACAAGCCTTTGTTGAAGGACAAATCTCTAGCTTGGAAACAAAAATCCGTTATGCTGAAATCGTCAATAGTGACTCAGTTGCCCAAGACGAAGTAGCGATTGGGAAAACAGTTACTATCCAAGAAATTGGTGAGGACGAAGAAGAAGTTTATATTATCGTAGGTTCAGCAGGTGCGGATGCCTTTGCAGGTAAGGTTTCAAATGAAAGCCCAATTGGACAAGCCTTGATTGGTAAGAAAACAGGTGATACAGCAACCATTGAAACACCTGTTGGTAGCTATGATGTAAAAATCTTAAAGGTTGAAAAAACAGTCTAAAAACAAAAAAAGGAGTGGGGAGGCTGTGCGCTTCACTCACTCCTTTTTCCATTTTAAATTGAATTGGAGACGATATGAGTTCAAAGAAGAAAAAAAATAAGATGGAGCGTGGTCTGACCAATCGTCACGTGCAGGTTATGGCCATTGCGGGAACAATTGGAACAGGACTCTTTTTGGGAGCAGGTCGCTCTATTAGCCTAACAGGTCCTTCCATTGTGCTGATTTATATGATTACAGGGGCCTTTATGTTCCTCATGATGCGTGCGGTTGGGGAAATGCTCTACCAAGATCCTGAGCAACATACCTTTATCAACTTTATCACGCGCCATTTAGGTAAGGGCTGGGGTTATTTCTCAGTTTGGTCCTATTGGCTATCCGTTGTTTTTATCGGTATGGCGGAAATCACTGCTATCGCACATTATGTGCAATTTTGGTTCCCAACTTGGCCAAGTTGGATGATTGAGATTGGATTTTTGACCATTCTAGCCTTGGTCAATCTGATTGCGGTGAAGCTCTTTGGAGAAGTTGAGTTTTGGTTTGCTATGGTCAAGATTGTGGCTATTTTAGCTATGATTGCCACAGGAGTCTTTATGGTCTTGACAGGCTTTAAGACACCACATGGAGTAGCAAGTTTGGCCAATATCGCCGACAATTTCTCCCTCTTCCCAAATGGTGGAGTGAACTTTGTCATGGCCTTTCAGATGGTTTTCTTTGCTTATCTAATGATTGAGTTTATTGGAGTAACAACTTCTGAAACCAAAAATCCACGTCAGGTCTTGCCAAAAGCCGTTAAGGAAATTCCTTTGCGAATCGCCTTTTTCTACGGTGGTGCCCTCTTAGCCATCATGGCTATCATTCCGTGGCGTGAACTTGCTTCGGCTGATTCTCCTTTTGTTACAGTATTTGAATTGGCAGGTATCAAGTGGGCAGCAGCCTTGATTAACTTCGTCGTTTTGACATCAGCAGCTTCTGCCCTTAACTCAACCCTTTATTCAACAGGTCGTCATTTGTATCAGATTGCCCATGATTCGCCAAATCGCTTCCTAAAAGCAATCAAGGCAGACACCCTTTCTCGCCACAACGTGCCACAAAATGCTATCATCGCTTCAGCAATCTTAATTGCTCTGGCTGCCTTTATCAATGTTTTGCCAGGTGTTTCGGATGCCTTTGCCTTGATTACGGCATCATCATCAGGTGTCTATATCGCCATTTATATCTTGATTATGGTGGCTCACCTTAAATACCGCAAGTCACCAGACTTTATGGTAGATGGTTATCTCATGCCCCATTATCGTTTCCTAAATCCTTTAACCATGCTCTTCTTTGCCTTTGTCTTTGTAACCCTCTTTTTACAAGAGTCTACATTTGTCGGAGCAATCGGTTCAGCTATTTGGATTATCGGTTTCGGGATTTATAGCCAGTGGAAATTTAGAAAATAGATTTGAAACTCATCAACTAAGGTTGGTGGGTTTTTCTTTGTTTAAAAATATAGCGGCTTGGATCTAGGATAGTACGCTGTATTATATCAGTATTATTTTTGAGCTGTCAGGTTTAATCTCTTAGGAAAACAGGCGCTACGTAAAGAAAATGTAATAAAAACTTAACATAAAAATCATTGACAATTTCGGGGGGGGGGTAATAGAATTAATATGAGACTTTGTGTAACTAAAGTAAAGAGCATGGTCAATTGAAACAAGAAGAGAATAAAATAGTCTCGTAAAATGTATTGCAACTTGGTAATACTTTTTGAGGCGCTTTTTGATTGAGCCCATGTTTTCTCAATGGGATTGTACTCAGGTGAGTAGGGAGGAAGAGGTAAAAATGTATAGTTGTTAAAATAGCATACGGAAAATAAGTTAGAAACCATGTAATGTTATAAATTTTATATGTTTTTGGTGCATATATATTTTAGTTAAATGAAAGTTGAGGAAAGGAACAATGATGAAAAATCACTTGGATTTCAAGTTGATAATAATGATGGTTTGGTGAAGTAGAATAAAGAAATACAAATGTGGTAAATCTGACTATGTATCAGGCGTTGCAAAAGAGGAAATAAATATGGTGAATATAAGAAGAAGTCTTTTTGGATATAACAAAAAGGAAGTTGATGATGTGATTAGCAGTTTAGAGGGGGATAAAGAACGCCTCAAACAAGAACTTGAAGGGAAAGCACAAATGATTGAAGAGTTGAATGTTCAACTACATGGATTTCGCTCTCAAGAGGAGCTTATTTCTGAGGTTATTATTGATGCGAAACAATTGTCAAAACGTTTAGTGGAAGAGGCTAAGCAAGAAGCAACGGAGTTGCTATATAATGCTAACAAAACAATATCAGATGAATTTGCACGTTTTCATCAATCGATGGAAATTTTAAACGGAATCAAAAATAGAGTTGTTGCGCAGAAAGAGGAGTTATCTAAAGAATTGCAAGACACTTTGAGACGATATAAAGATGCTTTTGAAAACTCGGAGACCGAGGACTTTGCTCGAATAAAAGAACAAATAGAAATAGATATTACTCGAACAGAAGATGTTTGTGAGAATTCAAAACAGGTTATCTTTCTCCCGCGCCTTAATAAATCAAATTGTATTAAAGTAGAAAAAATAGAAAAGGAGAACTAGTAGTGAAAAAAGAACATAAGGAAATCTTTTCAATCCGTAAGTATAAGGCATATGGAGCTAATTCGGCTTTGATTGGATTAGTGGGTCCGGCTGTTTTAATGGGGGTACTGATGTCTCCTGTACAAGCAGAAGAAAGTGCTTCTATTCCTGATTTGAAGCCATTGGATAGGGCGGAGAGTAGTGAATCAAGTACCCGAGATATTGAAACAAATCATCTTATTGTTACATCGTCTCATCCAGAAGAAAATGCGACTGAAACAGCTGCTTCAGGGGTAGAAACAGGAATAAGAGCAAGTGAAGAACTTACAACTCCTAAAAGAGCAGTAAGTATTGTCTATAAAGTACGCTATGTAGATCGCAAATCTCATCAAGTAGTTCATGAGGTAACGAAGACGAAGACGGTAGAAACTACTGAAGCAAAAGCAAAAGTTATCGTTACAGAAATTGGTGGAGAGCTAGCAAATGATAGTCAATTAGAAAGTTACTATGTTCCAGATGGTAATCCAACAACCTTTACAAAAGAAATTGTTGAAGGGGAGGACAATGTTTTTGTCTACGAAGTAGAGGGATTTGGGAAATCAGAAGCTACAGACCGTACTGTCACGCTTAAGTATACAGTTGAATACGTTGATGAAAAGACGGGGCTTGTCCTAGATAGTGAGGACAAGGAAGAAACGGTTTCTACCTTTGAAGCAGTTGTGAAAAAGGAAGTGACTGTTCAAGCTTCCATTGATGGAAATGAATCCCTCAAGGGATGGAGTATCTCTGATAATGCAACAAGCCATCAAACTATCACCTTATCAGAAGGGGTTCCTGTAAAGGTTATTTTTAAACTCCATAACTCTGATAAGGGAAAGGTGAGGCAAAAGAGGAAAGTAGAGTATCCTTCCCCTGCCGTTACTGGGCAACCATACTTAACACTAGAAAAGATAACTCCGGGCAAATTAGGTGAAGAAAGTATTACTCTTGCTGGAAATGCTCAGCATACTTATGAAATAAAGTATAAAGTTGGTTTTTCAAACATTGACGCTTCTGACTTGGAAATGACCCAAGGGGCAAAGGATTTAGGCTTTAATTTAGACTTGGAAGGTGGCTGGTTAACTGCTACCCTTACGCCAACAAGAGAAATGGGAGGAAAATATGAAGTTGGATTCCAATCCCGTTCACATCCTGAAGTGAAAGTAGCTGGATTTATAAATATTACGACAACAACTCACTTTGGATTTATGGTGTTAGCAACTTCAGGGAGAGACAATCCTTTGTCTTATTTTCCCAATAATAGAGATGATAGGACTGAGTTTACATATGATGGTAGCATAACAGATCCTTCTCGAACTTCTCCGGTTATTTATAAAGGAGTAAGTAATTTGAATGATCTATATAAAGATTCTTCTGGACCAAAAATAGACATCACGATTGATGGAATCAGAATGCCAACGACTCCCTTTGGTTATTTTATGGATTCTAGTAATCAAACTGTTGAAAATGCTACCGCAGATACGAAACGTTATTATGCCATGATTCCAATCTTTGCTCTAATGGATCGTTCTACAGATTATGCTAATAATAATAAACAAGGATTATCTATTACAGATTTTCGGTTGTTATCCGCTTCAGATGGAGTAGAAGTTAAGTTGGTGGACTTAAGGAAAGACAAGGCTCCAGATAAGGGAGTTTACAGTAATACTGTAGATTTCCAAACAATGCCAGGGTATGATTTGTCAAGTGGATTGTTGAAAGATAACATGTATGGTATCTTGGATAAAACTCCATATTATCTTCAATTTACGAAATTGCCTAAAACAGCAGGTAACTATTCAGTGAAATTTCAAATGACTGATAGCTTGAACTTAGTCAAAACGATTACATTGAATTTTACAACTTATGAAAATTCTATTTCTAGTGAACGCTCAGACTCCAACGCTTCAGATAATCGTACTTATGCGTTAACCAATGCAGATGCTCTTTTTGAACCTAATGAAGAGTATGTAGATAAATCTACTGATAAGGTTACGCTTCCGATTTCTGATGAAGAACAAATCTTAGGAAAAGTAACTCTCAATAAAGATAATGCCTATATAAAAGCAGATAGTTTTCCAGCAGGGGTTGAGTTGAGGGCAGTTCCTGGAAAGGTTACGGAAGGACATCCGACAGAAGCCTATGTTGTCAAAAAATCAGGTATTAAAGTTGCGAAGGGAAAATATTCTTTTTCAGTGAATGCCTATGATGGTCACTATCAGACTGGTGCTCCGCGGACATTTGAGTTTGAGATAGTAGACGCTATTAATCCGATTCCAAACCAGCATTGGCATGAGGGAACAGTTCCAACCCCTATTCCAGTTTCTATGGAAAACAACTCCAAAATAACAGGAATTCGTGTGGAATCAAGTGGCGGTTATGCCTTTTTTGAAGGGAACCCTAATGACTCTACTATTTCTATTTACGGTTTGAAGCACACGTCGTCACAACAAAAGGCGCGTGTTTATGTGACATTTACAGATGACGAAGGGAAAAAACATGAAACCTTTACCGATTTTTATTATGTGATAGAATCTAATACAGTAGACGATTTAGCGGTTAATGTTACTAATACAGATCAAACAATTTCCGAGGGTGAAGATTGGAAAGAAATGGTCATCACAACGACTCCAAGTGAAGGTGTGACCATTAAAGTTGATAAGACAAAACTTCCAAAAGGGACACGATTTGTTGATAATAAAATTATAGGGAAAGGTCTTTATGAAGGGCAGTATGAAGTTCCAGTACTTGCTGTTAAGGGAGATGTTGTTAAGTCGACTGTTGTGCGTCTAACTGTGAAGCCGAAGGAATTTGTCGTTCCTCCAGAAAACACAGAAGTTTCGGTCTTATCCAAGGTATCTGCTCTTGGATTGCAAGAGGTACCTGACGATGCAGTGGTAACTTATCGTGCGAATGATTCCTATAATTTTTCTAATTCTGGTCTAAAAATTAGTAATGATGGGACTAAAATTACAGGGATACCGACTGCAGTTGGTCGCTATGAGCTCATTGCAACAATTAGTAGAAGAGGTTCAAATGGGCTTGTTCGTACTACAACTACTACCTATACCATTAACGTAACAGGGCTAAGTCCGAGCTTGACAATCGGATCAGGAACTCAAGCAACAGATGCTTATACTTCTAATGAAACACGTCTCCTAGCATCGATTGGAACAGAGATTCCACCTATTACAATCAAGCATGATTCGCATTCAAAACTGACAGTCGATTCAAATTCTTTACCAGCTGGTTTGAGTTATTCGTATGATGAGTCGACACATACAGGAACTATTACAGGAATTCCAAGTGCAATGTCCTACGAGGGATATGTTTATCAAATTTTAGTTCAGACCGAAATGCCGTATAACTATGCAGATATCAACGTTCGCAGAACTATTTGGAAGACAATTAATATTGAAGTTACTCCTATAACATCAGCTCTTAGTATTAACAATGAAAACCAGACATTTGCTGCAGATAAAGAGATGATTCCAATTACGGTATCGGATTTTGATGAACGTGCAACAATTGATTTAGAGAATGCTCCGTCTGGAGTGAGATATGATGCATCCAATCATCAAATTATAGGAAATCCAACAGAAGGGGTAGGTACCTATGAATTTAATATTCGGGCGGTTATGCCACAGGCACTTGGAGGTCAAGTTACAAGAAGGCAGGTAACTCTTCGTGTAGAACCGTTAACACCGATTTTAGAGGCAGATAGGTCATCTGTTGAAGTAACAGCCAAGGATTCTATTCCGACTATTACAGTCACCAAGGAACCACATTCTACCTTACAACTAAATGTACTGGTGAAGGAACGTGATTATAGTTATTTTGGTTCTCTATCTGATATTGGTTTAAGCTATGATGCGTCAACAGGCAAGATTACGGGAATACCTACAGTCGTGGGGAAACACATAATCTATTTGTCAACATTCTTAGACAAAAATTTCACAGGAGTTGCTGGTGGTGTTAGAAATGAATTAACGATTCCATTGACGGTGACTGCTAAGGAATTTAACTTTATGGATAATCAGGAACGACATACGACTGTTATGTCAGCGATTGCTCCAGTGGCGGTGAGTGTACCAGATGGGATAGAGGTTAGTGTAGAAAGCGGGACTCTTCCTCAGGGGATTATTTACAATAGCGATAAGAAGGTGATTGAAGGAACGCCTACTCAAGCTGGAACCTTTACAATTACAATGGTTGCTAACCCAAGTGGTATACGTGGTAATGAAAGAAAAGCTACAGTGACTATTCAGGTAGATCCACTTCCAGCTACTATTAGGATTCCCCACAATCATCAAACCATCCAAGTAGGGACTCCTATGGAACCCTCAACGATAGAACTAAATGATCATGCAAAGATTTACGGTAGTGATGCATTACTTGATTCTTTTGGCAGTAGTGGATATATTAATCATGCTAGTGAAAGAGGTATGGAGGAATCGTACATTGATGCATTCTTAAAGATGTTTTATGGATTGACCTATGACGCCAGCACACACACCATTAGTGGGACTCCTACGCGAACGGGTACTATAACTTTTACTTTTATTGCGCGAAATGATGATCTATTAGGTAGTGGTGAAGCTAGAGAAACCTTTGTCTTGAATGTAGTAGAAGTTATTTCTAAGATTCCTATTATTACAGATGCGAAAGAAGGTTCTAATGTAATTAAAGGAAGCGGTGTTGCAGGAGCTACGGTTACCGTTACGCTTCCAGATGGAGTTGAGAAAACAGCTTTAGTGGTAGAGGATGGAACATGGATGGTAGATACGCCAGCACCTCTTGTAAAAGGACAAAGTATTTCTGCTCGACAAAAAGAAGTAAACAAAACGATTAGTAATGACATCAGTGCCACTGTTGTTCCTCAATCGGGATTAGTTGTATCCAAGGAAGCGATGGTAGATGCCATTATCGAAGGTGTTACAACGATTACAGGAACAGGGATAACAGATTCTACTATTAGTGTTACCCTTCCAGATAGTACCGTTAAAACAGCTACAGTTTCGGAGGGAACATGGTCAGTTACTTTAGACAAAGCCGTGGTGAAAGGTGATAATATTTTTGTAACACAAACTGAACCAAATAAAGCTACTAGTCCATTAGTTACAGCAACTGTGGTTCCTAAAATTACAAAAGGTGATAAAGGTGAAACAGGAGCAAACGGAGCAGATGGTAAATCACCAGTTGTAACGATGACAGATAATGGAGATGGCACATACTCTATTACAGTACGCAATGGAGATGGCTCTGAATCAACTACTAAAGTCAAAGATGGCAAAGACGGTAAAACTGCTACTATTACAACAACAGATAATCCAGATGGAAGCCATACAATTACTGTAACAAATCCAGACGGAACAACAAAAGAAACAGTTGTTAAAAACGGTAAAGACGGTAAGACTCCAAAAGTTGAAGTGACTGATAACAATGATGGAACTCATACTTTTAAAGTTACGGATGAAGATGGCAATGTTACGAATGCTATTATCAAAGATGGTAAAGACGGTAAAACTGCCAATATCACAACAACAGAAAATCCAGATGGAAGCCATACAATTACTGTAACAAATCCAGATGGAACAACTAAAGAAACAGTTGTTAAAAACGGTAAAGACGGTAAGACTCCAAAAGTTGAAGTAACGGATAACGGAGATGGAACTCATACTGTTAAAGTTACAGATGGAGACGGCAATGTTACCAATGCTATCATCAAAGATGGTAAAGCTGCAACAGCAACAACTACTGAAAACCCAGATGGAAGCCACACAGTAACAATCACTAACCCAGACGGAACTAAGAATGAGTTTGTTGTTAAGAATGGACGTGACGGTGTTGATGGACGTACTCCAACCGCATCTGTTCGTGACAATGGAGACGGAAGTCATACAATCGTTATTACAAATCCAGAAGGTGTGACAACTGAAATCACAGTTCGTGATGGTAAATCACCAAAAGTTACTATAACTGACGAACAAAATGGAACTCATAAGATTTCAGTTCTAAATGGTGATGGAACTATTACTGAGACAATCATTAAAGATGGTAAATCACCAGTAGCGACTGTTACTGACAACCATGATGGTACTTACACAATTCGTATAGAAAACGGTAATGGTACTGTTTCTGAAACTACAGTTCGTGACGGTAAATCACCAACTGCTAAGGTTGTGGATAACGGAGATGGCACTCACACGATTACAGTTGTGAACTCAGACGGTACAACTACAACAACTACAGTTCGTGATGGTAAAGCACCAAAACTTGAAGTGATTGATAACAACAACGGTTCGCACACTATTAAGGTGACAGGAACTGATGGTAAAGAAACGACAACTACAATTTTTGATGGTAAATCACCAAAAGCGAACATCGTTGATAACGGAGACGGAACTCACACCTTAACAATCGTTGATTCTGATGGTCGTGAATACAAATCTATTATCAAAGATGGCAAAGATGGCGTTTCACCAACTGTAACTGTTAAAAATAATAACGATGGAACTCACGTTGTTACAATTATTAATCCTGATGGAAGTAAGACAGAAATGGTGATTAAAGACGGTAAAGATGGTAAATCACCAAAAGTTTCTGTTGAAGATAATGGAGATGGTAGTCATACAATCACAATCATCAATTCTGACGGAACTGTGACAAAAATAGTTGTTAAAGACGGTAAAGATGGTCGTGATGGACGTGATGGCAAAGACGGTAAGGATGGCAAAGATGATAAATGTGGATGCCAAGACAAACCAGTAACACCATCAAATGACAAACCAGTTCCTCCAACACCAAATGTGCCAGAAGGACCAACATTTGCAATGCCAGAACCACCAGTTCATGAATTGCCAGAATTCAACGGTGGTGTGCCAGGAATGCCAGAAGTTCATGAATTGCCAGAATTCAATGGTGGAGTACCAGGAATGCCAGAAGTACAAGAGGTACCAAAATTAGATATTCCAACAGTACCAGCGCAACCAACACCAAATGTGCCAGTACAACCAACTCCAGTTGTTCCAACTCCAGTTGTTCCAACACCAGAAGTACCGGTTAAACCAGAACCACCAGTAGTACCAACACCGGGTCAACCAGCAACTCCAGTAAATGCTAACCCAGTAGTAGCAACTCCAGTTAAAGAAAACCATGGGGAAAAATTACCAGAAACTGGAAGTCAATCTGATTATATATCTGTTCTTTTAGGTAGCGGTATTCTATTGAGCCTATATGTAGGTCGAAGAAAAGAAGATTAAATATAATGTGTAAGATTAGCAGAGGAATATTGTAGCTGAAAATATAGTTAAAAATTATGTTATTTAAACTTTTGTAAGCGTCTCATGATATTTGATATACAAGCGATTTGAAGTTTTGGAACATATCCTACTGATTATTTCTTACTTGATTGGATAGATAGGTTTCCTGCATAACGATTAATATTTTATATTTGTTATGCAGGTATTTTACGGTGTACATCTAATAATGGAACATTAAGGTTATTTATACAGATTATAATTCGTTTAATACAGTTCCTCTTAGTCTCTTTACAAAATGACGAGCAATTAAATTGGAGATTTTATAGTCAATTGAAAAAATAACAAGACAAAAGAGCCTCAAAAAAAGTATTGCAACTTGGTAATACCTTTTTGAGGTGCTTTTTGATATGAGCCCATGTTTTTTAAATAGGATTGTACTCAGGTGAGTAGGGAGGAAGAGGTATAGTATATTGAATCTAGAATAGTGCACCGCAACTTCTAAATCCTTGTAATAAATTTATAATCAAGCTGTATCAGTTTTCAAGGAGGTTTAGATGTACTTTAAATTGGAAAATGAGGATTCCCAGAAGGCGCAAGAAATTGGGAATCTGATTCGTGCTTATAATCGTTCCAAAAGAGAAGAGGCTGAAAGTGAGCCACTTAATCTTTATGTCGAAGATGAAAAGGGCAATCTCCTGGCAGGTTTGATAGCAGAGACTTTTGGAAATTGGCTAGAAATCGAGTATTTATTTGTAAAAGAGGAACTGAGAAGGCAAGGAATCGGTTCAAAGCTATTGCAGCAAGCAGAAACTGAAGCTAAGAATCGAAACTGTCGTTTTGCTTTTGTCAATACCTACCAGTTTCAAGCTCCTGATTTTTATAAAAGGCATGGCTACAAGGAAGTCTTTAGGTTACAAGACTATCCCTACATTGGGCAAAGATATTATTACCAAAAGGATTTGTAAGGAGAATATGAAAGCATAAATCAAAGAGGGGGGCTTGACATAAGTATGAAGTAGATTCTCGATAAATACCAGTTAAATCCTACACATTGTGTCTTTCTAGGTGATATTGAGGACAATACAATTGCAGCTGAGAAATTGGGAATCAAGTCTTATCAGGTTAAGAAAAGAAGTGATGTCGTCGATATTTTGAAACCCTATATTTAAACTTAACACTCTCTATTTTTTATGGTAGAGAGTTTTTTGTTAATAAAATTTTACAAAATGACATTTATATATTGCATTAAGTTAGATATATGATATAATGTTGTTAAAAAGAGGCGCAACTTTTTAAAATTAATGAGAATCAAAGAGAAAACCAAGAATATTAATGGAGGAATAAAAAATGGAAGTTATAAATGTAAGTAAGCATTATGGTCATTCAACCATTCTCAAAGATATAAATTTCGCACTTAACAAGGGTGAAATTGTTGGTCTAGTAGGGAGAAACGGAGTTGGTAAGAGTACGTTGATGAAAATTCTTGTTCAGAATAATCAACCGACTTCAGGGAATATTATAAGTAGTGATAATGTTGGGTATTTAATCGAAGAACCAAAATTATTTTTATCTAAAACAGGTTTAGAGAATTTAAAATATTTGTCAAACTTATATGGTGTTGACTACAATCAAGAAAGATTTGGAAGTTTGATCCAAGAGTTAGATTCGACTCAGTCTATTAATAAAAAAGTAAAGACCTATTCTTTGGGTACAAAACAAAAATTATCTTTGCTTCTAACTCTTGTTACGGAACCTGATATATTGATTTTAGATGAACCGACTAATGGTTTAGATATTGAATCATCACAAATAGTTTTAGCGGTTCTAAAAAATTTAGCTTTACATGAAAATGTTGGAATTTTAATATCGAGTCATAAATTAGAAGATATTGAAGAAATTTGTGAGAGGGTTCTTTTCTTGGAGAACGGGCTTTTGACATTTCAAAAAGTAGGAAAAGATAGTCATAATTGCTTGTTTGAGATAGCTTTTTCATCAGCTACAGATAGAGACATTTTCATTACCAAACAAGAATTTGGGGATATTGTTCAGGAAGAGGGACTGAGAATTACTATGTCTGGGAATATTCAAAGTAGTGAGCTTTTTAAATTTTTTAACGAAAACTCTATTAAAGTAGTTGATTTTGAAACTAAAAAAGAAACGCTTAAAGATATTTATCTAAATCGTTCAAAATAAAGGAAGGTTATAATCATGAAATTAAATAAATTGAATTTTCTTAAGGAAAATATAAGAGATTTATATTCATCAGGCGTAATATATCTCGGTTTGCTTATCTCGTTTATACCGCCGATATTGGTTACATTCTTTATTCTAAATACTCAAGGGACATCGCTTGGTATTAAGCATATTTCAAACTTTTATGCTATGCTCGGTATGTTAATGGCTGTTATACATGCTAACCGAGTCATTAGTAGAGATTTTTCCCACAATACGGTAAGTTTGTTTTATAATCAACAGAAAAATCGGATGATTTATGTCTTGTCTAATTTTCTATATGCCATCTCAGTTTCCATTATTTATGCTTTGAATGGCATTGTGCTACTAGTCATCGTAAGTAAATTGGGTGTTCCAGGTGATTTAGGATTAGATTTTATAGCAGTCATTGTAGTCAATACAATTTTGTTAGTCCTATTTTATTTTCTATTATCTTACATTTTCTATTTATACAAATTGAAAAGTGGCTTGGTATTTGGTATTTTAGTAGCTTTACTACTCTTTGTCCCTAATATATTAAATACGATTATGATGAATACTAGTAATGATTTGTTTATCAAAGCAATTGAACTTCTTCCTTTTTATTCCTTACCTGTATTTGTTGCTTCAAATACGATGTCTATTAGTCAGTATCTTGTGGTAATCACTACAATCATTTTATTGTACTTTTTCACTCTCAAGAAAAGCAAGAAGTATTCATTTTAGTTTCATTTAGTATTATTTTGCAGACTTAAAATCCAGCAAAAATCAGTCATCTTGCTATGCTCCTGCTCTTGTTGTGTACACGTTTTTGTCTTATGCTAGACTCATTTCCAAAAGCATTATATAATAGTGATATGAAATCAACTAAATAAGAAATATAAGCAATCAAAACTCGTTTAAAAGACCCTACTAAAGCTAATACTAAACAAAAAATCAAATAGCAAACTAGGAAGTTTATTTCAAACAATCCAACATACTGATTTTAGGCTGAAGATAATATTGGAGTGCTAATTAATGAGGTTATAATAAATAGCTGACAGCTTGTGTTGGTTTTGGATTTTTTAAGAGTAGATGAGTATTAAAACTATAAGGAGGACGCAGGTGGCTAAAAATTTAAAATTAAAATTAGCTCGTGTTGAGCTTGATTTAACACAAGGTCAACTGGCGGAGGCTGTGGGGGTGACGCGCCAGACTATTGGTTTGATAGAGGCGGGAAAATACAATCCCAGTCTCTCGCTTTGCCAGTCCATTTGCAGATGTTTAGGAAAAACCCTAGACCAACTATTTTGGGAGGAAGAAGATGGTAAATAAATTCATTCATTATCAATTACTTGACGAAAGAGAAGAACAACTAATCAATAAAGCTGGGGCAGAATCCTTTTCCCTCTTCATTGGGCTTGTGCTTCTAAGCTATTTGGTGGCTGTATTGGCTCCATCTCTTTTTAATCCGAATTTTCTAGTCTATACTCTGATAGTAGGAATTTTCTTCTTTTTCAATCGTGCCCGTTATCTGGGAGTGACCTACTATAGTCGTTTTCATTTTACGATTTTAGGTTGTTTTTCCCTAACCTTGGCTATTACGGCTCTTTTGATGTTACAGAATTATCAATTCAACATAGAAATTTATCAGCACAATCCTTTGAACGTTAAATACTTATCTGCTTGGGTCATTACTTATCTGATTTATCTTCCTTGGGTTTTTATCGGTAATCTCGGCCTTAAAAGTTATGGAGAATGGGCTCAGAAAAAGTTTGAACAAGATATGGATGAACTGGAGAGTGGAGAATAGCTTGTTACTCTTTTCTCAATCCAGCCAAAATGTGATATAATAGTACTAATTTATTGGAATATGTGAAAATTCTTGAAAATTTTCATGAGTTTCTAGCTAAGGAAGTAGGAAAAGTATGTATCCAGATGATAGTTTAACATTGCACACGGACTTGTACCAGATTAACATGATGCAGGTTTACTTTGACCAAGGGATTCACAATAAAAAAGCGGTTTTTGAGGTCTATTTCCGTCAGCAACCGTTCAATAATGGCTATGCGGTTTTTGCTGGTTTGGAAAGGATTGTGAAGTATCTTGAAGATTTGCGCTTTTCAGATAGTGATATCGACTACTTAGAGTCGCTTGGCTATCATGGGGCATTCTTAGACTATCTCCGCAATTTCAAGTTGGAGTTGACCGTTCGTTCTGCCCAAGAAGGGGACTTGGTCTTTGCAAATGAACCGATTGTACAGGTGGAAGGCCCTCTAGCCCAATGTCAGTTGGTTGAAACAGCTCTTTTGAACATCGTCAACTACCAGACCTTGGTGGCGACTAAGGCAGCTCGTATTCGTTCAGTCATTGAAGATGAGCCTTTGATGGAGTTTGGGACACGTCGGGCTCAAGAGATGGATGCGGCTATCTGGGGAACACGCGCAGCGGTAATTGGTGGTGCCAATGGAACCAGCAATGTGCGTGCGGGTAAACTCTTTGACATTCCTGTCTTGGGAACTCATGCCCATGCCTTGGTACAGGTTTATGGTAACGACTATGAGGCCTTTAAGGCTTATGCTGCGACCCACAAAAATTGTGTCTTTCTTGTGGATACCTATGATACCCTTCGCATTGGTGTGCCAGCTGCCATTCAGGTGGCGCGTGAGTTGGGGGATCAGATTAACTTTATGGGTGTCCGCATTGACTCTGGAGACATTGCCTATATTTCTAAAAAAGTTCGTCAACAACTGGACGAGGCAGGATTTACTGATGCTAAGATTTATGCATCAAATGACCTTGATGAAAATACCATCCTCAACCTTAAGATGCAAAAGGCCAAGATTGATGTCTGGGGCGTGGGAACCAAGCTGATTACAGCCTATGACCAGCCAGCTCTTGGTGCAGTTTACAAGATTGTTGCAATCGAAGATGAAAATGGCAAGATGCGTAATACCATCAAGCTGTCTAATAATGCGGAAAAAGTGTCGACGCCAGGTAAGAAGCAGGTGTGGCGCATTACCAGTCGTGAAAAAGGCAAGTCAGAAGGCGATTATATCACTTATGACGGTGTGGATGTGAGCGACATGACAGAAATCAAGATGTTCCATCCGACCTATACCTACATCAAGAAGACCGTTCGTAATTTTGATGCCGTTCCTCTCTTGGTGGATATCTTTAAAGATGGGAAACTGATTTACAACTTGCCTAGTTTGACTGAGATTCAGGATTATGCTCGTAAGGAATTTGACAAGCTTTGGGATGAGTACAAGCGCGTGCTCAATCCGCAGCATTATCCAGTGGATTTGGCGCGTGATGTATGGCAAGACAAGATGGACTTGATTGATAAGATGCGCAAGGAAGCTCTTGGTGAAGGAGAAGAAGAATGAGTTTGCAAGAAACGATTATCCAAGAACTGGGCGTGAAACCAGTGATTGATGCCCAGGAAGAAATCCGCCGTTCCATTGATTTCTTAAAAAGATACCTGAAAAAACATCCCTTCCTAAAAACCTTTGTACTAGGGATTTCTGGAGGACAAGATTCAACCTTAGCAGGTCGATTGGCCCAACTAGCTATGGAAGAGCTGCGATCAGAAACGGGAGACGACAGCTACAAATTTATCGCTGTTCGCCTGCCATATGGAGTGCAAGCTGATGAAGCAGATGCTCAAAAAGCCCTAGCCTTTATCCAGCCAGATGTCAGTTTAGTGGTGAATATTAAGGAGTCTGCAGATGCCATGACAGCTGCAGTTGATGCGACAGGTAGTCCTGTTTCAGATTTTAACAAGGGCAATATCAAGGCTCGTTGCCGTATGATTGCTCAGTATGCCCTTGCTGGTTCCCATAGCGGAGCGGTCATTGGAACAGACCACGCCGCGGAAAATATCACAGGTTTCTTTACCAAGTTTGGTGATGGTGGTGCGGATATTCTCCCTCTTTACCGCCTCAATAAGCGCCAAGGAAAACAACTCTTGCAGGAACTTGGTGCAGACCCAGCCCTTTATGAAAAAATCCCAACAGCGGACCTAGAAGAAGACAAACCAGGTCTAGCTGATGAAGTAGCCCTCGGAGTCACTTATGAAGAGATTGACGACTACCTAGAAGGCAAAACAATCAGCCCAGAAGCTCAAGCGACTATCGAAAACTGGTGGCACAAAGGCCAACACAAACGCCACCTACCCATCACCGTATTTGATGACTTTTGGGAGTAAAAAGGTCCGGGGGACCTTTTTAGCTTCTTGCCCTGAAACTCGAGAGCAGGAATAACCTTCAGTGGAGGTTTTCAGCCTCTCACCTTGAAATAAGAAAGTGAGAGAAGGTACGGTAACTCACAGAGTTCGATTTCGTCGTCTCACCCCCGCAACGATGACTAGGTTTGAAAAAGCTTGCTAGAGCGCATTTCAAACCAGACAGCGACTGCGTCAAGGGATTAAACAAAAAACTCGTTTTCTAGCTGTTGCTGAGTTTAGTCCTTTTACCCCGAGCATGGAAACAGGTAAGCGAGGAAGGTCCGGGGGACCTTTTTAGCGTATTACCTTGAGATTCAAAGGCAAAACAAGTTTCAATGGAGATTGGGCAGAGAATCATCTATCAGAAAGCGAGGTAGCGTCATGAAAGCAATCGGTACGCAAATATTACAGACAGATCGTTTAATCTTGCGAAGATTTTTGGAAAGTGATGCAGAAGCCATGTTTCAGAATTGGGCTTCATCCGCTGATAATCTGACCTATGTCACCTGGGAACCTCATCCTGATGTCGAGGTGACTCGAAACTCGATTCGTAACTGGGTTGCCTCCTATACAAATCCCAACTATTACAAATGGGCTATTTGTCTCAAAGAAAACCCAGAGCAAGTGATAGGAGATATCAGTATCGTTAAGATAGATGAGGATGATTCAAGTTGTGAAATTGGCTATGTGCTAGGCAAGAAATACTGGGGTCATGGTATGATGACAGAGGCCTTGAAAGCTGTATTGGACTTTTGTTTTACTCAAGCAGGTTTTCAAAATGTTAGAGCACGATATGCTAGTCTCAATCCAGCTTCAGGTCGTGTTATGGAGAAGGCTGGAATGTCCTATCTCAAGACTATTACCAATGGTGTAGAGAGAAAAGTCTATCTTGCTGATCTTATTTATTACCAGGTAAGTAGGGAAGACTGTTAAGCTTAAAATTTATTGCTTATCCGCTGTTCTTATTTTTTTCATTTATCCTTTCTTTTCCGAATAAATAGATAGAGTCAGTGAATCTAGTAAAACTAGATTTAATACTCTTCGAAAATCAAATTCAAACAACGTCAACGTCGCCTTGCCGTACTCAAGTACAGCCTGCGGCTAGTTTCCTAGTTTGCTCTTTGATTTTCATTGAGTATAAAACTGTGGTATAATAAAAGGAGGAAAAGGATGATTCTCAGACATCCGGGCATCAGCCCAACTAATGATTTGGTAGCTAAAAAAATCTTTAGCAATCCAGAAATCACTTGTCAATTTATTCGCGATATGCTGGACTTACCAGCAAAAAATGTGACTATTTTGGAGGGAAGTAACATTCATGTCTTACCTTCCCTGCCGTACTCGGCGCAGGATTTCTATACCAGTATAGACGTCTTAGCAGAGTTGGACAATGGAACACAGGTTATTATCGAAATCCAAGTTCATCATCAGAATTTTTTCATTAATCGTTTGTGGGCTTATCTGTGCAGTCAGGTTAATCAAAATCTTGAAAAAATTCGCCAATGTGAAGGTGATACACACCAGAGTTACAAGCATATTGCACCTGTTTACGCAATAGCTATTGTAGATAGTAATTATTTTTCAGATGATTTGGCTTTTCATAGCTTCAGTATGCGAGAGGACACGACAGGTGAAGTTTTAACCATTACCAACAATGGTCAGGAAAACCATCTAGTCAAGATGGCATTCTTGGAATTAAAAAAATACAGAGAAACCAGCAAAGACGAGGTTCGCAAGCCGTGGTTGGAGTTTTTCGGTAACAAGCCCTTTACCCAAGAACCCGAGCGAGCCATCAGCCAGGCAGACCAACTGCTGGACTATAAGAGCTGGTCCGAGGAGGACAGGAAAATGTTTAGTGAACAACGCAGACGCGAAGAACAAGCCTTGTTAGCGCAGGACTATGCCTTGGAAACAGCTAGGGCAGAAGGTATTGAACAGGGACTAAAAAAAGGGTTAGTAAATCTTGTTCGCCAGCATCTTTTAACAGCAGAGGTTGCGAGTGCGCAATTAGGCATGACCGTCGCTGAGTTTGAGGCACTATTGTAAGAACTTCACAATAATGGCATTCTTGGAACTAAAAAATACAGAGAAACCAGCAAAGACGAGGTTCGCAAAGCGTGGTTGGAGTTTTTGTAAATCAATAAATCAATGACAGATTTTTCCGCGGTAGATGGAAGAATCTGTTTTTTAGTTTACTAGATGTTGGCTCGAAAACGTAAGATAGCTTACCCTTTTACTCATGTTTTTTTGATTTCTTTGAAGTATTACCTGATTAAATTCCTATTTTTCCCTATCATTGTCCCTGTTTTTTCTGGAGTTTTGGGGCTATAATAGTCCTATCGAACCAAAGAATGGAGGAAGACAATGGATACGATTATCTTTTTTATCAGTGTTTTTCTTGCTGGAATTCTTTCCTTCTTTTCTCCTTGTATTTTACCCTTGTTACCGGTCTATGCAGGGGTCTTACTGGATGACAAAGGTGGTTCTCAGGCTTCTAGTGGAAAATATTCAATCTCAGTTGTTAGTTTATTGCGAACTCTGGCCTTTATAGCGGGTATTTCTTTTATCTTTATCTTACTGGGATATGGTGCTGGTTTTTTAGGAGACCTTTTGTATGCCTCTTGGTTTCAGTATGTGACGGGTGCGGTTATCATTCTCTTGGGCTTGCACCAGATGGAAGTCTTACATTTTCAGGGACTATACAAGGAAAGAAGGTTACAATTACAGAGACAGGGGCAAAAGGGTAAGGGCTATAGTCAGGCATTTTTACTGGGCTTGACCTTTAGTTTTGCTTGGACTCCATGTGTGGGACCAGTTCTTGGCCCTGTTTTAGCCTTGGCGGCTTCAGGTGGTTCAGGTGCTTGGCAGGGAGCTGGTCTCATGTTAATCTATACGCTGGGTTTGGCACTACCATTCTTGGTTCTAGCTCTTGCCTCCAGCTATGTTTTGAAACATTTCCGAAAACTTCATCCCTACCTTGGAACCCTCAAAAAAGTAGGTGGTTTCCTCATTATCGTGATGGGAATCTTGGTGCTTTTGGGAAATGCTTCCATTTTGACTACATTATTTGAATAGAGAGGAAAGAGAAATGAAAAAATGGCAAACATGTCTCCTTGGAGTCGGCTCAATCTGTTGCTTGGCAGCCTGTTCGGCTAAAAATATGTCAGACGAAGCTACTATGAAGGAGCAAACAAAAACAGAACAAGTCAGCTCACAAACTGCGACTAAAGGTCAGGCGGTTGCTGATTTCGAACTGACGGGAGTAGATGGCAAGACTTACCGTTTATCTGATTATAAGGGCAAGAAAGTCTATCTCAAATTCTGGGCTTCTTGGTGTTCCATCTGTCTAGCCAGTCTTCCAGATACGGATGAAATCGCTAAGGATGCTGGAGACGACTATGTGGTCTTGACGGTAGTGTCACCAGGACACAAGGGGGAACAAGCAGAAGCAGACTTTAAGAACTGGTACAAGGGCTTGGATTATAAAAATTTCCCAGTTCTAATTGACCCATCAGGAAAACTTTTGGAAAGTTATGGTGTCCGTTCTTACCCAACTCAAGCCTTTATAGACAAGGAAGGAAAGCTGGTCAAAACGCAACCAGGTTTTATGGATAAGGATATGATTTTAAAAACATTGAAAGAAATGGGGTAGAGAAAGGTCATGAATGATAAAGTAAAATTGTTTGTCTTGGCAGGAATCTTTTTCCTAGCCATAAGTGGTTTCTATTTTCTATTGATGAGAAATGCAGGGCAGACAGATAGCTCACAAATTGAGAAAGCATCAGTTAGCCAAGGAGGAAAAACAGTGAAAAAAACAGAAGTGAGTAAAGATGCAGACTTGCACGAAATTTATCTGGCTGGAGGTTGTTTCTGGGGAGTTGAGGAATACTTCTCACGCGTGCCTGGAGTGACAGATGCCGTATCAGGCTATGCAAATGGTAGAGGGGAAACAACCAAGTACGAATTGATTAACCAAACAGGCCATGCGGAGACTGTTCATGTTACTTATGATGCCAAGCAAATTTCCCTCAAGGAAATCCTGCTTCACTATTTCCGCATTATCAATCCAACCAGCAAAAATAAACAAGGAAATGATGTGGGAACCCAGTACCGTACTGGTGTTTATTACACAGATGACAAGGATTTAGAGGTGATTAACCAAGTCTTTGATGAGGTGGCTAAGAAATACGATCAACCTCTAGCAGTTGAAAAGGAGACCTTGAAAAATTTTGTAGTGGCTGAGGATTACCACCAAGACTATCTCAAGAAAAATCCAAATGGCTACTGCCATATCAATGTCAATCAGGCGGCCTATCCCGTCATCGATGCCAGCAAATACCCCAAACCAAGTGATGAGGAATTGAAAAAGGCCTTGTCACCTGAGGAGTATGCAGTTACCCAGAAAAATCAAACAGAACGGGCTTTTTCAAACCGCTACTGGGATAAATTTGAATCCGGTATCTATGTGGATGTAGCAACTGGCGAACCTCTCTTTTCATCAAAGGACAAGTTTGAGTCTGGTTGTGGCTGGCCTAGTTTTACCCAACCAATCAGTCCAGATGTTGCTACCTACAAGGAAGATAAGTCCTACAATATGACACGCATGGAAGTGCGGAGCCGAGTTGGAGATTCTCACCTTGGCCATGTCTTTACGGATGGACCACAGGACAAGGGTGGCTTGCGCTACTGTATCAATAGCCTTTCTATCCGCTTTATTCCCAAAGACCAAATGGAAGAAAAAGGCTACGCTTATTTACTAGATTATGTCGATTAAGAGGGCTTTCCTAAGCAGTTAGAGGAGAATTTTGCTATACTGATACTAGTAAGTGGCAAAGGAGAGAAGCATGACCTATACAATCTTAATCGTAGAAGATGAATATCTGGTAAGACAAGGCTTGACCAAACTGGTTAATGTAGCAGCCTACGATATGGAAATCATCGGTCAGGCTGAAAATGGAAGGCAGGCTTGGGAATTGATTCAACAACAAGTTCCAGATATCATTCTAACCGATATCAACATGCCTCAGTTAAATGGCATTCAGTTAGCCAGTCTGGTCCGAGAAACCTATCCTCAGGTTCATCTAGTTTTTTTGACAGGCTACGATGATTTTGATTATGCCTTGTCTGCCGTCAAACTAGGTGTGGATGACTACCTGCTCAAGCCCTTTTCTCGTCAGGATATTGAGGAAATGTTGGGGAAAATCAAGCAAAAGTTGGACAAGGAAGAGAAAGAAGAGCAGTTACAAGATTTATTGACTGATAAGTTTGAGGGAAATATTGCTCAGAAAATCCAGTCTCATCTGGCTGATAGCCAATTTAGTTTAAAGTCTTTGGCCAGTGACTTGGGCTTTAGCCCTACTTATCTGAGCTCCTTGATTAAGAAAGAGTTGGGTCTGCCTTTTCAGGATTATCTGGTGAGAGAACGTGTTAAACAAGCCAAGCTCTTGCTTCTAACCACAGATTTAAAGATTTATGAGATAGCTGAAAAGGTTGGCTTTGAAGATATGAATTATTTTACCCAACGCTTTAAGCAGATTGCAGGTGTGACACCTCGTCAGTTTAAGAAGGGGGAAGGTCGATGAAGCGTTCTTCTCTCCTAGTCAGAATGGTTATTTCCATCTTTCTGGTCTTTCTCACTCTCCTAGCTCTGGTCGGGACTTTCTATTATCAATCTAGTTCCTCGGTCATTGAGGCTAGCATTGAGGGCAATAGTCAAACGACTATCAGCCAGACTAGCCACTTTATCCAGTCTTATATCAAAAAATTAGAAACCACCTCGACCAGTTTGACCCAGCAGAAGGATGTCCTAGCCTATGCTGAGAATCCCAGTCAAGACAAGGTCAAGGGAATCCGAAATCTGTTTTTGACCATCTTAAAGGCAGACCAAGATTTGAAAGCTGTTGTACTGGTCACCAAATCAGGTCAGGTCATTTCTACAGATGATAGTGTGCAGATGAAAACTTCCTCTGATATGATGGCTGAGGATTGGTACCAAAAGGCCATTCATCAGGGAGCCATGCCCGTTTTGACTCCAGCTCGCAAATCAGATAGTCAATGGGTCATTTCTGTCACTCAAGAACTTGTTGATGCCAAGGGAGCCAATCTTGGCGTGCTTCGTTTGGATATTTCCTACGAAACTCTGGAAGCCTATCTTAACCGGCTTCAGTTGGGTCAGCAGGGCTTTGCCTTTATTATCAATGAAAACCATGAATTTGTTTATCATCCTCAACATACAGTTTATAGTTCGTCTAGCGAAATGGAGACCATGAAACCCTATATTGAGACAGGGCAGGGTTACACTCCAGACCACCGATCCTATGTCAGTCAAGAAAAGATTGCTGGAACTGATTGGACGGTGCTTGGTGTGTCTTCGTTGGAGAAGTTAGACCAGCTTCGGAATCAACTCATGTGGACCTTGCTTGGTGCTAGTGTCACATCTCTTCTTGCCTGTCTCTGCTTGGTGTGGTTCAGTCTCAAGCGCTGGATTGCTCCTTTGAAGGATTTGAGAGATACCATGCTGGAGATTGCTTCTGGTAATCAGAATCTTCGTGCCAAGGAAACTGGTGCCTATGAACTGAGAGAAGTGACTCGTCAGTTCAATGCCATGTTAGATCAGATTGATCAGCTGATGGCGGATATTCGCAGGCAGGAAGAAACAACCCGTCAGTACCAACTTCAAGCACTGTCCAGCCAGATTAATCCGCATTTCCTCTATAATACCTTGGATACCATCATTTGGATGGCTGAATTTCAGGACAGTCAGAGGGTGGTTCAGGTGACCAAGTCCTTGGCGACCTACTTCCGCTTGGCGCTCAATCAAGGCAAGGACTTGATTTACCTGTCTGACGAAATCAACCATGTCCGCCAGTATCTCTTTATCCAGAAACAACGCTATGGAGATAAGCTGGAATACGAGATTGCTGAAAATCCTGACTTTGATAAGCTAGTCTTGCCCAAGCTGGTGTTACAACCCTTGGTAGAAAATGCCCTTTACCATGGCATTAAGGAAAAGGAAGGTCAGGGACATATTAGAGTTTCTGTTCAGAAACAGGATTCAGGACTAGTCATCCGTATTGAGGATGATGGCGTTGGCTTCCAAGTTGCTGGCGATAGTAGTCAAAGTCAACTCAAACGTGGGGGAGTCGGTCTGCAAAATGTTGACCAAAGGCTCAAACTTTATTTTGGAGCCAATTACCAGATGAAGATCGATTCTGCCCCTTTAAAGGGTACGACAGTTGAAATATACATAAATAGAATAGAAACTAACTAACTCCCAGTCAATTCTGGGAGTTTTATGCAGGTTGGAGCAAGATTTTCAGGTTGTCTATCTTGCTAAAAAGTAGAAAAAACGATATGATAGATAGTGATAAAAGAGGTATCAAGTATGAAGGAAAAAGACATTCAAAGAGAGACAAGCCAGATTGTAGAAGATGTATTGGAAAAGGCCAATTTGAAGCAAGGATCCATCTTTGTTTTGGGCCTTTCTTCTAGTGAAGTGATAGGTGGTCAGATTGGCAAGGAATCCAGCCAAGAAATTGGCGAAATCATTGTGAAGACTATCCTAGATATCCTAGAGGAAAAAGGAATTCATCTAGCTGTTCAAGGTTGTGAACATGTCAATCGGGCCCTCGTTGTTGAACGTCAGGTGGCAGAGCAGTTTGGTCTGGAAATGGTCAGTGTCCTTCCTACCCTTCATGCAGGAGGTTCGGGTCAGTTGGCAGCCTTCAAGTTTATGAAGGATCCAGTTGAGGTTGAATTTATCAAGGCTCATGCTGGATTGGATATCGGAGACACTGCAATTGGCATGCATGTTAAGCATGTTCAGGTTCCGATTCGCCCTCTTTTGAGAGAGATTGGTCATGCCCACGTAACGGCACTGGCTAGTCGTCCAAAATTAATTGGAGGTGCGCGTGCGCACTATCCACAAGATTCTATTAGAAAGTCGTGAAAATGAGAAAAACAAAACAGCAACTAGAAAAAATCACAAAATATTCAATTCGTAAGTTAACTGTTGGGGTAGGTCCTGTAGCTATCGGAGCCTTCCTTTTTGGAGCCAGTGCCCTTTCAGTAGATAAGGTTCAAGCCAATGAAGTTGGCAGTGCTCATAGTGTTCATTACCGTTATTTGGCGGAGCAGGAATTGACCGAGTCTGAAAAAGCCCTGATTCACCATGAGGTTCCTACAGAATTTCAAGATGATGATATCCTATATGTAGTTTATCGTAAGAAGGCAACTAACAGTCAACAACTTCCATACACAGGAAGTAAGGAACTAGCGTTGGCAGGTCTTGGTTTGGCAACGGCCTCACTAGCAGTCTTTTTGGTGTCCAAAAAAGGTCGTAGAGAAGTTCTAGGTGTTCTCTTGATTGGTTCTTTAGGAGCCAGCACCTTTGTACCTTATGGAACATTTGCGTTTGAAAATAAAGAATTGCTTTCTTACAACCAAACTATTTCGGCCTCTACTCATGAAGGCTTGGCCGAAGGGATTATCCATATTGATGGTTATGAATACATCGGATACTTCAAGGAAGCAGAACTCCATCCATCAAGACCAGCTTCAGCTGAGAAGCCTCAGTTGCCAGTAGAAAAGCAAAGTGCAAATGAAATCGAGAAAATAGAAGTAGTTCAAGAAACACCTGCTGTCACTCCAGAAACTGTCATCGAAAAACCTGTGACACAAACTCCGGTTGCTCCCGCTGTTGAAACAAAACCAGTTTCTGAGCAGCCTCAGGTTAGACAGGAAGAGAACTTGGTGGAGATTCCTTTTGAAACGGTCACAAACCCAGATACGAATCTAGCAGAAGGAAAGACTCGTATCGTCACAGCCGGAGTAAAGGGTCAGCGTCGTCTTGTAACTAAAGTATCGATGGTCAATGGTCAAGAAGTTAGAGAAGTCATTGAAGACCAAGTGGTTCAAAATCCTGTGTCGCAAGTCATTGCAGTCGGAACGAAGAAAGAGGTGCAACCTGCCCCAACTCCAGTACCACAAACTGAACCAAGCCACCAAGTAGCTAAAGGAACCCAAGAGGCAGGCAAAGAAGGTCAAGCCCTAACACAGCCAGAATTGCCAGAAGCTATGGTAGAGTCTAAAGGAACTCAAGAGGCAGGTAAGGAAGGTCAAGCCCTAACGCAACCGGAACTACCAGAAGCTATAGTAGAGTCTAAAGGAACTCAAGAGGCAGGCAAAGAAGGTCAAGCCCTAACACAGCCAGAATTGCCAGAAGCTATAGTAGAGTCTAAAGGAACTCAAGAGGCAGGTAAGGAAGGTCAAGCCCTAACGCAACCAGAATTGCCAGAAGCTCCAGTAGATGCAAAAGGTACGCAAGAGGAAGGCAAGGAAGGTCAATCTTTAACACAGCCAGAATTGCCAGAAGCTGTGGTAGAGTCTAAAGGAACCCAAGAGGCAGGCAAGGAAGGTCAAGCCCTTGTTCAAGATCAATTACCTGAGTATAAGGTGACTGAGGGAACCCTTGTTGAAGAATCAACTACAGAAATTGATTACAAAACTGAAACGACTGAGGATCCAACTAAGTATACGGACGAAGAAACTGTCCTACGAAATGGTGAAAAAGGAAGTCAAGTTACAAAAACAACCTATAAAACGGTAGAAGGTGTCAAAACTGACCAAGTTCTTTCAACTAGTACGGAAGTGACTAAGGAGCCTGTAAATCAACAGGTAAGCCGTGGTACAAAACCAATTGAAGGAACTCTTGTAGAGGAAAGCATTGAAAAGATTCCATTCGAAGAAAAGATTGAAGAAGATGCTCAACTGAAAAAAGGCTTAGAAGTTGTAGCTCAAGAAGGTAAAGAAGGTCAGAAAAAAATCACTAAGACCTTTAATACTATCAAAGGAGTTAAGACTGAGGATGCACCAAAAGTAACGGAAGAAGTCATTGAGGCCCCTCAAGACCGAATTTTGAAACGTGGTACCAAGACCTTTGAAAAACCAGTATTGACCATCACTGCAGTTGAACCTAAGGATTTGAAACGTACTTCAGATGTTAAATACAGTCTAGAAAATCCAAGCAAGGCGGCCATTAAATCTATCACCTTAACTCTGAAAAAAGGTGATGAGATTGTGAAAACATTGAATGTTTCACCTGACAACTTAACAGCTAGCCTGACAGATTTACAATACTACAAAGATTATAAGATTGAAACTAAGATGGTTTATGACCGTGGTGAAGGCGATGAGGAAGTAGTTCTGAATGAAGAACCTCTAAGAATTGACCTCAAAAAAGTTGAAATCAAAAATATCAAAGAAACAAGCTTGATGAGTGTGGACGCTGACGGTAATGAAACAGATACTAGTTTGCTTACAGAAAAACCAGCTGATGTTGCCCCACTTTACCTACGAGTTACAACTCACGACAACAAGGTTACACGACTTGCTGTTGACAAGATTGAAGAAGTAGAAAAAGACGGAAAAACTTTATATAAAGTCACTGCCAAAGCACCAGACTTAGTTCAACGTAATGCAGATAACACACTTAGCGAAGAGTATGTTCATTACTTTGAAAAACAAAAAGCAAAAGAAGGTAATGTTTACTACAACTTCAATGAGCTTGTAAAAGATATGAAAGCTAACCCTAGCGGTGAGTTCAAACTTGGTGCAGATCTAAATGCAGCTAATGTACCAACTCCAAATAAAGAGTATGTTCCTGGTACATTTAAAGGTAAGTTATCAAGTGTTGAGGGACAACGTTATTCAATCCACAATATGACACGTCAATTATTTGGTGGTATTGAAGGTGGTTCGGTTAAAGATGTTAACTTAGCTAATGTCGATATTAATATGCCTTGGATTGATAACATTTCTGCTCTTGCTAGAACTGTTAAAAATGCTACTGTTGAGAATATTAAAGTAACTGGTAGCATCACTGGTAGAGATGGAATTGCCGGACTTGTTAACAAATTAGATAACGGCGGACAACTTACTAATGTTGCTTATATCGGTAAACTTACTGGTGTAGGTGACAGAGGATGGGATTTCGCTGGTATGGTTGGTGAAATCTGGAAAGGTAATGTTGATAAAGGATATGTAGAAGCTGATATAGCTGCTAATAAAGCTCGTATCGGTGGATTTGTTGCTAGATCCGATAACGGTTCCGATCCTAACGGAATTGGTAAATATGGTTCTGTTCGTAACGCTGTTACTAAAGGAACTATTAAAGTAAATACACCTGTTGAAGTAGGTGGTTTCCTTAGTAAGAACTGGGCATGGGGTAAAGTTGCAGACTCTGTGTCTATGATGAAAGTTGAAAATGGTGAAGTGTTCTATGGATCTAAAGATATTGACGAAGATGGTGGATACTTCTCAAATAACGCTTTAGAACGTAACTTTATCGTGAAAGATGTAAGTACAGGTAAACGTTCATTTAAATTCTCTGTTTCTAACCGAATTAAAGAAGTGTCTCAAGATGAAGCTGACCAGAAAATTGCAACATTAGGAATTACGGCTAATGATTATGTTATCAATCCTCTTGTTTCAGATGCATTAAATAATGTTAAACCAAAATCTGACACTTACAAAGATACTCAAGATTACAATGCAGACCGTGAACTTGCTTATCGTAATGTTGAAAAACTTCAACCGTTCTACAACAAAGAATGGATTGTAAATCAAGGAAATAAATTAGCTGCTGATAGTCCACTAATGACTAAAGAAGTATTGTCTGTAACTGCTATGAAAGGCAATGACTTTGTCACAGACCTTACAGATGCCGACCATATTATGGTTCACTACGCAGATAAGACAAAAGACATCTTTACAATTTCACCGAAAGAATCTAAAGTGAAACAAGTGAAAGAATATAGCGTGGCTGAATTGGGTGAAGTCGTTTATACACCAAATATGGTTGTTAAAGATCGTACAGATTTAATCAGTGCTATTGAAAGCAAATTAAGTTCAGTTGAATTGCAATCTGACCCGATTTACCAACATTTGGGTAGAACTGGTCCTAACAAAGTCAATGCAATTAAGGACTTGTACCTAGAAGAAAGCTTCAAGTATGTTAAAGATAATCTTAATAAATTCGTTACGAAGTTAGTAGAAAATGAAGATCACCAGCTTAACACTGATGAAGCTGCAAAACGTGCCTTGATTAAGAAAATCGATGACAATAAGGCCGCAGTTCTTCTTGGTTTGTCTTACCTCAACCGATACTACGGCGTTAAATTCGATGACTTTAACATTAAAGAGTTAATGTTGTTCAAACCGGACTTCTACGGTAAGAACGTTAGCGTCTTAGATAGAATCATCAATATTGGCTCTAAAGAAAGTTATATTAAGGGTGACCGCACTCACGATGCTTATCGTGAAGTGATTGCCGGTGCTACTGGTAAAGGTAATTTACATGAGTTCTTGAAATACAATATGGAACTCTTCACAAGTGACACAGATTTAAACGATTGGTTTATAAAAGCAACTAAAGATAATGTATATGTCGTTGAACCGAAGACAACAACTCCTGAATTTGCTGATAAGAAACACAGAGCCTACGAGGGATTAAACAATGACATGCATGGTAAGATGATTCTACCACTTCTTAACTTGAAAGATGCGCATATGTTCTTAATCTCAACATATAACACTATGGCATACAGTTCATTTGAGAAATACGGTAAGAATACTGCGGAAGAACGCGAAGCATTCAAAGCTGAAATCAATAAAGTCGCTAAAGGTCAACAAAATTACCTAGACTTCTGGTCGCGCTTATCATTAGATAAAGTTCGTAATCAACTGCTTAAGAGCAATAACATGGTTCCAACTCCTGTGTTAGATAACCAAAACTATAAAGGAATCAGCACAGATAAATACGGACATACGAATAGCGGTAAGGATGTAGCGCCTATCCGTGAATTGTACGGACCAACAGGTCGTTACCACGCAACTGACTGGCGTATGGGAGCTGTAGCTCGTATCTACGGTAATCCATATAAAGATGATTCAGTCTTCTTTATGGTGACGGATATGATTAGTGACTTTGGTATCTCAGCCTTCACTCACGAAACGACTCACGTAAATGACCGTATGGTTTATTTAGGTGGTTCAAGACACCGTGAAGGTACTGACCTAGAAGCATTTGCACAAGGTATGTTGCAATCACCTGCTGAAACAAGTCCAAACGGTGACTTCAAAGCACTTGGATTAAACATGGCATACGAACGTCCAAATGACGGAAATCAATGGTATAACACAAATCCAAATGACCTTACATCTCGCGCTGAAATCGATCATTACATGAAAGGTTTCAACGATACTCTAATGCTTCTTGATTATCTTGAAGGAGAAGCCGTTCTTGATAAAGGTAGCAAAGAACTAAACAACGCTTGGTTCAAGAAAGTTGCTAAGAAATTACGTAACGCTAATACGAAGAACCAATACGATGAGGTTCGTGATTTGAATGCAGAAGAAAAAGAATATAACTTAACTTCTGTTAACGACCTAGTAGATAAGAACTTCATGACCAAACACGGTCCTGGTAATGGTACTTATGACCCAACTGGATTTGGCTCTGCCTATGTAACGGTGCCTATCACTGCTGGTATCTATGGTGGTAATACAAGTGAAGGAGCTCCAGGCTCTATGTCATTCAAACATAACACATTCCGTATGTGGGGTTACTTTGGATATGAAAAAGGCTTCTTAAACTACGCTTCTAACATGCTGAAAAATGAGTCTAAACAGGCTGGTCATGCTACTCTAGGTGATGACTTTATCATTAAGAAAGTTTCTGATGGTAAATTTAATACTCTAGAAGATTGGAAGAAAGAATACTTCAAAGAAGTTGTTGATAAAGCGAAAGCAGGATTTAATCCAGTTACAATTGACGGCACTACATACAGTAGTTACGATGACTTGAAGAATGCATTTGCTACTGCTGTTGATAAAGATAAAGCTACTCTTAAAAATGGATCAGTTAAATTTGATAATACTGTATCACTTAAAGAGAAATTATTCAAGAAACTTCTTCAACAAACAAATAGCTTTAAAACTTCAATCTTTAAATAATCGAAATCTCTCATCTGCTTTGCGGATGAGGGTTTTCTTATTTTGTGCTATACTTAAGGTATGCATAGAAAAACAGTGATTGATTTTAGGGCTTTGGGGGAGAGATACATCTTTACCCAGCCCATTAAAGAGTTAAAAACCAGAGATTTAACAGAAGTAACAGCCTTGCTGGCACAAGTGGAAAGTTTCCAAGAGCAAGGCTATTATGTGGTGGGCTATGTCAGCTACGAGGCTGCACCTGCTTTTGAGGAGAAATTAGCAGTTCACAAGGCTCCTTTATTGGACGAGTATTTGCTTTACTTTACTGTTCACGATAAGGTGGAGACCTCTCCAATTCCTTTGACTTATGATGAGGTTGATTTGCCTTCAAATTGGCAGGAAGTAACGTCTGCAGAGGATTATGAAAAGGCGATTGCTCAGATTCACCATCATTTGCGGCAGGGAGATACCTATCAGGTCAACTATACCGTTCAACTCAAGCAAGATTTAAGTGCTAATCCGTTTGCCATCTACAATCGCATGGTGGTAGAGCAGGAGGCAGGCTATAATGCCTATGTGGAACACGATGAGATGGCAGTGATTTCCATGAGTCCAGAACTCTTTTTTGAGCAAAATGACCGTGAATTGACGACGCGACCAATGAAGGGAACGACTCAGCGTGGCATGACTGACCAAGAAGACTTGGAGCAGGCCAGTTGGTTGGAACAGGACCCCAAAAATCGCTCTGAAAATATGATGATTGTGGACCTCTTGCGCAACGATATGAACCGTATTTCTGAAGTGGGCAGTGAACATGTGGAGCGTCTGTGTCAAGTGGAGCAGTATTCAACTGTTTGGCAGATGACTTCGACTATCAAGAGTCAGTTGCGAGAGGATGTGGACTTGGTTGCCATTTTTCGTTCTCTCTTTCCTTGTGGATCCATAACGGGAGCTCCGAAAATTGCGACAATGGAGATCATCAAGAACTTGGAGCCACAACCACGCGGAGTCTACTGTGGAACGATTGGTCTCTTGCTTCCAAATGGACGACGGATTTTTAATGTTGCCATTCGGACCATTCAACTGCATAAAGAAAAAGCCATCTATGGAGTTGGCGGAGGCATTACATGGGATAGCACTTGGGAATCTGAATACCGAGAGGTTCATCAAAAGGCAGCTGTTCTCTATCGTAAACAAGCTCGTTTCCAAATAATTACAACTGGAAAAATCAGTCAGAAGAGCTTGCTGTTTGAAGATCAACATTTGGAAAGACTGAGAAAAGCTAGTCGATATTTTGCTTATCCTTTTGATTCAGAAAACTTGAAACGAAAGATAGAGGAGGAGTGTCAGGCTTGTGATGCTAATCAAGATTACCGCTTGCGAATTAGCCTTAGCAAGTCTGGAGAGATAGAACTCAGTCGACAAATCTTAACATCCCTTAGTCCAAGTTTTTGCGAGGCCGAACTTTGTCTGCAAGAAGCAGATTTGAATCAAGCATTTACCTATTTTAAAACGACTCATAGACCACACTTGACTCTAGGGAAACAGGAAATCATTTACCATAATGTAAAAGGAGAACTGCTTGAAAGCTCTATCGGAAATTTGGTTCTGAAAATCGCTGGGAAACTCTACACACCGCCTATCCGACTGGGAATCTTACCAGGAATTTACCGTCAGCATTTGCTGGAAAGAGGACAGGTAGAAGAGAAAGTCTTTACCTTGACAGATTTAGCCCAAGCAGAAGCTATTTACGGCTGTAATGCAGTGAGAGGCTTGTATGAGTTATTTATTCAAAAATAAGAATTGTAATGAAAAGTTATAAGGACTAGGATTGATTTTTCCTTGAATTGAAGAAATAAATCTGATAAAATAAACATGAAATCGATATCATAATTATGGGAGAAAAAGATGAACAAACGTCTATTTTTAAAAATGAGTCTGGCAACATTGCCAGTTTTAGCCTTGTTTTCACAACCAGTTTTAGCAGAAGAAAACATTCATTTTTCTAGTTGTAAGGAAGCTTGGGCTAATGGCTATTCGGATCTTCATGAGGGAGACCCTGGTTATTCTGCCAAGTTAGACCGCGATCATGATGGTGTGGCTTGCGAATTGAAAAATGCTCCTAAGGGTGCCTTTAAAGCAAAACAAGCAACTGCGGCTCAAACCAACACAACTTCATCTACAACAAGTGGTTGGGTTAAGCAGGACGGTGCTTGGTACTACTTTGATGGAAATGGAAATCCAGTGAAAAATACTTGGCAAGGAAGTTATTACCTGAAAGCAGACGGAAAAATGGCCCAGAGCGAATGGATTTATGATGATTCTTATCAAGCTTGGTATTACTTGAAATCAGATGGATCTTATGCTTACAGTACATGGCAAGGAGCTTACTACCTTAAATCAAACGGAAAAATGGCTAAAGGTGAATGGGTTTATGACTCTTCTTACCAAGCCTGGTATTACTTGAAATCAGATGGATCTTATGCTCGCAATGCTTGGCAAGGGAACTACTATTTGAAATCGGATGGTAAAATGGCTAAAGGTGAATGGGTTTATGATGCTACCTATCAAGCTTGGTATTACTTGAAATCAGATGGATCTTATGCTTATAGTACATGGCAAGGAAATTACTATTTAAAATCGAATGGTAAAATGGCTGTCAATGAATGGGTTGATGGTGGACGTTATTATGTTGGCGCTGACGGAGTTTGGAAGGAAGGTCAAGCAAGTACAGCTTCTTCTAGTAATGATAGCAATAGTGAATATTCTGCTGCTTTAGGAAAGGCAAAAAGTTATAATTCGTTATTCCACATGTCAAAAAAACGTATGTATAGACAATTAACTTCTGATTTTGATAAATTTTCAAATGATGCAGCTCAATATGCGGTTGATCATTTAGAAGCCGATTATAAATATAATGCCTTATTTAATGCTAAAAACTATAGAAAATTATTTAATATGTCTAAGTCTCGTCTCATCAACCAATTGACCTCTTCTATAGATGGCTTTACAGAGGAAGAAGCTAACTATGCAATTAATCATTTAGATGACTAACAGATACTGGTAGGCGAAAAATTCCTTATAATTCATTCACGCAAACCTTTGCATAAATGAGTGAATTTTGTTATACTAGTGCTGTAAGCATTTTCAATTAATTCATAATGAAAAAGGAGAATATGATGAGTCAAAAGATTATTGGGATTGACCTTGGTGGAACTTCTATCAAATTTGCAATCTTAACAACAGCAGGAGAAATCCAAGAAAAATGGTCTATCAAGACTAACATTTTGGATGAGGGAAGTCATATCGTAGATGATATGATTGAGTCTATTCAACACCGTTTGGACTTGCTTGGGTTGGTGGCAGCGGATTTCCAAGGTATTGGAATGGGGTCACCAGGTGTGGTTGACCGTGAAAAAGGAACAGTTATTGGTGCCTACAACTTGAACTGGAAAACCCTTCAACCAATTAAAGAAAAGATTGAAAAAGCCTTGGGTATCCCATTCTTCATCGATAATGATGCCAACGTGGCCGCTCTCGGTGAGCGCTGGATGGGTGCTGGTGATAACCAACCAGACGTTGTCTTTATGACACTTGGTACAGGTGTTGGTGGCGGTATCGTCGCTGAAGGCAAATTGCTTCATGGTGTTGCTGGTGCAGCAGGTGAGCTTGGCCACATCACTGTTGACTTTGACCAACCAATCGCATGTACTTGCGGTAAGAAAGGTTGCCTTGAAACAGTTGCTTCAGCAACAGGAATTGTCAACTTGACTCGTCGCTATGCCGATGAATACGAAGGCGATGCAGCCTTGAAACGCTTGATTGATAACGGAGAAGAAGTAACTGCTAAGACTGTCTTTGATCTTGCAAAAGAAGGAGACGACCTTGCCTTGATCGTTTACCGTAACTTCTCACGTTACTTGGGAATCGCTTGTGCTAACATCGGTTCAATCCTAAACCCATCAACAATCGTTATCGGTGGTGGTGTGTCAGCTGCGGGAGAATTCCTTCTACAAGGTGTTCAAAAAGTCTACGATGAAAATAGCTTCCCACAAGTACGTACATCCACTAAATTAGCTCTTGCAACTCTAGGAAATGATGCTGGGGTTATCGGAGCAGCATCACTTGTATTGCAATAAAATAATAAAAGAGGAAAAATGCGAACCTAGAGTTAGTAATGTTCCTCTTTTCTTTTTTATGCTATACTAGTTAGGACAATGAATGAGGTGAAACGAAATGACAAAAGCAGATACGATTTTTAAAGAAAATATTGAAAGAATCCTCAAAGACGGTGTCTTTTCTGAACAGGCTCGTCCTAAGTACAAGGATGGGACAGTTGCCAACTCTAAGTACGTAACGGGTGCCTTTGCAGAGTATGACTTGGCCAAGGGGGAATTCCCCATCACAACCTTGCGTCCTATTGCCATCAAATCAGCTATCAAGGAAGTTCTCTGGATCTACCAAGACCAGTCAAATAGCTTAGAGGTGCTTAATGACAAGTACAATGTTCACTACTGGAATGACTGGGAAGTGGGAGATACGGGAACTATTGGTGAGCGTTACGGGGCGGTCGTTAAGAAACACGACATCATCAATAAGCTTCTCAAACAGTTGGAAGCTAACCCTTGGAACCGCCGCAATATTATCTCTCTCTGGGATTATCAAGCTTTTGAGGAGACAGATGGGCTACTCCCATGCGCCTTTCAGACCATGTTTGATGTCCGCCGTGTAGATGGAGAAATCTATCTGGATGCAACCTTGACTCAGCGTTCGAATGATATGTTGGTGGCCCACCACATCAACGCTATGCAGTATGTGGCTCTTCAAATGATGATTGCCAAACATTTTGGCTGGAAGGTTGGGAAGTTCTTCTACTTCATCAACAACCTCCATATCTATGATAATCAATTTGAACAAGCTCAGGAATTGCTTCGTCGGGAGCCGTCAAACTGCCAACCACGTTTGGTTTTAAATGTTCCTGATGGGACCAATTTCTTTGATATCAAAGCAGAAGATTTTGAGTTGGTGGATTATGACCCTGTTAAGCCACAGTTGAAGTTTGACCTAGCTATTTAAAAGAATAGAAAAAAGAAGTTGAGAATAATCCCAACTTCTTTTGTTTTTTAACGTGATACGCGGCGGCGAGCTGCTTTTTTACGGTTTTCTTCGATGAAAGCTGCTTTTTGCTCTTCTGGTTCGATTACTTTCTTTTTAAATGCGTATACCGCGCCTGCAAGTGCAGCGACAGTTCCTGCGACACCTGTTACAAGACCTTTAGCGAATCCTTTAGCCATGAGTCTTCCTCCTTTATATTCTCAATCAGCCAGCCTCCTCAAGAGGTCACATTTTTCTGACTGACCTTTTTGTGTTATAATAATAGTAACGAAAAAATGGGAATTTTTCAAGGAAAAAAGATGAAAACAAAAATAATTGTGATTGTTGGACCGACTGCTGTTGGAAAAACAGCCCTTGCCATTGAAGTGGCCAAGCGTTTTAATGGCGAAGTGGTTAGTGGAGATAGCCAGCAAGTCTATCGAGGACTTGATATTGGGACGGCTAAGGCTAGTCCAGAAGAGCAGGCAGCTGTTCCTCATCATTTAATCGATGTTAGAGAGGTAACCGAGTCTTACTCGGCTTTTGATTTTGTTTCAGAAGCTAAGATGGCTATTGAGGACATTCACAGTCGTGGCAAGCTAGCTATTATTGCTGGTGGTACTGGACTTTATATCCAGAGCTTGCTAGAAGGTTATCACCTGGGTGGGGAGACTCCCCATGAGGAGATTTTGGACTATCGAGCTAGTTTGGAGCCATATTCAGATGAGGAATTAGCTCATCTTGTGGAGCAAGCAGATGTTGAGATTCCTCAGTTTAATCGTCGTCGTGCTATGCGTGCCTTGGAAATTGTCCATTTTGGTCAGAATTTGGAAAATCAAGAGACCTTGTATGAACCATTGATTATCTGCTTGGATGATGAGCGCAGTCAATTATATGAACGTATCAATCGCCGAGTGGACCTGATGTTTGAAGCTGGACTTCTAGACGAAGCCAAGTGGTTGTTTGACCATTATCCAGATGTGCAGGCTGCTAAAGGGATTGGTTACAAGGAACTCTTTCCTTACTTCCGTGGAGAGCAGACCTTGGAGGAAGCTAGTGAGAGTCTCAAACAGGCGACCCGTCGTTTTGCCAAGCGTCAGTTGACATGGTTCCGTAATCGCATGCAGGTCACCTTTTATCAGATTGGAGAAGCTGGTGTGCAAGACCGCATTTTAAGCCAGATAGAGGAGTTTTTAGATGATTGAAACGGAGAAAAAAGAGGAGCGGGTTCTGCTGATTGGTGTGGAATTGCAGGGCATGGACAATTTTGACCTCTCCATGGAAGAATTGGCCAGTTTAGCGAAAACGGCTGGGGCAGTCGTTGTAGATAGCTACAGACAAAAACGTGAAAAGTATGACTCAAAGACCTTCATCGGCTCTGGTAAGTTGGAAGAAATTGCGCTCATGGTGGATGCAGAAGAAATTACTACTGTCATTGTCAACAACCGTCTGACGCCAAGGCAGAATGTCAATTTAGAGGAAGTTCTGGGTGTCAAGGTCATTGACCGTATGCAGTTGATTTTGGATATCTTTGCCATGCGAGCTCGAAGCCATGAAGGGAAGCTCCAAGTTCACCTAGCTCAGCTCAAATATCTCTTGCCTCGCTTGGTTGGTCAGGGAATTATGCTCAGTCGTCAGGCAGGGGGAATTGGTTCCCGTGGTCCTGGTGAAAGCCAGCTGGAGCTGAACCGTCGTAGCGTTCGCAATCAAATCACAGATATAGAGCGCCAGCTCAAGGTGGTTGAGAAAAATCGGGCGACTGTCAGAGGAAAACGTCTGGAGTCTAGCACCTTTAAGATTGGTTTGATTGGTTATACCAATGCTGGGAAGTCAACTATCATGAACACCTTGACCAGTAAGACCCAGTATGAGGCTGACGAGCTATTTGCGACTCTAGACGCGACGACTAAGAGTATCCATCTGGGGGGCAATCTTCAAGTAACTTTGACAGATACAGTTGGTTTTATCCAAGATTTGCCGACAGAGTTGGTATCCAGTTTCAAGTCGACCTTGGAAGAAAGCAAGCATGTGGACCTTCTTGTTCATGTTATCGATGCCAGCAATCCTTACCATGAGGAGCATGAAAAAACAGTTCTGTCCATCATGAAAGACCTGGACATGGAAGATATTCCTCGTCTGACCCTTTATAATAAAGCGGATTTGGTGGAGGATTTCACACCTACCCAAACGCCTTATGCCCTCATTTCTGCCAAGTCGAAGGATAGTCGTGAGAATTTGCAGGCTTTGTTTTTAGAGAAAATAAAGGATATTTTTGAGAGATTTACCCTGCGCGTGCCTTTTTCAAAGTCCTACAAGATTCATGATTTAGAAAGTGTTGCGATTCTGGAAGAACGTGATTATCAGGAAGACGGCGAAGTGATTAGAGGCTACATTTCCGAGAAAAATAAATGGAGGTTAGAGGAATTTTATGACTGATATTAAAACGTTTGCTCTAAAGTATGGAGGTTATACAAGTCTGGATAAGGTCTATCTGGATCAACTTCTAGCTGGTAAAACAGAGCAGGAGCAGTTGGCACTGATCACACCTCCTCCGAGTGTAGTCAATGCCTACTTTGCAGAACTCTACCAGAAAAAGAGTCCTGAGGCTGCGACGGATTATTTTGCGGAACTCAGTCAAGAACTGAATCTTTACAATGTTGAACCAAGTTTCACCCTAGAAAATAAGCCTTTTATTCGTCTTAATCTATCTGGTAAATCATTTGGTTTTTGCTATGAGAGTGAGGGAATGGGGCGGATTTTCTCTGAAAATAAAGAGGTTATTTCAGAAGACTTGCTTTTTGAAATTGCGCAAATTTTTCCCCATCAACTAGTCTTTGAAGGGTCTGGAAAGATTTACATGAAGCCTGTCGGAGATGAGGAAGTTGTTAGTGTGGAAAGTCTCACAGCTTTGACGGATTTGGAAAACTTGGCTGATGGTCGCAAACGTCTCAAAGGCTACAGCCAAGAGGATTTACTGCAAGAAGCTAGAGCTTTTTCTGGCAAGCGCTATTTTCGATCGGAAAACCGCACAGCCATGTTATATATTGATTAATTAGAAAGTATCGAATGGATATTCAATTTTTAGGAACGGGGGCTGGTCAGCCCTCTAAAGCCCGCAACGTTTCAAGTCTTGCTCTGAAACTCTTGGACGAGATTAACGAAGTCTGGCTCTTTGACTGTGGAGAAGGTACGCAAAATCGCATTCTGGAAACCACAATTCGACCGCGTAAGGTCAGCAAAATCTTTATCACCCACCTGCATGGAGACCACATTTTTGGCTTACCAGGTTTCCTTTCTAGTCGTGCCTTTCAGGCCAATGAAGAGCAGACAGATTTGGAAATCTATGGACCGCAAGGGATTAAGTCATTTGTCTTAACCAGTCTTCGTGTGTCAGGTTCTCGTCTGCCTTACCGTATTCATTTTCATGAGTTTGACCAAGATTCTTTAGGAAAAATCCTTGAGACCGATAAATTCACGGTGTATGCAGAGGAGTTGGATCATACTATTTTCTGTGTTGGCTATCGTGTCATTCAAAAGGACTTGGAAGGAACGCTGGATGCTGAAAAACTCAAGGCGGCAGGTGTCCCATTTGGCCCACTTTTTGGAAAAATTAAAAACGGTCAGGACGTTGTTCTCGAAGATGGGACTGAAATCAAGGCAGCAGACTATATCTCAGCCCCACGTCCAGGTAAAATTATCACTATTCTTGGTGATACTCGTAAAACTAGTGCCAGTGTGCGTCTAGCTATCAATGCTGATGTCCTGGTCCATGAATCGACTTATGGCAAGGGTGATGAAAAAATTGCTCGTAACCATGGCCACTCTACTAACATGCAAGCCGCACAAGTAGCGGTAGAAGCAGGAGCCAAACGCCTCTTGCTCAACCATATCAGTGCCCGTTTCCTCTCAAAAGATATCAGCAAGCTCAAAAAAGATGCTGCTAGTGTTTTTGAAAATGTCCATGTGGTCAAAGACTTGGAAGAAGTGGAAATTTAAAAGATTGAGAAAGGATAAGTATGCCTACTATTCTCATTACCGGAGCTAGCGGTGGTCTAGCCCAAGAAATGGTTAAACTTTTACCTGAAGACCAACTCATCTTGCTTGGTAGAAATAAGGAAAAAATGTCGGAGCTATATGGAAATCATCTACAAGCAGAATTGATTGAAATTGATATTACCGATGACTTAGCCTTAGAATCTCTGGTAACTGACCTCTATCTCCGCTATGGCAAGATTGATGTCTTGATAAACAACGCTGGTTACGGGATTTTTGAGGAATTTGGCCAGATTTCTGACCAAGATATTCACCAGATGTTTGAGGTCAATACCTTTGCCCTGATGAATCTATCTCGTCGCCTTGCGGCTCGAATGAAGGAAAGTCGAAAAGGCCATATCATCAATATCGTCAGTATGGCAGGTTTGATTGCTACTGGCAAGTCTAGTCTCTACTCAGCCACTAAGTTTGCGGCCATTGGTTTTTCAAATGCTCTGCGCCTCGAACTGATGCCCTATGGAGTCTATGTGACAACAGTCAATCCAGGACCAATCCGTACAGGATTTTTCGACCAGGCCGATCCAGATGGAACCTATCTCAAATCGGTTGAACGCTTCCTGTTGAAACCAGATGTAGTGGCTAAAAAGATTGTCAAGATTATAGGAAAAAACAAACGAGAACTTAATCTTCCTGTTTTGTTGAACCTAGCCCATAAGTTTTATACTCTCTTTCCCAAGCTAGCTGATAAGTTGGCAGGGGAAACTTTTAATTATAAGTAAAAAGAACCAATATGCAGGTTGTTGCTAGCCTACATATTGGTTCTTATCATTTCTCAACTATCAAACTGGACTTCTTCTAGGAGATAGTCAATAAAGCGTTCGCCCATCTTAGATAGGCTGGTTTTTTCATGCTGGATATAGACCAGCTCAATTGGATCATCAATATCCAGTGGGATAGAAACGATATTGTCTCCGTTGAGGTTGCTGTTCAAAATCCCTGTTGCAATGGTATATCCATCCAAACCAATCAAGAGATTAAAGAGGGTAGCACGGTCGCTGACTACGATAGACTTCTTGTGGTGTTCTTGGGAAAGGATTTCCTCTGAAAAGTAGAAGGAGTTGTGAGTTCCTTGGTCATAGCTGAGGTAAGGGAAATTCTCCAAATCAGACAGTTTGACCTTGTCTTTCTTTGCCAGAGGGTTGGTCTTGCTGACAAAGATATGCGGTTGCGCTGTGAAGAGATGGTGAGCTAGCAGGTGGTTGTCATCTAGCATCTTGGTTAAAACATCACGGTTGTAGCTGTTCAAAAATAGGACACCGACCTCACTGCGGAAGTTCTTGACGTCGTCGATAATTTCCCAAGTACGAGTTTCACGAAGGAAAAGCTCGTATTTTTCCATATCACTTTTCTTAAGTAGCGATACAAAGGCATTGACTACAAAAGCATAGTGTTGGGACGAAACACTAAAGAGTTCGCGGTGGGCGACAGGATTTTTATAACGTTCCTCCAGAAGCTGGGTCTGCTCGACAACCTGACGGGCATAAGAGAGGAACTCCATCCCATCACGGGTCAAGGTAATACCCTTGGGATTGCGGATAAAGATTTCAATGCCCATTTCATTTTCCAAATCTCTCACAGCGTTGGAAAGACTCGGTTGAGTGATAAAGAGTTGCTTAGCTGCCTCATTCATGGAGCCAGTTTCGACGATTTTGATAATATAATGTAATTGTTGAATTCTCATGTTTTTATTGTACCACACTTGCGTCAGAATCGCCAAAGAAGATAGGAAAATCAGGGGCATTGTGTGAGTCTCTTCTTGAAAAAAAGACAAAATTTTGCTAGAATGAGTCTTATGAAAACATTCTATGATGTGCAACAATTCCTCAAACAATTTGGTATTATTGTTTACATGGGAAAACGCTTATATGATATTGAACTGATGAAGTTGGAACTCTCTCGGATTTATGACGCAGGGTTGATGGACAAATTAGACTATCTAGAAGCAGAAGCGGTTCTTCGCAGAGAGCACAAGGTAGAATTGGATTATATTGAGAAAAATGGAGAAAAGAACTAATGGTTACTTGGATTTTGTGGGCACTTATACTGGCAATGTTGGCATGGATGGGCTTTAACTATCTTCGTATTCGACGTGCGGCTAAAATTGTAGACAATGAGGAGTTTGAAGCCTTGATTCGTACGGGTCAATTGATTGATCTGCGCGACCCAGCAGAATTCCACAGAAAACATATTCTTGGGGCTCGCAATATTCCTTCAAGTCAGTTGAAGACTAGTCTTGCAGCCCTTCGTAAGGATAAACCTGTCCTTCTCTATGAAAACCAACGTGCGCAACGTGTCACAAATGCGGCCCTTTACTTGAAAAAACAAGGTTTTTCTGAGATTTATATCCTTTCTTATGGATTGGATTCTTGGAAAGGGAAAGTTAAAGTTGAGAAATAAGAAAACGAGCTTGGATATTTTCCGAGCTCATTTTTTAACCACTTTTTCTGAGAAATTCACGAATGCTTGTCAACTCTTCTGAGTTTAGGGGACGATAGTATCCTGCTTGAAGATTTTCATCTAAGCTCCAAGGTCCAAAATGGGTGCGTTTGAGGGAGGTTACTTTGACACCAACCGAGAGGAACATTTTCTTAACCTGATGAAATTTTCCTTCTGAAATGGTGATAGAGGCTCGACTGAGGGAAGGACTTGCAGATAGAATCTCTAATCTTGCAGGTTTACAGACAGTACCATCTAAAAAGACAATTCCCTTTTGAAAGGCTTGGATATGGTCAGGTGTTAGAAGTCCATTGACCTCAACTCGATAAGTTTTATAGACATGATATTGGGGATGGAGGAGCTGAAAGCCTAAGGGACCGTTATCGGTCAAGAGGAGGAGGCCGGTCGTATCTCGGTCCAGTCGGCCGACGGCATAGAGCTTGTCAGACTGGATGTCAGGTGACAGCAAGTCCATGACAGTTGGAAGTTCCCTGTCTTTATTGGCTGTAACGACACCAGCAGATTTATGAAGCATAAGGTAGGTGTGCTCATAGCCTCGAATGATTTGGCCCCGAAAGAGGAGTTCCTGTAGTCCTGTATCGATATTTTGGGCTAGGGAGCGGGCTGGGCAACCATCGACGAGAATTTCCCCTTTGAGGAGTGCTTGCTTCATGGCCTTTCGGCTAACTTTTTCTTGGGCTAATAAATTATCTAAACGCATACTGTGCCTATCTTATCATAAGTCGCTTGCTTTGAAAAGGCTTGACGTGAAAAGAAAAGCATAGTGAAAACATTTACACTTGCTTGAGTTATGTTATTTACCTGAAATTATGGTATAATCGTTCAGTTAGAAAATAAATTTTGAATATTATAGAGGAAATCATGACAAAATTAAGAGAAGATATCCGTAACATTGCGATTATCGCCCACGTTGACCACGGGAAAACAACCCTCGTTGACGAACTATTGAAACAATCAGAAACGCTTGATGCACGTACTGAATTGGCTGAGCGTGCTATGGACTCAAACGATATCGAAAAAGAGCGTGGAATTACCATCCTTGCTAAAAATACAGCCGTTGCCTACAACGGAACTCGTATCAATATCATGGACACACCAGGTCACGCGGACTTTGGTGGAGAAGTTGAGCGTATCATGAAAATGGTTGACGGTGTTGTTTTGGTCGTAGATGCCTACGAAGGAACTATGCCACAAACTCGTTTCGTATTGAAAAAAGCCTTGGAACAAGACCTTGTCCCAATCGTGGTTGTTAACAAAATCGACAAACCATCAGCTCGCCCAGCTGAAGTAGTGGACGAAGTCTTGGAACTTTTCATCGAGCTTGGTGCAGATGATGACCAGCTTGATTTCCCAGTGGTGTATGCTTCAGCGATCAACGGAACTTCTTCATTGTCAGATGATCCAGCTGACCAAGAAGCTACTATGGCACCAATCTTTGACACGATTATCGACCATATCCCAGCTCCAGTAGACAACTCAGATGAGCCTTTGCAGTTCCAAGTATCACTTTTGGACTACAATGACTTCGTTGGCCGTATCGGTATCGGTCGTGTCTTCCGTGGTACTGTTAAGGTTGGGGACCAAGTTACCCTTTCTAAACTTGATGGCACAACTAAAAACTTCCGTGTTACAAAACTTTTTGGTTTCTTTGGTTTGGAACGTCGTGAAATCCAAGAAGCCAAAGCAGGTGACTTGATTGCCGTTTCAGGTATGGAAGATATCTTTGTCGGTGAAACCATTACTCCGACAGACGCAGTTGAAGCTCTTCCAATCCTACACATCGATGAGCCAACTCTTCAAATGACTTTCTTGGTTAACAACTCACCATTTGCTGGTAAAGAAGGTAAATGGGTGACTTCTCGTAAGGTGGAAGAACGTTTGCAGGCAGAATTGCAAACAGACGTTTCCCTTCGTGTTGACCCAACTGATTCACCAGATAAATGGACTGTTTCAGGACGTGGAGAATTGCACTTGTCAATCCTTATCGAAACAATGCGTCGTGAGGGATATGAACTTCAAGTATCTCGTCCAGAAGTTATCGTAAAAGAAATTGATGGTGTTAAATGTGAGCCATTTGAACGTGTTCAAATCGACACTCCAGAAGAATACCAAGGTTCTGTTATCCAAAGCCTTTCTGAACGTAAGGGTGAAATGTTGGATATGATTTCAACTGGTAATGGTCAAACTCGTTTGGTTTTCCTTGTTCCAGCGCGTGGGTTGATCGGTTATTCAACTGAGTTCTTGTCAATGACTCGTGGTTACGGTATCATGAACCATACCTTCGACCAATACTTGCCATTGATTCCAGGGGAAATTGGTGGTCGTCACCGTGGAGCCCTTGTTTCTATCGATGCTGGTAAGGCTACAACTTACTCAATCATGTCTATCGAAGAACGTGGTACAATCTTTGTCAACCCAGGTACTGAGGTTTATGAAGGAATGATCATCGGTGAAAACTCTCGTGAAAATGACTTGACAGTTAACATCACTAAGGCTAAACAAATGACTAACGTTCGTTCAGCTACTAAGGACCAAACAGCTGTTATCAAGACTCCTCGTATCTTGACACTTGAAGAGTCTCTTGAGTTCTTGAACGACGATGAGTACATGGAAGTAACGCCTGAGTCTATCCGTTTGCGTAAACAAATCCTTAACAAGGCAGAGCGTGAGAAAGCTAACAAGAAGAAAAAATCAGCTGAATAAGAGCTAGAAAGAGATAAAAATGGTTTATTTAATCATAGGAATCCTCTTATTACTACTCTATGTATTTGCGACACCACAAAGCATTAAAGGGACAGTCAATATCGTCCTTGTCGTCTTTGCTTTTGTAGCACTTTTGATTTTGCTGATGCTGTCTGTCCTGCAAATCTTTCAGCTACCGACAGAATTCTTTATCGCAATCGCCATGCTCTTCCTAGCATACTTTAGCTTGCGAGATATTACCCTCATGTCGGTCCATAAAAGTAAAAGAAGATAAAAGAGAGTTTCGGCTCTCTTTTTGCTTGTTAGAATGCTGAATTGGAGCATTTTCATTTAGAATTATTTCCATAAAAATGGTAAAATAGTAGAAGTAGAAATGGAGTTTGAGACATGAAAGTAATAGATCGATTTAAAAATAAGAAAGTCCTTGTTTTAGGTTTGGCCAAGTCTGGTGAATCTGCAGCTCGTTTGTTGGACAAGCTAGGTGCCATTGTGACGGTAAATGATGGGAAGCCTTTCGAGGACAATCCAGCTGCCCAAAGTTTGCTGGAAGAAGGGATCAAGGTTATCACAGGTGGCCATCCTTTGGAACTTTTGGATGAAGAGTTTGCCCTTATGGTGAAAAATCCAGGCATCCCCTACAGCAATCCCATGATTGAAAAGGCTTTGGCAAAGGGTATTCCAGTCTTGACCGAGGTGGAATTGGCTTACTTGATTTCAGAAGCACCGATTGTTGGTATCACAGGTTCAAATGGAAAAACAACCACAACGACTATGATTGGGGAAGTTTTGACTGCTGCTGGCCAACATGGTCTCTTATCAGGGAATATCGGCTATCCAGCCAGTCAAGTGGCTCAAACTGCGACAGATAAGGACACGCTTGTCATGGAACTTTCTTCTTTCCAACTGATGGGCGTCCAAGAATTCCATCCTGAGATTGCAGTTATTACCAACCTCATGCCAACTCATATCGATTATCATGGTTCTTTTGAGGAATATGTAGCAGCCAAGTGGAATATCCAGAACAAGATGACAGCGGCTGATTTCCTTGTCTTGAACTTTAACCAAGACTTGGCAAAAGAATTGGCCACTAAAACACAAGCTACAGTTGTACCATTCTCAACACAGGAAAAGGTTGATGGAGCTTATCTGGAAGATGGTCAACTCTACTTCCGTGGAGAAGTGGTCATGGCAGCTAGCGAAATCGGAGTTCCAGGTAGCCACAATGTGGAAAATGCCCTTGCGACGATTGCTGTAGCCAAGCTTCGTGGTGTGGATAACCAAACCATCAAAGAAACTCTTTCAGCATTTGGTGGTGTCAAACACCGTCTCCAATTTGTGGATGAAATCAAAGGGATCAAATTCTATAACGATAGCAAGTCAACCAATATCTTGGCTACTCAAAAAGCCTTGTCAGGATTTGACAACAGCAAGGTCATTTTGATTGCAGGTGGTTTGGACCGTGGTAATGAGTTTGACGAACTGGTTCCAGATATTACTGGACTCAAGAAGATGGTCATTCTCGGTCAGTCTGCAGAACGTGTCAAACGGGCAGCAGATAAGGCTGGTGTGGCATATGTGGATGCGACTGATATTGCAGATGCGACCCGCAAGGCCTATGAACTTGCGACTCAAGGAGACGTAGTTCTTCTCAGTCCTGCCAATGCTAGCTGGGATATGTATGCTAACTTTGAAGTACGTGGCGACCTCTTTATCGACACAGTAGCGGAGTTAAAGGAATAATATGAAAAAAATTGTCTTTACAGGTGGGGGGACGGTTGGACACGTGACCCTCAATCTTTTGTTGATGCCCAAGTTCATCGAAGATGGTTGGGAAGTTCACTATATCGGGGATAAGCGTGGTATCGAACACCAAGAGATCCTCAAGTCGGGTCTAGATGTCACCTTCCATTCCATTGCGACTGGAAAATTGCGTCGTTATTTCTCTTGGCAAAATATGCTGGATGTATTTAAAGTTGGCTGGGGAATTGTCCAATCGCTCTTTATCATGTTGCGACTTCGTCCACAGGCTCTTTTTTCAAAGGGAGGCTTTGTCTCAGTACCGCCTGTTATCGCAGCGCGTGTGTCAGGAGTGCCTGTCTTTATTCACGAATCTGACCTGTCCATGGGCTTGGCCAATAAAATCGCTTATAAATTTGCGACGAAGATGTATTCAACCTTTGAGCAAGCTTCGAGTTTGTCTAAGGTCGAGCATGTGGGAGCAGTGACCAAGGTTTCAGACCAAAACACTCCAGAACCCGATGAATTGGTAGATATTCAAACCCACTTTAATCCCCAATTGCCAACTGTATTGTTTGTTGGCGGTTCAGCAGGTGCTCGTGTCTTTAACCAATTGGTGACAGACCATAAGAAAGAGCTAACCGAGCGCTACAATATTATCAATCTAACTGGAGACTCTAGCCTGAACGAGTTGAGCCAAAATCTTTTTCGTGTTGACTATGTGACCAATCTCTATCAACCCTTGATGGAATTGGCTGATATTGTTGTGACACGAGGTGGTGCCAATACGATTTTTGAGCTCTTGGCCATGGCAAAATTACATGTCATTGTGCCACTTGGTCGTGAAGCTAGTCGTGGAGACCAGATTGAAAATGCAGCCTACTTTGTAAAAAAAGGCTATGCAGAAGAGCTTCAAGAAAGCGATTTGACCTTGGACAGTTTAGAAGAGAAGCTTTCTCACTTACTAAGTCACAAGGAAGATTACCAAGCTAAGATGAAGGCTTCTAAGGAATTGAAATCTCTAGCAGATTTTTATAAACTATTGAAAAAAGATTTATCATAAGGAAAGTAAATGTCAAAAGATAAGAAAAATGAGGGCAAAGAAATCCTCGAAGAATTGAAAGAGTTATCAGAATGGCAGAAACGAAACCAAGAATACCTAAAAAAGAAGGCTGAAGAAGAGGCAGCCCTAGCTGAGGAGAAGGAAAAGGAAAGACAAGCTCGAATGGGAGAAGAATCTGAGAAGTCAGAGGACAAGCAGGATCAGGAGAGTGAAACAGACCGGGAAGATGAAGAATCAGCTAAGGAAGAGTCTGAAGAAAAAGTAGCATCCTCAGAGGGTGACAAAGAGGAAGAAGAGAAAGAAGAATCAGGGTCTAAAGAGGACGAGGAACAGGATAAAAAGCTTGCTAAAAAGGCTACAAAAGAAAAACCAGCCAAAGCAAAGATTCCTGGCCTTCATATCTTACGAGCCTTAACGATTTTATTTCCAAGTCTGCTTTTATTGATTGTCTCTGCCTACTTACTCAGTCCTTATGCGACCATGAAGGATATCCGTGTTGAGGGAACGGTGCAAACTACGGCTGATGATATTCGACAAGCTTCAGGCATTCAGGATACGGATTATACGATTAACCTTCTGCTAGACAAGGCAAAATATGAAGAGCGGATCAAGTCTAACTATTGGGTGGAATCAGCTCAGCTTGTCTATCAATTTCCAACCAAGTTCACTATCAAGATCAAGGAATATGATATTGTTGCCTACTATGTTTCTGGAGAAAGTCATTATCCAATTCTTTCAAGCGGTCAGCTTGAGACCAGTGCGGTAAGTTTGGTCAGTCTACCAGAAACTTATTTATCAGTTCTCTTTAATGATAGCGAACAAATCAAAACCTTTACGTCAGAACTTGCTCAAATTAGCCCAGAACTCAAGGCGGATATCCAAAAGGTGGAATTAGCCCCAAGCAAGGTAACTTCCGATTTAATTCGATTGACCATGAATGATTCGGACGAAGTCTTGGTTCCCCTTTCTGAAATGAGTAAGAAACTGCCTTATTACAGCAAGATTAAGCCTCAATTGTCAGAACCGAGTGTGGTCGATATGGAAGCTGGAATCTACAGCTACACTGTAGCGGATAAATTAATTATGGAAGCAGAAGAAAAAGCCAAAAAAGAGGCCGAAGAAGCTGAGAAGAAACAGGAAGAAGAACGTAAACGTTTAGAAGAACAGAAAAAACAAGAGGAACAGAGCAATCGAAACCAAACGACCCAGCGTTCACCGCGTCGCTAGGTTTACCTTTTCTCTTATCGTTCTTTAGTAACCATGTTTTTACTTGACAAGTGCTGATAGAAATAATAGAATAGTAAAAAACCTTTAAAGCAGTCCAGAGAGGCAGCTAAGGTTAGACGGTGAAAGGGTGGAGACTACCCATTTTTCGTGGAACCTTGCTGTTGGCAGGTTCCTTTTTTCGTGGCTTCTTGTGGCCAGACTCTCTCACTAGCAAAGGTAAAAGGAGAAACCTATGCGAGAACATCGTCCAGTCATTGCTCTTGATTTTCCTAGTTTTGAGGCGGTCAAGGAATTCTTAGCTCTTTTTCCAGCAGAAGAAAGCCTTTATCTTAAGGTAGGGATGGAGCTTTATTACGCAACAGGGCCTGAGATTGTGTCTTACTTGAAAGATCTGGGTCACAGTGTCTTTTTGGATCTCAAGTTGCATGACATTCCCAATACAGTCAAATCAGCTATGAAGGTCTTATCTCAGCTTGGTGTGGATATGACCAATGTTCATGCTGCTGGCGGTGTAGAGATGATGAAGGCTGCGCGTGAAGGTCTTGGAAGTCAAGCCAAATTGATCGCTGTAACGCAGCTTACATCAACATCAGAAGCTCAGATGCAGGATTTTCAAAATATTCAAACCAGTCTGCAGGAGTCTGTGATTCATTATGCTAAGAAGACAGCTGAAGCCGGATTAGATGGTGTTGTTTGCTCAGCTCAGGAAGTGCAACTCATCAAGCAGGCTACCAATCCAGAGTTTATCTGTCTGACACCGGGCATTCGTCCTCAGGGAGCAGCTGTTGGAGATCAAAAACGCGTGATGACGCCAGCGGATGCTTATCAAATCGGTAGTGACTATATCGTAGTGGGACGTCCCATTACCCAAGCTGAGGATCCTGTTGCAGCTTATCATGCCATCAAGGATGAATGGACACAGGACTGGAATTAAAGAACTAGATTAGAAAAATAAAAGGAGAATACCATGACACTTGCTAAAGATATTGCTAGCCACCTCTTGAAAATTCAAGCCGTTTACCTCAAACCAGAGGAGCCTTTCACTTGGGCATCTGGTATCAAGTCACCGATTTATACTGATAATCGTGTGACATTAGCCTATCCAGAAACTCGTACTCTCATTGAAAATGGTTTTGTGGATGCTATCAAAGAAGCCTTTCCAGAGGTAGAAGTGATTGCAGGGACTGCAACAGCAGGGATTCCGCACGGAGCTATTATTGCTGACAAGATGAACTTGCCATTTGCCTACATCCGTAGCAGACCAAAAGACTACGGAGCTGGTAACCAAATCGAAGGCCGCGTGGCTCAGGGACAAAAGATGGTAGTGGTTGAAGATCTCATTTCAACTGGTGGTTCTGTTCTTGAAGCTGTTGCAGCAGCTAAGCGAGAAGGAGCAGATGTGCTTGGAGTTGTAGCGATTTTCAGCTACCAATTGCCAAAAGCAGACAAAAACTTTGCAGATGCAGGTGTCAAACTTGTGACGCTTTCAAACTACAGTGAGCTTATCCATCTAGCCCAAGAAGAAGGCTACATTACGCCAGAAGGCTTGGACCTTCTAAAACGCTTTAAAGAAGACCAAGAAAATTGGCAAAATGCCTAAAACATAGAAAATCAGGTAGTCACTAGGATTACCTGATTTCTTTTTGTGATGTTATTGGATCTGATACTCAATGAAAATCAAAGAGCAAATTAGGAATCTAGCCGCAGGTTGCTCAAAGCACGGCTTTGAGGTTGTAGATAAAGCTGACGCGGTTTGAATTGATTTTCGAAGAGTATTAGTCAACTTTTCCGCCTTCAACAACTAGATCATCTGCTTTAGCAGCGTCACCGTAGGTTGGGTGGAGTGTTTTTTCATAAGCCTTGTGGAAGAAGTTTTCCTTACCTAATTTTTCAATATCTTTATTGATGAAGTCTAGCAATTCTTGGTTGCCTTTTTGAACTGCTGCTGCGATGGTATCTGGATCACCGAGGGAAGTAATTCCTACTTCAAATCCTTTATTTTCAAGTGCCCAAGCTAGGACTTCCGTATTGTCAGTTGAAAAGGCATCTCCACGTCCGTCAAGAAGGGCTTGGTAAGAGTCACTGTATTGGTCGTATTTTTGGAGTTTTACTTCTGGATGATTTTTTTCAAAATAAGTTTCAGCAGTCGTTCCTTTTGTGACAATCAAGGTTTTATCTTCAAGTTGTTTGACGTCAGTAATGAGACCAGTCTTAGGTGATACGACACCCAGAGAAACTTTCATGTATGGAAGGGCAAAATCAACTTGTTTCTTACGTTCGTCAGTTACTGTAAAGTTGGCAAGGGTAATATCCACCTTGTTTGAAATCAAGTATTCCGCACGATTTGCAGCATCGACTGAAACGTATTTGACCTTGACACCAAGGTCTTGGGCCAGTTGATTCCCAAGTTCGATATCGTAACCTTGGTAAGAACCGTCATTGTCAACGTAGCCAAACGGTTTCTTATCTCCAAATACGGCGATTCGTAGCTCACCGCTTTTTTTGATTTCATCAATTGTGCGAGCCTTGGCAGTGGTTTTACCTGACGATGCACCACCATTTCCACCTGAGCTACAAGCTGTGACAAAGATAAGGGCGAAGGCAAGTGCCAAAACAGTTAAAAGTGGTTTGAATAGTTTCATAAAAATCTCCTTTATAGATATGAGCCAAATTGGCTAAAGTCAAAGACGTTTAAAAATTCCTGGGCTCGTTTGGTTTGAGGATTGGTAAAGAAGGCTTGAGCTGTTCCTTCTTCAGCAATTTTCCCTTGGTCTAGGAAGATAATCCGATCGGCAATAGCTTGAGCAAACTGCATTTCGTGGGTTACTAAAATCATGGTACGGCCTTCTTGGGCCAAATCATTGATAAGTTCCAGCACCTCACGCACCATTTCTGGATCCAGCGAAGCAGTCACTTCGTCAAAAAGGATAATTTCTGGATGCATGAGGAGGGCACGGACAATTGCAACCCGTTGCTTCTGTCCACCAGATAATTGACGCGCAAAGCTATGTTGTTTATCTAGCAAACCAACACGTTCCAGTAGTTGCAGAGCTTCTTCCGTTACTTCTTTCTTGTCTCTTCCCTGAGCCTTGATAGGGCCTAGGATGAGGTTTTGTAGGACATCCAGATGGGGAAAGAGTTCATAGCTTTGAAAGACCATGCCAATCTTTTGGCGAACCAGGTGAAAGTCTTTTTTATTTTCAACGATAGACTGACCGTCCAGAAGAATATCTCCACCTTGAATACTTTCTAAGCCATTGAGGCAACGAAGGAGGGTACTTTTCCCACAACCAGATGGCCCTAGGATAACCACAACTTCTCCTTTATTGATTTGTAGGGATAGACCTTGGAGGATAGGATTGTCTCCGAAGGATTTTTTTAGTTCCTTGATTTCTAAAATAGTTTCAGACATTTAGTTCCTCCAATGTTTTTCTAAGTGAGTGGATAGTTTGGAAATAGGGAAGCAGACTGCGAAATACAAGACCAGAATGGTTCCATAAATCCAGAAGGAAGCGGTTGGGATGGTCAGGCGATTGCTGTCGATGATTTGTTGCCCAACCTTAGTAACCTCAACAACCCCAATCAAGACAACCAAGGAAGTGGTTTTAATCATCCGAGTGACAAGGTTAATGGCCTGAGGTAGCAGTCTTCTCAAAACCTGTGGGATGATGATGTGGTAGTAAAGTTGAACATTGGTCAAACCTAGCGCCTGTCCACTTTCAAACTGATGCTTAGGGAGGGAAGTGATGGCTCCACGGACCAAGTCCCCCATTTCAGCTGTTCCCCAGAGGGTAAAAACGATAATAGCAGAAGTCTCGCCTGAGATATTGATATTAAAGTTTCGAGCCAAGCCAAAGTAAACGATGAAAAGTAGCACCAGCTGGGGCATGATACGGATAAATTCCAGATACAATCGTGTTAAAAATCGTATGATTCTAGAATGGGAGGTCATGATGATTCCCATGACTGTTCCGAACATCATGGATAAGAGGACAGACAGGATGGATATCCCAATCGTAACGCCCAATCCCTGTAAAATCCGCAGGAGATTATTTCCCTGAAAGAGTACTTGGATTCCCGAATCCTGCATGGCGGAGCCTCCTTTCTATCCAACTAAAGACCAGTGAGATGGGTAGCAGCATGATCAGATAAGCAACTACCAACATAGTTAGCGCAATGTCTGTCTCATAGTAGAGCCCAATCAAGTCCTTGGCGACGTACATGAGGTCGGCCAAAGCCACTGCTGAGAAAACAGAGGTTTCCTTGATGAGGAAAATGACATTGGCACTAAAGGAAGGTAGGGCCACCGCTGTTGCTTGCGGAAGAACCACATAGCGAAAGACCTGTACAGGTGTCAGACCGATAGCTAATCCAATCTCCTGCTGGGTTTGACTGACGGCTTCCAGCCCACTTCGGAAAGATTCTGCCATATAGGAGCCTCCTAAAAACACCAGTCCTAAAGTGGCACAGACTTCTGAAGATAGGACAATCCCTACTCTAGGAAGACCGAAGTAGAGAAAGAAGAGTTGAATCAAAAGGGGCGTATTGCGTGACAATTCAATATAGGCTGTCGCTACTTGCGCCAAAACAGGGATTTGATAGTGTCGGATGATACTAATGATTAAACCGAGCAGAAAGGATCCCAGAATTCCCCAAACTGCAATATGCAAGGTTAGAAGAAATGCCTTTTGATATAGTGGTAGATATTGTTCAACAATGGACCAATCCAAAAATAGAACCTCCCATCTAGAAATAATACAGTTATTGTAGCACTTAAAATCTCCTTTGGATAATATCTATTTTTTATTGCCCTTATAAGGATTTTTTATCATAGACATAAAATTTCTGAAATTTCCAAACAAAATATTTGAAAAATTTTGAAAAAAGAGTTAAGATATTTTTGTAATATACAAAGTAAACGCTTACTTATTAAGGAGGGCATTTTATGTCATACAAAACAAGCAATGCAGAAGGTCATGTAGATTTCATCAATACCTATGATTTGGAGCCAATGGCGCAACAAGTTATTCCTAAAGCAGCATTTGGCTATATCGCTAGTGGGGCGGAAGATACTTTCACTTTACGTGAGAATATTCGTGCCTTTAACCACAAACTCATCGTTCCGCATACGCTTTGCAATGTAGAAAATCCAAGTACAGAGATTGAATTTGCAGGTGAAAAATTGTCTTCACCAATCATCATGGCGCCTGTTGCGGCTCATAAATTGGCAAATGAACAGGGTGAAGTGGCGACTGCGCGTGGTGTGCATGAGTTTGGGTCCCTCTATACAACCAGTTCTTACTCTACTGTCGATCTTCCAGAAATTACAGAAGCCCTTCAAGGGACACCTCATTGGTTCCAATTTTACTTTAGTAAAGATGACGGGATTAACCGCCACATCATGGACCGTGTGAAGGCTGAAGGTTATAAAGCGATTGTCTTGACGGCAGATGCGACTGTAGGGGGCAATCGTGAGGTTGATAAGCGTAATGGTTTTGTCTTCCCAGTTGGCATGCCGATTGTTGAAGAATACCTGCCAGAAGGTGCTGGTAAATCAATGGATTTTGTTTACAAATCAGCTAAACAACGCTTGTCTCCACGTGATGTAGAATTTATTGCTGAATACTCAGGACTTCCTGTGTATGTCAAGGGACCACAATGCCGTGAGGACGTTGAACGTTCGCTTGCTGCGGGAGCTTCTGGTATCTGGGTAACCAACCATGGTGGCCGCCAAATCGACGGTGGACCAGCTGCCTTTGACTCACTTCAAGAAGTAGCAGAAGCAGTTGACAAACGCGTACCAATTGTCTTTGACTCAGGTATTCGTCGTGGTCAACACGTCTTTAAAGCCTTGGCTTCAGGAGCAGACTTGGTAGCTATTGGCCGCCCGGTTATCTATGGTTTGGCTCTCGGTGGTAGTGTTGGTGTACGTCAAGTCTTTGAACACTTGAATGCAGAATTGAAGACAGTCATGCAGTTGTCTGGAACTCAGACTATTGAAGATGTCAAACACTTCAAACTCCGTCACAACCCGTACAACCCAACTTTCCCAGTTGACCCTCGTGACTTAAAATTGTATTGATAAAACAGCTTGCCTCCACTTGATGTGGAGGTTTTTCTTCGTCTATAGGAGGAAGAAATCACCATTAAAAACAATATAAATATATTTTCTAATCAAATATCTTGCTAGGGCTTTCATTTTTTGCTATACTGGTGCAGTAATTAAATAATAAAGACATTTGGGGTGCTTTAGGCTGAGATGATACCCATTGAACCTGATACAGTTAATACTGGCGAAGGGAAATGTGAAACGTTTTTTCGTATGGCGAAATGAACAATCTAATCTTGTAAGCTAAACTCTAATTCTTGATTGTAATTGGAGTTTTTTTGTTTATACAAACTGGATAGGCTTGTTTAGGTATCTCTCTGCAAATGCCCTCGATTTTCTTTAAAAAGGTCAAGTAAAACTAGGATTTTCTTGATGTTTTGTTGATTACGAACGAGTAAAGAGAGGAAAAGTAAATATGGAAACACAAGACTATGCATTTGAGCCAGGTTTGACTGTTGGAGAATTATTAAAAAGCAGTCAGAAGGATTGGCAGGTTGCAATCAATCATCGTTTTGTTAAGGAACTTTTTGCGGGGACAATTGAGAATAAGGTCTTAAAAGACTACCTAATTCAAGATTACCACTTCTTTGATGCCTTCTTATCCATGCTGGGTGCTTGCGTAGCCCACGCAGACCAGCTTGAATCCAAGCTTCGTTTTGCCAAGCAACTAGGCTTTCTTGAAGCAGATGAAGACGGTTATTTCCAAAAGGCTTTCAAAGAGTTAAAAGTATCTGAGAATGACTATCTGGAAGTGACCTTGCATCCTGTAACAAAAGCCTTTCAGGAGCTTATGTATTCTGCTGTTTCATCATCAGACTACGCTTATCTTTTGGTCATGCTGGTCATTGCAGAAGGTCTCTATTTAGACTGGGGTTCTAAAGATTTGGCTTTACCTGAAACCTATATTCATTCGGAATGGATCAATCTCCACAGAGGTCCTTTCTTTGCAGAGTGGGTTCAATTTCTGGTTGACGAACTCAATCGTGTTGGGAAAGGTCTAGAAGATTTGACAGAACTTCAGCAACGCTGGAACCAAGCAGTTTCTCTAGAATTAGCCTTTTTTGATATTGGTTATGAATTATAGGATGAATTTAATCTTTTTATATAGATTAAAAGAATTAACAAACAAAATATATAAATATATTTTCCAGCCAAATATCTTGCTAGGGCTTTCAATTTCTGTTATACTAGCACAGTAATTAAATAATAAAGACATTTGGGGTGCTTTAGGCTGAGATGATACCCATTGAACCTGATACAGTTAATACTGGCGAAGGGAAATGTGAGAAGTTTTTTTCGTATGTCGAAAAGAACTGTCTAATCTTGTAAGCTAAACTCTAATTCTTGATTGTAATTGGAGTTTTTTTGTTTATTAAAAGAGGATAGGCTGGACGTTAAGCCTTTCGGTATCTCACCTTGAATACTCCACTTTTCTTTAAAAAAGGAGTTTTTTATGTTGAAAAAATGGCAATTAAAAGATGTTATCTTACTTGCTTTCTTGTCTATCTTTTTTGGTGGCGTTTTTGTAGGATCTGGCTATCTGTTTGATATCCTCACTCTGATTTTAGCCCCTCTTGGTTTGCAGGCCTTTGCCAATGAAATCCTCTTTGGTCTCTGGTGTATGGCTGCGCCCATTGCTGCCATCTTTGTTCCAAGAGTGGGAAGCGCAACGATTGGAGAAGTGCTAGCTGCGCTTGCTGAAGTCCTTTATGGTAGCCAATTCGGTCTAGGTGCCCTTTTGTCTGGCTTGGTTCAAGGTTTGGGAAGTGAACTTGGTTTTATCGTAACCAAGAATCGCTATGAAAGTTGGCTCTCTCTAACTGCCAATAGTATTGGGATTACGCTTGTTAGCTTTGTCTATGAATACATTAAGTTAGGTTACTACGCCTTTTCAGTGCCTTTTGTACTTTCCTTGCTAGTGGTACGTTTTATTTCCGTCTTTTTCTTCTGTACCATCTTGGTTCGTGCTATTGTCAAACTTTATCATCAGTTTGCAACTGGGGGCAAGGCATAGATGGGGCTGGAACTACGAGCGATTCAGTCCCCAATCTTCTCTGAGCCGATTGATTTTACTTTTCATGCGCAAGCCTTTACCTTGTTAGTTGGGAGCAGTGGTTCAGGAAAATCTAGCCTCTTTCAAATGATCGCCCAAGTCAGTTCTCTTCCCTATAGCGGTCAAGTCCTGATAAATGGGAACGAGGTCAGTCAGCTTTCTATCATCGAACGTGTCCAGACGGTTGGCATTCTCTTTCAAAATCCCAATCATCAATTTACCATGGAGAACTTGTTTGAGGAGCTGATTTTTACCTTGGAGAATATTGAGCATCCCGTTCAGGAAATTGATTCTAAAATAGCAGAGGTTGTCCAGCAATGTCGCTGCGAGAAGATCTTGCACCGTCCAATTCATCACTTATCAGGTGGAGAAAAGCAAAAGGCTGCTTTGGCTGTTCTCTTTGCTATGAATCCTAGGGTCTATCTCTTGGATGAGCCCTTCGCTTCCATTGACCGCAAGAGTAGGATAGAGATATTGGAGATTCTAAAAGAGTTGGTCTCTGATGGGAAGACAGTTGTTTTGTGCGACCATGATTTATCTGATTATGAAGCCTATATCGACCATATGGTGGAGCTAAGAGACGGACAACTAAGGAAAATAAATCAAATCCCTGCCTCTGAAATGACACAGGCTGTTTCAAAGGAAGTTGCTTCTAGCCCGGAACTGTTCCATATGGATCGAACGACTTGTGAGCTAGATAAGCGTCCCCTCTTTTCGATTGTGGATTTTACATTTTACCAAGGAATTTCCTGTATCTTGGGTGACAATGGTGTCGGGAAATCAACCCTCTTTCGGTCTATTCTTCAATTTCAAAAGTATAAGGGGCGCATTACCTGGAAGGGGACAGTCTTGAAAAAGAAAAAGAGTTTGTATCGTGACCTGACGGGTGTTGTTCAGGAAGCTGAAAAGCAGTTTATCAGGGCCAGTCTGCGAGAAGAGCTTCAATTAGATAGTCCAGACTCTGAAAGAAATCAGCGAATTTTCCAAGCTTTACGGTATTTTGATCTGGAGCAGGCACTCGATAAGAGCCCCTATCAATTAAGTGGTGGTCAGCAAAAGATTCTTCAGCTCTTGACCATCTTGACCAGCAAGGCTTCTGTGATTTTACTAGATGAACCTTTTGCTGGTTTGGATGATAGAGCCTGCCATTATTTTTGCAAGTGGATTGTGGAGGAGAGAAATCAGGGAAGAAGTTTTCTGATCATTAGCCATCGTTTAGATCCCTTGATCTCTGTGGTTGATTATTGGATTGAGATGACTAGTCAGGGTCTCAGTCATGTGAAAGCAGTGACAATTGCCAAACCACTCACATCTCAGAGTAGCAATACCCAAGGGGAGGTGAGATAGTATGGTCAAAGTAGCAACCCAGACACCGATTATCAGTCTCTTCTTGCTGATTTTATCCTTGGAAACATCTTTCGTTCCTTCGATTGCTCTTAATCTCTCGGTAGTCGCATTTTGTATTCTCTTTATGCTCTATTACCGTAGATTTAAAGTATTGGCTTGGATGATTCTGCTCGCCATTTTGCCATCTTTGGCTAACTACTGGGCAGTTCAGTTACACGGAGATGCTTCGCAGGCAGTCATGCTTGGAACGAGGGCTTTTGTGACAGTTTGTATTGGTCTTGTCTTTGTTTCCTCTATTTCCTTAAAAGAGCTTCTTTTGTACTTGGCTAAAAAGGGGTTATCACGCTCTTGGGCCTATGCCTTGATTGTGGTATTCAATTCCTTTCCCCTTATTCAGCAAGAAATCAAGTCCCTCAAGGAAGCTTGCCTATTACGCGGTCAAGAACTACATTTTTGGTCGCCCTTGATTTACAGCAAGGTTCTGATGACGGTCTTTAGGTGGCGCCATCTTTACCTGAGAGCCCTGTCGGCGCATGGATATGACGAACATGCACAGGTGGAGAATCGCTATCGGACTTTTTATATTCCTCAAAGGACAATATTCATCTACCTGCTGTTCTTTTTATTGCTTCAAACCAGTCTATTTTTATAAAGGAGTTATTATGGAATTTACAGATATTGCGATGGAATTGTCCAAGGAAGCTTGGCAGGCTTCCTTTCATCACCCCTTTGTTTTACAGTTGCAAGAGGGTAATTTAGACCCGTCCATCTTTCGCTATTACTTGATTCAGGATGCCTACTATTTGAAGGCCTTCTCAGAAGCCTATCACCTTTTGGCTAATAAGACTTCAAACCAAGAGATGAAAAGACTCTTGAAACAAAATGCTCAGAGTTTGGTGGAGGGTGAGTTATTTATCCGCCAACAATTTTTCAAGGAATTGGAAATCAGCGACCAGGAAATGGAGCAACATCCAATCGCTCCAACCTGTTATCATTACATTTCACACATTTATCGGCAATTTGCAGAACCAAACCTGGGCATTGCCTTTGCAAGTTTGTTGCCTTGTCCTTGGTTATACCATGATATAGGCAAATCCCTTAATCTTAAACCATCACCAAATCCTCTCTACCAACAATGGATTGAAACTTATATTACGGATGAACTTGAACAGCAAATAAAAGAAGAGTCTGAGCTAGTCAATCAACTCTATCGAGAAAGTGACGAGACAGACAGGAAAAAAATGTTAGATGCCTTCCACATCAGTGTTCACATGGAAGCCAAGTTTTGGCAAATGGCCTACCAACACCAAACATGGAAGAGCGATTTACAGTCTTTAGAAACAGGAGAATAATAAACATGAGAAAGCACCAATTACAAGTTCACAAATTAACCATTTTATCTATGATGATTGCCCTTGATGTAGTCCTTACGCCTATCTTTCGGATTGAGGGAATGGCACCGATGTCCAGTGTAGTCAATATTCTAGCAGGAATCATGATGGGACCTGTTTATGACTTGGCTATGGCTACAGTGACAGCCTTTATCCGTATGACGACTCAAGGGATTCCGCCTTTAGCTCTCACAGGAGCGACTTTTGGAGCCCTTCTAGCAGGTCTCTTTTATAAGTATGGTCGAAAATTTTATTTTTCTGCTTTGGGAGAAATTTTGGGAACAGGTATTATTGGTTCTATTGTTTCCTATCCTGTTATGGTACTTTTTACAGGATCAGCTGCTAAGCTTAGCTGGTTTATCTACACGCCTCGATTTTTCGGAGCAACCTTGATTGGGACAGCGATTTCCTTTATTGCCTTTCGATTTTTAATCAAGCAGGAATTCTTTAAAAAAGTGCAGGGATATTTCTTTGGTGAAAGGATAGACTGATGCAGGCATTTACAAATCCCTTTCCTATAGGCTCTAGTTCCCTAATTCACTGTATTACCAATGAGATTTCATGTGAGATGATAGCAAATGGGATTTTAGCTCTGGGATGCAAACCTGTCATGGCAGATGATCCCCGTGAGGTTCTTGATTTTACTAAGCAAATCCAGGCTCTCTTCATCAATTTGGGGCATTTGTCAGCCGAGAAGGAAAAAGCAATTCGTATGGCAGCTTCTTATGCAGCTCAAGTTTCTCTCCCAATGGTAGTAGATGCTGTTGGCGTAACAGCTTCATCCATTCGTAAGAGCTTAGTTAAAGACCTTTTAGACTATAGACCTACGGTCCTTAAAGGAAATATGTCGGAAATCCGAAGTCTTGTTGGTTTAAAGCACCACGGCGTTGGTGTCGATGCCAGTGCTAAAGATCAAGAAACTGAGGATTTGCTTCAAGTCTTGAAAGACTGGTGTCAGACCTATCCTGGTATGTCATTCTTAGTCACAGGCCCCAAGGACCTCATCGTTTCAGAGAATCAGGTTGCTGTATTGGAGAATGGCTGTGCAGAATTAGACTGGATAACAGGGACAGGAGACTTGGTTGGAGCCTTAACAGCTGTTTTTCTCAGCCAAGGAAAGACAGGTTTTGAAGCTTCTTGCTTAGCAGTCTCTTATCTCAATATCTCTGCTGAGAAAATCGCTGTTCAAGAAATGGGATTGGAAGATTTTCGTTACCAAGTACTCAATCAGCTTTCGCTCCTCAAAAGAGATGAAAACTGGCTAGATGATATCAAAGGAGATGTTTATGAATAGAGAAGCACTTAGATTGTATCTGGTAACCAATCGCTACCAAGATTCAGTGGAAAGTTTTCTTGAAAAGATTGAGACAGCTTGCCGTTCAGGGGTTACTATAGTCCAATTACGAGAAAAAAATCTTACAACCAATCAATATTATCAACTGGCAAAACAAGTCAAGGAAATAACAGATGCCTATCAGGTACCCTTGATTATCGATGATCGGTTGGATATCTGTCTTGCAGTCGATGCTGCAGGTTTGCATATTGGCGATGATGAACTACCAGTTTCGGTTGCCCGACAAGTCTTGGGCCCTGAAAAAATACTTGGTGTCACAGCTAAAACTGTAAAAAGAGCCCTTGAGGCAGAAGAAGGAGGGGCGAATTACTTGGGGACAGGAGCCATTTTCCCAACTACCACCAAGGAAAATGCGCCTATCACCCTGATTTCAACCTTGAAAACAATTTGCCAAATGATAGCTATTCCAGTAGTTGCTATTGGGGGCTTGACGTCAGAGAACATTGACCAGCTTATTGGCACTGGCATAGCTGGTGTAGCTGTAGTGCGTGATTTGATGCAGGCAGAAGATATAGAGGCCAAAACGCAAGCCTTTTTGACAAAGTTGGATGACATTATTTTCTAATTAATACTCAATGAAAATCAAAGAGCAAACTAGGAAGCTAGCCGCAGGTTGCTCAAAGCACAGCTTTGAGGTTGCAGATAAAGCTGACGTAGTTTGAATAGATTTTCGAAGAGTATAAAAACTCTCTAATTCCCTTAAAGTGGGAACTAGAGAGTTTTTTTAATCTTTAAAGCTTGTATGGTTGACTGGGCCAGAACCATGACCGAGTTGAGGGGCGTCTTGGATGGCTTTTGTAATAAAGGCCTTGGCTTTATCGACTGCTTGATAGAGGGTTTTCCCCTTGGCTAGTTCAGCAGTAATCACTGCAGCAAAGGTACATCCAGTACCATGGGTGTGACAGGTTTGAATTCGTGGACTTTCCCAGACAAATTGGTCATCCTTGGTAAAGAGGAAATCCTTAGCACCGCCTTCGAGATGCCCACCTTTGATTACCACAGACTGAGGACCAAATTCTTTTAAAATCAAGCGACCGGCACGCTGCATATCTTCAGGATCATGGATTGAAAAACCAACAATTTCTTCCGCCTCAGGAAGATTGGGTGTGATAATGGTTGCAAGGGGAAGTAGGTTTGTTTTTAGGTAAGTTCTGGCACTGGTATCAATCAGGGTGTCACCGCTTGTTGCGACCATAACAGGGTCAAGGACGTAGGGACAGTCCAGCATTTTAAGATAGGGTTGGATGATTTCCATGATTTCGGTAGTTGCCAACATCCCAGTTTTTACAGCCTGAGGCTTGATATCCGAAAAGACACTCTCCAATTGAGCTTTCAACATTTGAGGAGAAACGTGCTCGATTAGCTGAACACCTCTGGTATTTTGAGCGACAAGACTGGTCACAACGGCCATTCCATAGACATCTCTAGCTTGGAACGACTTTAAGTCAGCCATAATGCCAGCACCACCACTAGGGTCAGTCCCTGCAATGGTCAAAGCAACGGGTAAATAAGTCATCTAAAACCTCCCAACCAACTGAAGTTTGTATTCTTAAGAACAAGCTAGTCTGTTTTAGAAAGGTAATAGAAGATTGCTAGTCCCCATTATCATTTCCACTTCCATCAGCTAGCATTACCTAGATTGAGTCAGAGGGATCTAACAGTCGTTAATCTCAGCTTTACGCACCCCTAGTGGTTGTTTTCTTTTTTCTTTAGTATAGCATATTTTTATTGTTTATATAGTAATATTTGACTGAAAATCCTGTATCATATGGTTAAAATTAAATTTTTCAAAGAAAAGATTAATTTCATAATTGACAAATGTAGATTTCGAGAGTATACTATTAATTGTAATTGACAAATGTAGATTTTGGAGGTGTGATCATGCAGATTTCAGATGCAGAATGGCAGGTTATGAAGATTATTTGGATGCAGGGGGAGCAGACGAGTACGGATTTGATCAGGGTTCTGGCGGAGCGGTTTGACTGGTCCAAATCAACCATTCAGACTCTTTTGGCTCGTTTGGTTGAGAAAAAGTGTCTGACTCGGAAAAAAGAAGGCAAGTCTTTTGTTTATTCAGCCCTTTTAACTTTGGACCAAAGTCGGGATTTACTTGTCCAAGATATCAAGGACAAGGTTTGTTCTCGTAGGATTAAGAACTTGTTGGCTGATTTGATTATGGAATGTGATTTTACTCTGGCTGACTTGGAAGACTTAGAAGCTGTGATTTCTAAGAAGAAATCAAGCGCTGTAACAGAAGTAAAATGTAATTGTATGTAAAGGAGACGTCATGTTAAATAGTATTGTAACCATTATTTGTATTGCCCTTATCGCCTTTATCTTGTTTTGGTTTTTCAAAAAGCCTGAAAAATCTGGACAAAAGGCCCAGCAAAAAAAGGGTTACCAAGAGATTCGCGTGGAAGTCATGGGAGGCTATACGCCTGAGTTGATTATTCTCAAGAAATCAGTGCCAGCCCGCATTGTCTTTGACCGCAAGGATCCTTCACCATGTTTGGATCAAATTGTTTTTCCAGACTTTGGTGTGCATGCTGACCTGCCAATGGGTGAAGAGTATGTAGTGGAAATCACGCCTGAACAGGCTGGAGAGTATGGTTTCTCTTGTGGCATGAATATGATGCACGGCAAGATGATTGTAGAATAGGAGAATGATATGACTGAAATTGTAAAAGCAAGTCTTGAAAATGGTGTTCAAAAAATCCGTATCCGAGCTGAGAAAGGCTATCGTCCAGCCCATATCCAGCTTCAAAAAGGGATTCCAGCTGAGATTACCTTTCATCGCACCACTCCTTCAAATTGTTATAAGGAAATTCTTTTTGAAGAAGAAGGAATTCTAGAACCAATCGGCGTAGATGAGGAGAAAGTCATTCGTTTTACACCTCAAGAATTAGGTCAACATGAATTTTCTTGTGGTATGAAGATGCAAAAGGGGAGTTATACAGTTGTTGAGAAGACTCGAAAATCTCTATCACTTTTACAGCGTTTTTGGATTACTAGTATCTTTACTGTGCCTCTTGTGATCCTCATGATTGGGATGTCGACAGGAGGAATTAGTCACCAAGTCCTGCGTTGGGGAACCTTTTTAGCAACAACACCGATTATGCTAGTAGCAGGTGGTCCTTATATCCAAAGTGCTTGGGCTAGTTTTAAAAAGCACAATGCCAACATGGATACCTTAGTTGCTCTGGGAACCCTAGTGGCCTATTTCTATAGCTTAGTTGCCCTCTTCGCTGGTCTCCCCGTTTACTTTGAAAGTGCTGCATTTATCTTCTTCTTCGTTCTTTTGGGAGCCGTTTTTGAGGAGAAAATGCGGAAAAATACTTCCCAAGCTGTGGAGAAATTACTTGACTTGCAGGCTAAAACTGCAGAAGTCTTGCGTGAGGATAACTATGTTCAAGTCCCCTTGGAGCAAGTCAAGGTAGGTGACCTGATTCGAGTGCGTCCCGGTGAAAAGATTGCGGTTGATGGTGTCGTAGTAGAAGGTATCTCTAGTATTGATGAGTCTATGGTGACAGGTGAGAGTCTGCCTGTGGACAAGACAGTTGGAGATACCGTCATTGGTTCAACCATCAATAATAGTGGAACACTTGTTTTTAGAGCAGAAAAAGTTGGTTCAGAGACTGTTTTGGCTCAGATTGTGGATTTTGTGAAGAAAGCTCAGACAAGTCGTGCGCCGATTCAAGATTTGACAGATAAAATTTCAGGGATTTTTGTCCCAGCAGTTGTCATTTTAGGAATCGTGACCTTTTGGGTTTGGTTCGTCTTGCTTAGGGATAGTGTAGTCGTGCTTGGAGCGAGTTTTGTCTCTTCTCTTCTCTATGGGGTGGCTGTTTTGATTATTGCCTGCCCTTGTGCCTTGGGTCTTGCAACACCGACAGCCCTTATGGTGGGGACAGGTCGCAGTGCCAAGATGGGAGTTCTCCTCAAAAATGGAACGGTTCTACAGGAAATCCAGAAAGTCCAAACCATTGTCTTTGATAAAACAGGGACTTTGACTGAAGGGAAACCTGTGGTCACAGATATCATCGGCGACGAAGTAGAAGTGCTTGGATTGGCAGCTTCCTTGGAAGAAGCTTCTCAACACCCACTGGCTGAAGCCGTTATGAAACGAGCGAGTGAAGCTGGACTTGAGCTTCAAACTGTTGAAAATTTCCAAGCCTTGCACGGAAAAGGTGTTTCAGGGAAAATAGCTGGAAAACAAGTGTTACTTGGAAATGCTAAAATGCTGGATGGCATGGATATTTCTAGCATTTATCAAGAAAAACTAGAAGAACTGGAAAAAGAAGCTAAGACAGTTGTTTTCTTGGCTGTGGACAATGAAATCAAAGGCCTGCTTGCTCTGCAAGATATTCCTAAGGAAAATGCTAAGCTTGCCATCAGTCAGTTGAAAAAACGAGGTCTTAAAACAGTCATGCTGACAGGAGACAATGCAGGTGTGGCGCGTGCTATTGCCGATCAGATCGGAATCGAAGAGGTCATTGCAGGTGTCTTACCAGAAGAAAAAGCCCATGAAATCCATAAACTACAAGCGACTGGAAAAGTAGCCTTTGTTGGTGACGGTATCAATGACGCTCCTGCCCTCAGTGTAGCAGATGTGGGGATTGCTATGGGAGCTGGAACAGATATCGCCATCGAGTCAGCAGATTTGGTGTTGACAACTAATAACCTCCTAGGAGTGGTTCGTGCCTTTGACATGAGTAAGAAAACCTTTAATCGAATTCTGCTCAATCTTTTCTGGGCCTTTATCTACAATGTCGCCGGAATTCCGATTGCAGCAGGAGTCTTTTCTGGTGTTGGACTGGCCCTCAATCCAGAACTGGCAGGTCTAGCCATGGCCTTTAGTTCTGTATCTGTTCTGACCAGTTCACTCTTACTAAACTTTAGTAAAATAGACTAAAAGCGAGCTTGCTCGCTTTTTATACTCTTCAAACCACGTCAGCTTTATCTGCAACCTCAAAGCTGTGCTTTGAGCAACCTGCGGCTAGCTTCCTAGTTTACTCTTTGATTTTTATTGAGTATTATAAAACAGAAACTAAAAACGTTTTCAAACTGTACTGTAATAGAGAATAAAAACTTCTGAGCAGATTCTTAGTAAAGTCAAAATAAATGTGATAAAGTTAGTATTGTAAAAATTTACTGAAACGTTTTCAAAAACTATATGAAACCTTTTTTAGTAGATTTAAAAATATTTGAAGGAGAGTTATCACTATGACTCAAGGGAAAATTACTGCATCTGCAGCAATGCTTAATGTATTGAAAACATGGGGCGTAGACACAATCTACGGTATCCCATCAGGAACACTCAGCTCATTGATGGACGCTTTGGCTGAAGACAAAGATATCCGTTTCTTGCAAGTTCGCCACGAAGAAACAGGTGCTCTTGCAGCGGTTATGCAAGCTAAATTCGGCGGCTCAATCGGGGTTGCAGTTGGTTCAGGTGGTCCAGGTGCGACTCACTTGATTAACGGTGTTTACGATGCAGCTATGGATAACACTCCATTCCTAGCAATCCTTGGATCACGTCCAGTTAACGAACTCAACATGGATGCTTTCCAAGAATTGAACCAAAACCCAATGTACAACGGTATCGCTGTATATAACAAACGTGTAGCTTACGCTGAGCAATTGCCAAAAGTAATTGACGAAGCTTGCCGTGCTGCAGTTTCTAAAAAAGGTCCAGCTGTTGTTGAAATCCCCGTTAACTTCGGTTTCCAAGAAATCGACGAAAACTCTTACTATGGATCTGGTTCATACGAACGTTCATTCATCGCTCCTGCTTTGAACGAAGTTGAAATCGACAAAGCTGTTGAAATCTTGAACAATGCTGAACGTCCAGTTATCTATGCTGGTTACGGTGGTGTTAAAGCTGGTGAAGTGATTACTGAATTGTCACGTAAAATCAAAGCACCAATCATCACAACTGGTAAAAACTTTGAAGCTTTCGAATGGAATTATGAAGGTTTGACAGGTTCTGCTTACCGTGTTGGTTGGAAACCAGCCAACGAAGTGGTCTTTGAAGCAGACACAGTTCTTTTCCTTGGTTCAAACTTCCCATTTGCTGAAGTTTACGAAGCATTCAAGAATACTGAAAAATTCATCCAAGTCGATATCGACCCTTACAAACTTGGTAAACGTCACGCCCTTGACGCTTCAATCCTTGGTGACGCAGGTCAAGCAGCTAAAGCTATCCTTGACAAAGTGAACCCAGTTGAATCTACTCCATGGTGGCGTGCAAACGTTAAGAACAACCAAAACTGGCGTGATTACATGAACAAACTCGAAGGTAAAACTGAGGGTGAATTGCAATTGTATCAAGTTTACAATGCAATCAACAAACATGCTGATCAAGACGCTATCTATTCAATCGACGTAGGTGACACTACTCAAACATCTACTCGTCACCTTCACATGACACCTAAGAACATGTGGCGTACATCTCCACTCTTTGCGACAATGGGTATTGCCCTTCCTGGTGGTATCGCTGCTAAGAAAGACAATCCAGATCGCCAAGTATGGAACATCATGGGTGACGGTGCATTCAACATGTGCTACCCAGACGTTATCACAAACGTTCAATACGACCTTCCAGTTATCAACGTTGTCTTCTCAAATGGGAAATATGCCTTCATCAAGGACAAATACGAAGACACAAACAAACACTTGTTTGGTTGTGACTTCCCTAATGCTGACTATGCGAAAATCGCTGAAGCTCAAGGAGCTGTTGGATTTACAGTTGACCGTATCGAAGACATCGATGCAGTTGTTGCAGAAGCTGTTAAACTCAACAAAGAAGGTAAAACTGTTGTGATCGATGCTCGCATCACTCCACACCGTCCACTTCCAGTAGAAGTACTTGAATTGGATCCAAAACTTCACTCAGAAGAAGCAATCAAAGACTTCAAGGAAAAATACGAAGCAGAAGAACTCGTACCATTCCGCCTCTTCTTGGAAGAAGAAGGATTGCAATCACGCGCAATTAAATAATTCCTTCGTGGAACTTAAAAAGATCGGAGCAATCCGGTCTTTTTATGGAGGATAGTAAATGAATTTAAATCAATTAGATATTATCGTTTCAGATGTTCCCCAAGTCTGTGCTGACTTGGAGCGTATTTTGGATAAAAAGCCCGATTATGTTGATGACAGTTTTGCTCAGTTTACGATTGGCAGTCACTGTCTGATGTTGTCCCAAAATCATTTGATTCCTTTGGAAGATTTTCAGTCAGGAATCATTCTTCATATCGAGGTTGAGGATGTAGACCAGAATTACCAACGGTTGAAAGAACTTGGTATCCAGGTTTTAAACGGACCAACTGTAACCGATTGGGGAACAGAGTCCTTATTAGTTAAAGGGCCTGCTGGTCTAGTGATTGATTTTTATCGTATGAAGTAGGTAATTCTATTATCAAATTTTTTATCTAAACATTCTTGGAGTGAAACTTAAAAAGATCGGAGCAATTCGATCTTTTTTGTATTTATGCGACTTTCAGTCCGTCTCGCTCCGTTAGGTGCGAGACAAAAAACCACCCGTTTTCACGGGTGGTTATGATTTCTACACTTATTGTTTGGCTTCCTGTTTTAATTGTTGCACCTGTTCCTCGTACTGGACAAGCTCCCTGTCTTTTATATTGATAGTCGCTTCTGCTTCAGCAATGCGGCTTCTCAGATCTTGAGTCTTGTTATGGTGATAGCTAATACCAATAGCACTACCAGCAATGATCCCGATTACTAGACAAGTAAAAATCACCAAAATCAAGGGAGCAGATAGTTGTGTAAAGACAAGACTGACAGTTACTGTTTGACGATTGAGTAGACCAAATGAGATCACAATGACTAATAAGCTCAAACCGCCAATTAGATAAGCCTTATCTTTCAGTGACAATTCATTAAATTTTTTTAGCATAAGTTCCTTTTCTCCTGACTATGTTGATAGAAAACTACACACCATTTAGGTATTAACAAAATTCATTTTACTAGAAAATTTCGATACTGTCAATAATTTCTAACGGCTTATTTACCATCAATCAATCGATTCATTGAAAAGGAGTATTCATTTTCTAATATTTGATTGAGTAAACAGAACGGAGCAATTCGGTCTTTTTTCTGTTCCCTCTTTCTTATAACAAGATTGTGATAGTTTATATCTTTATAACAAAAGTTTTAAAGACTTGATTGTTTTGAAAGAATATTTTAAAATAAGATTCAGTAAAAATGAAAGAGGTTTTGAAAATGTCTGAAAAACAAATGAAAATTTTAGGTTGGGTAGCGACCTTTATGTCTGTTATGATGTATGTGTCTTACTTCCCACAAATCATGAACAATCTGGCTGGTCAAAAAGGAAATTTCATCCAGCCCTTGGTTGCTGCCATCAACTGTAGTCTCTGGGTTTACTACGGTCTTTTCAAAAAAGAAAGAGATATCCCCCTTGCAGCAGCTAATGCACCAGGTATTATTTTTGGCCTAGTGACGGTTATTACAGCTTTGATTTAAAAGGAACAGAGGAGACTAGTTTTCAGTCTTCTTTTTTGTTTCAGGGGAGGCTATTTACTTTTTCTAGAGGATAATTTTTTAAAAAACAATCTGATAAACTTAAATAGTAGAATAGTATCAGTATGTCACAGTATTTTATAAGAAAAGGTTTACAGAATAAGTTATAATATAAGTAAATGAACAAGCAAATAAGAAAGTGAGTAGAGTTATGACCGAAAAACTGACTTTTCCGGATGGTTTCTTGTGGGGCGGAGCGACAGCTGCCAACCAGTGTGAGGGTGCTTATAATTTAGAAGGTCGTGGATTGGCGAATGTGGATGTCGTCCCCATCGGTCCAGATCGTGAAGCCATTATCACAGGTCAGAAAAAGATGTTTTCGTTTGAGGAGGGCTATTTTTACCCAGCCAAGCAAGCTATTGATATGTACCATCATTACAAGGAAGATATTGCCCTTTTTGCGGAAATGGGCTTTAAGACTTATCGTCTATCCATTGCTTGGACTCGGATTTTTCCTAAGGGCGACGAAACAGTGCCAAATGAAGCTGGTCTAGCCTTTTATGAGGATTTATTTAAGGAGTGCCACAAGTATGGTATCCAACCTCTGGTGACTATCACTCATTTCGACTGTCCTATGCACTTGATTACAGAGTACGGTGGTTGGCGCAATCGTCGGATGTTAGACTTCTATGAAAAACTTTGTCGCACACTCTTTACCCGCTATAAGGGTTTGGTCAAATATTGGCTTACCTTCAACGAAATCAACATGATTCTCCATGCCCCCTTTATGGGAGCTGGGCTCTGTTTTGAAGAAGGAGAAAATCAAGAACTGGTTAAATATCAGGCTGCACACTATGAGTTGGTAGCTTCAGCTCTTGCGACAAAGATTGCCCACGAAATTGACCCAGAAAATAAGGTGGGATGTATGTTGGCTGCAGGGCAATACTATCCTAACACAGCCCATCCAAGAGACTACTGGGCAGCCATGGAGGAAGACCGCAAGAGTTACTTCTTCATTGATGTTCAAGCGCGTGGGGAATACCCAAACTATGCCAAGAAGCAGTGGGAGCGTGAGGGGATCGAGATTCAAATGACTGTAGAAGATTTAGAGTTGTTGAAGGACAATACTGTTGACTTTGTTTCCTTCTCCTACCATGCAAGTCGAGTGGCATCAGGGGATCCAGAAGTTAAAGAATTAACTGCTGGAAATGTTTTTGCCTCTCTCAAAAATCCTTATCTTGAATCCTCAGAATGGGGGTGGCAGATTGACCCACTTGGTCTTCGCATCACCCTCAATGCCATCTGGGATCGTTACCAAAAGCCCATGTTCATCGTAGAAAATGGTCTCGGTGCTATGGATACACCAGATGAGAATGGTTATGTAGCAGATGACTATCGGATTGCTTACTTAGAGGCTCATATCAAGGCCATGCGAGATGCTATTTACCACGATGGAGTTGATTTGCTTGGTTATACGACTTGGGGCTGTATCGATCTGGTCTCAGCTGGAACAGGCGAAATGAATAAGCGCTATGGCTTTATCTATGTAGATCGTGATAATGCAGGAAATGGGACTCTCAAACGGACCAAGAAGAAATCCTTCTATTGGTACAAGGATGTCATTGCCAGCAATGGTGCAAGCATTGAGTAGAGCACATTTGTTCACTATTTTTATAAAATCTTCTCCCTACTTTATAAGATATGAAAAAGAGTTCAATTAGATGGAGCTTTTTGCTATAATGAGGGAGAAAAATCAGATAGGAGATTGACATGTCAGAACCATTATTTTTACAATCAGTTATGCAAGAAAAAATCTGGGGTGGTACCAAGCTACGTGATGAGTTTGGATACGATATCCCAAGTGAAAAAATCGGAGAATATTGGGCCATCTCAGCCCATCCAAATGGCGTTTCAAAGGTGGCCAATGGTCGCTTTGAAGGAACAGACCTAGCAACTTTGTATGCAGAGCACCGTGAATTGTTTGGTAATCGTCCAGAACCTGTATTTCCGCTTTTGACAAAGATTCTTGATGCCAACGACTGGCTCAGTGTCCAAGTTCATCCAGACGATGCTTACGGACTCGAGCATGAAGGCGAACTTGGAAAAACAGAGTGCTGGTACATTATCGCTGCGGATGAAGGTTCAGAGATTATCTACGGTCACAATGCCAAGTCAAAAGAAGAACTCCGCCAGCAAATCGAAGCGAAAGACTGGGATGGTCTGTTAACAAAAGTACCAGTTAAAGCTGGAGATTTCTTCTATGTACCAAGCGGAACCATGCACGCTATTGGGGCAGGTATCTTAATACTTGAAACCCAACAGTCTAGCGATACCACCTATCGTGTCTATGACTTTGACCGCAAGGACGACAAGGGCAACTTGCGTGAACTTCACCTTGAAAAATCCATTGATGTCTTGAACATTGGTGAGCCAGCAAATAGCCGTCCTGTAACTGTCAAAGCTTATGATTTACGCTCGACTTTACTTGTCTCTAATGATTTCTTCGCAGTTTACAAGTGGGAAATTACTGGAAAAATTGACTTCGAAAAGACAGCTGACTACAGCTTATTCAGTGTCTTAGCTGGTCAAGGTCAACTGACTGTTGACGGAAAAAACTATCCAATCCAAAAAGGCAGCCACTTTATCCTACCAAGTGATGTTGAAACTTGGACTCTGGAAGGGCAAGGTCTAGAATTGATTGTTAGCCATCCATAAAAAAAGAAAGGGCCTGAGTTCACTACTCAAGTCCTTTTTAATTACATAAATTGGGCGATAAAGACCACGATGATGATTATTGGAATGATGAAACGAAGAAGGAATAGCCAGACTTGGAACAGTCCCTGTTTCCATGCTGTTTCATCGAGATGCAGTTCCTCCATAGCAAGAGCTTTTTTAAAGATATAGCCTGTAAAAAGTGAAAGGCAGAGAGCTCCAAATGGCATGAGAAGATTGGAAACCAAGAAATCCATAGCGTCAAAGAAGGTCTTCCCAAAGATGTGAACATCCGCCATAACACCGTAAGAAAGGGCTGAGGGAATGCCAAAGACAAAGGTCAAAATTCCTAAAATAACACTCCATTTGGCACGCTTGCTGTTGTCCTGATTGGTGATATTTCCCACATTGATTTCCAGCATAACGACAGAGGAAGTGACCGTCGCAAAGAGGAAGAGCAAGAGGAAGAGGATGTAGAAAATGGTTCCAAAAGGCATCTTGTCAAAGAGTTGAGGCAAGACGATAAAGAGCAGGCTCGGTCCCCCTTCAGACTGGATATTGAAGGCTGACATAGCAGGAAAAATGGCTAGACCTGCCATGATGGACACCGAGATGTTCATTGCTACGATAGAAATTCCTGACTGGACTAGATTTGTTTTCTTATCCAAATAAGAAGCATAGGTAAGCATGGCTGTAACCCCTAGTGAGAGGGCAAAGAAAGATTGTCCCAGAGCATAGAGGAGACCAGCACTTGTCAGCTTAGAGAAGTCTGGTTTGAGGAAGTAAAGAACCCCTTCCATGGCATTTGGCAAACTGAGAGAGCGCCCAATGATGACAACAAAGATGATAAAGAGCAGGGGCATCATGACCTTAGAAGCTCTTTCAATCCCTTTTTGAACCCCACGTGATACAATAAAGATATTCAATAAGATAAAGGCTGCTTGAGCTCCGAGGGCAATGGCTGGGTTTGAAATGATTGAAGTAAATAGCTGGGCATAATCACCCGTTCCACCAAGTTGGAACAATTTTCCAAACTCAATGCCTAGATAGACTAAAATCCATCCTCCAATAACACTATAGAAAGATAAGAGTATAAAGAGGGCAAAGGCACCAATCCAACCGATAAAGTTGTACTTACTATTCTTTCCTAGTTTTCCAAAGGTTTTAATCCCAGAGACACCAGCACTTCGTCCGAGTGCAAATTCAGCTAGCAAAAGAGGGAAACCAATTAGAATAGTGGAGATGAGAAAGACTAGTAAAAAGCCTCCTCCACCGTTAGCAGCAGTCATATAAGGAAATTTCCAAACGGCTCCAAGTCCGATGGCTGAACCAGCAGATGCTAGGATAAAGCCCAGTTTAGAACCCCATTGCGATTTTTCAGACATAGTTAAACTCCTAAAATTAGTATTACAAAAGAAAAAGCTACTGCCCTTGGCAAATAGCCTCATAAGTACTCAAAATGAGCCTTTCTTTTGATTGATAGACTTGACTATCCTATCATGTTTTCTAAGGTCTGTCAAGAAAACCATTTTCATGTTATGATAAAGTAAAAAAATTTCGCAAAAACGCTTGACTCTGACCTAAGGGGAGGGGGTATACTATTATTGTAAGGAGGAAATCATGTACCATATAAAAGAAGCTGCCCAGCTTTCGGGTGTCTCTGTCAAGACCCTGCACCACTACGATAAGATAGGACTTTTGGTTCCTTTAAAGTCGGAAAACGGCTATCGAACCTATAGCCAAGAGGATTTGGAGCGACTTCAGGTTATTCTGTATTATAAATATCTAGGTTTTTCTTTAGAAAAAATAGCAGAGCTATTAAAGGAAGAAAGGACAGATTTATTGCCCCATCTGACCAGACAGTTGGACTATTTGACTCAAGAAAGGGAACATCTGGATACCTTGATTTCCACCTTGCAGAAAACCATTCAAGAACAAAAAGGAGAAAGAGAAATGAGTATTCAAGAGAAATTTGCTGGATTTAACTACCAAGACCATCAAAAATACCACCAAGAGGCGGTAGAGAAATATGGACAAGAGGTGATGGACCAAGCGCTGGAGCGCCAGAAAGGTCACGAAGACGAAGCTACGGCTGCCTTCAACCAAGTTTTTCAAGCTTTGGCACAAAATCTTCAAGCTGGACTGCCTGTAACAGCAACAGAAAATCAAGAAGAAGCAACCAAACTCTTGCAAGCTATTCGTACTTATGGATTTGACTGCTCTATTGAGGTATTTGGTTATATCGGTAAAGGCTACGTTTATAACCCAGAGTTTAAGGAAAACATTGACAAATTTGGACCTGGAACAGCCCAGTACACATCAGATGTGATTGCCCACTATGTCCAAACTCAGACAAAATAAAATCGGAGGAGTATTCTTCCGATTTTTACTAAATTCAAGCACTACTTGCTTAATAATTTTTCTACTACATTTAGTTTTCGCATGGTCAAATCTACATTGAAAAGTTTTTCAAGATAGTTAGTATTGAGCTTTTTTTGTTTTGCAGTTCTAGGGAGATAGAGGTAGAGACAGTGATTACCGACACAAATTTCTTCTTCGCCGTAATCCATTTTTAATTTTTCTAAAGGGAGACTTTGAATAGGTTCTTGATAAAAAATCACGTGTACACGGTCATAAAGATAGTGTTCTCCAAACGGATTTTCTTGGACAATGTTTTTAAAAATATCCTTATTCTTAATGATTATTTTGAGATCGGCTCCAATCTTTTCCTTTATTAGAGTATGAACCTGTTCTCGTATTTTTTCGAGAGCTAAGTTACTTTCAAGAATAATATTTCCACTTTGAATATAGGTTCGAACTTGTTGAAAACCAGCTTCTGTCAAGATATCTACTAGATAAGACATTTTAGGGATAGCATTTTTTCCATTAGGAGTAACTCCCCTTAACAAGATAATATGTTCCAAAGTCGTTCCTTTCTTTTGGGGTGTATTGTTCCATTGAGTAATGTATATTTAGAATGAATTTGATCCCGCCACCCAGCCGGTGCAGAGGGCAGAAGTGATGTTAAAGCCACCCGTGTGGGCATTGATATCTAGTACCTCACCAGCAAAGTGGAGACCAGGTACCAGCTTACTTTCAAGGGTTTTAGGGTTGATTTCCTTAAGACTGACACCACCCTTTGTAACAAATGACTTAGCAAGAGACATTTTACCAATTACAGGAATTTTAAGTCCCTTGATAGACTGGAGAAGTTGCTCGCGTTCTTTTTCAGTCAGTTGTTTGACTTTTTCAGGATAGCCTTGCACAAAAAATTCAGCCAAGCGTTCTGGAAGCAAAGTTTTTAAAGCATTTTTCAAGGATTTTTCCCGATTTTCTTCTAGAAATGCAGCCAAGTCCTTTTCAGAAAGTTGAGGTAGAACATCCAGTGAAAGGACTTCTCCACCCTTAATAAAGCTAGACATACGTAGGGCGGCAGGACCAGACAAACCAAAGTGGGTAAAGAGCAGATCGTGAGTGATGATATGCTTGCCATAACTTAGAGTCACATCATCCAGCGAAATCCCCTGCAAGGCCTTGTGTGGAAAATCTGTCAACAATGGGCTCTCAGCTGCCTCAAGCTCGGTAATGGTATGCTTAAAATGACGGGCAATCTCATGACCAAAACCTGTCGAACCAGTGGAAGGATAGGATTTCCCACCAGTTGTGACAATGAGTTTATCACAAGTGAAGCTTTGGTCTGCGGACTTAAGGACAAACTGATTTTCTACCTTTTTAACCGAAACAATTTCGGTTTGAGTAACAACTTGGCCACCTAGCTCAGTGATTTTCTTTTCCAAGGCCTCGATAATGGTACGAGACTTGTCACTAGCAGGAAAGACGCGGCCGTGGTCTTCGACCTTAAGTTTAACCCCATTTTCTGTAAAAAAGTTAATGATATCATGGTTATCAAATTGGGAGAAGACACTGTAGAGAAAGCGCCCATTTCCAGGGATTCCAGCTAGTAGGTCATCTAGAGTTCCGTTGTTGGTTACATTGCAACGTCCTCCACCAGTCCCAGCTAATTTTTTTCCAAGTTTCCGATTTTTTTCGATGAGGAGAGTTTTCTGACCATAAAAGCTACTGGAAATCGTAGCCATCATACCAGCAGGTCCCCCACCGATGACAATAGTATCAAAATGTTTCATAGCTCTATTGTACCACAAAAAAACAAGAGATGATGGTCACCTCTTGTCAAGAATGCAATTAATCAATTTCATATCCCATCAGCAAACCACCATCTTCTGCATAGAAACTGCAGAGACCAGAGGTTGGGAGAATTTTGATGTTGGCTTGTGGGAAATTTTCACGGATTCGGTCTGAAAGCTGTTGACAACATTTCTCGTTATTGCGTTGAGCCATGACAATACGACCACCAGCATATCCTGCTTTCACTAACTCTTCATATGCTGCCTGAATCGATTTCTTTGCTCCTCTTGCTTTTTGTAGCAATTCGAGAGTTCCAGTTTCACTAGCTTCTCCGACCATACGGATGTTGAGAAGCCCAACGACTGTACCGATAAGCTTGCTCAAACGGCCGTTTTTAACCAAGTTATCGACCTTTGCTAGAACAAAGAGCAACTTGGTTTTTTCTTGATAGGCGGTGATAGCTTCAACCACTTCTTCAAAAGATAAGCCTTGGTCAATCAAATCATTTAATTTTTCTACGAGTAAGTCAACTTCTCCACCAGCAGACAAACTATCAATTACATGAATCTTAGTGTCAGGATGGTCTTCTAGATAAATATTCTTAGCTAGTTGAGCACTATTGTGACTGCCAGAAAGAGTACCAGTGATGGTTACTAGGAAAATGTTTTTGGCACCTTCAAATGCTCGCAAATAATCATCTGGGCTTGGACAAGCTGATTTTGAAGCTTCTGCAGTTGCATACATGGTTTCCATCATTTGGTCAATGTCAAGACTGGCATCATCAACAAAGACCTGATCAGCTACTTGAATGGTTAAGGGGACACTTACAAAGGTTGTATCAATTGCTGGTGTCTCCAGCTGACGATAATCACAACCAGAGTCAGCAATAATCTTCCAAGTCATAGAAATTCTCCAACTTTGTCAGTTATACATTGACAAAGGTTCTGTCTTTTTTTACAATTATATCATGAAAGCCCTTGAAACAAAAGCCTCATCCGTCTGTTGTGACAAGTAGAAAGAAAATGTTATGTCTGAACGTAGAATCTCTGAAAAGTCTCTTGAAAATCTCAGAAAATCAAACCAAGAATCCAATTTATTAACCAGAGAAGCCATTGAAACAGCCCTCTTGCAACTCTTGGAAAAAAATGACTTGACCAAGATTAGTATTTCTGAATTGGTCAAACGTGCAGGCGTTTCTCGTGCAGCCTTTTACCGTAATTATGATTCCAAAGAGGAAATTTTAGAGAGCGTCTTTAAACGAACTGTCCATAATATCATGGAACAGTTGCATCATTATGATTTAAAGACAGACCTTTATCTGGTCTGGGTTCACCTTTTCCGAGAGGCCAGAAAGGAAGCCAGAGTGATTCAATTGGCCTTAGATTACCATCTGGAAAAAATCTTTGTCCAAGCCATGCAGGAATTTCTGGAAAAATACCATGGAAAATCAAAAGGTGTCAGCTCTTATCTTCATTCCTTTTGGAGCTCGGCCATCGTCTCTGTCCTCCTAAAATGGATCAAGGATGGTATGAAGGTACCTGCTGAAAAGATTGCAGATTTACGGTTACCATTTTTTAAAAAATAGAGAAAAAGGAGAAAAGAGATGACTGAAAAAAGACTAGCATGGGATGAGTATTTTGCAGCCCAAGCCCTACTGATTGCCAATCGTTCCACTTGTAAACGTGCCAAAGTGGGCGCAATTCTGGTAAAGGATAATAAGGTGATTTCCACTGGTTACAATGGTTCGGTGTCAGGGACTGAGCATTGTATTGACCACGAATGTCTGGTCATTGAAGGCCACTGTGTTCGCACCCTTCACGCTGAAGTTAATGCCATTCTCCAAGGTGCTGAGCGTGGTGTTCCTAAAGGCTTTACAGCCTATGTGACACACTTTCCTTGTCTGAATTGCACGAAACAATTGTTGCAGGTCGGTTGCAAGCGCGTAGTTTATATCAACCAGTACCGAATGGATGACTATGCCCAATACCTTTATCAAGAAAAAGGGACAGAATTGACCCATCTACCACTTGAGACAGTACAAGCAGCTCTTAAAGAGGCAGATTTAATGTAAAAATTATCAAAAATAAATGGTTTAGAAAGATTTTTAAACCGTTTTTTGGTATAATAAGAAGAATAAATTGAAAGAAGGAACTCCAAAAATGGGAAAAATTGAAGTTATTAATCATCCACTGATTCAACACAAATTGTCAATCTTGCGTCGTACAGATACTTCTACAAAAGCTTTTCGTGAGCTAGTAGATGAGATTGCAATGTTGATGGGGTATGAAGTACTTCGTGATCTTCCACTAGAAGATGTGGAAATCGAAACACCAATTACAAAAACAGTTCAAAAACAATTGGCAGGTAAGAAATTGGCCATCGTTCCAATCTTGCGTGCGGGTATTGGGATGGTTGATGGACTCTTGAGCTTGGTTCCAGCTGCTAAAGTTGGTCATATCGGTATGTACCGTGATGAAGAAACGCTTCAACCAGTTGAGTACTTGGTGAAATTGCCTGAGGATATTGACCAACGTCAAATTTTTGTGGTAGACCCAATGTTAGCAACAGGTGGTTCAGCAATCTTGGCTGTTGACTCGCTTAAAAAACGTGGCGCATCAAATATCAAATTTGTCTGCCTTGTATCTGCTCCAGAAGGTGTAAAAGCCCTTCAAGAAGCTCATCCAGATGTAGAAATCTTTACAGCAGCCTTGGATGAACGCTTGAACGAACACGGTTATATCGTTCCAGGTCTTGGAGATGCTGGAGACCGCTTGTTCGGTACAAAATAAAATTAAAAAGAGATTGACTTGGAAAAGAAGTTCCAGTCACGAAAGGAGGTTGAATTTTTGTTTCTGTCTGATGAAAACAGAGCAAAAATTTGACCTTTTTTGACCAAGATATTATAATAGTCTTATCTTCAGTCATTTGACCAACAAAAATAAAACTCAAAAGGAGAAATGAATGATTCCTGTCGTTATTGAACAAACAAGCCGTGGAGAACGTTCCTACGATATTTACTCACGTCTTCTCAAAGACCGCATCATTATGCTGACTGGTCCAGTTGAAGACAACATGGCCAACTCTGTTATTGCCCAATTGCTTTTCTTGGATGCCCAAGATAGTACAAAAGATATTTACCTTTATGTCAATACACCTGGTGGTTCCGTTTCAGCTGGTTTGGCAATCGTTGATACCATGAACTTTATTAAGGCAGATGTCCAAACCATTGTTATGGGAATGGCTGCATCTATGGGGACGGTCATCGCATCAAGTGGAGCAAAAGGCAAACGTTTCATGCTTCCAAATGCTGAATACATGATCCACCAACCGATGGGTGGTACAGGTGGTGGTACCCAACAAACTGATATGGCGATCGCTGCAGAACACTTACTTAAAACTCGTAATACCTTGGAAAAAATCTTGGCTGAAAATTCAGGTCAGTCAATCGAAAAAGTCCATGCAGATGCAGAACGCGATAACTGGATGAGTGCTCAAGAAACACTTGAATATGGCTTTATTGATGAAATCATGGCCAACAATTCATTGAACTAATAATCAAAGGAGGCAAACTCGACTGGGTTTGCTTTTTTTGGTATAATAGGGAGAGATTTCTTAGAAAGAGGATTTATCATGTTTGAAAAAGTCAATCGATCTGGCTTGATTATCTATCTTTACTATAATCGTGATGCCAAAAAACTGCAGGACTATGGAGATATTACCTATCATTCCAAGAAACATCGTTACTTACAGCTTTATGTTCCAACTCAAGAAGTGGAGCAATTGGTCGGGCGCTTGAGCAAGGAAAAGTTTATCAAAAAAGTCAGAGTTTGTCATATCCAAGAGCTGGAAACACCCTTTGTGGGCAATCTTCATCGAGAGGAAAACGTTATCATCGAAAAAGTTCAAGAAAAGTGTTGACAATTTTCTGATAATTCGGTATATTCTTAACATGCTATTTATTTAAGAAATAAGGAGACAAAAAAAGATGAAGAAAAAATTTGCCCTATCGTTTGTGGCGCTTGCAAGTGTAGCACTTCTTGCAGCCTGTGGAGAAGTGAAGTCTGGAGCGTCAAACGCTGCTGGTAACTCAGTAGAGGAAAAGACAATCAAAATCGGATTTAACTTCGAGGAAACTGGTGCTGTAGCAGCCTACGGTACATCTGAACAAAAAGGTGCCCAACTTGCCGTTGATGAAATCAATGCAGCAGGTGGTATCGATGGAAAACAAATCGAAGTAGTTGATAAAGATAACAAGTCTGAAACAGCAGAGGCTGCTTCAGTAACAACTAACCTTGTAACCCAATCTAAAGTATCAGCAATCGTAGGACCTGCGACATCTGGTGCAACTGCAGCTGCGGTAGCGAACGCTACAAAAGCAGGTGTTCCATTGATTTCACCAAGTGCGACTCAAGATGGATTGACTAAAGGTCAAGATTACCTCTTTATCGGAACTTTCCAAGATAGCTTCCAAGGAAAAATTATCTCAAACTATGTTTCTGAAAAATTGCAAGCTAAGAAAGTTGTTCTTTACACTGACAATGCCAGTGACTATGCTAAAGGTATTGCCAAAGCCTTCCGTGAAGCTTATAAAGGTGAAATCGTTGCAGATGAAACTTTCGTAGCAGGTGACACAGACTTCCAAGCAGCCCTTACAAAAATGAAAGGGAAAGACTTTGATGCTATCATCGTCCCAGGTTACTACACTGAAGCTGGTAAAATTGTAAACCAAGCGCGTGGTATGGGAATTGACAAACCAATCGTTGGTGGTGATGGATTCAACGGTGAAGAGTTTGTACAACAAGCAACTGCTGAAAAAGCATCAAACATCTACTTTATCTCAGGCTTCTCAACTACTGTAGAAGTTTCAGCTAAAGCAAAAGCTTTCCTTGATGCTTACCGTGCTAAGTACAATGAAGAGCCTTCAACATTTGCAGCCTTGGCTTATGATTCAGTTCACCTTGTAGCAAACGCAGCAAAAGGTGCTAAAAACTCTGGTGAAATCAAGGATAACCTTGCTAAAACAAAAGATTTTGAAGGTGTAACTGGTCAAACAAGCTTTGATGCAGACCACAACACAGTCAAAACTGCTTACATGATGACCATGAACAATGGTAAGGTTGAAGCAGCAGAAGTTGTAAAACCATAATAGAAAATGTTGAAATAGGGAATGAGCCTTTGACTCACTCCCTGTTTCGATGTTTAAGAACCTATCAAAAAGTGAGGGAAAACCCTCGAAATTATATAGAAAGAGTGAATCTTATGCTCCAACAACTTGTAAATGGTTTGATTCTAGGTAGTGTATATGCACTGTTAGCCCTAGGGTATACCATGGTTTACGGAATTATCAAGCTCATCAACTTCGCCCACGGTGATATTTATATGATGGGAGCCTTTATCGGTTATTTCTTGATTAATTCTTTCCAAATGAATTTCTTTGTAGCGCTTATTGTAGCGATGCTAGCGACAGCCATTCTTGGTGTCGTGATTGAGTTCCTTGCCTACCGACCTTTGCGTCACTCTACTCGTATTGCTGTTTTGATTACAGCTATTGGTGTTTCTTTCCTATTGGAGTATGGCATGGTCTATCTGGTTGGTGCCAATACTCGTGCATTCCCTCAAGCGATTCAAACAGTTCGCTATGATTTGGGTCCAATTAGTCTAACAAACGTTCAGTTAATGATTTTGGCCATTTCCTTGATTTTGATGATTTTGTTACAGGTCATTGTCCAAAAGACTAAGATGGGGAAAGCCATGCGTGCTGTATCTGTAGATAGCGATGCGGCGCAATTGATGGGGATCAATGTAAACCGTACTATCAGCTTTACCTTCGCTTTGGGTTCTGCTCTTGCGGGTGCGGCTGGTGTTCTGATTGCCCTCTATTATAACTCTCTTGAGCCTTTGATGGGGGTTACTCCAGGTCTTAAGTCTTTCGTTGCCGCAGTACTTGGTGGTATCGGAATCATTCCTGGTGCGGCTCTTGGTGGTTTTGTAATTGGTCTATTAGAAACCTTTGCGACAGCCTTTGGAATGTCAGACTTCCGTGATGCCATTGTTTATGGAATCTTGTTGTTGATCTTGATTGTCCGCCCAGCTGGTATCCTTGGTAAAAATGTGAAAGAGAAGGTGTAAACGATGAAAGAAAATATAAAAGTTAATATTCTATGGTTACTCCTTTTGTTAGCTGGCTATGGCTTGATTAGTGTACTGGTTTCAGTCGGGGTACTCAACCTATTCTATGTACAGATTTTACAACAAATCGGAATTAATATTATTCTGGCTGTTGGTCTCAACTTAATCGTTGGTTTTTCAGGACAATTTTCACTTGGGCATGCTGGTTTCATGGCGATTGGTGCCTATGCAGCAGCTATTATTGGTTCTAAATCACCAACCTACGGTGCCTTCTTTGGAGCCATGCTGATAGGTGCTTTGCTTTCAGGGGCAGTTGCCTTGCTTGTCGGAATTCCAACCTTACGCTTGAAGGGGGACTATCTTGCGGTAGCGACTCTTGGTGTTTCTGAAATTATCCGTATCTTTATCATCAATGGTGGAAGCCTTACAAATGGTGCAGCAGGTATCTTGGGAATTCCAAACTTTACAACTTGGCAAATGGTTTACTTCTTTGTCGTGATTACAACCATTGCAACCTTGAATTTCTTGCGTAGTCCAATTGGACGTTCAACCCTCTCCGTTCGTGAGGATGAAATTGCTGCTGAGTCAGTTGGGGTTAATACGACTAAAATTAAAATCATCGCCTTTGTCTTTGGTGCCATTACTGCAAGTATTGCAGGGTCACTTCAGGCAGGATTTATCGGGTCTGTTGTACCGAAAGATTACACATTCATCAACTCAATCAACGTTTTGATTATTGTTGTATTTGGTGGACTTGGTTCAATTACAGGTGCCATCGTTTCAGCTATTGTTCTTGGAATTTTGAATATGCTTCTCCAAGATGTTGCCAGCGTGCGTATGATTATTTATGCTTTGGCCTTGGTATTGGTAATGATTTTCAGACCAGGTGGACTCCTTGGAACATGGGAATTGAGCCTATCACGTTTCTTTAAAAAATCTAAGAAGGAGGAACAAAACTAATGGCATTACTTGAAGTAAAACAGTTAACCAAACATTTTGGCGGTCTAACAGCTGTTGGAGATGTGACTCTTGAATTGAACGAAGGGGAACTGGTTGGACTAATCGGTCCAAATGGAGCTGGGAAAACCACCCTTTTCAACCTCTTGACGGGTGTTTATGAACCAAGCGAGGGAACAGTAACCCTAGATGGTCACCTTTTGAATGGAAAGTCACCTTATAAGATTGCTTCTTTGGGACTTGGACGTACATTCCAAAATATCCGTCTCTTTAAAGATTTAACAGTTTTGGACAATGTTTTGATTGCTTTTGGCAACCATCACAAACAACATGTTTTTGCTAGTTTTTTGCGCTTACCAGCTTTTTACAAGAGTGAAAAAGAATTAAAGGCTAAAGCCTTGGAATTGCTTAAAATCTTTGATTTGGATGGTGATGCAGAGACTCTTGCTAAAAATCTTGCCTACGGACAACAACGTCGTTTGGAAATTGTTCGTGCCCTCGCTACGGAACCTAAAATTCTCTTTTTAGATGAACCAGCAGCAGGTATGAACCCACAGGAAACAGCCGAATTGACTGAGTTAATTCGTCGTATCAAAGATGAATTTAAGATTACGATCATGCTGATTGAACACGATATGAATCTGGTCATGGAAGTAACAGAACGTATCTACGTACTTGAATATGGTCGCTTGATTGCTCAGGGAACTCCAGACGAAATTAAGACCAATAAACGCGTTATCGAAGCTTATCTAGGAGGTGAAGCCTAATGTCTATGTTAAAAGTTGATAATCTTTCTGTGCATTACGGCATGATCCAGGCAGTCCGTGATGTAAGCTTTGAAGTGAATGAAGGAGAAGTTGTTTCCCTTATCGGTGCCAATGGTGCAGGTAAGACAACTATTCTCCGTACCTTGTCTGGTTTGGTTCGACCAAGTTCTGGAAAGATTGAATTTTTAGGTCAAGAAATCCAAAAAATGCCGGCTCAGAAAATCGTGGCAGGTGGTCTTTCACAAGTACCAGAAGGACGCCACGTCTTCCCTGGCTTGACTGTTATGGAAAATCTAGAAATGGGAGCTTTCTTAAAGAAAAACCGTGAAGAAAATCAAGCTAACTTGAAGAAGGTTTTCTCACGTTTCCCACGTCTTGAAGAACGGAAGAACCAAGATGCAGCTACTCTTTCAGGGGGGGAACAACAAATGCTTGCCATGGGACGCGCTCTTATGTCAACACCAAAACTTCTTCTTTTAGATGAACCCTCAATGGGACTTGCACCAATCTTTATCCAAGAGATTTTTGATATCATTCAAGATATTCAGAAGCAAGGAACAACCGTCCTCTTGATTGAACAAAATGCCAATAAAGCACTTGCAATCTCTGACCGAGGTTATGTATTGGAAACAGGGAAAATCGTCCTATCAGGAACAGGAAAAGAACTCGCTTCATCAGAAGAAGTCAGAAAAGCATATCTAGGTGGCTAAACTAGTCTGGGAGACTAGTTTAGGTTGCAAATGAAGATTACGAAGTAATCTTCATTAATAGTCCGGGGGACCTTTTTAGTCGGTGAATAGAGATTGCGAAGCAATTCTCATCTGCACTGGAAGGTTAGCTTCTGATAATTGAAATAAAGTCGCATGAAGCGTACCTATCCTTCATTCAAAGAGCTCGATTTTAGAGCTCTTTTTGCTAGCTTATTCATACTTTTCTGAATTTTGAAAAAGAAATGTAAGCGTTTGATAGATTTACAAAAAGATTGTATAATAGGGATAAGAATAGAAAAGGAGAAATCTCATGGCAGTTAAAGATTTTATGACCCGCAAGGTAGTTTATATTAGTCCAGATACAACAGTATCTCATGCAGCAGATTTGATGAGAGAGCAAGGGTTGCACCGCTTGCCTGTTATCGAAAATGATCAATTAGTTGGTTTGGTGACTGAGGGAACCATTGCCCAAGCAAGTCCATCCAAGGCAACAAGTCTTTCTATCTATGAGATGAATTATCTTCTGAATAAGACAAAAGTAAAAGATGTCATGATTCGCGATGTTGTGACTGTTTCAGGCTATGCGAGTCTAGAGGATGCAACTTATCTGATGTTGAAAAATAAGATTGGTATTCTTCCTGTAGTAGATAACCATCAAGTCTATGGGGTTATTACGGACCGTGACGTTTTCCAAGCCTTTCTTGAAATTGCTGGTTATGGAGAAGAAGGAATTCGTGTGCGCTTTGTTACAGAAGATGAAGTCGGTGTCCTCGGAAAGATTGTTTCTTTGATTGCAGAAGAAAATTTGAATATCTCGCATACAGTCAATATTCCGCGTAAGGATGGTAAGGTCATTATCGAAGTTCAAATCGATGGCTCAATTGATTTACCAGCCTTGAAAGAAAAATTTGAATCAGAGAATATTCAAGTAGAAGAAATTACTCGTACTTCAGCAAAAGTCTTGTAAGAAGGGAAGCCGAAAGGCTTCTTTTTACGTGTAATAAGGGATTAGAGCAAAAGATGGAAAGAAATGATAAAATATGCTATAATGAAATGATGTAAAAAAGGAGTATTTATGGACATTTCAGAAATTCGTCAGAAAATTGACGCAAATCGTGAAAAATTAGCTTCTTTCAGGGGGTCTCTTTGACCTCGAAGGCTTAGAGGAAGAGATTGCCATCTTGGAAAACAAGATGACTGAACCTGATTTTTGGAACGATAATATCGCGGCCCAAAAAACGTCGCAAGAATTAAATGAATTAAAAAACACTTACAATACCTTCCATAAGATGGAAGAGTTGCAGGATGAAGTTGAAATTTTATTGGACTTTTTAGCTGAAGATGAGTCGGTGCATGAAGAATTGGTAACGCAGTTATCCGAACTTGATAAGATGATGACCAGTTACGAGATGACCTTGCTCTTGTCAGAGCCTTATGACCATAATAATGCCATCTTGGAAATCCATCCAGGATCCGGTGGTACTGAGGCTCAGGACTGGGGTGATATGTTGCTTCGTATGTACACTCGCTATGGAAATGCTAAAGGCTTTAAAGTGGAAGTATTGGATTACCAAGCAGGTGATGAGGCTGGTATCAAGTCAGTAACCTTATCATTTGAAGGGCCTAATGCCTACGGCCTTCTCAAGTCAGAAATGGGTGTGCACCGTTTGGTGCGAATTTCGCCGTTTGACTCTGCTAAACGTCGCCATACCTCTTTCACGTCTGTAGAAGTGATGCCTGAGTTGGACGATACTATTGAAGTGGAAATCCGGGAAGATGACATCAAGATGGATACCTTCCGTTCAGGTGGTGCCGGTGGACAAAACGTCAACAAGGTTTCAACAGGTGTGCGTCTGACCCACATTCCAACTGGAATTGTTGTCCAGTCAACAGTGGATCGGACCCAGTATGGAAATAGAGATCGAGCTATGAAGATGTTGCAGGCTAAGCTCTATCAAATGGAGCAAGAGAAGAAAGCTGCGGAGGTAGATTCCCTCAAGGGTGAGAAAAAAGAAATCACATGGGGAAGCCAAATCCGTTCTTATGTCTTCACACCTTATACTATGGTAAAAGATCACCGAACTAGCTTTGAGGTTGCTCAGGTAGATAAGGTTATGGATGGGGACCTAGATGGTTTTATCGATGCCTATCTCAAGTGGCGAATTAGCTAATATAGAAAGGAAGTCACATGTCAATCATTGAAATGAGAGATGTCGTCAAAAAATACGACAACGGAACGACTGCCCTACGCGGTGTTTCGGTCAGTGTTCAACCAGGGGAATTTGCTTACATCGTAGGACCTTCAGGAGCAGGGAAGTCAACCTTTATTCGTTCTCTGTATCGTGAAGTAAAAATCGATAAAGGAAGCCTATCAGTTGCTGGTTTTAATCTGGTTAAGATCAAAAAGAAAGACGTCCCGCTTCTACGTCGTAGTGTTGGGGTTGTCTTCCAGGATTATAAACTGTTGCCAAAGAAAACGGTTTATGAAAATATTGCTTACGCTATGGAAGTAATCGGGGAAAATCGCCGTAATATCAAAAAACGAGTGATGGAAGTTTTAGACTTGGTTGGGTTGAAGCACAAGGTTCGTTCTTTCCCAAATGAGCTCTCAGGTGGGGAGCAACAGCGGATTGCGATTGCACGTGCCATTGTAAATAATCCCAAAGTATTGATAGCCGATGAACCAACAGGAAACCTGGACCCTGATAATTCATGGGAAATTATGAATCTTTTGGAACGGATTAACCTACAAGGGACAACTATTTTGATGGCGACTCATAATAGCCAGATTGTAAATACCTTGCGCCACCGTGTCATTGCCATTGAAAATGGCCGTGTCGTTCGTGACGAATCAAAAGGAGAGTATGGATACGATGATTAGTAGATTTTTTCGCCATTTATTTGAATCACTAAAAAGTTTGAAACGAAATGGTTGGATGACAGTGGCTGCTGTCAGCTCAGTCATGATTACTTTGACCTTGGTTGCCATATTTGCTTCTGTTATTTTCAATACAGCGAAACTAGCTACAGATATTGAAAATAATGTCCGAGTGATGGTATACATTCGCAAGGATGTAGCTGATAATAGCGAGACTATTGAAAAAGAAGGTCAAACTGTTACAAATAATGACTACCACAAGGTATACAATGCTTTGAAGGGGATGTCTACTGTTAAGAGTGTTACTTTTTCAAGTAAAGAAGAACAATATGAAAAATTAACCGAGACAATGGGTGATAACTGGAAAATTTTTGAAGGAGATGCCAACCCCCTCTATGATGCCTATATCGTTGATACAAATACGCCAAGTGATGTAAAAACTGTGGCTGAAGATGCTAAAAAAATTGAAGGTGTGTCTGAGGTTCAGGATGGTGGTGCCAATACAGAACGCCTATTCCAACTAGCATCATTTATCCGTGTTTGGGGATTAGTTATTGCAGGACTTTTGATTTTCATTGCAGTTTTCTTGATTTCAAATACCATTCGTATTACCATTATTTCTCGCAGTCGCGAAATTCAAATCATGCGCTTGGTTGGTGCTAAGAACAGTTATATCCGTGGACCTTTCTTACTTGAAGGTGCCTTCATTGGTTTGCTTGGAGCAACTGCGCCATCAGTGTTGGTCTTTATTGTTTATCGAATGGTTTACCAATCTGTCAATAAGTCATTGGTAGGTCAAAATCTTTCTATGATTGCGCCAGAGGTATTTACTCCTCTGATGATTGCCCTATTATTTGTGATTGGAATTTTCATCGGTTCACTGGGATCAGGAATTTCCATGCGCCGATTCTTGAAGATTTAGGTAAACTAGCTACTTTTATGAGGAGATTAAATGATCTCCTTTTTTGCTACAAAAATTTTAGAAAAAAGTGTAATTTTTTTTGTAAAAGCCTTTACAAAAAAAATTAAAGTGGTATAATTAAATCATAAAAGGTGCAAACGTTTTCGTAAAACGTTTGCCTAAATAAAAATAAAGGAGATTTGAATGATGAAAGATACATTCAAAAATGTCTTGTCTTTCGAATTTTGGCAAAAATTCGGTAAGGCTTTGATGGTGGTTATCGCGGTTATGCCGGCTGCTGGTTTGATGATTTCAATCGGTAAGTCTATCGTGATGATTAACCCAACCTTTGCACCACTCGTTATTACTGGTGGTGTACTAGAGCAAATCGGTTGGGGAGTTATCGTTAACCTTCATATCTTGTTCGCCCTCGCTATTGGAGGAAGCTGGGCTAAGGAACGTGCTGGTGGTGCTTTCGCCGCTGGTCTTGCCTTCATCTTGATTAACCGTATCACTGGTACAATCTTTGGTGTATCAGGCGATATGTTGAAAAATCCAGATGCTATGGTAACTACTCTCTTCGGTGGATCAATCAAAGTTGCTGATTACTTTATCAGTGTTCTTGAAGCTCCAGCCTTGAACATGGGTGTCTTCGTAGGGATTATTTCTGGTTTTATTGGGGCAACTGCTTACAACAAATACTACAACTTCCGTAAGCTTCCTGATGCACTTTCATTCTTTAACGGAAAACGTTTTGTACCGTTTGTAGTTATTCTTCGTTCAGTAATTGCTGCAATTGTACTTGCTGCTTTCTGGCCAGTAGTTCAAACAGGTATCAATAGCTTTGGTATCTGGATTGCCAACTCACAAGAAACTGCTCCAATCCTTGCACCATTCTTGTATGGTACATTGGAACGTTTGCTCTTGCCATTTGGTCTTCACCACATGTTGACTATCCCAATGAACTACACAGCTCTTGGTGGTACTTATGATGTCTTAACTGGTGCAGCTAAAGGTAGTCAAGTATTTGGTCAAGACCCACTATGGCTTGCGTGGGTAACAGACCTTGTAAACCTTAAAGGTACTGATGCTAGTCAATACCAACACTTGTTAGATACAGTACATCCAGCTCGTTTCAAAGTTGGACAAATGATCGGTTCATTCGGTATCTTGATGGGTGTCATCGTTGCTATCTACCGTAATGTTGATGCTGACAAGAAACATAAATACAAAGGTATGATGATTGCAACAGCTCTTGCAACATTCTTGACAGGGGTTACTGAACCAATCGAATACATGTTCATGTTCATCGCAACACCTATGTATCTTGTTTACTCACTTGTTCAAGGTGCTGCCTTCGCTATGGCTGACGTTGTAAACCTACGTATGCACTCATTCGGTTCAATCGAGTTCTTGACTCGTACACCTATTGCAATCAGTGCTGGTATCGGTATGGATATCGTTAACTTCGTTTGGGTAACTGTTCTCTTTGCTGTAATCATGTACTTTATTGCAAACTTCATGATTCAAAAATTCAACTACGCAACTCCAGGGCGTAACGGAAACTACGAAACTGCTGAAGGTTCAGAAGAATCTAGCAGCGAAGTGAAAGTTGCAGCAGGTTCTCAAGCTGTAAACATTATTAACCTTCTTGGTGGACGTGCAAACATCGTTGATGTTGACGCATGTATGACTCGTCTTCGTGTAACTGTTAAAGATGCAGATAAAGTAGGAAATGCAGAGCAATGGAAAGCAGAAGGAGCTATGGGTCTTGTCATGAAAGGACAAGGGGTTCAAGCTATCTACGGTCCAAAAGCTGACGTATTGAAATCTGATATCCAAGATATCCTTGATTCAGGTGAAATCATTCCTGAAACTCTTCCAAGCCAAATGACTGAAGCACAACAAAACACTGTTCACTTCAAAGGTCTTACTGAGGAAGTTTACTCAGTAGCAGACGGTCAAGTTGTTGCTTTGGAACAAGTAAAAGATCCAGTATTTGCTCAAAAAATGATGGGTGATGGATTTGCAGTAGAACCTGCAAATGGAAACATTGTATCTCCAGTTTCAGGTACTGTATCAAGCATCTTCCCAACAAAACATGCTCTTGGTATTGTGACTGAACCAGGTCTTGAAGTATTGGTTCACATTGGTTTGGACACAGTAAGTCTTGAAGGTAAACCATTTACAGTTCATGTTGCTGAAGGACAAAAAGTTGCAACAGGAGATCTCCTTGTCACAGCTGACTTGGATGCTATCCGTGCAGCAGGTCGTGAAACTTCAACAGTAGTTGTCTTCACAAATGGTGATGCAATTAAATCAGTTAAATTAGAAAAAACAGGTTCTCTTGCAGCTAAAACAGCAGTTGCTAAAGTAGAATTGTAATATACTTGAGGTTGGAAGCTGTATTCCAACCTCTTATTTTGGGAGAAAAGAATGAAATTTTTAACACTCAATACTCACAGTTGGATGGAGAAAGAAGCAGAGGAAAAATTCCAGATTTTGCTTCAGGATATTCTTGAAAAGGACTATGATTTGATTTGTTTCCAAGAAATCAATCAGGAGATCACTTCGCCAGAGGTGGAGGTTAATGACCTTTATCAACCTTTGCCAGCAGCTGAGCCTATTCACCAAGATCACTATGTTAGACTCTTGGTTGAAAAGTTGTCTGAGCAAGGGAAAAATTACTACTGGACTTGGGCCTATAACCATATCGGTTATGATCGCTACCACGAAGGTGTGGCTATCTTGTCTAAAACACCTATTGAAGCCAGAGAAATTTTAGTTTCAGATGTGGATGATCCAACAGACTATCATACTCGTCGTGTTGCCTTGGCTGAAACTGTGGTTGATGGTAAGGAGCTTGCAGTTGCAAGTGTCCACCTTTCTTGGTGGGATAAAGGTTTCCAAGAAGAATGGGCACGATTTGAGGCTATCTTGAAAGAATTGAACAAGCCACTTTTGCTTGCTGGAGATTTCAACAACCCAGCTGGTCAGGAAGGTTACCAAGCTATTTTAGCTAGTTCATTAGGCTTACAAGACGCATTTGTAGTTGCTCAAGAGAAAAGTGGTAGCTATACTGTTCCACCAGAAATTGATGGCTGGAAAGGGAACACTGAACCCCTTCGAATCGATTATGTCTTTACTACCAAAGAGTTAGCGGTGGAAAAATTACATGTCGTATTTGATGGTAACAAGAGTCCACAAGTTAGTGATCACTATGGCTTGAATGCTACTTTAAACTGGAAATAATGACTGAAAAGAGGTTGGAATTATAAAATTCTAGCCTTTTTCTGACTAGAAAAGCTACAGGAAATAGCCTAATACTCTTCGAAAATCAAATTCAAACCACGTCAGCTTCACCTTGCCGTATAGATGTTACTGACTTCGTCAGTTCTATCTGCAACCTCAAAACAGTGTTTTGAGCAACCTGCGGCTAGTTTGCTCTTTAATTTTCATTGAGTATGAAAAGAGGTTGGAATCATGAAGTTCCAGCCTTTTTCTGACTAGAAAAGGTACTGGAAATAGCCTAAATAAGTGAGACTACTGAAATGGAATAAAATATGGTATAATTGATAAGATAGATAGAATCGAGGATATTATGTCATTTACGAAATTTCAATTTAAAAACTATATTAGAGAAGCCTTGGAGGAGTTGAAATTTACAACTCCAACAGAGGTACAAGATAAGTTGATTCCCATTGTCTTGGCAGGCCGGGATTTGGTTGGAGAATCAAAAACAGGTTCGGGTAAGACTCACACTTTCTTGTTACCGATTTTCCAGCAATTAGATGAAGCTAGCGATAGTGTACAAGCAGTGATTACTGCACCGAGTCGTGAGTTGGCTACTCAAATTTACCAAGCAGCGCGTCAGATTGCAGCTCACTCAGATGTCGAAGTTCGTGTGGTTAATTATGTGGGTGGTACGGATAAGGCTCGCCAGATTGAGAAATTGGCAAGCAATCAGCCTCATATTGTTATTGGAACACCAGGCCGTATCTACGACTTGGTTAAATCCGGTGATTTGGCTATTCACAAGGCCAAGACCTTTGTGGTCGATGAGGCAGATATGACCTTGGATATGGGATTCTTGGAAACTGTTGATAAGATTGCTGGCAGCCTTCCAAAAGACCTGCAATTCATGGTTTTCTCAGCGACTATTCCACAAAAGTTGCAACCATTCTTGAAAAAATACTTATCAAATCCTGTTATGGAGAAAATCAAGACCAAAACGGTCATTTCTGATACCATTGATAATTGGTTGATTTCGACCAAGGGTCGAGATAAGAATGCTCAAATTTACCAGTTGACTCAGTTGATGCAACCGTATTTGGCAATGATTTTTGTTAACACTAAAACTCGTGCTGATGAATTGCATTCATATCTGACTGCTCAAGGCTTGAAGGTGGCAAAAATCCATGGAGATATTGCCCCTCGTGAACGTAAGCGAATCATGAATCAGGTGAAAAATCTGGATTTTGAGTACATTGTCGCAACAGACTTGGCGGCGCGTGGAATTGACATTGAAGGTGTCAGTCATGTCATCAATGATGCCATTCCGCAAGACTTATCTTTCTTTGTGCACCGTGTTGGTCGAACTGGACGAAACGGCCTACCAGGTACAGCTATTACCCTATATCAGCCAAGCGATGACTCGGATATCCGTGAGTTGGAGAAATTGGGAATCAAGTTTACTCCTAAGATAGTCAAAGACGGGGAATTTCAAGATACTTATGACCGTGATCGTCGTGCTAACCGTGAGAAAAAACAAGATAAACTTGATATCGAAATGATTGGCTTGGTCAAAAAGAAAAAGAAAAAAGTCAAACCGGGTTATAAGAAGAAAATTCAATGGGCGGTTGATGAAAAGCGCCGCAAAACCAAGCGTGCCGAAAATCGTGCTCGCGGTCGTGCAGAGCGTAAAGCAAAACGCCAAACATTTTAATAGAAATTGTTGGAGTACTGAGCTCCAACTTTTTTAATTATGTGACTTTCAGTCCATCTCGATCCGTTAGGTGCGAGACAAAAAACCACCCGCTATGCGGGTATGCATCGAAGGTTATACCAAAAAAACTCCAAACGCGATACAATAAAGGTGTTCAAGCCAATTGTAAAGCGAAAGGAGAAAAATATGGCACAAAAGGCTCATAGTTTATCGTACACAAAGTAGAACTGTTGTGTTCACACCTAAGTATAGACGAAAAGTCATCTAAAATCAATATCGAAGTAAGAATCACAAAAAATTTTAAAAAATGGCAATATTTGTTAACAAGGATTTCGTAGTTTGTTATAATGTGGTTGTAAATGATTAAGATTGGTAATCAAAAAATAAAGAGGGGAATGTCATGAATAAGAAATATAACAAGTTTCTATTTTTGTTGTTTATAGTTTATTTATTTGGATATTTTTCAATTTCAAAAAATTTAATTCCTATAATGTGTGTGATCCAAGTATTTTTGATAGAACATATATTTAGAGTTCGAAATAGAATTATGCAGATAGGTGAAATTATAATTATTGTTGCTTCTATGATATTATTTATTGATAGTATATTGAGTTTGTAACAAAAGGCTTTTCTATAAAATAAAATTTTCTAGATATCTACTGAAGCTGATTTATCTTCTACTATCTACGTCACTAAACTTGACAGACATATATTGCAGTTACAACCTCTCTACCTACAATCTCAGAGTTGACCTGAGGCTAGTTTCCTAGTTTGTTCTTTGATTTTTGTTGATAAAAAGAATACTCCTCCAAGACGGAAGAGCATCTTTTATTGTGATTTTGATTCGGTTTCAGCCGACTCTGGGTGGAGTTCTTGGTAACTTGGTGCCTTGAAAAGGTTAGCACTGGTTTTACCTTGTCGTTGGCTAAAAAGACTAGTTGACTGACTACCTTTTTCCTGCTCAATCTTTTGAAGAATTGGTAAAGAATTGAGGTAAGAAATACTTTCTGTATCAACTTTTCCAAGATGATCTGCTTGGTAGAAACGTATCAAATCGCCAGTTTGAATCTGGTCGCTGATTTTAAGCTGTTGACTAGCTGCTTGACGAACAATTTCTAGTTCAGTTTGAGCTTGTTCATCAAGATTGCTGATTTCAAGACCGCTCTCAGTATAGTAGGTTCTTCCGTCGTAGCTGGTATATTTTGGTGTGACGAAGGAATTGGCATTTCGAAAGGCAACGATTTCTTGGTGGTCTGGTGATAGGAGGTCTTGTCCAACTTGAAGGAAGGAACTGGATTCGATACCAAGGAGGTGTTCGAGAGTCGGTAAGATATCGATTTGTCCACCGTAGGTATTGATGATTTGTCCCTTTTCATAGCCAGGCATGACCACCATAAAAGGCACTCGTTGCAACATGGCATTGTCGTAATTCGACCAGTTCTCAGAAGTCTTGCCAATCAATGGCGCCAGGTCAGGATTGCGGGAATTGGAAATACCATAATGGTCTCCGTAGATGACGATGATGGATTTTTCATAGAGGCCACTTTCTTTGAGATAGTCAAAGAAGGCCTTGATGGTACTATCCAGATAGTTAGCTGTTTGGAAATAGCCGTTGATTGTTTCATCTTTGGTTTTAGCCAGTGGGAAACCAAGCTCATCGCCTGTCAGATTGCTAGCATAGGGATAGTGATTGGACACCGTGATATACTTAGCATAAAAAGGTTGCTGTAAATGCTCCAGATACTGAATAGAATCCTTCATCATGATTTTATCATTTAAACCATATTGGAAAGAATTGCTACTGTCTTGCTTGGTGAAGTAGGAAGCATCAAAGAAGTATTGGTAGCCCCATTGTTTGTAGGTCGTATTTCGGTTCCAGAAGGTTCCGATATTACCGTGAAAGACAGCACTTGATTGGTAGCCGTTTTTTGATAGGATAAAAGGAGCTGCCTGCTGGGTATTGGTACCACCGTAATTGACCATGAAAGAACCTTGGTCAAGTCCAAACAAACCAGTCTCCAGCATGGTTTCCGCATCTGAGGTCTTACCAGCCTTGACTTGGTTAAAGATATTCGAAAAGGCTAGGGTTGATTGCGAATGGTAGAGTGAATTTAGGAAGGGAGTGACTTCATGCTCAGTTCCATCTATGTTGAGTTTATAGTCCAGTAGGAACTGCTGGAAACTTTCCAAGTGGAGATAAATCACATTTTTCCCTTTGGCTAAGCCGAAATAGTCTGGATTAGGCTTAGCCGAATGTTCTTGAATATAATCTGTAATAGGTTGAAGATCAGTCTCAGAGGCCTTAGCCCGTTCCTTGTTGGCGCTGTAGGATTGGTTGGCGCTATAACCTAAAAAGGCTGGCAAACTAAGGGCACGAACAATATAATAATTAGAAAATCCTCGCGATAGGAGATCGGGACGCTCAATTTCAGCCAAGAAAAGGTTAGCTGAAAAGAGCAGGGCCGAGAGAGCAGTGATGGCAACACTGGAGCGGAATTTGAAAGTTCTCCTATCCAGCTGGATGAATTTTTTATAGAAAAGGAAAGCCAGCAATGGGAAATCCATAAAATAGATGAAATCCCAAGGACGCAGTAACTCTAGTTCTGCAGTGCCGACAGACACCTTGCTGACCACCTTCATGGTATTAGCTGTGATAAAGTCACTAAATTCTCGATAGTAAAAGATATTAGAATAGAGCCAAATGAATAAAAGGCTATAAATAGCTATACTCAGGCCATAAAAGATCTTGGTTGACCGAGCATAGAGGGCTAGAGCTAGCAGGAGTAGCCCCAAAGGAAGGGGATTGAAAAAGGCTATAAAGGCAAGGTAATTCCCCTGCAACTTACCTACTTGAATATCTAAATTAAAGTCAACGGTATAGGCTAATAAGGTTTTGAGCCAATAGAGGATTAAAAGGGTTAGGACAAAACCCAGTCTGGTACCGATGGCTTTTTGGATTTTGTTAAAATTAATTCTCACACATTTACTTCCTAATTTTTTATTAGTATTAGTATACCATTTTTTAAAAGAAGAGTAAAAAAGCAAGGGTAGTTTCTTTTTTGAGAATTGTCTAAAAGTTTGATATAATGGTAATTATGAATAGAATAAGAGTTAGCAAAAGGGTTGAAAAGAAGCTCGCCAAAGGTCTGGTTTTACTAGAAGCCAGTGATCTTGAGAATGTCAATCTTAAGGATCAGGAAGTAGAAGTACAGAGTCAGGAAGGAATCTTTCTTGGGACTGCCTACCTTTCTCAGCAAAACAAGGGCTTGGGCTGGTTTGTTAGTAAGGACAAGGTGGCCTTCAATCAAGCTTTCTTTGAAACGCTGTTTAGACAAGCTAAAGAAAAGAGAAGTGCCTATTATCAAGATGATTTGACAACTGCCTTTCGTCTCTTCAACCAAGAGGGGGATGGCTTTGGGGGTCTGACAGTGGACCTTTATGGCGACTATGCTGTCTTTTCTTGGTATAACTCTTATGTTTATCAGATTTGTCAGACCATCTCAGAAGCTTTTAGACAGATTTTTCCTGAGGTGTTAGGAGCCTATGAGAAGATTCGCTTTAAAGGATTGGACTATGAATCTGCCCATGTTTATGGTCAAGAAGCACCTGACTTTTTCACTGTTCTGGAAAATGGTGTCTTGTATCAAGTTTTTATGAATGATGGCTTGATGACAGGGATTTTCCTAGACCAGCACGAGGTTCGAGGGAGTCTGGTTGACGGATTGGCTATGGGCAAATCCTTGCTCAATATGTTTTCCTACACAGCAGCCTTTTCAGTATCTGCGGCCATGGGAGGAGCAAGCCAGACTACTTCGGTTGACCTAGCCAAACGTTCACGAGAATTGTCTCAAGCGCATTTTCAGGCAAATGGAATCAGTACAGACGACCACCGTTTTGTGGTCATGGATGTCTTTGAATATTTCAAGTATGCCAAGCGAAAAGGCTTGACCTACGATGTGATTGTCCTAGATCCGCCTAGCTTTGCTCGGAACAAAAAACAAACTTTCTCTGTGGCCAAGGATTATCACAAGTTGATTTCCCAGAGTCTTGAGATTTTAAATCCTGGAGGGATTATCATTGCCAGTACCAATGCCGCCAATGTTTCCCGCCAAAAATTTACAGAACAAATTGATAAAGGCTTTGCAGGAAGAAGTTACCAGATTTTAAATAAATACGGTCTTCCAGCAGATTTTGCCTATAATAAAAAAGATGAAAGTAGTAATTACCTCAAGGTGATTAGTATGAAGGTTAGTAAATGAAATTAATCGTTTCAGTAATGCCAAGAAGTTTAGAGGAGGCTCAGGCTCTGGATGCCACAAGGTACCTGGATGCCGACATCATTGAATGGCGTGCCGACTATCTGCCTAAAGAAGCGATTTTGCAGGTGGCTCCAGCTATTTTTGAAAAATTCGCAGGCCGTGAGCTGGTTTTCACGCTGCGAACTTGCGCTGAGGGGGGAGAAATCGACCTTTCTCCAGAAGAGTATATCCATCTAATCAAGGAAGTTGCGCAACTCTATCAACCAGACTATATTGATTTTGAGTACTATAGCTATAAGGATGTTTTTGAGGAAATGCTGGACTTCCCAAATCTTGTTTTGAGTTACCATAATTTCCAAGAAACACCTGAAAACATGATGGAGATCTTGTCAGAGTTGACGAGCCTAAATCCAAAACTTGTTAAGGTTGCGGTTATGGCTCACACGGAGCAGGATGTGCTAGACCTGATGAACTATACACGAGGCTTTAAAACCCTCAATCCTGAGCAGGAATATGTAACTATTTCTATGGGTAAGGTGGGCAAGGTCTCTCGTATTACTGCGGATGTGACTGGTTCTAGCTGGTCTTTTGCCAGTCTGGATGAGGCTAGTGCCCCTGGTCAGATTTCTCTAGCCAACATGAAAAAAATCAGGGAGATTTTGGATGAAGCTTGATGGCTATACACGTTTAGCTGCAGTTGTTGCCAATCCTATTAAACATTCTATTTCCCCTTTTATTCACAATAGTGCCTTTGAGGCGACAGCTACCAATGGTGCTTACGTGGCTTGGGAGATTGAAGCGAGTGACTTGGTAGAAACAGTGGCTAATATTCGTCGCTACCAGATGTTTGGCATCAACCTGTCCATGCCCTATAAGGAGCAAGTGATTCCTTATTTGGATGGGCTGAGCGATGAAGCACGCTTGATTGGTGCGGTTAATACGGTTGTCAATGAGAATGGCAATTTAATTGGATATAATACAGATGGCAAGGGATTTTTTAAGAGCTTGCCTTCTTTTACAATTTCAGGTAAAAGGATGACCCTGCTGGGTGCAGGTGGTGCGGCTAAGTCCATTTTGGCACAAGCTATTTTGGATGGTATCAGTCAGATTTCTGTCTTTGTTCGTTCAGTTTCTATGGAAAAAACAAGACCTTATCTAGACAAGTTACAGGAGCAGACAGGCTTTAAGGTGGACCTGTATGCTTTAGAAGATGTTCCTGAACTGCAAGCAAGGATTGCCGAGTCGGATTTACTGGTCAATGCCACCAGTGTGGGCATGGATGGTCAATCATCTCCAGTTCCTGAATACATTGTCCTACCAGAAACTCTTTTAGTAGCAGATATCATTTACCAACCCTTTGAAACACCATTTTTGAAATGGGCCAGAAGTCAGGGTAATTCAGCCGTCAATGGTCTGGGAATGTTGCTCTATCAAGCTGCAGAAGCTTTTCAACTGTGGACAGGCAAGGAAATGCCAACAGAAGAGATTTGGCAGTCCTTAACAGAAAAATACCAATAAAGAAAGGGAGATTCTCCTATGAAAATCAGAATCGATATTCCTCATCATCCTTATGATATTCAGATTGAAAAAGGCTGTCTGGCTCAGGCTGGTCAATGGTTGCGAGAACTCTGGCAACCTCAAAAAGTGGTCATTGTAACAGACAACCATGTAGCTTCTCTTTATGCAGAGAAGGTCAAGCTCAGCCTAGAAGATGCTGGTTTTCAGGTAGCTGTTTTTGACTTTTTAGAAGGGGAAGAAAGAAAGAATTTAACCACTGTTCAGAAAGTCTATGAATTTCTAGTTAAGCAGGACCTGACTCGTAGCGATGGAATCGTGGCTCTTGGTGGTGGTGTCGTTGGGGATTTGGCTGGTTTTGTGGCCTCTACCTATATGCGGGGCATTCACTTTGTTCAGATTCCGACCAGCTTGACAGCTCAGGTGGATTCTTCTATCGGCGGAAAGACAGGTGTCAACACTCCATTTGCTAAGAATATGGTGGGTACCTTTGCCCAACCAGATGGGGTTCTGATTGATCCACTTGTCCTTGAAACGCTTGGAAAAAGAGAGTTGATTGAAGGGATGGGGGAGGTCATCAAGTATGGCTTGATTGAGGATCCAGAACTTTGGGCTCTTTTGACGGAGCTGGATGGTTCTGTAGAGAGCATTATGGAACATGCGGAGACTTTGATTGAACATTCTTGTCAGGTCAAGCGCAAGATGGTGGTTGAGGATGAGCTGGACAATGGTGTACGCCTTTACCTCAATTTTGGTCACACTATTGGTCATGCTATTGAAGCGACTGCTGGTTATGGAAAGGTCATGCATGGAGAGGCTGTGGCCATGGGAATGGTTCAGATTTCCAAGGTTGCTGAGGAAAAAGGTTTCATGCCAGAAGGAATAACCCAGTCCATCACAGAGATGTGTCAGAAATTTGGACTACCTGTTGACTATGAAAACTGGAATGTTGACAAGCTTTATCAAGCTTTGACTCATGACAAAAAAGCGCGTGGCAATACCTTGAAATTGGTCTTGGTGCCAGAGCTTGGCTCAGCGACCATCCACCCAGTTTCTCTGGAAGAGATGAAAGACTACTTGGTAAAATAAGGAGAGTGTATGAGATATTTAACTGCAGGAGAATCACACGGCCCCCGTCTGACGGCTATCATTGAAGGAATTCCAGCTGGACTTCCTTTGACAGCAGAGGATATCAATGAGGATTTGAAACGTCGCCAGGGTGGATACGGCCGCGGTGGTCGTATGAAGATTGAGAGCGACCAAGTTATCTTTACTTCGGGTGTTCGCCATGGGAAGACTACTGGGGCTCCCATTACCATGGATGTCATCAATAAGGACCACCAAAAATGGCTGGATATCATGTCTGCGGAGGACATTGAAGACCGCCTTAAAAGCAAACGGAAAATCACCCATCCACGTCCAGGTCATGCTGACTTGGTTGGGGGCATCAAGTACCGTTTTGATGATTTACGTAATTCCTTGGAGCGTTCATCAGCTCGTGAAACAACCATGCGGGTGGCAGTTGGGGCAGTAGCAAAACGCCTCTTGGCTGAGCTGGATATGGAGATTGCCAACCATGTCGTAGTCTTTGGTGGCAAGGAAATCGATGTTCCTGAGAATCTGACAGTAGCTGAGATTAAGGAAAGAGCTGCCCAGTCTGAAGTTTCTATTGTCAACCAAGAACGGGAACAGGAAATCAAGGATTATATTGACCAAATAAAGCGTGACGGTGATACCATCGGTGGAGTTGTGGAGACAGTCGTTGGAGGTGTTCCAGTTGGTCTTGGTTCCTATGTCCAATGGGACAGAAAATTAGATGCCAGACTTGCCCAAGCTGTTGTCTCTATCAATGCCTTTAAAGGGGTAGAATTTGGTCTTGGCTTTGAAGCTGGTTATCGTAAAGGCAGCCAAGTCATGGACGAAATTCTTTGGTCTAAAGAAGACGGCTATACCCGCCGTACCAACAATCTGGGTGGCTTTGAAGGTGGTATGACTAATGGGCAACCTATTGTTGTTCGTGGCGTTATGAAACCCATTCCCACTCTCTATAAGCCTCTTATGAGTGTGGATATCGAAACCCACGAACCTTACAAGGCAACCGTGGAGAGAAGTGATCCGACCGCCCTTCCAGCTGCTGGAGTGGTCATGGAAGCTGTTGTAGCAACGGTTCTGGCGCAAGAAATCCTTGAAAAATTCTCATCAGATAATCTCGAGGAATTAAAAGAAGCAGTATCTAACCACCGAGACTATACAAAGAACTATTAAGGAGTTCCTATGGCAAAAACAATCTATATCGCAGGTCTTGGTTTGATTGGTGCCTCTATGGCACTTGGTATCAAACGTGATCATCCAGACTATGAAATTTTAGGTTATAATCGCAGTCAAGCTTCGAGAGATATCGCCTTGAAAGAAGGCATGATTGACCGTGCAACGGATGATTTTGCCAGTTTTGCTCCTTTGGCAGATATCATCATCCTCAGTTTGCCAATCAAACAAACCATTGCTTTCATTAAGGAGTTGGCCGACTTGGACTTGAAAAAAAGTGTGATTATTTCAGATGCCGGTTCGACCAAGTCAGCCATTGTGGATGCAGCGGAGCAGTATTTGGCTGGCAAGCCTGTTCGCTTTGTCGGGGCCCATCCCATGGCTGGTAGTCATAAGACAGGAGCAGCTTCTGCGGATGTCAATCTCTTTGAAAATGCCTACTATATCTTCACACCTTCGAGCCTGACAAGTCAGGATACGCTTGAGGAAATGAAGGATCTGCTTTCATGTCTTCATGCTCGCTTTATCGAAATTGATGCCAAAGAGCATGATCGTGTGACTTCTCAGATTAGCCATTTTCCTCATATTCTGGCTTCCAGTCTCATGGAGCAGACTGCGGTCTATGCTCAAGAACATGAGATGGCAAGGCGCTTTGCGGCCGGTGGTTTTCGAGATATGACCCGAATTGCGGAAAGCGAGCCGGGCATGTGGACTTCTATTCTCTTGTCCAATCGTGAGACCATTCTGGATCGAATTGCGGATTTCAAGGAGCGCTTAGATGAGGTTGGACAAGCCATCAGTAAGGGAGATGAGGAGCAGATTTGGAACTTTTTCAATCAAGCGCGTGAGAAGCGTCAGGCCATGGAAATTCATAAACGTGGTGGTGTGGACAGTTCTTACGATCTCTATGTTGATGTTCCTGATGAAGAAGATGTCATCTTACGGATTTTGGAACTACTACGTGGAACTTCTTTGGTTAACATCCGCATTAACGAGGAAAACCGTGAGGATATTCACGGGATTCTACAAATCTCATTTAAAAATGCTCAAGATTTAGAACGAGCCGAGCACCTCATAACAGAAAATACCGACTACACAGTCGTTATCAAATAAGGAGAAAATTATGCCTAAAATAGAACCTAAATTCATATTTGGTGTTATCTTTATTTCTTTTATCTTACTTAGAGCTTACGTTGTTAAAAAAGATGTGAAAACTACTTCAGAAGCAAGTGTTGAGACAAAAAATGAACGATCCGACAAGGAAATAAGTTAAGAGAAAATCAATTCAAAGTATGTAGACGATAGAATTATTAATGAGTTTATCAATAGCTATAATCAAAATTCTAATAGCCCATTATAAAATATCAAAAAATGAAATACAAAAATAAAATATTTCGCATCAAGCTACGGATATTACTTGGAACTTTTACATGCAAATGATACTGATAAAATCAATGTAACAATAAATCAGACAAATGAAAATAGTGAATCTGGTGTTGCAGGAATGAAAGAAGTATTTCATGATATTGTTAAATCGATCTCATCATCCTTATCTGATGATGAGATAAATAACTATTTTGATAATCTTATGCCAAATGAAATAAAAACAGGTTCTAATTTAGGAACTTTGAAGATAGAGTATATACCAGATAAGGAATTAAGCAATGGACATTCAAGAGGTCATATAAAAGTGATTGCACAATAATAAAGACCACAGAGTGACTATTAATTTTAAAAGAAATAAATAAGGAGAAAATCATGTCAAATATTTACGATAGTGCAAACGAACTCAGTCGCGGTCTACGCGAATTGCCAGAATACAAGGCTGTCAAAGCAGCTAAAGATGCGATTGCAGCAGATGCTGAGGCAAGTAAAATATTTACAGAATATGTTGCTTTCCAAGAGGAAATTCAAAGATTAGCGCAGACAGGTCAAATGCCAGATGCTTCCTTCCAAGCGAAGATGGAAAACTTTGGCAAGCAGATTCAGGGGAATAGCCTCTTGTCAGAATTCTTTACCAAGCAACAACAATTGGCAATTTACCTTTCTGACATTGAAAAAATTGTTTTCGAACCAGTTTCAGAATTGCTAAAATAAGAAAATAACAATCCTAAAGTCAGGAATTTTTAAGGAATTTCTGGCTTTTTATGATAAAATAGGTAAAAGTATTGCAAGTATGAGGTCCAGTATGAAACTAAAAACAAACATTAGCCACTTACATGGCAGTATCCGCGTTCCAGGTGACAAGTCTATCAGTCACCGTTCCATTATCTTTGGAAGTTTGGCTGAGGGTGAGACAAAGGTTTATGATATTTTAAGGGGCGAGGACGTGCTCTCAACTATTAAAGTTTTTCGTGACCTTGGTGTTGATATTGAGGATAAAGATGGGGTTATTACCATTCAAGGTGTCGGTATGGACGGCCTAAAAGCTCCGCAAAATGCCCTTGATATGGGAAATTCTGGCACCTCGATTCGCCTGATTTCAGGTGTCCTTGCAGGGGCCGACTTCGAAGTAGAGATGTTCGGAGACGACAGTCTATCCAAACGCCCTATGGATCGTGTGACCCTTCCACTGAAAAAAATGGGCGTTAGTATTTCAGGGCAAACTGAGCGAGACTTGCCTCCCCTTCACTTAAAAGGGACAAAAAACCTAAGACCTATTTATTATGAGTTGCCAATTGCCTCTGCCCAAGTCAAGTCAGCCTTGATGTTTGCGGCCTTGCAGGCTCAGGGGGAGTCTGTTATTATCGAGAAAGAGTGCACCCGTAATCATACTGAAGATATGTTGCAACAATTTGGTGGCCATTTAAGTGTGGAGGGCAAGAAAATCACAGTCCAAGGACCACAAAAACTGACTGGACAAAAGGTTGTCGTGCCAGGAGATATTTCCAGTGCAGCCTTTTGGTTAGTCGCAGGTTTGATTGTTCCAAATTCTCGTGTAGTGCTGCAGAATGTGGGGATCAACGAAACGCGCACCGGTATTATCGATGTCATTCGTGCCATGGGTGGAAAATTGGAAATAACTGAAATCGATCCAGTCGCTAAATCTGCTACTTTGACTGTTGAGTCTTCTGACTTGAAAGGAACAGAGATTGGTGGCGCTTTGATTCCACGTTTGATTGATGAATTGCCCATTATTGCCCTGCTTGCGACTCAAGCCCAAGGTGTAACAGTTATCAAGGATGCTGAGGAGCTAAAGGTCAAGGAAACAGACCGCATTCAGGTTGTGGCAGACGCTTTAAATAGCATGGGTGCGGATATTACTCCTACGGCAGATGGGATGATTATCAAAGGAAAATCAGCTCTTCACGGTGCTAGAGTCAATACGTTTGGTGACCACCGTATCGGCATGATGACAGCTATCGCAGCCCTCTTGGTTGCAGATGGAGAGGTGGATCTTGACCGTGCAGAAGCCATCAATACCAGCTATCCTAGTTTCTTTGATGATTTGGAGAACTTGATTCATGGCTAAGGTATTGCTAGGATTTATGGGGGCTGGAAAATCGACCATTGCAAGAGGCTTGAACCCTAATTACCTTGATATGGATGCTCTGATAGAGAAGCGCTTAGGTATGTTCATTGTGAATTTTTTCGCTGAAAAGGGAGAAGCGGCCTTTCGTCAGGTAGAATCAGAAGTCCTAGCTGATTTACTACAAACAGACCAAGTCGTGTCAACTGGTGGAGGTGTAGTCATTTCTCAGCGAAATCGCAATTTACTCAAGACCAATTCTGATAACATCTACCTGAAAGCAGATTTTGAAACCCTCTACCAACGTATCGCAGCTGATAAGGACAATCAGCGTCCACTTTTTCTAAATAATAGCAAGGAAGGATTAGCAGCTATTTTCCAAGAACGACAGGCTTGGTATGAGGAAGTAGCCAGTCGGGTTTTGGATGTGACCAAGTTAAGCCCAGAGGAAATTATAGAGGAACTGAGATGAAAATTGCTTATCTAGGTCCCAAGGGATCATTTTCACATCACGTTGTGCAGACAACTTTTCCTCATGAGGAATTGCAGGCCTTTGCCAATATTACAGATGTCATCAAGGCCTATGAGCAAGGCTTGGTGGACTATTCTGTGGTGCCAGTTGAAAATTCTATCGAGGGTAGTGTTCATGAAACCTTGGACTACCTTTTTCATCAGGCTCGCATTCAAGCAGTTGCAGAAATCGTTCAGCCTATTCATCAGCAGTTGATGGTGGTTCCAGGACATACTAAGATTGAAAAGATTTTTTCACATCCACAGGCCTTGGCTCAAGGAAAGAAATTCATCGATGAACAATATCCAGAGGCCCAAATCGAGGTAACAGCTAGTACAGCTTATGCGGCCCGTTTTATTTCTGAACATCCAGACCAGCCCTTTGCGGCCATTGCACCTAGAAGTTCTGCCGAAGAATATGGCTTGGAACTGATTGCTGAGGATATTCAGGAAATGGAAGCCAATTTCACACGTTTCTGGGTTCTGGGAGCTGAAGGTGCAGCTATTCCCTTGCAAGCACAAACTGAAAAAATGAGTTTGGCCTTGACCTTACCTGACAACCTTCCAGGTGCACTCTACAAGGCTCTTTCGACCTTTGCTTGGCGAGGAATTGACCTGACAAAAATTGAAAGTCGTCCACTCAAGACAGCGTTGGGCGAATACTTTTTCATTATTGATGTGGATTATGCTGATAAGGACTTGGTCCACTTTGCCCAAAAAGAATTAGAAGCGATTGGAATCCAGTATAAAGTTCTGGGTGCCTATCCTATTTATCCAATATCAGACCATGGAAAGGAGAGAAGATGAGTAAAGAAAATCCTTTAAGTCATCACGAGCAGTTGCGTTATGACTATCTCTTTAAGAACATTCATTACCTCAATGAGCGAGAAAAAAAAGAGTTTGCTTACTTGCAAGACAAATTAAATAGGGCAAGTAGTGACGCTCCCTCAGAAAGTCAGGAATTGACCGAGGATTATAGAAAGTCAAGTGCTAACACTTCGATTCCTTCTTATAATAGCCGTAGTCGTTCTGAGAGATATCAGAAGATCAATTCTCTTCCAAAGAAAAAAATCAAAAAGCGGAAGCTACGATGGGGCCGTATTTTCGCAGGTTTACTGGCTATCTTAGCTTGTCTGGCATTGGGTATGATTTTTATGTTCTTGAAAGGTTATACCAATGCTAATCCAGATAAAATTGCCAATGCCAGGGCAGCTCAAGTAGAAGTTTTTAATGGTCAGGATACCAGAGATGGTGTTAATATTTTGATCATGGGTACAGATGGGCGAATCGGTCAAAATAGTGCTGAGACGCGGACGGACTCTATTATGGTATTAAATGTTGGCGGCTCAGATAAGAAAATTAAGCTGGTCAGCTTCATGCGTGACAATTTGGTTTATATAGACGGTTACAGTCAAGTCATTAACGGTAGAAAACAGACGGATAACAAGTTAAACGTAGCCTATGAGTTAGGAGAACAAGAGGGGCAAAAAGGGGCAGAAATGGTTCGTCAAGTTTTGAAAGATAATTTTGATTTGGACATTAAGTACTATGCCTTGGTCGATTTTCAGGCCTTTGCTACAGCGATTGACACACTTTTCCCTGATGGGGTGACAATTGATGCTCAATTTTCAACATTGAATGGGCGTCCACTAACAGAAGCTACAGTCGGAGATGATTTACACGCTACTGAGACTGAGTCTCCAACCCAAACCATCAAAGTCGGAAAACAGCAGATGAATGGCTCGACCTTGCTCAATTATGCTCGTTTCCGTGATGATGATGAGGCGGATTACGGCCGTACCAAAAGACAGCAACAAGTACTGACAGCAGTTCTTCAGCAAATCAAAGATCCAACCAAGCTCTTTACAGGCTCAGAGGCACTTGGCAAGGTATTCGCAATGACCTCAACGAATGTTCCTTATACCTTCCTGTTAACAAATGGCTTGTCTTTCCTAGGCGGAGTTCAAAATGGTATTGAAAAATTGACGATTCCAGAACTTGGTGACTGGGTAGATGCCTATGATGTTTATGGAGGCTTGGGCTTGCTTGTCGATCAAAATAAATATCAGAATAAATTGTCTCAGATGGGCTTGAGATAAGATAAGACAGAAAAATCAAAGTTTGATAGCTATTTGGATAGCAGTCAGGCTTTGATTTTTACAGTCTGCAATAGATTTTCACCCCCTATTTGTGGTATAATGGAACGATACGATAGAAAGAATAATGAACAATATGACTGATTTAAAAGCAATTCAGGCTCGTAGCCTGGAGATGGCTGAATATTTTGTTGCATTTTGCAAGGAACATGATTTACTTTGTTATCTCTGTGGAGGAGGTGCTATTGGTACCCTTCGAAACAAGGGCTTTATTCCTTGGGATGACGACCTAGACTTTTTTATGCCTCGTAAAGATTATGAGAAATTAGCAGAATTATGGCCTTGTTATGCAGATGAGCGTTATTTCTTGTCGAAGAGTAACAAGGATTTTGTTGACCGCAATCTTTTTATTACCATTCGTGACAAGGAAACTACCTGTATTAAGCCTTATCAGCAGGATTTGAATTTACCACATGGTTTGGCCTTAGATGTCTTGCCTTTGGATTATTATCCGAAAAATCCAGCTGAGCGGAAGAAACAGGTTCGCTGGGCCTTGATTTATTCGCTCTTTTGTGCCCAAACTGTTCCAGAAAAGCATGGAGCTCTCATGAAATGGGGAAGCCGTATTTTACTGGGAGTGACTCCAAAATCTCTCCGTTATCGCATTTGGAAAAAAGCTGAGAAAGAAATGACCAAGTATAGTCTGGATGAGAGCGATGGCATCACAGAATTATGCTCAGGTCCTGGCTACATGAGAAACAAGTACCCAATCGCATCCTTTGAAGATAATCTCTTCTTGCCATTTGAAGGAACAGAGATGCCCATTCCAGTTGGCTATGATGCCTATCTCAGTACTGCTTTTGGCGATTATATGACTCCTCCGCCAGCAGACAAGCAAGTACCGCATCATGATGCTGTCATCGCTGATATGGATAAGTCTTATACAGAATACAAGGGAGAATATGGTGGCTAAGAAAAAAATCTTATTTTTTATGTGGTCTTTTTCTCTCGGGGGTGGAGCAGAGAAGATTCTGTCGACCATTGTTTCAAATCTAGATCCAGAAAAGTATGATATTGATATTCTTGAAATGGAGCACTTTGACAAGGGATACGAATCTGTTCCCAAGCATGTAGGCATTTTAAAATCCCTTCAGGATTATCGCCAAGCCAGATGGTTACGAGCTCTTTTGTGGAGAATGAGAGTTTATTTTCCAAGATTGACACGTCGCTTACTGGTGAAAGATGACTATGATGTTGAGGTTTCCTTTACCATTATGAATCCTCCACTTTTGTTCTCTAAAAGAAAAGAAGTCAAGAAGATCTCTTGGATTCATGGAAGTATCGAAGAATTTCTTAAGGATAGCTCCAAAAGAGAATCACATAGACGCCAGTTGGATGCTGCGAATACAATTGTAGGGATTTCAAAAAAGACCAGCAATTCTATCAAGGAAGTCTATCCAGATTATGCTTCGAAATTACAGACGGTCTACAATGGATATGATTTTAAGAGTATTCTAGAAAAATCTCAAGAGAAGATCGATATGGAGATTGCGCCTCAAAGTATCTGTACTATTGGACGGATTGAGGAAAATAAGGGTTCTGACCGTGTGGTGGAAGTGATACGATTATTACATCAAGAGGGAAAAAACTATCATCTCTATTTTATCGGGGCTGGGGATATGGAAGAGGAACTGAAAAAATGCGTCAAAGAATATGAGCTTGAAGACTATGTACATTTCCTTGGTTATCAAAAAAATCCTTATCAGTATTTATCTCAGATGAAAGTTCTTTTGTCTATGTCTAAACAAGAAGGTTTTCCTGGAGTGTATGTGGAGGCCTTGAGTTTAGGACTTCCTTTTGTCTCTACGGATGTTGGAGGGGCTGAGGAATTATCCCAAGACGGACAATTTGGACAAATCATTGAGAGCAATCAAGAGGCAGCTCAGGCAATTACTGACTACATGACCTCTGCTTCAAACTTCGATGTCAATGAGGCTAGTCAATTCATTCAACAATTCACAATTGCCAAACAAATCGAACAAGTAGAAAAACTATTAGAGGAGTAGCATGGAAACTGCATTAATTAGTGTCATTGTACCAGTCTATAATGTGGCGCAGTACCTAGAAAAATCGATAGCTTCCATTCAGAAGCAGACCTATCAGAATCTGGAAATCATTCTTGTTGATGATGGAGCAACGGATGAAAGTGGTCGCTTGTGTGATTCAATCGCTGAACAAGATGATAGGGTGTCAGTGCTTCATAAAAAGAATGAAGGTTTGTCGCAAGCACGAAACGATGGAATGAAGCAGGCTCACGGAGATTATCTGATTTTTATTGATTCAGATGATTATATCCATCCAGAAATGATTCAGAGCTTATATGAGCAATTAATTCAAGAAGATGCGGATGTTTCGAGCTGTGGTGTCATGAATGTCTATGCTAATGATGAAAGTCCACAATCAGCCAATCAGGATGACTATTTTGTCTGTGATTCTCAAACATTTTTAAGAGAATACCTCATAGGTGAAAAAATACCTGGAACGATTTGCAATAAGCTAATCAAGAGACAGATTGCAACTGCCCTATCCTTTCCAAAGGGATTGATTTACGAAGATGCCTATTATCATTTTGATTTAATCAAGTTGGCTAAGAAGTACGTTGTTAATACCAAACCCTATTATTACTATTTCCATAGAGGGGATAGTATTACGACTAAACCCTATGCAGAGAAGGATTTAGCCTATATTGATATCTACCAAAGGTTTTACAATGAAGTTGTGAAAAACTATCCAGATTTGAAAGAGGTTGCTTTTTTCAGATTAGCCTATGCCTACTTTTTTATTCTGGATAAGATGTTGCTAGATGATCAGTATAAACAGTTTGAAGCCTATTCTCAGATTCATCGTTTTTTAAAAGGCCATGCCTTTGCTATTGCTAGGAATTCAATTTTCCGTAAGGGGAGAAGAATTGGTGCTCTGGCTCTATTCATAAATATTTCCTTATATCGATTCTTATTACTAAAAAATATTGAAAAATCTAAAAAATTACATTAGAACGGGGGTGAGCAAGTGATTGATGGAAAACGATTATTATTTAGTTTGACCCTAGTCAGTTATGCCTTGACGCTAGTAAGTGGAATTGTGTATCTGTTTAATAATAACAACGTTAGCTTGCTTTCTACTTTATTGTTCTTACTGGTTAGTAGCTTAATTGCCTGCTGGAATGATATCAAGTATTACTTAATCCATTTTATTTTCTATTTAACTATTTTTGTATTTCTGGTATCAAGACCGACCATTGATTATTTTAGGGATGGCGCTCTGGATACCTATCATCCGATAGCCTATCGCTTTGCCTTTATAGTCGTCATGGTTTCGATTCTGGGCTTGACCACAGGAGGCGTACTGGCTCGTTACTTCATAGCTAGGAAGAACATAAAAGTACCAAAGATAGGAAATTCTATAAAAGAGATTTATATCAAGCGGTTACGCTTTGTATCACTAGGAGTTTTTCTTCTAACCTATCCTTTCTATTTTATTCGCTTATTTGAACGGCTCCTGTATCGTCTGCAGACTTCCTACTATGCCTACTATGCAAATTTTGAAAGTAAACTTCCTTATTTTACCTACATTTTGTCTACCTTTACGGTCTATGCAATGTGTATGTATCTGGCAACCAAGCCAAAGAAATTGCAGGCGACAGCAGTGTTGGTATCCTTCATTGTAGCCAATACCATTCATTTGGCAATCGGGACACGAAATCCCTTTATTTTAAGTATTTTATTTGCTTTTGTTTATTACTTTATGCGGGAGCAAACTGAAAAGGGAAAATGGATTGGGTTTAAAGAAAAGTTAGCGATTTTTGTCGGTTCTCCTATTCTTATGTTAGCGATGGGAGTGCTCAATTATGTACGGGATAATGTCCAGGTTTCCCATACAGGTTTCTGGGATATCTTACTTGACTTTATCTATAAACAAGGGACTAGTTTTGGTGTTCTGGCTCGAGGTTTTCTATTTAACAGTAGCCTTCCTTACCGAGATTTACGCAATTTTACTTTTGGTCCTGTCATTGATTATTTTGCAAGAGGAAGTTTGGGGGCTATTTTCGGAGGAAAAGCCTTTGAACATACAACCAATAGTGTGGAGCTAGCTATTGATAGTAATAGTTATGCCCACAATCTATCCTATCTTGTTTTGAACAAGGAATACTTGAAAGGACATGGTATCGGAAGTAGTTATATCATGGAGTTGTATACAGACTATGGTATGATAGGAGTCTTTCTACTTAGTCTCTTACTCGGTATGCTATTTATAGCCATGTTGCAAGTAGCCTATCGCTCTAGAACAATCCTATTTGCCTTGTCCCTACTCATCTTGAATAATCTATTCTTTATGCCAAGAAGTAGCTTTTCAGAAAGTTTCTTCAATCTATTTACAATGCAATTCTGGGGAATTGTTCTTGTGATTATATTTGTAGCAAAAATGCTTACAAAAGAGAACCAGTATCTACTAAACAAAGGAGAAAAAAATCATGTTTGAACATTATTCAGTAGCTGATTTGTTTGCAAATCTTTACAAAAAACGAAAAGCAAATATTCTAGCTCTCATCGCTTTATTTGCTCTCATTGCTGTACCATTTACAATTAAAGCAGTTAAGAATAAAAATACTGTCAAAGACACAACAAGTTATTCAACTTATATCAGCTATAAAATCACTCCTCCAGAAGATTCAGCCAAAACGATTTTGAATCATCAAATTGGTGGCTATAGTGATTTCTACGGGAAATTGATTGATGGGAATTTGAATGGAGCTTATCTTTTCAATGATGTAGAGTCTAGTGAGTTGAAAAAAATTGCTAGTGAATTAGATACGACAGAAACAACCTTGAAAAATTCTACGAATGATTATTGGTGGAAAAAATTAACTGTCTACTATATGATTGACGATGCAGGGGTTGGTGTGAAAATTTTGACACCAAGTAAAGATGCTAATGACTTGTTGGAGCGAAAAATTGATGGATTGATTGAGAAATTTAAACACACTTATGCAAATGTAAAAATTGAAAAATTGGAAACCATCAACTCTAAAGAATTGAATGCAAACGGTGAGACAGCGCTTGGATTGAATGTGAAGAACTTGATTCTCCGTTTAGCTGTTATTGGAGTAGTTTGTGTGATTTTGGTTGTGATGGGAAATGTATTGGTTTATCTCTTTAATCCAACCATCAATAGAGCAGGTGATTTTTCTCAGTATCAAATTGATTTTGTAACAGAGATTACAACAATTGCCAACCTAGCAGATATCCTATCATACAAAAATGCTGGACAAGAATTAACAATCGTTAGCTCAAACAAAGCTATCCTAGATAAATTGAAACAAAATCAAGAGGCCTTAAAAGGAATTCATTTTGTAGATTTACAAGATGTACCATCTCTTTTAGAAAGAGATACAGTCCTTCTTGTTGAAGAATACGGAGTGACTCGTTATAAGAAATTTGAACAAAGTCTTCAAATTCTTAGAAACTTAAATCGTTCTATCCTTGGTGTAGCAACCTTTAAACTATAAGCTTTCTGATGTATTAGGTCTTCAAAGTTGGCTAAGAGCTGATTTTGAAGGCTTTTTCTATTTGTTTGCAGAAATTTTCTTTTATACTCAATGAAAATCAAAAAGCAAACTAGGAAGCTAGCCGCAGGTTGCTCAAAGCACCGCTTTGAGGTTGTAGATAAAGCTGACGTGGTTTGAAGAGATTTTCGAAGAGTATTAGAGTCTTCTACAGAAGTTACCCTAGGGAAAATCTATCCCGACAGAGGAGCCTTCTTTTGATAAAATCGTAAAAATCTAGTATAATAGATAGAACTGAAAGTATGAGGTTACTAGCAATGAAAATGAAACAAATCAGTGATACAACTTTAAAAATCACGATGTCTTTAGAAGATTTGATGGATCGAGGCATGGAGATTGCTGACTTTCTCGTTCCTCAAGAAAAAACAGAAGAGTTCTTTTATGCTATCTTGGATGAGTTAGAGATGCCTGATAGCTTCCTAGATACAGGTATGTTGAGCTTCCGTGTGACTCCAAAACCTGATAAGGTCGATGTCTTTGTAACCAAATCAAAGATTGACCAAAATCTAGATTTTGAAGATTTATCGGATTTGCCAGACATGGAAGAATTGGCTCAAATGTCGCCAGATGAATTTATCAAAACCCTGGAAAAAAGTATCGCGGACAAAACTAAGGATGATATCGAAGCCATTCAATCTCTAGAGCAAGTCGAAGCCAAGGAAGAAGAGCAGGAGCAGGCTGAACAAGAAGTTGAGAGCAAGAAAGAGCCCTACATCTATTACATCCTTTCTTTCGCAAAATTAGCTGATTTGGTGGCTTTTGCCAAGACAGTGACTTTTGAGATGGAAACTTCTGAACTCTACAAGATGAATGAGCGCTATTATTTGACCATTTTAGTGGATATTGAAAATCATCCAAGTCCATATCCAGCGTGGCTTTTGGCTCGTATGCGCGAGTTTGCAGACGATAGTGACATCAGTCGTTCAGTCTTGCAAGAGTATGGCCAAGTCTTGATGAATCACGATGCTGTGCTCAATCTGCAAAAAATCGGATAATCCTTTCTGGAAAGCTATTTCTAGATTTTGAGAAGAGCGAATCGTCTGATTCGTTTTTTCTTTTCTAGATTGAAATAGTGATTTACTATAATAGGAATTTTCACAAAATTCTGTTATAATGGCTATATTAGAAAATTTCGAGGAGACAAACATGACAGTTAAAATTGCTTTACTAGGATTTGGTACCGTTGCAAGTGGTGTGCCTTTCCTCCTAAAGGAAAATGGAGAAAAAATCAATCAATCAGCACATTCAGAGATTGAAGTTGCTAAGGTATTGGTCAAGGATGAAGATGAAAAGAATCGCTTGCTTGCAGCAGGGAATGACTTTAACTTTGTAACCAATGTGGATGACATTTTATCAGACCAAGACATTACGATCGTAGTGGAATTGATGGGGCGTATCGAACCAGCTAAAACCTTTATCACTCGTGCCTTGGAAGCTGGAAAACATGTTGTTACTGCTAACAAGGACCTTTTGGCTGTCCATGGTGCAGAATTGTTAGAAATCGCTAAAGCTAATAAGGTAGCACTTTACTATGAAGCAGCAGTAGCTGGTGGGATTCCAATTCTTCGTACTCTAGCAAATTCGTTGGCTTCTGATAAAATCACGCGCGTGCTTGGAGTAGTCAACGGAACTTCTAACTTCATGATGACCAAGATGGTCGAAGAAGGCTGGTCTTACGATGATGCTCTTGCGGAAGCGCAACGTCTAGGATTTGCAGAAAGTGACCCTACAAATGACGTAGATGGGATTGATGCAGCCTACAAGATGGTGATTTTGAGCCAATTTGCTTTTGGCATGAAGGTCGCTTTTGACGATGTAGCCCACAAGGGAATCCGCAACATTACACCAGAAGACGTAGCTGTAGCACAAGATCTTGGCTATGTAGTGAAATTGGTTGGTTCTATTGAGGAAACTCCTTCAGGAATTGCTGCAGAAGTAACTCCAACCTTCCTACCTAAAGCACACCCACTTGCTAGTGTGAATGGCGTAATGAACGCTGTCTTTGTGGAATCTATTGGTATCGGTGAGTCTATGTACTATGGACCAGGTGCTGGTCAAAAACCAACTGCAACAAGTGTTGTAGCAGATATTGTCCGTATCGTTCGTCGTTTGAATGATGGTACCATTGGCAAAGACTTCAACGAATATAGCCGTGACTTGGTCTTGGCAAATCCAGAGGATGTCAAAGCAAATTACTACTTCTCAATCTTGGCACCAGACTCAAAAGGTCAGGTCTTGAAGTTGGCTGAAATCTTCAATGCCCAAGAAATTTCCTTTAAGCAAATTCTCCAAGATGGAAAAGATGGTGACAAGGCGCGTGTCGTTATCATCACACACAAGATTAATAAAGCCCAGCTTGAAAATGTTTCAGCTGAATTGAAGAAGGTTTCAGAATTCGACCTCTTGAATACCTTCAAGGTGCTAGGAGAATAAGATGAAGATTATTGTACCTGCAACCAGTGCCAATATCGGGCCAGGTTTTGACTCGGTCGGTGTAGCTGTAACCAAGTATCTTCAAATAGAGGTCTGTGAAGAACGAGATGAGTGGCTGATTGAACACCAGATTGGCAAATGGATTCCACATGACGAGCGCAATCTCTTGCTCAAAATTGCTTTGCAAATTGTACCAGACTTGCAACCAAGACGCTTGAAAATGACCAGTGATGTTCCCTTGGCGCGTGGTTTGGGTTCTTCCAGCTCGGTTATTGTAGCTGGGATTGAACTAGCCAACCAACTGGGCCAGCTCAACTTGTCTGATCATGAAAAATTGCAGTTAGCGACTAAGATTGAAGGCCATCCTGACAATGTGGCTCCAGCCATTTATGGTAATCTCGTTATTGCAAGCTCTGTTGATGGACAAGTTTCTGCTATCGTAGCAGACTTCCCAGAATGTGATTTTCTAGCCTACATTCCAAACTATGAATTGCGTACTCGAGACAGCCGTGGCGTCTTGCCTAAGAAATTATCTTACAAGGAAGCTGTTGCGGCTAGTTCTATCGCCAATGTGGCTGTTGCCGCCTTGTTGGCAGGAGACATGGTGACCGCTGGGCAAGCAATCGAGGGAGACCTCTTCCACGAGCGCTATCGTCAGGACTTGGTGAGAGAATTTGCGACGATTAAGCAAGTGGCCAAAGAAAATGGTGCCTATGCAACCTACCTCTCTGGTGCTGGGCCGACAGTTATGGTCTTGGCTTCTCATGACAAGATGCCAACGATTAAGGCAGAATTGGAAAAGCAACCCTTCAAAGGAAAGCTTCATGACTTGAAGGTTGATACCCAAGGTGTCCGTGTCGAAGCAAAATAAAGAATAGAAGATAGGATGGGGAAACTCTCGACCAGAGGGCTTCCTATCCTTTTTTTGAAAAGAATTCGAGTTAAAAACTTGATAAAGGAGAAATAAAGATGGCAGAAATTTATCTAGCAGGTGGTTGTTTTTGGGGCCTAGAGGAATATTTTTCACGCATTTCTGGAGTGCTAGCAACCAGTGTTGGCTACGCTAATGGACAAGTCGAAACGACCAATTACCAGCTGCTCAAGGAAACAGACCATGCAGAAACGGTTCAGGTAATTTATGATGAGAAGGCAGTGTCACTCAGAGAGATTTTACTTTATTATTTCCGTGTTATTGATCCATTATCAGTCAATCAACAAGGGAATGACCGTGGACGTCAGTATCGGACCGGTATATATTATCAGGATGAAGCAGACTTGCCAGCTATCTTCACAGTGGTGCAGGAGCAGGAGCGCATGCTTGGGCGAAAGATTGCAGTAGAGGTGGAGAAACTTCGCCACTACATTCTGGCTGAAGATTACCACCAAGACTATCTTAAGAAGAATCCTTCAGGTTACTGTCATATCGATGTGACCGATGCTGAGAAGCCATTGATTGATGCCTCTAACTATGAAAAGCCTAGTCAAGAGGTGTTAAAGGGCAGTTTATCTGAAGAATCCTATCGTGTTACCCAAGAAGCTTCTACAGAGGCTCCATTTACCAATGCCTATGACCAAACCTTTGAAGAGGGAATTTATGTAGACATCACGACAGGTGAGCCACTCTTTTTTGCCAAGGCTAAGTTTGCCTCAGGATGTGGTTGGCCAAGTTTTAGTCGTCCGATTTCTAAGGAATTGATTCACTACTACAAGGACCTGAGTCATGGAATGGAGCGAATCGAGGTTCGTTCTCGGTCAGGAAACGCTCACTTGGGTCATGTTTTCACAGATGGACCGCGTGAGTTTGGTGGCCTCCGTTACTGTATCAATTCTGCTTCCTTGCGCTTTGTGGCCAAGGATGAGATGGAAGAGGAAGGATATGGCTATCTACTGCCTTACTTAAGCAAATAAAACAGAGAGGGTGGGCACTTCCCACTTTCTTTATTTCTAGAAAACGAATAGAAGGGATCTATGAAACACCTATTATCTTACTTTAAACCCTACTTCAAGGAATCGATTTTAGCACCCTTGTTCAAGCTGTTAGAAGCTGTTTTTGAGCTCTTGGTTCCCATGGTGATTGCTGGGATTGTTGACCAATCCTTGCCCCAGAGAAATCAAAATCATCTCTGGATGCAGATTGGCCTGCTCCTTATTTTTGCAGTGATTGGTGTTGTAGTGGCCTTAATAGCCCAGTTCTACTCAGCTAAGGCTGCGGTTGGATTTGCCAAAGAATTGACAGGTGACCTCTATCGCCATATTCTTTCCTTGCCCAAGGACAGCAGAGATCGTTTGACCACTTCTAGCTTGGTCACTCGCTTGACTTCGGATACCTACCAGATTCAGACTGGTATCAATCAATTCCTGCGTCTCTTTTTACGAGCGCCTATTATCGTTTTTGGAGCCATTTTTATGGCCTATCGAATCTCAGCTGAGCTGACTCTCTGGTTCTTGATCATGGTTGTCATTTTGACCATTGTTATTGTAGGGCTCTCTAGACTGGTTAATCCTCTCTACAGCAGTCTGAGAAAGAAAACGGATCAGCTGGTTCAGGAAACGCGCCAGCAATTACAAGGGATGCGGGTTATTCGTGCTTTTGGTCAAGAAAAACGAGAGTTACAGATTTTTCAAACCCTTAACCAAGTTTATGCCAGATTGCAAGAAAAAACAGGCTTCTGGTCTAGTTTATTAACACCCCTGACCTATCTGATTGTAAATGGAACTCTCCTAGTCATTATCTGGCAAGGCTATATTTTTATTCAAGGAGGATTGCTCAGTCAAGGCGCTCTCATTGCCCTTATTAATTATCTCCTACAGATCTTGGTGGAATTGGTCAAGCTAGCCATGCTGATCAATTCTCTCAACCAGTCCTACATCTCAGCTAAGCGAATCGAGGAAGTCTTTGCTGAGGCTCCAGAAGACATCCATTCAGAATTAGAGAAAAAGCAAGTTACCAGCAATCAGGTTTTACAAGTTCAAGAACTGACCTTTACCTATCCTGATGCGGCCCAGCCTTCTCTGAGAGACATTTCCTTTGATATGACTCAAGGACAAATCCTTGGTATCATTGGGGGAACGGGTTCTGGTAAATCAAGCTTGGTGCAACTCATCCTTGGACTTTATCCAGCAGACAAGGGGAGCATAGACCTTTATCGAGATGGATCTAGTCCTCGTAATTTAGAGGAATGGCGGTCTTGGATTGCCTATGTGCCCCAAAAAGTCGAACTTTTTAAAGGAACCATTCGTTCTAACTTGACTCTAGGTTTCAATCAAGAAGTAACGGACCAAGAACTTTGGCAGGGCTTGGAAATTGCACAAGCCAAGGATTTTGTCAGTGATAAGGAAGGACTCTTGGATGCCCTAGTTGAGGCAGGAGGTCGAAATTTCTCAGGTGGACAAAAACAACGGTTGTCTATCGCACGAGCAGTCTTGCGCCAGGCTCCGTTTCTCATCCTAGATGATGCGACCTCGGCCCTCGACACCATCACAGAGTCCAAGCTGTTGAAGGCTATTCGAGAGAACTTACCAAACACGAGCTTAATCTTGATTTCTCAAAGAACATCGACTTTAAAGATGGCTGACCAGATTCTCCTCTTGGAAAAAGGTGAGCTCCTAGCTATCGGCAAGCACGAGGACTTGATGAAATCCAGTCAAGTCTATCGCGAAATCAATGCATCCCAACATGGAAAGGAGGACTAGCATGAGACGACAAACTGCAAACCAGACGCTCAAACGTTTGGCCAAAGATTTAGCAAGTCATCCTTTACTCCTTTTCCTAGCCTTTCTAGGAACTATTGCCCAAGTTGGTTTATCGATCTATCTACCTATTCTGATTGGGCAGGTCATCGACCAAGTCCTAGTGACTGACTCTTCACCAGTTTTTTGGCAGATTTTTCTCCAAATGATCTTGGTGGTCATAGGAAATACCCTTGTGCAGTGGGTCAATCCTCTTCTCTATAATCGCCTAATCTTCTCTTATACCAGAGACTTGCGAGAGCAAATCATCCATAAGCTCCATCGGTTACCGATTGCTTTTGTGGATCGGCAAGGCAGTGGAGAGATGGTCAGTCGTGTGACCACAGATATAGAACAGTTGGCAGCCGGCTTGACCATGATTTTTAACCAATTTTTTATTGGCGTCTTAATGATTTTGGTTAGTATTCTAGCCATGCTTCAAATTCATCTCCTCATGACTCTTTTGGTCTTGCTGTTGACGCCACTGTCTATGGTGATTTCACGCTTTATTGCCAAGAGATCCTATCATCTCTTCCAAAAGCAAACAGAGACAAGGGGGATTCAGACACAATTAATTGAAGAATCGTTGAGCCAGCAGACCATTATCCAGTCCCTTAATGCTCAGGCAGAATTTATCCAAAGACTGCGTGAGGCTAATGACAACTATGCAGGTTATTCGCAGTCAGCTATCTTTTATTCTTCAACGGTTAATCCTTCGACTCGTTTTGTCAATGCGCTCATTTATGCCCTTCTAGCTGGAGTAGGAGCTTATCGTATCATGATGGGGTCCACCTTGACCATTGGACGCTTAGTGACTTTTTTGAACTATGTTCAACAGTACACCAAGCCTTTTAATGATATTTCTTCAGTGCTAGCTGAGTTGCAAAGTGCCTTGGCTTGCGCAGAGCGTGTTTATGCTGTCTTAGAGAGCCCTGAGGTGGCTGAAACAGGTAAGGAAGTTTTGACCAGTGACCAGGTTAAGGGAGCTATTTCCTTTAAACATGTCTATTTTGGCTACCATCCTGAGAAGATATTGATTAAGGACTTATCCATCGATATCCCAGCTGGTAGCAAGGTGGCTATTGTTGGTCCGACAGGTGCTGGAAAATCAACCCTTATCAATCTTCTCTTGCGTTTTTATCCCATTAACTCTGGAGATATCTTGCTGGATGGTCGTTCCATTTATGACTATAGTCGTGCCACTTTACGCCAGCAGTTTGGCATGGTGCTACAGGAAACCTGGCTCAAGCAAGGGACCATTCATGACAATATTGCCTTCGGCAATCCTGATGCTAGTCGGGAGCAAGTGATTGCTGCTGCCAAAGCAGCCAATGCGGACTTTTTCATCCAACAGTTGCCACAAGGATATGATACCAAGTTGGAAAATGCAGGAGAATCTCTCTCTGTCGGTCAAGCACAGCTCTTGACCATCGCCCGAGTCTTTCTGGCTATTCCAAAGATTCTTATCTTAGACGAAGCAACTTCATCCATTGATACGCGGACAGAAGTGCTGGTACAGGATGCCTTTGCCAAACTCATGAAGGGGCGCACAAGTTTTATCATTGCCCACCGCTTGTCAACCATTCAAGATGCAGATTTGATTCTTGTCTTGGTGGATGGCGACATTGTTGAGTATGGGAACCATCAGGACCTCATGGCTAGAAAAGGCAAGTATTACCAAATGCAGCAAGCTGCAGCTTTTAGCTCAGAATAAGCCTTTCTCTTTTGAAATTTTATGGACGAAAAAAGTTGCCTTCGGGTGACTTTTTTGTTACAATAGCTAGAAAAATTATTCACTGTAAATTGTCTTATAGAAAAGGAGCCTATAATGAAAGTCTATCAGCATGTAAATATCGTGACTTGTGACCAAGATTTCCATGTTTATCTGGATGGAATCTTAGCAGTTAAGGATTCTCAAATTGTCTATGTCGGTCAAGAGAAGCCAGAGATTTTAGAGCAAGCTGAGCAGATTATAGATTATCAGGGAGCCTGGATTATGCCTGGATTGGTCAATTGCCACACCCATTCTGCTATGACTGGCTTGCGAGGGATCAGAGATGACAGTAACCTCCATGAATGGCTCAATGACTATATCTGGCCTGCAGAAGCTGAGTTTACACCAGATATGACTACCAAGGCGGTCAAAGAAGCTCTGACAGAAATGCTCCAGTCAGGAACAACAACCTTCAATGATATGTATAATCCCAATGGAGTGGAGATTGAGCAGATTTATCAGGCAGTTAAGGCTTCCAAGATGCGTTGTTATTTCTCACCGACCCTCTTTTCTTCAGATACAGAAACAACTGATGAGACTATAAGCAGAACACGAGCAATCATCGAGAAAATCTTAGGATATGAAAATCCAAATTTCAAGGTTATGGTAGCTCCACATTCTCCCTATAGCTGTAGTAGAGACTTGTTGGAAGAGAGCTTAGATATGGCAAAAGAGCTGAATATTCCCATCCATATCCATGTGGCGGAGACCAAGGAGGAGTCAGGAATTCTCCTGAAACGCTACGGCAAACGCCCCCTCGCTTTCCTAGAAGAACTGGGTTACTTAGATCATCCGTCTGTCTTTGCTCATGGGGTCGAATTAAATGAGCGAGAAATTGAACGCTTAACAACTTCTCACGTGGCTATTGCCCACAATCCTATCAGTAACCTCAAATTGGCATCAGGGATTGCTCCCATTATCCAACTTCAAAAAGCAGGAATAGCAGTAGGAATTGCGACTGACTCGGTCGCTTCTAATAACAATCTAGATATGTTTGAGGAAGGACGAACTGCAGCCCTTCTTCAGAAGATGAAAAATGGAGATGCCAGCCAATTTCTTATCGAAACAGCTCTCAAGGCACTGACAATCGAAGGGGCTAAGGTTCTAGGAATGGAAAATCAGATAGGAAGTCTGGAAGTTGGTAAACAGGCAGATTTTCTCGTTATTCAACCACAAGGGAAAATTCATCTCCAACCTCAGGAAAATATGCTTTCTCATCTCATCTATGCTGTTAAATCCAGTGATGTTGATGATGTTTATATCGCTGGAGAACAGGTTGTTAAGCAAGGTCAAGTTCTGACAGTAGAACTTTAGAAGAAAAATCACAAAAAATTTTAAAAAAGTTTGCAAAAATCTTGCATTCTTTTTTTGACTATGCTATACTTATATACGGTTTGAAAAAACTGCCTAAGACAGTAGGGGAGCTCGACTCATAAGTATCCTACCGAGGACAAAACGTATCATGTAAAAAGAAGCGTATTGTACTTTCGTGTCTAGGTTTGGGCGCGTTTTTCTTTTGAAAAATTTCCCCAAGCAAAATAATAACGGAGGTGAACACACTAATGAGTGAAGCAATTATTGCTAAAAAAGCGGAACTAGTTGACGTAGTAGCTGAAAAAATGAAAGCTGCTGCATCTATCGTCGTTGTAGACGCCCGTGGTTTGACAGTTGAGCAAGATACAGTTCTTCGTCGTGAGCTTCGTGGAAGCGAAGTTGAGTATAAAGTGATTAAAAACTCAATCTTGCGTCGTGCAGCTGAAAAAGCTGGTCTTGAAGATCTTGCATCTGTATTTGTTGGACCATCTGCAGTAGCATTTTCTAACGAAGATGTTATCGCACCAGCGAAAATCTTGAACGACTTTTCTAAAAACGCTGAAGCACTTGAAATCAAAGGTGGTGCAATCGAAGGCGCTGTCGCATCTAAAGAAGAGATTCTTGCACTTGCAACTCTTCCAAACCGCGAAGGACTTCTTTCTATGCTCCTTTCTGTACTTCAAGCGCCAGTGCGCAACGTTGCTCTTGCAGTCAAAGCGGTTGCAGACAACAAAGAAGACGCAGCTTAATCTTAAGCTACGCAGCGTAGCCTAGCTACGAAAATCTATTATAAATTTAAAACATATTTGGAGGAAATAACAATGGCATTGAACATTGAAAACATTATTGCTGAAATTAAAGAAGCTTCAATCCTTGAATTGAACGACCTTGTAAAAGCTATCGAAGAAGAATTTGGTGTAACTGCAGCTGCTCCTGTAGCTGTTGCTGCAGCTGGTGCTGCTGACGCTGGTGCTGCTAAAGATTCATTCGACGTTGAATTGACATCTGCAGGAGACAAAAAAGTTGGCGTTATCAAAGTTGTACGTGAAATCACAGGTCTTGGTCTTAAAGAAGCTAAAGAACTTGTTGACGGTGCACCAGCACTTGTTAAAGAAGGCGTTGCAACTGCAGAAGCTGAAGAAATCAAAGCTAAATTGGAAGAAGCTGGAGCTTCAGTTACTCTTAAATAATAGAGCAACTACATTAGTAGCTTAAAAAATATGATTAAACCGCTATTCTTAGGAGTAGCGGTTTTTATTTTTATGTGCCAGGGGGCAAAAAAGGGAAAGGAATCTTTAAAAGTGAGGAGAGTTAGATTGAAAGAATCATATTGGTAAATCGAAATGATTGATATTTGTATCATGTCATAAATTGTTATCAAACGATAATATTGATTTTCTTACAAATTAAGAGTATAATTTATAAAAATGAGTGTTCACTCAATTTTTGTGAAATTAAGGAGTAAAGAAAATGGTTGTTGAAACAATAGAGTACAGTCGTTTCGGTAACGAAGAGGTCTTGGATTTGCTGAAGATTGACTCTACAGCCTTGGATGTAAATCAAGTGAGAGTAGAAGTTCATGCTGTTGGTTTAAATCCTATTGATTATAAAACTTTTGAGGGAGCGAAACCTCTTAAATTTCTATCTTTTATAACGAAATTAAGGAAACCAAGTCGTTGGTTTGAATCTAAATCATCTTTATTTCCAAGAGGTGTGGGGAGAGATTTTTCTGGAGTTATTACAGAAGTTGGAAATGAAGTAAGTAGGTTTTCAGTAGGAGACAAGGTGTTTGGAACAATGATTAGTGATCCTGGTTTGGGAACTAAGAGGGGAGCTTTAGCAACAGAAATTTGTGTCAATGAATCAGAAATTGTATTGAAACCAGAGATGATCGACATGACTCACGCAGCTACTATGGGAGTAGCTGCTCTAACTGTGGGTGGGGCTTTTAGAAGAATTGGTTTAAATTCAAGAGATACTGTTGTTATTTCAGCTGCAGCAGGAGGTATTGGAAGTATTGCAGTACAGTATGCAGTTGCTAAGGGGGCGAAAGTAATCGGAATCGCAAGTAAGAAAAATGCAGAGTATCTGAAGTCTTTAGGTGCCACACCAGTAAGTTACGAAGATAATATCAAGAAGGCTCTTCTATCAGCTAGTCCAACTCCTATTACAAAATTTTTGGATTGTTATGGATCTGATTATGTTAGATTGGCTTTTAGTTTAGGCTTGAAGGGGACAACTATTGGGACATTAGTACCTTCGCCCTATGTTATGATAAAAGGTGCTCAGTTTACTGGTCCGAGACATTCCACATATGATGATTTTAGCACTTTAGCTGAAATGGTCTCAGACGGGAAGGTTCAGCTGAAAATTGATCAAGTGTATGACTTTTCTATAAAGTCAGTTAGAGAAGCCTATCGTAGTCTGAAAATGGGACACAGTCGAGGCAAAAAAGTCGTAAAAGTAAGAGAGTAGAAGAGAGGTGCTAGCGATGGAAAGTTTAGAACAAAAGTATGCTCAGACGTTAGAAGTTAGCAACTTGAGCTTGAAACAACGTCGAGTATTATTATCAAGCTTAAAATTATTCTCAGAAATTGGATTTGAGAATACAACGTCCAGCCTTATTGCCGAACGTGCTGGAGTGTCAGAAGGAACTGTTTTTAGTTACTTTAAAACAAAGGAAGGTATTTTAGAAGCCATTTTATCTACTTTTCTAGAACAGGTTATTCCAGAAGTAATTGCGGATTTCTCAGAAAAAAAATTCACAGTAGATCAAGAAACTTTTCCCTTCTTTTTAAAAAGTATTGTTCGAGATAGGCTCTTTTTCATTCAGGAGAATCAAATGCATGTTAAAATTCTCTTGGGGCGTTCTTTTATTGATAAAAATCTTTCTATCCAGTTAGGAAATATTATTGTTCAATCTATAGTAGAACCAATTAGCCCTGTTTTAAATCAATTTAAAGAAAAAGGACTTATTCTAAATTGGTCAAATGAAAGAATTGTTCGATACATTTTAGCATTGAGTTTTTCTTATCTTATTCCCATGATGTTGAATGATGAAGGAACTATAAACATAGATGAAGCAGTTGATGAGATTGTTGAATGTTTGTCATCTGCCCTAATGAAAGTAAAATAAATTCGGATGTTAAAACTCACTGTTAATGGTGAGTTTTTTGAACTCAACATAAAAATCCCCAATCGAAGCGATTGAGGATTAAGCAAATGAATCTTAAACAATACCTTGTGCAATCATAGCGTTTGCTACATTTTCAAAGGCAGCAATGTTAGCTCCTGCAAGGTAGTCTTTATCAAGACCATATGTTTCTGAAGTTGTTTTAGCTGTGTTGAAGATGTTTGTCATGATGTCTTTGAGACGTCCATCAACTTCTTCACGAGTCCATGAGAGACGAAGACTGTTTTGGCTCATTTCAAGGGCTGAAACGGCTACACCACCAGCGTTGGCAGCTTTGGCAGGTCCGTAAAAGATACCATTTTCTTTGTAAACTTTGATGGCATCAAGGTCGCTTGGCATGTTGGCACCTTCAGATACACAGATAACTCCTTGAGCAACCAAACGTTTAGCTGCTTCACCGTTGATTTCGTTTTGAGTAGCACATGGAAGAGCGATGTCATAGTTCCCAGCGTAAGTCCATACAGAACCTTCATGATAAGTAGCAGTTGCCTTCTCAGCTGCATACTCAGTCAAACGAGCGCGACGTTTTTCTTTAACATCAACCAAAAGATCGAAGTCGATACCATTTTCATCGATGACATACCCATTTGAGTCAGATACAGAGATAACAGTTGCACCAAGTTCAGTTGCTTTTTGAAGAGCATATTGAGCAACGTTACCAGAACCTGAAATAACGACTTTCTTACCAGCAAAGCTGTTGCCATTTGCTTTGAGCATTTCTTCAGTATAGTAAACCAAACCGTAACCAGTTGCTTCTGGACGAATCAAGCTACCACCAAAACCAAGAGGTTTACCAGTCAAGACACCAGCATCAAATTGGTTAAGGCGTTTGTATTGACCGTAAAGGTAACCAATCTCACGTCCACCAACACCGATATCACCAGCAGGTACGTCAAGTGATGGTCCGATGTGTTTTTGCAATTCAGTCATGAAGCTTTGGCAGAAACGCATCACTTCAGCATCTGTTTTACCTTTAGGATCGAAGTCTGATCCACCTTTACCTCCACCGATAGGAAGTCCAGTCAAGACGTTTTTAAAGATTTGTTCAAATCCGAGGAATTTCAAAATCCCTTGGTTTACAGTTGGGTGGAAACGAAGTCCGCCTTTGTATGGTCCAACAGCTGAGTTGAATTGAACACGGTAGCCACGGTTTACTTGAACTTTTCCATCACGGTCAACCCAAGGAACACGGAAAGAAATCACGCGCTCTGGCTCAGTAATACGTGCCAAGATATTTTCTTCGATATACTCAGGGTGTTTTTCAAATACAGGTTCTAAAGTGTTGAAAAATTCTTCAACAGCTTGGAGGAACTCAGCCTCGTGCCCGTTACGAGCTTTTACAGTTTCAAACACGCTTTGGATATATTCTTTAGCAGATGTCATATCGTTCTCCTTAAATTCTAATTTAATTATGTGAGTCATTATAGCAGAATTTTTTTTAGCTGTAAAGAGAAAAACAAAAATTTTCTAAAAATTCACTCAATTTAGTTTTTCATATTTTTTGAAAATAGATAAAAAACGAACGTTTTTCTTATAAATGCCTTTCTTAAAGAGAAAATCTGAAAATATGGTATAATATTAGCAATAAAAGGAATCTGGAGGATCAGAATCATGGTATCAACGAAAACGCAAATTGCTGGTTTTGAGTTTGACAATTGTTTGATGAATGCAGCAGGTGTGGCTTGTATGACGATAGAGGAGCTGGAAGGGGTTAAAAACTCAGCGGCAGGAACTTTTGTGACCAAGACAGCGACCTTGGACTTCCGTCAGGGAAATCCTGAGCCACGCTATCAAGATGTTCCACTTGGTTCTATCAACTCTATGGGCTTGCCGAATAATGGCTTAGACTATTATTTGGACTATCTTTTGGACTTGCAGGAAAAAGAGTCGAACCGGACTTTCTTCTTATCTCTAGTCGGCATGTCTCCAGATGAAACCCATACTATCTTGAAAAAAGTCCAAGAGAGTGAGTTTCGTGGTCTGACTGAGCTAAACCTCTCCTGTCCAAATGTTCCAGGTAAACCTCAGATTGCCTATGATTTTGAGACAACAGACCGGATTTTAGCAGAGGTATTTGCCTACTTCACCAAACCTCTGGGAATTAAATTGCCACCATATTTTGACATTGTTCACTTTGACCAAGCGGCAGCTATTTTCAACAAATATCCTCTTAAGTTTGTTAACTGTGTTAATTCTATCGGAAACGGCCTATATATAGAAGACGAGTCGGTCGTGATTCGTCCTAAAAATGGTTTTGGTGGCATTGGTGGAGAGTATATCAAACCAACTGCTCTAGCCAATGTTCACGCCTTTTATCAACGCTTAAACCCTCAAATCCAAATCATTGGAACAGGAGGAGTTCTGACTGGTCGTGATGCCTTTGAACACATCCTCTGTGGTGCCAGTATGGTACAGGTGGGAACCACCCTTCACAAAGAAGGAGTTGGTGCTTTTGATCGTATTACCAATGAACTGAAAGCAATCATGGCGGAAAAAGGGTACGAAAGCCTAGAAGATTTCCGTGGGAAATTGCGCTATATTGATTAAATTCATTAAAAAATCAGAAGAAAGGAGAGAAGATGCTAGCCATTGAAGAAAGTCAGAAGTTGACTTTATCAAATTTATCGAGCCTGAGCCTTTTTACAGGGACAGACCAGGGCCAGTTTGAAGTTATGAAGAGTCAAGTATTGAAACAGATTGGCTATGATTCTGCTAACCTCAACTTTGCCTACTTTGATATGAAAGAAGTAGTTTACAAGGATGTGGAACTGGAGTTGGTCAGTCTTCCTTTCTTTGCGGATGAGAAAATCGTGATATTGGATCATTTTATCGATATCACGACTGCTAAAAAGCGCTTTTTGACAGATGATGAGCTCAAGTCATTTGAGGAATACCTTGAAAATCCTTCAGCAACAACCAAGTTGTTAATCTTTGCAGAAGGAAAAATGGATAGTAAAAGACGGTTGGTTAAATTACTTAAGCGGGATGCCAAGGTCTTTGATGCAGTAGAAGCAAAAGAACAAGAATTGCGCCAGTATTTCCAAAAGTGGAGCCAGAAACAAGGTCTGCAGTTTGCCAATCATTCTTTTGAAAATCTTCTCGTCAAGTCGGGTTTTCAATTTAGCGAAGTCCAGAAAAATCTCCTCTTTTTACAGTCCTATAAGGAAGACTCTGTTATCGAGGAAGAGGATATTGTCAATGCTATTCCCAAGACCTTAAAGGACAATATTTTTGATTTAACTCAGTTTATTCTGACTAAAAAGATGGATCAGGCGCGCGATTTGGTGAGAGACTTGACCTTGCAAGGGGAAGATGAAATCAAGTTGATTGCCGTTATGCTAGGACAATTTCGGACTTTTACTCAGGTGAAGATTTTGGCGGAGTCTGGGCAAGCAGAATCTCAGATTGCAAGTAGTCTAGGAAGTTTTCTCGGACGCAATCCTAATCCCTATCAGATTAAGTTTGCGCTGAGAGATTCAAGAGGACTTTCCTTGAGCTTTTTGAAGCAAGCTATTTCTTATTTGATTGAGACAGACTATCAGATTAAGATAGGTCTTTATGAAAAAGGTTTCCTTTTTGAAAAGGCACTCTTACAGATTGCTAGTCAGGTCAATTGACATTTTTTTGAAACTACAACCCGCGTCAACATTATCTTGTTGTGGGTTTCTTGCTGATTTGCTTATTTTATACTCAATGAAAATCAAAGAGAAAACTAGGAAACTAGTCGCAGGTTGCTCAAAGCACTGCTTTGAGGTTGTAGATAAGACTGACGAAGTCAGCTCAAAACATGTTTTTGAGGTCGCGGATGAAACTGACGAAGTCAGCTCAAAACACTGTTTTGAGGTTGTAGATAAGACTGACGAAGTCAGTAACATATCTACGGCAAGGCGACGTTGACGCGGTTTGAAGAGATTTTCGAAGAGTATTATTAGAAAGTATTTCAGTGATTTCTTCATCTATAAGCAAAAAACTTGAAAAAAGTGAATGTTTGCGTTATCATTTTCATATAGAAAGAAAAAGAGGTATTACAGATGGCTATTATCTTACCAGATCTTCCATATGCATACGACGCTTTGGAACCATACATCGATGCGGAAACAATGCACTTGCACCATGACAAACACCATCAAACTTATGTCAACAATGCTAATGCAGCTCTTGAAAAACACCCTGAAATCGGTGAAGATCTTGAAGCCTTGCTTGCTGATGTAGAATCTATCCCAGCTGATATCCGTCAAGCGCTTATCAACAATGGTGGTGGACACTTGAACCACGCTCTTTTCTGGGAATTGATGACTCCTGAGAAAACAGCTCCATCAGCAGAACTTGCAGCAGCAATCGATGCAACATTTGGTTCATTTGAAGAATTCCAAGCAGCCTTCACTGCAGCAGCAACAACTCGTTTTGGTTCAGGATGGGCATGGTTGGTTGTCAACAAAGAAGGTAAACTTGAAGTGACTTCAACAGCAAACCAAGACACACCAATCTCAGAAGGTAAAAAACCAATCTTGGGCTTGGACGTTTGGGAACATGCTTACTACGTGAAATATCGCAACGTGCGTCCTGACTACATCAAAGCTTTCTTCTCAGTGATCAACTGGAACAAAGTAGATGAATTGTACGCAGCTGCTAAATAATGATAGTTGGAGGGAAGAATTGTTCTTCTCTTTTTAAGGTTATATTATTTTTGTCTGACAAAATCGTCAGACTTTTTTCATTTTTATGAGAAACGTGCTAACTGCTAGAAATTATGGTAGAATAAAGTATTAAGTAATCGTGAAAAAAGGATATCTATGCGAAAAGAAATTGCACCTGAATTATACAACTATAACAAGTTTCCTGGTCCTGAGTTTCATTTACACGGGGACAAGGTTGAAACGGAAGGGATAGCTTTTTCCTTGGTGGAAAATATCAAGGATGCCTTTGATGTGACGGCTTTTAATCAGCGTTTTTCAGAAGTCTTAACCAAGTTTGATTATATCGTGGGAGACTGGAGCAACGAACAGCTTCGCCTACGAGGTTTTTACAAGGATGACCGAACAGAAGAAAAACTTGAAAAAATCAGTCGTTTACAAGACTACCTTTTAGAGTATTGTAGTTATGGTTGTGCCTATTTTGTCTTAGAAAATGAAGCCCCTAAGCGAGCATCATTTGACAAGAAAATACGTAAGAAGGAAGAAGAAACACCTTCTAGAAAAGGAAAGAAACCGGCTCAAACAAAACGAAAACCGAATACAGATAAGAAAAATAGACGTCGTCAGAAAGACCAGCATTCTCAGAAAGAGGACAAGGGGCAACGTCATTTCGTCATTCGTCAGAAGTGAGTAGAGAATAAGGAGAAGAAATGAAACCGTCAATTTATAGTTTAACACGTCAAACCATGCAGGAATGGGTTTTGGAGCAGGGAGAAAAGAAATTCCGTGCAGATCAAATCTGGGAATGGCTTTACCGTAAACGTGTCCAGTCATTTGAAGAGATGACCAACCTTTCCAAGGATTTGATTGCGAAGCTCAATGACCAGTTTGTAGTCAATCCCTTGAAACAACGCATCGTGCAAGAGTCAGCCGACGGTACTGTTAAGTATCTTTTTGAGTTGCCAGATGGTATGTTGATTGAGACAGTACTGATGCGTCAACACTACGGGCTGTCAGTCTGTGTGACCACTCAGGTCGGATGTAATATCGGTTGTACCTTCTGTGCCTCTGGTTTGATTAAGAAACAACGTGACCTCAATAACGGTGAAATCGTAGCGCAAATCATGCTGGTTCAGAAATACTTTGATGAGCGTGGTCAGGATGAACGCGTCAGTCATATCGTTGTCATGGGAATCGGTGAGCCCTTTGATAACTACAACAATGTCTTGAATTTCGTTCGTACTATCAATGATGATAAAGGAATGGCCATCGGTGCTCGTCACATTACGGTTTCCACCTCAGGTTTGGCCCATAAAATTCGTGATTTTGCTAATGAAGGAGTTCAGGTCAATCTTGCCGTTTCCCTTCACGCACCTAATAATGAACTGCGTTCAAGCATCATGAAGATTAATCGTGCCTTTCCGATTGAAAAACTCTTTGCTGCTATTGAGTACTACATTGAGACAACTAATCGTCGTGTGACTTTTGAATATATCATGCTCAATGAAGTCAATGATGGTGTAGAACAAGCCTTGGAATTGGCTGAATTGCTCAAGAATATCAAGAAATTGTCTTATGTGAACCTGATTCCTTATAACCCAGTTAGTGAGCATGATCAATATAGCCGTAGTCCTAAAGAGCGCGTCCTGGCCTTCTATGATACACTTAAGAAAAAAGGGGTTAACTGTGTTGTTCGTCAAGAGCATGGTACTGATATTGATGCAGCTTGTGGACAATTGCGTTCTAATACAATGAAACGTGACCGCCAGAAAGCAGTCGCAGCAGTCAATCCTTAATGATGAAGAAGACTTATAATCATATTTTGGTCTGGGGAGTCATTTTCTATAGCATTTGCATTGTCTATTTTTGCTTTACTCCTCAAGAACATTCTCCCGTGGGAGTGGAAACTCCAGGTATTCAGCATCTTGGACGCCTGGTTTTTCTTTTGACTCCTTTCAATTCTTTCTGGAAACTGGGCGAAGTGAGTGATATGGGACAATTATATTGGATTTTTTTACAAAATATCCTCAATGTCTTCTTGCTTTTTCCTTTGGTGTTCCAACTCCTTTATCTCTTTCCAAACTTAAGGAAAACAAAAAGAGTTATTATTTTCAGTTTTCTAGTGAGTCTTGGAATCGAGTGTACGCAGTTAGTCTTGGACTTTTTCTTTGATTTCAATCGCGTCTTTGAGATTGATGATTTGTGGACCAATGCCTTGGGTGGCTATTTGGCTTGGCTTCTCTATAAACAACTACATAAAAACAAGATAAGGAATTAAAATGAGTATTTTAGAAGTTAAAAACCTGAGTCACGGTTTTGGTGACCGTGCAATTTTTGAAGATGTGTCCTTCCGTCTCCTCAAGGGAGAACATATTGGTCTGGTCGGTGCCAATGGTGAAGGAAAATCGACCTTTATGAGTATTGTGACTGGTAAGATGTTGCCAGACGAAGGAAAGGTTGAGTGGTCAAAATATGTGACTGCTGGTTATTTGGACCAGCACTCTGTTCTTGCTGAAGGCCAATCTGTTCGTGATGTTCTCCGTACAGCCTTTGATGAGCTATTCAAAGCTGAAGCCCGTATCAATGACCTTTATATGGAAATGGCTGAAGACGGTGCGGATGTTGATGCTCTCATGGAAGAAGTGGGAGAACTCCAAGACCGTTTAGAGAGTCGTGATTTCTATACCTTGGATGCTAAGATTGACGAAGTAGCGCGTGCCCTTGGTGTTATGGACTTTGGCATGGATACGGATGTAACCTCTTTGTCAGGTGGGCAAAGAACCAAGGTGCTTTTGGCAAAACTTCTCCTTGAAAAGCCTGATATCTTGCTGTTGGACGAGCCGACCAACTACTTGGATGCTGAGCATATTGACTGGCTCAAGCGCTATCTCCAAAACTATGAGAATGCCTTTGTCCTTATTTCACACGATATTCCATTCCTAAATGATGTTATCAATATTGTCTATCATGTGGAAAATCAACAGCTGACGCGTTATTCTGGTGACTACTACCAGTTCCAAGAAGTCTATGCTATGAAGAAATCTCAGCTAGAGGCAGCCTACGAACGTCAGCAGAAAGAAATTGCAGACCTTAAGGACTTTGTTGCTCGAAACAAAGCGCGTCTTGCAACACGAAACATGGCCATGTCTCGTCAGAAGAAATTGGATAAGATGGATATTATCGAACTGCAAAGTGAGAAACCAAAGCCATCATTTGATTTCAAACCGGCTCGTACGCCAGGGCGCTTTATCTTCCAAGCCAAGGATTTGCAGATTGGTTATGATCGACCTCTGACCAAGCCTTTAAATCTTACCTTTGAACGCAATCAAAAGGTTGCTATTATCGGAGCAAATGGTATCGGTAAAACAACTCTCTTGAAGTCTCTCTTGGGCATTATCCCGCCAATTGCTGGAGAGGTTGAACGTGGAGACTACCTAGAACTTGGCTACTTTGAACAAGAAGTAGAAGGCGGTAATCGCCAAACTCCTCTTGAAGCTGTTTGGAATGCCTTCCCAGCTCTCAACCAAGCAGAAGTTCGTGCAGCCCTTGCCCGTTGTGGTTTGACAACCAAGCATATCGAAAGTCAGATTCAGGTCTTGTCAGGTGGGGAACAAGCCAAGGTTCGTTTCTGTCTCTTGATGAATCGTGAAAACAACGTTTTAGTGCTGGACGAGCCGACCAACCATTTGGATGTGGATGCCAAGGATGAACTCAAACGTGCTCTTAAAGAATACAAGGGATCTATTCTTATGGTCTGCCACGAACCAGACTTCTATGAAGGCTGGATGGACCAAATCTGGGATTTTAATAATCTAACTTAAAAATGAGGATAAAAGAAATACAGTACCGAATGTGGATACTGTATTTTTTGGTTTTTAAGATTTAAAATCGTAGTCTTTCACCACTTCGATGCTATCGATTGTAATAGCAGTAGTTGGCTTGTCTTTTTCATCTTTTTCGGCTTTAGCAATTTTATCTACAACGTCCATACCATCAATCACTTGACCAAAGACTGGGTGTTTGCCATCTAGACTAGGATTTCCCCCTTCTTTGTAGGCTTCGATGATTTTCTTTGGATACTTGCTTGTAGGGAGTTTAGCAGAGGTATCTGTAGAGTTTTGGTTGATGAAGAACTGACTGCCATTGGTGTTTGGTTGACCAGTATTAGCCATAGAAAGAGCACCACGGATGTTATAGAGATAAGGAGTAATCTCGTTCTTGAAACCAGTTCCCTTGTCTTTAGTCTTATCCTTGTCATGCCAGATAGACTGACCACCTGTACCGTCCCCTTTTGGATCTCCAGTTTGGACCATAAAGCCATCGATGACACGGTGGAAGGTAATGCCGTTATAGTAGCCTTCTTTGGCATGAGTGAGGAAGTTTTCAACCGCTAGAGGAGCGAGTTTAGGGAAGAGTTTAATGCGAATATCACCTTGGCTTGTGTGGAGAATCACTTCGGCTTCATCTTCAGCAACTTCTTTAGATAGTTGTGGGAAATTGGCGTTTTCGTTTGTCAAAGCATCGTTTAACTCTTTGGCAGATTGGGCTGATGCTTTGGAGCTTTCCTCAGCGGCCAAGCTAGAATCTACATAGTCATCACCACGTAGACTGCGTTGGATGCTGCTACAACCAGCTAGGGCTACAGTGGATAGTAAAAGAAGGGTTGCTAGTTTTTTCATTCTATTCCTCTCAAAAATTCATTTCTACCATTGTACCCTAAAAGGAAGTGGATTTCAAATGTTAGTAGTTTACAGAAATGGCTTAAATAATAGTTGGGATTTCATCATCATCTTGAAAATCTTCAACTTCTTCCCCAGTAAATGGTTTCTGAAAAGAACTTAGCATAAAACGGGCAATTGGTCCGACAATTAGGAAGTTTAGAGGAAGAGCTGCAATAAAGTTTACGGTCCAAGAACTTAGATAGGTCTTGGGTGTGATAGTAATGCCACTGTAGAAAAGTCCATAGAAGGACATGAAAGTGACCATGAGAACTGCCATTCCTCCAGAAATTGTAATGATTTTCTGCCAGCGTTTATGATGGTTTTTGAGGATACGAAAGACAATTGATTTAACGACTGGTCCCACAAGGATGACATCCAATAAAAAGGCTGTGACAAAACCAGGGATGTAACCAAGGGCTAAATGATGTAGTGAAAGTTGACCAACAATAAAAAGATTCCACATGGACATCCCGAGTACCATCATGGAACACATAAGTGTTGTAAATAAAAGAGCTTCTTTAAACTGTTTTCAAAAAATTCGCCCTACCATTATTGATTAAAGATTCTTCTATGGATGACGGTCGATAATTCCTTTTTATTGTTCCAGTATCTGCTCCCCTTTTGGAGTTAATTTGTAGCCACGATTGCTAATTCTTCTTCTGAAAAATGGTCATGAAGGGTTTGACTTGACGGTTTTTATAAAATGCTTCTAAAATAGTATTCACTGATAGCCTCCTTCAAACATTTATTTTCTATTCTAACAACTTTCTAAAAGCTTTAAAAATTTTATAGTCTGTCAAGTTTTTTTCTTGACACCTGTCAGAAATCTGCTATAATAGAACATGTGCTAAATAGCTCAGCTATTTCACCGAAATAAAAAATAAGAAAAGAGACTTTAAAAATGGCAGTTAAAATCCGTTTGACTCGTATGGGTTCTAAGAAAAAACCTTTCTACCGTATCAACGTAGCAGATTCACGTTCACCACGTGACGGACGTTTCATCGAAACAGTTGGAACTTACAACCCACTTGTTGCTGAAAACCAAGTAACTTTGAAAGAAGACCGCGTTCTTGCATGGTTGGCTGATGGAGCTCAACCTTCAGATACAGTTCGCAACATCCTTTCAAAAGAAGGTGTATTGAAGAAATTCCACGATTCTAAATTCTCAAAATAAGTTTAAAGTAGGTTGACAGATGGATACGATTGAAAATCTCATTATTGCGATTGTGAAACCCTTGATTTCACAACCAGATGCCTTAACTATCAAGATTGAAGATACACCAGAATTTTTGGAATATCATTTGGATCTTGATCAAAGTGATGTGGGTCGTGTAATCGGTCGTAAGGGTCGCACTATTTCTGCGATAAGAACGATTGTCTACTCTGTCCCAACTGAAGACAAAAAAGTAAGAATCGTTATTGACGAAAAATAAGAAGGGCGGGACGAATGTCTCGCTTTTTTGCAAGGAGAAAGAATGAGAGATTTAACAGTTAGACAACTAGATGAATATTTACTTGACCATTACCGACAATCTAGAACAGAAGAAGGGCTTTTTATTAAGCTAGTAGAAGAAGTTGGAGAAGTTGCTGAGGTTTTAAATGGACGCTCTGGTCGAAAAGAAGGAGTTCAAGATTCGAACGAGGAACTAGCAAAAGAACTGGCTGATATCATTCACTACACTGTCGCAATTGCGACCATCAACGACATAGATCTAACCAAGACCATTTTTGAAAAAGACAAAAAGGCAGCTATCAAATATCAGCATGAACGAGATTTGGAAGGATTTTTAGAGAATTTCTAAGAGAATAAGAAATGATTTTTTTCTTATAAATAAGATTTCACCTATATTGGTCTAGCTAGTAAATAGAAAACAATGAAACTGGCAGTTTACATTATCAAAGTGAGTAATCTCCAAGAAGTAGACAAGCTAGAACTTGTGAGACAAGAACGAGAAAAGCAGGTCAGAATAGCTGCCTCCTTTATAGGCAACGAGAAAGCATTTATCAGCTTGAAAGAGTGATAGAAGGTATAAAATACTAATCCTAGAAATAGCATCTAGGATTCTACTATGCTACAATGGAAAAATAGTCTCAAAGAATTCTAGTCAATCAATCTTGAGAATAGCTACTTTTAAAGGGAGTAACAATCTATGAACGAGAAAACAAAAGCATACCTAGCTGCCTTATCCTTTTCAGCCATCATTGGTTTTTCTTTTTTATTTACTAAGATTGCTTTAGGCTATGCCAGTCCTCTCACAAACTTAGCGCATCGCTATACAATTGCAGCTTTAGTATTGGTCATCCTTCATCAAACAAAACTTATCAATGTGAGTTTAAGTAGAAAAGCTATTCTTTCTATTCTGCCGATGAGTCTTTTCTATCCACTCCTCTTCTTTATTTTCCAATCCTTTGCTTTACAGTATATATCGTCTTCTGAAGCTGGAATTTTACAGGCTCTTGTCCCGATTTTTACTCTCCTTTTAGCATCGGCCTTTCTCAAGGAAAAGACAAGCTTGCTTCAAAAGTTCTTTTTATTTTTATCCGTAGCAGGAGTAGTTTTCATCTTCCTCAGCAAAGGAGCAAACTTTAGCAAGGAAACTGCTAGCTTGGGCTTTCTCTTGATGTTGGGATCTGTTTTCGCCAATGCAATAAACAATATTCTCAGCAAGTCTAAAGGAGGACGCTATCGGGCTATGGATATGACAGCTGTTGTGATATTTGTTGGCTTCGTCACCTTTAATACGCTGAGTCTGACCTCGCACTATCTAGATGGCAACATATTAGCCTACGTTGCACCGCTCGGACAGCTTCCTTATCTGCTTTCCATCCTCTATTTGGGAATTTTTGCCTCTATCGTTACTGGCAGTCTCTCTATCTATGCTATTGTTCGACTTGGAGAATCAACCGTCAGTGTCTTTGGTAATCTTGGAACAGTTTTGACTATTCTAGCCGGAGCTCTTATCCTCCACGAACCAATTTATAGCTACCATGTAATCGGAGCAACTTTGATTATTACTGGAATTTTAGGCATGAATCTGATGAGAAGAAAGTAAAGATTGCTGAGCAGTCTTTTTCTTTATCAAAATTGTGCAGAAAATTCAAAAATTTTAATGTAATCAAGTTTGGAACAAGATGATTTTAATATAGCATGATAAAATAGATAAAAAGAATGACACTAGGATAAAGAGGAGAGAGTGTAATAATGAAGCAAAATGATATTGCTGAAGCTATTGCTTTTTATAACAGAAAACCTGAGACTTTGGTACATCACATTATACCAGTCTTAGATTGTGACTTGGTTGTTTATCATCGCCCTGGAAGCTCAAGTAAAGGACACATTATTTTTTATCATGGAGCTTGTGGACGTAGTCAGATGTGGGCTCACCAGTATGATGCCTTTGAAGGATTTGACCTTTACTTTGTCAATGTTAGAGGACAGGGGGAATCACCTATGAAAGTTGGCCTACCCGACTTAGAAGGCGCTGTTCAAGATGTAGATGCTATTTTGTCCTATTTCCAGTTGGATAAGGTGATATTGGTTGGCCATTCTTGGGGAGGGAATCCACTTCAAGAGTACACCTATCGACATCCAGAAAGAGTTCTAGCCTTGGTCATGGTAGATAGTTGGGGACAGCACCGATACCTATCAGATAAAGAAAGAGGTCGAATCAAATATAGTTCCCTTATGTATAAAACGATTCCTTGGAAGTTGATTGCAGATAAGAACTCAAAAATGTGTACAGATAATCCTATCACAAGAGAATTAGTCAAGACGGCCATTATAGAAACTGGGCGAGATGTTTTTTTGAACCTTGGAATTACAGGTTTTTTGGCTGTCCATGAGATCGAGGGTTATCATGGAAATCCTCCTATGCTATTAGTAAGAGGCGAAAATGATTTTCCCAAACACCTAAAAATAATTTACGATGGAATCATTGCTTTAAATCCCAATGCGCGTCAAGTAACGATTTCAGACAGCAAACACCAACCGATGAATGACCATCCTAAAGAGTTTAATCAGCTTATTGGTGAATTTTTTGAAGACGTAGTAGGCCCGTAAGATAGGAGCTATCCAACTTGAGAAAATCCTTGGAACGTGTTAAAATAAAGGATAGAAATAGATACAGGAGACAAGATGAACTACTTTAATGTTGGGAAAATCGTCAATACGCAGGGCTTGCAGGGTGAGATGCGAGTCTTGTCTGTGACGGATTTTGCAGAAGAACGGTTTAAAAAAGGGGCTGAGCTGGCTTTGTTTGATGAAAAAGATCAGTTTGTTCAAACAGTGACCATTGCTAGCCACCGTAAACAGAAGAACTTTGACATTATTAAATTCAAAGATATGTATCATATCAATGCCATTGAAAAGTACAAGGGCTACAGTCTCAAGGTCGCTGAGGAAGATTTGAATGACCTAGACGACGGTGAATTCTACTATCACGAGATTATCGGCTTGGAGGTCTATGAGGGAGACAACTTGATTGGAACCATCAAGGAAATCCTGCAACCAGGTGCTAACGATGTCTGGGTGGTCAAGAGAAAAGGCAAGCGTGATTTGTTATTGCCTTATATCCCACCAGTGGTTCTCAATGTTGATATTCCAAATAACCGCGTCGATGTGGAAATCTTAGAAGGGTTAGACGATGAAGATTGATATTTTAACCCTTTTTCCAGAGATGTTTTCTCCGCTAGAACACTCTATCGTTGGAAAGGCACGTGAAAAAGGGCTCTTGGATATCCAGTATCATAATTTTCGAGAATATGCTGAAAAGGCCCGCCATGTCGACGATGAGCCCTACGGAGGCGGTCAGGGGATGTTGCTCCGAGCTCAACCCATTTTCGATGCCTTTGATGCTATTGAAAAGAAAAATCCGCGCGTCATTCTCCTCGATCCTGCTGGAAAGCAGTTTGATCAAGCTTATGCTGAGGATTTGGCTCAAGAGGAAGAGCTAATCTTTATCTGTGGTCACTACGAAGGGTATGATGAGCGTATTAAGACCTTGGTGACAGATGAGATTTCTTTGGGGGACTATGTCCTGACTGGTGGTGAATTGGCGGCCATGACCATGATTGATGCTACGGTTCGCCTGATTCCAGAAGTGATTGGCAAAGAGTCTAGCCACCAAGATGATAGTTTTTCTTCTGGCCTTCTTGAATATCCTCAGTACACACGTCCCTATGATTATCGAGGTATGGTTGTGCCAGATGTACTGATGAGTGGACACCATGAGAAGATTCGTCAGTGGCGCCTGTATGAGAGTTTGAAGAAAACCTACGAGCGCAGACCAGATTTGCTTGAACATTATCAACTGACAGCAGAAGAAGAAATAATGCTGGCAGAAATCAAAGAAAACAAAGAATAAAGGAGATACCTATGCAAGTAATCAAACGTGATGGTGAAATTGCTGAATTTAATCCAGATAAGATTTACCAAGCTATCTTAAAGGCAGCTCAGACTGTCTATGTATTGACAGATGATTTGCGTCAAAACCTTGCACAAGTCACTAAGAAAGTGGTTTTGGATTTGGAAGAGGCCAAGGTGGAACGTGCTACCATTAGCATGATTCAGTCTATGGTTGAACATCGTTTACTGGGAGCAGGTTACATTACCATTGCAGAACACTACATTTCCTATCGTCTACAACGTGATTTGGAAAGAAGTGGTTATGGAGATCATATCGCAGTTCATTTACATTTTGAACAAATTCGCTAAGAAAAAAGAGTGGGATGAAGCAACTACATCTCACTCTTTCTTAAATCTATTTTTTTGAGCTGTTTGGACAGTTGAAGGGACAAATCGCAGGCGTTGAATATCGCTTATGCGGATAATACGGCTTACATTTTTAGCAAAATTTTTAACTATAATTTGCTGGCCTTGTTGATCGTATTTGATGATGTCACCTGTAAAGCTTGCCTCAGACAAGATAAGGTGAACAGCAGTTTGTTTCTGGATAGCCTCTTCAATGGTGGCTGTAAGGGAGTTGCTTTCAGTATGGTCTGGTTCTTCATGTCCATTTAAAAAGTCATGTATTTTATCTATAACTTGCTGGAATTTATGTCTCATATTGGCCTCCCTTCTTTTATACCATATTATATAAAATTTTCCTAAAATCTACAAGATTTTACGAATAATCAAATGAAAGCTAAAAAAGGAGAAGAAAATGGCAGAATTTACATTTGAAATCGAAGAGCACTTGTTGACTCTTTCTGAAAACGAAAAAGGTTGGACCAAGGAAATCAACCGTGTGAGCTTTAATGGTGCTCCTGCAAAGTTTGATATTCGTGCTTGGAGTCCAGATCATACTAAAATGGGCAAAGGGATTACTCTTTCAAATGAAGAATTTCAAACGATGGTGGATGCTTTTAAAGGTAACTAAGTTTTCAAAATGAAAGAAAAGGATATTGAGTCATGACAACTCGATATCCTTTTTTAGTTAGCAAAGTAAGCTTGATTTTTAAGGCGTTGAAATAATGGACGGCTAATAAAACTAATAGCAATAATTTTACCAAGATCTGGAATGATAAAGGGAAGAACTCCCACAGCAAGAGCTTTTTCAAATGCCATTCCAGCAAGAAAATGTAAGCTGAGAATCCCGCCGACAAAGACAAGGGAATCACCCAAGAGGTTTGCAAGAAAAATCTTAACAACACCACTCTTGCTGTTGGTTAGAGAGGAAGTCAGTCCAGAGTAAACGAGATAAAACCAAAGATAGCCTGCAGTGGGGCCAACTAAAGCCTGAAAACCAGCTCCACCTCCTGCAAAGACAGGAAGACCGATAGCACCTAGAAGAAGATAGAGTCCAACAGAAAGTATAGCCTCTCTCGGTCTAAAGACAGTAGCAATCAAGCCGATTGCAAAGTTTTGCAGAGTGAAGGGAACAGGTCCAATTGGAAGACTGATTTGTGCCAAAACAGCAATGAGAGCAGCTCCAATAGCAGGGACAGCATAAACGTGAGCTTTTTTCAAAATAGTTAACCTCTTTTCTGATGTATAGTAACTATTATACTCGTAGAGGAATCATTGTCAACCTATTTTTATAACAAAGGTAACAAAAACTGTAACGGCCGATTTTGCTTACTGGTTAAGTTGGATAATTTTTTTGTAGATTCGAAAATTGTCTTTATAGATAATCCCATTTTATCAAAAAATATACTATAAATACTTGACAAACTAAAAAATAAGTACTACAATTACAAATGTAAACGGATACATCTAGATATGTTCAATTTTAAAAGGAGGGGTAGTTATGAGATATTTTAACGACTCTAGATACCGTAACGGTGATTAAAAACCTAAATATAATCAATTCATATTAAAGTAATATGGAGGGATTAAAAAGGGACTATTATTTACTCTTCATCAAATATTTAAATTCAAGGAGAAGTAAAATGAAAAAAGAATTAATAAGAAAGCATCTGTTTTTCTAGTTGCAAGTTTTTTAAGTTTTGGATTTGCTACTACAGCTAGTGTCGTTAACGCAGTAACGGTACACCCTGCTCCAAGTCCCATTATTGATGTATGGGAATATGGTGTAAATGATAACTCTGGTTATTCGAATTACTTTGTTAGTTCTCCAGATAATATTGGATCAAAATCTTCAGTAACGAATTTTTGGGGAACAGTTAAAGCTCAGGATAAAAAAGATTATGGATGGGCATATTCAAGTGCTACAAAATCTTGGACCGATGTTCGATTAAATGCATATTGGGATTATTATAGATTTTAAAAATAATTTATGAAAACAAGAGACCCAATTATATAATAGGGTCTTTTGTAATATGGTAATTGCTTATGAAATTAAAATTATGTATCATTGGATTCTTCTTTTGTTTGATTGCTACAATTGGTCTGGTCACTATCAGCGATACCGAAATCCCCATACCTTTACCAATTGATGGTGCTTTTTCTATTCAAGGAAAAAGTAATCTTTCTAATAACGAAATATACGAAATGGTTCGTGACTTATCAAAAACGGAAAAGGTTACCATTTACAAGCCAATCGTTCAGAGTTCTGGTCAGTTGAAGTATGTAAATTTCGATGATGAAAACAATGAGCAATTAAAGTCAGCACCAATAATAGGGATGTATTACACCCTTGGGAAAATAAATATAGACAGTTTGAAACCACTTACGATGACTGGACTACAAACAGTATATATGGCTTATCCTTGGTATATAGGAGGAATATTACAATTCACAGGAACTTTAAGAATACTGTTAATGGGTTCAATTTACTTAACTTTATTAGTTGTTTTATTTGTTGTTAGGACGAGGCAGATCAAAGAAGGAGTGATACGACGTTCTTTGGGCCTGCCTGTATACGACCTTAGAAGAGAGTATGTCATTTCTATTATTTTTGAACTGATTATGATGGCTTTATTGATGATTTCTTACAGTTCTTTTTTGGGTAATGGTTTCTTCACCTATAGTTCTAAGTTATTTTTCTCTCTGCTTTTAACGAATTTTATACTATTTCAAATCATTGATCTTATTACTTTTGTTTTATTTTGGTTGACGATTCAGATTGAAAAGCCCATTGAAATTATCAAAAACAAGGCGAAAAATAAACTTATTTTTGTCGTATGGCTTGTCATCATTTCGATTATTATCCTTGTCTCAGGAATTTTTTTACAAGAAACAAAGAGTAGTCAATCTAGTATTAACATACAAATACAGAATTTAGTACCATGGGACACAGTAAAAGACTGGAGAAGGATTGAATTCCTTGGAATTGAAAGTAACTCTGCTAAAAATGGAGAAGTTAGTGATTCAGATGGTAAGTATCTACAGATAGTTGCTGCCTTAAAAAACTTAGATTTTTTATATATAGAACGATCTTCGGCATATGTTCCAGATTTCATGAAAACTTCACATGTTATAGAAAATTTTTCTAAACAATTAGAAAATGATGGGATAACGAATCCAGAAATAAATAAAGAGTTGATTTATATTAATCAAAGAGGTGCTAACCTACAAAATAAAGTGAATGGAACAAACTATCATCTTTTAGATAATAAGATAGCAACCATCTATATTCCTGAGAAATGGAAAGAAAATCAGAAATCTATTGAAAATACAGTTGTAGCAGAACAATTTATTGGAACAAACTATACAAAAGAAGAAATTGCAGTACAAATAATTCCTGATGGGAAAAAAATTTTTTATTTTAATGAAGATGCTGATGATAATCATAAAATGAAAGAGTTTTTACCAATCGCAAGTGTAGCAGATAGTAAAGATAACATTGTTGTTGTGTTAGATACGGACAAAATGATGGAAAATAATAAGTTTTCTTTGGCTAGTAACATACTATATAAATCTCTTTTTAGTCCTGAAGCGGTAAAAAAAATAAATGAGATGACTGTCCCGTTGAATTTCTCAATGAATCCAGTAGATGTTTACCAAATTGTGAAATTAAAGATTCAATCCTTAGAGCACCAAATTTTACTTTCACAAATCTTGCAGAAGATAATTTACAGTATTGTCTTTATACTTATTTATCAATATGTCCAACTTTTTATTACTCTAAAACAGAATGAATATGTGAAAAAAATTATTTTGGGTCTGTCAAAAACATATATAGCAATTTCAAGTCTCAAGTATTTTATGATGACTATTACAATAGTTATCATATTTACATTTCTTATGACAGGTCAAATAGAGTTGCTATATATTGGTCTCGCTTCTCTGCTCGTTTTGATGTTGTCAATCATAATGAGTTTTAGAAAATTATCTGAAAGCTATACTAAAATTTTAAAAGGAGATGAAACATGACAATTGACCTTTTGAACGTTTCAAAAAGTTTCGGCTCAAAAAAGATCTTTACAGACTTAAATTTAAAATTTGAATCTGGAAAAAGTTATGCATTGATTGGAGGTTCTGGCTCTGGTAAAAGTACCCTTCTTAATATTATAGGAAGATTAGAAAAAATTGACAGTGGGAATGTTTTAGTTGATAAACAAGATATTTGGAAGATAAAAGAAAGAACTTTTTTTAAAAATACTGTTGGATATGTATTTCAGAATTATTCTTTAATAGATAACAAAACAGTATATGATAATCTGAGCCTTATCACTAAAGATAAAAAAATAATAACTGATGTACTTGAAAAAGTAGGACTGTCAAGTGACTATTTACATCAAAAAATATACGAATTGTCTGGTGGGCAGGCTCAACGTGTAGCTATTGCCAGAATGTTAATGAAACCACGTAAAATTATTTTAGCAGATGAGCCCACAGGAGCTTTAGATGGTGAGATTGGAAAAGAAATCATTCGTTTGTTATTAAATGAAAAAGACGAAGACAAATATGTTATAATAGCGACGCATGATCCAGCTGTCTATAACGAAGTTGATGTGATAATTGACATGAAAGATATAGGGTATAATGTATGAAAAAGATAATTTATATTGCTTTGATCTTTGTAGCTGGGTTACTTGCCTTCTTCTTTTTTGGAAAACAAATGATTACAAAAGAAAATATCAATAAGCCAACGGTAGAGTTAACAGTCTATACGCTTTCTTCTAGTGATACAGAAAAATGGAATAAAGTGAGACAAGTAGAAACGGAAGAGGCTATATACTTCATAACTGTGAAAGAAGCAGAGTCTTCTGAAGAAGTATTTTCAAACATCATTGCAAATGGAGCTGCTGCGGGGTTCGGAGTTCGTGAAGAAGAAGTGAAGCAATTTAATAATAATTTAGGAGACACTATTGAGGACTCTAAGCATAATAAACTCATTGGAATAGAATTTTTTACTTTTTCTAATGCTGACGAGGGATTTGTAGTAGCAAATTTTGACTACGGTAGTGAAGAGTTGAATTCTCAGAAAAAAGATATGAAAGAGTTATATAAAAAAATATATGAATCTTTTAAAGAAAAGAATAAATGATTGTGTTATAATCCTTATATTTTGTTATGGTTTGTTAATTGATTTTTGCATATCTTATTTCAACATACTATAAAATAAAACATAAGAAAACGAGTATCTCCAACTACGGCAATACTCGATTTTTGATATTTAGAAGTGTTTTTTGCTCTGCTTCTTTTATTTCGATTAACGCATAGTTACAAATTCTTCAGATGCAGTTGGGTGAATCGCCACAGTTGCATCAAAGTCTGCTTTGGTTGCTCCCATTTTGATAGCAACGGCAAATCCTTGAATCATTTCATCAACGCCGTAGCCAATTCCATGAAGTCCGACAACTTTTTCTTCTGAACCAGCTGTTATCAATTTGAAACGAGTTTCTTGACGGTTGCAAGTGCAAGCAGAGTACATAGAAGTAAAGCTTGATTTATAAACCTTGATTTGGTCTTGACCGTATTCTTTAATAGCTTGCTCTTCTGTCAAACCAACAGTTCCGATAGCAGGGTGTGAAAAGACAACAGTTGGAATAGTTGAGTAGTCCATTTTTGCAGTTGTTTTTCCGTTAAAGAGACGTTCAGATAGGGTACGTCCAGCCTTGATAGCAACTGGAGTCAGTTCTTTTTCGCCTGTTACATCACCTAGAGCATAGATTCCCTCAACAACAGTATTTTGGTATTCATCCACTTGGATAAAGCCACGTTCATTCAGAGTTACTCCAGCTTTTTCAAGTTGCAAGCTCTTAACGTTTGGACGGCGACCAGTAGCCCAGATAACTTGGCTAGCTGTGTGACTAGTACCATCTTCGAAATGAATGGTAATGCCTTCAGCAGTTTTTTCTAACTTGGAAGGGACTTTGTGAGTATGAAGTGGCAAGTTTGTTCTTTCCATTTCCTTGACCAAACCTTCAACGATATAAGAATCAAAACCACGTAAAGGACGATCGCGGCGAACAAAGAGGTCTGTCTTGACACCAAAAGTGTGGAGCACGCCAGCCAATTCAACGGCAATATAACCCGCGCCTAAAATAGCAACTGACTCTGGCAATTCTTCCCAGGCAAATACATCATCAGAAGAGCCACCTAGCTCAGCACCAGGAATATTTGGAATACTTGGATGGGCACCAGTAGCAATCACGATATGTTTAGCACGAATGAGTTCACCATTTACGCTAACAGTATGAGAATCTACAAATTCAGCATGACCTTCAATCAAGTCTACTCCGTTGCGTTTAAAACTGCCATCATAAGAAGAACGAGCGCGATCGATGTAGGCTTCACGATTGCGACGTAGGGTTGCAAAGTCAAAGTTAAGATCAGTAGTTTTAAAACCGTAGTCTTCTCCAAATTGATGGAAAGTCTCAGAGATTTGCGCCCCGTACCACATGATTTTTTTAGGAACACAACCGACATTGACACATGTTCCGCCTAGTTTCTTTTCCTCAATAACGGCCGCTTTGGCTCCGTGTTCACCAGCACGGTTCATGGTAGCAATTCCTCCGCTACCTCCACCGATAGCAATGATATCATATTCTCTCATTGAAAACTCCTTTATACTCTTTTAAATAGTAGAGTGTCATTTTTTGATAGTCATATTCTATCTTTTTTTTGATTTGATTGCAAAAATCTGCTACGTTCAAAAAATTTAAAGAAAAGGCTTGCAAAAAAGAAAAATAAAGTGTATTATATAACTAGTACAACGATTGTAAAATAAATTCCGAACAATAATTAAATCCTGAAATGTCATTATTTCGTTCTGAAATGTTATTGTTTCAAATTGATAATTTTTGTATAATATTGTTAAGAACTTTAAATCAAAAAGGAGTTTCATTATGAAAAAGAATGGTAAAGCTAAAAAGTGGCAATTGTATGCAGCAATCGGTGCTGCAAGTGTAGTTGTATTGGGTGCTGGGGGGATTTTGCTCTTTAGACAACCTTCTCAGACTGCTGTGAAAGATGAGGCTACTCATCTTGTTGTTGCCAAGGAAGGAAGCGTGGCATCCTCTGTTTTATTGTCAGGGACAGTAACAGCAAAAAATGAACAATATGTTTATTTTGATGCTAGTAAGGGAGATTTAGATGAAATCCTTGTTTCTGTGGGTGATAAAGTCAGTGAAGGGCAGGCTTTAGTCAAGTACAGTAGTTCAGAAGCCCAGGCGGCCTATGATTCAGCGAGTCGAGCAGTTGCTAAGGCAGACCGTCATATCAATGAACTCAATCAAGCACGAAATGAAGCTGCTTCAGCTCCCCAGTTACCAGTACCAGCAGGAGGCGAAGGAGCTGCAGCCCAAACTCCAGCTCCAGTCTCAGGAAATTCAGTGTCATCTATTGATGCACAATTAGGTGATGCTCGTGATGCTCGTGCAGATGCAGCAGCGCAATTAAGCAAGGCTCAAAGTCAGTTGGATGCAATGACGGTTCTCAGTACCTTAGAGGGAACTGTGGTCGAAGTCAACCGTAATGTTTCTAAATCTCCAACTGGAGCTAGCCAGGTGGTAGTTCATGTCGTTAGCAATGAAAACTTGCAAGTTAAGGGGGAACTATCTGAATATAACCTTGCCAACCTCTCTGTAGGACAAGAAGTAACCTTTACTTCTAAAGTTTACCAAGATAAGAGCTGGACTGGTAAGATTAGCTACATTTCTGACTACCCTAAAAACAATGGTGAAGCAGCAAGTGCAGCTACTGCCGCAGCAGGTGGTAATTCTGGTTCTAAATATCCATATACCATTGATGTTACAAGTGAAATCGGTGATTTAAAACAAGGATTCTCAGTAAGTGTTGAGGTGAAGAACAAGACTAAAGCTATTTTGGTTCCTCTAACAAGTATTGTGACTGAAAATGATAAGAACTATGTCTGGGTGCTTGACGAGCAGAAAAAGGCCAAAAAAGTGGAAGTTGGTTTGGGTAATGCTGATGCAGACAACCAAGAAATCACTTCAGGTCTGACAAATGGAGTCAAGGTCATCAGTAACCCAACGTCTTCTCTAGAGGAAGGAAAAGAGGTGAAGGCTGATGAAGAAACTAATTAGTTTAAAAAATATCTGCAGAAGCTACCGTAATGGTGACCAAGAACTGCAGGTTCTCAAAAATATCAACCTAGAAGTGAATGAGGGTGAATTTGTTGCCATCATGGGACCATCCGGTTCAGGTAAGTCAACCCTGATGAACACGATTGGCATGTTGGATACACCAACCAGTGGAGAGTATTATCTTGAAGGTCAAGAAGTGGCTGGACTAGGTGAAAAACAACTAGCCAAGGTCCGCAACCAACAAATCGGATTTGTCTTTCAACAGTTCTTTCTTCTATCTAAACTCAATGCTCTGCAAAACGTAGAATTGCCCTTGATTTATGCGGGAGTTTCGGCTTCAAAACGTCGCAAGTTAGCTGAGGAATATCTAGATAAGGTTGAATTGACAGAACGTAGTCATCATTTGCCTTCGGAATTATCTGGTGGTCAAAAGCAACGTGTGGCTATTGCGCGTGCCTTGGTAAACAATCCTTCTATTATCCTAGCAGACGAACCGACAGGAGCCTTGGATACCAAAACAGGTAATCAAATCATGCAACTATTGGTTGACTTGAACAAAGAAGGAAAAACCATTATCATGGTAACGCATGAGCCTGAAATAGCTGCTTATGCCAAACGTCAGATTGTCATTCGCGATGGAGTTATTTCATCTGATAGTGCTCAGTTAGAAAAGGAGGAAAACTAAGATGCAGAATCTGAAATTTGCCTTTTCATCTATCATGGCACATAAGATGCGTTCTTTGCTTACCATGATTGGGATTATTATCGGTGTTTCATCAGTTGTTGTGATTATGGCTCTAGGTGATTCCCTATCTCGTCAACTCAACAAAGATATGACCAAATCTCAGAAGAATATTAGTGTCTTTTTCTCTTCTAAAAAAAGTAAAGATGGGTCTTTTACTCAGAAACAATCAGCTTTTACGGTTTCTGGAAAAGAAGAGGAAGTTCATGTTGAACCGCCAAAACCGCAAGAATCCTGGGTTAAAGAGGCAGCCAAACTCAAGGGAGTGGATAATTACTATGTAACCAACTCAACGAACGCCATCTTGACTTATAAAGATAAAAAGGTTGAAAATGCCAATTTGACAGGCGGGAATAGAACCTATATGGACGCTGTTAAGAATGAAATCATTGCAGGTCGTAGTCTGAGAGAGCAAGATTTCAAAGAGTTTGCAAGTGTTATTTTGCTTGATGAAGAATTGTCCATTAGTTTATTTGGCTCTCCTCAAGAGGCTATTAACAAGGTTGTAGAAGTCAATGGTTTTAGTTATCGAGTCATTGGGGTTTATACTAGTCCAGAGGCTAAACGTTCAAAAATATATGGTTTTGGTGGCTTGCCCATTACTACAAATACTTCCCTTGCTGCGAATTTTAATGTAGATGAAATAGCTAATATTGTCTTTCGAGTGAATGACACAAGCTTGACTCAAACTCTGGGTCCAGAATTAGCACGAAAAATGACAGAGCTTGCTGGCTTGCAACAGGGAGAATATCAAGTATCAGATGAGTCAGCTGCATTTGCAGAAGTTCAACAATCGTTTAGTTTTATGACGACGATTATTAGTGCCATTGCAGGTATTTCCCTCTTTGTTGGAGGAACTGGTGTTATGAATATCATGCTGGTTTCTGTTACAGAGCGTACCCGTGAGATTGGTCTCCGTAAGGCTTTGGGTGCAACACGTGCTAATATTTTAATCCAGTTTTTGATTGAATCCATGATTTTGACTTTGTTAGGTGGATTAATTGGCTTGACAATTGCAAGTGGTTTAACTGCCTTAGCAGGTTTGCTATTGCAAGGCTTGATTGCGGGTATAGAAGTTGGAGTATCAATCCCAGTTGCCCTATTTAGTCTTGCGGTTTCGGCTAGTGTGGGTATCGTTTTTGGAGTCTTGCCAGCCAACAAGGCATCGAAACTTGATCCAATCGAAGCTCTCCGTTATGAATAAGATCAACAAGATGGACACTTGTCTATCTTGTTTTTGTATGGATTTCCCTATCGAAAATTATTAAAAATGTGATATAATGAAGTGTTAGAAAAACAGGTTTCATTTGCCTGGAAAGGAAAAATTATGTCTGAAAAGAATTTTTATATTACAACACCGATTTACTATCCATCTGGGAAACTTCATATCGGATCTGCCTACACAACTATCGCATGTGATGTCCTAGCACGTTATAAACGCCTGATGGGCTACGATGTCTTTTATTTGACAGGTCTTGATGAGCATGGTCAAAAGATTCAACAAAAAGCAGAAGAAGCTGGGATTACACCACAAGCCTATGTTGATGGAATGGCAATTGGAGTTAAAGAACTCTGGCAATTACTCGATATCTCATACGATAAATTTATCCGTACAACGGATGATTACCATGAAAAAGTAGTGGCTCAAGTATTTGAGCGCTTGCTTGCTCAAGATGATATCTATTTGGGTGAATACTCTGGTTGGTATTCAGTCTCAGATGAGGAGTTCTTTACAGAAAGCCAGCTTGCAGAAGTTTTCCGTGACGAAGCTGGAAATGTAACTGGTGGTATTGCTCCATCAGGTCACGAGGTTGAATGGGTATCTGAAGAATCATATTTCCTTCGCCTTAGCAAATACCAAGATCGTTTGGTCGAATTTTTCAAGTCCCATCCTGAATTTATCACTCCAGATGGTCGTCTGAATGAAATGCTTCGCAACTTCATCGAACCAGGTTTGGAAGATTTGGCTGTTTCTCGTACAACCTTTACATGGGGAGTACCAGTCCCATCAAATCCAAAACACGTTGTCTACGTTTGGATTGATGCCCTTCTTAACTATGCGACAGCTCTTGGCTACGGTCAAGACGAACATGGTAACTTTGACAAGTTCTGGAATGGAACAGTCTTCCACATGGTAGGAAAAGACATCCTTCGTTTCCACTCAATCTACTGGCCAATCCTTCTTATGATGTTGGATATCAAATTGCCAGATCGTTTGATTGCCCACGGTTGGTTCGTCATGAAAGACGGCAAAATGTCTAAGTCTAAAGGGAATGTCGTTTACCCTGAAATGTTGGTAGAGCGTTATGGACTAGATCCACTTCGTTACTATCTCATGCGTAGCCTTCCAGTTGGTTCAGACGGAACCTTTACTCCTGAAGACTATGTCGGTCGTATCAATTATGAATTGGCTAATGACCTTGGAAATCTCCTCAACCGTACGGTTTCTATGATTAACAAGTACTTTGATGGACAAATTCCTGCCTATGAAGAAGGTGTAACAGAGTTTGACCATGTTCTTGCTGACGTTGCAGAACAATCAATCGCTGACTACCATACACACATGGAAGCAGTTGATTACCCACGTGCTTTAGAAGCAGTCTGGACTCTGATCTCTCGTACTAACAAATACATCGACGAGACAGCTCCATGGGTCTTGGCTAAGGATGAAGCTCTTCGTAACCAATTGGCAAGTGTCATGAGCCACTTGGCAGCTAGTCTTCGTGTCGTCGCTCACTTGATTGAGCCGTTTATGATGGAGACCAGTCGTGCAGTCTTGACTCAACTTGGTCTAGCAGAAGTTTCTAGCCTTGAAAACTTGAGCTTGGCTGACTTCCCAGAAAATGTGACTGTAGTTGCCAAAGGAACACCAATCTTCCCACGTCTGGATATGGAAGAAGAAATCGCCTATATCAAGGAACAAATGGAAGGCAACAAACCAGCAGTCGAAAAAGAGTGGAACCCAGACGAAGTTGAACTCAAACTAAACAAGGAAGAAATCAAGTTTGAAGACTTTGACAAGGTCGAAATCCGTGTCGCAGAAGTCAAAGAAGTTTCTAAAGTAGAAGGTTCTGATAAGTTGCTTCAATTCCGCTTAGATGCTGGTGATGGAGAAGATCGTCAAATCCTCTCAGGGATTGCAAAATACTATCCAAATGAACAAGAATTGGTCGGCAAGAAAGTTCAAATCGTTGCCAATCTCAAACCACGTAAAATGATGAAAAAATATGTCAGCCAAGGTATGATCCTATCAGCTGAACATGATGGAAAATTAACCCTTCTCACAGTTGATCCAGCTGTACCAAACGGAAGTGTGATTGGGTAAAAATAGACAGGACTAGTTCATGCTAGTTCTGTTTTTTTATTTCAACTATTATGCTTTACAAACTAGTGTGAAAGTGGTATATTATAGATGAAGCTACTAGTAGGTATTACAAAATAGATAGAAGGGGGAAGGGATGAAGGAAACTCAGCTATTAAAAGGTATTCTTGAAGGTTGTGTCTTGGATATGATTGGTCAAAAAGAGCGGTATGGTTATGAGTTGGTTCAGACTTTGCGAGAGGCTGGATTTGATACTATCGTTCCAGGAACTATTTATCCTTTGTTGCAAAAGTTAGAAAAAAATCAATGGATAAGAGGCAACATGCGCCCATCGCCAGATGGTCCAGATCGGAAGTATTTTTCGTTAACTAAAGAAGGAGAAGAGCGTGTCTCAGTCTTTTGGCAACAATGGGACGATTTGAGTCAAAAAGTAGAAGGAATTAAGAATGGAGGGTAAACCATGAAGAAAATGAAGTATTATGAAGAAACAAGCGCTTTGCTACATGAGTTTTCTGAGGAGAATCAGCAGTATTTTGAGGAACTGTGGGATAGTTTTAATCTTGCTGGATTTCTCTATGATGAGGACTATCTCAGAGAGCAGATTTATTTGATGATGTTAGATTTTTCAGAAGCAGAACGAGATGGCATGAGTGCAGAGGATTATCTAGGTAAGAATCCTAAAAAAATAATGAAAGAGATGCTCAAGGAAGCACCACGCAGTTCTATCAAGGAGTCCCTTTTGACGCCAATTCTTGTCCTAGCGGTATTACGTTATTATCAACTACTAAGTGATTTTTCTAAAGGTCCTCTCTTAACAGTCAATTTGCTTACTTTTTTAGGGCAACTTCTTCTTTTTATAGTTGGCTTTGGGCTTGTGGCCACAATCTTACGTTGGGGCTTAGTCCAAGATTCTCCTAAAATGAAAATTGGCACCTATATTGTTGTTGGGATTCTTGTTCTGCTAGTTGTTCTGGGATATGTAGGAATAGGAAGTTTTGTACAAGAAGGAGCATTTTATCTTCCTGCTCCCTGGGATAGTTTCCTTGTTTTTACGCTTTCTCTAGTCATCAGTATTTGGAATTGGAAAGAAGATTTTTTTCGTCCCTTTAACAGTATGATTGTTGCCCAGCTTATTGTAGGTTCTCTGCTCCGTTACTATGAGTGGATGGGAATTTCAAATGTTTTTCTTACAAAGATTATTCCTTTAGCTGTTCTCTTTATTGGTATCTTTCTCTTTTTCCGTGGGTTTAAGAAGATAAAATGGAGTGAAATATAGTCAAAAAGCCGTTGCAAAGCGGTTTTTTGTTATAATGAAGGGAAGAATGTTAGAAATTAAAGGAGAAAAATTTGATGAGATACATAACTTTTGGTCAAGATGACAAAGAATTATCAGAAATTGTTCTCGGAATGATGAGAATAAAAGATAAGTCTGTAAAAGAAGTTGAAGAGCTTGTAGAAACAGCACTTTCTGTTGGAATCAATGCTTTTGACTTAGCTGATATTTATGGTCGTGGTCGTTGTGAAGAACTGTTAGGTCTTGTCCTAAAAAATCGTCCAGATTTAAGAGAAAAGATGTGGATTCAGTCCAAATGTGGCATTCGCATAGAAGAATTTACCTATTTTGATTTTTCAAAAGAGTATATATTACAATCAGTTGACGGAATTTTGCAAAGATTGAAGATTGATCATCTAGATAGCTTGCTTCTTCATCGACCAGATGCTTTGATGGAATCTGACCAAGTAGCAGAAGCCTTTGATCTCCTTTATGAACAAGGTAAGGTTCGAGATTTTGGAGTTTCTAATCAAAATCCTATGATGATGGAGTTGCTTAAAAAAGATGTCAAGCAGCCGTTAGCTGTTAATCAGCTACAATTGAGTGCGGCTTTTACACCAGGATTCGAATCAGGTTTTCATGTTAATATGGAAGATAGTCAAGCAGCTATGCGAGATGGTAGCATTTTTGAATATTGCAAATTACACGATGTGATCATTCAAGCATGGTCAGTCTTGCAGTTCGGATATTTTAAAGGGAATTTTGTTGGCAATGAGAAGTTCCAACAACTAAACCAAGTCCTAAATCGATTAGCATTAAAATACAGTGTGAGCCCATCAGCTATTGCTATCGCTTGGGTGTTACGCTACCCAGCAAAAATGCAGGCAGTCGTAGGTACCACAAATCCTAAGCACTTGAGAGAAGTTAGCTAAGCGGCAAACTTTAGCTTAACAAGAAAAGAATGGTATGAAATTTATCTTGCAGCAGGGAATAATTTGCCTTAGGAAAAAATGCATTTAAAGAAATCACAGTCAAAAAAAAACGTTGGAAAACGTTTTTTTGTTATGTGACCATTTGTCTGTCTTGATTCGTTAGGTACGGTTCATTAACGAATGATTATGATTTAATACTCAATGAAAATCGAAAAGCAAACTAGGAAGCTAGCCGCAAGTTGCTCAAAACACTGTTTTGAGGCTGTAGATAAGACTGACGAAGTCAGTCACATATATACGGTAAGGCGACGCTGACGTGGTTTGAAGAGATTTTCGAAGAGTATAACTATTCTGATTTACATACTAGCAGGGAAGTAGTATCCCATAATTGGCGGTACGATAGTAGATATTATAAAAAAGACTAGAGTGCTTTTGAATTTAAAACATTATAGAGAATAAAAACGAGGTTAGGATTTGTCCCGACCTCTTTTACATATAATAAACAATAGCAATGTATTGGAGGGCAGATGCTGCTAGGATAAAGAGATGCCAAATCATGTGGAAATAAGGTTTTTTCTTGGCATAAAATCCAGTCCCAACTGTATAACAGAGTCCGCCAGTTACCATGAGACTCCAGAAAATGGGCGTCGTTTGACTGATAATGGCAGGAATGATTGCCAGAACCAACCAGCCCATAATCAGGTAAAGAGCAAGGCTGAATTTCTCGTTAACCTTTTTAGCAAAGATTTTATAGAGAATACCAAAGATGGTCGTTCCCCACTGGATGGCAATAATTAGATAGCCAAACAAGTTATTCATTAAGGTTAAGACGACCGGCGTATAAGAGCCTGCGATAGCCACATAAATCATCGAATGGTCAACGATTCGCAAGACATATTTGTGGGTCGAACCATAGGCCATAGAGTGGTAAATGGTGGATGAGAGGAACATGAGAAAGAGACTGATAACGAATATGGAAACGCCGATAGATGATAAAAATCCGTGTGCCTCATAGCTATAGGTGGATGAAATGGGGAGTAATATGAGCATGATGACTGCACCTACGGCATGGGTTACACTATTAGCAATCTCTTCCCCAAAACTGAGTTGTTTGCTGAGTTTAAGACTAGTGTTCATTGGATGACCTCCTCTTGAGTATGATGGATTAAGGCTAGAGTTTGATGATAGAGTTTAACGGTTTGGCAGCTGGTTTGGATAATGGGGTTAGCTGGGTCAATTCCGTGATTCATGTAGTTTACAAAAGCATCGTAGAGTTGGTCTGAACTTGCTTGATTTTGTAGAGTATTAAGTGTCTGTGCTATTTCTTGAATAGAGAATACCGACTTGAGGGTTGTAATAGCAATCAAACGGGCAATCTGTTGGCGTTGGTATTTTTTCTTGTTAGGTTTTGTCAGGTAACCATGTTTGACATAATTGTTGACCATGGATGCTGTTAGGCCCTTGTCTTTATCAGGAGAGATAGGGGCGCAGACCTGATTGACATAGAGTAAAACCTGGTCCAGATAGAGGTCAATGTTTGGAATTTCTACCCATTTTGGGTAGGAAAAGGTAGTTTTCATTTTCAGCTCCCTTTTATCTAGTTTTGATAACTAGATTATAAAATAATAAAAATAGAAAGTCAAGTTTTAACTGCTTGTAGAAAGACTTAAATTATGCTATGATGGGAGAAACTAGTCAGAAATGAGGAGAAAAGATGGAGATTCGTTTAGCTTTTCCAAATGAAGTAGATGCCATCATGCAGGTGATGGAGGATGCTAAAAAATGTTTAGCGGATGCTGGTAGTGACCAGTGGCAAAATGGTTATCCAAATGCTGATGTTATTATTGAGGATATTATCTCAGGTCAAGCCTATGTAGCCTTGGAAGATGGAGAACTATTAGCCTATGCTGCTGTGACCAAGAGTCCAGAGGCAGCCTATGAAGCCATTTATGAAGGAAACTGGCAAGCTGGGGAGTCAGAGTACCTAGTTTTTCACCGTATTGCTGTGGCAGCAGATGCCCAGGGACAAGGAGTTGCTCAAACCTTCTTAGAGGGTTTGATTGAAGGTTTTGACTATCTAGATTTTCGCTCAGATACGCATGCTGAAAATAAGGTTATGCAACATATTTTTGAAAAACTTGGTTTTAAACGGGTTGGAAAGGTGCCGGTTGATGGGGAACGTTTGGCCTATCAAAAATTGAAGAAATAATGCAAAAGAAGTACGCAAAAATACTCTATTCTTCGCCGATTGGTTCCCTTTCTCTCGTAGCTGATGATCACTATTTGTATGGAATTTGGGTACAGGAGCAGAAACATTTTGAGAGGGGATTAGGAGATGAGACGATAGAAGCAGTTGTTAGTCATCCCATTTTAACCCCAGTTATCACTTGCTTAGATGCTTACTTTAAAGGTAAGTCTCAGGATTTATCCAACTTGCCCTTGGCTCCAATCGGAACGGATTTTGAAAAGAGAGTTTGGTCCTATTTACAGGGAATTCCTTATGGTCAGACAGTGACCTATGGGCAAATAGCACAAGATTTGCAAGTGGCTTCTGCTCAAGCAATTGGTGGAGCAGTGGGGCGGAATCCTTGGTCTATCCTAGTACCTTGTCATCGTGTGCTGGGAGCTGGCAAGCGTCTGACTGGTTATGCCGCAGGAGTGGAAAAGAAAGCTTGGCTCTTGGAGCATGAAGGCGCAGATTTTAAAGATATAAAATAGAAAGTGAAAGACATGTTAGAATTTATCGAATATCCAAAATGTTCAACTTGTAAAAAAGCAAAACAAGAATTAAACCAACTTGGTGTGGACTATAAAGCCGTTCATATCGTCGAAGAAACACCTAGCCAAGAAGTCATTTTAAACTGGCTAGAAACCTCAGGTTTCGAGTTGAAGCAATTTTTTAACACCAGTGGAATCAAATACCGTGAATTGGGGCTGAAAGATAAGGTAGGAAGTCTGTCAAACCAAGAAGCGGCTGAGTTGCTAGCAAGCGATGGAATGTTGTTAAAACGGCCCATTTTAGTAGAAAATGGAACTGTTAAGCAAATCGGTTATCGAAAATCTTATGAAGAATTGGGATTGAAATAGTTTTTATCTATCTCTTTGATAGATAAAATATATAACCTCCCTGTTTCAAAGTATGATAAACTAGTAGGTAGAAAAGTCTGTATCTGACCGTAGCAAATAATTTCATTGACGGCAGAAGTATGGTAGAATGAATCATTATCAGGAGAGGATGTTTTTATGAATGTTACAACGATTTTAGCATCAGATTGGTACCAAAACTTGATGCAATTGATTCCGGATGGCAAGCTGTTTAGCCTGCGTTCGGTCTTTGATGGAATTCCAAGAATTGTCCAACAACTTCCAACAACGATTATGTTGACAATTGGTGGTGCCCTTTTTGGCTTGGTTTTGGCCCTTCTTTTTGCCATTGTGAAAATCAATCGTGTCAAAATTTTATATCCCTTGCAGGCCTTCTTTGTTAGTTTCTTAAAAGGGACACCGATTTTGGTGCAACTCATGTTGACCTACTACGGAATCCCTTTGGCTTTGAAAGCTCTCAATCAGCAATGGGGTACTGGTCTCAATATCAATGCTATTCCAGCCGCTGCTTTTGCAATTGTTGCCTTTGCCTTTAATGAAGCAGCTTATGCCAGTGAAACCATTCGCGCAGCCATTCTCTCAGTCAATCCTGGTGAGATTGAGGCGGCACGCAGTCTGGGGATGACCCGAGCACAAGTTTATCGTCGCGTAATTATTCCAAATGCAGCAGTTGTGGCAACTCCAACCTTAATCAATTCTCTAATCGGATTGACCAAGGGAACTTCCCTAGCCTTTAGTGCGGGTGTTGTGGAAGTCTTTGCCCAAGCTCAGATTTTGGGTGGTGCCGATTATCGTTATTTTGAACGCTTCATCTCCGTTGCCCTTGTTTATTGGGTAGTCAATATCGGAATTGAAAGCCTCGGTCGTTTCATCGAGAGAAAAATGGCTATTTCTGCACCTGATACAGTGCAAACAGATGTGAAAGGAGACCTTCGTTAATGATTAAGATTTCGAATTTAAGCAAATCCTTTTCAGGACAGACTGTCTTGGATCATCTGGACTTGGATATTCAAAAAGGGGAAGTTGTAGCCTTGATTGGTTCTTCAGGAGCTGGGAAATCAACTTTTCTTCGTAGTCTCAATTATCTTGAAACACCTGACAGTGGCTCGATTCAGATTGATGATTTCTCAGTTGATTTTTCTAAAATCACTCAAGAAGAAATCCTTGCCCTACGTCGCAAGCTGTCTATGGTTTTCCAACAGTTTAATTTGTTTGAACGCCGCACAGCACTTGATAATGTGAAAGAAGGCTTGGTTGTTGTCAAGAAATTGTCTGATCAAGAAGCGACTAAGATTGCCAAGGAAGAGTTGGCTAAGGTTGGGCTTTCTGATCGTGAAAACCATTATCCTCGCCATTTATCAGGTGGACAGAAGCAACGGGTTGCCCTAGCGCGTGCTCTTGCTATGAAACCAGATGTTTTGCTCTTAGACGAACCAACTTCAGCCCTTGACCCAGAATTGGTCGGTGAAGTAGAAAAGTCTATTGCAGATGCTGCTAAGTCAGGTCAAACCATGATTTTGGTCAGTCATGACATGTCCTTTGTAGCCCAAGTTGCGGATAAGATTCTCTTCCTAGATAAGGGGAAAATCATTGAGTCTGGAACACCGGATGAGATTATCCACCATCCTAAAGAAGAGCGGACAAAAGAATTCTTCGCTAGTTACAAACGGACTTATATTTGATATAATAGATAAAGAAAAACTCAGTTAGCTGGACTAGCTGAGTTTACTCTTTAAAAAAGATAGAAATGAGAGAAATCATGCTACTGCAACTATTTTCTTTATATTTCGAGAGTTTGATCTTGACCACCATCCTCGTCCTGATTTTTTTAGGGATTTGGATTGGACTAAGAGCCATGTCGGGAGTTGATAAGACAGCCAAGGCTCGCCAAGCCCATCTCTATGATATGATTATGATTGGAGTCTTGGTTGTTCCAGTATTATCTTTTGCGGTTATGAGTTTAATTCTTGTTTTCAAGGCATAATCCTTGCTTGATTGACAAAAAAGAGTTAGAATAAAGATAGTTACAACAAGAAAGAAGGAATCTATATGTACGATACTATTATTATCGGTGCTGGACCTGCAGGTATGACTGCAGCCTTGTATGCTGCTCGAAGCAATCTGAAAGTAGCTTTGATTGAAGGTGGTCTGCCAGGTGGTCAGATGAATAATACCTCTGATATCGAAAATTACCCAGGATACGCTAATATTAGTGGGCCAGAATTGGCTGAAAAGATGTTTGAACCGCTTGAAAATCTTGGTGTTGAGCACATTTATGGTTATGTTGAAAATGTTGAAGACCATGGTGATTTTAAGAAAGTGATGACTGATGACCAAACATATGAAACACGTACAGTTATCGTAGCGACTGGCTCTAAACACCGTCCTTTGGGAGTACCTGGAGAAGAAGAACTGAACAGTCGTGGTGTTTCTTACTGTGCCGTGTGTGATGGTGCCTTCTTCCGTGACCAAGATTTGTTGGTAGTTGGTGGTGGAGATTCAGCTGTTGAAGAAGCCATCTTCTTGACTCGTTTTGCTAAGACTGTTACCATTGTTCACCGTCGTGACCAACTTCGTGCCCAAAAGGTTTTACAAGACCGCGCCTTTGCGAATGAGAAAATCAGCTTTATCTGGGATTCTGTAGTGAAGGAAATTAAGGGTGAAAACCGAGTAGAATCTGTCGTATTTGAAAATGTGAAAACAGGTCAAGTGACAGAACAAGCCTTCGGTGGTGTCTTTATCTATGTTGGATTGGACCCTCTTAGCGATTTTGTTAAAGAATTGAATATTCAAGATCAGGCAGGCTGGATTGTGACAGATAGCCACATGAAGACTGCAGTTGACGGTATCTTTGCAGTTGGAGATGTTCGCTTGAAGGACCTCCGACAAGTAACAACAGCGGTTGGAGATGGAGCTATCGCTGGTCAAGAAGCCTATAAATTTATCACAGAACATAGTTAATTATAAAAAACGCATAGTATCAGATTTTACAAAAAATTTGACACTATGCGTTTTATTGTGGGAAAATTAATTTCATTTTCTACTGAAATTGAGTTTTGCCAGCCTCTTATATTTTTAGAAAAATCCTTTAATCTTGCTAACGAAGCCATCTAGACCTTCTGAACCGGAAATCAACTGCTGAGCTTGAGAGAAGTATTCTCCAAGCTGTTCTTGATTTTCTGTAACAAATGTTTTTGCAGCTTCGAAATCTTTTGTTTCGATTAGTTCTTTTACTTGATTCAACAAATCTAATGGGTTCATCTTATTTCTCCTTTTCTGTACTTAACTATTTAATCATCTTTATGATAAAAAATCAACTCTAGCAAGATTTCTCCGAGAATGGATATCGGTTTCAATTTTCAGATGAAATAAAAGCCTTTACATGGTATAATAGAGGTAGCTCTTTAATGGAGGTGTTTGAGTGGAAAATCTGAAGAAAATGGCAGGTATCAAGGCTGCTGAATTTGTCAAGGATGGCATGGTTGTCGGACTGGGAACGGGGTCTACTGCCTATTATTTCGTAGAAGAACTCGGTCGTCGGATTAAGGAAGAAGGGTTGCAGATTACAGCTGTAACGACTTCTAGTGTGACTAGTAAACAGGCTGAAGGCCTTAACATCCCGCTCAAGTCTATTGATCGAGTAGACGTTGTTGATGTGACGGTTGACGGAGCGGATGAAGTGGATAATCAGTTTAATGGAATCAAAGGTGGTGGTGGTGCCCTTCTGATGGAGAAGGTTGTGGCAACGCCCTCAAAAGAATATATTTGGGTGGTAGATGAAAGCAAGCTAGTCGAAAAATTGGGTGCTTTTAAATTGCCAGTGGAGGTAGTTCAGTATGGCGCAGAACAGGTCTTTCGTCGTTTTGAGCGAGCTGGCTACAAACCAAGTTTCCGTGAAAAAGATGGTCAACGTTTTGTGACCGATATGCAGAATTTTATCATTGACCTTGCCTTGGATGTCATTGAAGATCCAATTGCTTTCGGACAAAAATTGGACCATGTCGTTGGTGTTGTAGAACACGGCTTATTTAACCAAATGGTAGATAAGGTCATCGTTGCTGGACAAGATGGAGTTCAGATTTTAACTTCAACAAAATCAAAATAATAAGGAGATACACTATGTCAAAATTTAATCGTATTCACTTGGTGGTACTAGATTCTGTAGGAATCGGTGCTGCACCAGATGCTAATAACTTTGTCAATGCAGGGGTTCCAGATGGAGCTTCTGACACATTGGGACACATTTCTAAAACAGTTGGTTTGAATGTGCCAAACATGGCTAAAATCGGTCTAGGAAATATTCCTCGTGAAGTACCTTTGAAGACTGTACCAGCTGAAAGCAATCCAACCGGATATGCAACAAAATTGGAGGAAGTATCTCTTGGTAAGGATACTATGACTGGACACTGGGAAATCATGGGACTTAACATTACGGAGCCTTTCGATACTTTCTGGAACGGATTCCCAGAAGAAATCTTGACAAAAATCGAAGAATTCTCAGGACGCAAGATCATTCGTGAAGCCAATAAACCTTACTCAGGAACAGCTGTTATCGATGATTTTGGACCACGTCAGATGGAAACTGGAGAGCTGATTATCTATACTTCAGCTGACCCTGTCTTGCAAATTGCTGCCCACGAAGACATCATTCCTTTGGATGAATTGTACCGTATCTGTGAATACGCTCGTTCAATTACCCTTGAGCGTCCTGCCCTTCTTGGTCGTATCATTGCTCGTCCTTATGTAGGTGAACCAGGTAATTTTACTCGTACAGCAAACCGTCGTGACTTGGCTGTATCCCCATTTGCACCGACTGTTTTGGATAAATTGAATGAAGCTGGTATCGATACTTATGCTGTTGGTAAAATCAATGATATCTTTAACGGTGCTGGTATCAACCATGACATGGGCCACAACAAGTCAAACAGCCATGGAATTGATACACTATTGAAGACCATGGCCCTTGCTGAATTTGAAAAAGGATTCTCATTCACAAACTTGGTTGACTTTGATGCCCTTTATGGCCACCGTCGTAATGCTCATGGTTACCGTGATTGCTTGCATGAGTTTGATGAACGCTTACCTGAAATTATCGCAGCCATGAGAGAGAATGACCTTCTCTTGATTACTGCGGACCACGGGAACGACCCAACTTACGCAGGAACAGACCACACTCGCGAATATATTCCACTTTTGGCCTACAGCCCTGCCTTTAAAGGCAATGGTGTCATTCCAGTTGGACATTTTGCAGACATCTCAGCAACAGTTGCGGATAATTTTGGTGTTGAAACTGCCATGATTGGTGAAAGTTTCTTAGATAAATTGGTATAAGATGACGCGATATGCTTTACTTGTTCGGGGCATTAATGTCGGTGGGAAAAATAAGGTTGTCATGGCGGAGCTTCGTCAAGAACTGACAGACTTGGGACTGGAAAAGCTTGAAACCTACATCAACAGTGGCAACATTTTCTTTACTTCGACAGCTCCCAAAGCCCAATTGGTTGAAAAGTTAGAGGCTTTCTTTGAAATCCATTATCCATTTATTCAGAGCTTTTCTTTGCTGAGTCAGGAAGACTATGAAGCAGAGCTGGAGAATCTGCCAGATTGGTGGACCAAAGACCTGGCTCGAAAAGATGTGCTCTTCTACACGGAGAGCTTGGATGTGAATCAAGTGATCGAGAAAGTGAACGGTTTGGAACTGGAAGATGAAGTCGTTCATTTTGGAAAACTTGGTATTTTCTGGGGGAAATTCTCAGAGGAATCCTACTATGCAACTGCCTATCATAAGTACTTGCTCAAGATGCCTTTCTACCGCCACATTACTATTCGTAATGCTAAAACCTTTGACAAAATTGGTCAAATGTTAAAAAAATAATAAAGGAGACACACAATGACATTTTTAAACAAAATCCATGAAACTGCTACTTTCCTGAAAGAAAAGGGAATTGCAGCCCCCGAGTTCGGTCTAATCCTTGGGTCAGGACTTGGAGAATTGGCAGAAGAAATCGAAAATCCAGTTGTAGTAGACTATGCGGATATTCCAAACTGGGGCCGTTCAACAGTTGTTGGTCACGCTGGTAAATTAGTATATGGGGAACTTGCAGGTCGCAAGGTTTTGGCTCTTCAAGGACGTTTCCATTTCTACGAAGGAAACCCTCTGGAAGTCGTGACTTTCCCAGTACGTGTCATGAAAGTTCTTGGATGTGAAGGTGTTATTGTAACCAATGCTGCTGGTGGTATTGGATATGGGCCTGGTACTTTGATGGCTATCTCAGACCATATCAACATGACAGGTCAAAACCCATTGATGGGTGAAAACTTGGATGACTTTGGTCCTCGTTTCCCAGATATGTCTAAGGCCTACACACCAGAATACCGTGCTACTGCCCATGAAGTGGCTAAAAAACTTGGTATCAAGCTTGATGAGGGTGTCTATATCGGCGTTACTGGTCCGACTTATGAAACCCCAGCAGAAATTCGTGCCTATAAGACATTGGGAGCAGATGCAGTTGGTATGTCGACTGTTCCTGAAGTTATTGTTGCAGCCCACTCTGGCTTGAAAGTTCTCGGTATTTCATGTATTACTAACTTTGCAGCTGGTTTCCAAGAAGAACTTAACCACGAAGAAGTTGTAGAAGTGACTGAACGTGTTAAAGGTGATTTCAAAGGCTTGCTGAAAGCGATTCTTGCAGAATTGTAAAAAAATTGGTGATGGTATTAGACTAGAAAGGGGGAGTTCTCATCGTCTTCAGTAGAGAAGATTGGGTTTGTTGTGATTAAAAGATGAACAAAAATCCAATCAACTACTATATCTTTAGTAAAAATTTATCACATGCTTATTTATCAATTATTGGTAAATAGGGGAAAATAAAAGAAAGTTAGAAAAGAATGAAAATCGGTCACCAAATAATGCGTTTTGGCATAAAAAAATTAAGTATCGGAGTTGTATCTGTTGCAGTTGGCTTTGCTTTTTTAGCACCGACAGGAATTTCTGCCAATGAAGGAAGTCCAGTTGTGAAAAACGAAACTCCTCTAGTAGTAAATGCAACGGATAGTCCGACAAAACTAGAAAATACTGAAAAAAAACAGGAAACGCCTCTTATAGAGGAAAGAGTGGCAGTTATCCAACCAGCTCCGGAAACAAAAGAAGTCCTTAAAAATCAGAAGGAAGAAGAAAAGCTGGAATCCCATAAAACAGAGCCTGCTCTAGTTCCTGAAGAAGTGAATAAAGAGGAAAATGTAAAGGATGAGTCTACAACTTCTCGTCCTGTGACAGCAGAAGATCTTTTGAAAATCTCAAAAGGGGAACTGCACTCAGAAAATGATTTGCTTGACAATTCTCTTTATGGTGAAAAAGTCCTTGATTTAGAAGGTGATGACGATCAGGATGGTATCAAAAATAAGGATGAGCTTTATGTTTATCGTAAAGATGGTAAGGACTATTTAGGATATAACAGTCATCCATTACTGGCAGACAGTGATGGAGACGGATTAGCAGATGGGGAAGATGATAATAAGAAACAATGGTATGTTACAGATCGAGATGCTCTTCTCTTTATGGAGTTATCCTATCGTGATGATGACTATATCGAAAAAATTCTAGATCATAAAAATCCATTTCCGAGTCTCTACTTGAATCGTCAAGAATATAAGATGATGCACAATGAGTTGGCCCCGTTTTGGAAGATGAAAAAAGCTTACCATACAGCTAGTGGTTTGGATGCTTATCTATTTGAAACTAAGAGTGATTTTCCTTATTTAAAAGACAATACTGTTCAAATGTTGGCTATACGTGGGACAAGACTGAATGATGCCAAAGATTTGAGAACGGACTTGACCTTGCTAGGAGGAAATAAACCTGCACAAGCGGATGATATCCGTAATGTGGTAAAAGAATTGGCGCAGGATTCCAGCATTACCAATCTGTATATGACAGGTCATTCGCTAGGAGGTTACTTAGCTCAAATAGCAGCAGTTGAAGCCTATCAGAAATATCCTACTTTTTATAACAATGTTTTGAAAAAAGTGACAACATTTAATGCGCCTAAGGTCATTACTTCAAGGACAATCTGGAATGCCAAAAATGGTTTCTGGGATGTAGGACTAGAAAGTCGGAAGCTTGCTGTAAATGGAAAAATTAAACATTATGTAGTGGATAATGACAATGTGGTTACATCTGTGCTACAAAATGATAGTGATGTGGTGACATCTACAGGAAGCGCCAATGTTAAACACCGTTCGCGTGGCTATTTTGAAAGTCGCATGAATGATATTCCAAACTTTAATATTGGAAAACGAACAACATTGGACAAGCAGGGTTACCGTGATCCAAAACTGGAAAAAATTTCTTTCTTTAAGAAACAACAACTCCCTCTGTCATCTAGTCAACCAAGCGCTGAACCTCTTGAAAATATAGCTCTAGGGAAACGGGTTACCCAAAGTTCGACAGCTTTTGGAGGTGACGCTAGAAGGGCTGTAGATGGAAAAGTTGATGGGAATTATGCTCATCATTCTGTAACGCATACAGAGTTTCAATCTAAGCCTTGGTGGCAAGTCGATTTAGACAAGGAAGAAACGATTCGTCAAATCAATATCTATAATCGAACAGATACTGCTCAGGATAGGCTTACCAATTTTAATGTGATTCTTTTAGATAGTTCTGGAAAAGAAATTGAAAGAAAGCGCATTGCATCTCTGAAAGATATCTCTGCACAAATTGCAATTGACTATAAAAAAGCTCGTTTTGTCCGTATTGAGTTAGATGGTTACAATGCTCTCAGTCTCGCAGAAGTTCAAGTCTTGCGTGCTGAGAATATCGCATGGAAAAAGCAAGCACGCCAAAGTTCTACCGAGTTTGGAGGAGATGCTAGTCGTGCTCTAGATGGAAATACCAATAGTAACTACAGCCAGCAATCAATTACTCATACAAAATTTGAAAATCAGCCTTGGTGGGAAGTTGATTTGGGTCGTACAGAACAGGTAGGACTTGTCCGTCTTTATAATCGTGGAGATGGCGAACTTTCCAAACGTTTGGCAGATTTTGATGTGATTTTATACGATGAAAAAGGGAAAGAAATTACTAGAAAATATGTTTCTCGTTTAGAAGGAAATCATCTAGATCTTCAGTTGGATGGCAAGTTGGGACGCCGTGTTCGTGTACAACTACGTAAGAACAATCAAGCCCTCAGTCTTGCTGAAGTAGAAGTGTTTCGATTTATAGCTAAGAATGCTGTAACAACACCAACTTCTAAGCCAGTACAAGTGTTAAATTACACTCCTGTAAAAGATAAGACCTTAACTATTCAGCATAGTGGAGCTTACATTGCACGCTATTCTATAACTTGGGAAGAAGTTACAGTAGATAAAAATGGTCATTCAGTTGTTCGCAGTCATTCTTGGGAAGGAAATGGACGTAATCAGACTGCAGGTTTTGTCCTCAACCTCCCAATTAAAGAAAATATGAGAAATCTGCGAATTAAGATCGAAAAGAGAACAGGTCTTATCTGGAATAGATGGCAAACAATCTATGATAACAGACCTCTTCTCGCCCAACCACATAGAAAAATCACTCATTGGGGTACGACATTGAATTCCAAGGTGAGTGACGATGATGTCTTGTAATATGATGGTACAATGACAGTTAGTTTGTCTAGTTTATAAGAAAGTACTACCTGAGCTTGAATAGAACTCAGGTAGCTCTCTGTGAAAGAACAAAATGAATACTCAATGAAAATCAAAGAGCAAACTAGGAAACTAGCCGCAGGCTGCTCAAAGCACTGCTTTGAGGTTGTAGATATAACTGACGAAGTCAGCTCAAAACACTGTTTTGAGGTAGTGGATAGAACTGACGAAGTCAGTAACCATACCTACGGCAAGGCGACGTTGACGTGGTTTGAAGAGATTTTCGAAGAGTATAAACAGAAAGGTAGAGCGCGTGTTTGGATTTGAACACGAGTAGAAATTCGTACCTATAAGATGCTTGGAACAGATGTGGTCGGAATGTCAACTGCTCCTGAAGTTATTGTTGTAGCCTACTTAGGTTTGAAACTTCTAGGAAGTTTATGTATTACTAACTATACTACTGGTTTCAAAGAAGAGATTAACCACGGAGAGGTTATAGAAGTGACTGAGTGTGTTAAAGGTGATTTTAAAGGCTTACTTAAAACCGTTTTTGCTGAATTATTACTATGTTAAAAGAATTGAGGAGTATTTTTCAGAAAATCCCTTATAATCTTAAATTATTCCTAGCAGTCATTTTGCAAGGAATAGTTTCAGGTTTATCTGGTATTTTGTTACATTATCTTTTAAAGATGATAGAGGGGATAGCTTTTGGTCAATCAGAGCATCAAACTGTATTCTTGACAGATGGAGTTTCCTCATCGCGGATAGGATTAAGTTTAATAATCGTAGGTGTCAGCTCATCCTTGGTCTGGTATTTCTTGCAAAAAGAATCACAGATTTTTTCCATTAAAGCACAGATGAAGGATGAGAATTCACAATACAAACTTCATTTTTTAAAACATCTATTTCATTCAATTTGGCAGATTATTGCAGTTGGAGGGGGAGCACCTATTGGTAAAGAAGCTGCGCCACGAGAGATTGGAACTCTATTTGCAGGACCAATTGGAAAAATATGTTCTCTCTCTAAGAAGGATCAAGTCTTTCTCCTTGCTTGTGGTGCTGGTGCTGGTTTAGCGGCTGTTTATCAGGTTCCATTAACAAGTGTCTTCTTTGTTTTTGAAACCCTAGGAATTGCTCTATCTATTAAACGATTTGTCTTAGTCGGTTTGGCTACCTATGTCTCAACCTATATAGCAGGCTGGGTTATTTCAGATCAGGCTCTTTATCAGATTCCAGCCATCACATGGTCATTAAAGGAAATATGGAATATTCCCTTATTACTTCTTTTCTTAATCCCACTAGCTTGGCTTTTTGGTCACTTAAGTAAGGCAGCGTCTTCAAACAGAATAAAAGATAAACGAATACTTCTCACATTGCCTTCAGCTTTTCTTTTTCTTACTGGGTTGGCAAGTTATTTTCCACATCTACTTGGAAATGGACGTATGATGGCTCAGGAAGTATTGAATGGTAGCAATGGCAAAACAGTATTCCTCTTGTTTATCCTAAAAGCACTGGTCGTTCTTATTACTCTGTGGGCAGGGGCCTATGGTGGTACACTTACGCCATCTTTTGCCTTGGGGATGGCTGGAGCTGCTCTCTTTGGAATGATTCTAGGTGGGGATAGCCAGCCAAGCATTTTGCTTATGGGATCTGTTTGCTTTTTGTCTGTGACCTTGAGGGCTCCCTGGTCTGCAACTGGATTAGTAATAGGTTTCACTGAGCTAGGTATAGATTCTCTTCCGTATCTCTTAGTAACAGCTGTTTTAGCCTATGAATTTGCAAAAATGTTAGACCGCTTTCCTTGGGCTAGCATACTGTGTCAGAAGTCAAAGAATAAAGTAATTAGGTAGGGAATGCTCATTTCTTCTAGTTAAGGATTTAACTTAAAAGATTAAAAACTATTGTCAGTTTATCAATAACTGTTTGAAATAAAAAAGAAGTAGGCTTATCGGAGTCATGATTGAATCCGATTTTTCCTAGCTATGAAATATAAAAATAAAAAAAGAAAGGTAGAGCGTGTGTTCTGATTTGAACACGAGCGGAAAACTTTTCTAAAAACTCAGAAGAGAAGGGGAGTTCGGGTTTGAATTGAAGCCGATCTAATCTTCTCAATATCATCAAAATTAAGAAAGAAAGGAATTGAACCCACCCTAAAAGCAGTGGGAAAAAGATAGTTGGTCTAGCGAGCATCGCTCACTGCACCCAACTCCTATTTTCCCTTTGCTTTTTGACGGGTTTGGTATCTTTCTGATTATAAATTTTAGAATACAGAAAGGATGGGTTAACTGTATTCATTGAACTGAATACGAGCGGAGAACTGTGTAAAAAAGATAAACTGTCTAGCATCGGAGATGCTTCGTCAGTTTCCTATTTTTACTTTGTTGTCTGTCGCTATCCTTAATATAAAAAAAGAAAGGTAGAGTGAGGTGTTCTAATTGAACACGAGCGGAAAACTCGGAAAATAGATAATCTGACTGAGAAATCAGGACTTCTCGTCAGATTCCTAATTTTCAGTCGTTTTCTTGTCGCTCTTTGTATCATAAATTATGTCTATCCATATTGCTGCTCAGCAGGGTGAAATTGCTGATAAAATTCTTCTTCCTGGGGATCCTCTTCGTGCTAAATTTATTGCGGAGAATTTCCTTGAAGATGCTGTTTGTTTTAACGAAGTGCGTAACATGTTTGGCTACACTGGTACTTACAAGGGCCACCGTGTATCTGTTATGGGAACTGGGATGGGGATGCCATCTATTTCGATTTATGCGCGTGAGTTGATTGTTGACTACGATGTGAAAAAATTGATCCGTGTGGGAACTGCCGGTTCTTTGAATGAAGACGTTCACGTCCGTGAATTGGTTTTGGCGCAGGCAGCTGCAACTAACTCAAACATAGTTCGTAATGACTGGCCACAGTACGATTTCCCACAAATCGCTAGCTTTGATTTGTTGGATAAGGCCTACCATATCGCTAAAGAACTTGGTATGACAATCCACGTTGGGAACGTTTTATCATCTGATGTCTTTTATTCAAACTACTTTGAAAAGAACATCGAGCTTGGTAAATGGGGAGTCAAGGCTGTGGAAATGGAAGCAGCAGCACTTTACTATCTGGCAGCTCAATACCATGTTGACGCCCTTGCTATCATGACCATTTCTGATAGCTTGGTCAATCCAGAAGAAGACACAACTGCAGAAGAACGCCAAAATACCTTCACCGATATGATGAAGGTTGGTTTGGAAACCTTGATTGCAGAATAATTATAGCCAAAAAGGAAGTCCTTCTTTATGAATTGGAGGACTTCCTTTTCTTATCTAGAAATTGGTATATCTCTTTTTGTGATCTGAGGATGACCACTTTATATGGATAGTTTTTTTGAATCCACTTGTAGCGTTCCTTAGCGGATTTGCTCCGTCCATCCCAGAGAATCCATCGGATAAACTCCCAATTAAATTGTTCTTGACAACCAGCCGCCATACTTTCTCTGACCTTGCCTCGGTATGTGAGATAACGTTTAAAGGCTCGAAAGAGACAGGTTAATGGCGAAAAATTAAGAAAGATGATTTGGTCAGCTTCCTGCATTCTTTCTTCGTAATAACACCAAGAATAATTCCCATCGATGACCCAGGCTTCATGCTTGGTGAGAAAATTTTTCATCTCATCCAACATCCATTCACGGTCGCTGTCTTGCCAACCAGGTTGAAATTGGAGTGTGTCCATGTGAAGTTTTGGGATGGAGTAGTAGTGAGACAACTTTTCTGCTAGAGTTGACTTACCAGCACCAGAATATCCGATAATTGCGATTTTCATTTTCTACCTTTTCCTATTTTGGGACAAAAAAACAGCCTCTATGGACTGTTTCTTATTTAGCAAGTTTAGCTGAAAGACGAGCTTTATCGCGGCTTGCTTTGTTTTTGTGAATCAAACCTTTAGTTTCTGCTTTATCGATAGCTGAGCTAGCAGCACGGAAAAGTTCTTCAGATGGGTTTGCTTCGAAAGCTTTGATAGCAGTACGCATAGCTGATTTTTGAGCTGAGTTCTTTTCGTTTTGTTTAACGTTCAATTCAGCGCGTTTGATAGCTGATTTAATGTTTGCCAATGTTCTTACCTCCATATTTACTAACTATACCATTATATCTGAAAACTTACGTTTTGACAAGGGAAAATTATTTTTTTAAGTAAATTTCATCGATTTCATGGTTCTTTGTTTTATGAAGAATCACTTCTGCACGATTTCTGGTTGGTTCAATATAATTTTGTAGATTTGTGAGATTGATACTGGTCCAGACTTGATGTGCAAAGGATTCCACTTCCCCAATCGGCATTTGAGTAAAACGATAATAGTAGCTATCAGGGTCGTTTTGGGCTAGGCTCAGCATTTTCAAGAAACGGTCCAGATACCAACTCTCGATGTCATCGACTGCAGCATCAACATAGATGGAAAAGTCAAAGAAGTCGGTGATATAGAGACGCTCGTTTTGTGGATTTTGAAAGACATTTATTCCCTCAACAATGACAAAATCAGCAGCTTTGACGCTTTGCTTTTCCTCGGGTACGATGTCGTAGACTTCATGAGAATAGACAGGAATATCTACATCTTGTCCATTTTTGATGTGATCCAGGAAGTTGAGAAGAGCTTCCATATCATAGCTTTCAGGAAATCCCTTGCGATTTAAAATCCCTTGTTCAATCAAGGTCTGGTTGGGATAGAGAAAGCCGTCAGTTGTTACCAATTCAACCCTAGCATCTGTAAGTGTACGGGACAGTAGGATTTGAAGTAGGCGACTAGTTGTGGATTTTCCAACGGCAACACTCCCAGAAACCCCAATGATAAAAGGCTGGGATTTGCTTTCACGTTGAAGGAAAATTCCTTTTGAAAAGGCCAAATCATCCTTGGTACGCTTGTAAATCTGGATGAGATGGGCTAGGGGGAGATAGACATCGGTAACATCCTGCAAGCTAATCTGGTCATTAAAACTCTTGATGGATTCTAATTCCTCTTCTGTCAAAGGAGGTGTTGTCTTTCGATGTAACGATTGCCAAGTCTGGCGGCTGATTTTTTCAAAATGTAAAAATTCGTTGGTCATTTGTTTTCCCCTAGATATTTTGTCTATCATACCATAAAAAGCTAAAAAAATAAAGCGGTTTCTTGATGATAGTAAGCCAATATCGTATAATAGAGGTAGATAGAGGTTGACCAATTTATAGATGAAGTAGGAGCTACTTTCTACTGATTTATAAGCTAATAAAGGGGGCTTTGAGGGTTAGAACTTATAGGAGGTGTACTATGAAAATCTTAAAACGTTATATATTGGAACTTTGTTTTATTTTAAGTTTTGCACTACCTTTTTTAAAAGGAGCCAATGCGGATAATGGTAGACGTTTTGTGGAAACCTATTACGGTTTTACTTTTTTGATGGAACATGCCATTGTAACAGCTATCTTTATCTGTTCGCTCTTGATTGCTTTCTTCCTAAAAAAACGGTGGATGAAATGGCTTGCTGCTGGTAGTTATTTCTTTTTAGTTCTATGGATTGCTACTGAAGGGTATCTTTTCCGTATGTCGCTAGAAGATTTGGTACGACTTTGGACAAGTTTGGAATTCCTGACAAAAACGTATCAGTTGGGCTTTTATCTAAACATTTTGTTGGGAATTTTGTTAATAATAAAGTATTGTAAGGTTAAGCGATCGTAATAAAAATGCGCTTGATTATAGACAATAAATTTGTTGTTTTATCTTGACTGTGATACCTTATAGCTCCCAATGGCTTGTCATTCGTTTATAAAAGTTGAAAGAGATTGAAGAAAATGTTTTACTTACTAGCTTTCTTCAGTCTTTTTCGTTTTATTATCAATTTGTAAACGATTTACAATTTAAGTCAAATTATGGTAAAATAGTTTCATGAGTAAAATGTATTATGCAGAAAATCCTGACGCTGCTCACGACATTCATGAGTTGAGAGTGAACTTGTTGGGAGAAAAAATGACCTTTTTGACGGATGCGGGTGTTTTTAGCAAGAAAATGATTGATTTTGGGAGTCAACTCTTGCTCAAGTGTCTTGAGGTCAACCAAGGAGAAACTGTCCTTGATGTAGGCTGTGGTTATGGGCCTCTGGGCTTGTCCTTGGTTAAGGCTTATGAAGTTCAGGCGACCATGGTCGATATCAATAATCGTGCCTTGGATTTGGCGCGACAAAATGCTGAACGAAATAAAGTAGAAGCGACGATTTTCCAGTCCAACATCTATGAACAAGTTAAAGGGAAATTTGACCATGTCATTTCTAATCCTCCTATTCGTGCGGGCAAGCAAGTGGTTCATGAAATCATTGAGAAAAGTAAAGATTTCTTGGAAACTGGTGGGGATTTGACAATCGTTATCCAGAAAAAACAAGGGGCTCCAAGTGCTAAGTCAAAGATGGAAGATGTGTTTGGGAATTGTGAAATCGTCAAAAAAAATAAGGGATATTATATCCTTAGAAGTGTGAAAGAATGAGAGCAGTTGATTTAATCCAAAAGAAACGAGATGGTCAAGAACTGACTTCGAGTGAAATTGAGTGGTTAGTTGAAGGCTATGTGTCAGGAACTGTCCCTGATTATCAGATGTCTGCCTTTGCTATGGCTGTTTATTTCAAAGGAATGACGACTCGAGAAATCTCTGACCTAACTATGAAAATGGTTCAGACAGGTCAAGAGTTTGATTTATCAGCTATTTATGGGGTTAAGGTTGACAAGCATTCTACGGGTGGTGTTGGTGATAAGGTGACCTTGATTTTGGCTCCCCTTGTTGCTAGCTTCGGTGTACCTGTGGCAAAAATGAGTGGTCGTGGTCTCGGCCATACGGGTGGAACGATTGATAAGTTAGAATCAATCAAGGGCTATCAAGTCGAGCGCAGTCAAGAAGATTTTATTCGTCAGGTTCAGGATATTGGTGTATCTGTCATTGGGCAATCAGACCAGCTGGTCAAAGCGGATAAGCTTCTCTACGCCCTACGTGATGTGACCGCAACTGTTGACACGATCCCTTTGATTGCGAGTTCGGTGATGAGCAAGAAAATTGCGGCAGGAGCGGATGCTATTTTGCTAGACGTGACTGTCGGTGAGGGGGCCTTCATGAAGACGGTTGATGAGGCGCGTGAATTGGCTCAAACCATGGTGGAACTTGGTAAGGCAGTTGGTAGAAAAACAGTAGCAGTGATTACGGATATGAGTCAGCCCTTGGGACGAGCGATTGGAAATCGTCTGGAGATCCTTGAAGCATTGGAGATTTTACAAGGGCAAGGCCGTCAGGATATTACCCATTTTATATGCGAATTGGCTCAAATTATGCTTGGCCTGGCAAATGTAAATAAAACAGTTGAAGAAGTTCGCAAACATCTTGAAAATGGTCAAGCACTGGCTAAGTTTGAGGAGATGGTCCAAGCCCAAGGTGGAGACTTGGAAGACCTCTATCGTCCTGTCAATGTAGCCCATGTGGTGGAAATCCCTGCTCAGGAAACGGGTGTCATTTCAGCTCTTCCAGCTATGGAATTTGGGCTTTATGCTATGAGACTGGGGGCAGGCCGTGCAGTCAAGTCTGATGCCTTGGACTATGAAACAGGAATTGTTTTTGAAAAGAAAGTTGGAGATTCCGTTCAAAAGGGAGAAATTGTTGCAAAAGTATACACAAATGGAAAAATTTCTCCTCAGCTAGTTACAGATTTTCAAAAATATGTTAGAATAAATGATAGGGTGCAAAGTTTACGAGAAATTATAGAAATTATCTCATAAACCGCAGGAGAATCCGAATATGAAATTAAACAAATATATCGATCATACGCTTTTAAAACAAGATGCAACAGAAAATCAAATTGATTGTTTGTTGTCTGAAGCTAGAGAGTATGATTTTGCCAGTGTTTGCGTTAATCCGACCTGGGTTGAACATGCTAAAAAAAGGCTTGAAGGCACAGATGTCAAGGTCTGCACAGTAGTAGGTTTCCCCTTGGGAGCAACAACTTCAACTGTGAAAGCACTTGAGACAAAAGAAGCTATCCAAAATGGTGCAGATGAGATTGATATGGTGATCAATGTTGGGGCTCTCAAATCAGGTGATTTAGCCTTGGTTGAGTCTGATATTCGTGCAGTAGTGGAAGCAAGTGGTGACAAGTTAGTAAAAGTCATTATTGAAGCATGTCTGCTGACCGACCAAGAAAAAGTTGTGGCTTGCCAATTAGCTCAAAAAGCTGGAGCTGATTTTGTTAAAACATCTACTGGCTTTTCAACTGGTGGTGCTACGATAGCAGATGTCAAATTGATGCGTGAAACAGTTGGATCTGAAATGGGTGTCAAGGCTGCTGGCGGAGCTCGTTCTTATGCAGATGCTCTTGCCTTTGTGGAAGCTGGGGCGACCCGTATCGGAACGTCAGCTGGGGTAGCAATTCTAAAAGGAGAATTGGCAGATGGCGACTACTGAGTTGATTGAACTGGCAATTGAAACCAGCAAACATGCCTATGTCCCCTATTCTAACTTTCCTATCGGAGCAGTTTTAGTGGCAAAAGACGGAAGTGTTTACACGGGAGTGAATATCGAAAATGCTAGCTATCCTTTGACCAATTGCGGTGAGAGAACAGCCGTTTTTAAGGCTGTATCTGAAGGACAAAGAGAATTTTCAGAATTGATTGTCTATGGTCAAACTGAAAAACCAATCTCACCATGTGGTGCTTGTCGCCAAGTAATGGTCGAATTTTTTGAACAAGATCTAAAAGTGACCTTAGTCGCAAAAGATAAATCGACGGTCGAGATGACGGTCGGGGAGTTACTTCCATACTCTTTTACAGACTTAAATTAGTCTGAGTCGCTCTTTGAGTGGCACGGTCCTTGTGGCCAACCAATCCATACTTGCAACATCGTTGCACATCTTATTTAGGAGGTTCAGTAATGAACAAGAAACAATGGCTAGGCCTTGGTCTAGTTGCAGTGGCAGCAGTTGGACTTGCTGCATGTGGTAACCGCTCTTCTCGTAAGGCAGATTCATCTTCTGATGTGAAGACAAAAGCAGCAATCGTCACTGATACTGGTGGTGTTGATGATAAATCATTCAACCAATCAGCTTGGGAAGGTTTGCAGGCTTGGGGTAAAGAACACAATCTTTCAAAAGATAAAGGTTTTACTTACTTCCAATCAACAAGTGAAGCTGACTATGCTAACAACTTGCAACAAGCGGCTGGAAGTTACAACCTAATCTTCGGTGTTGGTTTTGCCCTTCACAATGCAGTTAAAGATGCAGCAGAAGAGCACACTGATTTGAACTATGTTTTGATTGATGATGTGATTAAAGATAAAAAGAATGTTGCTAGTGTAACATTTGCTGATAATGAGTCAGGTTACCTCGCTGGTGTGGCTGCAGCCAAAACAACTAAAACAAAACAAGTTGGTTTTGTAGGTGGTATGGAATCAGAAGTTATCTCTCGTTTTGAAGCAGGATTCAAGGCTGGTGTTGCGTCAGTAGACCCATCTATCAAAGTACAAGTTGACTACGCTGGTTCATTTGGTGATGCTGCTAAAGGTAAAACAATTGCAGCCGCACAATACGCAGCTGGTGCAGATATTGTTTACCAAGTAGCTGGTGGTACAGGTGCAGGTGTCTTTGCAGAAGCAAAATCACTTAACGAAAGCCGTCCTGAAAATGAAAAAGTTTGGGTTATCGGTGTTGACCGTGACCAAGAAGCAGAAGGTAAATACACTTCTAAAGATGGTAAAGAATCAAACTTTGTTCTTGTATCTACTTTGAAACAAGTTGGTACAACTGTAAAAGATATTTCTAACAAGGCAGAAAAAGGTGAATTCCCTGGCGGTCAAGTGATCGTTTACTCATTGAAAGATAAAGGGGTTGACTTGGCAGTGACAAACCTTTCAGAAGAAGGTAAAAAAGCTGTCGAAGATGCTAAAGCTAAAATCCTTGATGGAAGCGTAAAAGTTCCTGAAAAATAATGGATGGAAGTTATTTCTTAGGAAGCGGCCATCGGCCGCTTTTTAAGAGTTGAGACAAAGTCATTTTGTCTCAGTAAAGCTTGCTACTAGACAAATTAGCAAGTTTTATTGAAATAAAATAAGACTCTGAAAGGAAGAGCACATGGCACACGAAAATGTCATTGAGATGCGTGATATTACCAAGGTGTTTGGTGAATTTGTTGCCAACGACAAAATCAACCTGCACCTACGAAAAGGTGAAATTCATGCACTTTTAGGAGAAAATGGGGCTGGTAAGTCCACGCTCATGAACATGTTAGCAGGGCTTCTTGAACCAACCAGTGGTGAAATCGCGGTCAACGGTCAAGTTGTCAACCTCGACTCACCATCTAAAGCAGCTAGCTTGGGAATTGGAATGGTTCACCAGCACTTTATGTTGGTAGAAGCCTTCACAGTGGCTGAAAACATCATTTTAGGTAGTGAATTGACTAAAAATGGTGTGCTAGATATCGCTGGAGCTAGCAAAGAAATCAAGGCTCTTTCTGAACGTTACGGCTTAGCTGTTGATCCTTCTGCTAAGGTGGCAGATATCTCAGTTGGAGCCCAACAACGTGTAGAAATTTTAAAAACCCTTTATCGGGGGGCTGATATCCTTATTTTTGACGAACCAACGGCTGTCTTGACTCCATCAGAAATTGATGAGTTGATGGCTATTATGAAAAATCTTGTCAAAGAAGGAAAATCAATTATCTTGATCACCCACAAGTTAGACGAGATTCGCGCAGTTTCTGACCGCGTTACAGTTATACGTCGTGGGAAATCAATTGAAACTGTAGAAATCGCAGGGGCTACCAATGCTGATTTGGCAGAAATGATGGTAGGACGTTCTGTTTCCTTTAAAACAGAGAAACAAGCCTCTCAACCAAAAGAAGTGGTCATGTCTATCAAAGATTTGGTGGTCAATGAAAACCGTGGTGTTCCAGCTGTTAAAAATCTGTCCTTGGATGTTCGTGCTGGAGAGATTGTTGGGATTGCGGGGATTGATGGAAATGGTCAATCTGAATTGATTCAAGCCATCACAGGTCTTCGCAAGGTTGAATCTGGTAGCATTGAGCTAAAAGGAGATTCAATTGTAGGCTTGCATCCACGACAAATTACTGAACTAAGCGTGGGGCACGTTCCAGAAGACCGTCACCGTGATGGCTTGATTTTGGAAATGATGATTTCTGAAAATATTGCCCTTCAAACCTACTATAAAGAACCACATAGTAAAAATGGAATTTTGAACTATTCAAATATTACTTCTTATGCTAAAAAGCTAATGGAAGAGTTTGATGTTCGTGCTGCCAGCGAATTTGTTCCTGCAGCTGCACTCTCAGGAGGAAATCAACAAAAAGCAATTATTGCTCGTGAAATTGATCGTGATCCTGATCTCCTTATCGTCAGCCAGCCAACTCGTGGGTTGGATGTCGGTGCCATTGAATATATCCACAAGCGCTTGATTGAAGAGCGTGATAATGGCAAGGCTGTCCTTGTTGTCAGCTTTGAATTGGACGAGATTTTAAACGTCTCAGATCGTATTGCCGTTATCCACGATGGGAAGATTCAAGGTATTGTATCACCAGAAACAACCAATAAACAAGAACTTGGTGTCTTGATGGCTGGTGGAAACTTGGGAAAGGAGAAGAGTGATGTCTAAAAAATTACAACAAATTTCGGTTCCCTTGATTTCTGTCTTCCTAGGAATTTTACTTGGAGCCATTGTCATGTGGATCTTCGGTTATGATGCTATTTGGGGCTACGAAGAATTGTTCTACACAGCCTTTGGTAGCCTGCGTGGGATTGGAGAAATCTTCCGTGCTATGGGGCCTCTAATCTTGATTGCTCTTGGTTTTGCCGTTGCCAGTCGTGCAGGTTTCTTTAACGTCGGGCTTCCTGGTCAGGCCTTGGCTGGTTGGATTCTCAGTGGTTGGTTTGCCTTGTCGCATCCAGATATGCCACGTCCCTTGATGATTCTAGCAACCATCGTGATTGCCTTGATTGCAGGAGGGATTGTCGGTGCGATTCCAGGTATTCTTAGAGCCTATCTAGGGACGTCAGAGGTTATCGTAACCATTATGATGAACTACATCGTATTGTATGTAGGGAATGCCTTTATCCATGCCTTCCCTAAAGACTTTATGCAAAGTACAGATTCGACGATTCGTGTCGGGGCTAATGCAACCTATCAGACACCTTGGTTGGCTGAGTTAACTGGTAACTCGCGGATGAATATTGGTATTTTCTTTGCAATCATTGCCGTTGCAGTCATTTGGTTCATGCTTAAGAAAACAACTCTTGGTTTTGAAATCCGTGCGGTTGGTCTTAATCCACATGCTTCAGAATATGCTGGTATTTCTGCAAAAAGAACGATTATCCTATCAATGATTATTTCAGGTGCCTTGGCAGGTCTTGGTGGAGCTGTTGAAGGACTTGGAACCTTCCAGAACGTTTATGTTCAGGGGGCGTCATTAGCTGTCGGGTTTAACGGGATGGCGGTTAGTCTGCTTGCGGCAAACTCACCAATTGGTATTCTCTTTGCAGCCTTCCTATTTGGTGTTCTCCAAGTTGGAGCCCCTGGTATGAATGCGGCGCAGGTACCGTCTGAGCTTGTCAGCATTGTAACAGCGTCTATTATCTTCTTTGTCAGTGTTCATTACCTTATCGAACGCTTTGTCAAACCGAAAAAACAAGTTAAAGGAGGTAAGTAAAGATGTCTATTACAACCTTGCTCACCCTCTTGGTGTCTTCTATGCTGATTTACTCAGCACCCCTCATCTTTACAAGTATCGGTGGTGTTTTCTCTGAACGTGGTGGTGTGGTAAACGTCGGCCTTGAAGGAATTATGGTTATGGGTGCCTTTTCTGGAGTAGTCTTTAACCTTGAATTTGCAGAACAATTTGGAGCAGCAACTCCTTGGTTATCCTTGCTTGTAGCAGGATTGGTTGGTGGTCTCTTCTCTATTATCCACGCAGCAGCAACGGTTCATTTCCGTGCAGACCATGTTGTCAGCGGTACGGTATTGAACTTGATGGCGCCAGCCTTGGCTGTTTTCTTGGTGAAAGTGCTTTATAATAAAGGACAAACAGATAACTTAAGTCAGACTTTTGGACGCTTTGATTTCCCAGTCTTGGCCAATATTCCAGTTATCGGTGATATCTTCTTCAAGTCAACTAGTTTACTCGGTTATCTGGCCATTGCCTTCTCTTTCCTTGCTTGGTTTATCCTCTTCAAGACCCGTTTTGGTCTTCGTCTCCGCTCTGTCGGTGAACACCCTCAAGCAGCGGATACCTTGGGAATCAATGTCTACAAGATGAGATATTTAGGGGTTATTATTTCAGGTTTCCTAGGTGGAATTGGCGGAGCGATTTATGCTCAATCCATCTCAGTTAACTTCTCAGTGACAACTATTGTTGGACCTGGATTTATCGCCCTTGCTGCGATGATCTTTGGGAAATGGAATCCAATCGGAGCTATGTTATCTAGTCTCTTCTTTGGACTTTCACAAAGTTTGGCTGTTATCGGATCTCAATTGCCGTTCCTACAAGGAGTGCCTACGGTTTATCTTCAAATCGCACCTTATGTCTTGACAATTCTTGTCTTGGCAGCCTTCTTTGGAAAAGCAGTCGCACCAAAAGCAGATGGTATCAACTATATCAAATCAAAATAAGCATACAAAAAAACGTCAGTTCTGTTCAAACTGGCGTTTATTTTTTAGGATGTTGGTTGGTTAGGTTCAATCCCCAAGGAACAAGATTTTCAGTCTTATTCTGGATACGTGTGATATTATCCTTATGCCGAATGATAATCAAACTAGCCAGTGCTAAGATAATAGCGATGAAGAGAGGGTCATAATTGCTCAGGATAAAACCAAAAAGTGGAAAGAGTAGAACTCCGATGACAGCCGCGATAGATGCTGTGACACTAGATAGCGAAATCATACTACCAAGATAGAGGGTTCCAAAGAAAACAACTGCAAGGTAGAGGCAGAAGACAGGCGCAAATCCGAAAATCACTCCCGCACTGGTTGCGACAGCCTTACCACCCTTAAATCCTGCAAAGATAGGGAAGGTATGTCCAATGACAGCCAAAAGTCCAAAGATAAGAGGCGAAACACCTTGAAGATGAAACATAATCGGAAGCAGTGTTGCTAGGGTTCCTTTGAAAAAGTCAATCACAAAGGTCGCCATACCTGCTTTCTTGCCTAAAATGCGGAAGGTATTGGTTGTTCCTGTGTTACCAGAACCATGCTCTCGCAGATTTGTCTGAAAGAAAATTTGTCCAATCCAGAGACCAGACGGAATCGAACCCAGCAGATAGGCTAGGATTAATAAAACTATTGTAATCATACTCCTATTATATCATGAAATGAAGAAGAAAGGCAGAGAATCTCTTCTGAAATTGTTACATCGGAGAAAGAAAAATTTTGCAAAATCCTTGGAAAACTTGTAGAATAGTAAAGATGAACGAATAGGAGGTTCCTTGTGTCAAAAAAGGAAATCAATATTAACAATTATAATGATGACGCCATTCAGGTGCTAGAAGGGTTGGATGCGGTTCGAAAACGTCCAGGGATGTATATCGGATCGACCGATGGGGCAGGTCTCCATCACCTAGTCTGGGAAATCGTCGACAATGCAGTTGATGAGGCTTTGTCTGGATTTGGTGACCGTATTGATGTCACCATCAATAAAGATGGCAGTTTAACGGTTCAAGACCATGGTCGTGGGATGCCGACGGGTATGCATGCTATGGGAATCCCAACAGTTGAGGTTATCTTTACCATTCTTCACGCCGGAGGGAAATTCGGTCAGGGTGGCTACAAGACATCTGGTGGTCTCCACGGGGTTGGTTCTTCTGTTGTAAATGCTCTGTCTAGTTGGCTGGAGGTTGAAATCACCCGTGATGGTGCAATCTACAAGCAACGTTTTGAAAATGGTGGAAAACCTGTCATGACTTTGAAGAAAATCGGTACAGCGCCTAAGTCTAAAACAGGTACCAAGGTTACTTTTATGCCTGATGCGACCATCTTTTCTACGACAGACTTCAAGTACAATACCATCTCAGAGCGTCTTAATGAATCAGCCTTTCTCTTGAAAAATGTGACCTTGTCTCTAACGGATAAACGCACAGATGAGTCTGTTGAGTTTCACTATGAAAATGGGGTACAAGACTTTGTTTCTTATCTGAACGAAGACAAGGAGACCTTGACGCCAGTTCTGTACTTTGAAGGGGAAGACAATGGTTTTCAAGTGGAAGTAGCGCTTCAGTACAATGATGGATTTTCAGATAACATCTTGTCCTTTGTTAATAATGTTCGCACCAAGGACGGTGGAACGCATGAGACAGGACTCAAGTCTGCTATCACTAAGGTCATGAATGACTATGCGCGTAAGACGGGACTTCTCAAGGAAAAAGATAAAAACCTTGAAGGTTCAGACTATCGTGAGGGACTAGCGGCCGTTCTTTCTATCTTGGTTCCTGAAGAACACCTCCAGTTTGAAGGACAGACCAAGGACAAACTAGGAAGTCCACTAGCTCGCCCAGTTGTGGATGGCATTGTGGCGGATAAGTTGACCTTCTTTCTTATGGAAAATGGTGAATTGGCTTCTAACCTCATCCGCAAGGCTATCAAGGCGCGTGATGCTCGTGAAGCGGCACGTAAGGCGCGTGATGAGAGCCGAAATGGTAAGAAAAATAAAAAAGACAAGGGCTTGCTGTCTGGGAAATTGACCCCAGCTCAGTCTAAGAATCCAGCTAAGAATGAACTCTATCTAGTCGAGGGAGATTCTGCCGGAGGTTCTGCCAAACAAGGCCGTGACCGCAAGTTCCAGGCTATTCTACCTCTTCGTGGTAAGGTTATCAATACAGCCAAGGCCAAGATGTCGGATATCCTCAAAAATGAAGAAATCAACACCATGATTTATACCATTGGTGCGGGTGTGGGGGCTGACTTCTCTATTGAAGATGCCAACTATGATAAGATCATTATCATGACCGATGCGGATACCGACGGTGCCCATATTCAAACCCTTCTCTTGACATTTTTCTACCGTTATATGCGTCCGCTAGTTGAGGCAGGACATGTCTATATTGCCCTTCCGCCTCTTTACAAGATGTCAAAAGGGAAAGGCAAGAAAGAAGAAGTGGCCTATGCTTGGACGGACGGAGAACTAGAAGAACTCCGCAAACAGTTTGGTAAAGGTGCTACACTCCAACGTTATAAAGGTCTTGGTGAGATGAATGCGGATCAACTCTGGGAAACAACTATGAACCCAGAAACGCGTACCCTTATCCGTGTCACTATCGAAGACCTAGCACGCGCAGAACGCCGCGTCAATGTCCTCATGGGTGACAAGGTCGAACCACGCCGTAAGTGGATTGAGGATAATGTCAGGTTTACGCTGGAAGAAGCGACAGTGTTTTAAGTCACTTTTTAATGAATGGGTATCAACATGAGAGCTGAAACAGAAATGCTAGATCTGATTTTACAGACTGCCAAAACTTTACAAGTCAAAGCTGTCGCTATGTCTGGTTCACGGACAAACCAAAAGACTTCAAAAGACGAGTTTCAAGATTATGATGTAGTCTATGTTGTAGAGAATCTGGACGAGCTGATTACAGATTTATCTTGGTTGGACCGGTTTGGCAAACGCATTATTGAGCAAGAAGTCACCCTTGGTCACCGTCGCCTATATCTCATGCTTTTTGAAGATGGCAATCGGATTGATTTGGCCCTCTGCCCCAAAGACCGCATTAAAGAGTGGGTGGATAGTGAGGCAGGATTCACCGTTTTAGAAGATCCTAATGGTTTGTTTGAACTTTATTCACCGAGTCCTCAACGCTTTTGGACAAATCCAGCTAGTGCGATAGATTTTGAAAATGCCTGCAATGAATTTTGGTGGGTGTCAGCCTACGTTGTCAAAGGGATTTGTAGGAATCAGCTCATCTATGCTATTGATCATCTCTACGGCATTTGTCAACAAGAATTCTTGAAAATTTTGGCTTGGCAGGTTGCAAGTGCTAGGGGGAAAGTCGATATCGGCAAGAACTACAAGTACCTCTTTCAGTATTTGCCTGCTGAGAAAGAGAAAGAATTCTCAAATCTGCTTGATTTTTCAAGTATAGAGAAACTCAGCCAGTCTTTATTGGCTACGATGCAACTTTTCCATAGAGAAGCTCAAAGACTTGCTCAAAAGCTGGGATTTGACTACGATAAAGAAGTGGCTGAGAAGATGATTGAGTATGCTGAGGAAAGAATGAAGAAGTTTGGGAATAACTAGAAAAATGAAAAAGCGAGAGGAGAAGACTCATGATTGAAAAAGTGGAACGCCTCATTACAGAGATTAATCGTATTCATCAAGAATATTCTAAAGATTATTTTGAAACGGGTAAGGTGGAAAAAATCAATCTCAAGCATACCTTTTCAAAAGTTCCGACGAAAGCGATTTTGGCCTACCGTCTGAATTTACATGAGTCAATTAATGACTATCTGATGAAAGCGGATGTCCAAGATATTGCCTATGTTTATCGTGTCAAAACTTCTGAGTCTATTTTAGATAAAATTACACGTTTTTCAGAGCGTCAAGAGGGCTATCCAGTTAATTCAATTCTTAATGATGTTTTTGGTGCTCGTATGATTTTAAGTTCCAAAGAGATAGCTCAAGTCATGGATAAATTAGATGATTGGCAAGAGATTTACGGACTAAAAAACTGGTATTTACGTGATAAAGATGGCTATGTCGGTATTCATATCTATTTTAAAAATAAAAGTAATTTTTATTACCCATGGGAACTTCAACTTTGGGATAAGAAAGATGTAGATAGTAATATCGCCAGCCATATCAAGTATAAACGAGGATTTGTGGAGTAGACTTTTCAAGTGGAAACGACGATACAGGAATTGGATGAAATTCACTTACTCTATATTTTTTCTTTTTCCATAGTATTTACTCTACATTCTTCGAAAGGAGTTGAACACGCCCTGAATGCTATGTGAAATTTCTTATTAACTGAAGCAACACATTTTAAACACATTAAACTACAGAAAGGGTCATTTGGTTATTTGTAGTAACTGAACACGGGACTAATTTTTTCGGAAAAAGTCAAATCGTCTTGACTTCATCGAGCCCTACATCGATTTTCTATTTTTCTACAGACATTTTTGGCAAGCCAAATCGTCCCTTTATATCTTAACCGAACACCTTTTCTGTAAAAACCTACTCTACATTCTTTGAAAGGAGTTGAACACGCCCTAAATGCTAGGTGAAAAAGATAAATTCTCTTGTGAGCTTGCTTACTTCAAGAATTTTCTATTTTCACTTTGTATTTTAAGGGCTCTGTATCCTATATGAGTAACATTCAAAATATGTCCCTGGAGGACATCATGGGAGAGCGCTTTGGTCGCTATTCCAAGTACATTATTCAAGACCGGGCCTTGCCAGATATTCGTGATGGCTTGAAGCCGGTTCAGCGCCGTATTCTTTATTCGATGAATAAGGATGGCAATACCTTTGACAAGAGTTACCGTAAGTCGGCCAAGTCTGTCGGTAACATCATGGGGAATTTTCACCCACACGGTGACAGTTCTATCTATGATGCCATGGTTCGTATGTCACAGGACTGGAAAAATCGTGAGATTCTAGTCGAAATGCACGGTAATAACGGTTCTATGGACGGGGATCCACCTGCGGCGATGCGTTATACTGAGGCACGTTTGTCTGAGATTGCAGGTTATCTCCTTCAAGATATCGAGAAAAAGACAGTTCCTTTTGCCTGGAACTTTGATGATACGGAGAAAGAACCAACTGTCTTGCCAGCAGCCTTTCCAAATCTCTTGGTAAATGGATCTACTGGGATTTCGGCTGGTTATGCCACAGACATTCCTCCCCATAATTTGGCTGAGGTTATTGATGCGGCGGTTTACATGATTGACCATCCAACGGCCAAGGTGGACAAACTCATGGAATTCTTACCTGGGCCAGACTTCCCTACAGGGGCTATCATCCAAGGTCGTGATGAAATCAAGAAGGCCTACGAAACTGGAAAAGGGCGCGTGGTTGTTCGTTCCAAGACTGAGATTGAAAAGCTAAAAGGTGGTAAGGAACAAATCGTTATCACTGAGATTCCTTATGAAATCAACAAGGCCAATCTGGTCAAGAAAATCGATGATGTTCGTGTCAATAACAAGGTGGCTGGTATTGCTGAAGTTCGTGATGAGTCGGACCGTGATGGTCTTCGAATTGCTATTGAGCTCAAAAAAGATGCCAATACGGAGCTTGTTCTCAATTATCTCTTCAAATACACCGACCTACAAATCAACTACAACTTTAACATGGTGGCGATTGACAATTTCACACCTCGTCAGGTCGGTATTGTCCCAATCTTGTCTAGCTACATCGCCCACCGTCGTGAAGTGATTTTGGCGCGTTCACGCTTTGACAAGGAAAAGGCTGAGAAACGTCTCCATATTGTCGAAGGTTTGATTCGCGTGATTTCGATTTTGGACGAAGTCATTGCTCTTATCCGTGCTTCTGAGAATAAGGCGGACGCCAAGGAAAACCTTAAGGTCAGCTATGATTTTACAGAAGAGCAGGCTGAGGCCATCGTTACCTTGCAACTGTACCGTTTGACCAATACAGACGTAGTTGTCTTGCAGGAAGAAGAAGCAGAACTTCGTGAAAAGATTGCCATGCTTGCGGCGATTATCGGTGATGAACGGACCATGTACAATCTCATGAAGAAAGAGCTTCGTGAGGTCAAGAAGAAATTTGCGACTCCACGTTTGAGTGCTTTAGAAGACACTGCGAAAGCAATTGAGATTGATACAGCTAGTCTGATTGCTGAGGAAGATACCTATGTCAGCGTGACCAAGGCAGGTTATATCAAGCGTACCAGTCCACGTTCTTTTGCAGCTTCAACGCTGGAAGAAATTGGCAAACGTGATGATGACCGTTTGATCTTTGTACAAGCTGTCAAGACAACACAGCATCTTTTGATGTTCACAAGTCTTGGAAATGTCATCTATCGACCAATCCATGAGTTGGCAGATATTCGCTGGAAGGATATCGGAGAGCATCTGAGCCAAACCATTACCAACTTTGAAACTAACGAAGAAATCCTTTATGTTGAAGTAGTAGATCAGTTTGATGATGCGACAACTTACTTTGCTGCAACTCGTCTTGGTCAAATCAAACGCGTAGAACGTAAAGAATTCACTCCATGGCGGACCTATAAATCTAAATCAGTCAAGTATGCTAAACTCAAAGACGAGACAGACCAGATTGTAGCAGTAGCTCAGATTAAACTGGATGATGTTCTCTTGATTAGTCGAAACGGTTATGCTCTGCGTTTCAATATCGAGGAGGTTCCTGTTGTTGGTGCCAAGGCAGCAGGTGTCAAGGCTATGAATCTGAAAGAAGATGACGTCCTCCAATCTGCCTTTATTTGCAATACCTCATCTTTCTACCTCTTGACCCAACGTGGAAGCTTGAAACGTGTTTCTATTGACGAAATTCCGGCAACCAGCCGTGCTAAACGAGGACTACAAGTCTTGCGTGAGCTAAAAAACAAACCGCACCGTGTCTTCTTGGCAGGAGCAGTTGCAGAGCAAGGATTTGTTGGTGATCTCTTCAGTACGGAAGTGGACGGGAACGATCAAACTTTGCTTATCCAATCTAATAAAGGAACGATCTATGAAAGTCGATTACAAGATTTGAATTTGTCAGAACGAACCAGCAACGGAAGCTTCATTTCTGACACGATTTCAGATGAAGAAGTTTTTGATGCTTATCTTCAGGAACCTTATAAAGAATTTGAATCTAAGAGATGATAAAAAACAATGAAAAGCTTTGCATTGAGAAATTTGTTGAGCTATATATTTAAGAATTGAATTTGACTATATATACAAAAACGAACAGTGCTGATTCCCAACTTATAGGGACTTAAGCCTGGTCGTTTTCTTGTTTTTAGTGGTATAGACCACTCTTTATTTGAATGTAAAAATATTAACATATGTTCAGTTATTCAATCTAGGTTAATAAAAAAATAATATTTTTTAAGAAAACGATTGCATCTATAATATTTTTATGTTATACTCTTATTGTTTCAAGAAAGCGCGTTCAAGAAATAATTCGTACAAACATATATAGGAGTTTTTTATGTCTCAAAATAAACAAGATAAAGGATTTCGTTATTCTATTCGTAAACGTAGCGTTGGAGTATGTGGTGTTGCCATTGCAACATTTTTGCTAGGTTCTGGCCTTGTATTTCAAACAAATGTAGTAAAAGCAACAGAACCAAGCGTTGCTGAAGTTGCTGGTGAAAATATTGCTGCTCATAAGTCTGCAAGTCAGAGTTCGACTTATTATGATGCAGATGCTTCTAGAGCGGTTGACGGTAATCTAGATAATGTTTACAGACATCACTCAGTTACTCATACAAATTTTGAAGATCATGCTTGGTGGAAAGTTGATCTAGCAAAAGAAGAAGGTGTGGGAACTGTTCGTATTTACAATCGTGGAGACAGTAATGTAGGAGATCGTTTATCTAATTTTGATGTTATTTTGTTAGATAAAGATGGTAAGGAAGTAACTCGTCAACATGTTGATACCCTAAATAATCAACCAAAAGTTGATGTTCAATTCTCAGGAGTTAATGCACGATATGTAAAAATTGAATTAAATAAATCTAAAACTCCTCTTAGTTTGGCAGAAGTTGAAGTATATCGTGCTGTAAAAGAAGAAAAAGTAGTAGCAGATAAGAAAACAGAAAACAAAGTTAAAACAGAAAATAAAGATAAAAAAGATTATACTGCAGAGCTAAATAACTATTTATTTGGTTTAAATTATGATAAATTAAACATTTTGACTAGAAAAGGAGAAGCGTTAGAAAATTACACTAATACAAGCACAAAACAACAAGGAAATGAATTTGTGGTTGTGGAAAAAGTGAAGAAAAACCTTTCTAATGGTTCTGCAGATGTTGCCATTAATGGTAACGGAGATATCTTCTTAGGTGCTTTATTTAAAGCAAATCAAGACCTTCTAGAAAACAAACCACAACAAATTAGTTTAGATCGTAGCAAAGGTAGCATCAGTGTTGATTTACCAGGAATGGTAGGCGGAGATAGCTATGTAGATGCTAATCCAACTGCAAGTGGTATGCAGGAAGGTGTGAATACCTTGTTAAATCGTTGGCATGAAAAATATGCTGCGAAAAATCCTGCTCCAGCACGTATGCAGTATGAATCAACTTCTGCTTACAGCATGAATCAATTGAAAGCAAAATTCGGAAGTGATTTTGAAAAAGTCGGTGTTAATTTGAAAATTGACTTTGAGGCTGTGAACAAGGGTGAAAAACAAGTTGAAGTTGTTGATTTTAAACAAATTTACTATACTGCTAACTTTGATGCTCCAAAAAATCCATCAGATGTATTTGCTCCAGGAGTAACAGTTGATCAATTGAAAGCACGTGGAATTGATGGAAAAACACCTCCTGTATACGTGTCAAGCGTTTCATACGGACGTCAAATGTATGTCAAATTTGAAACAACAAGCAAGAGTACAGAGTTGAAAGCAGCGATCAATGCTGTTATCAAAGGGGTGCCTATTAAACCAGACTCTGAATGGGCACGTGTCTTGAAGAATACAACTGTAACAGTTTCAATCGTAGGTGGAAATGCTGATGGTGCTGCACGTGTTGTGACAGGTACAGTAGAAGATTTGAAGAAATTGATTCAAGAAGGAGCTACTTTCAGTACACAAAACCCTGCTGTTCCAATTTCTTATAAGACTGCATTCTTGAAAGATAATCAAGTAGCCACAATTCAAAGCAATACAGACTACATTGAAACTAAAGTGACTTCATATAAAAATGGTTACCTCAAATTACACCATAAGGGAGCTTATATCGCTCGTTACTATGTTTACTGGGATGAAGTAACTTATGATAAGGATGGAGTTGAAAGCATTCGCTCACGTCAATGGGAAGATAATGGTAAAAACAGAACTGCTGGTTTCCAAACTGAACTTCAATTTAAAGGAAATGTTCGTAATATCAGAGTGAAAATCCAAGAAAAAACAGGTCTTGTTTGGGAAAAATGGCGTACAGTTTACAATCGTACAGACCTTCCTCTTGTTCAAAAACGTACCATTGTTAACTCAGGTACAACACTAAGACCAAAATACGATGAAAAAGTTGAAAATAACTAATTTTTCACTTGTAAAAAGAATCAGTTTTAAGAGCTGGTTCTTTTTATTTCTAATATTCCTCCGTAATCAAAAATCAACAAAGACAGTCAATTATTTCTTATCAATCCATTGATTAGCATTCCAGTTTATCCTATCTATTTTTTGACTTTTGTATGTTTCCCTAAAAATGGAGTTTTAGGTCAGCCTTTTGAAGAAAAATTTTTAATGGGGTGAAAATTGGTAAATCTGAGCATAATTTCTTGTAAAAAATTCTAAAATCCTTTAAAATAAAAGAGTTGGAGGAATTTATGAATGTAAATCAGATTGTACGGATTATTCCTACTTTAAAAGTTAATAATAGAAAAATAAATGAAACATTTTATATAGGAACCCTTGGCATGAAGGCCTTATTAGAAGAATCAGCCTTTCTGTCACTAGGTGATCAAACAGGTTTAGAAAAGCTGGTTTTAGAAGAAGCTCCAAGTATGCGCACTCGTAAGGTAGAGGGAAGAAAAAAACTAGCTAGATTGATTGTCAAGGTGGAAAATCCCTTAGAAATCGAAGGACTCTTATCTAAAACAGATTCGATTCATCGATTATATAAAGGTCAAAATGGCTACGCTTTTGAGATTTTTTCACCCGAAGATGATTTGATTTTGATTCATGCGGAAGATGACAGAGCAAGTCTAGTAGAAGTAGGAGAAAAGCCAGAATTTCAAACAGATTTGGAATCAATTTCTTTGAGTAAATTTGAGATTTCTATGGAATTACATCTCCCAACTGATGTTGATAGTTTCTTGGAGCCATCTGAAGTTGGAGAATCCCTTGATTTTATTCCAGCTCAGGGGCAGGATCTGACTGTGGACAATACGGCTACTTGGGATTTATCTATGATCAAGTTCTTGGTAAATGAACTAGATATAGCAAGTCTTCGCCAGAAGTTTGAGTCTACCGAATATTTTATTCCTAAGTCTGAAAAATTCTTCCTTGGTAAAGATAGAAATAATGTTGAATTGTGGTTTGAAGAAGTATGAAGTGGACCAAGATTATTAAAAAAATAGAAGAACAAATCGAGGCAGGGATTTATCCCGGAGCCTCTTTTACGTATTTTAAGGACAATCAATGGACGGAGTTCTATTTAGGCCAGAGTGATCCAGAGCATGGCTTGGATACTGAGACAGGACTAGTTTATGATCTAGCTAGTGTCAGCAAGGTTGTTGGGGTTGGCACCGTTTTTACCTTCTTGTGGGAAAACGGTCAATTGGATATTGACAGACCGGTAACAGATTTTTTAGCTGAGAGTGATTATCCAGACATCACTATTCGCCAGCTCTTAACCCACGCTACAGATCTTGATCCTTTTATTCCCAATCGTGATCTTTTAACAGCTTCTGAATTAAAGGAAGCTATGTTTCATCTCAAGAGACGAAGTCAGCCAGCCTTTCTTTATTCGGATGTCCATTTTTTACTTTTGGGCTTTATTTTGGAAAGAATCTTTGATAAGGATTTGGATGAGATTTTACAGGAACAAGTTTGGAATCCTTGGAGAATGACGGAAACTCAATTTGGGCCTGTTGAGCTTGCTGTTCCAACCGTCAGAGGTGTCGAGGCAGGTCTGGTACATGATCCCAAGGCTCGCCTCCTGGGCAGACATGCAGGGAGTGCTGGTTTGTTTTCGACTGTAAAGGATTTACAAATCTTTTTAGAACACTATTTAGCAGATGATTTTGCAAGAGATTTGAGTAAAAATTTTTCTCCTTTGGATGACAAGGAACGTTCTTTGGCATGGAATTTGGAAGGTGATTGGCTAGACCATACGGGCTATACAGGTACCTTTATCATGTGGAATCGTCAGAAGCAAGAAGCGGTCATTTTCCTATCGAATCGTACCTATGAAAAGGATGAAAGAGCCCAGTGGATTGTAGACCGCAATCAAGTGATGGACTTGATTCGCAAAGAAGAATAAGGAGAGACATGTCAAATAGTTTAAAAGGGACTTTATTAACAGTTGTGGCTGGGATTGCTTGGGGTTTGTCAGGAACGAGTGGCCAATACCTGATGGCGCACGGAATTTCGGCTCTGGTTTTGACCAACTTGCGTCTTTTAATAGCTGGTGGAATTCTCATGCTCTTGGCTTATGCCACTGCAAAGGATAAAATGCTGGCCTTTTTAAAGGATAGAAAAAGTTTGCTATCTCTTCTCATTTTTGCTCTAATCGGCCTCTTCCTCAATCAATTTGCCTATCTAACTGCTATTCAGGAAACCAATGCAGGAACCGCGACGGTGCTTCAGTATGTTTGTCCTGTCGGGATTTTGATTTATAGCTGTATCAAGGATAAGGTGGCGCCGACACTGGGAGAGATTGTTTCTATCATATTAGCTATCGGAGGAACCTTCCTGATCGCCACTCATGGGCAGCTGGACCAGTTATCCATTACACCTTCTGGCCTATTTTGGGGGCTCTTTTCTGCTCTGACTTACGCCCTGTATATCATTTTACCCATAGCATTGATTAAGAAGTGGGGGAGCAGCCTGGTCATTGGTGTGGGAATGGTCATAGCAGGTTTGGTCGCCCTTCCTTTTACAGAAGTTCTACAGGCTGATATCCCGACTAGTATTGATTTTCTCCTTGCGTTTGCGGGTATTATCCTTATCGGGACTGTCTTTGCCTATACAGCCTTTTTAAAGGGAGCCAGTTTGATTGGACCAGTTAAGTCAAGCTTGTTGGCTTCAATTGAGCCAATTTCAGCGGTTTTCTTTGCCTTTCTAATCATGAATGAACAATTTTATCCCATTGATTTTCTTGGTATGGCAATGATATTAGTTGCTGTAACTCTGATTTCTTTGAAAGATTTACTCTTGGAAAAATAAAAAGACTCTTTGTCCGTGATGACAGAGAGTTTTTGCCTAGTAATCTAATTGTTTTCAAGATAAAATTCAAAACGTTCGCCTACATATTGACTTTTTACGTATTCAAAAGCTGTCCCATCTTCTAGGTAGGAAACCTGAGTCAAACCAAGAATAGCATGGCCTTTTTCAACTTCCAAATAGTGAGCAATTTTTTCCTTAGCGAGGCGAGCATAAATAGTCTGCTGTGATTTGCCAATACGGTAGCCATATTTTTGTAGTGTTTGGAAGAAATGACTGGTGATTTCTTCTTTTTTAAAGTTCTTAATAAATTTTTCTGGAATAGAAGCAACTTCATAAACCAGGGGAACTTTGTCGGCATAGCGGACACGTTCCATTCGGATAATGTTTTCGGTTGGAGAAATTCCTAACTTGGCAACTTCTTGCTCATTAGGAATAGTTTTTCTGTAGGAAATGAGTTGGCTAGAGGGAACTTTTCCTTGGGACTTAACAATTTCAGTAAAACTGGTTGTCCCTCGCATCTTTTCTTGTACTCGAGTACTGGAGACAAAGGTGCCACTTCCAACACGGCGCTCAAGAACACCTTCTTCGACCAAGAGGGAAATTGCTTGGCGGAGGGTCATGCGGCTGACCTCAAATTGTTCAGCCAAATCTCTTTCACTCGGCAGCCTCTCACCAATGGACCAACGGTGCTCGTCAATATCCTTTTTTATCTGATCGTGGATTTTCATATAAGCTGGTAGCATGTTTTCACTTCATTTCTATCTTTTCTCTATTGTACCCCAATAAACGAGAAAAAGTCAAACTTCGCCTTGTTTAGTTGGTAATTCGCCCTTATTTGTGATAGAATATTGGAAAAAGATATTTCTTTTGAGAAAGGAAAAAGATGAGCAACATTTCAACTGATTTGCAAGATGTAGAAAAAATCATCGTATTGGACTATGGTAGCCAGTACAACCAGCTGATTTCACGCCGTATCCGTGAGATTGGTGTTTTTTCAGAACTAAAAAGCCATAAAATTTCAGCTGCTGAAGTTCGTGAAATCAATCCTGTAGGAATTATCCTTTCAGGTGGACCAAACTCTGTATACGAAGATGGTTCATTCGATATTGACCCAGAAATCTTCGAACTGGGAATTCCTATTTTGGGAATCTGTTACGGTATGCAGTTATTAACCCATAAATTTGGAGGAAAAGTTGTTCCTGCAGGTGATGCTGGAAATCGTGAATACGGTCAATCAACCCTAACACACACACCATCAGCGCTTTTTGAATCAACACCTGATGAACAGACTGTATTGATGAGCCATGGTGATGCGGTTACTGAGATTCCTGCTGACTTTGTTCGTACAGGTACATCAGCTGACTGCCCATATGCAGCCATTGAAAATCCAGACAAACACATTTACGGTATCCAATTCCACCCAGAAGTTCGTCATTCTGTATACGGTAATGACATTCTTCGTAACTTTGCCCTTAACATCTGTAAGGCTAAAGGCGACTGGACAATGGATAACTTCATTGACATGCAGATTCAAAAAATCCGTGAAACAGTCGGTGACAAACGTGTCCTTCTTGGTCTATCAGGTGGGGTAGACTCATCTGTCGTTGGAGTTCTTCTCCAAAAGGCTATTGGCGATCAATTAATCTGTATCTTCGTCGACCATGGTCTTCTTCGTAAAGGAGAAGCGGATCAAGTTATGGACATGCTTGGTGGTAAGTTTGGTTTGAATATTGTCAAAGCAGACGCTGCTAAGCGTTTCCTTGACAAACTTGCTGGTGTTTCTGACCCTGAACAAAAACGTAAAATCATCGGTAACGAGTTTGTCTATGTATTTGATGACGAAGCCAGCAAGCTCAAAGATGTGAAATTCCTTGCTCAAGGTACTTTATATACAGACGTTATCGAGTCTGGTACGGATACAGCCCAAACTATCAAGTCACACCACAACGTTGGTGGTCTTCCAGAAGACATGCAGTTTGAATTGATTGAACCTCTCAACACTCTTTATAAAGATGAGGTTCGTGCTCTTGGTACAGAACTTGGCATGCCAGACCATATCGTATGGCGCCAACCATTCCCAGGGCCAGGTCTTGCTATCCGTGTCATGGGTGAAATTACTGAGGAGAAACTAGAAACTGTTCGTGAGTCAGATGCTATCCTTCGTGAGGAAATTGCTAAAGCTGGTCTTGACCGCGATATCTGGCAATACTTCACAGTGAATACAGGTGTTCGTTCAGTTGGTGTTATGGGTGACGGTCGTACGTATGACTACACAATTGCAATCCGTGCTATTACCTCGATCGATGGTATGACAGCTGACTTTGCCAAAATTCCATGGGAAGTTCTTCAAAAAATCTCAGTACGTATCGTAAACGAAGTGGACCACGTTAACCGTATCGTCTACGATATTACAAGTAAACCACCTGCAACCGTTGAGTGGGAATAGTCATTTAAGGACTAGCTTATTCCATTTAGTTTAATTAGCCAGTATCTTTGGATACTGGTTTTTACTTTATCGGCTCCTTTTACTAGGCTCTTTGTCAACTGTAGTGGGTTGAAGAAAAGCTAATATCTAGAAAGGACAAATCTCGTCCTTTCTTTTTTGATGTTCAGAGCGATAAAAATCCGTTTTTTGAAATTTTCAAAGTTCCGAAAACCAAAGGCATTGCGTTTGATAAGTTTGATGAGATTATTGGTTGCTTCTAATTTGGCGTTAGAATAGTGTAGTTGAAGGGCGTTGACGATTTTCTCTTTGTCCTTTAGAAAGGTTTTAAAGACAGTCTGAAAAAGAGGATGAACCTGCTTTAGATTGTCCTCAATAAGTCCGAAGAATTTGTCAGGTTCCTTGTTCTGAAAGTGAAAAAGCAAGAGTTGATAGAGCTTGTAGTGGTGTTTCAAGTCTTCTGAATAGCTCAAAATCTTGTCTAGAATCTCTTTATTCGTTAAGTGCATACGAAAAGTAGGGCGATAAAATCGTTTATCACTCAGTTTACGACTATCCTGTTGAATGAGTTTCCAGTAGCGTTTGATGGCCTTGTATTCATGGGATTTTCGCTCAAATTGATTCATGATTTGGACACGGACACGACTCATAGCACGGCTTAGATGTTGGACAATGTGAAAGCGGTCAAGAACGATTTTAGCGTTAGGAAAAAGTTTACTGGCAATATCGTAGTAAGGGCTAAACATATCCATCGTAATGATTTTCACCTGACAACGAACAGCTCGCTCGTAGCGCAGAAAGTGATTTCGGATGATAGCCTGTGTTCTGCCTTCAAGAACAGTGATAATGTTGAGCTTGTCAAAATCTTGTGCAATAAAGCTCATCTTTCCCTTTGTAAAAGCGTACTCGTCCCAGGACATAATCTCAGGGAGGTAAGAAAAATCAGACTTAAAACGGAAGTCATTGAGCTTACGAATGACAGTTGAAGTTGAAATAGCCAGCTGATGAGCAATATCGGTCATAGAAGTCTTTTCAATCAGCTTTTGCGCAATCTTTTGGTTGATGATACGAGGAATTTGATGATTCTTCTTGACGAGTGAGGTCTCGGCGACCATCATTTTCGAGCAATGATAGCACTTGAATCGACGCTTTTTCAGGAGGATTCTAGTAGGCATACCAGTCGTTTCGAGGTAAGGAATTTTCGACGGTTTTTGAAAGTCATATTTCTTCATTTGATGTCCACAATCAGGACAAGATGGGGCATTGTAATCCAGTTTAGCGATGATTTCCTTAAGTGTATCCTTATTGATGATGTCTAGAATCTGGATATTTGGGTCTTTGATATCGAGTAGTTTTGTGATAAAATGTAATTGTTCCATATGAATCTTTCTAATGAGTTGTTTAGTCGCTTTTCATTATAGGTCATATGGGACTTTTTTTCTACACAAAAATAGGCTCCATAAGATTCATAGGGGATTTACCCACTACAAATATTATAGAGCCTTTTACTACTTGTTTCAACTGCTAAAAGATTAGAATTGTCAAAACAATCTGTCCAGGCTTGATTTTATGGATTATTTACTATAAAATGAGAAGGAAAAACGTCAAACTTTTATATTGCAAATAGGAGAAAACATGACAAAAACATTAAAACGTCCTGAGGTTTTATCACCTGCAGGAACTTTAGAGAAGCTAAAGGTAGCTGTTCAGTATGGAGCAGATGCTGTCTTTATCGGTGGTCAGGCCTATGGTCTTCGTAGCCGTGCTGGGAACTTTACCTTTGAACAGATGGAAGAAGGCGTGCAGTTTGCGGCTAAGTATGGAGCTAAGGTTTATGTAGCTGCCAACATGGTTATGCACGAAGGAAATGAAGCTGGTGCCGGTGAGTGGTTCCGTAAACTGCGTGATATCGGAATCGCGGCAGTTATCGTGTCTGATCCTGCCTTGATTATGATTGCAGCGACAGAAGCGCCTGGTCTTGAAATCCACCTCTCTACCCAAGCCAGTGCCACTAACTATGAAACGCTTGAGTTCTGGAAAGAATTGGGCTTGACTCGTGTCGTTTTGGCGCGTGAGGTTTCGATGGAAGAATTAGCTGAAATCCGCAAACGTACTGATGTAGAAATTGAAGCCTTTGTCCACGGAGCCATGTGTATTTCTTACTCTGGTCGTTGTACTCTTTCAAACCACATGAGTATGCGTGATGCTAACCGTGGTGGTTGCTCTCAGTCTTGTCGTTGGAAATACGACCTTTACGATATGCCATTTGGTCAAGAACGCAAGAGCTTGAAAGGTGAAATTCCTGAAGAATTTTCAATGTCAGCCGTTGATATGTCTATGATTGACCATATTCCAGATATGATTGAAAATGGAGTGGACAGTCTTAAGATTGAAGGGCGTATGAAGTCTATTCACTACGTATCAACAGTAACCAACTGCTATAAGGCGGCTGTGGATGCATATCTTGAAAGTCCTGAAAAGTTTGAAGCTATTAAACAAGATTTAGTGGACGAAATGTGGAAGGTTGCTCAACGTGAATTGGCAACAGGTTTCTACTACGGTACACCATCTGAAAATGAGCAGTTGTTTGGTGCTCGCCGTAAAATTCCTGAGTACAAGTTTGTTGCTGAAGTGGTTTCTTATGATGATTCGACACAAACAGCAACTATTCGTCAACGGAACGTTATTAACGAAGGAGACCAAGTTGAGTTTTACGGCCCAGGTTTCCGTCATTTTGAAACTTATATCGAAGATTTACATGATGCCAAAGGCAATAAAATTGACCGCGCTCCAAATCCAATGGAACTCTTGACTATTAAGGTGCCTCAACCCGTTCAAGCTGGAGACATGGTTCGCGCTCTTAAAGAAGGTCTCATCAATCTTTATAAGGAAGATGGAACCAGCGTCACAGTTCGTGCTTAATAAACATGTAGGAGACGAAAGCTTTCTAGTTGCTTTCCCTTTAATCCTACTTACTAAAAGAACATTAGGTTAAAGAAAATATATTAATTTCCATCCGAGATTACATCTCGGATTTTTTCAATATTTTTCAGAAAGATCTAGATAATGGTCGGATTTATTACAAGTTTTTTACAAAGTTTTCTATATAATAGACTCAAAAATAGTAAAATTGGAAATAATTTTCATTAAACGCTTTCAACGTAAGTAAAAAGTTGACAAATCCAATTTTTAGGACTAAACTAAGTAAGTAAATTTTAATTAAAAGGAGAATTCGTCATGAATTTAACATTTTTCGGTCTATGTCTTGCCTGTATGGGTGTGTCTCTTGGTGAGGGGTTGTTGATGAATGGTTTGTTGAAATCAGTAGCTCGCCAACCAGATATTATCGCTGAGTTTCGTAGTCTGATGTTTTTAGGGGTTGCCTTTATTGAAGGAACTTTCTTCGTAACTCTTGTCTTCTCATTTATTATTAAATAACGAAATATAAATTGGAGAAGGGAGAATGTTAGATGGAAGAAAGTATCAATCCAACCATCAATATTGGTCCTGTTACCTTTGATTTAACTTTGACAGCCTTGACTTTGCTGTCTGTGTTTCTGATTTTTGCATTTATCTATTGGGCAAGTCGTAATATGACGTTGAGACCCAAAGGTAAACAAAATGTACTAGAGTATCTCTATGATTTTGTAATTGGATTTACAGAACCTAACCTTGGTTCCCACTACATAAAAGATTACTCACTCTTTTACTTATGTTTATTTCTTTTTATGGTCATCGCCAATAATCTTGGTTTGATGGCTAAACTTCAAACAACAGATGGGACAAACCTTTGGACATCGCCAACTGCAAATCTTTCATTTGACCTTGTCTTGTCTTTCTGTATTATTGTGATGGCGCACATTGAGGGGATTCGTCGTCGTGGGATTAAACAATACCTAAAAGGTTTTGTAACTCCTGCATTTATGACACCGATGAATCTACTTGAAGAATTCACGAATTTCCTTTCTCTTGCTTTGCGGATTTTTGGGAATATCTTTGCAGGTGAAGTAATGACAAGCTTGCTTATCTTACTTTCACATCAGGCTATTTTTTGGTATCCAGTAGCATTTGGGGCAAACTTAGTTTGGACTGCATTTTCCGTGTTCATTTCTTGTGTACAAGCATATGTCTTTACACTATTATCCTCTATGTACCTAGGAAATAAAATTAATGATGAAGAGTAGAAAGGAGTAACTGATGCACGTAACAGTAGGTGAATTAATTGGTAATTTTATTTTAATCGCTGGCTCTTTTATCCTTTTGCTAGTCTTGATTAAAAAATTTGCATGGTCTAATATTACAGGCATTTTCGAAGAAAGAGCTGAAAAAATTGCTTCAGATATTGATAGAGCTGAAGAAGCACGTCAAAAAGCGGAAGTATTGGCTCAAAAACGCGAAGATGAATTGGCTGGTAGCCGTAAAGAAGCTAAGACAATCATTGAAAATGCAAAGGAAACAGCTGAGAAAAGTAAGGCTAGTATTTTAGCAGATGCTAAACTAGAAGCAGGACGCTTAAAAGAAAAAGCAAACCAAGAAATTGCTCAAAACAAAGCTGAAGCTTTACAAAGCGTTAAGGGTGAGGTAGCAGATTTGACCATCAGCTTAGCTGGTAAAATTATCTCACAAAACCTTGATGGTCATGCCCATAAAGAACTCATTGATCAGTATATCGATCAGCTAGGAGAAGCTTAATGGACAAGAAAACAGTAAAGGTAATTGAAAAATACAGCATGCCTTTTGTCCAATTGGTACTTGAAAAAGGAGAAGAAGACCGCATTTTTTCAGATTTGACTCAAATCAAGCAAGTTGCTGAAGAAACAGGTTTACCTTCTTTTTTAAAAAAAGTGGCAGTAGACGAGTCTGATAAGGAAAAAACAATTGCTTTCTTTCAAGACTCTGTGTCACCTTTATTACAAAACTTTATCCAGGTTCTTATCTACAATCACAGAGCAAATCTCTTTTATGATGTGCTCGTAGATTGCTTGAACCGACTTGAAAAAGAAACAAATCGATTTGAAGTGACGGTTACTTCTGCTCATCCTTTAACAGATGAACAAAAGAGTCGCTTGCTCCCTTTGATTGAGAAAAAAATGTCTCTGAAAGTAAGGAGTGTAAAAGAACAAATCGATGAAAGTCTCATTGGTGGTTTTGTCATTTTTGCCAATCACAAGACAATTGATGTGAGTATTAAACAACAACTTAAAGTTGTTAAAGAAAATTTGAAATAGAAAGTGGTGTTCTTTTGGCAATTAACGCACAAGAAATCAGCGCTTTAATTAAGCAACAAATTGAAAATTTCAAACCCAATTTTGATGTGACTGAAACAGGTGTTGTAACCTATATCGGGGATGGTATCGCGCGTGCTCACGGCCTTGAAAATGCCATGAGTGGAGAGTTGTTGATTTTTGAAAACGGCTCTTATGGTATGGCTCAAAACTTGGAGTCAACAGACGTTGGTATTATCATCCTAGGTGACTTTACAGATATCCGTGAAGGCGATACAATCCGCCGTACAGGTAAAATCATGGAAGTCCCAGTAGGTGAGAGTCTGATTGGTCGTGTTGTGGATCCACTCGGTCGTCCAGTTGACGGTCTTGGAGAAATCCACACTGATAAAACTCGTCCAGTAGAAGCGCCAGCTCCTGGTGTTATGCAACGTAAGTCTGTATCAGAACCATTGCAAACTGGTTTGAAAGCTATTGACGCCCTTGTACCGATTGGCCGTGGTCAACGTGAGTTGATTATCGGTGACCGTCAGACAGGGAAAACAACCATTGCGATTGATACAATCTTGAACCAAAAAGGTCAAGATATGATCTGTATCTATGTTGCGATTGGACAAAAAGAATCAACAGTTCGTACGCAAGTAGAAACACTTCGTCAGTACGGTGCCTTGGACTACACAATCGTTGTGACAGCCTCTGCTTCACAACCATCTCCATTGCTCTTCCTAGCTCCTTATGCTGGGGTTGCCATGGCAGAAGAATTTATGTACCAAGGTAAGCATGTTTTGATCGTTTATGATGATCTTTCAAAACAAGCGGTGGCTTATCGTGAACTGTCACTCTTGCTTCGTCGTCCTCCAGGTCGTGAAGCCTTTCCAGGGGATGTTTTCTACCTTCACAGCCGTTTACTTGAGCGCTCAGCTAAAGTTTCTGATGAACTTGGTGGTGGATCAATCACTGCCCTACCGTTTATCGAGACACAAGCAGGAGATATCTCAGCCTATATCGCAACCAACGTGATTTCTATCACTGACGGACAAATCTTCCTTGGTGATGGTCTCTTCAATGCAGGTATTCGTCCAGCCATCGATGCGGGTTCATCTGTATCTCGTGTAGGTGGTTCTGCACAAATCAAAGCCATGAAAAAGGTTGCTGGTACACTTCGTATTGACCTTGCTTCATATCGTGAGTTGGAAGCCTTCACTAAGTTCGGTTCTGACTTGGATGCGGCAACACAGGCTAAATTGAACCGTGGACGTCGTACCGTTGAGGTCTTGAAACAACCTGTTCACAAACCATTACCTGTTGAGAAACAAGTAACCATTCTCTATGCTTTGACACATGGTTTCTTGGATACTATTCCAGTAGATGATATTGTTCGTTTCGAGGAAGAGTTCCATGCCTTCTTTGACGCTCAACATCCAGAGATTTTAGAAACCATTCGTGATACAAAAGACTTGCCAGAAGAAGCAGTCTTGGATGCTGCGATTACAGAGTTTCTCAATCAATCCAGCTTCCAATAAGAATAGAGGTGTCAGATGGCAGTATCTCTAAATGATATTAAAACAAAAATCGCCTCAACAAAAAATACGAGTCAAATCACTAATGCCATGCAAATGGTATCAGCTGCTAAGCTTGGTCGCTCTGAAGAAGCTGCTCGCAACTTCCAAGTTTACGCTCAGAAAGTTCGCAAGCTATTGACAGATATCCTTCATGGTAATGGATCTGGTGGCTCAACCAATCCCATGTTGATTAGCCGTCCTGTGAAGAAGACAGGCTATATCGTCATCACTTCAGACCGCGGTTTGGTTGGAGGTTATAATTCCTCTATTCTAAAAGCGGTTATGGAGTTGAAGGAAGAATACCATCCAGATAGTACAGGTTTTGAAATGATCTGTATCGGTGGAATGGGAGCTGATTTCTTTAAGGCTCGTGGTATTCAACCACTTTATGAACTACGTGGCTTGGCGGATCAACCTAGCTTTGATGAAGTTCGCAAGATTATTTCAAAAACTGTTGAAATGTATCAAAATGAACTTTTTGATGAACTCTATGTCTGCTATAACCACCATGTCAATACGCTAACCAGTCAAATGCGTGTGGAACAAATGCTTCCGATTGTTGACTTGGATCCCAATGAAGCGGATGAAGACTACAGCTTGACTTTTGAATTGGAAACCAGCCGAGAAGAAATTTTGGAGCAGTTGCTGCCTCAGTTTGCAGAAAGTATGATTTACGGAGCTATTATCGATGCCAAGACAGCCGAAAATGCTGCAGGTATGACAGCTATGCAAACAGCGACAGATAATGCTAAGAAAGTCATCAATGATTTGACAATTCAGTATAACCGTGCCAGACAGGCGGCGATTACACAAGAAATTACAGAAATCGTAGCAGGAGCTAGTGCCTTAGAATAGGCTCTAGTCCAGCTCGTATGAAAATGAACTTAGGACCTAGTTAAGCTAGGAACCGACAGTATCTTATATAGAATAGGAGAAGGAGATGAGTTCAGGTAAAATTGCTCAGGTTATCGGCCCTGTTGTAGACGTTTTGTTTGCAGCAGGGGAAAAACTTCCTGAGATTAACAATGCACTTGTCGTCTACAAAAATGACGAAAGAAAAACAAAAATCGTCCTTGAAGTAGCCTTGGAGTTGGGAGATGGTATGGTCCGTACTATCGCCATGGAATCAACAGATGGTTTGACTCGTGGAATGGAAGTATTGGATACAGGTCGTCCAATCTCTGTACCGGTAGGTAAAGAAACTTTGGGACGTGTCTTCAATGTTTTGGGAGATACCATTGACTTGGAAGCTCCTTTTACAGAAGATGCAGAGCGTCAGCCAATTCATAAAAAAGCTCCAACTTTTGATGAGTTGTCTACCTCTTCTGAAATCCTTGAAACAGGGATTAAGGTTATCGACCTTCTTGCCCCTTACCTTAAAGGTGGTAAGGTTGGACTTTTCGGTGGTGCCGGAGTTGGTAAAACCGTCTTAATCCAAGAGTTGATTCACAATATTGCCCAAGAACACGGTGGTATTTCAGTATTTACTGGTGTTGGGGAACGTACTCGTGAGGGGAACGACCTTTACTGGGAAATGAAAGAATCAGGCGTTATTGAGAAAACAGCCATGGTATTTGGTCAGATGAATGAGCCACCAGGAGCACGTATGCGTGTTGCCCTTACTGGTTTGACAATCGCTGAATACTTCCGTGATGTGGAAGGGCAAGACGTGCTTCTCTTCATCGATAATATCTTCCGTTTCACTCAGGCTGGTTCAGAAGTATCTGCCCTTTTGGGTCGTATGCCATCAGCCGTTGGTTACCAACCAACACTTGCTACAGAAATGGGTCAATTGCAAGAGCGTATCACATCAACTAAGAAGGGTTCTGTAACCTCTATCCAGGCTATCTATGTGCCAGCGGATGACTATACTGACCCAGCGCCAGCAACAGCCTTCGCTCACTTGGATTCAACAACCAACTTGGAACGTAAGTTGGTACAATTGGGTATCTACCCTGCCGTTGACCCACTCGCTTCAAGTTCACGTGCTTTGGCACCTGAAATCGTTGGAGAAGAGCACTATGCAGTTGCTGCAGAAGTAAAACGTGTTCTTCAACGTTACCATGAGTTGCAAGATATCATTGCTATCCTTGGTATGGATGAACTTTCTGATGAAGAAAAGACCTTGGTTGCTCGTGCCCGCCGTATCCAGTTCTTCTTGTCACAAAACTTCAACGTTGCGGAACAATTTACTGGTCAGCCAGGTTCTTATGTTCCAGTTGCTGAAACTGTACGTGGCTTTAAGGAAATCCTTGATGGTAAACATGACCACTTGCCAGAAGATGCCTTCCGTGGTGTAGGTTCTATCGAAGATGTGATTGCAAAAGCTGAAAAAATGGGATTTTAAGAGGTGATCTATGGCTCAGTTAACTGTCCAGATCGTGACACCAGATGGTCTCGTCTATGATCACCATGCCAGCTATGTATCGGTTCGAACTCTGGATGGTGAGATGGGGATCTTGCCACGACATGAAAATATGATTGCGGTTTTAGCAGTTGATGAAGTAAAGGTAAAACGTATTGATGATGAAGATCACGTGAACTGGATTGCAGTAAACGGAGGCGTTATTGAAATTGCCAATAATACCATCACAATCGTTGCTGATTCTGCAGAACGTGCTCGTGATATCGATATCAGTCGTGCAGAACGTGCCAAGCTTCGAGCAGAGCGTGAAATTGAAGAAGCACAAGACAAAAACTTGATTGACCAAGAACGTCGTGCGAAGATTGCACTGCAACGTGCCATTAACCGTATTAATGTCGGAAAAAGACTATAAGAAAAAAATGGCTCTTTGTCAACTGTAGTGGGTTGAAGAAAAGCTAAGATCTAGAAAGGACGAAATTTGTCCTTTCTTTTTTGATATTGAGAGCGATAAAAATTCGTTTTTTGAAGTTTTCAAAGTTCCGAAATCCAAAGGCATTTCGTTTGATAAGTTTAACGAGATTATTGGTCGCTTCCAGTTTGGCGTTAGAATAGGGGAGTTGAAGGGCGTTGACGATTTTCTCTTTGTCCTTTAGAAAGGTTTTAAAGACAGTCTGAAAAAGAGGATGAACCTGCTTTAGATTGTCCTCAATAAGTCCGAAGAATTTGTCAGGTTCCTTGTTCTGAAAGTGAAAAAGCAAGAGTTGATAGAGATTGTAGTGGTGTTTCAAGTCTTCTGAATAGCTCAAAATCTTGTCTAGAATCTCTTTATTCGTTAAGTGCATACGAAAAGTAGGGCGATAAAATCGTTTATCACTCAGTTTACGACTATCCTGTTGAATGAGTTTCCAGTAGCGTTTGATGGCCTTGTATTCATGGGATTTTCGCTCAAATTGATTCATGATTTGGACACGGACACGACTCATAGCACGGCTTAGATGTTGGACAATGTGAAAGCGGTCAAGAACGATTTTAGCGTTAGGAAAAAGTTTACTGGCAATATCGTAGTAAGGGCTAAACATATCCATCGTAATGATTTTCACCTGACAACGAACAGCTCGCTCGTAGCGCAGAAAGTGATTTCGGATGATAGCCTGTGTTCTGCCTTCAAGAACAGTGATAATGTTGAGCTTGTCAAAATCTTGTGCAATAAAGCTCATCTTTCCCTTTGTAAAAGCGTACTCGTCCCAGGACATAATCTCAGGGAGGTAAGAAAAATCAGACTTAAAACGGAAGTCATTGAGCTTACGAATGACAGTTGAAGTTGAAATAGCCAGCTGATGAGCAATATCGGTCATAGAAGTCTTTTCAATCAGCTTTTGCGCAATCTTTTGGTTGATGATACGAGGAATTTGATGATTCTTCTTGACGAGTGAGGTCTCGGCGACCATCACCTTCGAGCAATGATAGCACTTGAAACGACGCTTTTTCAGAAGAATTCTAGTAGGCATACCAGTCGTTTTGAGGTAAGGAATCTTAGACGGCTTTTGAAAGTCATATTTTTTCATTTGACTTCCACAATAAGGACAAGATGGAGCATCGTAGTCTAGTTTGGCGATGATTTCTTTGTGTGTATCCCTATTGATGATATCCATAAATTGGATATTAGGGTCTTTGATATCGAGTAGTTTTGTGATAAAATGTAATTGTTCCATATGATTCTTTCTAATGAGTTGTTTGATCGCTTTTCATTATAGGTCATATGGGACTTTTTTTCTACACAAAAAAGGCTCCATAATATCCATAGGGGGTTACCCACTACAAATATTATAGAGCCAAAAAAATGAACTTGAGTTACCAAGTTCATTTTTTATGTTTTCTTAAGGGGCAAAACTAATGCAGACCGCTTCTGGAACATGGAAGTCATTAGAAAGTTCTGCCAGACGACCAGTTTCAGAATTGCGTTTAAAGACGGTTGCATTGTCAGAGTCCTGATGGACAGCAATAAGGAATTCTTGATCTGGTGTCAAATCAAAATCACGTGGAGTTTGACCATGCGTTGGAACGATTTCTAACAACTCTAAGCTACCGTCCGCAAGAATTGTATATACTGCGATAGAATCATGGCCACGGTTAGAAGCGTAGAGGTATTTACCGTCTTTAGAGAGACGAATAGCAGCAGTACCATTAAAGCCTTCATAACCGTCTGGTAGAGTTGAAATAACTTGCATGCGTTCAAATTCGCCAACACCATCGTAGATTAGAACTTCAATAGTGCTATTGAGTTCACAAATGAGATAAGCGATTTTATAATGGTTATGGAAAATAATATGGCGTGAGCCTGCTCCTGACTGGCTATGATAGGTATAGAGCTTAGATAATTTTCCTTCTTGATCAAGGTCATAGGTGATGACTTGGTCAGTACCCAAATCACAGGTCACTAGATAGTGGTCAGGTGTTAAGTCTGTAAAGTGAACATGAGGAGATGCTTGATTTTCATGTGGACCTTGGCCACTGTGTTGATCCACATCACTAAGTAGAAGACTACCGTCTTTCTGACGTTTATAAACAAGGACCTGTCCTTTATGGTAGTTGGCTGCATAGACAAAATCACGCTTTTCATCAACGGCAACATAACAGTGGGGGGCTCCTTCTTCCACGACATGATTTAATAAAGTCCCGTCAGTTTGATAGGCTGCAATTCCACCCTTATCGTCTTGACTACCAACAGTGTATAAATGTTGGTGCTGGTCAAAGGCAAGGTAGGTTGGGCTTGGTTCAGCTGCAAAAAGTTCTAGATTTGAAAGCTGACCAGTTTCTGTATCAAAGTCTGCCTTGTAAATCCCTTGAGAAGTACGACGTGTATAAGTTCCAAAATAAACAGTTTCTTTCATAACTTTACCTCTATATAAAGATAAGACTATTATATCACAAAAACAAGCCAATTAAAGACATCCAATTAGATGTAAGCACTTTAAAAAAATAATTGATTGGTTTTTTGAAAAATATAATAATATTGAGATTGTTTTCCTTACTTTTCTTCTTAAAAGTGCTATAATGAATCTATCAAATTATAAAAGGAGTTTGACTATGAAAAAACGTGTTTTCTTAGCAGCAGGAGTTGCTGTACTCTCGGCAGCAGTGCTAGTAGCGTGTTCATCTGGTAATGGTAATAAAGAAGCAACTAAACCAGTTACTTATGCCTATGTATTCTCATCAGATCCTTCGACTCTGGATTATACAGTTTCTGGAAATGTCAGCACTAAACAGGTCACAGGTAACGTTATTGACGGTTTGCTTGAAAATGACCAATATGGGAATCTTGTTCCATCAGTTGCAGAAGATTGGACTGTTTCCAAAGATGGTTTGACCTATACCTATAAAATCCGTCAGGGTATCAAATGGTATACCAATGAGGGGGAAGAGTATGGTGAAGTCAAGGCTCAAGACTTTGTGACTGGTCTGAAACACGCAGCAGATAAGAAATCACAGGCTCTTTATCTCGTACAGGATTCTATCAAAGGATTGGATGACTATGTAAATGGGAAAACAACAGATTTTTCTAGTGTTGGGGTAAAAGCAACTGACGATTATACTGTTGTTTATACTTTGAACCATCCAGAATCTTTCTGGAATTCAAAAACAACAATGGGAGTCCTTGCACCAGTAAATGAAGACTTTTTAGCTTCTAAAGGAGATGACTTTGGTAAACCAACTGATATAACGAGCATTCTATACAATGGGCCATATCTCCTCAAAGGTCTTACATCTAAGTCTTCTATCGAAATGACCAAAAATCAAAACTACTGGGATAAACAAAATGTCTTTATTGATGATATCAAGTTATCCTTCTTTGATGGTCAAGATGCAGACTCTCTAGGTCGCGGTTTTGATGAGGGACATTATCCAGCTGCTCCACTCTTTAAAAACTCTGCCAACTATGAACGTCTAAAAGAAAAGTACAAGGATAATATTGTATATGGTCAACAGCGTGGAGGAGTTTTTTATATCTCAACCAATATCGACCGTGTAAATTACAATCACACTGCTAAAACAAGTGATACAGAAAAAACTTCTACTAAGAAAGCCTTGTTAAACAAAGATTTCCGTCAAGCCTTGGCTTTTGCGGTAGATCGTAAAGCAGGGATCTCTCAAGTATTTGGTGACGAAGTAGGACCTCGTAAGTTACGGACAAGTTTCACTCCTCCAACATTTGTTCAAGTAGGAGATCAAACATTTGGTCAAGTTACTAAGACAGAATTGGATAAATTGGATAATGTCTGGAAAGATGTTAGTCTTGATGATGCCCAAGATTCACTTCATAATGTAGACAAGGCTAAAGCTAAGTTTGAAGCTGCTAAGAAAACCCTTCAAGCTGATGGAGTACAGTTCCCAATTCATTTAGATTTGCCAATTTCTTCATCAAATCCAGATTTTATTCGTCAGGTTCAGTCTTATAAACAATCCATTGAGGAAGCCTTAGGCTCTGACAATGTAGTTGTTGATATTCAACAAGTTTCTGATGACGAATTGGGAAGTATGACTACTCTAGCTACTTCCAATGCAAATACTGACTGGGATATTAATGCAGTCAGTGGTTGGACTCCAGACTTTGCAGATCCATCGACTTATCTAGATGTATTTGATCCAACTTCAGGTCCAAGTCTCCTAAGTGCTCTTGGTGTGGCACCAGGAACAGACAATCCAGTTATTAAAACAGTTGGATTGGATAAATACAAAGAACTGATTGATGATGCAAATAGTGAGAAAACAGACCTTCAAAAACGTTATTCCAAATATTCTAAGGCCCAAGCTTGGTTGTCAGATAGTGCACTTGTTATTCCAGTATACTCTGATGGTGCTCAAATGCTAGTGACGAAAATGCTTCCTGGCAGTGGTGCCGGTGGCTGGGTAGGTGACAAGACTAGTGAAAATAGCTACAAGTATCTGAAAATCCAAGATAAGATTGTCACTACTAAAGAAATGGATGAGTTCCGCAAGAAATTTGCTGATGAAAAAGCCAAATCCAATGCTGATTATCAGAAGAACTTAGACCGTCATATTCAAGACTAATCGAATCTCCTCTTTTGAGGAGATTTTTTATGTCGCGGTCTCCATGTAAGCACTTTAAAAAAGAGTTATTTTGATTTAAAAATGGTATAATGGGAGAACAATAGAAAGGAAGTATTTATGGAGCAAAAAGAGAAACATTTTAGCCTATCTTGGTTTTTCAAGTGGTTTTTGGATAACAAGGCCATTACGGTATTTTTGGTAACCTTATTATTGGGACTGAATCTTTTTATTTTAAGTAAGATTAGTTTTCTATTTTCACCTGTTTTAGACTTTTTGGCAGTCGTGATGTTGCCAGTTATTCTATCTGGTTTGCTATATTATTTATTAAATCCTATTGTTGATTGGATGGAGAAGCATAAGGTTAATCGTGTTATAGCTATCACTATTGTCTTTGTCATCATCGCTCTCTTTATCATTTGGGGCTTGGCAGTAGCGATTCCAAATCTGCAACGTCAGGTCTTAACATTTGCAAGAAATGTACCAATCTATCTTGAAGATGCTGACAGGGTTATTGACGATTTGGTAACCAAGCGTTTACCAGATGATTTCAGGCCTCAGTTAGAACAAGTTTTGACAAACTTCTCTAGTCAGGCTACAGTTTGGGCGAGCAAGGTTTCTTCTCAGGCAGTAAACTGGGTGAGTGCCTTTATTAGTGGGGCATCTCAAGTGATTGTTGCCTTGATTATCGTTCCTTTCATGCTCTTTTATCTCTTACGTGATGGGAAAGGCCTGCGTCACTATTTGACCCAATTCATGCCAACGAAATTGAAAGAACCTGTTGGACAAGTTTTATCAGATGTGAATCAGCAGTTGTCCAACTATGTTCGAGGACAAGTAACAGTGGCTATTATTGTTGCGGTAATGTTTATGATCTTCTTTAAGATAATTGGTCTACGCTATGCGGTTACGCTTGGTGTTACTGCTGGTATCTTAAATCTGGTTCCTTATCTTGGTAGTTTCCTAGCCATGCTTCCTGCCCTAGTATTGGGTTTGATTGCTGGTCCAGTCATGCTTTTGAAAGTAGTGATTGTCTTTATCGTAGAACAAACTATTGAAGGTCGTTTTGTCTCTCCATTGATTTTGGGAAGTCAATTAAACATCCATCCCATTAATGTTCTCTTTGTCTTGTTAACTTCAGGATCCATGTTTGGTATCTGGGGAGTTTTACTCGGTATTCCGGTTTATGCTTCTGCTAAAGTTGTCATTTCAGCGATTTTTGAATGGTATAAGGTAGTCAGTGGCCTATATGAACTAGAAGGAGAGGAAGCTAAGAGTGAACAATAGTCAACAGATGTTACAGGCTTTGGAGGAGCAAGATTTAGTTAAGGCAGAGCACTACTTCGTCAAAGCTTTAGAAAATGATCCAAGTGACCTTCTGTATGAGTTGGCAACTTATCTTGAAGGGATTGGTTTTTATCCTCAGGCCAAGGAAATTTACCTGAAAATTGTAGGGGATTTCCCAGAGGTTAATCTCAATCTGGCAGCTATTGCTAGCGAGGATGGTCAAATCGAGGAAGCATTTGCGTACCTTGAGGAAATCCAAGCTGACAGTGACTGGTATGTGTCGGCTTTGGCTCTGAAAGCAGACCTTTACCAGATGGAAGGTTTGACAGATGTGGCGCGTGAGAAATTGTTAGAAGCATTGACTTACTCAGAGGATCCTCTCTTGATATTGGGCTTGGCAGAGTTGGATAGTGAGTTGGAAAATTACCAAGAAGCTATTCAAGGCTATGCTCAGTTAGATAATCGCTCAATTTATGAGCAAACAGGCATTTCTACCTATCAACGAATTGGCTTTGCCTATGCACAGTTAGGGAAATTTGAAACGGCTACAGAGTTTTTAGAAAAAGCCCTGGAGTTAGAATACGATGACCTAACAGCTTTTGAGTTAGCCAGTCTTTACTTTGATCGAGAAGAATACCAAAAAGCTGTCCTCTATTTTAAGCAGATCGATACCATTTCTCCTGACTTTGAAGGCTATGAGTATGGTTATAGTCAGGCCTTGCATAAGGAACATCAAGTTCAAGAAGCCCTGCGTATCGCTAAGCAAGGCTTGGAGAAAAATCCCTTTGAAACTCGTCTATTGTTAGCTGCTTCACAATTCTCTTATGAACTGCATGATGCTAGTGGTGCAGAAAATTATCTCCTTACTGCTAAAGAAGATGCTGAGGATACGGAAGAAATCTTACTCCGTCTAGCAACTATTTATCTGGAGCAGGAGCGCTATGAGGATATTCTAGACTTGCAAAGTGAGGAGCCAGAAAATCTCTTGACCAAGTGGATGATTGCTCGTTCCTATCAAGAAATGGACGATTTGGATACTGCCTATGAGCTTTACCAAGAGTTGGCAGGAGATTTAAAGGACAATCCAGAATTTCTGGAACACTATATCTATCTCTTGCGTGAATTGGGCTACTTTGAGGAAGCAAAAGTCAATGCACAAGCTTACTTAAAACTGGTTCCAGATGATGTGCAAATGCAAGAATTGTTTGAGACATTGTAAGAATCCATTAGTTACAGAAAACTGCAAGTTATTACTAGAGGGTAACTGCGGTTTTTTGTTTTAAAAAGGACAATTTTCAACTAATATATTCTCTTGAAAAAGTTTCAACTAGGACTATAATATAAAATTATGAGTGATAGAGGAGGAAAATAATGCTTGATACGATAGCTCTACCGATTGAAGTCCGATATATTATTCTCATTTTATTATCTTGTTTTTCTGGTTTTATCATTGGCTATGAAAGAAAGTCTAAGCACAAGCAGGCTGGGAGAAAGACTCATATCTTAGTTGCCTTAACTGCAACTTTAATGATGATTTTATCAAAAGAAGCTTTCTTGGATACGCCTAATGATGATACTTCTAGGGTTGCGGCCCAAATTGTCAGTGGAATTAGTTTCATTGGCGGTGGTATTATTTTCATGAGGGATAAAAAAATCAGTGGTATCACCACAGCAGTTGGTATTTGGGTAACTGCAGGTATTGGGATGGCGATTGGAGCAGGTTTTGCTTTTCTAGGCTTATTTTGCAGTTTAATTGTTGTCTCTGTTCAGAAAAGTAGCTCCAAATTTTTGAAAAGCGATACTCATTATCATATCAGAATGACTGGATTTGTAACCAATAAACCTTCAATAGATACCTTGAATATTCTCATTGAACAGAAGGGATTTTACAATCTAAATATTGACATGGATAGGAATGAAAGTGGTTATAATCTTACGATTAGAGCAGATCACGATAAATCCATTTCTTACAAAAATATGGCTGAGCTTTTATGGAAATGTGACGAGAATTTTTATATAAATCAGGTTAAGATTGTTTCATTAGAAGGATAGAGTTTTGTTTTCATAGCAAAACTCTGATTGGTGAATGGGAAAGATACTTCTTATTCCCTATACTATGTATCAGGAGGAATTGACATAAAAGCATCAGATTAGCGTAGATAACATAATGAACTGGGGATATCTTGAAAACAAAGATTAGTTTATAAGATTTGGAACCGTTTTCTATCACAATCTTTCGGGAAAGTAGTTGCTAAAAGATGTAAAAATTGATAGAATAAGGATTGTCTAAAAAATTTTAAGGAGAATCTATCAAATGGATTTCACATGGGCAATTAAATATGCCACTGAATTTTTGGGAACTGCTATTTTGATCATTCTTGGAAATGGTGCAGTTGCCAACGTTGAACTTAAAGGTACGAAAGGTCACCAAAGTGGCTGGATCGTTATCGCTGTTGGTTATGGTATGGGGGTTATGATCCCAGCCTTGATGTTTGGTAACGTATCTGGTAACCACATCAACCCAGCCTTCACTCTTGGACTTGCAATCAGCGGTCTTTTCCCTTGGGCTCAAGTTGCGCCTTATATCATCGCACAAGTTTTGGGTGCTATCTTTGGTCAAGCCTTGGTTGTGGCAACACACCGCCCATACTACTTGAAAACTGAAAATCCAAACAACATTTTGGGTACTTTCTCAACAATTTCAAGTTTGGATAATGGTACAAAAGAATCACATTTTGCAGCAACTGTTAATGGTTTTGTAAATGAGTTTGTTGGATCATTTGTTCTTTTCTTTGCAGCCCTTGGAATGACTAAAAACTTCTTTGGTTCTGAAGTGCTTCAATACATGAAACAAATGGCTAGTCAAGCAGGTCAAAATGTTGACTTTTCTGATTTAGCAATCAAAGCCCAAGTAGCACCACATACTGCTTCAGGACTTTCAGTAGCTCACTTGGCACTTGGATTCCTTGTTATGGCCTTGGTAACATCACTTGGTGGACCTACAGGACCTGCCTTGAACCCAGCCCGTGACTTGGGACCACGTCTCCTTCATGCTTTCCTTCCAAAATCAGTTCTTGGTGAGCACAAAGGCGATTCAAAATGGTGGTACTCTTGGGTACCAGTAGTAGCACCGATCGCAGCAGCAATTGCGGCAGTAGCTATTTTCAAATTCCTTTACTTATAAGAAATTGAGTTCTCTATCTATTGTAATGGATTGAAGAAAAATTAAAAACGCATAATATTTAGGTGTTCAAGACCTGATATTATGCGTTTTGTTGTAGGAATAATTACTTCATTTTCTCCTGAAATTGAGTTTTTCCCCAGCCTTTTTGTAGTTTATATGGTCGTCCTTAATCAGCTTTCGCGATAAGCTTTAATACTGTGACTATACCATTCTTGCATTTCTTTTGATGGTGGTGTCATATAATCGCCATACATCTGGGTTAAAAATTGGTCATATTTTTTAGGAACTGGTAACATACGGCCTTCAAACTCAGTTAAGATGAGTTCTTTAAAGGTATCAACTGGGAAGACTTCTTTCATACCTTCCTTACCAATCCCAATTCCTCCTTCATATTGAGGAGTGTTGGTTGTAGCATTTTTGACTAGTTGATCAATTTTCTTGTAAAAGTAACGGGGATTGACCAATCGGAGGGCGTACCAGCTACATAATCTTAGAAAATCTTTTAATTTGCTATCACCGTGAACTGCGCGTGATTTTTTGATATAAGCTAGTTGACGAAGGGCTACATACTTATAACTCTTGTCGACAATGCTCAAGTCTGTAAAGCGATCAATTGGGAAGACATCGATAAAGAGACTGGTGTCATGACGCTTGTACTTAACATGGTCTTCGATAACAGTAGAAGTGTCCAAAATCGATGCGAAATTATGGAAGTACCAAGAAGATGTATCGTAGGAAAGAACCTTGTAGCGAGGGTGATTTTCTTCCTCAATAATCTTCAATAAGCGCTCATAATCTTCACGATAAAGGGAAATATCAATATCATCGTCCCAGGGAATCATACCTTTGTGGCGGATAGCTCCAAGCATGGTTCCATAACTTAGAAAATAAGGAATATCATGTTTCTTACAAGTCTCATCAATATAGTCTAGCAGGGCTAGTTGAATTTCTTTAATTTCTTCTTTTTCTAAATATTGCATCCTAATCCTCCAATTTATAAGCGTGAAATTCATGACTGTAGAAGCGTTTTTCTTCTGGTGGTAGGGTCATATAATCTCCATAAAATTGTGTCAAAATAGTATCAAATTTTTCTGGCGCAGGAAGGGTCAAATTCTCAAAGGGTAAATCGATTGTTTTATCGAAGGTACCACTTGGGAAGACTTCCTTTTCCTTAAATTTAGAAGGGATAAAAGCCATATACTGCCCATTTTCACGACTATATTTTTGAATTTCTTTCTCGATTTTATGTGCGAAATAACGAGGAGAAACAGGTCGAAGGAGTAACCAGAAGGCTGTTCGTATCCAATCTTTTAAGAGGCTATCTTTATAGACAATATTTTTATGTTTACTGAAAGACAGAAGTTTGAAGCTTTCCAGCTTATAACAAATATCAATGACCTTAGGGTCATCAAAGCGATCCATAGGGAAAATATCGATAAAAACACCTGACTCATAGGTTTTTGTATTCCGAGTATCAATAATTTTAGTTGTACTGTCGGTCATTTTGATAAAGTTGTTAAAGTAGTTCTTATCAGTTTCTAAGGAAAGGAGCTTATATTTGCTTTTTTCCTTTTGAAAAATGTTTATAAATCGTTGGTAGTCTTCTCGAGGCATGGACAGATCAATATCGTCGTCCCAAGGAATAAAGCCCTGATGTCGAACCGCCCCAATCAGAGTACCGTAGTTAATAATATAGTTGATATTGTGCTTTTTACAGAGAGTATCAATATAATCCAAAATTTCTAATTCAATTTGTTTGGCATCTTCAATGGTTAGTTGTTTCATTCTATACTCCTAAGATTTTTTGAATTTATTTTTTAAGGCTAGGACATGGTTTAAAAATTCATAGAAAATGCTATCTTTGGTGAAGACAAGTAGACCAATATAAGAGATGGCTGATAGCAAGACAATCAAACCAGTATTAATCAAAAATGGCAAATTAATGACCATATCCACAGGATACAAGAAATTAATCAGGAAAAAAATTCCTACAAAGGAAAGTGAAAAGAGCGAGTATCGAACAGTATAGCTAAAGATATGTCCTAAGTGGATGAGCTGTTTTCTATGGATGAAAATGATATAGAAAACAAGCAGAGAGGCCTCTGATAGCATAGTTGTCAGTAAGTAGTATTCAGGAGCAACGATATGGTTGAAAAAGAGGAGACTATTTAAGCCCAAATTGAGTAGCCCAGCAAAGACTGTATAGACTGTGATTCGTTTTTCATAGCCATTTGTAAAGAGAATTTGGGAACCAAGAATGGTATCTAAGGCCAGGATAATCGTACGAAAAGCGAAGAGAGAGGTTAAGATACCACCTCCGATATATTTTTCACTACCGTAAAGTAGGATGGCATTTGGTCCTAAAACCATGAGTCCAAAACTCAGTGGAATGATAAAGAAGTTAAAGATTCGACTGCCTCTGTTAACAAGTGCGACATAGGCTTCCTTATCGCCTTTTCCTAGATAGTAACTGAGACGAGGCACACTCACTCCGATAGCTCCTGTTACAACACCAGCTATAACGGTCACAATTCGTTGAGCCATGGTATAGTAACTAACGTTGACATCAATCCCTGTTTTAACGAGGAAGAGACGATCCAAAAAAGTGAAGAGCATATTGGCATTGGCAAAGACCAACATGGCTGTTAGAGGGAGAAAGAGCGGTTTAAAATCACTTATGTGAATCTTAACAAGCTTAATGTCTCTTTTAATCCAAAAATAACTAATCAGGTAGTTAATCAGTGTCGATAAACTCATCACAAGTGTATAAACAACAATATCGTGTTCATTTTTGACAAACAGGAAAATAGAGACCAGCATCAGGATACGGATGAAGGCAGTCTTGTAAAAGAGAAAACTGTAATTTTCCAGAGCTTCATTGACCCACTCGATTGAAAAAATCTGGGCAATGAGTTGAATCCCCATAACAAGGTAGACTTTTTTGACGATTGGATTATCTGTAAAGAAGAGAGGATAGGCTAGGATATAGACAGCGGTAGTCAAAATCGTACAAGCTATGCACAAATAAAAAAGACTAGAGAAGGTTCTATTCAGATCTTTTTTGTTATCCTTGACATTACTGATGGCCCGTAAACCGTAGTTATAGACCCCATAAGTCGCAAAGGGCAAGAAAAATGACAAAATAGTGTCAACTGAGTTGAAGTAACCATAGTCAGTTCGATCCAAGACACGTGCGACATAGGTACCAGTTAAGATGGGAAAAATAATATTCAAGACACGAATTCCCATGTAAGATAGAGCATTTAATTTTATACTTTTCATTCAATTTACCTCGTTTTTCATTATATCATAAAGTCAGCTAATAAGAAATGAAGGGCAGTAAGTCAAGCAATCACTTTGAAGTTTCAAATCTTAATTTTAAGCTTTCTTTAAGAAAACTATATTATTCTGAAGAACTCTAAAATTTCACAGCCATTTATTGGTAATGACTATAGAATTCCTAGTCATTACTAGAAATGGACTAGTTTCTTTGAATAATGGAACTGCATAATCCTCCTATTCTAGAACGGGATGACTAGTATTTCTTTTATGATAGGACTAGATTGTGGTATAATAGAGAGAATAAGTTTTTTTAGTAAGACAAAGGAGAAAATAGATGATTTATGCAGGAATTCTTGCTGGTGGAACTGGCACACGCATGGGAATCAGTAACTTGCCAAAACAATTTTTAGAGCTAGGTGATCGACCTATCTTGATTCATACAATTGAAAAATTTGTCTTGGAACCAAGCATTGAAAAAATTGTAGTTGGGGTTCATGGAGACTGGGTTTCTCATGCAGAAGATCTTGTAGATAAATATCTTCCTCTTCATAAGGAACGTATCATCATTACAAAGGGTGGTGCTGACCGCAATACAAGTATTGAGAAAATCATTGAAGCCATTGATGCTTATCGTCCGCTTACTCCAGAGGATATCGTTGTTACCCACGATTCTGTTCGTCCATTTATTACACTTCGCATGATTCAGGACAATATCCAACTTGCCCAAAATCATGACGCAGTGGACACAGTGGTAGAAGCGGTTGATACTATCGTTGAAAGTACCAATGGTCAATTCATTACAGATATTCCAAATCGTGCTCACCTTTATCAAGGACAAACACCTCAAACATTCCGTTGCAAGGACTTCATGGACCTTTACGGTTCTCTCTCTGCTGAAGAGAAGGAAATCTTGACAGATGCATGTAAAATATTTGTCATTAAAGGAAAAGATGTGGCCTTGGCCAAGGGTGAATATTCAAATCTTAAAATCACAACCGTAACAGATTTGAAGATTGCAAAAAGTATGATTGAGAAAGACTAGTAAAATGATTAATCAAATTTATCAACTAACTAAGCCTAAGTTTATCAATGTCAAATATCAGGAAGAGGCTATTGACCAAGAGAATCATATCCTCATCCGCCCTAATTATATGGCGGTCTGTCATGCGGATCAGCGTTACTACCAAGGAAAACGTGATCCTAAGATTTTGAATAAAAAGCTTCCAATGGCGATGATTCACGAGTCATGTGGAACCGTTATTTCTGACCCGACGGGAACCTATGAGGTTGGTCAAAAAGTTGTCATGATTCCAAATCAGCCTCCTATGCAGAGTGATGAAGAATTCTATGAGAACTACATGACAGGGACCCATTTCTTGTCTAGTGGTTTTGATGGCTTTATGAGAGAGTTTGTTTCTCTCCCTAAAGATCGTGTGGTGGCTTATGATGCCATTGAAGACACGGTTGCAGCGATTACAGAGTTTGTCAGTGTCGGCATGCACGCTATGAATCGTCTATTGACCCTCGCTCATAGCAAGCGGGACCGAATCGCCGTTATCGGAGATGGAAGTTTAGCATTTGTGGTTGCCAATATTATCAACTATACTTTGCCAGAAGCAGAGATTGTGGTTATTGGTCGTCATTGGGAAAAATTGGAACTTTTCTCATTTGCCAAAGAATGCCATATTACTGATAATATTCCTGAAGATTTGACCTTTGACCATGCTTTTGAGTGTTGTGGTGGTGATGGTACTGGACCAGCCATTAATGACTTGATTCGCTATATTCGTCCTCAGGGAACGATTCTCATGATGGGTGTTAGCGAGTATAAAGTCAATCTCAATACACGCGATGCCTTAGAAAAAGGCTTGCTCTTGGTTGGTTCCTCTCGTTCTGGTCGCATTGATTTTGAAAATGCAATCCAAATGATGGAAGTCAAGAAATTCGCCAATCGTCTTAAAAATATCCTTTATCTAGAAGAACCTGTAAGAGAAATTAAAGATATTCACCGTGTCTTTGCAACCGATTTAAACACAGCCTTTAAAACCGTGTTTAAGTGGGAAGTATAAGTGCTGGAGGTTAATTGTGGAGAAAATCATTAAAGAAAAAATTTCTTCCCTACTTAGTCAAGAAGAGGAAGTCCTCAGTGTTGAACAATTGGGGGGAATGACCAATCAAAACTATTTGGTCAAAACAACAAATAAGCAATACATTGTTAAATTCTTTGGTAAAGGGACAGAAAAGCTTATCAATCGTCAAGATGAAAAGTACAATCTTGAACTGCTAAAGGATTTAGACCTAGATGTAAAAAATTATCTTTTTGATATTGAAGCTGGTATCAAAGTAAATGAGTATATCGAATCTGCGATTACGCTTGATTCAACGTCAATCAAGACCAAATTTGATAAAATTGCTCCAATATTACAAACGATTCATGCTTCTGGTAAGGAATTAAGGGGAGAATTTGCTCCTTTTGAAGAAATCAAAAAATACGAATCCTTGATTGAAGAGAAAATCCCTTATGTCAACTATGAAGCTGTTCGAGAAGAAGTCTTCTCCTTAGAGAAAAGACTGGCTGACTTAGGTGTTGACAGAAAATCTTGTCATATCGATTTGGTGCCTGAAAACTTTATCGAGTCACCACAAGGACGACTTTATCTGATTGACTGGGAATATTCATCAATGAACGATCCAATGTGGGATTTGGCTGCCCTCTTTTTAGAGTCTGAATTCACTCGTCAAGAGGAAGAAGCCTTCTTATCTCACTATGAGAGTGAGCAAACACCTGTCTCTCGTGAAAAGATTGCCATTTATAAAATTTTACAAGATGCTATTTGGAGTCTATGGACAGTCTACAAAGAAGAGCAAGGTGCAGATTTTGGTGACTATGGTGTGAGTCGTTACCAAAGAGCTGTTAAAGGTTTGTCATATTATGGAGGTTCTGATGAAAAATAAAAATGGAGTTTCTTTTGGTCTACTCTCAGGTATTTTCTGGGGTTTAGGTCTAACGATTAGTGCTTATATCTTTTCGATTTTTACAGATTTGTCGCCCTTTGTGGTGGCCGCTGCTCACGATTTCTTGAGTATCTTTATCTTACTAGCTTTTCTCTTGGTGAAAGAAGGAAAAGTTCGTCTCTCAATTTTCTTAAATATTCGCAATGTTAGTGTTATCATTGGAGCCTTATTAGCAGGCCCTATCGGTATGCAGGCCAATCTTTATGCGGTTAAGTATATCGGAAGTTCCTTAGCTTCATCTGTGTCGGCTATTTACCCTGCGATTTCAGTTTTATTGGCTTTCTTCTTTTTGAAGCACAAGATTTCGAAAAATACTGTGTTTGGGATTGTCTTGATTATTGGAGGGATAATTGCTCAGACCTATAAGGTTGAACAGGTTAATTCCTTCTACATTGGGATTCTCTGTGCTTTAGTTTGTGCTATTGCATGGGGAAGTGAGAGTGTTCTTAGCTCTTTTGCCATGGAAAGTGAACTGAGTGAAATCGAAGCCCTCTTAATCCGTCAAGTGACTTCATTCTTGTCTTATCTTGTGATTGTACTCTTCTCTCATCAGTCATTTGCAGAAGTGGCCAATGGACAATTGTTAGGTCTTATGATTGTCTTTGCAGCCTTTGATATGATTTCTTATTTGGCTTATTATATCGCTATCAATCGCTTGCAACCAGCCAAGGCTACAGGCTTGAACGTGAGCTATGTAGTATGGACTGTCTTGTTTGCAGTTGTTTTCTTGGGTGCACCGCTAGATATGCTGACAATTATTACGTCACTTGTCGTTATTGCTGGAGTTTATATTATTATTAAAGAATAAAGGAGATTCGTGTGAAAGCCATTATCTTAGCAGCGGGATTGGGAACTCGCTTGCGTCCTATGACTGAAAATACCCCTAAAGCCTTGGTTCAGGTTAATCAAAAACCCTTGATTGAATACCAAATTGAGTTTCTCAAAGAAAAAGGAATCAATGACATCATCATCATCGTTGGTTACCTTAAAGAACAATTCGATTACTTAAAAGAAAAATATGGAGTTCGCCTCGTTTTCAATGATAAATACGCTGACTACAATAACTTTTACTCTCTCTATCTTGTAAAAGAAGAATTGGCTAACAGCTATGTTATTGATGCAGATAACTATCTCTTTAAAAATATGTTCCGCAATGATTTGACACGTTCGACTTATTTTAGTGTTTATCGTGAAGATTGTACCAACGAATGGTTCTTGGTCTATGGAGACGACTACAAGGTTCAAGATATTACTGTTGATAGCAAGGCTGGTCGTATCCTTAGTGGTGTATCATTCTGGGATGCTCCAACTGCAGAAAAGATTGTCAGCTTTATCGACAAGGCTTATGCAAGTGGTGAATTTGTTGATCTCTACTGGGACAATATGGTTAAGGATAACATCAAAGAACTGGATGTTTATGTTGAAGAATTAGAAGGCAATAGCATCTATGAGATCGATAGTGTCCAAGACTATCATAAATTAGAAGAAATTCTTAAAAACGAAAATTAAAGATTCCAACATCTGGCTAAAATAGTCGGATGTTTTTTGATTTTTTTACGAATAAATAGATGAGTAGAATAAGAAATGGAGTTATTTATGAAAATCACAAACTATGAAATCTATAAGTTGAAAAAATCAGGTTTGACCAATCAACAGATTTTGAATGTCCTAGAATACGGTGAAAATGTCGATCAGGAACTTTTATTGGGTGACATTGCAGAAATTTCAGGTTGCCGAAATCCAGCTGTTTTTATGGAACGTTATTTTCAGATAGACGATACGCATTTGGAGAAGGAGTTTCAAAAATTTCCATCTTTCTCTATTTTAGATGACTGTTATCCTTGGGATTTGAGTGAAATATACGATGCTCCTGTGCTTTTATTTTACAAGGGAAATCTTGACCTCTTGAAATTTCCTAAGGTAGCGGTCGTGGGGAGTCGTTCTTGCAGCAAACAGGGAGCTAAGTCAGTTGAAAAAGTCATTCAGGGCTTGGAAAATGAACTGGTTATCGTCAGTGGATTAGCCAAGGGCATTGACACAGCAGCTCATATGGCAGCTCTTCAAAATGGCGGAAAAACCATTGCAGTGATTGGAACAGGACTGGATGTGTTTTATCCTAAAGCCAATAAACGCTTGCAAGACTACATCGGTAATGACCATCTGGTTCTTAGTGAATATGGACCTGGCGAACAACCTCTGAAATTTCATTTTCCTGCCCGTAATCGCATCATTGCTGGACTTTGTCGAGGTGTGATTGTTGCAGAGGCTAAGATGCGCTCAGGTAGCCTTATTAGCTGTGAGCGAGCAATGGAAGAAGGGCGCGATGTTTTTGCTATTCCTGGTAGCATTTTAGATGGACTATCAGACGGTTGCCATCATTTGATTCAAGAAGGGGCAAAATTGGTTACAAGTGGGCAAGATGTTCTTGCGGAATTTGAATTTTAATACTCTTCGAAAATCTCTTCAAACCCCGCCAGCTTCACCTTGCCGTAGGTATGGTTACTGACTTCGTCAGTCTCATCTGCAACCTCAAAGCAGTGCTTTGAGCAACCTGCGGTTAGTTTCCTAGTTTGCTCTTTGATTTTCATTGACTATAAGACGAAATTTCGATTACTAGATAAACTTTTCTTCTATATATAGGAGCTAAGTCTTGACAGTTATGGCAAAATGGTTTACACTTTATAAAGTTTATTACTTTGAAAAGGTGTGATACTGTGGCTACGGCAACAAAAAAGAAAAAATCAACAGTTAAAAAAAATCTAGTAATCGTGGAGTCGCCTGCTAAGGCCAAGACGATTGAAAAATATCTAGGCAGAAACTACAAGGTTTTAGCCAGTGTAGGGCATATCCGTGATTTGAAGAAATCCAGTATGTCCGTCGATATTGAAAATAATTATGAACCGCAATATATCAATATCCGAGGAAAAGGCCCTCTCATCAATGACTTGAAAAAAGAAGCCAAAAAAGCTAATAAAGTCTTTCTGGCGAGTGACCCGGACCGTGAAGGAGAAGCGATTTCTTGGCATTTGGCCCATATTCTCAACTTGGATGAAAATGATGCTAACCGTGTGGTCTTCAATGAAATCACCAAGGATGCAGTCAAAAATGCTTTTAAGGAGCCACGCAAGATTGATATGGACTTGGTCGATGCTCAACAGGCACGCCGTGTCTTGGATCGCTTGGTAGGGTATTCGATTTCACCTATTTTGTGGAAAAAGGTCAAGAAGGGCTTGTCAGCAGGTCGCGTTCAGTCTATTGCGCTCAAGTTAATCATTGATCGTGAGAATGAAATCAATGCCTTCCAGCCAGAAGAATACTGGACAATTGATGGTGTCTTTAAAAAGGGAACCAAGCAATTCCAGGCTTCCTTCTATGGAGTAGATGGTAAAAAGATGAAACTGACTAGCAATGATGAGGTCAAGGAAGTCTTGTCTCGTCTGACTAGTAAAGACTTTTCAGTGGATCAGGTAGATAAGAAAGAGCGCAAACGCAATGCTCCTTTACCTTATACTACTTCATCTATGCAGATGGATGCTGCCAATAAAATCAATTTTCGTACTCGAAAGACCATGATGGTCGCTCAACAGCTTTATGAAGGGATCAATATTGGTTCTGGTGTGCAAGGTTTGATTACCTATATGCGTACAGACTCAACTCGTATCAGTCCTGTAGCGCAAAATGAAGCAGCAAGTTTCATTACGGACCGTTTTGGTAGCAAGTATTCTAAGCATGGTAGCAAGGTCAAAAATGCTTCTGGAGCTCAGGATGCCCACGAGGCAATTCGTCCGTCTAGCGTCTTCAATACACCGGAAAGCATCGCTAAGTATCTGGACAAGGATCAGCTTAAGCTTTATACCCTTATCTGGAATCGTTTTGTGGCGAGCCAGATGACAGCTGCAGTCTTTGATACCATGGCTGTTAAATTGTCTCAAAATGGGGTCCAATTTGCTGCCAATGGTAGTCAGGTTAAGTTTGATGGTTATCTTGCCATTTATAATGATTCTGACAAGAATAAGATGTTACCGGACATGTCTGTTGGAGATGTGGTCAAACAGGTCAATAGCAAGCCAGAGCAACATTTCACCCAACCGCCTGCTCGCTATTCTGAAGCGACACTGATTAAGACCTTGGAGGAAAATGGGGTTGGACGTCCGTCAACCTACGCCCCAACCATTGAAACCATTCAGAAACGTTATTATGTTCGCCTTGCAGCCAAACGCTTTGAACCGACAGAGTTGGGAGAAATTGTTAACAAGCTCATCATTGAATATTTCCCAGATATCGTAAACGTAACCTTCACAGCTGAAATGGAAGGCAAACTAGATGATGTAGAAGTCGGAAAAGAGCAGTGGCAACGTGTTATAGACGCCTTTTACAAACCATTCTCTAAAGAAGTCGCCAAGGCTGAAGAAGAAATGGAAAAAATCCAAATCAAGGATGAACCAGCTGGATTTGACTGTGAAGTGTGTGGCAGTCCAATGGTCATTAAACTTGGTCGTTTTGGTAAGTTCTACGCTTGTAGCAATTTCCCAGATTGCCGTCATACCCAAGCAATTGTGAAAGAGATTGGTGTTGAGTGTCCAAGCTGTCATCAGGGACAAATTATTGAGCGTAAAACCAAACGCAATCGCCTCTTCTATGGTTGCAATCGCTATCCAGAATGTGAATTTACTTCTTGGGACAAGCCTGTTGGTCGTGACTGTCCAAAATGTGGCAACTTCCTCATGGAGAAAAAAGTCCGTGGTGGTGGCAAGCAGGTTGTTTGTAGCAAGGGTGACTACGAAGAAGAAAAGATTAAATAAGAGGAGAGTCCTGAAAGTTAATTTCGGCTCTATAATATTTGTAGTGGGTAACCCCCTATGGATATTATGGAGCCTTTTTTGTGTAGAAAAAAAGTCCCATATGACCTATAATGAAAAGCGATCAAACAACTCATTAGAAAGAATCATATGGAACAATTACATTTTATCACAAAACTACTCGATATCAAAGACCCTAATATCCAATTTATGGATATCATCAATAGGGATACACACAAAGAAATCATCGCCAAACTAGACTACGATGCTCCATCTTGTCCTTATTGTGGAAGTCAAATGAAAAAATATGACTTTCAAAAGCCGTCTAAGATTCCTTACCTCAAAACGACTGGTATGCCTACTAGAATTCTTCTGAAAAAGCGTCGTTTCAAGTGCTATCATTGCTCGAAGGTGATGGTCGCCGAGACCTCACTCGTCAAGAAGAATCATCAAATTCCTCGTATCATCAACCAAAAGATTGCGCAAAAGCTGATTGAAAAGACTTCTATGACCGATATTGCTCATCAGCTGGCTATTTCAACTTCAACTGTCATTCGTAAGCTCAATGACTTCCGTTTTAAGTCTGATTTTTCTTACCTCCCTGAGATTATGTCCTGGGACGAGTACGCTTTTACAAAGGGAAAGATGAGCTTTATTGCACAAGATTTTGACAAGCTCAACATTATCACTGTTCTTGAAGGCAGAACACAGGCTATCATCCGAAATCACTTTCTGCGCTACGAGCGAGCTGTTCGTTGTCAGGTGAAAATCATTACGATGGATATGTTTAGCCCTTACTACGATATTGCCAGTAAACTTTTTCCTAACGCTAAAATCGTTCTTGACCGCTTTCACATTGTCCAACATCTAAGCCGTGCTATGAGTCGTGTCCGTGTCCAAATCATGAATCAATTTGAGCGAAAATCCCATGAATACAAGGCCATCAAACGCTACTGGAAACTCATTCAACAGGATAGTCGTAAACTGAGTGATAAACGATTTTATCGCCCTACTTTTCGTATGCACTTAACGAATAAAGAGATTCTAGACAAGATTTTGAGCTATTCAGAAGACTTGAAACACCACTACAAGCTCTATCAACTCTTGCTTTTTCACTTTCAGAACAAGGAACCTGACAAATTCTTCGGACTTATTGAGGACAATCTAAAGCAGGTTCATCCTCTTTTTCAGACTGTCTTTAAAACCTTTCTAAAGGACAAAGAGAAAATCGTCAACGCCCTTCAACTCCCCTATTCTAACGCCAAACTGGAAGCGACCAATAATCTCGTTAAACTTATCAAACGAAATGCCTTTGGATTTCGGAACTTTGAAAACTTCAAAAAACGAATTTTTATCGCTCTCAATATCAAAAAAGAAAGGACAAATTTCGTCCTTTCTAGATCTTAGCTTTTCTTCAACCCACTACAGTTGACAAAGAGCCTTAATTTCAGGCTCTTTTTGGTTGGAACTTGACAAAATTCATCATTTTATGCGAAACTAGAAGAAGATTATTTTAATTTGGAGTAGTTATGCGTATTATTTATCTAATTATTGGTTTTTTATCACTGGCCTTGGCTATTGTTGGGGTTGTTTTACCCTTGTTGCCTACAACGCCTTTTCTTTTGTTGTCTATTGCTTGTTTCTCAAGAAGTTCCAAGCGTTTCGAAGACTGGCTTTATCATACCAAGCTCTATCAAGCATATGTAGCTGATTTTCGCGAGACTAAGTCTATTGCGCGTGAACGCAAGAAAAAAATCATTGTATCTATCTACATCTTGATGGGGATTTCTATTTATTTTGCTCCTCTCTTACCAGTCAAAATCGGTCTGGGAGCCTTGACCATCTTTATCACTTATTATCTCTTCAAGGTCATTCCAGACAAAGAATAAGTAAAATTTGTAACTATTTCCCTTGATAAAAATGAAAGCATATTCACAACAATATGATATAATAAATTCAAAGTAATCTTCAAGGAGAATCAAATGATTTACGAATTTTGTGCTGAAAATGTGACCTTGCTTGAAAAAGCGATGGAGGCTGGAGCTCGTCGAATCGAACTCTGTGATAATCTAGCAGTGGGAGGAACAACACCAAGCTATGGAGTAACCAAGGCAGCGGTTGAATTGGCGGCTAACTACGATACAACCATTATGACCATGATTCGTCCACGTGGTGGCGACTTTGTCTATAATGAACTAGAAATTGCAATCATGCTAGAAGACATTCGATTGACTGCTCAGGCTGGAAGTCAAGGAGTTGTATTTGGAACCTTAACTGCTGAGAAGAAGTTGGATAAACCTAATCTTGAAAAGTTAATTGCTGCATCAAAAGGAATGGAAATTGTCTTCCACATGGCCTTTGATGAATTGAGCGATGAAGATCAACTAGAAGCTATTGACTGGCTCAGTCAAGCTGGTGCTACTCGTATCCTAACTCGTGCTGGTGTGTCTGGTGACTCTCTAGAGAAACGTTTTGCTCACTATCACGGACTTTTGGAACATGCTAAAGGTAAAATTGAAATTCTACCAGGTGGGGGGATTGACCTTGACAACCGTCAAACCTTTATTGACCAGCTGGGCGTGACACAATTGCATGGAACCAAGGTTGTCTTTTAAAAAATAGAAAGGAACTGCTAGCTTTGGGTAGCAGTTTTCACTTATGTTTGAAATTTTTAAATCCTATCAGTTTAATCAAGAAAAGGCTCGTGCCTATGGTTTTGTAGAAAGTAGTGGAGTTTGGACTTATAGCTGCATGATTTTGCAGGGTGATTTTGTCATGACTGTGTCCATCACTGCTGATAATGTGAATTTTCAGGTCTTTGATCAGGAAATGGGCGACCTCTATCCTCAAGTTCATATGGAAAGTATGACAGGAAGTTTTGTTGCAAGTGTCCGTGAGGCTTGTCTGGAGATTCTCTACCAGATTCGGAAGGCTTGTTTTGAGGTACAGGATTTTATCTGTCCTCAGACTAAGCGTATCATGGCTCAGATTCAGGAAAAGTATGGTAATCAGTTGGAGTATCTGTGGGAAAAATCACCTGATACGGCAGTGTTAAGACATGAAGGCAATAAAAAATGGTATGCTGTTTTGATGAGAATACCTTGGGATAAGCTGGAAAAGGGTAGAGAAGGTTTAGTCGAAGCAGTCAACCTCAAACATGATCAAGTAGTGGATCTACTTTCACAAAAGGGCATTTATCCAGCTTTTCATATGAATAAACGTTACTGGATTAGTGTGGCGCTTGATGATACTTTGTCAGATTCAGCCGTCCTAGAATTGTTTGAAAAAAGTTGGAATTTAACTTCTAAAAAATGAAACATTTCGATGATTTTCAATAACTTTCAATTAGCTAAATATTCTATACTGAAGAAATTTTCAGAAAATATTTGATTTTTTCTTGACAAGTGCTTTTGCCTATGCTAAAATACTAAACAAGATATCAAACGAAGGAGAAAGTCAAGCATGAAAACAGCTAAGTTTAATCAATTTGCTTTGTTGTTGAGGTACTCGGGCTAGTGCAAAAAGCATTAGTCCTGTTTGGCTTACCAAGCGGGAGTAAATCAACATCTCGCTTGGACTTCTAAGCGAGATGTTTTTTTTAAAAACACATTTGGAAAAGGGGAAATCTTATGCGTAAAGTTGAATTTTTTGATACAAGTCTTCGTGATGGGGAACAAACACCTGGTGTTAACTTCTCAATAAAGGAAAAAGTTTCCATTGCAAGACAGCTGGAGAAATGGGGAATTTCTGTAATTGAAGCTGGTTTTCCGGCTGCTAGTCCAGATTCATTTATAGCCGTTCAAGAAATTGCTAAAGCCATGAAAAAAACAGCAGTGACAGGATTAGCTCGTTCTGTAAAATCTGATATTGATGCTTGTTATGAGGCACTTAAGGATGCCAAGTATCCACAGATTCATGTCTTTATCGCTACCAGTCCGATTCACCGCAAGTACAAGCTCAATAAGAGCAAGGAAGAGATTTTAGAAGCTATTAAGGAACATGTTTCTTATGCCCGTTCTAAATTTAAAGTGGTTGAATTCTCTCCAGAGGATGCGACTAGAACAGAGTTGGATTTCCTATTACAAGTCGTTCAAACAGCGGTCGATGCAGGTGCATCTTATATAAATATCCCTGACACAGTTGGCTTTACGACTCCAGAAGAGTTTGCACGCATCTTTGATCACTTGACTGAAAATATTAAATCAGATCATAAAGTTGTCTTTGGTGTCCACTGTCATGATGATCTCGGTATGGCAACTGCAAATACTTTGACAGCAATTAAACACGGTGCTGGACGTGTCCAGGGAACTATTAATGGTATCGGTGAACGCGCAGGTAATGTTGCTCTTGAAGAAGTAGCTGTTGCTTTGAAGATTCGTGAGGATTTCTTCCAAGCAACTAGTGATATTGTTTTGGATGAAACAATGAATACATCAGAAATGGTTTCTCGCTTCTCAGGAATTCCAGTTCCTAAAAACAAGGCCGTAGTTGGAGGTAATGCCTTCTCTCATGAATCTGGTATTCACCAAGATGGAGTTCTTAAAAATCCTCTTACTTATGAGATTATCACCCCTGAATTGGTTGGTGTTAAGAGTAATAGTCTTCCGCTTGGAAAATTGTCTGGTCGCCATGCCTTCGTTGAGAAGCTGAGAGAATTGGCCCTAGACTTTACAGAAGAGGACATCAAACCACTCTTCTCTAAGTTCAAGGCACTGGCCGACAAGAAACAAGAAATCACAGATGCAGATATTCGTGCTCTGGTAGCTGGAACCATGGTTGAAAACCCAGAAGGATTCCACTTTGATGATTTACAACTTCAAACTCATGCAGATAATGACATTGAAGCGCTCGTTAGCCTGGCTAATATGGATGGTGAGAAAGTCGAATTTAATGCGACAGGGCAAGGTTCTGTTGAGGCTATCTTCAACGCTATTGACAAATTCTTCAATCAATCCGTTCGCTTGGTGTCTTACACTATCGATGCGGTGACGGATGGAATCGATGCCCAGGCTCGGGTCTTGGTCACTGTTGAAAACAGAGATACAGAAACCATCTTTAACGCAGCAGGTCTTGATTTCGATGTGTTGAAGGCTTCGGCTATTGCTTACATCAATGCTAATACCTTTGTTCAAAAAGAGAATGCAGGTGAGATGGGACGCAGTGTTTCCTACCGCGATATGCCTAGTGTGTAAAGGAGAAAGCTATGACAAAGAAAATAGTGGCTCTAGCAGGGGATGGAATCGGCCCAGAAATCATGGAGGCTGGGTTAGAGGTTCTGGAAGCTCTAGCTAAAAAAACAGGCTTTGTCTATGAAATAGACAGACGACCTTTTGGAGGTGCAGGTATTGATGCTGCAGGGCATCCCTTACCTGATGAAACCCTCAAGGCAAGTAGAGAAGCAGATGCCATTCTTCTAGCGGCTATCGGTAGTCCCCAGTATGATGGAGCAACGGTTCGGCCTGAACAAGGCTTGCTAGCTCTCCGTAAGGAACTCAATCTTTACGCTAATATTCGCCCTGTAAAAATCTTTGACAGTCTCAAGCATTTGTCACCACTCAAACCGGAACGAATTGCTGGTGTAGACTTTGTCGTGGTGCGTGAGTTGACAGGCGGGATTTACTTTGGAGATCATATCCTTGAAGAGCGCAAAGCGCGTGATATCAACGATTATAGCTATGAGGAAGTGGAGCGGATTATTCGCAAAGCCTTTGAAATCGCAAGAAATCGCAGAAAAATCGTTACTAGTATCGATAAGCAAAATGTGTTGGCGACATCAAAACTCTGGCGGAAAGTAGCTGAGGAGGTCGCACAGGATTTCCCAGATGTGACCTTGGAACACCAGCTGGTGGACTCAGCTGCTATGCTTATGATTACCAATCCTGCCAAGTTTGATGTTATTGTAACGGAGAATCTTTTTGGAGATATTCTCTCTGATGAATCAAGCGTTTTATCTGGCACACTTGGAGTTATGCCATCAGCCAGTCATTCTGAAAATGGACCAAGTCTATATGAGCCCATTCACGGTTCAGCTCCTGATATTGCAGGTCAAGGAATTGCCAATCCTATCTCGATGATTTTATCAGTTGCCATGATGTTGAGAGATAGTTTTGGACGTTATGAGGATGCAGAGCGTATTGAGCGTGCTGTTGAGGCAAGTTTAGCGGCTGGCATTTTAACAAGAGATATAGGTGGACAGGCTTCAACAAAAGAAATGACAGAAGCCATTATTGCAAGGTTATGAAGTTAGACGAAAAAATTACTCTAGTTCTCTTGATTTGGAATGTCATGGTTTTCGTGATTTATGGCGTTGACAAATCCAAGGCAAGGAGAAGAGTTTGGCGCATCCCAGAGAAAATCTTACTCATTTTAGCCCTTTCTTGTGGTGGTTTTGGTGCCTGGCTAGCAGGAATCATATTTCACCACAAGACTCGAAAATGGTATTTTAAAACAGTTTGGTTTCTCGGGATGGTGACCACACTAGTAGCCTTATATGTTATTTGGAGGTAATGGATGGCAGGAAAATCGATTTTTGATAAATTATGGGACCGTCATGTCATCACAGGAGAAGAGGGGCAGCCCCAACTCATGTATGTGGACCAGCACTATATCCACGAAGTGACCAGTCCTCAGGCATTTCAAGGATTACGAGACGCAGGTCGTAGATTGAGACGACCAGACTTGACATTTGGAACCTTTGACCACAACGTCCCGACGGTCAATATCTACGATATTCGAGATGTAATTTCCAAGGCTCAAATTGATAAGCTAGCTGAAAATGTTGAGGAATTTGGGATTGAACATGCCGCCCACGGTTCCGAAAAGCAAGGAATCGTTCATATGGTTGGTCCAGAAACAGGACGGACCCAACCAGGAAAATTCATCGTCTGTGGAGATAGCCACACAGCAACCCATGGGGCTTTCGGAGCGATCGCCTTTGGAATTGGAACTAGTGAGGTTGAGCATGTCTTCGCTACCCAGACACTCTGGCAGGTCAAACCCAAGAAAATGCTGGTAGAATTCACTGGTGTCCCTCAAAAAGGAGTTTATTCCAAGGATTTCATTTTAGCCCTGATTGCCAAGTACGGCGTTGCTTGCGGCGTTGGCTACGTGGTGGAATATCGTGGACAAGCAATTGATGCACTGAGCATGGAAGAGCGAATGACCATCTGCAATATGTCCATCGAGTTTGGTTCTAAGATGGGAATCATGAATCCGGACCAAACCACCTATGATTATCTCAAGGGACGAGAATGTGTTCCAGAGGACTTTGAAGAGGCTGTGGCTGATTGGAAAACAATTGTCAGTGATGAGGATGCCGTTTACGATAAGGTTATCCAGATGGATGTCTCAGACCTTGCTCCTATGGTGACCTGGGGAACCAACCCTGCTATGGGGGTTGACTTTGACAGTAGTTTCCCAGAAATTAAGGATATGAATGATGAACGAGCCTACAATTATATGGATTTGGAACCAGGTCAAAAGCCAGCAGATATTGAACTAGGTTATATCTTTATCGGCTCTTGTACAAATGCTCGTCTTAGCGATTTGCAACTGGCTGCGCGATTTGTTAAAGGGAAGAAAATTGCTCCTAATCTAACAGCTATCGTGGTTCCAGGCTCTCGTCCTGTCAAACGAGCTGCTGAGAGGTTGGGCTTGGACAAGGTCTTTCTGGATGCTGGCTTTGAGTGGAGAGACCCGGGTTGCTCCATGTGCCTAGGGATGAATCCGGACAAGGTCCCTGATGGTGTTCACTGCGCCTCAACCAGCAATCGTAACTTTGAAGACAGACAGGGCTTTGGTGCTAAGACCCATCTCTGCAGTCCAGCCATGGCAGCAGCAGCAGCTATCGCAGGGCGTTTCGTAGATGTTCGGCAAATGCCAGAAGCCCAGTAAGGAGAGGATATGGAGAAATTTACAGTTTATACGGGAACGACCGTTCCTCTCATGAATGATAACATCGACACCGACCAAATCCTACCCAAGCAGTTTCTCAAGTTAATTGATAAAAAAGGCTTTGGTAAGTACCTCATGTATGCTTGGCGTTATTTGGATGACAAGTATACTGAGGACCCAGACTTTGTCTTTAACCGACCTGAATATCGCAAAGCCAGTATTCTCATCTCAGGGGATAACTTTGGTGCAGGCTCTTCGAGGGAGCATGCAGCCTGGGCTCTAGCGGACTATGGTTTTAAGGTTGTGATTGCAGGGTCTTTCGGTGACATTCATTACAATAATGAACTCAATAATGGCATGTTGCCCATTGTTCAGCCTAGAGAGGTTAGAGAGAAACTAGCCCAGCTAAAGCCAATCGATCAGGTAACTGTGGACTTGGAACAACAAAAAATCATTTCACCAGTTGGAGAATTCACTTTCGAAATTGATAGCGAATGGAAACACAAGCTCTTAAATGGTTTGGATGATATCGGTATTACCTTGCAGTATGAAGATTTGATTGCTGCTTATGAAAAACAACGACCAGCCTACTGGCAGGATTAGAAGAAAAATAGAAAAGGAAATAGAACTATGACAAAACACATTCAATGGAACGGAACACTTTCACAAGAAGGCTATGATATTTTAAAAGGTGAGGGCGGTTGTATCGTTTGTCCTACAAAAGTTGGTTACATCATCATGACTAGTGACAAGGCTGGTCTTGAACGTAAGTTTGAAGCTAAAGAACGTAACCGTAACAAACCAGGTGTTGTTCTCTGTGGTAGCATGGATGAGCTTCGCGCCTTAGCACAACTCAACCCAGAAATTGAAGCCTTCTACCAAAAACATTGGGATGAAGATATTCTTCTTGGTTGTATCCTACCTTGGAAACCAGAAGCCTTTGAAAAACTGAAATCATACGGTGATGGCCGTGAAGAACTGATGACTGATGTGCGTGGCACTAGCTGTTTTGTTATCAAATTTGGGAAAGCTGGTGAACAATTGGCTGCCAAACTTTGGGAAGAAGGCAAAATGGTTTACGCTTCATCTGCAAATCCATCTGGAAAAGGAAACCGTGGTAAGGTAGAAGGTATCGGAGAACGTATCGAAGGGGCTGTAGACCTTGTCATCGAAGCAGACGACTATGTGGCATCCATCCAACCTGACAAAACGATTGAAACTCGCTACGAGCAAGGTGTGATGGTCTCTATGGTCGATAAAGACGGCAAACTCATCCCAGAACAAGGAGGGGCACGCTCAACTTCACCAGCTCCAGTTGTAATCCGCAAAGGGCTTGACATTGATAAGATTATGATGCATCTGTCAGACACCTTTAACTCATGGGACTACCGCCAAGGCGAGTATTATTAAGATAAAAAATAAGTCTAGTGTTAAGAGTGAATATCCCACTCTACACTAGGCTTTTTCTTTAGAAATTCTTTTCTTTTTTTGATAGATATGATATGCTAGATGTAGAATATATTAATAGAATGTAGTTTCTGCAAAGTAAAATATCTTACTTTGAACGAAACAAATATAATTTAAGTCTAACAATAAATTTTTAATAAGCAAGGAAAACACAATGGTTTCAAAACAAACTTTCATTGACAGGATAAAAAAAGAATTCCCAGATGCAATTGAAAATCAAACAAAAAGTTATATTTCTTTTCAGGTTAAAAATAGGAAAGGGAAGTTACAAAATTTTATAGAGATTAATTTTCAAAATAAAGGAATAAAGATTGCCGTTCTCTCTAAGAGTCTTCATAATTCAGATATTTTGTTGTTTAATAAGAAGCCTGATTCATTCGGTTGGACACTTGATGCTGAGTATTTTATTGAGGATGAAAATTCATTAGACGAGATTTTACCTTTTATAAATAAATCTTATGAGTTTGTAAAAACTGGAACTAACTCAGAGTGTTATAAAGTTTTCAGAGAATTTTTGTCTAAATTTGTGAATCAATCAAATATCTATAATTCGAAAGATATAGAAATGAAACGTTCTCAAAAATTAGATGGAGCTGAACATATTTATCCTGCTCTAACCATCGAAGGTATTCCATACAAAGTTGAAATGCTTAACACAGGTCATTTTGGTCCAAGGAGTGGTAATGGATATATTAAATCACCTTATTTTGGTTATCGATTGAGTGACATTGATAACTCATGGATAAATATAAGATGTGGTTTTCAGAGATTTAAACTCACAGAATTTAAAATAGTAAAATGGTACAGTAATAATCAAGATGAAGATTTAGGTTATAAATACCTTGTCAAAGATTTAGAATTGGAATCAACCGCGGAACCTAATGATATTTTAAAAGAGTTTTACGACAATTTTACTAGTTTCTATGTGAAAAAAGAGAAGAAAGATGTAAACATGTTAGAAAATATTAACAAATATAAAAATATTTTATTGCAATCCAAAAACCTCATTCTCCGTGGTGCACCTGGTACAGGAAAAACTTATCTTGCTAAAGAAATAGCGGCAGAGCTAACGGGTGGTAATGAAGATCAAATTGGCTTTGTACAATTTCACCCTTCCTATGATTATACAGATTTTGTGGAGGGGTTGAGACCAGTATCAAATGGGGATGGAGCTATTGAGTTTAAATTACAAGATGGTATTTTTAAAGAGTTTTGCCAGAAGGCAAAAGAAGCTCAGAAGACTGGAGGTCAAGATAATTTTGAAGAAACGTGGGCTAAGCTAACGGATGCTATCAATGAAAAGCAAGGACAATATTTCTTCCCTCGTAGTTCGGTTCCAGCCAGTTTAAATAGTCAAGGGAATGTGAAGTTTGATTCTCCTGTTGCTACCAAAGAAAAAGTGTATCTTTTGTACAAGGGTGAGGAAACTAAGTTAAAGTACGAAACTTATCAAAAAATCGTTTTAGATCACATGAAAGAAAGTTATGGCTTATGTGATTATGTGTCTCCAACGATCAACACAGATAAGTAATTCGTTTTCATCATCGATGAAATCAACCGTGGTGAGATTTCTAAGATTTTTGGGGAGCTCTTTTTCTCTATCGACCCTGGCTATCGTGGTAGAGATGGGGAAGTTTCTACCCAATATGCCAATCTACACGAAAGTGATGACAAGTTTTATATTCCTGAGAATGTCTATATTATAGGAACCATGAATGATATTGACCGATCAGTGGATACATTTGATTTTGCTATGCGTCGTCGTTTCCGTTTTGTTGAAGTTACTGCTGAAAGCCAACTATACATCCTTGATGAAAAACTAGGTGAGCATGCTGAAGAAGCTAAAACTCGACTAAGGAACTTGAATGTTGCTATCGAAAATGTTCAGGAGCTAAACAGTCATTATCATATCGGACCAAGTTATTTCCGTAATTTAAAAGAATTGGATTATGATTATGAATTACTCTGGTCTGATTATCTCAAACCACTTTTGGAAGATTACTTACGTGGTTCTTATGAAGAAGACGAAATACTGAATACTTTGAAAAAAGCATATGATTTGAGAAATCAGCAAGATATTGGTGATGACGATGCAGTTAACTGACAATCAACAGGCCTTAAACAAAGAAGAGTTTATCACAGAATATCCTAAAATTAGTCAAGTTCTTTTAGATAGAACTCTAGATAACCTTTCTAAAGAGGACAATATCTTTATTTTTCCAAATGATTTGAAAAATTCTCCTGACTTAGAGAAGGACCAAAAAATCTTTGAAACAGTTAATCAGAAAATCAAGACTGGAAATGTGGTTGGTTTTCTGGGGTGTGGTCAGGAAAGATTAACGATTTCCTCTCGCTTTTCTAATGAGAGTAATGACCATTTTTTGCATTATCTATTACACAAGGTTCTTCATATCAATCTCACTAGTTTAGATGTAGCTTTGTCGCGTGAAGATAAGCTCTATCAACTTTTGATGTATCTCTTCCCCAAGTATCTACAAGCTGCTATTCGAAAAGGTCTTTATAAGGAATACCATCGATTTTCTCATAACGACAGTAATGTTAAGGGAGTGATTGATGTAAGAAACCATCTCAAGAAAAACCTTCCTTTCACGGGAAATATTGCCTACACAACGAGAGAGTTCACCTATGATAATCCTCTTATGCAGTTGGTCCGTCATACTATTGAATACATTAAGAACCAGAAAAGTATTGGTCAAGGGGTACTAGATAATCTCTCAACTAGTCGTGAAAACGTAGCTGAAATCGTGCGTGTAACGCCCTCTTATAAACTAGCTGATCGTGCTAAGATTATTCGGGGAAATCAATCTAAACCTATACGTCATGCATACTTTCACGAGTACAGAAAGTTACAAGAACTTTGTCTGATGATCCTAAACCAAGAAAAGCACGGCTTAGGGTATCAAGATCAAAAAATTCATGGTATTCTTTTTGATGTTGCCTGGCTTTGGGAAGAGTATGTTCATACCTTGTTGCCAAAAGATTTCATCCATCCACGGAATAAAGAAAAGCTAGGTGGTATTTCGGTATTTTCTGTTGGGAAACGGAAAGTATATCCAGATTTTTATGATAGAGAACGAAAGATTGTTCTAGATGCTAAATATAAAAAACTAGAGTTCACTGAAAAAGGGATCAACCGTGAGGACTTGTTCCAGCTGATTTCCTATTCTTATATTTTAAAAGCTGAGAAGGCTGGTCTTGTTTTTCCGAGCAAGGACAAGGTTGTTGATAATGAGATAGGAAAGCTAGTAGGTTATGGAGCTTTGTTGAAGAAATTGTCTATTCAAATTCCTCAGAAGTCTTCATCTTATCGTGAATTTTGTGAAATGCTAGAAAACTCTGAAGAAGCTTTTAAAAGGAATATTACTAAATCAGTGGAGAGAAAATAATCTCTCCTCTTTCTTTTGTTATTTCTACAAGAAAAACCGAACGATATGTTTTAATTTATAAAATAATTTGACAAAAACTGTACTTTGGTTTATAATAAATTAAGGAAACGTTGGAAAAGACGTAGTGATGCGAGAGCATAGGTAGGTCATTATAAAAGAAACGAGACATCGATATGTTAAATGAATTTCCAATTTTTGATTACGAAGATATTCAATTGATCCCAAATAAATGTGTCATTAAAAGCCGTGCAGAAGCAGATACAAGTGTCACACTAGGAAATCACACCTTTAAACTACCTGTTGTGCCAGCTAATATGCAGACGATTTTGGATGAAAATGTAGCAGAGCAACTGGCTAAAGGTGGTTACTTCTACATTATGCATCGTTTTGATGAGGCAGGACGCATTCCTTTTATTAAGCGCATGCACGATCAAGGGCTCATTGCTTCTATCTCTGTCGGTGTTAAAGACTATGAGTATGATTTTGTTAACCGGCTCAAGGCTGATGCTCCTGAGTATATCACGATTGATATTGCCCATGGTCATGCGGATAGCGTGATTTCTATGATTCAACACATAAAGAAAGAATTGCCAGATACCTTTGTCATTGCTGGAAATGTGGGAACACCAGAAGCTGTGCGTGAATTGGAAAATGCTGGTGCGGATGCTACTAAGGTTGGAATCGGTCCTGGTAAGGTTTGTATCACCAAGGTCAAGACTGGGTTCGGTACAGGTGGTTGGCAGTTGGCTGCCCTACGCTGGTGTGCTAAGGCTGCCCGTAAACCGATTATTGCTGATGGAGGGATTCGTACTCACGGTGATATTGCCAAGTCTATCCGTTTCGGTGCCAGCATGGTTATGATTGGTTCCCTCTTTGCAGGACACATTGAAAGTCCAGGGCAAACGATTGAAGTCGATGGTGAACAGTTCAAAGAATACTATGGTTCAGCTTCACAATATCAAAAAGGTGCTTACAAAAATGTGGAAGGCAAACGCATCTTACTTCCTGCAAAAGGTCATCTGCAAGACACTTTAACTGAAATGGAACAAGACCTTCAAAGTGCTATTTCTTATGCAGGTGGACGTCAGGTTGCTGACCTTAAACACGTTGATTATGTTATCGTGAAAAACTCTATCTGGAATGGGGATGCTTCCCACTAAGACGGGCTATATGGCCAGAAAAAAACTTGTTATTAGGGCAAATTTTTGTTATAATAAAACAAGTTTCCACCCTTAGTGTAATGGATATCACGTAAGATTCCGGTTCTTGAGATGGGGGTTCGATTCCCTCAGGGTGGATGTAAACATCCTAAAAAGCCTTTAATAGGGCTTTTTTTTCTTTACACAGCCCTAAATTGTCCCTTAAAACTGAAAATCTCTTTTTAAAGAATTCCCAAATGCTCTCCAGTCCCGTTTTAGAGTGACTCAGGGGGCTTTTTTTGATATAATAAAAAAGACTGTTATCAGTTAGAAAGAGGTTGGTATGAAAGAATTACAAACTGTACTAAAGAACCATTTTGCAATCGAATTTGCAGACAAAAACTTACTGGAGACTGCCTTTACTCATACGAGTTATGCCAATGAGCACCGCCTCTTAAAAATTTCACACAATGAGCGCTTGGAATTTTTAGGAGACGCTGTTCTACAGTTATTGATTTCAGAATATCTGTATAAAAAATATCCTAAAAAGCCTGAGGGAGACTTGTCTAAACTCCGTGCCATGATTGTCCGCGAGGAAAGTTTGGCTGGTTTTGCGCGTGATTGCCAGTTTGATCAGTTTATCAAGCTGGGTAAGGGGGAAGAAAAATCTGGTGGTCGCAATCGTGATACCATCCTTGGTGATGCCTTTGAAGCCTTTCTTGGTGCCCTTCTTTTGGACAAGGATGTGGCCAAGGTTAAGGCATTTATCTATCAAGTCATGATTCCTAAGGTTGAAGCAGGCGAATTTGAGATGATTACAGACTACAAAACCCATCTCCAAGAGTTACTTCAGGTCAATGGTGATGTGGCTATTCGTTATCAGGTGATTTCTGAAACGGGTCCTGCCCACGATAAGGTATTTGATGTAGAAGTTCTTGTCGAAGGTAAGAGCATTGGTCAAGGTCAAGGTCGTTCTAAGAAACTAGCAGAGCAGGAAGCTGCCAAAAATGCCGTTGAGAAAGGGCTGGATTCATGTATTTAAAGGAAATAGAAATTCAGGGATTCAAGTCTTTTGCTGATAAGACTAAGGTCGTCTTTGACCAAGGTGTGACGGCAGTCGTTGGGCCCAATGGATCTGGAAAGTCGAATATTACAGAAAGTCTGCGTTGGGCCTTGGGGGAATCAAGTGTTAAGAGTCTCCGTGGGGGCAAGATGCCGGATGTCATTTTTGCTGGAACTGAGAGTCGGAAACCGCTCAATTATGCTTCTGTAGTTGTGACTCTGGATAATAATGATGGATTTATCAAGGACGCAGGTCAAGAAATCAGGGTAGAACGCCATATCTATCGTAGTGGAGATAGCGAATACAAGATTGACGGCAAGAAAGTTCGTCTTCGTGATATTCATGATCTTTTCTTGGATACAGGTTTGGGACGAGATTCCTTCTCCATCATTTCCCAAGGGAAGGTTGAGGAGATTTTCAACTCCAAGCCTGAAGAACGCAGAGCTATTTTTGAAGAAGCTGCTGGAGTTTTGAAATACAAGACTCGTAGAAAAGAGACTGAGAGCAAATTGCAACAAACTCAGGATAATTTAGACCGCCTTGAAGACATTATCTACGAGTTGGATAATCAAATCAAGCCTCTTGAGAAGCAAGCTGAGAATGCTCGTAAGTTTTTAGACTTGGAAGGACAACGTAAGGCCATTTATTTAGATGTTTTAGTTGCTCAAATCAAGGAAAATAAGTCTGAACTAGAGTCGACAGAAGAAGAGTTGGCACAGGTTCAAGAACTATTGACTAGTTATTACCAAAAGCGTGAAAAATTAGAGGAAGAAAATCATACTCTTAAAAAGCAACGCCAAGATTTACAGGCTGAAATGGCCAAAGATCAGGGCAGTTTGATGGACTTGACCAGTCTGATTAGTGATTTAGAGAGAAAATTAGCCCTATCGAAATTAGAATCTGAGCAAGTAGCCCTCAATCAACAGGAAGCACAAGCTCGTTTGGCTGCTTTGGAGGATAAGAGAAATTTACTCAGCCAAGAAAAATCTGATAAAGAAAGCTCATTAACTCTGTTAGAGGAAAATCTAGTCCAAAATAATCAAAAACTCAATCGTTTAGAAGCTGAATTGCTAGCTTTTTCAGATGATCCTGATCAGATGATTGAGCTCTTACGTGAACGCTTTGTAGCTCTTCTACAAGAAGAAGCTGATGTCTCAAACCAGTTAACCCGTATCGAGAATGAGTTGGAAAATAGCCGTCAGCTTTCTCAAAAACAAGCAGATCAACTAGAAAAGCTGAAAGAACAGTTGGCTACAGCTAAAGAGAAGGCTAGTCAGCAAAAAGAAGAGCTTGAAACTGCCAAGGAGCAGGTTCAGAAATTATTAGCAGACTATCAAGTCTGTGCTAAGGAACAAGAGGAGCAAAAATCTTCCTATCAAGCTCAACAAAGTCAACTCTTTGACCGTCTGGACAGTCTTAAAAACAAGCAGGCTAGAGCTCAAAGTTTGGAAAACATCCTGAGAAATCACAGTAACTTTTATGCAGGTGTTAAGAGTGTTCTTCAAGAAAAAGACCATCTTGGCGGAATTATTGGTGCAGTCAGTGAGCACCTGACTTTTGATGTGCATTATCAAACTGCTCTAGAGATTGCGCTTGGCGCCAGCAGTCAGCATATCATCGTAGAAGATGAAGAGTCGGCAACCAAGGCGATTGATTTCCTCAAACGCAACAGAGCCGGTCGTGCGACCTTTCTTCCATTGACGACTATCAAGGCGCGTACGATTTCTAGTCAGAACCAAGATGCGATCGCTGCAAGTTCAGGATTTCTGGGCATGGCAGATGAGTTAGTTACTTTCGATACTAGACTGGAAGCTATTTTCAAGAACTTGCTAGCTACGACGGCCATCTTTGATACCGTAGAACATGCGCGTGCAGCAGCTCGCCAAGTTCGTTACCAGGTTCGTATGGTGACTTTAGATGGGACAGAGTTGCGCACAGGTGGTTCCTATGCAGGTGGAGCCAATCGCCAGAATAACAGCATTTTCATCAAGCCAGAACTGGAGCAATTACAAAAAGAAATTGCTGAAGAAGAAGCAAGTCTTCGTTCAGAAGAGGCGACTTTGAAGACCTTGCAAGATGAGATGGCTAGATTGACCGAATCATTAGAAGCTATCAAATCTCAAGGAGAGCAGGCTCGTATTCAGGAGAAAGGCTTGTTCCTCGCTTATCAGCAGACCAGTCAGCAAGTCGAAGAATTAGAAACTCTTTGGAAACTCCAAGAAGAGGAATTAGATCGTCTTTCTGAAGGAGATTGGCAAGCAGATAAGGAAAAATGCCAAGAACGCCTTGCTACTATTGCCAGTGACAAGCAAAATCTGGAATCTGAGATTGAAGAGATTAAGTCTAACAAAAATGCCATCCAAGAACGTTATCAGAACTTGCAAGAACAGGTAGCGCAAGCTCGCTTGCTTAAGACAGAACTACAAGGGCAAAAACGTTATGAAGTAGCTGATATTGAGCGTTTAGGCAAAGAATTGGACAATTTAGATATAGAACAAGAGGAAATCCAGCGTCTTCTTCAAGAAAAGGTTGACAATCTTGAGAAAGTTGATACGAATTTGCTCAGTCAACAGGTAGAAGAAGCCAAAACTCAGAAAACAAATCTCCAACAAGGTTTGATTCGCAAGCAGTTTGAGTTGGATGATATTGAAGGTCAACTGGATGATATTGCCAGTCATTTGGATCAGGCTCGCCAGCAGAATGAGGAGTGGATTCGCAAGCAAACGCGTGCTGAAGCCAAGAAAGAAAAGGTCAGCGAGCGCTTACGCCATTTACAAAGTCAATTAACAGACCAGTATCAGATTAGCTATACTGAAGCACTAGAAAAGGCACATGAATTGGAAAACCTCAATCTGGCAGAGCAAGAGGTGCAGGATTTGGAGAAGGCTATTCGCTCACTGGGTCCAGTCAACTTGGAAGCTATTGACCAGTACGAAGAAGTTCACAGCCGTCTGGATTTCCTAAATAGCCAGAGAGATGATATTTTGTCAGCGAAAAACCTGCTTCTTGAGACCATTACAGAGATGAATGATGAGGTCAAGGAACGCTTTAAATCAACTTTTGAAGCTATTCGTGAGTCCTTTAAAGTGACCTTCAAACAGATGTTTGGCGGAGGTCAGGCAGACTTGATATTGACTGAGGACGACCTTTTAACAGCTGGTGTGGAGATTTCTGTTCAACCTCCAGGTAAGAAAATCCAGTCGCTTAACCTCATGAGTGGTGGTGAAAAAGCTCTATCGGCTCTTGCCTTGCTTTTCTCCATTATTCGTGTCAAGACCATTCCTTTTGTTATCTTGGATGAGGTAGAAGCTGCGCTGGATGAAGCCAATGTTAAACGTTTTGGGGATTACCTCAACCGCTTTGATAAGGACAGCCAGTTTATCGTCGTAACCCATCGTAAGGGGACTATGGCAGCGGCCGATTCTATCTATGGAGTGACTATGCAAGAATCAGGTGTCTCAAAAATTGTTTCGGTTAAGTTAAAAGATTTAGAAAGTATTGAAGGATGACAATTAAACTAGTAGCAACAGATATGGATGGAACTTTTCTAGATGGAAATGGGTGTTTTGATATGAACCGCCTCAAGTCCCTTTTAGCTTCCTACAAGGAAAAAGGGATTTACTTTGCGGTGGCTTCAGGTCGGGGATTTCTGTCTCTAGAAAAATTATTTGCTGATGTTCGTGATAACATTATTTTCATCGCTGAAAATGGCAGTTTGGTAGAATATCGAGGTCAAGATTTGTATGAAGCGACTATGTCTCGTGAGTTTTATCTATCAACTTTTGAAAGGCTGAAAACTTCACCTTATGTAGATATCAATAAACTGCTCTTGACGGGCAAAAAGGGAGCTTATGTTCTAGATACGGTTGATGAGACCTATTTGAAAGTGAGCCAGCACTATAATGAAAATATCCAAAAAGTAGCGAGTCTGGAAGATATTACAGATGACATTTTCAAATTTACAACCAACTTCACAGAAGAAACGCTAGAAGCTGGGGAAGCTTGGGTCAATGAACATGTTCCTGGTGTTAAGGCAATGACAACTGGCTTTGAATCCATTGATATTGTTCTGGACTATGTCGATAAGGGAGTGGCCATTGTTGAATTAGCTAAAAAACTTGGCATCAAAATGGGTCAGGTTATGGCTTTTGGAGACAATCTAAATGATTTGCACATGATGCAGGTTGTGGGACATCCTGTAGCTCCTGAAAATGCACGACCTGAAATTTTAGAATTAGCAGAGACAGTGATTGGTCACCATAAGGACCAGTCGGTTATAGCTTATATGGAGGGCTTATAATGGCAGATATAAAATTGATTGCATTGGACTTGGATGGGACCTTGCTGACTACTGATAAAAAGCTGACGGATCGTACCAAGGCAACCCTGAAAGCTGCGCGTGATCGTGGTATCAAGGTCGTATTGACAACTGGTCGCCCCTTAAAAGCTATGGATTTCTTCCTCCATGAGCTAGGGACTGACGGCCATGAAGATGAGTATACGATTACTTTTAATGGTGGTTTGGTTCAGAAAAATACAGGTGAAATCCTTGATAAAACAGTCTTTTCATATGATGATGTGGCACGCTTGTATGAAGAAACAGAGAAATTATCACTGCCTCTTGACGCCATCTCAGAAGGAACTGTTTATCAAATTCAATCTGACCAAGAAAGTCTGTATGCCAAATTCAATCCAGCTTTGACCTTTGTTCCAGTGGACTTTGAAGACTTATCTAGTCAAATGACTTACAATAAATGCGTGACTGCCTTTGCTCAAGAACCCTTGGACGCAGCCATTCAGAAGATATCTCCAGAATTGTTTGACCAATATGAAATCTTTAAATCACGTGAAATGTTGCTAGAGTGGTCACCAAAAAATGTTCATAAAGCAACAGGTTTGGCAAAACTAATCAGCCATCTTGGAATCGACCAAAGCCAAGTCATGGCCTGTGGTGATGAGGCTAATGACCTTTCTATGATTGAATGGGCAGGGCTCGGTGTTGCCATGCAAAATGCTGTTCCTGAAGTCAAGGCAGTCGCAAATGTGGTGACGCCAATGACCAACGATGAAGAGGCTGTCGCCTGGGCTATCGAAGAATATGTGCTAAAGGAGAACTAAGATATGGGATTATTTGACCGTCTATTCGGAAAAAAAGAAGAACCTAAAATCGAAGAAGTTGTAAAAGAAGCTCTGGAAAATCTTGATTTATCTGAAGATGTTGAGTCTGCCTTAACAGAAGCTGAGGAACTTCCTCATGAAGAAGCAGAGGTTGAAAGTTCTGAAGAATATGTGCTCGAAGAAGTGGAAAATCAAGAGACAGTTGAAGAGAGTCAGGATTCAGAGTCAACTATAGAAGTTTCTCAAGAAGAAATAGAAGAATTTCCAACATCAGAAGAAGTTATAGAGGAAGAGAATACTGAGCTTCTAGAGACTGTAGAAGAAAATAGTTCTGAAGTTCTTGAAGCAGAAAGGCCTCAGGTAGAAGAAACTGTTCAGGAAAAATATGACCGAAGTCTCAAGAAAACTCGTACAGGATTTGGTGCTCGTTTGAATGCCTTCTTTGCCAATTTCCGCTCTGTCGATGAAGAATTCTTCGAGGAACTGGAAGAATTACTGATTATGAGTGACGTTGGTGTCCAAGTCGCTTCTAACTTAACAGAGGAGTTACGCTACGAAGCCAAGCTTGAAAACGCCAAGAAACCTGACGCACTTCGCCGTGTTATCATTGAGAAATTGGTTGAGCTTTATGAAAAGGATGGCAACTATGATGAAAGTATCCACTTCCAAGATGGCTTGACAGTCATGCTCTTTGTCGGTGTTAATGGTGTCGGGAAAACAACTTCTATCGGGAAACTAGCCCACCGCTACAAACAAGCAGGTAAGAAGGTTATGCTAGTTGCGGCAGATACCTTCCGTGCAGGGGCAGTAGCCCAGCTAGCTGAATGGGGCCGTCGTGTGGACGTTCCAGTTGTGACTGGACCTGAAAAAGCTGACCCAGCCAGTGTGGTCTTTGATGGCATGGAACGTGCTGTTTCTGAAGGTATCGATATTCTCATGATTGATACCGCTGGTCGTCTGCAAAACAAGGACAACCTCATGGCTGAGCTAGAAAAGATTGGTCGTATTATCAAACGTGTTGTGCCCGAAGCTCCGCATGAAACCTTCTTGGCACTTGATGCATCAACAGGTCAAAATGCCTTGGTACAGGCCAAAGAATTTTCAAAAATCACTCCTTTAACAGGAATTGTCTTGACTAAGATTGATGGAACTGCTCGAGGTGGTGTTGTTCTAGCTATTCGAGAAGAACTCAATATTCCTGTAAAATTGATTGGTTTTGGTGAAAAAATCGATGATATTGGAGAGTTTAACTCAGAAAACTTTATGAAGGGTCTCTTGGAAGGCTTAATCTAATCAGAAGTAAAAATCCTGCAAGCTACAAACTTGCAGGAAATTTTTTATTCTAAACGACCATCTTGACGATAGGCGATATCTGGTTGCCAAGTCCATTTGGCACCGAATTTTTCAAGTAAGTCAAAGCTTGCTTGAGGTCCCATGCTTCCAGCTTTATAGTCATGAAGTGGGGCACCATTTTCAGCCCAGAGCTCTTCGATACGGTCAATCAATTTCCATGATGCACCAACTTCATCCCAGTGGCTAAAGTTAGTTGAGTTGTTATTTAGGACATCATAAATTAATTTCTCGTATGGTTCTGGAGAAGCACCAGTTGCGGTCGCATCTGTACGGTAATCAAGTGAGTTAGGAGCCAAGTTGAATTCTTCTCCTACTTGCTTCCCATTTAGACTGAGAGAGAAGCCTTCTGTGGGTTGGATATAGATGGTCAAAATGTTTGGAGCAAGTGGTTCTCCAAAGATAGAGTCCATTTGTTTAAAGACGATGTTGACATGAGTTCCTTTTTCAGTCAGACGTTTACCAGTACGGAAGAAGAAAGGAACACCACGGAATCGATCACTGTCTACAAAGAAGGCACCAGATGCAAAAGTTTCTGTTGTAGATTCTGGATTCACATTTGGCTCACTACGATAAGAGATGTATTTCATCCCATCAATCTTACCAGAGCGGTATTGGCCACGGATAAAGTGTTCTTTAAGCTCTTCATCAGTTGGATGATAGAGGCTTTTAAAGACCTTAATCTTCTCAGCACGAATCTCATCTTTTGTGAAGCTTGCTGGCTTGTCCATGGCAAGGAGAGAAAGAAGTTGTAGAGTGTGGTTCTGTACCATGTCACGGAGGGCACCAGATTGGTCATAGTAGCCACCACGTTCTTCTACACCCAAGCGCTCCGCAAAGGTAATTTGAACATTGTCGATAAAGTCCTTGTTCCAAACGTTTTCAAAAATCAAGTTTGCAAAGCGAACTGCAAAGATACTTTGAATCATTTCCTTACCAAGATAATGGTCAATTCGGAAAATTTGTTCTTCGTCAAATGTTGCTAGGAGTTCGTCATTCAACTTGCTTGCTGTTGCATAATCTGTACCAAATGGTTTTTCAACGATTAGGCGCTCAAAACCTTTACCATCTACAATGTTTTCAGACTTGAGGTGTTTAGCAATGGTTCCAAAGAACTGAGGTGCCATAGATAAGAAGAAGAGCTTGTTGTGTTCAGCTTGGTACTTGTCATTTAGTTCAGCCTGCAATTGACGTAAAGCAATATAGTGCTCTGTATCATTGACATCATGACTTTGATAGTAGAAGTGGCTAGCGAACTCTTGAGCCTGTTCGGTACTATCTGCCAAATCAAGGATAGATTCGACTACAACAGATTCAAAATATTCCTTGCTCCAAGGACGACGAGCAGTTCCAATGACCGCAAAGTGCTCGGAAAGATTGCCGGATTTATAAAGTCTAAAAAGGGAAGGGTAGAGCTTGCGTTTAGCCAGGTCTCCACTCGCACCGAAAATTGTAACAATAACCTTAGATGACATCTAGCTACCTAATTTCTATTTTTATTCCTAGTCTTGCTAGGTATGAGGAAATCTCATTTCATAAATTTAATTCTAACATAATTTTCCGAAAAATCAAAAAATCCAATACGAGATAGAAAAAAACTGCAAGGAAATCCTTACAGTTTGAGTTTAGACGTTTAAGACCTTATCCAAGAAATCTTTCAGACGTGGGTGTTGTGGGTTGTCAAAAATTTGATCTGGTGTTCCGTCTTCTAGGAATTCACCGTCTGCAGTAAAGATAACGCGGTTGGCAACCTGACGGGCAAATCCCATCTCATGGGTTACGATAATCATGGTCATACCTTGCTCAGCCAATTCCTTCATAACGTTCAGCACGTCTCCGACCATCTCAGGGTCAAGGGCTGAAGTTGGTTCATCAAAGAGCATGATATCAGGATTCATTGCTAGTCCACGAGCGATGGCAACACGTTGTTTTTGACCACCTGATAGGCTATCTGGGTTGGCATTAGCTTTATCTGCTAGCCCAACCTTGTCAAGCAACTCCATTCCCAATTTCTCAGCTTCTTCCTTAGTCATCAACTTGTGCTCAATAGGAGCAAAGGTGATGTTGTCCAATACAGACATGTGTGGGAAGAGATTGAAGTGTTGGAACACCATTCCGATATTTTCACGGACGTGGTCAACGTTGGTTGTTTTTTCAGTTAAGTCATAGCCGTTCACAGTGATGTGACCACTAGTAACTTCTTCTAGAAGATTGAGGCTACGGAGGAAGGTCGACTTACCAGAACCTGAAGGACCGATGATACAAACAACATCTCCTTCATAGAACTTAGTCGTAATTCCTTTTAGGACTTCATTTTTTCCGTAGCTTTTGTGTAAATCATTTACATCAATTTTTAATTTTGCCATTAACGAATCCTCTTTTCTAAGCGTTTCGCTAGTCTAGTCAAAAGTGTGATAATTACAAGATAGAAGATAGCAAGGATTGCATACATCTTGAAACTTTGGTAGTTACGGGCGATGATAATCTTACCAGTTTGGAAGAGTTCAACCAAACCGATAGCAGATACGATGGTTGTATCTTTAAGAGCGATAACGAATTGGTTAACAAAGTTTGGCAACATCAATTTAGTTGCTTGTGGCAAGATAATCTTACGCATGGTTTTTCCATAAGAGATACCCAAGCTTCGGCTGGCTTCCATTTGACCAACTGGAACGGCCTGAATACCACCACGAACGATTTCAGCGATATAAGCAGCCGCATTGAGTGAGAGGGCAATGGTACCGGCTACGAAGTCGTTAATTGGACTTTGTTGGCCTGTGATAGACTCGATGAAGTTTGGAATTCCCCAGAAGATGAAGGCTGCAAGAATCATCAAAGGAATACCACGGATAACGTCAACGAAAATCTCAGAAATCACACGAAGAGATTTGTAGGGGCTGACACTAAACATACCGAAGATAATCCCGATAACAATAGCAATAGCAAATGAGATAAGAGCTAGAGCAAGAGTGATACCAAGACCGCTAAGGAGTTGTTTGTAGTTGTTTTGAAGCAAGCCCCAGATAGTTGTCTCATCAACAGTGCTTGTTGAAGCAGTTGATGACTCACTAGCTAGGTATTTATCAAGAATCTTTTGGAATTCTCCGTTTGCTTTAAGGTTTGCCAGTCCGTTGTTGAACATTTCAATTAACTCTGGATTTGCTCCTTTTTTAACGGCAAAGGCTGTTTCACCGATTGGAGTTCCAGCGATTGGAGTTTTCAATTTTTGTCCTTGGCTGATAGAATATTTGAGAACAGGTTCATCATCCATAACGGCATCAATGGCACCAGTGTTTAAACTGTCATACATTGAAGAACCATCAGCAAATGTTTTGATTTTGTAACCGTATTTGTTTTGATTTTCTGTTAGGAATGTTTGAGAAGCAGTTCCGTTTTTAACACCAACTGTCTTCCCTTTCAAATCTTCATAAGAAGCAATATTGCTTGATTCTTTGACACCAAGGATAGTATTGGCTGTGTAGTATGATTCTGAGAAGTCAAAAGTTGCCTTACGAGCATCTGTGACAGACATACCAGCAATGATACCATCAGCTTGTCCAGCTTGAACAGCACTGATAGCGGCATCAAAACCAGGATTGGTGATTTCAATTTCGAAACCTTGGTCTTTAGCGATTGCCTTAATCAATTCCATATCAATACCAGTAAATTGGTTGCTTGAATTTTGGAAAACAAAAGGTGCAAAAGAAGAATCGCTGGCAATGATGTATTTAGCCTTAACAGGAATGGCTTTTAATCCTGCTAGAGTAGTTGTAGTTGGCACTGCTGAAGATGATGAAGCAGTCCATTTCTTGATGATTTTATCAAGACTACCATCTTTTTTCATTTCAGTCAAGGCTTGGTTAAATTCAGTGACTAGGTGCTCGTATTTGCTTCCTTTTTTAACACCGAAAGCAAAGCTACCTACAGCTTCCCCATCCATTTCAATATGGAGGTCTTGCCCTTGGTTAATGGCATACTCGATAACAGGTTTGTCATCCATCATAGCATCAATGGCACCAGCGCTTAAGCTGTTGTTCATCAAATCACTGGTGTCAAATGTTTTAATAGTAAAGCCGTATTTATCTTTAATCGTTTCTAGGAAACGTTGAGCGGCTGTTCCGTTTTTAACACCAACAGTCTTACCAGACAATTGGTCGTACTTGCTAATCTTGTGTGCCTTTGTAGTTGCAATGACAACTTTTGTATCATAGTAAGTATCAGACATGGTGAAGACTTTTTCACGTTCTTTAGTCTTTGTCATCCCTGCCATGATAGCGTCAGCTTGACCAGCTTGAACCGCATTGACCGCTGCGTCAAATCCAGGATAGGACATCTGAATGTTCCATCCTTTAATCTCAGCGACTTTGTTGATAATATCAACATCAATCCCTTTATAAGTTTGATCTGAATCTTTAAACTCAAAAGGTGCATAGGCTGTATCAGACACAATCTTAATCGTATCAGCTTTGGCAATACCTAATGAGAAAATTGGGAATAAAATTAGCAAAAATGCTAGAAATTTTTTCTTCATTTTTAGTCTCCTTTTCCGAATATTTTCCCATTATATCAGAAAAAGTAAAAAAAGGCAAATTTTTATATTTCTGTGTCAGAAAATATAACATTGTTTTTTCCTTTTCTTTCTTGAATTGCTACTATAAAGTGCTATAATAATAGTATATATAGAAGAAAAGAGGACAGGGATATGAAGAACAAAAGAATATTTAAAGACTTCCAAGCTTCAAAAATGAGTTTAAACATTTACACAAGCCCCTTGTTAGCCTTTGCTTTTGTCTTCATAGGAGAGTTTGTGGCTTATACTCTGTATGGTATTAGTTTGTTAGCTCTCATCGGACTTGCTAGAAATTTTGGAGAGGCTGGTCAAAATCTTGCAACCTACTTGCAGACCTTGCATCAGAGCTTGACGGATAAAACAGGTGATTTTCGTTTAATTTTAGAATTGCTGGCCTTTGGTTTTATTCTTAACACTGTGTTCAGATGGACTAGAAAAGTTGAAAAAAGGCCTATTCAAACCTTGGGATTTTATAGAGAGAATTTCCTAAGCAATCTTCTTAAAGGATTTGGGCTAGGTCTGGCACTTTTTCTTCTAACCTTGTTAGGTTTAGTAGCATTAGGGCAATATCGTTTTGAGTCTATTCATTTGAATCCTTATTCGCTTGCCTTTGTTGTCTTTACTATCCCATTTTGGATTTTACAGGGGACAGCAGAAGAAGTAGTGTCGCGTACTTGGCTCCTTCCTCAATTGGCTTCAAGAACCAATCTAAAACTAGCTGTTCTTATATCGAGCCTGTTCTTTACCCTGCTTCATGTGGGAAATTCTGGTCTAACACCACTATCTCTAGTGAATCTCTTCTTATTCGGAGTTGCCATGTCACTTTACCTCCTCAAAACAGATACAGTTTGGGGTGTAGCAGGTATTCATGGGGCTTGGAATTTTGCTCAGGGCAATCTCTTTGGGATTTTAGTTAGTGGTCAACCATCAGGAACGTCATTGATGACCTTTTTACCACAAGGCGATCAGAGCTGGCTATCAGGTGGTTCTTTTGGTATAGAAGGTTCTGTCATGACAAGTCTGGTCTTGTTACTTTTGATTTTCTATCTCGCTAATCAATTAAAGAAAGAAAATGAAAGGATGTGACTTCGGTTCGTCCTTTTCTTCGTGAAAATGCTACAAGTATGCTAAAATAGGAATAGCACAAGGAGAGAGGATTCTTATGATTAATCGCATTACTGACAATCAATTTAAACTAGTATCAAAATATCAACCATCAGGAGATCAACCACAAGCTATCGAACAGTTGGTTGATAACATTGAGGGTGGAGAAAAAGCTCAGATTCTGATGGGGGCGACCGGAACAGGGAAGACCTATACCATGAGTCAGGTTATTTCCAAAGTCAATAAACCTACTCTGGTCATCGCCCACAATAAAACTCTAGCAGGCCAGCTCTATGGGGAGTTTAAGGAATTTTTCCCTGAGAATGCTGTTGAGTACTTTGTGTCTTACTATGATTATTACCAACCTGAGGCCTATGTCCCTTCTAGTGATACCTACATTGAGAAGGATAGTTCTGTCAATGACGAGATTGACAAGCTCCGCCACTCAGCGACTTCAGCCCTTCTTGAGCGTAACGATGTTATCGTCGTGGCTTCTGTCTCTTGTATCTATGGTTTGGGTTCGCCCAAGGAATACGCTGACAGTGTTGTGAGTCTGCGTCCAGGTCTTGAAATTTCTCGTGATAAACTCTTGAATGAATTAGTTGACATCCAGTTTGAACGTAATGATATTGATTTCCAACGGGGAAGATTTCGTGTGCGTGGGGATGTGGTGGAGATTTTCCCAGCTTCCCGTGATGAGCATGCCTTTCGAGTAGAATTTTTTGGAGACGAAATTGATCGTATTCGTGAAGTGGAAGCTTTGACAGGTCAGGTCTTGGGAGAAGTGGATCATTTGGCGATTTTCCCAGCTACTCACTTTGTGACCAATGACGACCACATGGAAGTTGCCATTGCTAAGATTCAAGCAGAGTTGGAGGAGCAGTTAGCTATCTTTGAGAAAGAAGGCAAATTGCTTGAAGCCCAGCGCTTGAAACAACGGACAGAGTATGATATCGAAATGCTGCGTGAGATGGGCTATACCAATGGGGTTGAGAACTATTCACGCCACATGGATGGGCGTAGCGAAGGTGAGCCTCCTTATACGCTCTTAGATTTCTTCCCAGATGATTTCTTGATCATGATTGACGAGAGCCACATGACCATGGGGCAGATCAAGGGTATGTACAATGGAGACCGTTCGCGTAAAGAAATGTTAGTAAATTACGGTTTCCGCTTGCCGTCTGCCTTGGACAATCGTCCTCTCCGTCGTGAAGAATTTGAAAGCCATGTGCATCAGATTGTTTACGTTTCAGCGACACCTGGTGACTATGAAAATGAACAGACTGAGACAGTGATTGAGCAAATCATTCGTCCGACAGGGCTTTTGGATCCTGAGGTGGAAGTCCGTCCGACTATGGGACAGATTGATGACCTCTTAGGTGAAATAAATGCCCGTGTTGAGAAGAACGAGCGAACCTTTATCACAACCTTGACCAAGAAAATGGCAGAGGACTTGACCGACTACTTCAAGGAAATGGGCATCAAGGTCAAGTACATGCACTCAGATATCAAGACTTTAGAGCGGACAGAGATTATCCGTGACCTGCGCTTGGGTGTCTTTGATGTCTTGGTCGGAATCAACCTGCTCCGTGAAGGAATTGACGTTCCGGAAGTGAGCCTAGTAGCTATTCTCGATGCTGACAAGGAAGGTTTCCTTCGTAACGAGCGTGGACTCATCCAGACCATTGGTCGTGCTGCTCGTAACAGTGAAGGGCATGTCATCATGTATGCTGACACTGTAACCCAGTCTATGCAACGTGCTATCGATGAAACTGCTCGCCGTCGGAAAATCCAGATGGCCTATAATGAAGAACATGGTATCGTTCCACAAACCATCAAGAAAGAAATTCGTGACCTGATTGCCGTGACCAAGGCAGTTGTTAAAGAAGAGGATAAGGAAGTCGATATCAATAGCCTCAACAAACAAGAACGCAAAGAACTCGTCAAAAAACTCGAAAAACAAATGCAAGAAGCCGTCGAAGTGCTTGACTTTGAACTAGCAGCTCAGATACGTGATATGATGCTGGAAGTCAAGGCGTTGGATTAGAATAGTATCTAAAGGAGAAAATATGTCCCGTTCCCAATTAACAATTTTAACAAACATTTGTCTGATTGAAGACCCCGAAACTCAGCGCGTGGTTATGCAGTATCGCTCTCCTGAAACAAATCGCTGGTCTGGTTATGCCTTTCCTGGAGGTCATGTTGAAAATGGTGAGGCTTTTGCGGAGTCTGTCATTCGTGAAATCTACGAAGAAACAGGATTGACTATCCAAAATCCTCAACTTGTCGACATTAAAAATTGGCCACTAGATACAGGTGGGCGCTATATTGTCATTTGTTATAAGGCGACTGAGTTCTCTGGTAGCCTTCGCTCTTCAGATGAAGGAGAAGTTTCTTGGGTGCAAAAAGACCAGATTCCAAACTTGGATCTGGCCTATGATATGTTACCCTTGATGGAGATGATGGAAGCTCCTGACAAATCAGAGTTTTTCTACCCTCGCTGTACAGAAGATGATTGGGAGAAGAAAATCTTCTAGTCTTTTACTAAATAACCTAGCTGATCCAAGGCCTCCTCAATATAGTGGAGGTCTTGTTGTGTTTCGTATCTAATAGTAATAGGATATTAGTAAAAACATGTGTACTCTGAAATAAATTTAAAATATTTCTAAAAAAGTATTGACAAAATAAAAGAAAACGCTTACTATATAAATAAGGGAACGGTTCCACAATAAAAAAGGAGGAGTGATGACTACAATAAAACAGGTTGCTGAAGAAGCTGGAGTATCAAAGTCAACAGTTTCAAGATATATTTCGAAAAAAGGCTACGTCGGAGATGATGCGAGAGAAAAGATAAAAAATGCTATCAAGAAATTAAATTACACACCAAATGTATTAGCACAATCTTTAAAAACTAAAAAAAATCAAATGGTAGGACTCTTATTGCCAGATATTTCTAATCCGTTCTTCCCAAGATTGGTTCGAGGAGCCGAATCATATTTGAAAGATAAAGGTTATAGGATTATGGTTGGTACTATTTCAGATCATGATTCGTTAGAAGAATATATAAACCTTTTGTTAAAAACAAATGCAGCTGGTATTATAACAACACTTGACTTTACAAAGGAATTTCCAAATCTAACATTACCTGTTGTTGTGGTTGACCGGATTAGTAAAGATACAGGCTATGGTGTTTTTTCTGATAATCAGTTGGGTGGACGTTTGGCTGCTAAAGCAATTTGGAATGCTGGCGCTGAGCAGGTTATGATCATCAAAGTTTTAGATGATAAAGCTGAGAATATTGTGGAACGATTTGAAGCGAGTTTAAACTATTTGAGGAATAAAAATTTAGAAATTTGTATTGAAGAAAGTGAAACGTTTGACTTTGAAAAAATTCAGAAAGAAGCTAAAGAGAATCTAAAAAGAAATCCAAATATTGATAGTATTATAGCACCTTCTGATATTCATGCGATAGCTTATATTCATGAAATTTTAGCAATTGGGAAAAAAATTCCAGATGATATTCAAATCATTGGTTATGATGATATTGTACTTAGTCAATTTATTTATCCTTCTTTATCAACTATCCACCAATCATCATATAAAATGGGAGAACAGGCTGCAAAGCTAATCTATAATATGGCAAATAAGTTCTCTATAGATGAAGCTAAAATTAAACTCCCTGTTAGGTACATAGAAAGAAATACATTAAGGAGAAAGAAATGAGTAAAATTGTTGTTGTTGGAAGCATTTCAATGGACTTAGTTATGAGAACAAAAAGGATTCCAGAAGGAGGTGAAACGATTTTTGGCGATTCATTTAATATAGTTCCAGGTGGAAAAGGTGCAAATCAAGCTGTAGCTATTGGTAGATTATCCAGTGTTGAAGATAATATTTACATATTTGGGAACGTAGGAGAAGATATTTTTTCAGCAGATTTATTAAGTAATCTGCAAAATAATGATATTTCTACAGCATATGTGGGAACGGTACCACAATCTACAGGAGTTGCACAAATTACTTTATATGGAGGTGATAATAGGATTATTTATTATCCCGGAGCGAATAATTTAGTTAAAACAAATGATTGGAAAAATGAGTGGGAATTGATTAGTGATGCAAGTATTGTTGTATTACAAAATGAAATACCACATGAAGCCAACTTATCTATAGCTAAATTTTGTCAAGAAAATAAAGTTAAGGTGCTTTACAATCCTGCACCAGCTAGAGAAACGGATATAGAGATGATTCCTTTTTGTGATTTTATTACTCCTAATGAGCATGAATGTTCAGAGCTTTTTCCAGATAAGAAATTAGAAGAAATTATTAAAATTTATCCTAATAAAATGATTGTGACATTAGGAGTTGAAGGTTCTATTTATTATGATGGGGCAGCAGTTCAGAAGATTCCTGCTATAAAAGCAGAAGTAGTTGATACTACAGGAGCAGGAGATACGTTTAATGGTGCTTTTGCTTATGCTATCTCAAAAGGAAAAGAGATGAATATTGCATTGTCCTTTGCAACGATTGCTTCACATCTTTCTGTTCAAAGGTTTGGAGCGCAAGGAGGCATGCCGAGTTTGAAAGAAATAAAGGAGCATTCAGGATATGAAGAAATATGGGATTTTAAATAGTAATATAGCAAAACTAGCTGATGATTTAGGTCATATGGATTTGGTTTGTATCGGAGATTTAGGATTGCCAGTTCCAAAAGGTGTTGATAAAATTGATTTAGCATTAAGAAAAGGCAGTCCAAGTTTTTTAGAAGTTTTAAAAGAATATTCAGATCATGTACTTATTGAAAAAATTTTCTTAGCAGAAGAAATTAAGGAAAAAAACAAAGAACAGTGGCAAGCAGTTCTAGATCTTTTAGGATCGAATATAATTATTGAATATATTAGTCATGAAGAATTGAAAGCTATGAATACTAAAGTTAAGGCAGTTATTCGCACTGGGGAAGATACACCATATTCGAATATAATCTTGCAATCAGGAGTTATTATTTAGAAGGGGGTTGCCTATGAAAATTGAAATGAAGAACATTTCAAAATCTTTTGGGAATAATCGTGTTTTAGAAAGTATTGATTTGGTTCTTAATTCAGGAGAAGTTCATGCTTTAATGGGAGAGAATGGTGCAGGCAAATCAACCTTAATGAATATTTTAACTGGACTTTTTCCAGCCACTTCAGGAACTATTTTTATTGATGGAAAAGAAAAAACATTTTCTAATCCTCAAGAGGCAGAACGGTTTGGACTGAGTTTTATTCATCAAGAAATGAATACTTGGCCAGATATGACTGTACTTGATAATCTTTTTTTAGGAAGAGAAATTAAAAATTCGATTGGGTTTCTAGATAAAGCTAGTATGGAAAGGAAAGCTAAAGAAGCATTTAAACGTCTTAATATATCTATTCCTCTCGATGCAATCATTGGTCAATTATCAGTCGGACAACAACAAATGATAGAAATAGCAAAATGTCTATTATCAGAAGTTTCCTTGTTAATTATGGATGAACCCACAGCAGCTTTAACTGATCGTGAAACTGAAACACTTTTTAAAGTGATAGAAGGATTAAAATCTGATGGTGTAGGTATTGTGTATATTTCACATCGGATGGAAGAAATCTTTAAGATTACAGATCTTATAACTGTTATGAGGGATGGGTTTGTAATTGATACCAAGAAAACGAACTTAACTAATGCGGATGAATTAGTTCAGAAGATGGTAGGTCGTGAATTAGAAGATTATTATCCAGAAAAAAAGGCTGAGATTGGGAATATTGTTTTTCAAGCTAAGAATCTTTCTGGTGATGCTTTTACGGATATTTCTTTCTATGTACGTCAAGGGGAAATTCTTGGTTTTTCTGGTTTGATGGGTGCTGGTCGTACTGAAATAATGCGAGCAATTTTTGGAATTGATTCTTTAAAATCTGGTCAAATTATAATAAACGAAGAACAACTGATAATTAAAAATCCTTTTGAAGCAATTAAGCATGGAATTGGTTTCTTAACAGAAGATCGTAAAGATGAGGGATTGATTTTAGATTTTTCTATTAAAGATAATATGACTTTACCTAGTACTCGTGATTTTGTTAAAAATGGCATTTTCGATAATAAAACAAGTGATATATTTGTACAACGTTTAATAGATAGGCTACGAATTAAATCAGGTTATCCAGATAAGGAAGTTGGAACACTTTCTGGTGGTAATCAACAGAAAGTAGTTTTAGCAAAATGGATAGGTATTGCTCCAAAAGTACTGATTCTAGATGAGCCAACTCGTGGGGTAGATGTTGGTGCTAAGCGTGAAATTTACCAATTAATGAATGAATTGGCTGAACGAGGTGTGCCGATTATTATGGTATCTTCAGATTTACCAGAAGTGATCGGAGTCAGTGATCGTATTATGGTCATGCATGAAGGAAGAATTAGTGGAGAATTAACACGTCAAGAAGCTACACAAGAAAAAGTTATGCAACTAGCTACAGGAGGACAATAGTGTGAAAAATACTATGAAGTATATGTCAGAATTGACAACAGTAATAGCATTGATAATTTTAATGGCTGTCATCACTATTATCAATTCAAATTTTTTAACAGCAAATAATCTGTTAAATTTACTATTGCAAGTAACATCAAATGCACTGATCGCTTTTGGAATGACCTTTGTTATTCTAACAGGTGGAATTGATTTATCAGTTGGATCAATTTTAGCCTTGTCCAGTGCGCTAACCGCTGGCCTATTAGGATCTGGAATGCCTGTTACGTTAGCAATTCTCATCTCTTTAATTTTGGGTTGCATTCTAGGTATGATGAATGGGTTATTGATTTCCTACGGGAAATTAGCTCCATTTATCGTCACTTTAGCGACTATGACTATTTTTAGGGGAGCAACACTTGTTTATACAAATGGGAATCCTATCACAAAAGGATTAAGTGATACATTCTTATTTCAATTTTTGGGGCAAGGTTATATAGTCGGAATTCCATTTCCTGTAATTATTATGTTTATTGTATTTATTGTTTTATATGTTTTACTTCATAAAACAGCATTTGGTAAATCTGTATATGCTATAGGGGGGAATGAAAAAGCAGCATATATATCAGGTGTGAAATTAAATAAAGTGAAAATTATCATTTATTCAATATCAGGTATTATGGCTTCAATTTCTGGATTAATTATAACATCACGCTTAAGTTCTGCTCAACCAACAGCAGGTGCTAGTTATGAAATGGATGCTATTGCAGCTGTTGTTCTTGGAGGAACCTCTTTATCTGGAGGTAAAGGTCGTATACTTGGGACTCTAATAGGTGCTTTAATTATTGGAGTTTTGAATAATGGACTTAATATTATTGGTGTTTCAGCATTTTGGCAACAAGTAGTAAAAGGAGTTGTAATCTTAATTGCTGTTCTGATTGATCGTTTTAAAGTTGTAAAACAGTAGAATAATTTTCAATTTTTTTGGAAATAGTAACAATTTATTAGATGACGTACAATAATCGGGATTGAAACTATCCCTATAGATATATATTACGAGGAGTAATAACATGAAAAATATTAAAAAAATTAGCATTTTTGCTTTGTTTGTAACATTTATTTTTGCTTTAGTAGCTTGTGGAAAAACTGGTTTAGGAAATTCATCAAATGATAATAAATCTACGACTCAAAAGTCGGCAAAAGAATTAAAATTAGGAGTTTCTATTTCGACTACTAACAATCCCTATTTTGTAGCTATGAAAGATGGTCTTGAAAAAGCCGCAAGAGAAAAAGAAGTAACTTTGAAGATAGCAGATGCACAAGATGATGCTGCTAGACAAGCAGATGATATTCAAAATTTTATTAGTCAAAATGTAGATGCTTTACTAATTAATCCAGTTGATTCTGATGCAATTGTAACATCTATTAAAGCTGCTAATAATGCAAATATTCCAGTAATCTTAATTGACCGCGGTAGTAATGGCGGTGAAGTCTTGACAACTGTTGCTTCTGATAACGTAGAAGCAGGTAAAATGGCTGCAGAATTTATTACCAAGCAATTGGGAGAAAAAGCAAAAACTTTTGAATTATCAGGAGTCCCTGGCGCTTCTGCAACTGTAGATAGAGGTAAAGGATTTGAACAAATTTCAAAGACAAATTTAGATGTTCTTTCCAGTCAATCCGCTAATTTTGATCGCGCAAAAGCTTTGAATACAGCGCAAAATATGATTCAAGGAAACAAAGAAGTACAAGCAATCTTTGCACAGAATGATGAGATGGCGTTAGGAGCTGCACAAGCAGTAAAAGCAGCTGGTCTTAGCAATGTTTTAATTGTTGGTATTGATGGTCAACCAGATGCACATGATGCTATTGCAAAAGGTGATATTACTGCCACTATTGCTCAGCAACCAGCTAAGATGGGTGAAATTGCTATTCAATCAGCAATCGATCATTATCAAGGGAAAAAGCTGGAAAAAGAAACAGTTTCTCCAATTTATCTTGTGACTAAGGATAATGTTGATCAACATAACTGGTGATATATTTTTAGTAAGTAGTTGTTAATTTTCATTCAATGTAGTTTTTAAATATCATTGTTACTATTTGAGCTATTGGATTCAAAAAGACCAGATTCCAAACTTGGATCTGGCCTATGATATGCTACCTTTGATGGAGATGATGGAAGCTCCTGACAAATCTGAATTTTTCTACCCTCGCCGTACAGAAGACGATTGGGAAAAGAAAATTTTCTAATCCTTTACTAAATAACCTAGCTGATCCAAGGCCTCCTCGATATAGTGGAGGTCTTGTTGTGTTTCGGCTTCGACTAGGTGGTAATGGATGCCATCTGTCAATTCAGACAGAGGTCTAAAATCTGAATGTTCGACTTGTTCTAGAAAATGTTGCACATCTCTGCGACAAGACAGTTTTAGCAAGGTTTCAATTTCTCCATAAACGGGATGGTCAATCAAGGTATTTTGAACACGTCCACCATTATCTACGATAGCAAGGAGTTCTTGACCGATTTCTTCAACTTCATGTTTCACTTTGAAAAGTTTGTGAACATAAGGATTGGTTTCAATTTGCTTATAGATGTAGCCACGATTGGTGGATAGGATAGGAGCGCCATCGGCTCTTAAAATTGCAATGTCCTGTACAATGACCTGACGTGTGACATGAAAATGTTCCGCCAAACTTTGGCCATTGAGGGCTTTAGGAGCTTCTTTCAAGAGTTGGAGCAGAGCATGTTTGCGATCTTTTGTCATAGCTTTTCCTTTTTAACGGCGTTTTCGAAGCACTTTATAGACAGCTAGTGCTAATGTATAGTCTACCATACTATGGATAATTGTGCCAAATCCAACTAGTACAAATAGAACATAAAACATATTTTCTACATTGGTACCGGAAGTTGCATAAAAAACGACACAAGCTAATACTTCAGCAAGGGCATGGACAAGAGCTAACACAAAGTTGAAAATCCAGGAAGCTTTTGGTTTATCTAGGGTATCTGGGAATTTTTGTAGGTAAAGAGCTCCTAGAGTCCCAAAAAAGATATGGGAAAAAGCTCGAAATACGATAACCATGGGATATCCAGCCATCAAAAATCCAAAACTAGAGGCTATGATGACAAAAATTGCCATCAAGGGCGACAAGAACATAGCGATAAAAATAGCGATGTGGCTTCCCAAAGTGTAAGAAGCAGGAGGAATGACAATTTTAAAAGGCATAACAATTGGAATCAAAATTGCAATAGCCGTTAAGAGGGCAGTCATTGTCATAAATTGTGTCTTTTTCCGTGTGTTCATAAGAATCTCCTTTTTAACTGTATATACACTAGTATAGTACTATAAACAAGACAATAAAGCAAGGATTTACTTGGGTTTATAGGTCGTTTTTTAATTAAAGACTCGTAAACATTTCACTAAAAATCAAAACTATACAGAGCGAAATCTCCACCTTCAAGTATGAAAGTGGAGATTGTTTTTATTTCTTCAAGGTTTGTAGTCTTGGAACAATGGCTAGGGTTAGAACTGCGGAAATAACTAATTCAGCAATCGAATTCGTTGAGATAACAGTTGCTAGGAGTTTTTGGATATTACCATCAAAGACATTTCCAAAAAGGTAGAAAATTCCACCAAGTACAAAGACTGTGTTGGTAAGTGAACCCAGGGCACCAGCTAGAATCAGACCAGTCTTGTTTTTCATCAGTTTATAGACCAGATAAGGAGTTAAACCAATTAAAATACGTGGGACGATGGCAATGATAGCTGAGTAGATGTTACCGTTTGGTACAAATGGTGAGAAGAGGTAACTTGTCGGTAGAATGGTAATCGTGTTAACCGTCAAGCTAAGTAGCCCCATCAAAAATCCAAGTGTAACTCCAACTCGTGGACCGTAAATAATGCTGGCAATAATGACAGGAATATGAACGATAGTCGGTTTGATTGGGAATGGAAAAAGGTTAAAGATAAGCGAGCTCAGAAAGTGTATCACGAGCATGGTTGCAAAAAAGATAGCAATGGGTGCAATATTAGAGCGTTTTTTCATCGAGAGTTTCCTTTATTCTTTCTAAAATAATTGTGAGGTCAGTTAAAGCTCCTCGTCCGTGGTCTCCACAAGCTAGGAGGGATTCCTTAGGAGCGATCAGCTGATAGCCGTAGTTTTCTAATGTTTTCAGATTAGCCTGAGTTGCTGGATGGTCATACATTTTTGTATTCATAGCAGGAGCTATTAGTTTAGGAATATGACTTGGCAAGGCTAGAGCCATACAAGTTACCATGTTGTCCGCAAAGCCGTGGGCTAGTTTTGCAATAGTGTTAGCAGTTGCAGGGGCCACGATAAATAAATCTGCTTTTTTGCCAAGTTCAATATGATTAACCTGATTAGGATAGGGTTCCTTCATGACATCCAAGTGGACGGAATTCTGTGAGAGTACCTGTAGTGTCAAAGGTTGAATAAACTCTGTAGCAGCCTGAGTCATTAAAACAGTAACTTGATGGCCTTGTTTTTTTAGAGAACTGACTAAATCTGCCGACTTGTAAGAGGCGATTGAGCCCGTTACAGCTAAGAGAATGTTTGCCATAGCTTTCCTTTCTATGAATGATAGGCTTGAATTTTTTCAAGGAGGAGTTTTGCAATTTCTTCTTTAGTCTGGACTGTTTGAAGCTGATCTTTCTCAACAAAGATTGCACGATGCTGATTTACTGATATTTGAGTTAGGTCATTTGCTATGATTAAGTCTGCTTTGTTCTTGATAAGACTTTTTCTAGCAATGTCAACCAGATGGTCTTCGGAAATATCAACTAGCAGTTTGAAACCAATCAGATGAATAGTAGGATTCCATTCCTTGACTAGAGAGATGATTTTGGGTGTCTTTTTAAGGAATAAAACCTGAACCTCATCAGTTGAAGAAATCTTAGCTTGATGATTCTGCTTGTTTAAAAATTCTTCTAGATTGGAGCTAGCCTGAACTTCTTCCAGCCCTGTCATATAAACAGGAGTGTAGTCGGATACCGCCATTGAGTGAATCAAGACTTGATAATCCTGAACACGTTCTTGCATTTCAAGGAGAAGGTCGTTTGTATTGTTAATTTCTCGAATAGTTAGGTTGGGATGGGATTCTGGCTTCAAAGCTCGTTTTGTAGTAATTAAACAAACTTCATGTCCTGCAGCAAGCAAAGTTTCTGTGATGATTTTCCCCAAGTGACCTGTAGAATGGTTAGTGATAGAGCGGACGCTATCGATAGCTTCACTGGTACCGCCCGATGTAACTAAAATTTTCATAGCACTATTGTACACAAAAATAAACGGTAAGTAAAATGAAAGTGATAAATTTTTGGTAAAAACGAAGATTTACTATAGTTTCAAACTATAAAGCCATATAAAATTTAAGAAAGGACTCTAAAAACCTTAAAAACAGGGATATTTACGAACGTTTAGAGAGTTTTGGGATGTTAAAAATCTTGTTTTGTGATATAATGAATTATCATATAAGAGGTTAGAGGAGTTTTGAATGAAAACAGATATTGAAATCGCACAGAGTATTGAGTTGAAACCAATCGTTGATGTTGTAGAGAAACTTGGAATTTCTTACGACGATTTAGAGTTGTATGGAAAGTACAAAGCTAAGCTCAGCTTTGATAAAATTCGTGCAGTTGAGAGCAATCCAGTTGGGAAATTGATCTTGGTTACTGCCATCAACCCAACACCTGCAGGTGAAGGAAAATCAACCATTACCATTGGTCTGGCGGATGCCTTGAATAAAATTGGCAAGAAAACGATGATTGCTATCCGCGAACCATCTCTTGGTCCAGTAATGGGGATTAAGGGTGGTGCCGCTGGTGGTGGTTACGCTCAAGTTCTGCCAATGGAAGACATCAACCTTCACTTCACTGGAGACATGCATGCCATTACGACTGCCAACAATGCGCTTTCTGCCTTGATTGACAACCACTTGCACCAAGGAAATGAGTTGAGAATTGACCAACGTCGTATTCTTTGGAAACGTGTTGTGGATTTGAATGACCGAGCACTTCGCCATGTGACTGTTGGGCTTGGTGGGCCTCTAAATGGTATTCCACGTGAGGATGGCTTTGACATTACAGTTGCTTCAGAGATCATGGCAATTCTTTGCTTGGCTACGGATATCGAGGACTTGAAACGCCGTTTGTCCAATATCGTTATCGGTTATCGTTACGACCGTACACCTGTTTCTGTAGGCGATTTGCAGGTTGAAGGTGCTTTAGCATTGATTTTGAAGGATGCTATTAAGCCAAACTTGGTTCAGACAATTTATGGTACACCTGCCTTTGTACACGGTGGTCCATTTGCCAATATCGCTCATGGATGTAATTCAGTCTTGGCAACAAGCACATCCCTTCACTTGGCTGATTACACAGTTACTGAAGCTGGTTTTGGTGCAGACCTTGGTGCTGAGAAATTCCTTGATATCAAGACACCAAACTTGCCAACTTCACCAGATGCAGTTGTCATTGTCGCAACCCTTCGTGCCCTTAAGATGAATGGTGGCGTGGCTAAAGACACTCTTACAGAGGAAAATGTAGAAGCAGTGCGTGCAGGTTTTGCTAACTTGAAACGCCACGTTGAAAATATCCGTAAATTTGGAGTACCTGCAGTCGTAGCTATTAACGAATTTGTATCTGATACAGAAGCTGAAATTGCAGCCTTGAAAGAACTTTGTGCCTCAATCGATGTACCAGTTGAATTGGCTAGTGTCTGGGCTGATGGTGCAGAAGGTGGAGTAGCTCTTGCTGAAACTCTTGTCAAGACTATCGCTGAAACCCCAGCTAATTACAAACGTTTGTATGACAATGATCTTTCTGTTCAAGAAAAGATTGAAAAGATTGTTACTGAAATCTACCGTGGTAGCAAAGTGAACTTTGAGAAGAAAGCTCAAACACAAATCGCTCAAATCGTTCAAAACGGATGGGACAAATTACCAATCTGTATGGCTAAAACTCAGTACAGTTTCTCTGACAATCCAAATGCACTTGGAGCACCTGAAAACTTTGAAATTACCATTCGTGAATTGGTACCAAAATTAGGTGCAGGCTTTATCGTTGCCTTAACTGGTGATGTCATGACCATGCCAGGACTTCCAAAACGACCAGCAGCCCTCAACATGGATGTTGAAAGCGATGGAACCGTTCTAGGTTTGTTCTAATAGTTTAATTGAATTCAAATGAGTTTGGAAATACTATCCAAGCTCATTTTTTATCTAGATATAAGAAGTTGCCTTCTACACGTAACCAGTCTAGGTAAAGATATTTTCCCTGAATTCTGATATAATAGAAATATTGACTTCAAGAGTAAGGAAGAGAAGATGAACGCATTATTAAATGGAATGAATGACCGTCAGGCTGAGGCGGTGCAAACGACAGAAGGTCCCTTGTTAATCATGGCAGGGGCTGGTTCTGGAAAGACTCGTGTTTTGACCCACCGTATCGCTTATTTGATTGATGAAAAGCTGGTCAATCCTTGGAATATCTTGGCTATTACCTTTACCAACAAGGCTGCGCGTGAGATGAAGGAGCGTGCTTATAACCTTAATCCAGCAACCCAGGACTGTCTGATTGCGACCTTCCACTCTATGTGTGTGCGTATTTTGCGTCGTGATGCGGATCATATTGGCTACAACCGCAATTTCACTATTGTAGATCCTGGGGAGCAGCGAACGCTCATGAAACGCATTCTCAAGCAGTTGAACTTGGATCCTAAAAAATGGAATGAACGAAGCATCTTAGGGACCATTTCCAATGCCAAGAATGACCTGATTGATGATGTAGCTTATGCTGCCCAAGCTGGCGATATGTATACGCAAATCGTGTCCCAGTGTTACACTGCTTACCAAAAAGAACTGCGTCAGTCGGAGTCAGTTGACTTTGATGATTTGATTATGCTGACCCTGCGTCTTTTTGATCAAAATCCTGATGTTTTGACTTATTACCAGCAGAAATTTCAATACATCCACGTTGATGAGTACCAAGATACCAACCATGCCCAGTACCAATTGGTCAAACTCTTGGCTTCCCGTTTTAAAAATATCTGTGTGGTTGGGGATGCGGACCAGTCTATCTACGGTTGGCGTGGTGCTGATATGCAGAATATCTTGGACTTCGAAAAGGATTATCCCCAAGCCAAGGTTGTTTTGTTGGAGGAGAATTACCGCTCAACTAAAACCATTCTCCAAGCGGCCAACGAGGTCATTAAAAACAATAAAAATCGCCGTCCTAAGAATCTCTGGACTCAAAATGCTGATGGGGAGCAAATCGTTTACTATCGTGCCAATGATGAGCTAGATGAGGCTGTATTTGTAGCCAGAACAATTGATGAACTAGGTCGCTGTCAAAACTTCCTTCACAAGGATTTTGCAGTTCTCTATCGGACTAATGCGCAGTCCCGTACAATTGAGGAAGCCTTGCTCAAGTCAAATATCCCTTATACCATGGTTGGCGGAACCAAGTTCTACAGCCGTAAGGAAATCCGAGATATTATCGCTTATCTCAATCTTATTGCCAATTTGAGTGACAATATCAGTTTTGAGCGTATTATCAACGAACCGAAACGTGGAATTGGGCCAGGCACTGTTGAGAAAATCCGTGATTTTGCGAATATGCAAGATATGTCTATGTTGGATGCTTCAGCCAATATCATGTTGTCTGGTATCAAGGGTAAAGTAGCCCAGTCTATATGGGATTTTGCCAGTATGATTCTGGATTTGCGGGAGCAACTGGACCAATTAACTATTACAGAGTTGGTTGAGGCTATTCTAGAAAAAACAGGTTACGTTGATATTCTTAATGCCCAAGCAACTCTAGAAAGCAAGGCTCGGGTTGAAAATATTGAAGAGTTCCTTTCTGTGACGAAAAACTTTGATGACACCTCTGATGGGCCAGAAGAAGAAATTGGTCTGGACAAACTGAGTCGTTTCTTAAATGACTTGGCCTTGATTGCCGACACAGATTCAGGTAGTCAGGAGACATCAGAAGTGACCCTGATGACCCTGCATGCTGCCAAAGGTCTCGAGTTTCCAGTTGTCTTTTTGATTGGGATGGAAGAAAATGTCTTTCCGCTTAGCCGTGCGGCTGAAGATCAAGATGAATTGGAAGAAGAACGCCGTCTGGCCTATGTAGGAATTACGCGTGCAGAGAAAATTCTCTATCTGACCAATGCCAACTCACGCCTGCTTTTTGGTCGTACCAACTACAATCGTCCGACTCGTTTTATTAACGAAATCAGTTCAGACTTACTTGAGTATCAAGGATTGGCCCGTCCAGCTAATACAAGCTTTAAGGCATCTTATAGCAGTGGTGGCCTTGCCTTCGGTCAAGGTATGAGTCTTGCCCAGGCCCTTCAAGAGCGTAAACGCAGTGCTGCTCCAAAAACTATCCAGTCAAGCGGTCTCCCATTTGGTCAATTTACAGCTGGCGCAAAATCCGTGTCTAGTGAGGCAAATTGGTCTATTGGTGACATTGCTCTCCACAAGAAATGGGGAGAGGGAACCGTTCTGGAAGTTTCAGGTAGCGGTGCTACGCAGGAATTAAAAATCAATTTCCCAGAAGTAGGTTTGAAAAAACTTTTAGCTAGTGTAGCCCCAATTGAGAAAAAAATCTAATTTTCCATCCTTCTCACGAATAATAAAGTGAGGAGGATTTTTATGTACAGTATTTCATTCCAAGAAGATTCACTGCTGCCAAGAGAAAGACTGGCCAAAGAAGGAGTTGAAGCGCTCAGTAACCAAGAGTTGCTAGCTATTCTACTCAGGACAGGGACACGTCAGACTAGCGTTTTTGAAATTGCCCAGAAAGTCTTGAGCAATCTTTCAAGCCTAACGGATTTGAAAAAAATGACCCTGCAGGAATTGCAGAGCCTATCTGGTATCGGGCGCGTTAAGGCCATAGAATTACAAGCAATGATTGAACTGGGGCATCGTATTCACAAGCATGAGACCTTTGAGATGGAAAGTATTCTCAGTAGCCAAAAGTTGGCCAAGAAGATGCAGCAGGAATTGGGGGACAAAAAACAAGAGCACCTGGTGGCGCTCTATCTCAATACTCAAAATCAAATCATCCATCAACAGACCATTTTTATCGGTTCTGCAACTCGTAGTATTGCTGAACCACGTGAGATTCTTCACTATGCTATCAAGCATATGGCGACTTCACTCATATTGGTTCATAATCATCCTTCGGGAGCGGTAGCCCCTAGCCGAAATGATGATCATGTCACTAAACTTGTTAAAGAAGCCTGTGACCTGATGGGAATTGTCCTCTTGGACCATTTGATTGTCTCTCACTCCAGTTATTTTAGCTATCGTGAAAAGACAGATTTAATCTAAAGTTCATTAACGACATAGTCAAAGAGGTTTTTATCTTTGGGACGATTTTCAAAAAGAAACTCTGGATGCCATTGGACACCGAGAAAGGCGACATCATCCGTACTCATGACAGCCTCAATGATACCATCTTTAGGATCATGAGCTGCAATCTTTAAGTTAGGTGCTAAATCCTTAATACTCTGATGGTGGAAGGAGTTGATATGGGAGATTTCTCCATAGATTTCTCGGAGAACGGTATTTGGTTCTGTCACTAAGCGTTGGGTTGTGTACTCGGCGGAACAATCCTGCCAGTGATCTTCGATATCTTGATACAAAGTTCCACCCATGGCAACGTTAAAGAGTTGTGTTCCACGGCAGACAGAAAAAATTGGCTTTTTCTGTTTAATAGCTTCCTTGATGAGGGCCAGTTCGAAGATATCTCTTTGAAGGTGGTAGTCATCGCTATCAATGGTTTTTGGTTCACCATAGAATTTTGGATCAACATTTTGCCCACCTGTCAAGATGAGCTTGTCAATCATACTGATATAGTGGCAGGCCATTTCTTGATTACCAATCGGTAGGATGATGGGAATCCCTCCAGCGTCTTTAACGCCTTCAACAAAGCCTTTTGCTGCGTAGCTCATCATGATGTCATCATCTGGATGAGTTTTTTCGTTTCCTGTAATCCCTATAACTGGTTTTTTCATAAAATGATTTTCGCTTTCTAATCCTCTTTTCGCATGAAATAGAGGAGGGTTTGGAGTTCACTTGTCAAATCGACATACTGAACGACCACATCTTTTGGTAAATGCAGATGGACTGGTGAAAAACTAAGAATTCCTTTCACGCCAGCATCAACCAAGAGATTGGCAACTTCTTGTGACTTAACGCTGGGAACGGTCAGGATAGCAGTCTTCACATCGGCATCCTTGATTTTATCCTTGATTTGAGAAATTCCGTAAATAGGAATCCCATCAGGGGTTTGGCTACCGACTTCAGGATGGTCATCTAGGTCAAAGGCCATGATAATCTTCATCTTGTTACGTTCGTGGAAGCGGTAGTGGAGAAGGGCATGCCCCATATTTCCAATACCAACCAGCATGACATTGGTAATAGAGTTATCATTGAGCAAATCGGCAAAAAACGTCATGAGTTTTTTGACATCATAGCCAAAGCCACGACGACCAAGTTCACCAAAATAGGAAAAATCACGACGTACGGTTGCTGAATCAATACCGATAGCCTCTGCAATTTGCTTAGAGTTGGCACGTTCAATCTTTTCTGCATGAAATCTCTTAAAAATTCGATAGTAGAGAGAGAGTCTTTTCGCTGTAGCTTTTGGAATAGCAGACTGTTTATCTTTCACAAAATCACAACCTTTCTATTCTTCTATTTTATAGAAACATTGTGAAAAAATCAACAAAAATAAGAAAAAACTAAGAAAAATCTTAGTTTTGATGTAAAAAATCTGCATGTGATAGAAAACGGTAGAGGTCTCCGACCAGCCCCTGATAAACTTTCTGGCCCTTAAAAGTCAGAGAAGTCACATAAAGTGTATCTGGTAGGGTCACACATCCTGACAAAGCCAGCATGAGAGCCTCATAATCTTCATACTTGAGAGTCCGCTCTACATGATAGTTATCCTTATAGATCAGTTCAAACATTTTGGCTCTATCTTTCTGATTTTGTAAAGACACCACGTTCTACCAAGCTATCCATGAGGAAGTAGAATTTTTCCTGATGAATGTGGTGGTCTTCTGATTTGAAAATATCAACTAGACGAAGGCCAAACTTGTCAGTGATATTGATTTTAGCCCCTGTAAGTTCCTTGTTAATAATGATTTTGAGTTGGAAGCCTTCACCGCTGTTTGGCACTTTTTCCAAAAGGCGAGTCAATTCATAGTTACCAACCTTAGTCTCAAAAAAGGTGTTGTCCTTAAGGGTGAATTTTTTAACAGAAGGGCTAAGAGTGTAGTCGTAACGACAATTTTTTAACTGAATGGTTTTTTCAAATGCCATATGGCTAACCTCCGATAATTTCTTTTAAGGTTTTTGCGAGGGTTTGTAGGTCTTCGACAGTATTTTGTGGCGACAAACTGATACGAACGGATTCCTTCAAGCGTTCTGAATTTGCCCCGTACATGGCTTCGAGAACATGACTAGATTGGACAATGCCTGCCGTACAGGCTGAGCCAGTAGAGATTGAAATTCCAGCTAAATCTAGACGAAGGAGTAAGAGATCATTTTTCTGACCAGGAAATCCAATATTGAGGACATAAGGGAGATGATGGTCTCCTATATTCAAGTAATACTGAATTCCCTCTAGCTCTGCCAGAAAGGCAGTTTCTAGATTTTGTACATGTTGAAAATGTTCTTCTTGTTTTTCTAGGTCTTCTTTTAGAGCTGCAACCATGCCTACGATAGCAGCCAGATTTTCAGTCCCTGCACGTTTTTTCTGTTCTTGGTCTCCGCCATGAAGATAGGAATCAAAGTTCATGCTAGATGCGTAGAGAAAGCCGATTCCCTTAGGACCATGGAATTTATGGGCAGAAGCAGTGAGAAAATCAATGCCCAATTCTTCTGGGTGTATAGGGATTTTACCAATAGCCTGAACTGCATCGACATGATAGGCGGCTGGGTGTTGCTTGAGTATTTGGCCAATTTCAGCAATGGGAAGTAGGTTTCCTGTCTCATTATTAGCAAACATGGTAGAAACCAAAATCGTATCGTCACGTAAGGCCTCTTGAATTTGCTGGGCGGTGATTTCTTGATTTTCTGGCTGGATAATGGTTACTTCAAAACCGAAGTGTTGAACCAAGTAATCAATCGTTTCAAGGACAGCATGATGCTCAATGGCAGTTGTGATGATGTGTTTTCCTTGTTCTTGATGACGAAGACAGTAGCCAATGATGGCAGTATTATTGCCTTCAGTCCCACCAGAAGTGAAAAAGATATGTTGAGGTTTTGTCCCCAGTAACTGGGCTAGTTCCTGACGGGCTTCTCTCAAGAGTTTGCCAGCTTGACGACCATGACCATGAATACTAGATGGATTGCCATGGGTTTCTTGCATAACCTTGGTCATAGCTGAAATAGCAACTGCTGACATAGGAGTCGTTGCAGCATTGTCCAAATAAATCAAAGGATCACCTTATTTCTTTTTGTTGTAGGCAAAGAGTGGGCTGACTGGTTTTCTTTCGTGGATACGGACGATGGCATCACCAATTAACTCACTAGCAGTGATGTAGCATACGTTTTTAGGAGTTTTTTCTTTTGTTGCTACTGAATCAGTCACAAGAATTTCTTTAATATTAGTATTGTCAAGAAGTTCAGCAGCTCCTTCGACGAAGAGACCGTGGCTAGAAACAGCATAAATTTCTGTAGCCCCTTCACGTTCAACGATTTTAGCAGCTTCAGAGAAGGTACGTCCTGTATTTAAAATATCGTCAATCAAGATGGCTTTCTTACCTTCAACATCACCAATAATATAACCTTCGTTACGAGTTGCATCGTCTTGAGGGTAATCGATAATGGCGATAGGAGCATCAAGATATTCAGCCAAGCTACGAGCACGTTTCACACCTGAATTTTTAGGGCTAACGACAACAACATCTGAACCAAGTAGGCCCTTATCGCAATAATGTTTTGCAAATAGAGGAACTGTATAGAGGTTGTCAACAGGAATATCAAAGAAGCCTTGCACCTGAACAGCATGCAAATCAAGGGTAAGGACACGGTCAACACCAGCCTTAACTAGCATATTAGCAACTAGTTTTGCTGTAAGTGGCTCACGTGGTGAAGCAATGCGGTCTTGACGTGCATAGCCAAAATATGGAAGGACAACATTGATACTGTGGGCACTTGCGCGCACACAAGCGTCAACCATGATCAACAATTCCATTAGGTGGTTGTTAACAGGGAAACTTGTAGACTGGATGATGTAAACATCATAACCACGGACACTTTCTTCGATATTTACTTGGATTTCTCCGTCTGAAAATTGACGTGATGATAGTTTTCCAAGCGGTACACCAACAGCTTGTGCAATTTTCTGTGCAATCTCTTGGTTAGAGTTGAGTGCGAAAAGTTTCATGTTTTTTCTATCTGACATTATAGACCGTCCTCTGTAAACTTTATAAATCCTAGTTATATATGTCTTGCCTATATGAACTGGGATTTGTGTATTTTTATCTTTTCTATTTTACCAAAAAATGAAGATTATTTCAGCTATTTTTCATGCTTTTGACAAATCGAACCAATTTTGAAGGGGCTTTTTGGTAGGAAATCTGATTTTCCTCTAAAAATTGCTGGAAATCTTGTTTCCCTTGCTCGTGATTCTCAACTTCAAGCTCTAATTCGTAATCTGTAATATCAAAGTACTGACTTTCATCCAGCGCCATGAGACCAATAGCTGTTTGCATTTCATAGCGAAGTGTTGTTAGACAACCAAGAATCTGCCATTCACTAGTTTTAATATCATGTTTCGCCAATTCATCAAGAATCAGTCCCTGAGGAAGTTCTTCCTTGATCAGATAGTTTTCAGCGTCTTTTAGTTGCAATTTTTGATTGTATTCCATGTTTCCAACACTTTGAGGGACTTTGAGTGTCAATTCTGCCCAGTCTTCAAAGGTTCGAATGCGCAAAGCAACTTTTTTTTCTCGCAGTTCAAAATCAGGTGTGTCGATGTAGTAATTTTTTTGAAGAACAGGAGTGACGTCTGTGAACTGCTCTTTTAGACGATCATATTCATCTTTTTTCAATAATGTTTTCAATTCAATTTCTAAATGTTTCAATTTTCTTACCTTTTCTTTATCGTTGAAAGCGGATTTATGGTATAATAGCTTTGTATTTATTGTATATGAATCTGGAGAAAAAATCAAAGATATTTTTGAAGGATAATATGAGAACAAGGGAGAATATATGACCATAGAATGGGAAGAATTTCTAGATCCTTACATTCAAGCTGTTGGTGAGTTAAAGATTAAACTACGTGGTATTCGTAAGCAATATCGTAAGCAGAATAAGCATTCTCCGATTGAGTTTGTGACTGGTAGAGTCAAGCCGATTGAAAGTATCAAGGAAAAAATGGCTCGTCGTGGCATTACTTATGCAACCTTGGAACACGATTTGCAGGATATTGCTGGTTTGCGTGTGATGGTCCAGTTTGTAGATGACGTCAAGGAAGTAGTGGAAATTTTGCACAAGCGTCAGGACATGCGAATTATACAGGAGCGAGATTACATTACTCATCGAAAAGCATCAGGCTACCGTTCCTATCACGTGGTAGTAGAATATACGGTTGATACTGTCAATGGTGCCAAGACCATTTTGGCGGAAATTCAAATACGTACCTTGGCCATGAATTTCTGGGCAACGATAGAACATTCTCTCAACTACAAGTACCAAGGGGATTTCCCAGAGGAGATAAAGAAGCGACTGGAAATTACAGCCAAGATTGCTCATCAGTTGGATGAAGAAATGGGTAAAATTCGAGATGATATCCAGGAAGCCCAGGCTCTTTTTGATCCTTTGAGTAGAAAATTAAATGACGGTGTAGGAAACAGTGACGATACAGATGAAGAATACAGGTAAACGAATTGATCTGATAGCTAATAGAAAACCGCAGAGTCAAAGGGTTTTGTATGAATTGCGAGATCGTTTGAAGAGAAATCAGTTTATACTCAATGATACCAATCCGGATATTGTCATCTCCATAGGTGGGGATGGCATGCTCTTGTCGGCTTTTCATAAGTATGAAAATCAACTTGATAAGGTCCGCTTTATCGGTGTTCATACTGGACATTTGGGCTTCTATACGGACTACCGTGATTTTGAGTTGGACAAGCTAGTGACTAATTTGCAACTAGATACTGGGGCAAAGGTATCATACCCTGTTCTGAATGTGAAGGTCTTTCTTGGAAATGGTGAAGTTAAGATTTTCAGAGCACTAAATGAAGCTAGTATCCGCAGGTCTGATCGAACCATGGTAGCAGATATTGTAATCAATGGTGTTCCCTTTGAGCGTTTTCGTGGAGACGGGCTAACAGTTTCGACTCCGACTGGTAGTACAGCCTATAACAAATCACTTGGCGGGGCTGTTTTACACCCTACCATTGAAGCTCTTCAGTTGACGGAAATTGCCAGCCTTAATAATCGTGTTTATAGAACGTTGGGCTCTTCCATTATTGTTCCTAAGAAGGATAAGATTGAACTCATTCCAACGAGAAACGATTACCATACCATTTCGGTTGACAATAGCGTGTATTCCTTCCGAAATATTGAGCGAATCGAGTATCAAATCGACCATCATAAGATTCACTTTGTCGCATCACCTAGCCATACTAGTTTCTGGAACCGTGTTAAGGATGCTTTCATCGGCGAGGTGGATGAATGAGGTTTGAATTTATCGCAGATGAACATGTCAAGGTTAAGACCTTCTTAAAAAAGCACGAGGTTTCTAAGGGACTTCTGGCCAAGATTAAGTTTCGAGGCGGAGCTATTCTGGTCAATGACCAACCTCAAAATGCAACTTATCTATTGGATATTGGAGACCGAGTTATCATCGATATTCCCGCCGAGGAAGGCTTTGAAACTCTGGAAGTTATTGAGCGCCCTCTGGATATTCTCTATGAGGATGACCATTTTCTAGTCTTAAATAAACCCTATGGAGTGGCTTCTATTCCTAGTGTCAATCACTCCAATACCATTGCAAACTTTATCAAGGGTTACTACGTTAAGCAAAATTATGAAAATCAGCAGGTTCACATTGTGACCAGGCTTGATAGAGATACTTCTGGCTTGATGCTCTTTGCCAAGCACGGTTATGCCCATGCACGATTAGACAAGCAGTTGCAGAAGAAGTCTATCGAGAAGCGCTATTTTGCTTTGGTTAAAGGAGATGGATATTTAGAGCCTGAAGGAGAGATTATTGCTCCGATTGCGCGTGATGAAGACTCTATTATTACTAGACGAGTGGCTAAAGGTGGGAAGTACGCCCATACTTCCTACAAGATTGTCGCTTCTTATGGGAATATTCACTTGGTCGACATTCGATTGCATACTGGTCGAACCCACCAAATCCGAGTCCACTTTTCTCATATTGGTTTTCCTTTGTTAGGAGATGACTTGTACGGTGGTAGTCTGGACGACGGCATCCAACGTCAGGCCCTACATTGCCATTACCTATCCTTTTATCATCCATTTTTAGAGCAAGACTTGCAGTTAGAAAGTCCCTTGCCGGATGATTTTAGCAACCTTATTACCCAGTTATCAACTAATACTCTATAAAAACCGATTCAGAGTATAATTATTATCTAAAAGGAGAAAACTCATGGAAGTTTTTGAAAGTCTAAAAGCCAACCTTGTTGGTAAAAATGCTCGTATCGTTCTCCCTGAAGGGGAAGAGCCACGTATTCTTCAAGCGACTAAACGCTTGGTAAAAGAAACAGAAGTGATTCCTGTTTTGCTTGGAAATCCTGAAAAAATTAAAATCTATCTTGAAATTGAAGGGATCATGGATGGTTATGAAGTCATTGACCCTCAACATTATCCTCAATTTGAAGAAATGGTTGCTGCCTTGGTAGAGCGTCGCAAGGGCAAAATGTCTGAAGAAGATGCACGCAAGGTTTTGGTTGAAGATGTCAATTACTTTGGTGTTATGCTGGTTTACTTGGGCTTGGTTGATGGAATGGTATCTGGAGCTATTCACTCAACTGCTTCAACAGTTCGTCCAGCCCTACAAATCATTAAAACTCGCCCAAATGTAACGCGTACTTCAGGTGCCTTCCTCATGGTTCGTGGTACGGAACGTTACCTGTTTGGAGACTGTGCCATCAACATCAATCCAGATGCAGAAGCATTGGCTGAAATTGCCATCAACTCAGCAATCACAGCTAAGATGTTTGGCATCGAGCCTAAAATTGCTATGCTGAGCTATTCTACTAAAGGTTCAGGATTTGGTGAAAGCGTCGATAAGGTTGTAGAAGCCACTAAAATTGCTCACGACTTGCGTCCTGATCTTGAAATCGATGGTGAGTTGCAATTTGATGCAGCCTTTGTTCCCGAAACTGCAGCTCTTAAAGCTCCGGGAAGTACAGTAGCTGGTCAAGCAAATGTCTTCATCTTCCCAGGTATCGAGGCAGGAAATATCGGATACAAGATGGCTGAACGTCTTGGTGGTTTTGCAGCTGTAGGACCTGTTTTGCAAGGTTTGAACAAACCAGTTAACGACCTTTCTCGTGGATGTAATGCAGATGATGTTTACAAGTTGACCCTCATCACAGCGGCTCAAGCAGTTCATCAATAAAGAGAAGTGCTACTAAATAATTCGCATTAATAATCAAAAAACGCACAGTATCAGTACAAAAAAACTTGATACTATGCGTTTTATTGTGTGAAGATTTACTTCATTTTCTCTTGAAATTGAGTTTTTGCCCAGCCTATTTTTAGTCTTTATAAGCTACGATACCAATGATTGTATCAACTGCACGTTCCATAGTCTGAAGGCTAACGTATTCAAAACGTCCGTGCATATTCTCGCCACCAGCAAAAATATTAGGTGTTGGGATTCCCATAAAGGAAATCTTAGAGCCGTCTGTCCCTCCACGGATTGGTTCGATAATAGGAGTGATTCCCAGATCTTCCATAACGGCTTTAGCAATGGTAATTGGAGTCATATCTTTTTCAATGACTTCTTTCATATTGTAGTACTGATCTGTTAAGTTTAGGGTGACACGGTCGCTACCAAGTTCTTGATTCATCTTATTAGCGATAGACTGCATAGTTGCTTTACGCGCTTCAAAGGCATCTTTTTCAAAATCGCGAATGATGTAGCTTGCACGCGCCTCCTCGACACTACCAGTCACATCCATAAGATGATAGAAACCTTGGTAACCTTCAGTGAACTCAGGTCGGTCATTCTCTGGAAGTTGATTATGAAAATCAATTGCTAGCTGAAGAGCGTTGACCATCTGACCTTTGGCAGTACCAGGGTGGACATTACGTCCTTGGAAATTCAATTCAGCACCAGCTGCTGAGAAGGTCTCGTACTGAAGTTCACCTAGTGGACCACCATCAACAGTGTAGGCAAAATCTACATCGAAATCTTCTGCATCAAATTTATTAGCACCAACACCAATTTCTTCATCTGGACCAAAGCCAACACGAATCTCACAGTGCTTGATTTCAGGATGAGCAGTTAGATATTCAATAGCTGTCATAATTTCAGCAATGCCTGACTTGTCATCAGCTCCTAGCAAGGTTGTTCCATCTGTTGTGATGAGCGTTTGTCCTGGATATTTTTCAAGACTCTTAAAGTCAGCTGGATCGAGTTTGAAACCAGAATTTCCAAGTTCAATCACACTACCATCGTAGTTTTCAATCACCTGAGGATTGACTCCTTCGGCATTAAAATCAGCAGTATCCATGTGAGATATAAATCCAATCTTACGTGTTAAAGATGGATCGTTGGCTGGCAAGGTCCCAATTGCAAAACCATTTGGAAGGTAGTAGACGTTTTGCAGTCCAACACGTTTCATTTCAGGGATAAGAACATTGGTTGCGAAGTCAACCTGACTCTGTGTACTTGGAGTAGTAGTAGAGTGTTCATCAGAGCGTGTGTTGACCTTAACGTAGGTTAAGAAGCGGTCCAAGAGATTGGGATAAGTCATAAAAAACTCCTTTTGAATTCATTTTTTCCATTGTATCATAGAAAGAAAAGAAAAACAAAAGACAGAAGTTCGGAAAATTCACTATGTTGGCGTTTACTTATTAATGGATAAATGATAAAATAAACTTGATAAAAATATCACAAGGAAGCAGTTATGAAAAAAGCAATTTTAATGATGACATTCGGTTCGCCAGAAGAGATTACCTTTGAAGGTGTGGCTGATTTTTTCACAAATATTCGTCGCGGAGTGAGACCTCAAGACCACGAGATTCAAACACTCTATGATAATTATGTACTTATTGGAGGTACGCCTCTGCAAAGAATTACCCGTGAAGAGGTGGCCGTAGTAGAAGCTAGACTGGGGAATGAGTATAGTGTTTATTTTGCTAATAAGTTTTCTAGACCTTTTATCCCAGATGTGATTGGTCAGATGGAAGCAGACGGAATCGAGCAATGTATTTGTTTGATTTTGGAGCCTCATTATTCTTTTTACTCTGTCATGGGTTATGAGAAATTTTTAGAAAGCAAGCAAATTCAATTTTTAGTCATTAAGGACTGGTATCAGGAAGAAGCGCTCTTAAACTATTGGGCAGATGAAATTGCTAAGATTTTAAAAGAAGAAGTAAAGCAGGATAGCTTTAAAGTCATCTTTTCAGCCCATAGTGTGCCCATTTTTGCCTTGGATTTTGGTGATCCATATATTGACCAAATTTTCGAAAATAGCAAGCTAGTCGCTGAAAAACTAGGCTTGAGTTCAGAGCAATATACTAACACTTGGCAGAGTGAAAGTGATATCGGGATTCCATGGATTAAGCCAGATGTTTTGGAGTATCTCAGAGAACAGACAGAACATCCAGACCATTATATTTTTGTTCCTATCAGCTTCATTAGCGAGCATATTGAAGTCTTGTTTGATAATGATGTGGAATGTTATGACTTGTGTCAAGAATTGGGTGTGAACTACCATCGACCACCAATGCCAAATACGGATTCTCGTTTGATTGATGCCTTGGTCAATACAGTCAGAGCCAATGAAGATCAAGAATTTAAGGAATTTCTCCCAGAAGAAGAAACCTTTGATGAATTAGTTCCTTCAGACGAGACTAAAAACATTTTGGCCGAATCTCAAGATTTACAAATGCCAGAATTTGTGAAAAAACTGATTGAGAAAAAAGGTCGAGAAAATGTTAAGATGCCTTATCTTATCAAGAAAATGCTAGAGAAAGCAGGTAAGTTTCCGAAAGAGTAAAGAAAAAGGATTTAGCTTTGTGCTAGATCCTTTTAAACGATTATTTTTTCTCAAGAAGGGCTTTGATTTCTTGAAGTACTTCCAACTCAGTTGGACCAGCTGGAGCTTCCTCAGCAGCCTCTTCTTTCTTAGTAAGGCTTTGAGCTTTTTCGATACCTTTGATAACAAAGAAGAGAACAGTACCGATAACTAGGAAGTTGATAACAGCGCTCAAGAATTTACCATATGTAACACCATTCCAAGCAAGCTCAGCGATGTTTTGTACTTTCGCAGCTTCCAAGGCTGGATTCAAAATAAGTGGAGTGATGATATCGTTAACAAGTGATGTAACGATTGCACCAAAAGCAGAGGCAATGATCACACCGACAGCAAGGTCAACAACATTACCACGAAGCAAAAATGCTTTAAGATCTTTTAACATTTTCATAATTTCCTTTTAAAAAAGTTTATACTTCATTATATATTAATTAAAAAAAGCTTGCAAGATATATGCTCAGAAATTTTATTTTTTAAAAATAAAAACCTTACTAAAAATGTAATTAAGGATAATTATCAATAATTGTGCAAGAACTGTTTCGATTGCATTGATTTTGTCAAGATTTTCATTTACGAATTGACCTATGATGTGGGGAAACTGGGTTACAAATAGAAAAGTAAGGAGCAAGTCTAACAGAAAAGTAGAAAGGCGGGCAAGAGAAAATTTCACTAAACGTCTTGGCCAATTCTGCCTAGCTTGCTTAAATACAATCCTATCATTTGTGCTAAAGGCAAATAGGATACCAATAATATTTGCTAGGCCAGTAGCAAGGAGTTCCTGATGACTTAGTTGATAAATGACGAATCGCGAGAGAATCGAAACTAAAGTTGTTGCAAGGCCAAAAAAGAGATAGGCTAAGATTTCATTGTTCAAAAATTTTTGAATAGGAATTTTCATGGTTTAAGTATAGCATAAAGCAGGCTATTGTGCTATACTAGTAAGGTTGAATAAAGCAACCCTTGGTGCTTAGCTTCTTTCACCAAGCATATTACACGCGGATAACCGCCAAAGGAGAAAAGATGAAAAAATTAACTATTCGTGATGTTGCAGATATTGCAATCGTCGCTGCTATCTACGTCGTTTTGACCGTCACACCGCCCCTAAATGCCATTAGCTATGGTGCTTATCAGTTCCGTATTTCAGAAATGATGAACTTTATGGCTTTTTACAATCCTAAGTACATCATCGGAGTTACCATCGGTTGTATGATTGCTAATTTCTTTAGCTTCGGACTGCTAGATGTCTTTGTTGGTGGTGGATCAACCCTAGTATTCCTTAGTCTAGGTGTTTGGCTTTTTGCAAAATACAGCAAGGATTACCTCTTTAACGGATTGATTCGAAAAGATCATTTCTTCTTCTCAATCCTCTTTTCAATTTCCATGTTTACTATTGCTGCCGAGTTGAATATCGTAGCGCAATTACCATTTTTCCTTACTTGGTTTACAACAGGAGTTGGTGAATTTGCCTCATTGATTATTGGAGCGATTATTATCGGTAAAATTGGTCGTCGAATCGATTTAAGCAAATAGAAGAAGATAAGCTAGGTAGCTCTGAGTCCACTGAAAAAATAGGTCTCTTACTTTTAATGAAATGAAAACCGAGGAATCTCTCGTTAATTTGAGCGAGTTCCTCGGTTATTTTGTATTTATTAAGGTCATAATTCGTTTCATATTGACCACGAAGATGGTTGTGGCTGCCTGTAACTCCATGCTGAAAAGACCCGATGCTCTCGCGACATCAAAGCCATGTCTCTGTTTTAGTTCGGCATTCTTTGCTTCGATTTTATAGCGATGTCTGGCCATTTCTTTAAAATAAGGTGTTTCCTGAAATTTCTTCTGGAAAAGATGGTCGTCACTCTTAATGGCTATTGAATAAGTTTTAGACTTTGCCCCCTCCTTATAACATCCTTCCTTGGAAAGGCAACTCTTGCACTTCTCAATGTCAAAGTAATGAGTGACAACTTGATTCTTATTTTGATATTTTTTCCCTGTCCTTGCTTTGCGAACAGCCATGTGTCCTTCTGGACAGACAAATAGCCCTGCATCTTTATTAAATTCAAACGCATCCTCTTCTTTACGGTAACCTTTTGAAACTGAAGGGTTCAGTTTTGACACCAAATGAATCTTTTCTTTGCGAGCTAGTTGAATATTGTCCTTTCCTGAATAAGCCGCATCACCAATAATAGTCTCGATGTCCAGACTATTTTCCTTTGTTTTGGCATATAACTCAGGTAAATATTTCCCATCGCTTTGTTCACCAGAAGTGACCACACAAGCAGTAATAATCCGTTCATCCGTCATAGCGATATGACTTTTATATCCATAGAAAGAGCTGTCGGCTGTCTTATGTCCAAGCCTAGCCTCCTCCTTAACAGAAGCTTCCAAGTGTTCTAAGTCGTCCTCGACAGCCTCTTTTAGGTAATTGAACTTTTGAGACACAGCCGGTAGGGCTAAGAGTTCCTCGTGTTTTTCAACCACAGCCATTAATTCCTCTGTATAGGTCAACTCTGCTTCGAGGTTATCTTCCTGAGGTTTCTTTGGAAATTCTATTTTGATATCTTCTGAATGTTGATAAATTGTTTTACGTAAAGCTTTTGAACGCTCTCTAAGGATTTCTTGGGGTTTCTTATGATTATAATGAGATTTGGTGTGAGTGGCATCCACAATGAGGATTTTACTCTTAATCAAGTTATGTTCGAGTGCAATTTGAACAGACTTCTGAATCAATACATCAAGCAGTTTATCATCTTTAATTCTTAGCTTTCTAAATTTTGTCAAAGAGGATGGCTCGATAACAGAATCCTCAGGAGCTAGACCAAGAAAAAATTTAAAGGCCATATCTGACAAGGAACGTCCTACCACATCTACATCTGATAACTTATAAATATCTTTTAACAAGAGATATTTGAACATCATAATCGGTGAATAAGCTTTACGCCCAAAATCGGGACGATAATTCTTTTCTAGTTCATCATAAATAAAGCTAAAATCACAGAGTTCAGTTAGCTGACGTAAAAAGTGGGTTTTAGGAACCACGATATCATACAAACTAGAATAAGGACTGACATCCATAGTTAACTGATTATCAAGCATTATTTCACCTCATCTCTAGTATAACAAAAAAGCCATCAATTTAATGACTTTTTCAGTAGGCTCGGTAGCTCTCACCTGGCTTTTTCTTATGGAAAATATCTAAGGGAACTTGACAAGTTTTTCTAACTGTAGTATACTTTTCAAGTAAGCTGATTTAGCTCAGTTGGCAGAGCGCATCCATGGTAAGGATGAGGTCGCCGGTTCAATCCCGGCAATTAGCATTAAATATACAGAAAAACCCTTGATTTACAAGGGTTTTTGTTATGTCTGCCCCAAATCTGCCCCAAATTTTTCAAAGATAGTTCTTACCTTATCATTATTCTTCTCCCTTAACGCTTCTAGTTGATGGGCGTATACTTTGAGAGTGATATTCAAATTCTCATGTCCCAAAAGCTGAGAGATAGAAATGAGTTCTACTCCTTGGGTAATAAGGTAGGAAGCGTATGTGTGTCTGAGTGAGTGGATGTGGACATTTCTACCGACTATTTTTTTGATTGTCTTATTAGCTGCAGCATTTGACACAGAACCAAAGATTCTGTTTTGCTCGTTCTCTTTCCAATATTTTTCTTTATACTCTTTTAGTATTGATAATGTCTGATCATCTACTGGAATTTTTCGAACCGAACTAGCGTTTTTTGTGGGCGCAAAATCATATGTCGTGTTATAGTTATAAGTCTTGTTTACATCAATAATCTTTTCGTTGAAATCAACATCATTCCACGTCAGGCCAAGGGCTTCAGAAAATCTCATACCAGTTACAGCTATGAGGTAGATAATTGCATAAGAATGATATTTAAAATTTTCTTTGGCAGTATTGATAAGATCGATATATTCATCTGTTTCTAGAAATTTAGTTTCTTTGGCAAAGGATTCAACAGATGAGCGAATAACTGCGAAATCGCAAAAATTACGTTCAATAATTCCTTCGTGGACAGCCATCTTAATTGCTGCTTTCAGATGATAGTGGAACTTCTCGACAGTTTCTTGAGTGTGGGTGCTAGAGAAATTATTTAATACTTGCTGATACATGGAATTTGTAATGCTATTAAGTCTTGTATCTCTAAAGTATAACTTAATTTTGCTTTCAGTATGTTGGTATTTTTTCCAAGTTACTGGGCTAACATTTGGTTTTTTATGGATGTTTGCCCAATTTTGAAAGTATTCCAATAAAGTTTGTCGCTCGTCTACAATAATATTTTTATTGAGCAATCGTTCAGCTTCGAGCGATGCAGCTTGCGCTAGTTTTTTTGTTTTGAATCCGCCTTTTGATTTTTGACAAAATTTTCCATTAGGAGCCTTGTAACTAATTCGATATTCCCACCCGTTATCTCTTTGTCTAAAGTAGGCCATTGATTTTCACCTCATTTCTTGATAAAATGGGTATAGTAAAGAGGGCTTTTTAATGCCTCTTACTATACATGGATATCCTCACACTCAAAAACTTGGCGGTCGGAGAGGAGCCTACTGAAAAAGTCATTAAATTGATGGCTTTTTTGTTATACTAGAGATGAGGTGAAATAATGCTTGATAATCAGTTAACTATGGATGTCAGTCCTTATTCTAGTTTGTATGATATCGTGGTTCCTAAAACCCACTTTTTACGTCAGCTAACTGAACTCTGTGATTTTAGCTTTATTTATGATGAACTAGAAAAGAATTATCGTCCCGATTTTGGGCGTAAAGCTTATTCACCGATTATGATGTTCAAATATCTCTTGTTAAAAGATATTTATAAGTTATCAGATGTAGATGTGGTAGGACGTTCCTTGTCAGATATGGCCTTTAAATTTTTTCTTGGTCTAGCTCCTGAGGATTCTGTTATCGAGCCATCCTCTTTGACAAAATTTAGAAAGCTAAGAATTAAAGATGATAAACTGCTTGATGTATTGATTCAGAAGTCTGTTCAAATTGCACTCGAACATAACTTGATTAAGAGTAAAATCCTCATTGTGGATGCCACTCACACCAAATCTCATTATAATCATAAGAAACCCCAAGAAATCCTTAGAGAGCGTTCAAAAGCTTTACGTAAAACAATTTATCAACATTCAGAAGATATCAAAATAGAATTTCCAAAGAAACCTCAGGAAGATAACCTCGAAGCAGAGTTGACCTATACAGAGGAGTTAATGGCTGTGGTTGAAAAACACGAGGAACTCTTAGCCTTACCGGCTGTTTCTCAAAAGTTCAATTACCTAAAAGAGGCTGTCGAGGACGACTTAGAACATTTGGAAGCTTCTGTTAAGGAGGAGGCTAGGCTCGGACATAAGACAGCCGACAGCTCTTTCTATGGATATAAAAGTCATATCGCTATGACGGATGAACGGATTATTACTGCTTGTGTGGTCACTTCTGGCGAACAAAGCGATGGGAAATATTTACCTGAATTATATGCCAAAACAAAGGAAAATAGTCTGGACATCGAGACTATTATTGGTGATGCGGCTTATTCAGGAAAGGACAACATTCAACTAGCTCGCAAAGAAAAGATTCATTTGGTTTCAAAACTGAATCCTTCTGTTTCAAAAGGTTACCGTAAAGAAGAGGATGCGTTTGAATTTAATAAAGATGCAGGGCTATTTGTCTGTCCAGAAGGACGCATGGCTGTTCGCAAAGCAAGGACAGGGAAAAAACATCAAAATAAGAATCAAGTTGTCACTCATTACTTTGACATTGAGAAGTGCAAGAGTTGCCTTTCCAAGGAAGGATGTTATAAGGAGGGGGCAAAGTCTAAAACTTATTCAATAGCCATTAAGAGTGACGATCATCTTTTTCAGAAGAATTTCAGGAAACACCTTATTTTAAAGAAATGGCCAGACATCGCTATAAAATCGAAGCAAAGAATGCCGAACTAAAACAGAGACATGGCTTTGATGTCGCGAGAGCATCGGGTCTTTTCAGCATGGAGTTACAGGCAGCCACAACCATCTTCGTGGTCAATATGAAACGAATTATGACCTTAATAAATACAAAATAACCGAGGAACTCGCTCAAATTAACGAGAGATTCCCCGGTTTTCATTTCATTAAAAGTAAGAGACCTATTTTTTCAGTGGACTCGATTTCTTGGGTATCTTTTTTAAAATAAACGGAAGACATGGGATTCGAACCCACGCACGCTGTTACACGCCTACCGCGTTTCCAACACGGCCTCTTAAGCCTCTTGAGTAATCTTCCAATACTTACTCAAATAGTCTACCATAAAGGCCCCTATCTTGCAATAAAAATTCTAGAAATAAGAAAAATGATAGAAATTGAAAGAAAATGATAAAAAATGCTTGACTTTGAAAGAAAGTATGATAGAATGAATAGTGTAAACGATAACAGGAGGTGATTCGGTGTTAAAAACAGAGCGGAAGCAACTGATTTTAGAGGAGTTAAATCAACATCATGTAGTTTCTCTAGAGAAATTAGTTAGTTTGCTAGAGACCTCAGAATCAACGGTTCGAAGAGACTTGGATGAGTTGGAAGCGGAAAATAAGCTTCGTCGCGTGCATGGTGGAGCAGAATTGCCCCATTCCTTGCAGGAAGAAGAAACCATTCAAGAAAAATCTGTCAAAAACCTTCAAGAGAAGAAGTTGTTGGCTCAGAAAGCAGCCTCCCTCATTAAGGAACAAGATGTCATCTTTATCGATGCTGGAACAACTACAGCATTTTTGATTCATGAATTGGTCAATAAGAATATTACTGTTGTGACGAATTCGATTCACCATGCCGCACAGTTGGTTGAAAAGCAGATTCCAACTGTCATGGTTGGAGGAAGTGTCAAGATGGCGACAGATGCTAGTATCGGGGGCGTTGCTCTTAACCAGATTAACCAATTGCACTTTGACCGTGCCTTTATCGGGATGAATGGTGTGGACGATGGCTATTATACGACTCCTGATATGGAGGAGGGAGCTGTGAAGCGTGCTATTTTAGAGAATGCCAAACAGACCTATGTCTTGGTGGATTCGTCTAAGATTGGACAAACTTGCTTTGCCAAGGTAGCACCACTCAAACGAGCTATTGTTATCACAAGTCAAGGGCATGAGCTCTTGCAGGCTATTAAGGAGAAAACGGAGGTAATAGAAGTATGATTTATACAGTCACACTCAATCCATCCATTGACTATATTGTCCGTCTGGACCAAGTCCAAGTCGGTAGTGTCAATCGTATGGACAGTGATGATAAGTTTGCTGGTGGGAAAGGAATCAATGTCAGTCGTGTCTTGAAGCGCTTAGATATTCCAAATACAGCGACTGGATTTATCGGAGGCTTTACTGGTAAATTTATCACAGATACTCTGGCAGAGGAAGAAATCGAGACGCGTTTTGTCCAAGTGGCAGAAGATACTCGTATCAATGTTAAGATTAAAGCAGACCAAGAGACAGAAATCAACGGAACGGGTCCAAATGTCGAACCAGCTCAGTTAGAAGAATTGAAAGCTATTTTGTCTAGTTTAACAGCAGAAGATACAGTTGTCTTTGCTGGTTCAAGTGCTAAAAATCTAGGCAATGTTATCTATAAGGATTTGATTGCCTTGACGCGTCAGACGGGTGCGCAAGTGGTTTGTGACTTTGAAGGACAGACCTTGATTGATAGTTTGGACTACCAGCCACTTTTGGTCAAACCAAACAATCATGAACTTGGAGCAATTTTTGGGGTTAAACTCGAAAGTTTAGATGAAATCGAGAACTATGCTCGTCAGTTACTGGCCAAAGGAGCTCAAAACGTCATTATCTCCATGGCTGGGGACGGTGCACTTCTTGTCACATCTGAGGGAGCTTACTTCGCAAAACCAATCAAGGGAACAGTCAAGAATTCAGTTGGGGCTGGTGATTCTATGGTCGCTGGATTTACAGGTGAATTTGTCAAATCAAAAGACGCAGTAGAAGCCTTCAAATGGGGAGTAGCTTGCGGAACGGCAACCACCTTCTCAGACGACTTGGCAACGGCGGAATTTATTAAAGAAACATATGAAAAAGTTGAGGTAGAAAAAAGATGAAAATTCAAGACCTATTGAGAAAAGATGTTATGTTGCTGGATTTGCAGGCAACTGAAAAAACAGCTGTCATCGAAGAGATGATTAAAAGCTTGACAGACCACGGTTATGTGACAGATTTTGAAACTTTTAAAGAAGGAATTTTGGCGCGTGAAGCTCTGACTTCTACAGGTTTGGGTGACGGAATCGCTATGCCTCACAGCAAAAACGCTGCTGTAAAAGAAGCGACAGTTCTCTTTGCCAAGTCAAACAAGGGTGTTGACTACGAGAGCTTGGATGGGCAACCAACTGACCTTTTCTTTATGATTGCAGCTCCAGAAGGTGCCAATGATACTCACTTGGCAGCTTTAGCAGAATTGTCTCAATACTTGATGAAAGAAGGCTTTGCTGATAAACTTCGTCAAGCAATATCAGCTGACCAAGTTATCGAACTTTTTGACAAAGCTTCAGAAAAAACTGAAGAGCCTGTTCAAGCACCTGCTAATGACTCTGGTGACTTTATCGTGGCTGTTACAGCTTGTACGACAGGTATTGCCCACACTTACATGGCCCAAGAAGCTCTTCAAAAAGTGGCTGCTGAAATGGGTGTTGGTATCAAGGTCGAAACCAACGGTGCCAGTGGTGTTGGTAACCAACTAACTGCAGAGGATATCCGCAAGGCTAAAGCTGTTATCATCGCAGCAGATAAGGCAGTAGAAATGGATCGTTTCGATGGCAAACCATTAATCAATCGTCCAGTTGCTGACGGTATCCGTAAGACAGAAGAATTGATTAACTTGGCTCTTTCAGGAGATGCGGAAGTCTACCGTGCCGCTAATGATGCAAAAGCTGCAACAGCATCTAACGAAAAACAAAGCCTTGGTGGTGCCTTCTACAAACACTTGATGAGTGGTGTATCGCAAATGTTGCCATTCGTTATCGGTGGTGGTATCATGATTGCCCTTGCCTTCTTGATTGACGGTGCTTTAGGTGTTCCAAATGAAAACCTTGGTAATCTTGGTTCCTATCATGAGCTAGCTTCTATGTTCATGAAAATTGGTGGAGCTGCCTTTGGTTTGATGCTTCCAGTCTTTGCAGGTTATGTTGCCTACTCTATTGCTGAAAAACCAGGTTTAGTAGCAGGGTTTGTGGCTGGTGCTATTGCTAAAGAAGGTTTTGCCTTTGGTAAAATTCCTTATGCCGCTGGTGGTGAAGCAACTTCAACTCTTGCAGGTGTCTCATCTGGTTTCCTAGGTGCCCTTGTTGGTGGATTTATAGCAGGTGCCTTGGTTCTTGCTATTAAGAAATACGTTAAAGTTCCTCGTTCACTTGAAGGTGCAAAATCAATCCTTCTCTTGCCACTTCTTGGAACAATCTTGACTGGATTTGTTATGCTAGCTGTTAACATCCCAATGGTAGCAATCAACACTGCTATGAATGACTTCCTAGGCGGTCTTGGAGGAGGTTCAGCTGTCCTTCTTGGTATCGTCCTTGGTGGAATGATGGCTGTTGACATGGGTGGACCAGTTAACAAAGCTGCCTATGTCTTTGGTACAGGTACGCTTGCAGCAACTGTTTCTTCAGGTGGTTCTGTGGCTATGGCAGCAGTTATGGCTGGAGGAATGGTGCCACCACTTGCTATCTTTGTCGCAACGCTTCTTTTCAAAGATAAATTTACTAAGGAAGAATGCAACTCTGGTTTGACAAACATCATCATGGGCTTGTCATTTATCACTGAAGGAGCGATCCCATTTGGTGCAGCTGACCCAGCTCGTGCGATCCCAAGCTTCATCCTTGGTTCAGCAGTAGCAGGTGGACTCGTTGGTCTTACTGGTATCAAACTCATGGCGCCACACGGAGGAATCTTCGTTATCGCCCTTACTTCAAATGCTCTCCTTTACCTCGTTTCTGTCTTGGTAGGAGCAATCGTAAGTGGTGTGGTCTATGGTTACCTACGCAAACCACAAGCATAAAACTTAGATAGAAAATGAAAAGATTGGACCGTTTGGTGCAGTCTTTTTCTCTTTCCGAAATGCCTGTGAAATATGGTATAATAGAAGAATGGCAAACAAGAATACAAGTAAAACAAGACGGAGACCGTCTAAAGCAGAACTCGAAAGAAAAGAAGCGATTCAACGAATGTTGATTTCGTTGGGAATCGCCCTTTTATTGATTTTCGCAGCCTTTAAATTAGGGGCTGCAGGTATAACCCTGTACAATTTAATTCGCTTGCTGGTGGGGAGCCTAGCATATCTAGCAATATTTGGTATTCTGCTCTACCTCTTCTTTTTCAAGTGGATACGAAAACAGGAAGGGCTCCTATTAGGCTTTTTCACCATATTTGCTGGCTTGCTCTTGATTTTTGAGGCCTATTTGGTTTGGAAATATGGTTTGGACAAGTCGGTATTAAAAGGGACCATGGCTCAGGTTGTGACGGATTTGACTGCTTTTCGAACGACCAGTTTTGCTGGAGGTGGCTTGATTGGAGTCGCTCTTTATATTCCAATCGCCTTTCTCTTTTCAAATATCGGTACTTACTTTATTGGTTCTATCTTGATTTTAGCTGGATCCCTCCTAGTCAGTCCTTGGTCTGTTTACGATATTGCTGAATTTTGCAGTAAAAACTTTGCCAAATGGCGGGAAGGACATGAGCGTCGAAAAGAGGAACGCTTTGTCAAACAAGAAGAAAAAGCTCGTCAAAAGGCTGAGGAAGAGGCTAGATTAGAACAAGAAGAGACCGAAAAAGCCTTACTCGATTTGCCTCCTGTTGATATGGAAACAGGTGAAATTTTGACAGGGGAAGATATTCAAACTTTTCCAGAAGAAGACTGGGTGGAACCAGAAATCATCCTACCTCAAACTGAACTTGAACTCGCTGAACAGGAAGATGGCTCTGATGATGAAGATGTTCAGGTCGATTTTTCAGCAAAAGAAGCCCTCGAATACAAACTTCCAAGCTTACAACTCTTTGCCCCAGATAAACCAAAAGACCAGTCTAAAGAGAAGAAAATCGTTCGGGAAAATATCAAAATCCTAGAAGAAACCTTTGCTAGCTTTGGTATCAAGGTAACGGTTGAACGGGCCGAAATTGGTCCATCTGTGACCAAGTATGAAGTCAAGCCTGCAGTGGGTGTACGGGTCAATCGCATTTCCAATCTAGCAGATGACCTCGCTCTAGCCTTGGCGGCCAAGGATGTCCGAATCGAAGCACCTATCCCAGGGAAATCTTTAGTGGGAATTGAAGTACCTAACTCTGAGATTGCGACTGTATCCTTCCGCGAACTATGGGAACAATCTCAAACGAAAGCAGAAAATCTCTTGGAAATTCCTTTAGGGAAGGCGGTTAATGGTACTGCAAGAGCTTTTGACCTTTCCAAAATGCCCCACTTGCTAGTTGCAGGTTCAACGGGTTCAGGGAAGTCAGTAGCTGTTAACGGCATTATCGCCAGCATCCTCATGAAGGCGAGACCTGACCAAGTTAAATTTATGATGGTCGATCCCAAGATGGTTGAGTTATCTGTTTACAATGACATTCCCCATCTCTTGATTCCAGTCGTGACCAATCCACGCAAGGCCAGCAAGGCCCTGCAAAAGGTTGTGGATGAAATGGAAAACCGTTATGAACTCTTTGCCAAGGTGGGAGTTCGGAATATTGCAGGCTTTAATGCCAAGGTAGAAGAGTTCAATGCCCAGTCTGAGTACAAGCAGATTCCGCTACCGCTCATTGTCGTGATTGTGGATGAGTTGGCTGACCTTATGATGGTAGCCAGTAAGGAAGTGGAAGATGCTATCATTCGTCTCGGACAGAAGGCACGTGCTGCAGGTATCCACATGATTCTTGCAACCCAGCGTCCATCGGTTGATGTCATCTCTGGTCTAATCAAAGCCAATGTCCCATCTCGAGTGGCTTTTGCGGTATCATCAGGTACAGACTCGCGCACCATCTTGGATGAAAATGGAGCTGAAAAACTGCTTGGTCGAGGCGACATGCTCTTTAAACCGATTGATGAAAATCATCCAGTTCGTCTACAAGGCTCCTTTATCTCGGATGATGATGTTGAACGCATCGTAAACTTTATCAAGGCTCAGGCAGATGCGGACTACGATGAGAGTTTTGATCCAGGTGAGGTTTCTGAAAATGAAGGTGAATTCTCAGATGGTGAAACTGGTGGAGATCCGCTTTTTGAAGAAGCCAAAGCTTTGGTCATTGAGACCCAGAAAGCTAGTGCGTCCATGATTCAGCGTCGTTTGTCAGTTGGATTTAACCGTGCGACCCGTCTCATGGAAGAGCTTGAGATGGCAGGTGTCATTGGTCCAGCTGAAGGTACCAAGCCAAGAAAAGTATTGCAACAATAAATTTCTCTCTTATACGGAAATGTGAACCTGACGTGATTTGAAGAGGTTTTTGAAGCGGATTATCTATGATGTATAATTAATTGAATCTAAAATAGTACGAAACGACTTTTAAAGCATGAAATTGATTTGAATTCCCTAATAAATTTGTTCACATTTTATTCAAACACTATATCAAGCTGAAACAGGTTTAGAATTTCTTTTAGATATATGAAGACTCCCCTTATAGTTTCTAGTGAAAAACAAATATTCACTAGAAACTATAAGGGGAGCTTTTGTACTCATGTATGAGATAGATTTCTTTTTTTGTTTTATTAAGCTGCATAGCTCACTTTTCAGTAGGAATCAGCTATTGTATTCGCTAGATGTTAGCTGACATCAATTTACTACTGTTTAAAATTTTGAGAGTTCTGCAGTTTTTGAGTTCAGTTTCTATTTATTCACCAAAGAAAAATGGTGGGGCGAACCGTTTCAGCTCTTCAAAGCAATGTTGGGCTGCCTCTGCATCTTCACAGATGACAAGGCAGACATCATCGCCACAGAGGGTAGCTATAGCGTCAGGGAAACTCAAAGCATCAATGATAGAACCAAAGGATTGAGCCAGTCCGGGAAGGGTTTTTAGTAGGACTTGGTGTTGAACTGGGCGCATCAAGACAAGGGCATCTTCCATGTAGAGTTCGAGACGTTTTTCCCATTTTGAGATAGAACCTGTATTGAGCACGTAGTAAGAGTTATCTTCTTCTCGTACTTTTGAGAGGTTCATACTTTTAATATCCCTCGAAAGTGTAGCTTGTGTAACTTGAATATCATTATCAGCAAGAAGAGCTTGTAGCTCAGCTTGAGTATGAATCTTGTTTTTCGTTACAAGAGCTCGTATGAGTTGGTGTCGGTGTTCAGATTTATTCATAATAATTTAACTCCTTTTTTAGTGAGGTAGGATAAGAGTAGACTGTTCAAGATCAACAGTCAGCTGGTAAGCGGTATTATCACGGATTGTGATTTCAAAGTCAGTAGTATAGAGGACTAAACGAAGAGTATCTCCTTCTTTTAACTTGTAAATAGTAGGTTGTAGTTCAAATTGGATGTCCATCCATTCATTTTCCTTAATATCCTCTACTAACAATAAATCAGTTCTATTTTGTAAATTGAGGTAACCTTTTGTCACGACTCGTTGTGCATCTGGTCTAATTGGTAATTCACAGAGATTTTCCAACATGTGATAGCGTCCATTATCAATGGTTTTAGCACTTAAAATAGCTGGATAAGGTTGTAGGTATTTCTTTTGACCAAGTTCCAGTAGTTGAGCAGATAAAAGCCCCTTGTTTGTGCTGGATTTGATACGAAGATTGAGTTGAGCTCGACCGTTCAAGTGAAGATCCTTAGTCACAGGAAGGTCAATAGTAATCTGATTGACTTTCCCTTGATAGAGTTCTGTATTGAAGGTTTGGTAGGTCTTACCATAGCGCTCAAAATCCTTATCTGGGTACTGGTTTTGAATGATTTTCTCTTCTTGACCAAGTGAGAAGGTTTCAAAGTTTTCTTGCCCACCGAAGTTATCAAGTGATAACCAAGTCTGAGGGGCTGTATTGTCCTGCCAGATAACAGTAGGAAGTTGGAAATCTGTATCTTGTCCCAGTAATTTCTTTGTCAACAAGGCGTTCATGGACTCACGGAAGTCAATGGACTGCCAGTTGTTCATGTACACATGGGCGCCATTATGAAAAAAGAGATGCTTATTTATATTAGTAGGAAGAGCATGAAACATTTTGTAAACATGAAGTGGTTTGACATTCCAATCCTGTGAACCGTGGGTAAAGACAACATCTGCTTTTACCTTATGGGCATTGAGCAGATAGTTGCGATCATGCCAAAACTGATTGTAGTCACCAGACTTGCGATCCAGTTGTTCTTTTACTTTTTCTAAGTCAGCTTTGTGAGCTTCATTGCCACGGATATAGTCGCCAGCCAAGAGATTACGAGAATAGGTTAACTCAGCAAGGGAGTCAAAGTCCTCACCTGGATAGCCACCTGGGCTAGTCACCAGACCGTTTTCACGGTAGTAGTTGTACCATGAAGAAATGCCAGCCTCAGCAATGATAACCTCTAAACCATCGACGCCTGTAGTCGCAAGCCCATTTGACATGGTTCCAAGATAGGAAAGTCCAGTTGTGGCTACTTTTCCATTTGACCAGTCAGCTTTGACTTGACGCTGACGCGTGTGGTCGGTAAAGGCACGACAACGACCATTAAGCCAATCAATGACATTTTTATAAGCTTCGATTTGCTGGTAGTCGCCATTAGTCATGAAACCAGTAGAGTCTTTGGTACCAACACCTGAGACATAGAGATTGGCAAAGCCTCTCGGAAGGAAGTAGTCGTTTAGTGTATAGCTAGAGTTGATGTGACTTAGCTTTTCCTCAGTTTCAGCCACAAGCTCAGCTTGGCCTTGAGGTTGGACGAGATTTAATTGAGGTTTCTCTAGTTCAATCTTATGAGCAGGTTTAACCTCAAGCTCGCCCTCCATCTTGTAGAGAGCCTTATCGCTTGCCGTGTCATTTGTTCCCTGATGATAAGGACTGGCTGTCATGATGGCAGGGATTTTTCCATCAAAACGAGGACGAATAATGCTAACCTTGACTAAGTCTGGTAGCCCTTTTTGGTCGGTATCGACACGAGACTCAACGTAAACGACTTCACGAATGACATCATGGCTGGAAAAAGTTGCTAAACTCTTGCCGTTAAAGTAGTGGTAGTCATTATCCTCCGGAATAAGACCATCACTAACAAGTTGGTCGATAAGAGTATTTCCCTTTTTGGTGCGAGTATTGAGTAACTGATAGAGATTTTCAATCAAGTCACCGTATGCAATAGGAAATCCAGTCTCTTTACGAAAAGATTCACTGTCTTCGAAGTCAATCAAATAAGAAAAGCCTAAAAGTTGAAAAGCAACAGTATAAAAAATATCTGCTGTCAGTTCATCTTCTGATTGAAAAAATGTTAGCAGGTCTGTTTTTTTATCAGCTGCTAGGATGGAAAGTGGGTAGTTGGTGTCTTGATAAGTGAAAAAGAAACGACTTAGAAAAGACTCCAACATCTTTTTATTTGTTGACTCAGATGGAAAATCAAATCCATACTTTTTTAATTCATATAAAATAGTATCTCTTGGAAGTGATAAATAGCTGAATTGATTAAAGCGCATAAAACCTCCTTGTAAAATAATAATTAAATTTATTATATCAAAAAAATAGGAGAAAGGGAATTATTAAGTGAGAAAGAAATTAATTAAAGAATAATGAATATTATTTATATGAAAAACAGGTATAACTCTATAGTTCAAAGCAAGTTATCATGGTAAATAGATTAACCGGATGTGTCTTTCTGTTTTAAAAGATATATTCACTTCTTGGGATAAAAAAGTAAAAAAATTACCGGATCATTTGATTCTTTAAATGTATTTTTGCTTTTTTCGTTCAAAAAATTTTACTTTAAGGATAAAATAGAGATAGGAGTCATTGCTTTTGTCTTTCTATTTTTGAAAATGGTATAATATAGTGAGAAGGATAGAGGAGAAGTGTAAATTGATCGCACAACTAGATACAAAAACAGTCTATAGTTTTATGGAGAGTGTTATTTCAATCACCAAGTATGTGAGAGCAGCTAAAGAATTCGGCTACACTCATCTGGCTATAATGGATATTGATAATCTTTATGGTGCTTTTGACTTTCTAGAGGTTACAAAAAAATATGGCATTCATCCTTTATTAGGGCTTGAAATGACTGTATTTGTGGATGCTCAGGAAGTGAATTTGCGCTTTTTAGCTCTATCTAGTGTAGGCTATCAGCAGTTGATGAAACTTTCAACAGCCAAGATGCAGGGGGAGAAAAGTTGGTCAGTTCTATCTCAGTATCTGGATGATGTCGCGGTCATTGTACCTTATGTTGATGGACTTGAGTCGCTCAATCTAGGCTGTGATTATTATATTGGAGTTTATCCAGAGACACAGGCCAGCGAATTTCATAATCCAATCTTGCCCCTTTATCGGGTCAATGCTTTTGAAAGCAGGGATAGAGAAATTCTGCAAGTGTTAACAGCGATTAAAGAAAATCTCCCCCTCAGAGAAGTTCCCTTGCGCTCACGACAAGATGTGCTTTTATCTGCAAGCTCTTTAGAGAAACTATTCCAAGAACGTTTTCCTCAAGCCTTGGAAAACTTAGAAAAGCTTATTTCAGGTATTTCTTATGACTTGGATACTAGTCTGAAACTGCCTCGCTTTAATCCAGCTAGACCAGCAGTAGAAGAGTTGAGAGAACGTGCTGAATTGGGGCTTACTCAGAAGGGGTTGACTGGTAAAGAATATCAAGACCGTCTAGACCAAGAATTGGCTGTTATTCATGATATGGGATTTGATGATTATTTCTTGGTTGTTTGGGATTTATTGCGTTTTGGACGTTCGAATGGCTATTATATGGGTATGGGACGGGGTTCTGCAGTTGGTAGCTTGGTTTCCTATGCCTTGGACATCACAGGGATTGACCCAGTAGAGAAAAATCTGATTTTTGAACGTTTCCTCAATCGTGAACGCTATACTATGCCTGATATTGATATTGATATTCCAGATATTTATCGTCCAGATTTTATCAGATATGTTGGCAATAAATATGGTAGTAAACATGCGGCTCAAATCGTTACTTTTTCAACCTTTGGAGCCAAGCAAGCTCTACGAGATGTCTTGAAACGCTTTGGTGTTCCTGAGTATGAATTATCTGCAATTACCAAGAAAATCAGTTTTCGTGATAATCTTAAGTCAGCCTATGAAGGGAACCTTCAGTTTCGTCAGCAAATCAATAGTAAGTTAGAATACCAAAAAGCCTTTGAAATTGCCTGCAAGATTGAGGGATATCCAAGACAAACCTCTGTCCATGCAGCTGGTGTTGTAATCAGTGACCAAGATTTGACCAACTACATCCCCCTAAAGCACGGTGATGAAATTCCACTGACTCAGTATGATGCTCATGGAGTTGAAGCTAGCGGGCTTTTGAAAATGGACTTTCTGGGACTGCGGAATTTGACCTTTGTCCAGAAGATGCAAGAATTACTTGCAGAAACAGAAGGTATTAAGATAGTTATCAACGAGATTGATTTGGAAGACAAAGAAACGCTAGCTCTTTTTGCTTCTGGCAATACAAAAGGTATCTTTCAATTTGAGCAACCTGGAGCTATTCGCCTGCTCAAGCGTGTGCAGCCAGTCTGTTTTGAAGATGTCGTAGCAACTACTTCCCTAAATCGACCAGGTGCTAGTGATTATATCAATAATTTTGTGGCAAGAAAGCATGGGCAGGAAGAAGTGACTGTTCTGGATCCAGTACTGGAGGATATTTTGGCTCCAACTTACGGAATTATGCTCTATCAGGAGCAGGTTATGCAGGTTGCTCAGCGTTTTGCTGGATTTAGTCTTGGGAAAGCCGATATTTTGCGCCGAGCTATGGGGAAAAAGGATGCCTCTGCCATGCATGAGATGAGGGCTTCTTTTATTCAAGGTTCATTAGAAGCTGGACATACTGCGGAAAAAGCAGAGCAGGTTTTTGATGTTATGGAGAAGTTTGCAGGTTATGGATTTAATAGATCTCACGCCTATGCCTACTCAGCCTTGGCCTTCCAGTTGGCTTATTTCAAAACGCATTATCCAGCCATTTTTTATCAGGTCATGTTGAATTCCGCCAACAGTGATTACTTAACAGATGCCTTAGAAGCTGGCTTTGAAGTAGCGCCTCTGTCCATCAACACCATTCCTTATCACGATAAAATTGCCAACAAGGCCATCTATCTAGGATTGAAATCGATTAAGGGAATCAGCAAGGATTTGGCACTTTGGATTATTGAAAATAGACCCTATTCTAACATTGAAGATTTTATAGCTAAATTACCTGAGAATTATTTGAAACTTCCTCTGCTAGAACCTTTGGTAAAAGTTGGTCTTTTCGATTCATTTGAAAAAAATCGCCAAAAAGTATTCAATAATTTAGTTAATCTATTTGAATTTGTAAAAGAGTTAGGAAGTTTGTTTGGAGATACTATTTATAGTTGGCAGGAATCGGAAGATTGGACAGAACAAGAAAAATTCTATATGGAACAAGAACTTTTAGGGATAGGTGTCAGTAAACATCCCCTACAAACTATTGCAAGTAAGGCTATTTACCCGATTACCCCAATTGGGAATTTGTCAGAAAATAGCTACGCTATTATTTTGGTTGAAGTTCAGAAAATAAAAGTAATTCGTACCAAAAAGGGCGAAAACATGGCTTTCTTACAGGTAGATGACAGTAAGAAAAAATTGGATGTTACTCTCTTTTCAGACTTATATCGACAGGTTGGGCAGGAAATAAAAGAGGGAGCCTTCTACTATATAAAAGGAAAAATCCAGTCACGTGATGGCCGTTTGCAAATGATTGCACAAGAAATAAGAGAAGCAGTTGCTGAACGCTTTTGGATACAGGTGAAGAATCATGATTCGGATCAAGAAATTTCACGTATTTTAGACCAATATAAAGGCCCAATCCCAGTCATCATCAGGTATGAAGAGGAACAGAAAACAATCGTTTCTCCCCATCATTTTGTAGCTAAATCCAATGAATTAGAAGCGAAATTGAATAAAATGGTTATGAAAACGATTTATCGCTAAAAATACGGAAAATAGAAGAATTTTAAAATCAAATGTGGTATAATCAATAAGAATGTTAAAAGAAAAAGGAGCATAACCAATATGAAACGTATTGCTGTTTTGACTAGTGGTGGAGACGCCCCTGGTATGAACGCTGCTATCCGCGCAGTTGTTCGTCAAGCAATTTCAGAAGGAATGGAAGTTTTTGGTATCTATGATGGATATGCTGGTATGGTTGCTGGTGAAATTCATCCCCTAGATGCAGCTTCAGTAGGAGACATCATTTCTCGTGGTGGTACTTTCCTTCACTCAGCTCGCTATCCAGAGTTCGCTCAACTTGAAGGGCAACTTAAAGGGATTGAGCAATTGAAAAAACACGGGATTGAAGGTGTAGTTGTTATCGGTGGTGACGGATCTTACCACGGCGCTATGCGTTTGACTGAACATGGCTTCCCAGCTATCGGTCTTCCAGGTACAATCGATAACGATATCGTTGGTACTGACTTTACAATCGGTTTTGACACAGCGGTTACAACTGCTATGGATGCTATCGATAAGATTCGTGATACATCATCAAGTCACCGTCGTACTTTTGTTATTGAAGTTATGGGACGTAACGCTGGTGATATCGCTCTTTGGGCTGGTATTGCAACTGGTGCTGATGAAATCATCATTCCTGAAGAAGGATTCAAGATTGAAGATATCGTAGAAAGCATTAAATGTGGTTATGAGTGTGGTAAAAAACACAACATCATCGTCTTGGCAGAAGGTGTGATGTCAGCAGCTGAATTTGGTAAAAAACTAAAAGAAGCTGGGGATACAAGCGACCTTCGTGTGACAGAACTTGGACATATTCAACGTGGTGGTTCTCCAACTGCGCGTGACCGTGTATTGGCGTCACGTATGGGTGCGCATGCTGTTAAACTTCTTAAAGAAGGTATCGGTGGTGTTGCGGTTGGTATTCGTAACGAGAAAATGGTTGAAAACCCAATTCTTGGAACTGCAGAAGAAGGAGCATTGTTTAGCCTTACTGCAGAAGGTAAGATTGTGGTTAACAACCCACACAAAGCCGACATTGAGCTATCTAGCTTGAATAAGAGCTTGTCATAATTTACAATTTAGTTAATAAGACCAAAAAGGTCATATATATAAAGGAGTCACAAAAATCATGAACAAACGTGTAAAAATCGTTGCAACTTTGGGTCCTGCGGTAGAAATCCGTGGTGGTAAAAAATTCGGTGAGGACGGATACTGGGGTGAAAAACTTGATGTTGAAGCTTCAGCTAAAAACATTGCTAAATTGATTGAAGCTGGTGCTAACACATTCCGTTTCAACTTCTCACACGGTGACCACCAAGAACAAGGTGAGCGTATGGCAACTGTTAAACTTGCTGAAAAACTTGCAGGTAAAAAAGTTGGTTTCCTTCTTGATACAAAAGGACCAGAAATCCGTACAGAATTGTTCGAAGGTGAAGCTAAAGAGTATTCATACAAAACTGGTGAGAAAATCCGTGTTGCAACTAAACAAGGAATCAAATCAACTCGTGAAGTGATTGCATTGAACGTTGCTGGTGCTCTTGATATCTATGATGATGTTGAAGTTGGTCGTCAAGTTTTGGTTGACGATGGTAAACTTGGTCTTCGTGTGGTTGCTAAAGATGATGCAACTCGTGAATTTGAAGTTGAAGTTGAAAACGATGGTATCATCGCTAAACAAAAAGGTGTGAACATTCCTAACACTAAAATTCCTTTCCCAGCTCTTGCTGAACGTGATAACGACGATATCCGTTTCGGTCTTGAACAAGGTATCAACTTCATCGCTATTTCATTCGTACGTACTGCAAAAGACGTGAACGAAGTTCGTGCAATCTGTGAAGAAACTGGAAACGGACATGTTCAATTGTTCGCTAAAATCGAAAACCAACAAGGTATCGATAACTTGGATGAAATCATCGAAGCTGCTGATGGTATCATGATCGCTCGTGGTGACATGGGTATCGAAGTACCATTCGAAATGGTTCCAGTTTACCAAAAAATGATCATCACTAAAGTCAATGCTGCAGGTAAAGTTGTTATCACTGCAACAAACATGCTTGAAACAATGACTGAAAAACCACGTGCAACTCGTTCAGAAGTATCAGACGTATTTAACGCTGTTATCGACGGAACTGACGCTACAATGCTTTCAGGTGAGTCTGCAAACGGTAAATACCCACTTGAGTCAGTAACTACAATGGCTACAATCGATAAGAACGCTCAAACTCTTCTTAACGAATACGGACGTTTGAACTCAGATTCATTCGAACGTAACTCTAAGACAGAAGTAATGGCTTCAGCTGTTAAAGATGCTACTAACTCAATGGACATTAAATTGGTTGTAACTCTTACTAAGACAGGTCACACTGCACGTTTGATCTCTAAATACCGTCCAAATGCTGACATCTTGGCATTGACATTCGACGAATTGACAGAACGTGGATTGATGTTGAACTGGGGTGTTATCCCAATGTTGACAGATGCTCCATCTTCAACTGACGATATGTTCGAAATTGCTGAACGTAAAGCAGTTGAAGCAGGTCTAGTAGAATCTGGTGACGATATCGTTATTGTTGCTGGTGTACCAGTTGGAGAAGCTGTTCGTACAAACACAATGCGTATCCGTACAGTACGTTAATTAATAGAAAAATAGCCTATCGTATCAAGCTGTATAGCCTGTATGATGGGCTTTTTTTGTATATGAGCAAAGTTTTTACTTTTGATTTAATGCAACTGTAGCTAAAGAGTAAATCGTTGCTTGTTCCATACTTTTTGTGATGTGAGTATAAATCTGATTGGTAGTCTTTTTGTCTTCATGCCCAAGACATGACATGATAGCTTTTAAAGGGATATTGTTTTTTGAACGAAAATTTCATAAAATGTTTAGTTCTTATAGTGGATTACAACTAGAATAGTACGCCGTGGCTGCTAAAATATTTCTAGAAATTAATTTGTTCTATCTTATTTCAATTTACTATAATATAGATAAAAAACAACTCCCTGATGATTCAAGGAGTTGTCTATAGTTAAATTAGTTTTTTGAAGCTGCTTGGAATTCTGGGTTTTTCCATGCTTCGTCAATGATAGCTTGCAATTCTTTAGCAGATGCTTGCATTTTTTGGGTTTCTGCGTCGTTCAATGGAATGTTTACTGGACGAACGATACCATGTGCACCAACAACAGCTGGTTGACCGATAAAGACATTCTTAACTCCGTATTGACCTTCTTGGAATACTGAAAGTGGAAGTACTGCGTTTTCATCGTCAAGGATTGCTTTAGTGATACGAGCAAGGGCTACTGCGATACCGTAGTATGTTGCACCTTTTTTGTTGATGATTGTGTAGGCTGCATCACGAACACCTTCGAACAATTCAATCAATTCAGCTTCTTGAACATTTTGAGTGTCTTTAAGGAATTCTTCAAGGTTTACACCAGCGATGTTAGCATGTGACCAAACAGCGAACTCAGAGTCACCGTGTTCACCCATGATGTAGGCGTGAACTGAACGAGCATCAACATCCAATTTTTCAGCAAGTGCTTGACGGAAACGAGCTGAGTCAAGTGAAGTACCTGAACCGATAACGCGTTCTTTAGGGAAACCAGAGAATTTCCAAGTTGAGTAAGTCAAAACGTCAACTGGGTTAGCAGCAACAAGGAAGATACCTTTGAAGCCTGATTCAACAACTTGAGTTACGATTGATTTGTTGATAGCAAGGTTTTTACCTACAAGGTCAAGACGAGTTTCACCTGGTTTTTGAGGAGCACCTGCAGTGATTACAACAAGGTCAGCGTCTGCACAGTCAGAGTATTGAGCTGCATAGATTTTTTTAGGTGAAGTGAAGGCAAGGGCGTGACTAAGGTCAAGCGCGTCACCAACAGCTTTTTCATGCAATTGTGGAATTTCGATAATTCCAAGCTCTTGTGCAATTCCTTGGTTAACAAGTGCAAAAGCGTAAGATGAACCTACAGCACCATCTCCGACAAGGATAACTTTTTTGTGTTGTTTAGTTGAAGTCATTGTTCTAAACATCTCCTTAATTTTATTCAGGGATTTCCCCAGTTATTTTAATTCTATCACTTTTAAAAAGCTTTGTCACGAATATGCCTTGGAGTTCTTGATGTAAACGTTTTAGCTAATTTGGATACCTGAAATATGGCGGACATTATGGTATAATATTATTAATTACTAATAGTGAAATGAGGCATTTATTAATGCAGGATAGAAATTTAGTGAATGTCAATCTGACAAAGGAGATGAAGACGAGCTTTATCGATTACGCCATGAGTGTTATCGTAGCGCGGGCTCTTCCTGATGTTCGAGATGGCTTGAAACCTGTTCACCGTCGGATTCTCTATGGAATGAATGAATTGGGTGTTACTCCAGACAAACCCCATAAAAAATCTGCTCGTATTACAGGGGACGTCATGGGTAAATACCACCCACACGGGGATTCCTCTATCTATGAAGCAATGGTCCGCATGGCTCAATGGTGGAGCTACCGTTACATGCTTGTAGATGGGCATGGAAACTTTGGTTCCATGGATGGAGATGGTGCTGCCGCCCAGCGTTATACTGAGGCACGTATGAGCAAGATTGCTTTAGAAATGCTTCGTGATATCAATAAGAATACGGTTGATTTCGTCGATAACTATGACGCCAATGAACGCGAACCCTTGGTCTTGCCAGCTCGTTTTCCAAACCTTTTGGTCAATGGAGCAACTGGTATTGCCGTTGGGATGGCGACCAATATTCCCCCTCATAACTTGGGTGAAACCATTGATGCAGTGAAGTTGGTCATGGACAATCCTGAAGTGACCACTAAGGACTTGATGGAAGTCTTACCTGGGCCAGATTTTCCAACTGGTGCTCTTGTTATGGGGAAATCAGGTATTCATAAGGCTTATGAAACAGGTAAGGGTTCTATTGTCCTTCGTTCTCGTACTGAAATTGAAGAAACTAAGACTGGCCGTGAGCGTATTGTTGTAACAGAATTTCCTTATATGGTTAATAAAACAAAGGTGCATGAGCATATTGTTCGTTTGGTTCAGGAAAAACGGATTGAGGGTATTACTGCAGTTCGTGATGAGTCAAACCGCGAAGGTGTGCGATTTGTTATCGAAGTTAAGCGCGATGCTTCAGCCAATGTTATCCTAAATAACCTCTTTAAGATGACCCAGATGCAAACCAACTTTGGTTTCAATATGCTTGCTATCCAAAATGGTGTACCGAAGATTTTGTCCCTTCGTCAGATTTTGGATGCTTATATCGAGCACCAAAAAGAAGTGGTCGTTCGGCGTACTCGTTTTGATAAGGAAAAAGCGGAAGCGCGTGCGCATATCTTAGAAGGTCTCTTGATTGCGCTAGACCATATCGACGAAGTGATTCGTATCATCCGTGCTAGTGAAACAGACGCAGAAGCACAAGCTGAGTTGATGAGTAAGTTTAAGCTTTCTGAACGTCAAAGTCAGGCTATTTTAGATATGCGTCTTCGTCGTTTGACAGGTTTGGAACGCGATAAGATTCAGTCAGAGTATGATGACCTCTTGGCTCTGATTGCGGATTTAGCAGATATTCTTGCTAAACCAGAACGTGTTTCTCAAATCATCAAAGAAGAATTGGATGAAGTTAAGCGTAAGTTTGGCGACCAACGTCGTACAGAGTTGATGGTCGGTGAAGTATTGAGTCTTGAAGATGAGGATTTGATTGAAGAATCGGATGTTTTAATTACGCTTTCTAATAAGGGATACATCAAACGTTTGGACCAAGCTGAATTTACTGCTCAAAAACGTGGTGGCCGCGGTGTTCAAGGGACAGGCGTTAAGGATGACGATTTTGTTCGTGAGTTAGTGTCAACTAGCACCCATGATCACCTGCTCTTCTTTACAAATAAAGGACGTGTCTATCGCCTGAAAGGTTATGAAATTCCTGAGTATGGTCGGACGGCCAAAGGTCTACCAGTAGTTAATCTCTTGAAATTGGATGAAGGTGAAAGTATTCAGACGATTATCAATGTTGAGTCTGAACGCAGTGATGATGCTTACCTCTTCTTCACAACCCGTCATGGTATTGTGAAGAGAACCAGCGTCAAGGAATTTGCTAACATTCGTCAAAATGGTCTCAAAGCACTGAATCTAAAGGATGAAGATGAGCTAATTAATGTCTTGTTGACGGAAGAAGATACGGATATTATTATTGGTACCAAGTTTGGTTATGCAGTTCGCTTTAATCAATCAGCCGTTCGTGGCATGAGTCGTATCGCCACAGGTGTGAAAGGTGTGAATCTCCGTGAGGGAGACACAGTAGTTGGTGCTAGCGTAATTACTGATCAAGATGAGGTTCTTATCATTACTGAAAAAGGATATGGTAAGCGTACAGTCGCGACTGAATATCCAACAAAAGGTCGTGGTGGTAAAGGAATGAAGACGGCTAATGTGGCTGAGAAAAATGGTCCTCTATCAGGTCTCTTGACTGTGAAAGGTGATGAAGACTTGATGATTATCACTGATACTGGTGTCATGATTCGAACCAATGTTGCCAATATTTCACAAACAGGACGCTCAACTATGGGAGTTAAAGTAATGCGTCTGGATCAAGATGCTAAAATTGTGACCTTTACAACGGTTGCAGCGGCAGAAAAAGAAGAAGTTGGGACAGAAAACGAAACAGAAGGTGAAGCATAATGTCTCAAAAAAATAATAAGAAGAAAAACAAACGAAAAAATCTGCTGACAAATATCCTAGCAGGATTTCTGATACTACTATCAATTGCTTTGATTTTTAATGCTAAAATTCGTGATATTTTCATAGTTTGGAATACCAATAAGTACCAAGTTAGTCAGGTATCAAAAGAAAAAATAGAAGAAAATCAGGATACAGAAGGAAATTTTGATTTTGATTCTGTCAAAGCTATCTCTTCTGAAGCGGTTCTAGCTTCTCAATGGGATGCTCAAAAATTACCAGTTATCGGCGGAATTGCAGTCCCTGAATTAGAAATGAATCTGCCAATTTTTAAAGGGCTTGATAATGTCAATCTCTTCTATGGTGCTGGTACGATGAAACGCGATCAAGTGATGGGGAAAGGAAATTATAGTCTAGCTAGTCATCATATTTTTGGTGTCAATAATGCTAATAAAATGTTATTTTCTCCTTTGGATAACGCTAAAAATGGTATGAAGATTTATCTAACCGATAAAAATAAAGTTTATACTTATGAGATACGTGAAGTCAAACGTGTTACACCGGATCGTGTTGATGAAGTTGATGATAGAGATGGGGTAAATGAGATTACATTAGTAACCTGCGAAGACCTTGCTGCTACAGAACGTATTATTGTAAAAGGCGATTTGAAAGAAACAAAAGATTATTCACAAACATCTGATGAAATCCTAACAGCTTTCAATCAACCATATAGACAATTTTATTAATACAAATCAGTGAAATCCTGGATTTCACTGATTTTTTAAGCTTTTCATAAGAATAAACTTTTATGAAATACAGAAAACGTTTCCTTAATTCTAAAGTTTGTGATATAATTATCACAAATAAAAGTTTTAGGAGTTTATTATGGTTTCTTCAGAATTTATCTCAAAGATTGAATTTGCTTGCAAGAAGAAGGAAAGTCTTTATACTCAAAGCAAATTTAAGTATGCGATTCGTTCTATGTTCGCAGGTGCATTTTTAACCTTCAGTACAGCTGCTGGTGCAGTTGGGGCTGACTTGATTAATAAAATTGCACCAGGTAGTGGACGTTTCCTCTTCCCCTTTGTCTTTGCTTGGGGATTGGCCTACATTGTTTTCTTAAATGCCGAGTTGGTAACATCAAACATGATGTTCTTGACTGCTGGTAGTTTCTTGAAAAAAATCTCTTGGAGAAAAACAGCTGAGATTTTACTTTACTGTACCTTGTTTAACCTTATCGGAGCCTTGATAGCAGGTTGGGGCTTTGCCCACTCAGCAGCTTATGCACATCTGACTCACGATAGTTTCATTTCAGGGGTTGTTGAGATGAAGTTAGGCCGCTCAAATGAATTAATCTTGCTTGAGGCGATTTTGGCAAATATTTTCGTAAATATTGCGATTCTTTCATTTGTTTTGGTCAAAGATGGTGGTGCCAAACTTTGGCTTGTGTTGTCAGCAATTTACATGTTTGTATTTTTAACAAACGAGCACATTGCGGCGAACTTTGCTTCTTTCGCGATTGTAAAATTCAGTGTTGCTGCTGATTCAATTGCTAACTTCGGTGTTGGAAACATGCTTCGCCACTGGGGTGTAACTTTCATCGGAAACTTTATCGGAGGAGGCCTCTTGATGGGTCTTCCATATGCCTTCCTCAATAAAAATGAAGATACTTATGTAGATTAAGAAAATGAGCACGATTGAGTCGTGCTTTTTTCATTTTTAAAATAAGGTAATAGCTATTTCTTATATCAAAATATAGAAAACTGATATTTGTAAACTATACCTTAAGGTGCTACAATATCCTTAATGAAACTATATGGAGGTCGCCTTATGACTCGTGATTTTAAATTTGAAACCTTACGATTGCATGCTGGTCAAGTTGTGGATCCAGCTACCAAGTCTCGTGCAGTGCCGATTTATCAAACAACATCCTTTGTTTTTGATGACACGCAGGAAGGTGCCGATTTGTTTGCTTTGAGAAAACCAGGGAACATTTATACTCGTATCACCAACCCTACAACAGCTGCCTTTGAAGAAAGAATTGCTGCTCTTGAAGGTGGTGTCGGAGCTCTTGCAACCGCATCAGGTATGGCTGCAGTGACTTATACGATTTTGGCGCTTGCCCATGCAGGTGACCATGTAGTGGCAGCATCAACTATTTACGGTGGAACCTTCAATCTCTTGAAAGAAACCCTTCCTCGTTATGGTATCACAACAACCTTTGTTGATGTTGATAATTTGGAGGAAGTGGAAGCAGCTATTAATGACAATACCAAGCTTGTTCTGATTGAAACCTTGGGCAACCCCTTGATTAACATTCCTGACCTGGAAAAATTGGCTGAGATTGCGCATAGACACCAGATTCCACTAGTTTCGGATAATACCTTTGCTACACCTTATTTGATTAATGTCTTTTCTCACGGTGTAGATATTGCCATTCACTCTGCGACTAAGTTTATCGGTGGGCATGGTACGACTATTGGTGGAGTGATTGTCGATAGCGGTCGTTTTGACTGGGCGGCTTCAGGGAAATTCCCTCAATTTGTTGAGGAAGACCCAAGTTACCACAATTTGAGCTATACTCGTGATGTGGGTGCAGCAGCCTTTATTATCGCTGTTCGTGTCCAGTTGCTTCGTGATACAGGCGCAGCCTTGTCACCATTTAACGCATTCTTGTTACTTCAAGGACTGGAAACCCTTTCTCTTCGTGTCGAACGTCATGTGCAAAATGCAGAGAAAATTGTTGATTTCCTTGTCAACCATCCTAAGGTAGAAAAAGTTAACTATCCAAAATTGGCAGATAGTCCTTATCATGCTTTGGCTGAGAAATATTTACCAAAAGGTGTGGGTTCCATCTTTACCTTCCATGTTAAAGGTGGGGAGGCAGAAGCACGCAAGGTAATTGATCATTTAGAAATCTTCTCTGACCTTGCCAATGTGGCAGATGCTAAATCGCTTGTTGTCCATCCAGCAACAACCACCCATGGTCAATTGTCAGAAAAAGACCTTGAAGCTGCAGGTGTCACACCAAACCAAATTCGTTTGTCAATCGGACTTGAAAATGTAGATGATTTGATTGAAGACTTGCGCTTGGCCTTGGAAAAAATTTAAAGAAAGAGAAGTTAAACAGCGGGTTTCGACTCGCTGTTTTTGATTTTTCTGCAGGCATGATATAATGGTTACAGAAGTCTAGAAAGAGGAACGATATGAACGAAATCAAATGCCCCAACTGTGGGGAAGTTTTTACAGTAAATGAAAGTCAGTATGCTGAACTTTTGTCCCAAGTGAGAACAGCAGAGTTTGACAAGGAATTGCACGATCGGATGAAGCAGGAACTGGCCTTGGCTGAGCAAAAGGCCATGAATGAACAACAGTCTAAACTAGCTCAAAAAGACCAAGAAATTGCGCAATTGCAGAGTCAAATCCAAAACTTTGATACAGAGAAAGAACTGGCCAAGAAAGAGGTTGAACAGACAAGCAATCAGGCCTTATTGGCTAAGGACAAGGAGGTGCAGGCCTTGGAAAACCAATTGACCACCTTGCGTTTGGAACATGAAAATCAACTGCAAAAGACCCTTTCTGACCTAGAAAAAGAACGGGATCAGGTTAAAAACCAGCTTCTTTTACAAGAAAAAGAAAACGAGCTTTCTCTTGCTTCAGTTAAGCAAAACTACGAAGCTCAACTCAAGGCAGCTAGTGAACAAGTCGAATTTTATAAGAATTTCAAAGCCCAACAATCTACAAAAGCCATCGGGGAAAGTCTGGAACAGTATGCAGAGAGTGAGTTTAACAAGGTCCGTAGTTTTGCCTTTCCAAATGCCTACTTTGAGAAGGATAACAAGGTCTCTGCGCGTGGGTCTAAGGGGGACTTTATCTTCCGTGAATGTGATGAAAATGGAGTCGAAATCATTTCCATCATGTTTGAGATGAAAAATGAAGCAGATGGAACAGAGAAGAAGCATAAGAATGCAGATTTTTACAAGGAATTGGACAAGGACCGTCGGGAGAAGAACTGTGAGTATGCCGTTTTGGTGACCATGCTTGAGGCCGATAATGACTACTTTAACACAGGGATTGTTGACGTCAGCCACGAGTATGAAAAGATGTATGTGGTCCGTCCTCAGTTCTTTATTCAGTTGATTGGGCTTTTGCGTAATGCGGCGCTTAATTCTCTAAAATATAAGCAGGAGTTGGCCTTGGTTCGCGAACAAAATATTGACATCACTCATTTTGAGGAAGACTTGGATGCCTTTAAGCTAGCCTTTGCCAAGAACTATAATTCAGCTTCGACTAACTTTGGCAAAGCTATCGATGAAATTGACAAGGCCATAAAACGGATGGAAGAGGTTAAGAAATTCCTGACAACTTCTGAAAACCAACTCCGTCTAGCTAACAACAAATTAGAAGATGTTTCTGTTAAAAAATTGACCCGTAAAAATCCAACTATGAAAGCAAAGTTTGAAGCATTGAAGGTGGAGTAGTTTCATTTGTAATGTATGGTGGCACTAGTTCAACAATATGAATGGGGAATTATATAATGAATAATAAAAGTTTAATACCTATGCCTGATCTCAATTTGAATGACATAGTTCATCTATCAAAAGAAAATGAAAAGTTAATTGTTAATTTTCTAAGTACATCAGATGAGTTACATACAATCAATCAATTTTATCATGTCTATATCTTTAATTTTTGTCAAATATTTTATCACTTTGAGTTGGGTACTAACGATAACATAAGGAAACAAAATGGTTTGAATGGTGATGAATTCATTATTATTAATTCTTTACTTATAAATTTAATGAGTTCATCTAAGACTTTAGTTGATTTGTTAATCAACTTTGATAAAAAGTATTCACAAAAGTTAGAAAAAATGATAAACAAAATATATGATTCAGAGCTTTCGTATATATTAATTATGACTTTAAGAAATTTCGCATTGCATGGGCACATTCCTCTATATTTCAATCAAAATAGGTATAGCTTTAATTTAGATTATATACTAAAAGAAGGTGAAAAGTTTAATTTCAGTAAGTCATCAAAGGAAGCTTTCACAAAAATTCGTGATGAAATTAGGCATATGTATGGAGATATAGCAAATATTGCTTTTACAACAACTCTTATGGATTTTCACCTTAATTTACTAAAGATTTATTATCAATTTTATATCGAAAATCAATCTTTATTAGAAAGTTTCTTTAAATCTGTAGAGTTAAAATTACAAAAAGAGAAAAGAAAAATAAAAAATGGACAATTAATTATAGAGATTGATGGGGAACTTCACAGTATTATAATGTGCAGTAAAACAAAATTGTTTAAGAAACTAATGCAGGAAGCAAAAATTCACTTTTATGATTTTAAGAAACAAAAGCTAAAAAGTCGTAGGGAAAAAAATTAGAAGGTATCAGGAAATCAGAAAGCAAGATATGAACGGTATTATCAACTTAAAAAAAGAAGCGGGGATGACCTCGCATGATGCGGTTTTTAAACTGCGTAAGATTTTGGGAACTAAGAAGATTGGTCATGGTGGGACCTTGGATCCGGATGTGGTGGGTGTTTTGCCCATTGCGGTTGGCAAGGCGACACGCATGGTTGAGTTTATGCAGGACGAGGGCAAGGTCTATGAGGGGGAAATCACTCTAGGTTATTCAACAACGACTGAGGATGCCAGTGGTGAAGTTGTCGCAGAGACCCCTGTTTTGTCGCCCTTGGATGAAAATCTTGTCGATGAAGCGATAGCCAATCTGACTGGGCCTATTACTCAGATTCCACCTATGTATTCAGCTGTTAAGGTTAATGGTCGTAAGCTTTATGAGTATGCGCGTGCTGGCCAAGAAGTGGAGCGTCCAGAGCGTCAGGTGATCATTTATCAATTTGATAGAACAAGTCCGATTTCTTATGAGGGTCATCTTGCACGCTTTACTTTTCGTGTAAGATGCAGTAAAGGAACTTATATCCGTACCTTATCGGTTGACTTGGGAGAAAAATTGGGCTATGCGGCTCATATGTCTCATCTGACTCGAACTAGTGCAGCTGGTTTACAGCTAGAAGACGCTCTTACCTTGGAGGAAATTGCTGAAAAAGTGGAGGCTAGTCAATTGGACTTTCTCCATCCTCTAGAGATTGGGACAGGGGACCTTGTCAAAGTTTTCCTAACTCAAGAAGAGGCTACAGAAGTGCGCTTTGGTCGTTTTATCGAACTCGAACAAACAGAACAAGAATTAGCTGCCTTTGAAGATGATAAATTGCTAGCCATTCTAGAAAAACGAGGCAATCTCTACAAGCCAAGGAAGGTTTTTAGATAATCTAACTGGGGTTTGGGATTGGAATTGTTCTCTTAGACTATCCAAATCAGACTATAAATTTTGCAAAAAATGTGATAGAATAGACGACGGATAAAAAAACGGAGGATAGCATGCAAAATAGACCAATCATTATCGGAGTGACAGGTGGTTCTGGTGGTGGTAAGACCAGTGTTTCAAGAGCCATTTTATCGCACTTTCCTGATGAAAAGATTTCCATGATTGAGCATGATTCATACTACAAGGATCAGTCTCACTTGACCTTTGAAGAGCGTGTCAAAACCAATTACGACCATCCTTTTGCCTTTGATACAGACTTGATGATCGAGCAGATTAAGGAATTGTTGGCAGGGCGTCCGGTGGACATCCCGACTTATGACTATACAGAGCATACACGAAGCAGCAAGACCTATCGTCAGGAGCCTCAAGATGTCTTTATCGTTGAGGGGATTTTGGTCTTGGAGGACAAGCGCCTACGCGATTTGATGGATATCAAGATTTTTGTGGATACGGATGATGATGTGCGCATTATTCGTCGTATCAAGCGCGATATGGAAGAGCGTGGCCGTAGCCTTGATAGCGTTATTGACCAGTATTTAGGTGTGGTTAAACCAATGTACCACCAGTTTATCGAGCCAACCAAACGTTATGCTGATATCGTCATTCCTGAGGGAGTCAGCAATACAGTTGCTATCGACCTGTTGACGACCAAGATAGAAAAGATTTTGGAAGAAGCTCGAAATAGCAAATAATCAGATGTGGAGGCCTTGCCTCCTTTTTCTATTTTTCTCTCATCATGGTACATAAATGGAGATTTTTAGGCATATTTTTGGTATAATAATACCCATGAAAGAGCAAGAAAATGAGTAGTAGGTGGAGATGGAAAAGTATTTATCGGTAACAACTTTGACCAAGTATCTGAAAATGAAATTCGATAAAGACCCTTATTTGGAACGGGTCTATTTAACTGGTCAAGTTTCCAACTTTCGTAAACGACCTACTCACCAATATTTCTCCCTAAAAGATGACCATGCAGTTATTCAAGCGACTATCTGGTCTGGGATTTATCAGAAATTAGGCTTCGACCTGGAAGAAGGGATGAAGATCAATGTGATTGGGCGTGTGCAAGTCTATGAACCAAGTGGTAGCTACTCCATCATCATTGAAAAGGCAGAGCCTGATGGGGTTGGGGCGCTTGCGATTCAGTTTGAACAACTCAAGAAAAAATTGACAGAAGAAGGCCTGTTTCAAGAACGCTTCAAGCAAGCTCTGCCCCAATTTTCTAAGAGAATTGGTGTAGTGACCAGTCGCAGTGGAGCCGTTATTCGAGATATTATCACGACCGTCAGCAGGCGATTTTCAGGTGTTGATATCCTTCTCTATCCGACCAAGGTTCAAGGAGATGGAGCAGCAGAGGAAATAGCACGGAATATTGCGCGTGCTAATCAACGGGACGATTTGGACTTGCTCATTATTGGTCGTGGTGGAGGTTCCATAGAGGATCTCTGGGCCTTTAACGAAGAAATTGTGGTACGAGCCATTTTTGAATCTCGTTTACCAGTTATTTCTAGTGTGGGACATGAGACGGATGTGACCTTGGCAGATTTTGTGGCAGATCGACGAGCTGCAACGCCAACAGCGGCTGCTGAACTAGCAACACCTGTGACCAAGTTGGATTTATTAGCTCATTTGCAAAATCAAGAAAAACGGATGGCAACAGCAGTCCGAAATGTCCTATCGAAGAAACAAGAAGCTTTGAAAAAATGCAGTCAGTCTGTTATCTTTAGACAGCCAGAGCGTTTGTATGATGGCTATTTGCAACGCTTGGATCAACTGCAGCTGCGCTTAAAACAAAGTTTGCGAACACGGATTTTTGATAGCAACCAACTAGTACAAGCAAGGACGCATCAACTGGTCCAATTATCACCTATTACCAAAATCCAACGCTATCAGGACCGGCTTGCTCAGTTGGACAAGCTCCTACGTAGCCAAATGGCGCTGATTTATGATGCCAAGGTTGCTGAAGTGAAGCGACTTTCGGAAGCCTTGTTAATGTTGGATACCAGTCGAATCGTGGCGCGTGGTTATGCGCTTGTCAAGAAAGAAGAGTCCGTTGTAGATTCGGTTGAGAGTTTGAAGAAAAAAGACCAAGTGACGCTTTTGATGCGAGATGGTCAAGTAGAATTAGAGGTTAAAGATGTCAAAACAAAAGAAATTTGAGGAAAATCTAGCAGAACTGGAGACAATTGTCCAAAGTTTGGAAAATGGTGAAATTGCTCTGGAAGATGCGATTGCGGCTTTTCAAAAGGGTATGGTCTTGTCAAAAGAGCTCCAAGCGACGCTGGACAAGGCTGAAAAGACCTTGGTCAAGGTTATGCAAGAAGACGGAACAGAAAGTGATTTTGAATGAAGAAGCAAGAAAAATTAGCTCTTGTCGAGTTGGCCTTGGAAGATTTTTATGGAGACCAGCAGTTTGCCTCTAGTTTGCGAGAGTCTGTTCTCTATTCTATTCATGCTGGTGGAAAGCGTATTCGTCCTTTTCTTCTGTTAGAAGTTCTGGAAGCCTTGCAGGTGGCTATTAAACCGGCTCACGCACAGGTTGCTGCGGCCTTGGAAATGATTCATACAGGGAGCTTGATTCACGATGATCTTCCAGCTATGGATAATGATGATTACCGTCGGGGACGATTGACCAATCATAAGAAATTTGGAGAAGCAATGGCAATTTTGGCAGGAGATGCTTTATTCCTAGATCCCTATGTCATGATAGCGCAGGCAGATTTACCAAGTCAAATCAAGGTGGACTTGATTGCTAACTTATCCTTTGCTTCAGGTAGTCTGGGAATGGTTGCAGGGCAAGTTTTAGATATGGAAGGCGAACACCAGCATTTGTCTTTGGAAGAACTCCAGACCATTCATGCTAATAAGACTGGAAAACTACTAGCCTATCCCTTCCAAGCAGCTGCTATTATAGCCGAATTGGCACCTGAGATGCAGGCAAAACTAAAAACTGTAGGTGAATTGCTTGGGCTTGCTTTTCAGGTCAGAGACGATGTGTTGGATGTGACCGCTAGTTTTGAGGAAATCGGCAAGACACCACAAAAGGATTTGCAGGCTGAAAAGTCAACCTATCCAGCCTTGTTAGGCTTGGAAGAGGCTATTGCCTTTTGTAATCAGACTTTGGATCAAGCTAATGCCAAATTAGAAGAAATTGCCCAGCAGATTCCCTTTGAAACAGAGTCGATTGTATGTGTAGTAGAAAGTTTGAGAATCAATGGCTAAGGAAAGAGTGGATGTACTAGCTTATAAACAGGGCTTGTTTGAAACGCGAGAACAGGCTAAGCGCGGTGTGATGGCTGGTCTAGTCGTAGCAGTCCTGAATGGAGAACGGTTTGACAAGCCAGGAGAGAAAATTCCAGATGACACCGAGCTGAAACTCAAGGGAGAGAAACTCAAGTATGTCAGTCGTGGTGGCTTGAAACTGGAGAAGGCCTTGCAGGTCTTTGATTTGTCAGTGGAAGGGACAACAACGATTGATATCGGCGCTTCTACTGGAGGCTTTACCGATGTTATGTTGCAGAATGGTGCTGAGTTAGTCTTTGCAGTTGATGTCGGTACCAATCAGTTGGCTTGGAAATTACGCCAAGACCCACGGGTTGTCAGCATGGAGCAGTTTAATTTCCGCTATGCTGAAAATTCTGATTTCGAGCAGGAGCCGAGCTTTGCCAGTATTGATGTAAGTTTCATTTCCCTCAGTCTGATTTTGCCGGCCTTGCACCGTGTCTTGGCAGATCAAGGTCAGGTTGTGGCTCTGGTTAAGCCCCAATTTGAGGCAGGCCGAGAGCAGATTGGAAAAAATGGAATCATTCGCGATGCTAAAGTCCATCAACATGTCCTTGAATCTGTCACAGCTATGGCAGTAGAGGAAGGCTTTTCAGTCCTTGGTTTGGACTTTTCTCCCATCCAAGGTGGGCATGGAAATATTGAGTTTTTAGCGTATTTGAAAAAAGAAGAGTCAGCAAGCAATCAGGTTCTTGCTGAAATTGAAGAAGTAGTAGAGAGGGCGCATAGTCAATTTAAAAATGAATAAAAAAGAGAGACTTGAAAAAATTAGACGATTTGTGACAGATTATCAAATCGGCACGCAAGAAGAAATTGTAGAATATTTGAAAGAAGCAGGAATCACTGCTACTCAGGCAACGGTATCACGGGATATCAAAGAGCTAGGCATTGTCAAAATTCCTTTGAGAGATAACACCTATGTCTATGAATTACCAAAATCAATCGTGAAAAGTTTGCAACTGGCTGAAGACAATATCGAATCGGCTCAATTGATGGACAAGATGATCAATCTCCAAGTGATTCCAGGAAACACAGCTTTTGTAAAAGCTCAGTTAATCGAGACTTTTGCGGATAAGATTTTTAGCTGTTTAGCTGATGATAGTTCGATTTTAGTCATTGCCAGAAGTGAAAGTCTAGCTGAGGAAATCTTTGAACAAGTAAAAAATTGGTAGGTCTATATGTTACTTGAAATTTCGATAAAAAACTTTGCCATTATTGAGGCTATTTCCCTCAATTTTGAAAAGGGAATGACTGTCCTGACTGGTGAAACGGGTGCAGGAAAGTCGATTATCATTGATGCCATGAATATGATGTTGGGGACTCGTGCGACGACAGATGTTATTCGTCATGGTGCGCCAAAGGCAGAGATTGAGGGGCTTTTCTCAGTTGAGAATAGTCGCCTTTTACAGGAAATTTTTGATGAGCAAGGTTTGGAATTGGGGGATGAAATTATCATCCGTCGGGAAATCTTGCAAAATGGTCGGAGTATTAGCCGCGTGAATGGTCAGATGGTCAATCTGTCTGTTTTGCGTGCTATTGGGCAACATCTGGTAGATATTCATGGTCAGCATGACCAAGAAGAGTTAATGCGCCCTCAACTTCATATTCAAATGTTGGATGAATTTGGTGATACAACCTTTTGGGACTTAAAAGAAACCTATCAAACGAGTTTTGATGCCTACCGTAAAATGCGTAAGCAGGTTCTGGAAGTCAAGAAAAACCAACAGGAACACAAGGCTCGTATTGAAATGTTGGAATTTCAAATGGCAGAGATTGAGGCAGCAAACTTGCAGCCTGGAGAAGATTTGGCTCTTAATCAAGAGCGTGATAAACTGCTCAACCATAAAAATATTGCGGATACACTGACCAATGCCTACAGCATGTTGGACAATGAAGATTTTTCAAGTCTGGCCAATGTTCGTTCGGCCATGAATGACATGGAAAGTGTCGAAGAGTATGACACCGAATACCGTGAAATTTCCAGCTCTCTGTCTGAGACCTACTATGTCTTAGAAGATATTAGCAAACGTTTGGAAGCTATTATTGAGGGCCTTGATTTTGATGGCAATCGTCTTATGCAGGTTGAGAATCGTTTGGACCTTCTTCATACCATTACTCGTAAGTATGGTGGGACTGTAGACGATGTCTTGATTTACTTTGCTAAGATTACGGATGAATACAATCTCTTGACAGGTAATAACCTTTCGTCTGAGGACATGGAAGCAGAGCTCAAGAAATTGGAAGTCAATCTTGTTGATTTGGCAGGTCAGCTTGCCTCTGCTCGTCATGACTTGGCTCAGCAGCTCGAAGCAGAGATTAAACAAGAACTGCAAGACCTTTATATGGAAAAAGCCCAGTTTCAGGTTCGTTTTAGCAAGGGTAAATTCAGTCGTGAGGGCAATGAAACGGTCGAGTTTTACATTTCAACCAACCCTGGCGAAGACTTTAAACCCTTGGTCAAGGTTGCATCTGGTGGGGAATTATCTCGTCTCATGTTAGCCATTAAGTCTGCCTTTTCACGTAAAGAAGGTAAGACTAGTATTGTATTTGATGAGGTTGATACGGGAGTTTCAGGTCGTGTAGCTCAGGCTATTGCGCAGAAGATTCATAAAATTGGTCAGCATGGGCAGGTTCTAGCTATTTCTCATTTACCACAAGTGATTGCGATTGCGGATTATCAATTCTTTATTGAGAAGATTAGTAATGACCATTCAACAGTTTCGACTGTTCGTCTCTTGACGGTTGAAGAGCGAGTGGAGGAAGTTGCCAAGATGTTGGCAGGTGATGATGTGACTCAAGCAGCCCTGACGCAAGCCAGAGAATTGTTGAGAAACAGGGAGAAATAAGATGACAGACTATTATGTAATTGGAGATGTTCACGGAAAAGCTGGGATGCTGGAAGACCTTCTCAAAACATGGGATGGTCAGACCCAGTTGCTCTTTCTAGGGGATTTGATTGACCGTGGTGAGGATAGTCGCCGTGTCCTTGAAATGGTTAAGGAATTGGTGGACAATCAAGGGGCTATCTGTTTGTCAGGAAACCACGAGTATATGTTTTTGACTTGGCTCGATGACCCAGAAGAAAGCTATGACCACTATCGTCGCAATGGCGGAGATACAACCATTAACTCTATCCTAGGTCGTCCCTTGGATGCACCAGTTGATGGAGTAGAAGATGCCAAGCGTGTCGCTACTGAAGCGGCAGATTTGGTCGAATTTATTCGTCAAATGCCATTTGTGGTAGAGACAGATAAGTATATCTTTGTTCACGCAGGTATTGATTTGACCTTAGACGACTGGCATGAAACCACAGATTATAAAAAAGTCTGGCTTAGAAAACCATTCCACGAAGCAGAAAATCATACTGGAAAAATCATTGTCTTCGGTCATACACCGGTCTATGGTTTGTTAAAGCAAGACCGAGGTACAGCTGAGCTTTGGATGACAGAAGATGGCAAGATTGGAATGGACGGAGGAGCTGTCTACGGTGGTGTCCTTCATGGAATTGTCTTTACAGACCAAGGAATGACAGAACACCACTTTATCGAAAATGACGGCTTTGTCGCTGAAGATTAGTACTCCTAGCAGGGTATGGTCTTGTCAAAATGTCAAAAACAATTTATAATAAATAGATACCCTGAAAGGAAGAGAATCATGAACTTAGAAGAATTGAAAAAACGACAGGAGAAGATTCGTAACTTCTCTATTATCGCCCATATTGACCACGGGAAATCAACTCTAGCAGACCGCATTTTGGAAAAAACTGAGACGGTTTCAAGTCGTGAAATGCAGGCCCAGCTTTTGGATAGTATGGATTTAGAGCGGGAACGTGGGATTACCATTAAACTTAATGCCATCGAGTTGAATTACACTGCCAAAGATGGGGAAACTTATATTTTCCACTTGATTGACACGCCGGGGCACGTTGACTTTACCTATGAAGTTTCACGTTCGCTAGCTGCCTGTGAGGGAGCGATTTTGGTGGTCGATGCTGCCCAAGGGATTGAGGCCCAAACCCTTGCCAACGTTTATCTGGCCTTGGACAATGATTTGGAAATCATGCCAGTCATTAACAAAATTGACCTACCGGCTGCAGATCCTGAGCGCGTGCGTACGGAGATTGAAGATGTGATTGGTTTGGATGCCAGTGAAGCAGTCTTAGCATCTGCCAAGGCTGGTATCGGTATCGAAGAAATTCTTGAGCAAATCGTAGAAAAAGTGCCAGCGCCAACAGGTGATGTGACGTCACCACTGAAGGCCTTGATTTTTGACTCTGTTTACGATGCTTACCGTGGAGTTATCCTCCAAGTGCGTGTTATGGATGGAGTGGTCAAACCTGGTGATAAGATTCAGCTTATGAGCAATGGTAAGACCTTTGATGTGACAGAAGTTGGTATTTTCACGCCGAAAGCAGTTGGTCGTGATTTCCTTGCGACTGGTGACGTTGGTTACATTGCGGCTTCTATCAAGACGGTTCAGGATACTCGTGTGGGTGATACGGTTACCTTGGCAACCAATCCTGCGGCAGAGCCATTACATGGTTACAAGCAGATGAATCCTATGGTCTTTGCGGGTCTCTATCCAATCGAATCAAACAAGTACAATGACCTTCGTGAAGCCCTTGAAAAATTGCAACTGAATGATGCCAGTCTGCAGTTTGAACCAGAAACATCGCAGGCGCTTGGATTTGGTTTCCGTTGTGGATTCCTTGGGCTTCTCCATATGGATGTTATCCAAGAGCGTTTAGAACGTGAGTTCAACATTGACCTCATCATGACAGCTCCATCTGTTATCTATAAGGTCAACTTGACCGACGGCGAGTCTATGGATGTGTCTAACCCATCTGAGTTCCCAGACCCAACTAAGATTGCGACCATTGAAGAGCCTTATGTTAAAGCGCAGATCATGGTACCACAGGAGTTCGTCGGAGCAGTAATGGAGCTAGCTCAGCGCAAGCGTGGTGACTTTGTGACTATGGACTATATTGATGATAACCGTGTCAATGTTATCTATCAAATTCCACTTGCTGAAATCGTCTTCGACTTCTTTGATAAACTCAAGTCTTCAACACGTGGTTATGCAAGTTTTGACTACGAATTGTCAGAGTATCGCCCATCTAAGCTGGTCAAAATGGATATCCTTCTCAATGGAGACAAGGTGGATGCCCTCAGCTTTATCGTTCACAAGGACTTTGCTTACGAACGTGGGAAACTCATCGTTGATAAGCTCAAGAAAATTATCCCTCGTCAACAATTCGAGGTACCAATTCAAGCGGCTATTGGACACAAAATTGTCGCTCGTACTGATATCAAGGCCCTTCGTAAGAACGTACTTGCTAAATGTTATGGTGGTGACGTTTCTCGTAAGCGTAAACTGCTTGAAAAACAAAAAGCTGGTAAGAAACGCATGAAAGCTATCGGATCAGTAGAAGTTCCACAAGAAGCCTTCCTTAGCGTCTTGAGCATGGATGAAGAATAAGTTATCATAATTGTTTTTCTTGTTCACAGGAAACTTACATAAGAATCAATAGTAAAACAGGCTTAAATAGGCCTGTTTTTTTGCATTTATAATAGGATTAAATCGTTTAAAGTGTTTGTTTTAAATGTTTGTTTTGCTTATAAAGATAAAAAATAAACAAAATAATCAAAAAAAAGGACAAAAAACAACAAAAAATTAATGACAACGATTTCATATAGTGTTATACTTATAGCATAAAGTTAATGGAAAGAAGGGAAAACCTTATGGGATTAGATCATTTCTTTGACAAAAACCTTGTGTTTTGCTTAGAAGCGGATAATCAAGAACATCTCTTTGATCAGGTTGCTACTTTATTGGAAGAACGAGAAATCGTAACTCCAACTTATCGTGAAGCCTTGATCACGCGTGAAAAGTCATTTCCAACTGGCCTAGATATGGAATTTTTGGGTAAGGATTTGCCGAATGTGGCTATTCCTCACACAGATATTGTTCATAATCTAGCCGAAAAAGTTGTGGTCGTTCGATTAGAAAAACCAGTGACTTTCCACAATATGATTGCGCCAGATAAGGAAGTAGAAGTATCCTTGCTCTTCTTTATCATTAATAACTCAAGTTCAAGTCAAACGAACATTCTTGCTCAGTTGATGGACTTCTTTACTGGAAATAGTCATCTTGAAGACCTATCAAAAATTTCTGAACCAGAAGCCCTCTATGCTTATATTGCTGAAGCAATTGCTTAATTTTGTCTATTAAAAATATTAAATCGGAGGAAATCCATATGATTAAAATTCTTGCTGCCTGCGGTGCAGGTGTTAACTCAAGCCACCAAATTAAAAGTGCTCTTGAAGAAGAACTTTCAAACCGCGGTTTTGATGTTCACTGTGATGCAGTTATGGTAAAAGACGTTAATGAAGACCTTATCAAAGGTTATGGCATTTTTACACCAATTGCTGCAACAGATCTTGGTTTTGACCCAGGTATTCCAGTTATCGAAGCTGGACCAATCTTATTCCGTATCCCAGCAATGAGTGCTCCCGTATTTGATAATATTGAAGCAGCTATCAAAGAACACGGGTTAAGCTAATTTTAATTTGTTAACATTCATATAACTATAAAAAGGGAGGAACTATTATGGATGTCATTATCGAACTAGCCAATAAGCTGTTCAAACCTATCTTGGATATGGGTGGGCCAATCATCATGCTGATCATTTTGACAGTATTGGCTCTACTTTTTGGAGTGAAATTCTCCAAAGCACTTGAAGGTGGTATCAAACTTGCCATCGCTCTTACTGGTATCGGTGCTATCATCGGTATGCTGAATGGTGCTTTCTCAGCATCACTTGCAAAATTCGTTGAAAATACTGGTATTCAATTGAACATCACTGACGTTGGTTGGGCACCACTTGCTACAATCACTTGGGGATCTGCTTGGACACTTTACTTCTTGCTCATCATGTTGATTGTCAACGTAGTGATGCTTGCTATGAAGAAAACTGATACACTTGACGTTGATATCTTCGATATCTGGCACTTGTCTATCACAGGTCTTTTGATTAAATGGTATGCAGACAACAACGGTGTAAGCCAAGGGGTTTCACTCTTCATCGCCACTGCAGCAGTTGTCCTTGTAGGTGTTCTTAAAATCATCAACTCTGATTTGATGAAACCTACATTTGATGACCTTCTTAACGCACCAAGTTCATCACCAATGACTTCAACTCACATGAACTACATGATGAACCCAGTTATCATGGTTTTGGATAAGATTTTTGAAAAATTCTTCCCAGGTCTTGATAAATATGACTTTGATGCTGCTAAATTGAACAAGAAAATCGGTTTCTGGGGATCTAAATTCTTCATCGGTTTCATCCTTGGTATCGTTATCGGTTTGATGGGTACTCCACATCCAGTTGCTGGCGTAGAAGATGCAGCAAACTGGCAATTAGTTATTAAAGGTTGGTTGTCTCTTGGTTTGACAGCTGGTATGTCTTTGGAACTCTTCTCACTTATCGGTTCATGGTTCATCGCTGCCGTAGAGCCACTTTCACAAGGTATTACAAACGTTGCTACTAAACGTCTTCAAGGACGTAAATTCAACATCGGTCTTGACTGGCCTTTCATCGCTGGTCGTGCTGAAGTTTGGGCTTGTGCAAACGTACTTGCACCAATCATGTTGGTTGAAGCTGTGCTTCTTTCAAACGTCGGAAATGGTATCTTGCCACTTGCAGGTATCATCGCTATGGGTGTTACTCCAGCTCTCTTGGTTGTAACACGTGGTAAATTGCTCCGTATGATTATCTTCGGAACACTCTTGTTGCCACTCTTCCTTCTTTCAGGTACACTTATCGCTCCATTTGCAACAGAACTTGCTAAAGGTGTAGGTGCATTCCCAGAAGGTGTGAGCCAAACTCAATTGATTACTCACTCAACTCTTGAAGGACCAATCGAAAAACTTCTTGGTTGGACAATTGGTAACACTACAACAGGTGATATCAAAGCAATCCTTGGTGCTGTAGTCTTCCTTGTATTCTATATCGGTATCTTTGCATGGTACAGAAAACAAATGATCAAACGTAACGAAGAGTACGCAGCAAAAGCAAAATAATGCGCTCCTATAAAATGTAAATTGTTAAAGCTAGGTTGTCGACATCCATTAGGAGTGACAGCCTAGTTTTTTATAAACTATCAAGAAATCGGAGAAAATAATGGTAATTGAATTAAAATCAGAACAATTAAGAGTTGAATTTAACAGTTTTGGTGGGGCTCTTTCTTCTATAAAAGATGCCGAGGGAGTTGAGTATTTGTGGCAAGGAGATGCTACTTATTGGAGTGGACAAGCTCCTGTTCTCTTCCCCATTTGTGGTTCATTGAGAGAGGATACAGCACTTTATATAGATGATAATGGACAAGAAATCAAAGGAAAGATTCCTCGTCATGGTTTGGTTCGTAAGAAAGAATTTGAATTAGTTGAACAGACAGATAATAGTGTAACTTTTGCAATTGAAGACGATGAGAATAGCTATCAGAACTACCCTTATCATTTCCGCTTAGAAATCACTTATATCCTTACTGGAAAGACAGTACGGACTCAATACAAAATATTTAATAAAGAAATTAGCAAGGTCATGCCTTACTTTATTGGTGGACATCCAGGATTTAATTGTCCTCTGCTTGATGATGAAGTCTATGAAGATTATTATCTAGAGTTTGAAAAAGAAGAGACTTGCTCTGTTCCACGTCCTTTCCCAGAAACAGGTATGCTTGATTTTCAAGATAGAAGTCCATGGCTAGAAGGTCAAAAAGAATTAGACCTCAGCTATGATCTTTTCAGCACTGATGCAGTCACCTTAGATGAATTGCAATCTAGAACAATTGCCCTTCGTTCTCGTAAACATGATAAGGGATTGAAAGTTCGTTTTGCAGAGTTTCCAAACCTCATTATATGGTCAACTTTGAATAAAGGACCTTTCATTGCTTTTGAACCATGGTCTGGCTTGTCAACATCCCTTGAAGAAGGAGATCATCTAGAAGATAAGAAGAATGTTCGTCTCCTAGAACCTGCTCAAGTAGATCAAATTGGTTTTGATATCGAAATTTTTTAATTAAAAAAACACAAAAACAAACATTAATTGTTGACTTTTTTAAGAAATAGGAGTATATTATGTTTGTAAGCAACAAATGATGTTTGTCACAAACAAACAATCACTTGTTATATTCTCTTTCGTGGAGAAAGATTATTTCTAGGAAATTGGTTTCCTAAACTTGAATAAGGTGTGTACTTCATCTCATTCAATCCAATTTGTCAATAAACTGCTAGAAAGCTTTTTGTAGGTAAACTACTAACTATAAAAGGTTTTACTAGCCTAGAAAAATAAAAGGAGTATACAATATGTCTATTGTTATCGGTGCAGATGCTGCAGGTTTGAGATTGAAAGAAGTTGTGAAAGACTTCTTGGAAAAAGAAAACTTCCACGTTGTGGATGTTACAGCTGAAGGTCAAGACTTTGTTGATGTGACTCTTGCTGTTGCTGCAGAAGTAAACAAAGAAGAACAAAACCTTGGTATCGTGATTGATGCTTATGGAGCTGGTCCATTTATGGTTGCAACTAAGATCAAAGGAATGGTTGCTGCAGAAGTATCTGACGAACGTTCAGCTTATATGACTCGTGGCCACAACAACTCACGTATGATCACTATGGGTGCACAACTTGTTGGTGATGAATTGGCTAAAAACATTGCTAAAGGATTTGTTAACGGTAAATACGATGGTGGACGTCACCAAATTCGTGTCGACATGTTGAACAAAATGTGCTAATTAGATTACAGTAAGAAAGGTAAGTTAAAAATGAGAATTGCAATTGGATGTGACCACATCGTAACAGATGAAAAAATGGCGGTTTCAGAATTTTTGAAATCAAAAGGATATGAAGTCTTTGACTTTGGTACATATGACCATACACGTACTCACTACCCAATCTTTGGTAAAAAAGTAGGGGAGGCTGTAACTAGTGGTCAAGCTGATCTTGGGGTATGTATCTGTGGTACTGGAGTTGGTATCAACAACGCTGTAAATAAAGTTCCAGGTGTCCGTTCTGCCTTGGTTCGTGATATGACAACAGCCCTTTATGCTAAAGAACAATTGAACGCCAACGTTATCGGTTTTGGTGGTAAGATTACTGGTGAATTGCTCATGTGTGATATTATTGAAGCTTTCATCCATGCTGAATACAAACCATCTGAAGAAAACAAAAAATTGATTGCGAAAATTGAACACGTTGAAAGTCACAATGCTCAACAAACAGACGCAAACTTCTTCACTGAATTCCTTGAAAAATGGGATCGCGGAGAATACCACGACTAAGAGGTGACCTATGATTTTAACAGTCACAATGAACCCATCCATTGATATTTCCTATCCCTTGGATGAGTTGAAGATTGATACTGTCAATCGTGTGGTGGATGTAACCAAAACGGCTGGTGGTAAGGGACTCAATGTTACCCGAGTACTTTCAGAATTTGGAGATTCAGTTCTTGCTACTGGTTTAGTTGGTGGTAAACTTGGTGAGTTTTTAGTTGAAAATATTGATGATAATGTTAAGAAAGATTTCTTTTCTATTCAGGGAGAAACTCGTAACTGTATCGCTATTCTTCACGGAGACAACCAAACAGAAGTTCTAGAAAAAGGTCCTGAAGTATTGGAACAGGAAGGTCAAGACTTTTTGGAACATTTCAAAAATCTTCTGGACTCAGTTGAAGTAGTAGCTATCTCAGGTAGTCTCCCAGCTGGCCTTCCAGTTGATTACTATGCGAGCTTGGTAGAACTTGCTAATCAAGCTGGCAAGCCTGTTGTCTTGGACTGCTCTGGTGCAGCACTTCAGGCTGTTCTTGAATCACCACATAAACCAACAGTCATCAAACCAAATAATGAGGAATTATCTCAGCTTCTTGGAAGAGAAGTTTCTGAGGATTTGGATGAATTAAAAGAAGTACTTCAAGAACCTTTGTTTGCAGGTATTGAATGGATTATCGTTTCACTTGGTGCCAACGGTGCTTTTGCCAAACATGGTGACACTTTCTACAAGGTAGATATTCCTAGAATTCAGGTGGTCAATCCTGTCGGATCTGGAGACTCTACTGTGGCAGGAATTTCTTCAGGACTTCTTCACAAAGAATCGGATGCAGAATTACTCATCAAGGCAAATGTCCTTGGTATGCTCAATGCTCAAGAAAAAATGACTGGTCATGTCAACATGGCCAACTATCAAGCTCTATATGATCAATTAATAGTAAAAGAGGTATAAAATGGCTTTAACAGAACAAAAACGTGCACGCTTAGAAAAACTTTCTGACGAAAATGGTATCATCTCAGCTCTTGCATTTGACCAACGTGGTGCTTTAAAACGCCTCATGGCTCAACACCAAACAGAAGAACCAACAGTGGCTCAAATGGAAGAACTCAAAGTCTTGGTAGCAGATGAATTGACCAAATACGCTTCATCTATGCTTCTTGACCCTGAATATGGACTTCCAGCGACTAAAGCTCTTGATGAAAAAGCTGGTCTTCTCCTTGCTTATGAAAAAACAGGCTATGACACAACAAGTACAAAACGTTTGCCAGACTGCTTGGATGTTTGGTCTGCAAAACGTATTAAAGAAGAAGGTGCAGATGCAGTTAAATTCTTGCTTTACTATGACGTAGATAGCTCAGACGAACTTAACCAAGAAAAACAAGCTTACATCGAACGTATCGGTTCTGAGTGTGTGGCTGAAGATATCCCATTCTTCCTTGAAATCCTTGCTTACGATGAAAAAATTGCTGACGCAGGTTCTGTAGAATACGCTAAAGTAAAACCACACAAAGTTATCGGTGCTATGAAAGTCTTCTCAGACCCACGCTTTAACATTGATGTCTTGAAAGTAGAAGTTCCTGTTAACATTAAATATGTTGAAGGTTTCGCTGAGGGTGAAGTAGTATATACACGTGAAGAAGCAGCAGCCTTCTTCAAAGCCCAAGATGAAGCAACTAACTTGCCATACATCTACTTGAGTGCTGGTGTATCAGCTAAACTCTTCCAAGATACTCTTGTATTTGCCCATGAATCAGGTGCAAACTTTAACGGAGTTCTTTGTGGCCGTGCAACATGGGCTGGATCAGTTGAAGCATACATCAAAGATGGTGAAGAAGCAGCACGCGAATGGCTTCGCACAACTGGATTTGAAAACATTGATGAACTCAATAAAGTTCTTCAAACAACAGCGACTTCATGGAAAGAACGCGTTTAAGAAAGTCCTTCTAGTTTAGGAACATGAATCTAAAAAAATTTTTAAAAAAGTTGCATGTAAGGGTTTACAAAATAACTTACTTGTGCTATACTTAAATCACAAGTTAATACAAGGTGAGTGTTACTAAGTAATATTAGGCATGATCACAGGTGAATTAGAAATCGGCTGATTTTCTAGTTCATTTGTGGTCATTTTTTGTACTCATATACCTTTAAGATATAAAAGGAGGTTGACATGTATCGAATTCTAAATCCAATGAATCACAATGTCTCGCTTGTCAGAAATGATAAAGGAGAAGAAGTGATTGTGATTGGTAAAGGGATTACATTTGGAAAGAAGAAAGGGGATTTGATTGCTGAACATCAGGTTGAGAAAATCTTTCGGATGAAGACCGAAGAATCCAGAGAAAACTTTATGGCTCTCCTCAAAGATGTTCCGCTTGATTTTATCACAGTGACTTATGAAATCATTGATAAGCTCTCAAAGAAATATCATTATCCGATTCAAGAGTATCTCTACGTAACCTTGACAGATCATATTTACTGTTCTTACCAAGCTCTAGCACAAGGAAGGTACAAGGATAGTAATCTGCCAGATATTTCCACTAAGTATCCTGTCGCTTTTCAAATCGCAAATGAAGCATTTGAAATTTACCGTCAGAAGCTAGCGGATCATTTTCCTGAGGACGAAATTATTCGGATTGCTTATCATTTCATTAATGCCGAAGGTGAAAATGAAGTGGAACTTGTGGAGTCGATTGATAAGAGGAAAGAAATTCTCAGGAATGTTGAAGAAGTTTTAACGGATTATGCAATTCAACGAACCAAAGAGAATAACCATTTCTATGATCGCTTCATGATCCATTTGAATTATTTCTTGGATTATTTAGACAGATCAAGAGATGATAACCAATCGCTTCTTGATATGGAAGACCTTATCAAACAATCCTACCCAAAAGCCTTCGAGATTGGTTCCAAGATCTATGATGTGATTACGCAACATACAGGTCTTGATTTGTATAAAAGTGAACGAGTTTATCTAGTTCTACATATCCAACGTTTATTGTCATAAAAATTTATTTAAAACTATATAAGGAGAATTCTATCATGAATAGAGAAGAAGTAACATTGTTAGGTTTTGAAATCGTAGCCTATGCTGGCGATGCTCGTTCAAAACTATTGGAAGCTTTAAAGGCTGCTGAAGCTGGTGATTTTGCGAAAGCAGACAGCTTAGTTGAGGAAGCTGGTTCTTGCATTGCAGAGGCTCACCACGCGCAAACAAGTCTATTGACTAAGGAAGCTTCTGGTGAGGACTTAGCTTATAGTGTAACCATGATGCATGGCCAAGACCACTTGATGACAACTGTCTTGTTAAAAGATTTGATGCACCACTTAATCGAACTTTATAAGAGAGGAGTTAAATAATGAACAAACTAATTGCATTTATTGAGAAAGGAAAACCTTTCTTTGAGAAATTATCTCGTAATATCTATCTTCGCGCTATTCGGGATGGATTTATCGCAGGTATGCCTGTTATTCTCTTCTCAAGTATCTTTATCTTGATTGCTTTTGTACCAAACTCATGGGGCTTTAAATGGTCTGATGATGTTGTTAATCTCCTCATGAAACCTTATAGCTATTCAATGGGGATTCTAGCTCTCTTGGTAGCTGGTACAACAGCTAAATCACTGACCGACTCAGTAAACCGTAGCATGGAGAAAACCAATCAAATCAACTATATGTCAACATTGTTAGCAGCAATTGTTGGTTTGTTGATGTTGGCAGCTGATCCTATCGAAAATGGTCTAGCTACTGGATTCTTGGGGACAAAAGGTTTGCTTTCAGCCTTCCTTGCTGCCTTTGTTACCGTAGCTATCTATAAGGTCTGTGTTAAGAACAACGTTACCATTCGTATGCCTGACGAAGTTCCACCAAATATTTCACAAGTCTTTAAAGATGTGATTCCATTCACTCTATCTGTTGTTTCTCTTTATATTCTTGATTTACTAGCTCGTCATTTTGTGGGGGCAAGCGTAGCTGAATCAATCGGTAAATTCTTTGCTCCATTATTCTCTGCAGCCGATGGCTATCTTGGTATTACCATTATCTTTGGTGCCTTTGCCTTCTTCTGGTTTGTGGGTATTCACGGTCCATCTATTGTTGAGCCTGCTATCGCAGCAATTACATATGCAAATGCCGAAGTCAACTTGAACCTTCTCCAACAAGGTATGCACGCTGACAAGATTCTTACTTCTGGTACACAAATGTTTATCGTTACCATGGGTGGTACTGGTGCGACACTGGTTGTTCCATTCATGTTCATGTGGTTAACAAAATCTAAACGTAACCGTGCAATCGGACGCGCTTCAGTAGTTCCAACTTTCTTTGGTGTAAATGAACCAATCTTGTTTGGTGCACCTCTTGTTTTGAATCCAATCTTCTTCATTCCATTTATCTTTGCTCCAATCGCAAACGTTTGGATCTTCAAATTCTTTATTGAAACTCTTGGAATGAATTCATTTACTGCTAATCTACCATGGACAACCCCAGCTCCACTAGGTCTAGTTCTTGGTACTAACTTCCAAGTTCTATCATTCATTCTTGCTGCCCTTCTAATCGTGGTTGACGTTGCCATTTACTATCCATTCCTTAAGGTCTATGATGAACAAATTCTAGAAGAAGAGCGTTCAGGTAAGTCTAATGATGAATTGAAAGAAAAAGTTGCTGCAAACTTCAACACTGCAAAAGCGGATGCTATTCTTGAAAAAGCTGGTGTAGAAGCAGCACAAAACACCATCACTGAAGAAACAAATGTCCTCGTTCTCTGTGCTGGTGGAGGTACAAGTGGTCTCCTTGCAAATGCTTTGAACAAGGCAGCTGCAGAATACAATGTTCCTGTGAAAGCAGCAGCAGGTGGCTATGGTGCTCACCGTGAAATGTTACCAGAGTTTGATTTGGTTATCCTTGCCCCTCAAGTTGCTTCAAACTTTGAAGATATGAAAGCAGAAACAGATAAACTCGGTATTAAACTTGCCAAGACAGAAGGCGCTCAATACATCAAATTAACTCGTGATGGAAAAGGTGCTCTAGCATTCGTGCAAGCGCAATTCGATTAACGATAGGGACTCTGAAACAGTCTCCTCTCGTTACGGAAATTGCTATGGCGAATTTCCTAATCGCCTTGTTAATTCGTCGGTAAAAAGATATCGTTTTTACCTCCTCATGTCACAATTCGATTAATAATAGGGACTATGAAATAGTTTCCTCTCGTTACGGAAATCGCTATGGCGAATTTCCTAATCGCCTTATTAATTCGTCGGTAAAAAGATATCGTTTTTACCTCCTCATGTCACAATTCAGTGACTTGCTACAAGAAGTGAGATGGAGAAGGATGGCTCACTGACTCCTCTCCTCTCACTTTTACTTTATTTAAATCAAGAAATAGGTGAAAAAAATGACAAAAACATTACCAAAAGACTTTATTTTTGGTGGCGCAACAGCTGCCTATCAAGCAGAAGGTGCTACACATACTGATGGTAAAGGACCAGTAGCGTGGGATAAATATCTTGAAGATAACTACTGGTACACTGCAGAACCAGCCAGTGACTTTTACAATCGATATCCAGTTGACCTCAAGCTAGCAGAAGAGTATGGTGTCAATGGTATTCGAATTTCTATTGCCTGGTCACGTATTTTCCCGACTGGTTATGGTCAAGTAAATGCTAAAGGTGTTGAGTTTTATCATAATCTATTTGCAGAGTGTCACAAACGTCATGTTGAGCCCTTTGTAACTCTTCATCACTTTGACACGCCAGAAGCTCTCCACTCAAATGGAGACTTCTTAAACCGTGAAAATATTGAACACTTTGTAGAATACGCGGCTTTCTGTTTTGAAGAATTCCCAGAAGTTAACTATTGGACAACCTTTAATGAAATTGGACCAATCGGTGATGGTCAATACTTGGTTGGTAAATTCCCTCCAGGAATTCAGTACGACCTTGCCAAAGTCTTCCAATCGCACCACAATATGATGGTTTCTCATGCGCGTGCAGTCAAGCTATATAAAGATAAAGGTTATAAAGGTGAAATTGGTGTTGTTCACGCACTGCCTACTAAATATCCTCTAGATCCTGAAAATCCAGCAGATGTTCGCGCTGCTGAGTTGGAAGATATTATTCACAATAAATTTATCTTAGATGCAACTTATCTAGGTCGCTATTCAGATGAAACAATGGAAGGTGTCAACCATATCTTATCAGTCAATGGTGGTAGCTTAGATCTTCGTGAAGAAGATTTCACAGCATTAGAAGCAGCAAAAGATTTGAACGACTTCCTTGGAATCAATTACTATATGAGTGACTGGATGGAAGCCTTTGATGGAGAAACTGAAATTATCCATAATGGTAAGGGTGAGAAAGGAAGCTCTAAATACCAAATCAAAGGTGTTGGTCGTCGTGTAGCTCCTGACTATGTACCACGTACAGACTGGGATTGGATTATATATCCTCAAGGTTTGTATGATCAAATCATGCGAGTGAAGAAAGATTATCCTAACTACAAGAAGATTTACATCACTGAAAATGGACTTGGTTATAAAGATGAGTTTGTCGATAACACTGTTTACGATGATGGTCGTATTGATTATGTGAAACAACACTTGGAAGTCTTGTCTGATGCGATTGCAGATGGCGTTAATGTAAAAGGTTACTTCATTTGGTCATTAATGGACGTCTTCTCATGGTCAAATGGATATGAGAAACGTTATGGTCTCTTCTATGTAGACTTTGAAACTCAAGAACGTTATCCTAAGAAATCAGCTCACTGGTACAAGAAAGTAGCGGAAAGTCAGATTATAGACTAGTAGAATTAGTAATTAGATATAGAATTCTAGTGAGGCAAAAAGATGTTCAAAGATTTTATCCAATCAATTTATGAAAAAGTTTATATTATCAATTTTGATAAATGTTCTCAAATACCTTGTTTGACTAATGATGAGCTGAAAAATCTTGGGAAATGGTATGTCTCGACCGGTAAAGAATGGATTTGCCATTCAGACTATGAGCTGGAAGAATTTAAAAATATCTTTTTAAATTTTATCAGTCCTGAAGAACGGGATAATATCTTCTTTGATTCAGATTTTGTGCCGTTTCAACAATCATAAAGAATCTAGGAAACTCTTTGTAAAAATCTTCATCAAAAAAATGCGTCATATTAAGATTCTTATTTTCTTGATATGACGCATTTTATATTTTATCAATCCTCAGTTTTATGGTTTAGAAAGAATAATTTTTGTTTGTTTTGAAAGTTGTTCGAAGGTTTCTTTGCTCAGTTTAGAATCTGAAACGATGGTATCAATATCAGAGATATTGTAGAAGGTATAGAAATCAAATTTATTGAACTTACTATTGTCAGCTAGTAAGTATTTTTTATTGGAATTATTGAGGGCGATGCGTTGGGATTCACCTTCCTCTTCACTAAAGGTCGCAATCGCATTGTCCTTAATACCATTACAGCTAACGAAGGCTTTAGAAAATTGAAGATTAGCCAAGTTTTGCAAGGTTAGTGTTCCCACAAAGGCTCCAGTAATAGAGCGATAGTTTCCACCGATTAAAATCAAATCTGTTAGTTTTCGTTCGTTTAAGATGAGAAAGACTGGTAAACTGTTTGTTACAACACGAATATTATCAATTGGAAGTTCACGGGCAAAAGATTCCAAGGTTGTACCTGGGCCAATAAAAATGGTTTCTCCTTCATCAATTAAATGGCCTGCAAAACGGCTGATTTCTTGTTTTTCTGCAATCTGTAAGCTTTGTTTTTCAGTATTGGAACGTTCATTATTTAAAATGGAGCCTGTGCGAATTTTTTCAGCTCCACCGTGAACCCGAACAAGTAAATCTTTATCAGCTAACTCTTGCAAGTAGCGTCTAGCAGTCATATCTGATACATCCAAGCGAGTCATGATTTCTTTTACAGTAATAGTTCCCTTTGTATTTACCGTTTCTAGAATATTATCTAGTTTTTCCTGCTTTAGCATCGTTATCACCTCTATTTCTATTACTATTTTATCATAAAGTGTTCAATCAATCAATTTAAAAAACAAAAGAAAACAAAAACAAAAATACCATGGTTGTTTTAAACAAACCATGATATTCGTTATCAGTTCTGGAATAATTGAGTTAGTCCAAACCGTAGTTGTAGTCATCGTCTTGCATGGCTTCAACTTCACCAAGGAGGTAACCATTTCCGACTTGAGAGAAGAAGTCGTGGTTGGAAGTTCCTGTTGAAATACCGTTCATAACGATTGGGTTGACATCATCAGCTGAGTCTGGGAAGAGTGGATCTTGTCCCAGGTTCATGAGCGCCTTGTTAGCATTGTAGCGAAGGAAGGTTTTGACTTCTTCCGTCCAACCAACACCGTCATAGAGGCTTTCTGTATAGCCTTCTTCATTCTCGTAAAGAGTATAGAGCAGATCGTACATCCATTCTTTGAGTTTTTCTTGCTCTTCTTCAGGCAATTCATTGAAACCAAGTTGGAATTTGTAACCAATGTAGGTTCCGTGAACAGATTCATCACGAATAATCAGTTTGATGATTTCCGCAACGTTGGCTAGTTTGTTATTACCAAGGTAGTAGAGGGGAGTGAAGAAACCAGAGTAGAAGAGGAAGGTTTCAAGGAAAACGCTGGCTACTTTCTTTTCAAGTGGGTTACCGTTTAGGTAGATTTCGTTAACAATCTCAGCCTTCTTTTGTAGGTAAGGATTGGTATTGGTCCATTCGAAAATTTCTTCAATCTCAGCCTTGGTATTTAAGGTAGAAAAGATTGATGAATAAGATTTAGCGTGGACAGATTCCATAAATTGGATGTTATTGAAAACAGCTTCTTCGTGTGGTGTACGGATGTCTGCGCGAAGGGCTTGAACTCCAGTTTCAGATTGCATAGTGTCGAGAAGGGTTAAACCACCAAAGACTTTTCCAACTAAGTCTTTTTCTACACTTGATAGCTTTCTCCAGTCATCCAAGTCATTTGACAAGGGAATACGTGTATCAAGCCAGAATTGCTCCGTCAGTTTCTCCCAAGTTGATTTGTCGATGACATCTTCGATGGCATTCCAGTTAATGGCTTTGTAGTAAGTTTCCATTTGAAATCTCTTTCTGTATATAATAATGCTGTTGTACAATCGTTTTTGCTTTATGATAATTCCTTTAGTGTATCGCACAAAAAGTCGGAGAACCGACTTTTACATGTGCTTAGCTAGTTTATAAAATGTTTGATTAAGTTCTCTTTTGATGCTAGCTTACTAAACTTACAGAGAAATAGTAATTCCTTTGATTAAAAACTAAATCACACAGCTTTCACATTGGTTGGCACCGACTTCTCCACCGTCGTCTGTAAAGGTACGGACGTAGTAGATAGACTTGATACCCTTGTTAAAGGCATAGTTACGAAGGATAGACAAGTCACGTGTTGTCTGTTTGTTTTCTTTCTTCCATTCGTAAAGACCTTTTGGAATGTCACTACGCATGAAGAGAGTAAGTGAAAGTCCTTGGTCTACGTGTTCAGTTGCAGCGGCGTAAACATCGATGACTTTACGCATATCCATGTCGTAGGCAGAAGTGTAGTAAGGAATGGTTTCTGTTGATAAGCCAGCAGCAGGGTAGTAGATTTTCCCGATTTTCTTTTCTTGACGTTCTTCGATACGTTGTGTAATCGGATGGATAGAAGCAGAAACGTCATTGATGTAACTGATAGAACCATTTGGCGCTACAGCAAGGCGGTTTTGGTGGTAAAGACCATCTGCTTGAACCTTGTCACGAAGTTCAGCCCAGTCAGCAGCACTCGGAATAAAGACGTCTTTGAAGAGTTCTTTAACACGGTCTGATTTTGGAACAAACTCGCCAGTTATATACTTGTCGAAGTAGCTTCCGTTAGCATAGTCTGATTTTTCAAAATTATGGAAGGTAATACCACGTTCACGCGCAATATTGTTTGACTCAACCAAAGTCCAGTAGTTCATAAGCATAAAGTAGATACTTGTAAACTCAACAGACTCAGGTGATCCATATTCAATTAGTTGTTGTGCAAGGTAGCTGTGAAGTCCCATGGCACCAAGACCAAAGGTGTGAGCTTGGCTATTTCCATGATCAATCGTAGGCACAGCTACGATATGAGAACTATCAGTAACAAAGGTCAAAGCACGAACCATAGCACGGATAGAACGACCAAAGTCTGGTGAAGTCATCATGTTTACCACGTTTGTTGAACCGAGATTACATGAAACATCAGTACCCATTTTTAGGAATTCTTGCGCATCGTTGATCAAGCTTGGTTCTTGGATTTGAAGAATCTCAGAACACAAGTTACTCATGATAATCTTACCATCAACTGGATTTGCACGGTTAGCCGTATCAATGTTGACGACATAAGGGTAACCAGACTCTTGTTGCAATTTAGAGATTTCAGTTTCCAAATCACGCGCCTTGATTTTTGTCTTGCGAATATTTGGATTTGCGACTAGTTCATCGTATTTTTCAGTGATGTCAATGTAGTTGAATGGCACACCGTATTCAAGTTCTACAGAGTATGGGCTGAAGAGGTACATTTCTTCATTTTTACGAGCTAGTTCGTAGAATTTATCGGGCACCACAACACCAAGTGAAAGGGTCTTGACACGAACTTTTTCATCGGCGTTTTCTTTCTTAGTTGAAAGGAAAGCGATGATATCTGGGTGGAAGACGTTGAGGTAGACAACACCAGCACCTTGACGTTGACCCAATTGGTTTGAGTAAGAGAAGCTATCTTCGAAAAGTTTCATAACTGGAACGACCCCAGAAGCTGCTCCTTCATATCCTTTGATAGGTGCACCAGCTTCACGAAGGTTGCTGAGGGAAATTCCCACTCCACCACCGATACGTGAAAGTTGAAGGGCAGAGTTGATAGAACGTCCAATAGAGTTCATGTCATCTGTGACCTGAATCAAGAAACAGGATACCAACTCCCCACGACGAGCACGTCCAGCATTCAAGAAGGAAGGTGTGGCAGGTTGGTAGCGTTGGTGGATGATTTCATTTGCAATATCGATTGCAACAGCTTCATTCCCATCAGCGAAATAAAGGGCGTTAAAGAAGACACGGTCTTCCATGCTTTCAAGATAGTATTCACCGTCGTTAGTCTTCAAGGCATATTGATTATAGAACTTATAGGCAGCCATGAAAGACTTGAATTGGAAGTTTTGTTCTTTGATAAATTGAGACAATTCTTCCAAAAATTCTGGACGGTATTTCTTGATAAAGGCTGTTTCGATGTAGTTGTGTTCAATGAGGTAGTTGATTTTATCAGTAATTGAATCAAAAACCATAGTGTTTGGAACTACATTTTCTTTAAAGAAGGCATCCAAGGCTTCCTTATCTTTATGAAGCATGATTTGTCCATTAACAGGACGGTTGATTTCGTTATTGAGACGGAAGTAAGTCACGTCTTCAAGATGTTTTAATCCCATAAAATTTCCCTTATCTAATTACAAAAGAAAGGCTTCTAAGTTAGCCCTAGAAGCAGTTTCTTCTGGATGATGTACTAAGATTATGCTAATTGTTTCAATTTTCCTGGTTGGAAACCTGAAAAGACTTCAGTTGGTGTTTGGATAACAGGAGCTGCGCTGAAACCGAGCTCTTTAACTTGATCGATGTACTCAGGTTGCTCATCAAGATTGATTTCACGATAAGCGACATTATTACTGTCCAAGAAACGTTTGGTCATCTTACATTGGACACAGTTGTTTTTAGAATAAACGGTTACCATTGTGTAACTCCTCTTTCAAAATAGATTACTTTCTTAGTATATCAGAAAATAAATTTTTGTCAATGATTTGAAACTAAATATAGTGGTCTATTTTTCTACTCGAGGTCACAAAACACAATATGTAGTGTTTGTTTTGTGAAATAGTGATAGTTATCCTACAAGTAGTTTTTTGGAAAACTATATCCTGTGTTTTGTTATCTAGAATAGAAGATTTTCAGGAAGTTATCTGAAAGGAAATCGAATAAATCCCATAAAATGCTTGAAAAAAATCCGAGAAGATGATATAATACCAAATTGTAAGGGTTATCACATATAACTCAAAAAAGAAAGAACAAAAGGAGAGTCAAACTATGGCTTCTAAAGATTTCCACGTAGTGGCAGAAACAGGTATTCACGCACGTCCAGCAACATTGTTGGTACAAACTGCTAGCAAATTTGCTTCAGATATCACTCTTGAGTACAAAGGTAAATCAGTTAACCTTAAATCAATCATGGGTGTTATGAGTCTTGGTGTTGGCCAAGGTGCTGACGTAACTATCTCAGCTGAAGGTGCAGATGCAGATGACGCTATCGCTGCAATCTCAGAAACAATGGAAAAAGAAGGATTGGCATAAGGAAAATGACAGAAATGCTTAAAGGAATCGCGGCATCTGACGGTGTTGCAGTTGCAAAAGCATATCTACTCGTTCAACCGGATTTGTCATTCGAGACTGTTTCAGTCGAAGATACAAACGCAGAAGAGGCTCGTTTGGATGTAGCTCTTGAAGCTTCTCAAAACGAGCTTTCTCTTATCCGTGAGAAAGCTGTAGGTACGCTTGGTGAAGAAGCGGCTCAAGTTTTTGACGCTCATTTGATGGTTCTTTCTGACCCAGAATTGATTGGTCAGATTAAAGAAACAATCCGTGCCAAGAAAGTCAATGCAGAAGCAGGTCTTAAAGAAGTGACTGACATGTTCATCACTATCTTTGAAGGCATGGAAGACAACCCATACATGCAAGAACGTGCAGCGGATATCCGCGACGTGACAAAACGTGTGTTGGCAAACCTTCTTGGTAAGAAATTGCCAAACCCAGCTTCAATCAATGAAGAAGTAATCGTGATTGCGCATGACTTGACACCATCTGATACAGCTCAATTGGACAAAAACTTTGTAAAAGCTTTTGTAACAAACATCGGTGGACGTACAAGCCACTCAGCTATCATGGCACGTACACTTGAAATTGCAGCTGTATTGGGAACAAATAACATCACTGAAGTAGTGAAAGACGGTGATATCCTTGCCGTTAACGGAATTACTGGTGAAGTGATTATCAACCCAACAGATGAACAAGCGGCAGAATTTAAAGCAGCTGGTGAAGCTTATGCTAAACAAAAAGCTGAATGGGCACTTTTGAAAGATGCTCAAACAGTGACTGCTGACGGTAAACACTTCGAGTTGGCAGCTAACATCGGTACTCCAAAAGACGTTGAAGGTGTTAACAACAACGGTGCTGAAGCTGTTGGACTTTACCGTACAGAATTCTTGTACATGGATTCTCAAGACTTCCCAACTGAAGATGAGCAGTATGAAGCATACAAGGCTGTACTTGAGGGAATGAATGGTAAACCAGTAGTTGTTCGTACAATGGATATCGGTGGAGATAAGGAACTTCCTTACTTCGATATGCCACACGAAATGAACCCATTCCTTGGATTCCGTGCCCTTCGTATCTCTATTTCTGAAACTGGAGATGCAATGTTCCGTACACAAATCCGCGCTCTTCTTCGTGCTTCTGTTCATGGTCAATTACGTATCATGTTCCCAATGGTTGCCCTTTTGAAAGAATTCCGTGCAGCCAAAGCAGTTTATGAAGAAGAAAAAGCAAACCTTTTTGCTGAAGGTGTTGCAGTTGCGGATGATATCCAAGTTGGTATCATGATTGAAATCCCTGCAGCAGCTATGCTTGCAGACCAATTTGCAAAAGAAGTAGACTTCATGTCAATTGGTACAAACGACTTGATCCAATACTCAATGGCAGCAGACCGTATGAACGAGCAAGTTTCATACCTTTACCAACCATATAACCCATCAATCCTTCGCTTGATCAACAACGTTATCAAGGCAGCTCACGCTGAAGGTAAATGGGCTGGTATGTGTGGTGAGATGGCTGGTGACCAAAAAGCTGTTCCACTTCTTGTCGGAATGGGCTTGGATGAGTTCTCTATGTCAGCAACATCTGTACTTCGTACACGTAGCTTGATGAAGAAATTGGACACTGCTAAGATGGAAGAGTACGCTAACCGTGCCCTTACAGAGTGTTCAACAATGGAAGAAGTTCTTGAACTTCAAAAAGAATACGTTAACTTCGATTAATGTCATTAACCTTGTAACCTAGTTGCAAGGTTTTTTTGACGCATTTTGGAAAAGTATAGTCTTATAAAGTACACTTTTAAATGCTCCAGAGGCATGGTATAATAGGGGGAAGTAAATAGAATAAGAGAGAAACCATGTCTAAAGAAATTGATATTGAGTACTACCACCAGCTAGCCTTGCAAAAGCAAAAGGAACACCGTAAAATTTTAGCCAATCTAAAGAAAAAACCTCCTAAAAACCTAGACAAGATAGCCCAGCAGATTCACCAAGAAGTTTTTGAGGAAATTGATTGCACTGCCTGTGCCAACTGTTGCAAGACATTGGGACCTGACTTTAAAGAAGCGGATATTACACGAATTGCTAAGTATTTTAAGATGAAATTACCAGCTTTTGAAGCTGAATTCCTTCAGGTAGATGAAGATGGGGATAAGGTTTTTAAATCCATGCCTTGTCCCTTTCTAGGAGGAGATAATCTTTGTTCCATCTATGATGTTCGTCCCAAGGCCTGCCGAGAGTTCCCCCATACAGATCGCAAAAAGATCCATCAAATCAACCATTTGACGATTAAGAATACTTTGACCTGTCCAGCAGCCTATCTCTTTGTTGAGAAATTAAAGGATAAGTTATAGAGATTTTAAGAATAAAAAATTTCTAATAATAACTAACAATATGAAGGGAGAACTCCTGTGCCTAGACCGAAAACAAAAGAGGAGCTAGTGCTGGCCTCTAAGGAAAACTATGAAAAGCTCAAACGTTTCATCTCCCAACTAAGTGAAGATGAGATACAGACTCCATTTGATTTTTCAAGAGACCCAAAGAAAAAAGAAGTTCACTGGAAAAGGGATAAAAATCTACGGGATGTCTTGATCCATCTTTATGAATGGCATCAGTTACTTTTGACTTGGGTACATTCTAATCAAAAAGGTCACGAAAGAACTTTTCTCCCTGAACCTTATAATTGGAAAACTTATGGAGAAATGAATGTCGCTTTTTGGAAGAAGCACCAGAAAACCTCCTTAGAAGAAGCGACTAGACTCCTAGAACAATCACATAGAGAGGTTTTAGAGTTGATAGAAGTTTTTAGCAATGACGAACTCTTTACCAAAGGTGTCTATAAGTGGACGGGAGGAACAAGTCTAGGTTCCTACTTTGTTAGTAGCACGTCAAGTCACTATGATTGGGCTAGCAAAAAACTCAAAGCACATCAGAAGAATTGTAAGGGATAGATGGCCTATTTGAAATAGAAAGAATGAGTTCTTTTAAACGTAATACTCTTCGAAAATCAAATTCAAACTGCGTCAACGTCGCCTTGCCGTACTCAAGTACAGCCTGCGGCTAGTTTCCTAGTTTGCTTTTTGATTTTCATTGAGTATAAGATAAAAGCAAAGGGCTACCAAGTGATGGAGCCCTTTTGATTTATACAAGCAAATTACCATGCAAAAGCTGTCGTTGGAGCATTGAGCGCTTCTAACCATTGTTTATTTTTCGCAGGGCAAAGAGTTACGGATATACCTGCCATATCTAGACTGGTCATAAATGTTCCTGATTTTATAAAGGTAATAGTGACTCCTTCAATTTCTAAGAGTTGAAGGAGATCATTGATAAATATGCCCATTTCTAAGTTGCTGGTAGTGCCTAGATTATTTACAAGCAATATAAATTGATCACCCTTTTTCCAATGATAGTGCAATCTTAATTTACTTATAATTTCATTTGCAAGGATTTCCGATGATTGGAATGGGACGATACGATAGCCTTCTTCGCCATGTATCCCAATACCATAAGAAATATTTCCTTCTTCTAAGTTAAATAGTGGACGGGTGGCTTGGGGGAGACTAGCAGCTTTCGTTGCAAAGCCAATTGTTGCGATTTCGGGAGCAAGCTGATGACCTAAATCAGTTAGTTGCTCGATGTCGGCACCATTTTGGGCTGCAAATCCTAGAATTTTATGAAGTAAAATTGTCCCTGCAAGCCCTCTTCCTCTAATTTGAAATCTATTGTGAGGTTCAATTGAAATATCGTCGTGTGCTAGACTATAGCCGACTTTAATTCCTTCTTTTCTAGCAGTGTTAATGGCTGAGCTAAATTCTTTGATGTCTGCTTCGAAATTTTTTACAATGATGAAGACACCGTGACCATTGTTTAAAAAACGAATGGACTCTAAGATTTCAGTTCTTGTAGGAGGAGTAAATAATTGGCCATAAATAGCAGCAGTAAGCATTCCTTTTCCCACATATCCAATATGAGCAGGTTCGTGACCGGAACCTCCACCCGCCAATATTGGCACCTGATGAGGATTGCGATTTTTTTGATAGACTAGTGGTAAGGTAGGGTGTTTTTCTAATTCAGGATGACTGCTGACAGTTGCCGAAATGTAACTTGAAATAATTTTCTGTTTATGATTTGAAATAAATGTCATTATGGTCTCTTTCCAATAATTGTCATGATTAGAAAGTCTGGTTGTGGAACTGGACTTTTTTTATTGACGTAAGCCTTCACGATTTCTGCTAGAGCATGTGAATGATAGTCTAACAAAAAACAAGTATAAGCAGATGAATCGATATCAATCTGACCGTATTCTCTTAAAATTTTTGATACAAGCAAGCGACAGTAGCTGATAAAGTGGTCATAGAAGTTATTTTGCCCTTGAATATCAAAAAGTTGAATATAAAAGTCACGCTCTTGTTCGAAATAAAAAAATAATTCTTGTAATAGTTTTTGGCCCGAAATGAAGTCCAAGTTATTGGTGATATACTCGGTTAAGTCATTTTCAAATATCCAGTCTAGCAGTTCATACTTGTCAAGAAAGTGATTGTAAAAGGTCTGTCTACGAATGCCAGCTGATTCCATGATATCTACAATGGAGATTTTGTCAAATTCTCTAGTAGCTAATAGGTCTCTAAATGCCTTGGCAATTCGTTTTTTTGTAATGAGTGATGATGCCATAGGAAGCCTTTCTTTTACTTACTTCATTATTTTACCAAAAATTTTTTTTAAACGGGTTTAAAAGGGGACAAATAATAGAATCTGTCCCTTATCAGCCAGCCATAAAAAATATATAATGAAAGCGAAAACAAAGGTACATGTCGAAAGGAGTTTCTCATGAAAAAAATTATAAATGAACCGACACAAGTTGTTGATGAAATGTTGCAGGGATTGTCATTCATGCATGATGACTTGGTAGAACGCTTAGATGGTTTTGATGTCATCGTTAGAAAGGCAGAAAAGACAGGAAAAGTTGGACTCATTTCAGGTGGAGGTTCAGGACATGAACCAAGTCATGCTGGATTTGTAGGAGATGGAATGTTGTCTGCAGCCATTTGTGGAGCAGTCTTCACTTCACCAACTCCGGACCAAATTTTAGAGGCTATTAAGGCAGCTGATGAAGGTGCTGGAGTTTTCATGGTTATCAAGAACTATTCTGGTGACATCATGAACTTTGAAATTGCACAAGAACTTGCTGAAATGGAAGGTATTGACGTAGCAAGCGTTGTGGTTGATGATGATATCGCTGTTGAAAATAGTCTCTATACCCAAGGTCGTCGAGGTGTTGCAGGTACTATTTTAGTTCATAAAATTTTGGGTGCTGCGGCTCGTTCTGGTAAATCATTAGCTGAAATGAAGGATTTGGCCGATAAACTTGTCTTAGAAATTAAAACAATTGGGCTAGCCTTGTCTGGAGCAACTGTTCCTGAAGTTGGCAAACCAGGATTTGTTCTAGAAGACGATGAATTTGAATATGGAGTTGGTATTCACGGTGAGCCAGGATATAAAAAAGAGAAAATGCAGCCTTCCACACAATTGGCATCAGAGTTGGTTGAAAAATTATCTGAAGGTTTCCAACTTAAAGCTGGCGAACGCTATGGGCTTCTCATCAATGGTTTAGGAAGCACACCACTTATGGAACAATATGTATTTGCAAATGATGTGGCTAAATTACTCCATGAAAAAGGTGTTCAGTTGGCATTTAAGAAAATTGGAAACTACATGACTTCAATCGATATGGATGGATTGTCATTAACATTGATTCGATTGGCAGATGATGAGTGGTTGGATTCTCTAAATGCACCTGTTACTACACCAGCTTGGTAAAACTCAAGGAGGAAATGTCAAATGAATGCTGAACAAGCTCTTGAATGGATGAAGCTTTTTAATGAAAAGATTCAAGAACAGAAAGATTATCTTAGTGAGCTAGACACTCCTATAGGTGATGGAGACCACGGTGGAAATATGGCGCGTGGCATGGCTGCAGTTATGGAAAACTTAGAAGGAAAGCAATTTGAGACAAGCAGTGATGTGTTTAAACTTGTCTCAATGCAACTACTGAGTAAGGTAGGTGGTGCTTCTGGACCCTTGTATGGTTCTGCTTTTATGGGCATGGCCAAGGCTGATTCAAATTCGAATTTAGAAGAAATCTTACAAAGTGGTTTGGATATGATTGTCAAACGTGGGAAAGCAGAAGTTGGAGAGAAGACAATGGTTGACGTTTGGACTCCCGTTATTGCTGCCTTGTCTGCTGGTCAATTGACTCATGAGATTATTGATGAGGTAGTGAATGCTACCAAAGATTTACTTGCAACTAAAGGAAGGGCATCTTATGTAGGAGAACGTTCTCTTGGACATATTGATCCTGGGTCATTTTCATCAGGATTACTCTTTACTGCTCTTTTAGAAACTGGGGTGGTTTAATGGGAAGTATTGGTCTTGTTATCGTTTCACATTCCAAACACATTGCACAAGGTGTCGTTGAACTAATTAGTGAAGTAGCTAAAGATGTTCCGATTACTTATGTAGGAGGAACCGAAGATGGAGGAATTGGAACGAGTTTTGATCAAGTAGACAGGGTTGTTTTTGAAAATCCAGCAGATACTTTATTAGCTTTTTTTGACCTCGGCTCTGCTAAAATGAACTTAGAAATGGTGGCTGATTTCAGTGATAAGAGTATCATCATCAACAGGGTTCCAATTGTAGAAGGAGCCTATACTGCAGCAGCTCTTCTTCAGGCTGGTGCAGAACTATCAGTTATTCAAACACAGTTGACGGAGCTTGAAATCAATAAATAAGGAATTTTACTATAACTTTTTTTATAGGTGGGCTATTGATTATCTCAACTATCAAATTTTAAGTAAATAATTTCAAAATCAGAAAGGGATTGCTTTATGTAGTTCCTTTTTAATGTAAAAGGAGTAGAATCATAGAGTTTCTAAATTGTTCATCATTCAAAGCTGATTGTGATAGAACTATTCTAGCTTTAGAATCCTTCAAAAATTAACATTTAAGGCGATCAATGGCTTAGAAGAGTGCGAAAACATTTAGTTTATAGGAATTCTAGATCTAGAATTACATGGATATTTATAAAGTCGGGATATTCGATAGTTAGGATTGTTCTATTCTGAAAGATTTGGGCTGTCAATCTTCTAGAATAGTAGTTTGCCAATGAATTTTGTTGAAAGATTCCTTGTTTTATGGTAGTCTAAAGTAAAAGAAAGCCTTATCATTATATTTGTAGCTTTAATCTGACTTGGTTTAGGTCTAGAAGAAGGATAGATCTTTTTGGGATTTTTAATAACAATTATATTTTCACTTGCAAAAAATGTATTTCAACTTTACCTAATGTAGAAGAAGGAAATATCATAAAATGCTTATGACTTGTTTGAAAGAGAATGTAAACTAAAAATGGATTCCCTTTACATATTAGGAGTAGGTAGATGAGTAATCTAGAGTCAATTCGTAAAGCGCATATCATCGTGTGGGGTGCCTATCTATTTTTATCATTAAGGGCGCCGCTAATTAGCAGCACAGAGTATTTCTTGCTTATTTTTTTAGCGTTTCTCTATTCGATAGTATCGCTCCCTATATATTCAGTGAAAAATAAAATAGTATCTATCTGCCTAGCCATAAATTCGATTCTGTTAATGAGTTTCCCGATTTTAATCAATAAATATTTCCCAGGAAACGTTTCTACTTATTTCGTATTAATAAGTATTTTTATCCTGGAGTTCTTAATCTTTAATAAAATTGGTAGAGATTTTGATACTAGATTAGCTAGTGAATATAGGAAAATCAGTCAGTTTAAAAGTAAGATGTCTCAATCTCCTTGGATAAAATATTTAGAGATTTCTAGTTTTATATTAACTATATTTCCATTTATTCTTCATGGTACAGTTGCTAATCGTGTATTTGCTCTTATCTTTTTGATAAAAATTTGTGTAGATACTACGATAAAGGTTCTATTAAATAGAATCTTTAATTCAAGTGAGATGATGAAAAGGAGAATATTTTCTCTTTTTGTACTAGATTTGATTGTCTATATATTTTTAGGCTATGTTTTAGCAATGCAAAAAGATGGATACCTATTTTCAATTCTACTAATTTTTTCTAATTTCTCACTTCCCTTTATCAGAGAAAAAGAGTATAAGTTATTTAAAAATAAGAAATAAGATAAATAAGGTTAAATCTTACTTCTCTTTAAAATCAAATCAGGTAGAGAAAGGATATCTTATCTAGGTAACAAAGTGCTTTAAACGCAGTCGACGATTACTGATTAGAGAACTATCCTAACCATGCAACGTTAAAGAGGAGAAATCTTATGAAACTCGTATCACCAAATAATTATGTTGCTATTGAGTAAGAAGAGATGAGGTGTCTTGATGGGGGATTATCTCTACATAAAGACGGAGGAATGTTACAGTAAACGTAGCCATTGATTATTTTATGGGAGACTCAACATGTTTAAACTAACTGATAAAGTCAGAGTGGCATCTGCTCTTTTAGGGGCAAGTTCCATATTGATTAGTATGTATCTTATACCTTTTATTAAAACTGAGAATAAATTTTGGGAGATACTTTTATTTATTTTAGGTGTATTGCTAATTGGAATTGCATTACTAAGTCATAAAAAAATTAAATTTTGGAAATAGCGTTAGTGAGAAGAACAGGATGATAGTATTATGATGGTTGTTTTAATTTTGATGGTTGTGGTGTTTTTGTATTATGTAATTACAGAGTATTTTCAGAATAGTTATATTGACTGTATACTATTTCTAACATTGCTGATTTCTCATTTGATATGGGATTACTATTTTTTGCCCATTGAAGTTTTAGTGGCATTAAGTGGAGTAAATTTGCTGTCAAGATTATTCAAAAAAATGAGAAGTCAATAGATCTGTTAGTGGATTATAAAGATGAAAGGTAAAATTGGGATATTTAAAATGAAACATTTTTTTGCTGGTATCGGAGAGATAAAATTAGCTTTCTACATTTTATATGTTTTGCTAGGTCTAGCACCTTTATTTCACACTTACATAATAAATGCTGAAACAGGGGTAGGAAAATCAGTTTTAACTATTATAGGGGTAGTCTCCGTATTTATGTTGACTATTGCTCGAATTTATAGGAGATTTTTCTACAATAAAAATAAACTTGACTAGAATAGTATGGGTTAGTTAATCCATTAGAACTATTATTCTTTGTGATACTATACTACTTTTAAGTTTTTACATTAAACAGCTGGCTGAAGTGAAAGTTGTTTATCTTAGAAAGGAAAACACTAAATTGTCCTACAAATTTCTACTTTTCGACCTTGATCACACTCTTCTTGATTTTGATGCTGCTGAGGATGTGGCTTTGACTCAACTCTTAAAAGAAGAAGGGGTTACAGACATTCAGGATTATAAAGACTATTATGTTCCTATGAACAAGGCTCTCTGGAAGGACTTGGAGCAAAAGAAAATCAGTAAACAAGAGCTGGTTAACACGCGCTTTTCTCGTCTATTTGCTCACTTTGGACAGGAAAAAGATGGTAGTTTTCTAGCCCAGCGTTACCAATTTTACCTCGCTCAACAGGGACAAACTTTTTCAGGCGCTCATGAACTCTTAGACAACCTCATCGAGCGAGATTATGAGCTAAATGCTGCGACAAATGGCATTACTGCCATTCAGACAGGGCGTTTGGCTCAGTCTGGTCTAGCACCTTATTTCAATCAAGTCTTTATCTCTGAACAGTTGCAAACACAAAAACCGGATGCTCTCTTTTATGAAAAAATTGGCCAACAGATTGCAGGTTTTAGCAAAGAAAAGACGCTGATGATTGGAGACTCTCTAACCGCCGACATTCAAGGTGGCAATAATGCGGGGATTGACACTATTTGGTACAATCCTCATCACCTCGAAAATCCCACACAAGCCCAGCCAACCTACGAAGTCCATTCTTACAACGACTTGCTGGATTGTTTAGATAAACTGTAAAAAGTGGTTTCCATAGCCACTTTTTGCTATAATAGAGGCAGTAAAAACGAAGGAGTCGGCTATGGAACACTCGTCTTGGCATGCTTTGATTAAGGAGCAATTACCTGAGGGTTATTTTGGGAAAATCAATCAGTTTATGAATCAGGTCTATGCTCAAGGGACTGTTTATCCACCTAAGGAAAAGGTTTTTCAGGCTCTCTTGACAACACCGCTTGAAGAGGTTAAGGTGGTGATTCTAGGGCAAGATCCCTATCACGGGCCAGGTCAAGCGCAGGGCTTGAGTTTTTCTGTACCGGACTCTATCCCAGCTCCACCATCCTTGCAAAATATATTGAAAGAATTGTCAGATGATATCGGGGTTAAGAAATCTCATGATTTGACAGCTTGGGCTGAGCAAGGAGTCTTGCTTCTTAATGCTTGTTTGACGGTTCCTGCTGGACGTGCCAATGGTCATGCTGGGCAGATATGGGAGCCTTTTACGGATGCTGTGATTCAGGTGGTTAATCATCTAGATAGACCAGTCGTTTTTGTACTCTGGGGAGTCTATGCACGTAGGAAGAAGGTCTTGGTTACCAATCCTCATCACTTGATTATCGAATCAGCCCATCCCAGTCCTTTGTCAGTTTATAGAGGATTTTGGGGTTCCAAGCCTTTTTCCAAGGCCAATGCATTCTTAAAAGAGACAGGACAAGAGCCAATCGATTGGCTTAGATAAGGAGAAGATATGCCACAGTTAGCGACAATTTGCTACATTGATAACGGGAAAGAACTGCTTATGCTCCACCGCAATAAGAAACCCAATGATGTCCATGAAGGGAAATGGATTGGTGTGGGGGGTAAGCTAGAGAGAGGTGAGACCCCTCAGGAATGCGCAACGCGTGAAATCCTTGAAGAAACAGGGCTCAAAGCCAAGCCGGTTCTAAAAGGTGTCATCACTTTCCCTGAATTTACACCAGATTTAGACTGGTACACCTATGTTTTTAAGGTGACGGAGTTTGAGGGCGACTTGATTGACTGCAACGAGGGAACGCTGGAATGGGTTCCCTATGACGAGGTTTTGAGCAAGCCGACTTGGGAAGGTGACCATACCTTTGTTGAGTGGCTTTTAGAGGATAAACCCTTCTTTTCAGCCAAGTTTGTTTATGATGGGGATAAATTGTTGGATACCCAAGTCGATTTCTATGAATAAAGGAGAAAGCAGATGCTACTAATCAAAAATGGTCGTGTAATGGATCCCAAGTCTGGTTTGGATCAAGTGTGTGATGTCTTAGTTCAAGATGGGAAAATTGTCAAAATTGCACCTGAGATTAAAGAAGAAGGAGCAGAACTGATTGACGCTAATGGTCTTGTAGTTGCTCCTGGCTTGGTCGATATCCATGTTCATTTCCGTGAACCTGGTCAAACCCACAAGGAAGATATTCATACTGGTGCCCTAGCGGCCGCCGCAGGTGGTTTTACAACGGTTGTCATGATGGCTAATACTAGTCCAACCATTTCAGATGTAGAAACCCTGCAAGAAGTTCTCCAGTCAGCTGCCAAAGAGAAGATCAATGTTAAGACGGTTGCGACAATAACTAAGAATTTTAATGGGCAAGATTTGACTGACTTTAAGGCACTCTTAGAAGCTGGAGCTGTTGGTTTCTCAGACGACGGTATTCCACTTGAAAGTAGTAAAGTTGTCAAGGAAGCCATGGAGGAAGCTAAAAAGCTTAATACCTTTATTAGTCTTCATGAGGAAGATCCAGGATTGAACGGTGTTCTTGGGTTTAATGAAAACATTGCTAAAGAACATTTCCATATCTGTGGTGCGACTGGGGTAGCTGAGTATGCTATGATGGCGCGTGATGTCATGATTGCCTATGCAACTAAGGCCCATGTTCATATCCAGCATTTGTCTAAGGAGGAAAGTGTTAAAGTAGTGGAGTTTGCTCAGAAATTGGGTGCGCAAGTTACAGCAGAAGTAGCGCCACAGCATTTTTCTAAGACCGAAGCCCTCCTTTTGACACAAGGTAGCAATGCTAAGATGAATCCACCGCTTCGTTTGGAATCAGACCGTCGTGCCGTTATCGAAGGTCTCAAATCAGGAGTTATCACTGTGATCGCGACTGACCACGCGCCTCATCATGCAGATGAAAAAAATGTTGAAGATATCACTAAGGCACCATCTGGTATGACTGGCTTAGAAACATCTCTTTCCCTCGGATTGACTTATTTGGTCGAAGCTGGAGAGTTGAGCTTGATGGGATTACTCGAAAAGATGACATACAACCCAGCCCAGCTTTATAACTTTGAAGCAGGTTACTTGGCTGAGAATGGTCCAGCGGACATCACTATTTTTGATGCTAATGCTGACCGCCTTGTGGACTCCCATTTTGCTTCGAAAGCAGCTAATTCACCATTTATCGGTGAAACCTTAAAAGGGCAGGTTAAATATACCATCTGTAAGGGACAAATCGTCTATCAAAACTAGGTGGTAGTCTGCTCTGTAAACAAAAAGAATAGAGAGCTTATATGTACCAGACCCATCATTTTAAAGACAAGTTTATCTTATTTTTAAAGATATTTTTCCCTATCCTAATTTATCAATTTGCCAATTATTCTGCCTCCTTTGTTGATACGACTATGACAGGTCAATACAATACCATGGACTTGGCTGGTGTGTCTATGGCAACTAGTATCTGGAATCCTTTCTTTACATTCTTAACAGGGATTGTGTCAGCCCTGGTGCCCATCATTGGTCACCATCTTGGTCGAGGGAAAAAGGAAGAGGTGGTGTCTGATTTTTACAAGTTCATCTATCTGGCCTTGGCGCTATCTATGGTCTTGCTGGGGATGGTACTTTTCTTGGCACCACCAATCTTGAATCATATTGGATTAGAAGCTCCTGTGGCAGCAGTAGCGGTTCGCTATCTTTGGTTTTTATCTATCGGAATTATCCCCTTGTTGCTCTTTAGTGTCATTCGTTCCTTGCTGGATTCGCTGGGCTTGACCAAACTGTCCATGTACCTTATGCTTTTGTTACTTCCTCTCAATAGTGGATTTAATTATCTCTTGATTTTCGGAGCCTTTGGTGTTCCAGAACTGGGAGGTGCTGGTTCTGGTTTAGGTACTTCTTTAGCCTACTGGGTCTTGCTGGGAATTTCTGTTCTGGTTCTATTTAAACAGGAGAAGCTCAAAGCCCTACATCTTGAGAAACGAATTCCACTTAATATGGATAAAATCAAGGAAGGAGTTCGATTGGGTCTGCCTATTGGGGGAACTGTCTTCGCGGAGGTGGCTATCTTTTCTGTGGTTGGCTTGATTATGGCTAAGTTCTCATCCTTGATTATCGCTAGTCACCAGTCAGCTATGAATTTTTCAACTCTCATGTACGCCTTTCCTATGAGCATCTCATCTGCTATGGCTATTGTTGTTTCCTATGAAGTGGGAGCCAAGCGATTTAATGATGCGAAAACCTATATTAGTTTAGGAAGATGGACTGCCCTTATTTTTGCAGGCTTCACCTTATCTTTCCTTTACATTTTTAGGGGAAATGTGGCCAGTCTTTATGGTAACGACCCAGAATTTATCGATCTGACAGCGCGTTTTTTGACTTATAGTCTTTTCTTCCAGTTAGCAGATACCTTTGCGGCACCGCTTCAGGGAATTTTACGGGGGTATAAGGATACAGTTATTCCTTTTTACCTTGGTTTGGTTGGCTATTGGGGCGTAGCAATCCCAGTGGCTATGCTATTTGATTCCCTAACAGATTTTGGAGCTTATTCTTACTGGATCGGCTTGATTATTAGTCTAATTGTGAGTGGGGTTCTCTACCGTTGGCGTTTAACTGTGATTATGAAGAGATTTGAATCTTTAGCAAAATCTAAACGCTAAAAAGTTTGTGAAAAAATATTCTTAATGAGAAAATCCCTTATTCCTATGGGATTTTCTTTTTTAATTTGTGAAATTTCTTTTAGAAAAACTTTGACAGTATTTGCTAAAAACGGTAAAATAGTAAGGTAAGAAGAAAGTTAGAAAGGCAAGAAGATGTCAACTTTAGATAAAAATCTTTTGCTAGAAATGTTCCGAAAGATGGAAGAAATCCGTCGTATGGACTTAAAAATTGCACAATTAGTAAAGAAAGGGAAAGTGCCCGGAATGACGCACTTTTCTGTTGGAGAAGAGGCAGCTAATGTGGGTGCTATGTTGGCTCTCAATCCAGATGATTTAATTACCTCAAACCACCGTGGTCACGGACAAGCTATTGCCAAAGGAATTGACCTCAACGGAATGATGGCTGAAATCCTTGGAAAATACACTGGAACCTGTAAAGGTAAAGGTGGATCTATGCATATTGCTGACCTTGATGCTGGTAACCTTGGTGCCAATGGTATCGTAGGTGGTGGTATGGGAATCGCTGTTGGTGCAGCCCTCAGTCAGCAAATGCAAAATACCGGTAAAATCGTTGTCTGCTTCTTTGGAGATGGTGCGACCAACGAAGGTGTTTTCCACGAAGCAGTAAATATGGCTTCTATTTGGAACCTGCCAGTCATTTTCTACTGCATTAACAACGGTTACGGTATCTCTGCGGATATCAAGAAAATGACCAATGTAGAGCATATCCATCAACGTAGCGCCGCTTATGGAATTCCTGGAATGTTCATCGAAGACGGTAACAATGTCATTGACGTCTACGAAGGGTTTAAAAAAGCCGTAGACCATGTTCGCGGTGGCAACGGTCCAGTCTTGATTGAAAGTGTAACTTACCGCTGGCTTGGTCACTCATCATCAGACCCTGGTAAATATCGTACGCGTGAAGAAGTGGAATTGTGGAAACAAAAAGACCCAATCGAAAACCTTCGCAAGTACCTCATCGAAAACACTATTACGAGTGCCGAGGAATTGGAAGAAATCCAAGCGCAAGTCAAGGAAGCAGTAGAAGCTTCTGTCAAATTTGCGGAAGAAAGTCCATTCCCACCGCTTGAATCAGCATTTGAAGATATTTACGCAGACTAAGGAGAAAGAGATAAAATGGAAACAAAAACAATGTCCTTCCGTGACACCATTATCCTTGCTATGTCTGAGGAAATGCGTCGCGATGAAAATGTGTTCTTGATGGGAGAAGATGTCGGTGTCTTTGGAGGAGACTTCGGTACTTCTGTTGGAATGCTTGAAGAATTTGGTCCAGAACGTGTTCGTGACTGTCCGATTTCTGAAGCTGCCATCTCTGGAGCAGCAGCAGGAGCAGCCATGACAGGACTTCGTCCAATCGTCGATATGACCTTCATGGACTTTTCTGTTATTGCCATGGACAATATCGTCAACCAAGCTGCTAAAACTCGTTACATGTTTGGTGGTAAAGGTCAGGTTCCAATGACTGTCCGCTGTGCAGCTGGTAATGGAGTTGGATCTGCAGCTCAGCACTCACAATCATTGGAATCTTGGTTTACTCACATTCCTGGACTTAAGGTTGTAGCCCCAGGAACACCTGCGGACATGAAAGGACTGCTCAAGTCTTCTATCCGTGATAATAACCCTGTTATCATCCTTGAGTACAAGTCAGAATTTAACCAAAAAGGGGAAGTGCCAGTTGATCCAGACTACACGATTCCACTTGGAGTTGGGGAAATCAAACGTGAAGGTACGGATGTAACAGTTGTTACTTATGGAAAAATGCTCCGTCGTGTGGTTCAAGCTGCTGAAGAATTAGCAGAAGAAGGAATTTCAGTTGAAATTGTTGACCCACGTACCCTTGTTCCGCTTGATAAGGATATCATCATCAACTCAGTTAAGAAGACTGGTAAAGTTGTTCTGGTCAACGATGCCCACAAGACAAGTGGCTATATCGGTGAAATTTCAGCTATTATTTCAGAATCAGAAGCATTTGACTATCTAGATGCACCAATCCGTCGTTGCGCAGGAGAAGATGTGCCAATGCCTTACGCACAAAACCTGGAAAATGCAATGATTCCAACAGTTGAAAGCATCAAAGATGCCATTCGTAAAACTTATAACAAAGAATAGAATTACATAAGATAAGTTATGTAAACAAAACGTATTTGAGATACGTTTTGTATCCAAGTAAGTTGAAAAGTTGCGACAGGAGAGAGTCGGGTCGACATTAACCGACGAACGACTTAGTAAGTCTACAAGGTTGACCGCCAAATAGCGGCAACCGTAGTAACTTGAGACGCGTTTCGTGTTCAAGTTACTTGTAGAGTTGAGCACGGGCTAAAAGCTCGGAAAAAGATTAATCTCCTTAACTTCATCGAGGTCTACGTTGATTTCCTATTTTTCGGTCGCTTTTAAACGCCCTTTGCATCATATAATTGAAATAATTGAACTCGGGCTAAAGTCTGTGTGAAAAAGATAAACTTTCCTAGAAACTAAAGTTTCTTCGTCAAGTTTCCTATTTTCACTTTGACTTTTGACGCCCTTAGTATCTTATAATAGAATTGGAGAGGTCATGGCTGATGACAAGCTAAGAGCGACTCCTGCGGCTAGAAAGTTAGCGGATGATTTAGGGATCAACCTCTACGACGTTTCTGGCTCAGGTGCAAACGGTCGTGTCCACAAAGAAGACGTGGAAACTTATAAAGACACAAACGTGGTTCGCATTTCGCCACTTGCAAAACGAATTGCCCTCAAACATAACATTGCTTGGCAGGAAATCCAAGGAACTGGTCATCGTGGTAAAATCATGAAGAAGGATGTTTTGGTCTTGCTTCCTGAAAATATCGAAAACAATACCATCAAGTCTCCTGCTCAGATTGAAAAAGTGGAAGAAGTTCCTGATAACGTAACACCATACGGTGAAATTGAACGTATTCCAATGACAGCAATGCGTAAAGTTATTGCCCAACGTATGGTTGAATCTTACCTAACTGCGCCAACCTTCACCCTCAACTATGAAGTTGATATGACTGAAATGTTGGCTCTGCGTAAGAAGGTTCTTGAGCCAATCATGGAATCAACTGGGAAGAAGACTACTGTAACAGATCTTCTTTCACTTGCAGTTGTTAAGACTCTTATGAAACACCCCTACATCAACGCTTCATTGACAGAAGATGGAAAGACCATTATCACTCACAACTATGTCAATCTTGCCATGGCAGTTGGGATGGATAATGGATTGATGACACCTGTTGTTTACAATGCTGAGAAGATGAGTCTTTCAGAACTGGTTGTAGCCTTTAAAGATGTGATTGGCCGTACCTTGGATGGTAAATTGGCTCCAAGCGAACTGCAAAACTCAACCTTCACAATCAGTAATTTGGGAATGTTTGGTGTTCAGTCCTTTGGTCCTATCATCAACCAACCAAACTCAGCTATCCTTGGTGTGAGCTCGACAATCGAGAAGCCAGTTGTCGTCAATGGTGAAATTGTGATTCGCCCAATCATGAGTCTTGGTTTAACAATTGACCACCGTGTCGTAGATGGTATGGCTGGTGCTAAGTTTATGAAGGACTTGAAAGAATTGATTGAAAATCCAATCACAATGTTGATTTAAGAGCATTCATTTTTAAGATATAGATAAAGGAAGGAAGACATGGCCTTAGAAGTAATTATGCCAAAAGCCGGCGTGGATATGACAGAAGGACAAATCGTCCAATGGAATAAAAAAGTCGGAGAATTTGTAAAAGAAGGAGAAATCCTTTTGGAAATCATGACTGACAAAGTCAGCATGGAATTGGAAGCCGAAGAAGACGGTTATTTGATCGCTATCCTAAAAGGTGACGGCGAGACTGTTCCTGTTACTGAAGTTATCGGTTACCTTGGTGAAGAAGGGGAAAACATCCCAACAGCTGGAGCAGCTGCACCAGAAGCTAGCCCAGCACCTGCAGCAAGTGCTTCGAACGATGATGGTAAGAGTGATGATGCTTATGATATCGTTGTTATTGGTGGTGGACCTGCTGGTTATGTTTCTGCCATTAAAGCAGCTCAATTAGGTGGTAAGGTTGCTCTTGTTGAAAAATCTGAACTTGGTGGAACTTGCTTGAACCGTGGATGTATCCCAACCAAGACTTACCTTCACAACGCTGAAATTATCGAAAATATCGGTCATGCAGCAAATCGTGGTATCGTGATTGAAAACCCTAACTTCACAGTTGATATGGAGAAACTTTTAGAAACTAAATCTAAAGTTGTCAACACCCTTGTAGGTGGGGTTGCAGGACTTCTTCGTAGCTACGGTGTTGATGTTCATAAGGGTATCGGTACTATCACTAAAGATAAGAATGTCTTGGTAAACGGTTCTGAATTGCTTGAAACTAAGAAGATCATCCTTGCTGGTGGTTCAAAAGTAAGCAAAATCAATGTTCCTGGTATGGAATCATCTCTTGTGATGACTAGTGATGACATCCTTGAAATGAACGAAGTTCCAGAAAGCCTCGTTATCATCGGTGGTGGGGTTGTCGGTATCGAACTCGGTCAAGCATTCATGACCTTCGGTTCAAAAGTTACTGTTATCGAAATGATGGATCGCATTGTTCCAGCGATGGATGCGGAAGTATCTAAAAACCTTCGCTTGATTCTTGAACGCAAAGGTATGACGATCTTGACAGGTACTAAACTTCAAGAAATTATTGAAGAAGATGGCAAACTCCGTATCAAAGTTGAAGGAAAAGATGATATCATCGCTAGCAAAGCTCTCCTTTCAATTGGTCGTGTGCCAGACCTTGAAGGAATTGGCGAAGTTGAGTTTGAATTGGATCGTGGACGTATCAAGGTTAACGAGTACATGGAAACTTCTGTTCCTGGTATTTATGCACCAGGCGATATCAACGGTACTAAGATGTTGGCTCACGCTGCCTTCCGTATGGGTGAAGTTGCTGCTGAAAATGCCCTTAAAGGAAACCACGCTGTTGCCAAATTGAACTTGACTCCTGCAGCTATTTACACACTTCCAGAAGTAGCAGCAGTTGGTTTGACTGAAGAACAAGCTCGTGAAAAATATGATGTCCAAATCGGTAAATTCAACTTTGCTGCTAACGGTCGTGCCATTGCATCTGATGCTGCTCAAGGTTTCGTTAAAGTTATCGCAGATAAGAAATACGGTGAAATCCTTGGTGTTCATATCATCGGACCTGCAGCTGCAGAATTGATCAATGAAGCATCGAGCATTATTGAAATGGAAATCACTGTAGAAGAAATGCTTAAGACAATCCACGGACACCCAACATACTCTGAAGTAATGTACGAAGCATTTGCTGATGTTCTTGGAATGGCTATCCATTCACCTAAGAAAAAATAAAAATTGATAGACTAGACTGGAATTTATTCCAGTCTCTATCGTATAAAGGGATATCATGAAATATATTATCAATCATTCAAACGACACTGCTTTTAATATCGCCTTGGAAGAATATGCCTTTAAACACCTTTTGGATGAGGATCAAATCTTCCTACTTTGGATCAACAAGCCATCTATCATTGTTGGTCGTCACCAAAATACCATCGAAGAAATCAACCGTGATTATGTTCGAGAAAATGGTATTGAGGTGGTCCGCCGTATCAGTGGTGGTGGAGCTGTTTACCACGATTTAAATAACCTCAACTACACGATCATCTCCAAAGAAGATGAAAATAAGGCATTTGACTTCAAGAGCTTCTCAACTCCAGTTATCAATACTTTGGCTCAACTTGGGGTTAAAGCTGAGTTCACAGGCCGTAATGACTTAGAGATTGATGGAAAGAAATTCTGTGGCAATGCTCAAGCCTATATCAACGGTCGTATCATGCACCACGGTTGCTTGCTCTTTGACGTTGATTTGTCAGTCCTTGCTAACGCCCTCAAGGTTTCAAAGGACAAATTTGAGTCAAAAGGTGTGAAATCCGTCCGTGCTCGTGTAACCAATATTGTCAATGAATTGCCAGAAAAAATCACGGTTGAAGAATTCCGTGATTTACTCTTGGAATACATGAAAAAAGAGTACCCAGAGATGACTGAATACGTTTTTTCTGAGGAACAATTGGATGAAATCAATCGCATCAAGGATACTAAGTTTGGTACTTGGGACTGGAACTACGGTAAATCACCTGAATTTAACGTCCGTCGTGGAACAAAATTCACTAGTGGTAAGGTTGAAGTTTTTGCTAATGTCGTCGAATCAAAAATCCAAGACATCAAGATTTATGGTGACTTCTTTGGTATCGAGGACGTTGTAGCTGTAGAAGATGTCCTTCGTGGAGTGAAATACGAACGCGAAGACGTCCTTAAAGCCCTAGAAACTATTGATATCACACGCTACTTTGCTGGTATTAGCCGCGAAGAAATCGCTGAAGCGGTAGTAGAGTAAAGAAAAGCTATTTGTTAGTCATTGTGGGTTGCAGAAAAGATATTATCTGGATAGGACAAGTCTTAAAACCTGCTGAACGAGAATCAAAAAGAACTCACTTCCAGTGCTTAATAAAAAAACTCGGAAGTTTGTTCTGAGTCAACTAAATACGACTATTTGCAATTGAATATAGAGATGAGAAGGTCAGTAGTAGATTGTCTGCAAGGTGACACAGACATGAGTTGTTTTTGATTTCCGCATAGTATTAACACCCCAAAAGACTATTATCTCTTATAGTTGAACGATACCTCAAAAGTTAGATAGAGAAAATCTAATTTTTGGGGTATTTTGCAGTTCTTAATTTAGGCTTTTTTAGTATCAAAAGATGTTTCATAAAATATGGACTCAACCTTTCAACTTAATCCTATTTATTACTTACTATCTCCAATAAAAGTGAAAAGGATGGAAAAAAGGTTGCATTTATGATATAATTTATTTTAAAGACCTTATTAGAAATCTTGAAAGAGTATTAAAAACTTAGAATGAGAAAAATTGTTATCAATGGTGGATTACCACTACAAGGTGAAATCACTATTAGTGGTGCTAAAAATAGCGTTGTGGCCTTAATTCCAGCTATTATATTGGCTGATGATGTGGTGACTTTGGATTGCGTTCCAGATATTTCGGATGTAGCAAGTCTTGTCGAAATTATGGAATTGATGGGAGCTACTGTTAAGCGTTATGACGATGTCTTGGAGATTGATCCAAGAGGTGTTCAAAATATTCCAATGCCTTATGGTAAAATTAACAGTCTTCGTGCATCTTACTATTTTTATGGGAGCCTCTTAGGCCGTTTTGGTGAAGCGACAGTTGGTCTACCGGGAGGATGCGATCTAGGTCCTCGTCCGATCGACTTACACCTTAAGGCATTTGAAGCCATGGGTGCCACTGTTAGCTACGAGGGAGATAACATGAAGTTATCTGCTAAAGATACAGGACTTCATGGTGCAAGTATTTACATGGACACGGTTAGTGTAGGGGCAACGATCAATACGATGATTGCTGCGGTTAAAGCGAATGGTCGTACTATTATTGAAAATGCAGCCCGTGAACCTGAAATTATTGATGTAGCTACCCTCTTGAATAATATGGGAGCCCATATCCGCGGTGCAGGAACTAATATCATCATTATTGATGGTGTTGAAAGATTACATGGAACCCGTCATCAGGTGATTCCAGACCGTATCGAAGCTGGAACATATATTTCTTTAGCTGCTGCAGTCGGCAAGGGGATTCGTATAAATAATGTTCTTTACGAACACCTAGAAGGATTTATTGCTAAGCTGGAAGAAATGGGAGTGAGAATGACTGTATCTGAAGACAGCATTTTTGTCGAAGAGCAGTCTAATTTGAAAGCAATCAATATTAAGACAGCTCCTTACCCAGGCTTTGCAACTGATTTGCAACAACCGATTACTCCACTTTTACTAAGAGCGAATGGTCGTGGTACAATTGTCGATACGATTTACGAAAAACGTGTAAATCATGTTTTTGAACTAGCAAAGATGGATGCGGACATTTCGACAACAAATGGTCATATTTTGTACATGGGTGGACGTAATTTGCGTGGGGCCAGTGTTAAAGCGACTGACCTACGAGCTGGGGCTGCACTAGTCATTGCTGGGCTCATGGCTGAAGGTAAAACTGAAATTACAAATATCGAGTTTATCTTACGTGGTTATTCTGATATTATTGAAAAATTACGTAATCTAGGAGCGGATATTACACTTGTTGAGGATTAAACCGTAGAGGTGTTTATGAATATTTGGACCAAATTAGCAATGTTTTCTTTTTTTGAAACGGATCGCTTGTATTTGCGTCCTTTCTTTTTTAGTGATAGTCAGGACTTCCATGAGATAGCCTCAAATCCTGAAAATTTACAATTTATTTTCCCAACTCAGGCAAGTCTGGAAGAAAGTCAATATGCACTGGCCAATTACTTTATGAAGTCCCCTTTGGGAGTGTGGGCTATTTGTGACCAGAAAAATCAACAAATGATTGGTTCTGTTAAGTTTGAAAAGTTAGATGAAATCAAAAAAGAAGCAGAACTTGGCTATTTTTTGAGAAAAGATGCTTGGTCGCAAGGATTTATGACAGAGGTTGTTAGAAAAATTTGTCAACTTTCTTTTGAGGAATTTGGTTTAAAACAATTATCTATCATTACCCACCTCGAAAATGAAGCTAGCCAAAAGGTTGCTCTTAAGTCTGGATTTAGTTTGTTTCGTCAGTTTAAGGGAAGTGATCGTTACACAAGAAAAATGCGGGATTATCTTGAATTTCGGTATGTAAAAGGAGAATTCAATGAGTAAGCATCAGGAAATTCTAAGCTATTTGGAGGAATTACCAGTAGGTAAAAGGGTCAGTGTTCGTAGCATTTCAAACCATCTGGGAGTCAGTGATGGAACTGCCTATCGGGCCATTAAAGAAGCTGAAAACCGTGGAATTGTAGAGACTCGCCCAAGAAGTGGTACTATCCGTGTTAAATCTAAGAAAGTTGCTATAGAAAGATTAACTTTTGCTGAAATTGCAGAAGTGACTTCTTCTGAGGTTCTGGCTGGGCAAGAAGGTTTAGAGAGAGAATTCAGTAAGTTTTCAATTGGTGCCATGACTGAACAAAATATCTTGTCTTACCTTCATGATGGGGGACTCTTGATTGTCGGAGACCGAACCCGTATTCAGTTGCTAGCCTTGGAAAATGAAAATGCAGTTCTGGTTACAGGGGGATTTCAGGTTCATAATGATGTACTTAAACTGGCTAATCAAAAAGGAATTCCTGTTCTGAGAAGTAAGCATGATACTTTCACTGTCGCGACCATGATCAATAAAGCCTTGTCAAATGTCCAAATCAAGACTGATATTCTGACAGTTGAGAAACTTTATCGCCCGAGTCATGAGTATGGTTTTCTGAGAGAAACCGACACAGTCAAAGATTATTTGGACTTGGTTCGTAAGAATCGTAGCAGTCGTTTTCCAGTTATCAATCAACATCAGGTCGTTGTTGGGCTTGTTACTATGCGTGACGCAGGAGACAAGTCTCCCAGCACGACGATTGACAAGGTGATGACGCGCAGTATCTTCGTAACAGGATTATCGACAAATATTGCCAATGTGAGTCAACGGATGATTGCAGAAGATTTTGAAATGGTACCGGTTATTCGAAATAATCAAACATTGCTTGGGGTTGTAACCAGACGAGATGTCATGGAGAAGATGAGTCGTTCTCAAGTTTCGGCTCTACCAACTTTTTCTGAGCAGATTGGTCAAAAACTCGCTTATCACCATGATGAAGTCGTCATTACAGTGGAACCCTTTATGCTTGAGAAAAACGGTGTTTTAGCTAACGGTGTATTGGCAGAGATACTGACTCATATGACCCAAGATTTAGTTGTGAATAGTGGTCGCAATCTCATCATCGAACAAATGCTGATCTACTTTTTGCAGGCTGTTCAGATAGATGATATACTGCGCATTCAAGCACGCATTATCCATCATACTAGACGATCAGCTATTATTGATTACGATATTTATCATGGTCATCAGATTGTTTCAAAGGCAAATGTGACTGTTAAAATTAATTAGAAACTAGGAGAAAAAATGATAACATTAAAATCAGCTCGTGAAATTGAAGCTATGGATAAGGCCGGTGATTTTTTAGCAAGTATTCATATCGGCTTACGTGATTTGATTAAGCCAGGCGTAGATATGTGGGAAGTTGAAGAATACGTTCGCCGTCGTTGTAAGGAAGAAAATTTCCTTCCGCTTCAGATTGGAGTTGACGGTGCCATGATGGACTATCCTTATGCTACCTGCTGCTCTCTTAATGATGAAGTGGCTCACGCTTTCCCTCGTCACTATATTTTGAAAGATGGTGATTTGCTCAAGGTTGACATGGTTTTGGGAGGTCCTATTGCTAAATCTGACCTGAATGTCTCAAAATTAAACTTCAACAATGTGGAGCAAATGAAGAAATACACTCAGAGCTATTCTGGTGGTCTAGCAGACTCTTGTTGGGCTTATGCTGTTGGTACACCTTCCGAAGAAGTGAAAAACTTGATGGATGTAACCAAAGAAGCTATGTACAAGGGGATTGAACAAGCTGTTGTTGGAAATCGTATCGGTGATATTGGTGCAGCCATTCAAGAATACGCTGAAAGTCGTGGTTACGGTGTAGTGCGTGATTTGGTTGGTCATGGTGTTGGCCCAACTATGCACGAAGAACCAATGGTTCCTAACTATGGTATTGCTGGTCGTGGACTTCGTCTCCGTGAAGGAATGGTCTTGACTATTGAACCAATGATCAATACAGGCGATTGGGAAATTGATACAGATATGAAGACCGGTTGGGCCCATAAGACCATTGACGGTGGACTATCTTGTCAATATGAACACCAATTTGTCATTACTAAGGATGGTCCAGTAATCTTGACTAGCCAAGGTGAAGAAGGGACTTATTAAAATAAGTAAAAGTAGATTGAAGAAAAAGTGGCTCTTTGGACAATTTTCTTCAATTTTTTCTTTTATCTATAGCGAAATGAAAAAACCGAACAACTTGATGGAGAAATTCAAATCAATTTCTAACAATGTTTTAGAAAACATAGTGTACTATTAAAGAGTTTATTTCACATAATATAATGACAAAAACAGTTAATCGTAGCAAACTTGATACAAATTTTAATATTTATAGTACAATAGGTTTAAATTCTTAAGAAAGTTGGTTCTTTATTGGAAACGCTAGTATTTTCAATCTCCGTTTTTTTAGCAGGGGTCTTGTCCTTCTTTTCTCCCTGTATTTTTCCTCTTCTGCCAGTTTATGCTGGAATTTTATTGGATGATCAGGAAAGTGCAAAAAGCTTCTCCTTATTTGGAAGAAAAGTTGCCTGGTCAGGTTTGATTCGAACACTTTGCTTTATCGCAGGTATTTCACTCATTTTCTTTATTCTAGGATTTGGTGCTGGTTACTTTGGTAATATTCTCTATGCCAATTGGTTTCGCTATACCATGGGTACGATTATCATTATTTTGGGCCTTCACCAGATGGAAATTTTTCATTTTAAAAAATTAGAGGTTCAAAAAAGCTTTACTTTTAAGAAATCGGAAGCCAATCGTTATTGGTCAGCCTTTTTACTCGGTATTACCTTTAGCTTCGGTTGGACGCCTTGTATCGGTCCAGTTTTAAGTTCTGTTTTAGCGCTTGCGGCTTCTGGAGGCAATGGGGCTTGGCAAGGAGCTATTTATACCTTGATTTACACTCTGGGGATGGCCATTCCTTTCTTGGTCTTGGCTCTAGCTTCAGGTGTAGTAATGCCTTATTTTAGTAAAATCAAGCGTCATATGATGCTACTGAAGAAAATTGGTGGTTTCCTCATTATTTTAATGGGAATTTTGTTACTATTAGGACAAGTAAATGTTCTAGCTGGAATTTTTGAATAAAGGAGAAAAAGATGAAAAAAGTAATGTTTGCTGGCTTAAGCCTCTTGTCATTAGTTGTATTGATGGCCTGTGGTGAGGAAGAAACTAAAAAGACTCAAGTAGCACAACAGCCAAAACAACAAACGACTGTACAACAAATTGCTGTTGGAAAAGATGCTCCAGATTTTACCTTGCAATCTATGGACGGTAAAGAAGTTAAGTTATCTGATTATAAGGGTAAAAAAGTCTATTTGAAGTTTTGGGCTTCCTGGTGTGGTCCATGTAAGAAAAGTATGCCAGAGTTGATGGAACTAGCGGCGAAACCAGATCGTGATTTCGAAATTCTTAGTGTCATTGCACCAGGAATTCAAGGTGAAAAAACCGTTGAGCAATTCCCACAATGGTTCCAAGATCAAGGTTATAAGGATATCCCAGTTCTTTATGACACAAAAGCAACCACATTCCAAGCTTATCAAATCCGAAGCATTCCTACAGAATACCTGATTGACAGTCAAGGAAAGATTGGAAAGATTCAATTTGGTGTTATCAGTAATGCGGATGCAGAAGCAGCATTTAAAGAAATGAACTAGAATAGATAAAGAGAATCTGATTATAAATTTCATGGTATAATAGATGGTAACCGTAACGTTGCCGTCTTTTTTGTCGGCCAATAGAAAGAGAAGAGAATGTTAAAGAAAAATGATATTGTAGAAGTTGAAATTGTTGACTTGACCCATGAAGGTGCAGGAGTTGCCAAGGTGGATGGTTTGGTGTTTTTTGTAGAGAATGCTTTACCGAGTGAAAAAATCCTCATGCGTGTCCTCAAGGTCAATAAAAAGATTGGTTTCGGAAAAGTTGAAAAATACCTTACTTACTCTCCGCATCGTAACCAAGACCTTGACCTAGCTTATCTACGATCAGGTATCGCTGACTTGGGGCATCTTGCTTATCCAGAGCAGCTCAAGTTTAAAACCAAGCAAGTCAAAGACAGTCTATACAAGATTGCTGGGATTGCTGATGTAGAGGTTGCTGAAACTTTGGGTATGAAAAATCCAGTTAAGTACCGCAACAAGGCCCAGGTCCCTGTTCGTCGAGTAAATGGTATCTTGGAAACTGGATTTTTCCGTAAGAATTCCCATGACCTCATGCCTCTAGAAGATTTCTTTATCCAAGATCCTGTGATTGATGAGGTAGTAGTAGGTCTACGTGACTTGCTCCGCCGTTATAATTTGAAACCTTATGATGAAAAGGAACAAGCTGGCTTGATTCGAAACCTTGTGGTGCGCCGCGGACACTATTCAGGCCAAATTATGGTTATTTTGGTAACAACTCGACCTAAAGTTTTCCGTGTTGACCAATTGATTGAACAATTAATCAAGCAATTCCCAGAGATTGTGTCTGTTATGCAAAATATCAATGACCAGAACACCAATGCTATTTTTGGTAAGGAATGGCGGACCCTTTATGGACAAGACTTTATCACTGACCAGATGTTGGGAAATGACTACCAAATCGCTGGACCTGCTTTTTACCAAGTCAATACTGAAATGGCAGAGAAACTTTATCGAACAGCCATTGACTTTGCTGAATTAAGAGAAGATGATGTGGTCATTGATGCCTATTCTGGTATCGGGACGATTGGCCTCTCTGTTGCGAAACATGTCAAAGAAGTCTATGGTGTTGAAGTCATTCCAGAAGCGGTTGAGAATAGTAAGAAGAATGCCCAACTGAATAATATTTCAAATGCCCACTATGTCTGTGACACAGCTGAAAATGCTATGAAAAATTGGCTCAAAGATGGGATTCAACCAAGTCTTATTCTAGTGGACCCACCACGCAAGGGTCTTACAGAAAGCTTTATCAAGGCAAGCGCTCAAACAGGAGCTGACCGCATAGCCTATATTTCATGCAATGTCGCAACCATGGCGCGTGATATCAAACTCTACCAAGAGTTGGGATATGAGTTGAAGAAAGTACAGCCGGTTGACTTATTCCCACAAACACATCACGTGGAGTGTGTAGTGTTGCTACAACGAAAAAAAGGGTAAAAATCCTTGATTTTAAGCTATTTTACAAGCATTTTGTATTTGTAGATAAAGGCAATTTTGACGTCAAAAAAGTCCTAAAAAGGCACATAGATGTATATGTATTTGTAGATGTCGTTTGCGCATCGGAAAAATGAATACAACAATAAATATTTATCTAAAGAGAGAACAATTGTATATTGTTCTCCTTTTTTTATTTTCAGGAGGGAAAATGACAAAAGAATTACAATCATCACGCTATATTGTCATTTCATTTTTAGTACGTGAAATGGGAATTGACATTGTTGAAGCCATCTCTCTTATGGCTGAATTGGAAAAAAGTGGCTTGGTTCAATTGGAATCAAGCGGAGATTTAACACTCAAAGAACTTGGAGGTGCGCTATGAAACGAATTACCGCAAATCAATACCAAACTTCAGAACGGTATTACAAATTACCTAAAATTCTTTTTGAGGATGAGAAATATATGGATATGAAACTAGAAGTAAAGGTGGCTTATTCTATTTTAAAAGATCGTTTAGAATTATCTCTTAGTCGTGGTTGGATAGATGAAGAAGGAGCGGTTTATTTAGTATTTTCTAATTCTAAACTGATGAGGCTGTTAGGTTGTTCGAAGTCAAAATTACTATCAATCAAAAAAATTCTAAAAGAATATGACCTAATTGATGAAGTCCAACAGTCTTCAAGTGAGAAAGGGAGACTAGCTAATAAGATTTATTTAGGGGAGTTGTCTACTACCCCAGTAGGTAATTCAAACAGGCCTAGTGTTAAAAAAAGACTAGGGCAGGTTGAAAATGAAACAGCCCCCGTCTTACATTCAGCCCCTAGTGAGACTGAAGTTAGTGAGACTAAATATAGTGAGACTGATTCTTTATTTATTGAGGATGAGGAGGATAGGAATACTCAACCTATCTTGAAAAGAAAAGTAGAAAAGGTCACAAAATATGATCGAGATTATATTTGGGGATTGGTACAAGATCAATTTAGACGAGAAGGTTTTTCTGAAACAGCCAGTGAAATTGCTATGACTGATTTTGAGAGAATCTATCAGTATGCTCTTGACAATGTTCGCTTTGTTAGACGAGCGGAAGTTTTGGCTGAATTTGTGTTTAATGGCTTGTATTCCGTTTGGAATAACCGTGTTAGAAAAGGAGGTGGTTAAATGTCGCCAATCGAGTGGATATTAGTTATGCTCATTGTCATTTCAAGTGGAGTGACAGTTCTGACAATGATAGTCGATAAGAAAGGGGTGATCAAGAAATGAGATTTATTGATTTATTTTCAGGTATCGGTGGCTTTCGACTTGGAATGGAAAGTGTCGGACACGAATGTATTGGATTTTGTGAGATTGATAAATTTGCTAGAGAATCTTATAAGTCCATTTTTCAAACGGAAGGAGAAATAGAATTTCATGATATACGAGATGTTTCAGATGACGAATTTAAAAAACTTAGAGGGAAAGTCGATGTCATCTGTGGGGGATTCCCTTGTCAAGCATTTTCAATCGCAGGAAGACGATTGGGATTTGAAGATACTAGAGGAACTTTGTTCTTTGAAATTGCTAGGGCGGCCAAACAAATCCAACCACGTTTTCTTTTTCTTGAAAATGTTAAAGGCCTACTCAATCACGATAAGGGACGGACGTTCACCACAATCCTTACCACGCTTGATGAATTGGGGTTTGATGTTGAGTGGCAGGTGCTTAACAGTAAGGATTTTGGCGTTCCCCAAAACAGAGAGAGGGTGTTTATTATCGGACATTCTAGAAAGAGAGGTACCAGACTCTTATTTCCTTTCAGACGAGAAGGTCAAGCAACTAACTCTGAGACTTTAAAAATATTAGGGAATTTGAATCCATCAAAAAGTGGAATGAGTGGTAAAGTCTATTATTCAGAAGGTCTTGCGCCAACCTTAGTTCGTGGAAAAGGAGAAGGATTTAAAGTTGCGATTCCTTGTATGACACCAGACAGATTAGAAAAAAGACAAAATGGTAGACGTTTCAAGGATAATCAAGAGCCAATGTTTACTTTAAATACTCAGGATCGCCATGGTATTGTCGTTGTTGGAGATTTACCAACTAGCTTTAAGGAAACTGGTCGCGTCTATGGAAGTGAGGGCTTATCTCCAACACTGACTACGATGCAAGGTGGAGATAAAATCCCCAAAATACTGATTCCAGAACCAATCCAATTTCTAAAAGTCCGAGAGGCAACGAAAAAAGGATATGCTCAAGCAGAAATAGGAGATTCAATCAATTTGGAGAGACCAAGTTCTCAGTATCGTCGTGGTAGAGTTGGAAAAGGTATAGCGAATACGTTAACAACCAGTGGGCAAATGGGAGTAGTAGTGGCTAGCTATGAAGGAGAAGATAAACAAGTTTATCATGTAGCCGGTGTCTTAATTGATGGGCAATTTTACCGTTTGAGGATACGACGAATCACTCCTAAAGAGTGTTTTAGACTGCAGGGCTTTCCTGATTGGGCTTTTGAAGCTGCTAGAAAAGTCTCTAGTAATAGTCAGCTCTATAAACAAGCTGGTAATAGTGTAACCGTTCCTGTGATTGCCGCAATCGCAAAGAAATTAAAAGAAATAGAGGAAAAAGATGAAAGCATTAAATAAAGAATCAATACTAGATTGTGATGAATTAGAAACAGAATTACATGATGCAGAAATCAGACAGCTGGATGAACAAATATTTTTGATGCCCAATTATCCATGTGAGTTTGAGGTGACATTTTTAGATGATTACCATAAAAAACACAACTACCCCCTATTTTACGAATCCTATCTTCAAAACATTATGGAATTCCTTGAAAGTCAGGATATAAAGAACGGAGCTGATGCCTTTGTAGATGATCATCAGAATCTTGTTTTTGTTTTATATGGACAAGGCTATCGAGCCGAGGGAAAAGAGGGAATACTTACAACCCAAGTAACTGTAAAAGCTTATGATGAAGACAAGAAACCGATTAACTTCGCAAATTTATTAGATTCCTTAATCGTCTCAGAATATCAAATGGAACCGAATCTTTGGGAGGTCTCTCATGATTGATCTATATCTAAGTAAAAATAGCCAAAGAAATCAACTTCTTTTGGATTTCTTTCAAAAGTATGGCATAGAGGTCACTCCTCATTCTATTTCTGAAATGACAAAGGATAAATTAATTGAGATGATGAGCTATTCTTCAGATTGTTTCGAGTTTTTATCTCCAAATTTATTACGTTTTAAGAATCGAGATAACCTAAAATTAACAGATTTCATCGAAATGATATTAAAAAATCCTGAACTAACCATCAGACTTCCTCTTGCGGTTTCAAATAAGCGAGTTTATCCAAATCTGAATCTGGAGGAGGCTAGAGCTTTATTGCCAAGAGATACGAAACAATTGATTTACATGGCACAAACACATTATTTATCTAACTAAAGGAGAAGCAATATGGCTGAACGATTTTGGGAGAACTTGTCCATTATTTTGGCTGAAAGAAATATTAGCTGGATTGAGTTAACCAGAAAAATGTTTGCGGGAGAGTTTCACTATCCAAGTGAATTGAACCGTTTGTATCAAAAGATACGCCACTACAAGATGGAACAACGAATGCCTCAAAGTCCATGGGTAGAAAGGATTGTGCAGGTATTAGATTTAGATTATGAAGATTTATTTCGGAGGTAACTATGAAAAGAATAATTCCAGTTTATATATTCCAACAAGTAAATGTCCTATTGGTATCTCTATACTTACTGAAATTTCTTTGTATCGGTGAGTTAACTATACTAGAGATTCTCTATGGTGCGTCACTCATTTCTTTTTTATGGATGTATGGCCAACGCAAACAAGCTCATAAGGTCAATATGAAATCTAGGATGAAATGGCTTGGTATTGGATTCATTAGCCTACTGATTATAAGTCTATGTTTTAGCCTAATCCATGCTCAAGGAACCACGAATCAAGCAAACTTAATTGGACTTCAACATCGAGTTCCTTGGTTTTCATTTTTATTGTTCTTAATCAATGCGAGTATGGTTGAAGAATTTCTGTATCGAGAAATTATATGGAATTTGGTGAGAAAATTAGATATTCGAGTTGCGTTGACAAGTGTTTTATTTGCCTTAGTACATCATCCAGGAACCATTCTAGCTTGGTGTTTATATGTTTCACTTGGGATGTTTTTAGGGATGGTACGCTATAAATCGGACTTATGGGGCAGCATGGGTCTACATTTGGTGTGGAACCTACTAGTTTATAGTTTGCTGCTTTTTTAGACCAAATTAGCTTGTTTTAGGGAAATGAAATGCTAACGTTATGTAACAATGTTAGTCTTTTATTTCAAAATCTTTGTTTAGTATGAATTTAGCTCTACAGAAAAATAAAAAATGTGATAAAAATTTCAACTACTCTTATCTATAATAAAGCTACCTGTTCTTTGAAAATTGAATCCACTCCGTCTTGATTAGCGTGCCTGTGTAAGTAGGGACTGAGAGTATTTCCCTGTGAAGGGCAACTGGCACAAGACGTGTGTGAGAATTTTCTAACAGACACGGAGTTTATCGTTACCAGACTTAAACGATGCGACAAACTAGATAAAGGAGTTAATCATGAAGGTAGTAAACTTGTATGATTTGAAACAAATGGGAAATAAAGGTGGTTGTACCATCCAATTGATTCATCACTTTCCTTTTGGTATGGGCTTAGGACATCTCAAAAAAGACTACATTGAATTTAAACGTGTTGGTATCGTTGATGGGAAAGCAGTAGAAGTTACTCTTCGAGAACCTTATTCGAGAGATCTACTGCAGGTTGTTAAGTCGATTAAGCAACGTCAGAAATTGATAGCTTATCGTTATAAAGAAGGAAAGCTGCTATTTGTGAAGAAGGAGGCATCAGATGTCCTCTGAACAACAGGAACGAATGGCAGTTCAATATGCAGAGCGTAGTCTTTTATTTACTGTAAGAAGTCTCTTAAAGATTCTAGAATGGTCTAGGCGTCAGGCTTTAGCACAGGATTCCGCCTATAAGATAGGGGTGCAGAAATTAGAAGAATTGCTACAATCTCCTTATTCGATTGATACGATTAATCTGAAAAAAGATTTTTTAGACAAACCAATTGATATAGAGAAATTTAAAGCTTTTTTAGAAAAAGAAGAGATTCCTTTAGCCATCGCTTGGCAAGGGGATTCTCTACATTTCTACACGAAAGACCGTTCGATTCTGGACAATCATTTAGACCATCTTTTAGAAAAAATGGTTAATGATCCGGAGAAATTAGCTGATTTTACCATGGATAAGTCATTAGATGATGCTATTGATGAAGCTAAATCCCAAATTACCTTTAGACAAGAAGGAGCCGTCAAACAGAAAGAGATGGTGAGATGATGTACAGTGGAAAGAAATTCCTACTATTCTCACTGTTAGGTATCTTACTAGGCTATCTTTTTCATCGTTTGACGCTTTTGTATGATTCCTATACTGGAAATACTTTAGATAAATGGACTCATCTTCTGATGGAAGGTCAAGATCAAGTTCTTCAGTCGCCATGGAATGTTTCTTTTACTGGAAAATCAAGTGCTTTTTTTCTACTAGGCTTTGTGATGATGTTGCTGGTTTATCTCTATCTAGAGACTGGTAAAAAACAATACCGAGAAGGGGTAGAATACGGGAGCGCCCGTTTTGGAACTCTAAAGGAAAAGAAGCACTTTTACGGTAAGGAATTTTCTCATGATACGATCTTAGCACAAGATGTTCGTTTGACATTGTTAGATAAAAAACCACCCCAATATGATAGAAATAAGAATATTGCGGTGATCGGAGGTTCAGGAAGTGGGAAAACATTTCGCTTTGTGAAACCCAATCTGATTCAGATGAATAGTTCTAATATTGTAGTGGATCCAAAAGATCACTTGGCCGAGAAAACAGGTAAACTCTTTTTAGATCATGGCTATCAAGTAAAGGTGTTAGATTTAGTCAATATGAAGAACTCAGATGGTTTCAATCCTTTTCGCTATATAGAGACAGAAAATGATTTGAATCGCATGCTGACGGTTTATTTTAATAACACCAAAGGCTCTGGATCTCGTAGTGATCCATTTTGGGATGAAGCTTCTATGACTTTGGTACGAGCTTTAGCCTCCTACTTGGTTGATTTCTATAATCCACCTAAAACAAGAGAACAGCTCATTGAAGAGAGTCGTTTAAGTCAAACAGAATATCAAAACTTGTTGAAACGTCAAAAAAAAGAAGTGGAAGAGCGAAAAAAACGAGGGCGTTATCCAAGTTTTGCTGAAATCTCAAAACTCATTAAACACTTATCCAAAGGTGAGAATCAAGAAAAAAGTGTCTTAGAAATTCTATTTGAAAATTATGCTAAAAAGTATGGGACTGAAAATTTTACCATGCGAAATTGGGCAGATTTCCAAAATTATAAGGATAAGACTCTGGATTCTGTCATAGCTGTAACCACTGCTAAATTTGCCCTTTTCAATATTCAAAGTGTCATGGATTTGACCAAAAGAGATACCCTTGATATGAAGACATGGGGCAAGGAAAAATCAATGGTTTACTTAGTTATTCCAGATAACGATAGTACCTTTCGCTTTCTTTCAGCCCTCTTTTTTTCAACTGTATTTCAAACCTTAACAAGACAAGCAGATATTGATTTTAAGGGTCAATTGCCTCTTCATGTCAGAGTTTACTTAGATGAGTTCGCAAATATTGGAGAAATTCCAGATTTTGCTGAACAAACCTCAACAGTCCGTTCTCGAAATATGAGTCTCGTTCCTATTCTTCAAAATATTGCCCAACTTCAAGGGCTCTATAAAGAAAAAGAAGCTTGGAAAACCATTTTGGGGAACTGTGATAGCTTAGTCTACTTAGGTGGTAATGATGAAGATACCTTTAAATTTATGAGTGGCTTACTCGGTAAACAAACCATTGATGTTCGAAATACGAGTCGTTCTTTTGGCCAGACAGGTTCAGGATCCCTTTCTCATCAAAAGATTGCTCGTGATTTAATGACACCTGATGAAGTCGGAAATATGAAACGGCATGAATGCTTGGTTCGAATTGCCAATATGCCTGTCTTTAAAAGCAAAAAATACAATTCAACCAAGCATCCAAACTGGAAGTACCTAGCCAATCAAGAAAGCGATGAACGGTGGTGGAACTATCAAATCAATCCTTTGAATCAAAGAAAAGAAAATCATCTTGAAGGCCTTAGAATTCGTGATTTAACTTTTGAATCTAGTTTAAAATAAAAATAGAAAAGAGGAAATAGATGATTACGCATTTTAAAGGTTTTGTTTATGGAGTAGACGCAAGTGCTATGTTTGCACAAGCTATGTCTTTGTTACAGAAGGGATTGATTGCGGTTGGTGCCTTTCTCGTTGTTGTAGGGATTGTCAACCTTGCAACCAACATTAAAGATGGTGGACCAGGTGTTCGAAATGCCATTCTTGAAATTGTCGGTGGTGTTATGGTAGGGGCTGCTGGAGCCTTTGTAACTCAAATTTCAATTTAGGAGGATAAACAATGACATGAATCTTAGTTTAGTCTCACCCTTTGTTTACCTTGCATCTGAAAAAATATCAGCTGAAAATTTATTTGAAGGATTTAATGTGGATTTACAATCTACGGTAGATCTGATTAAATCTCTATCTAGCTATAATCCAACTGTTTGGACTTATATGTCAAGTATTACTAAAAGTGTCATGCAACCTCTTGGAGTTGCGATTTTATCAGTTGTTCTCATCCTAGAATTTTCGAAGATGGCAAAGAAAATTGCTAACTCTGGTGGAGCGATGACCTTTGAAGCATTGGCGCCGATGTTGATTAGTTATATCATGGTCGCAGTTGTAATTACTAACACTACCGTGATTGTAGAAGCCATCATCGGGATTGCGAGTCACGCCATTGAACAAGTGGCCTCGATTGTGGCTCACGGTGGGGCAAAGTATGATACCATCTCTGGATTAAAAGGTTCAGGCTTTATTGGCCGGATGATCGTGGGCTTTTTCGCCCTCCTCATTTGGCTTGTTCGGATAGTAAGTGCAGCCATGGTCAATCTTTTGGTATCCATTCGATTTATTCAACTTTACCTTATGATTCCATTTGCCCCTCTTACGATTCCAACATTTTTAAGTGATGAGTGGAAGTCTATTGGTATTGGCTATTTAAAAAATATTATGGTCTATGCGGTACAAGGGGTTCTCATTTTTCTGATTGTTTCTCTTGTTCCTTTGTTTGAATCTGCTGGAAAAATAGCTGTTTCAAATGGTGCAGGAGTCTTGCAATCACTTGCGATTATGTTTGGTAGTTTGGTACAAGCTATCTTACTGATTATTGCCCTCGTTGGTTCTCAACGTACGGCTCGCTCAATCTTAGGTATGTAATTAGATAAAGGCTAGGAAGTGATTGCTTCTTAGCCTTTTTAGAAAGGAAAGTAATGAATACACGTGTCTTTAAAGACATCTCAAAATACCAACACAGGGCTTGGTTAGGTTTCACCACAAGACAAATCATCTTTGTTTTACCAGCCTTTATTGTCACAATTATTGTTTTGGGCTTGAATCTCTTTTTCTGGCAATTTGGAGATTGGTTTGTTTACGGTTTTGTGTTTGCTTTTACCATCCCCCTAATGCTTTTTGGAGTCTATAAACCCAATGATTTATATTTTGAACATTATTTGAAATACCGTCTTCATTTTGAATTAACGGTTCCCCTACGCACAATTACAGGAAAGAAAGGACCTGAACATGAAAAGAAAATCAAATACATTAAAGAAACAAAAAACTTCAATGACTAATAAAAAGGAAGAAGTTAAAGGGAAAAAAGAGGAAGTGTTACCCTCAACGGCTAATACTCTTTCCTATCAAGCCCTGTATCAAAATGGTCTTATGCAGGTAAAAGAAGATTATTTCTCACAAAGCTATTTACTTGGTGATGTCAATTACCAGACAGTTGGTTTAGAAGATAAGGGCGCAATCATTGAGAAGTATTCTGATTTGATTAACTCCCTAGACGACCAAACCAACTTCCAATTGACCATCTTTAATAAAAGATTGAATTTAGAAAAGTTTAGACAAAGTGTTTTGTATGAGGAAAAAGAAGATGGGTATGATACCTATCGTAAAGAATTGAATCGGATGATGAATCAGAATTTAGACAGTGGTGAAAATAATTTTTCAGCTGTGAAACTGATTAGCTTTGGTAGAAAGGATTCTAATCCCAAACAAGCCTATCGTTCCTTGTCTCAAATTGGAGAATATTTCAAGAGTGGTTTTTCAGAAATTGATGCTCGCTTTGAATCCTTGGCTGGAGAAGAGCGTGTCAACTTGTTGGCAGATATGCTTAGAGGAGAACACCATCTTCCTTTTTCTTACCGTGATTTAACGAGATCGGGTCAGACAACTCGTCACTTCATAGCGCCTAATCTCTTGGATTTTAAAAACAAGAATTACCTACAAATCAATGACCGATTATTGCAGATTGTCTATGTGAGAGACTACGGCATGGAATTAGGTGATCAGTTTATTCGAGACCTCATGCAAGGAGATTTGGAATTGATTGTGAGCCTCCATGCTCAAAGTTCGACTAAGGCAGATGCTATGAAGAAACTACGAACAAAGAAGACCTTGATGGAATCCCAAAAGATTGGGGAACAACAAAAACTAGCTCGTACAGGTATCTATTTGGAAAAAGTAGGTCATGTATTAGAAAGCAATATCGATGAAGCTGAGGAACTCTTAAAAACAATGACAGAGACAGGAGATAAACTATTTCAAACGGTCTTCTTGATTGGTGTTTTTGGTCAGGACGAAGAAGAACTCAAACAAGCATTAGATACTATCCAACAAGTGGCCGGTTCAAATGACCTAATGATTGATAAACTTCCATATATGCAAGAAGCAGCCTTTAATAGTTTGCTGCCATTTGGTTGTGATTTTTTAGAGGGAGTATCACGGAGTTTATTAACATCTAATGTAGCAGTGAACTCACCTTGGACTTCAGTAGACTTACAAGACCGCAGTGGGAAATATTACGGTATCAATCAAATCTCAAGCAATATTATTACCATTGATCGCAGCCTATTAAATACACCGTCTGGTCTGATTTTAGGAACATCTGGAGCTGGGAAAGGGATGGCAACCAAGCATGAAATTATCACGACCAAAATCAAGGAATCTGGTGAAAATACTGAAATTATCATCGTGGATCCAGAAGCAGAATACAGTGTCATTGGACGGGCTTTTGGTGGAGAAATGATTGATATTGCGCCAGATTCCCAAACCTATCTCAATGTCCTTGACTTGTCTGAGGAAAATATGGATGAAGATCCTGTAAAGGTAAAATCAGAATTTCTTTTATCCTTTATCGGCAAGTTATTGGATAGAAAAATGGATGGAAGAGAAAAATCGATTATCGACCGAGTTACGAGACTCACCTATCAGTCATTTAAAGAGCCTTCTTTGGAAGAATGGGTCTTTGTCTTGAGTCAACAGCCAGAAGAAGAAGCGCAGAATTTGGCACTTGATATGGAACTGTATGTCGAAGGTTCTCTTGATATTTTTTCTCATAAGACCAATATTCAGACCGGATCCAATTTCTTGATTTATAACGTTAAGAAGTTAGGAGATGAGCTGAAACAAATCGCCCTTATGGTTGTTTTTGATCAGATATGGAATCGTGTCGTTCGGAATCAAAAATTAGGGAAGAAGACCTGGATTTATTTTGATGAAATGCAGCTTCTCTTATTAGATAAATATGCCAGTGATTTCTTCTTTAAATTGTGGAGTCGTGTTAGAAAATATGGAGCCAGTCCGACTGGAATAACCCAAAATGTCGAAACCTTATTGTTAGATCCAAACGGTAGACGGATTATTGCAAATAGTGAATTTATGATTCTCCTCAAGCAAGCAAAAAATGACAGAGAAGAACTGGTTCAACTCTTAGGCTTGTCAAAAGAACTCGAAAAATACTTAGTCAATCCAGAAAAAGGGGCAGGGCTAATAAAAGCTGGTTCAGTTGTCGTTCCCTTTAAAAATAAGATTCCTCAAGGTACACAATTGTTTGATATCATGCGTACGGATCCTGATAAAATGGCTTCTAACTAAGGGGAAGTAGAATGAAGGATAAAAGAAAAATCATACGTGCCCGAAAGGCATTTAGAAGAAGTCTAAAAGATGAGAAGAAATTCTTGAAAAAAGGAAAGAAGGAGGTGAAGAAACAAGAAAAAGATTCCGCTGTACTGGATGAAAAAGCATGGAAAAAAGAGATAAAGCAAAAGCTAGAGGAGATGAGAGAAGCTTCAAAGGAGAGAGTAAAACAAGCAAATGAAGATTACAATCACATCCTTCAAAATAGTCCTCCATCTCTTTTGAATCGCAAAGAATTAAGAGACAGACGATTGCCTCATGCTAGGAAACGATTGAAAATAGCCAAGAAACAATTTAGAGAAGCCAAGGTAGAAGCAAAAGAAGAAAGAAAAGAGAGTCGTAAAGAAAGAAAAACCAATCAAAAATTTCTTTATGGTCAGGAATCGAAACAAAAATCTAATTTTTTCTTTCAAGGGAAGAGTTTAGAAGAATTAAAAGCTAAGAAAGAAGTCAAGGCCGCAAAAGAGAATCTAAAATCTACTAAACAAGCCTATAAGTCCAAAAAAGTCAGTAGGAAAGCCAAAACTTTTCTTTATGTCCTTGGACGTGAAGGTGGAGAGTTAGCTTCAGAAAATGAAGATTTAGAAGGCTATCGCACACTTCAAGAGACCATTAGAAAAGGGAAACGCTACAGTCGGCTTTCTTATAATTTGGGGAAAGCTAGTGTCAAAACAGGACAAGCAACAGGTCGTTTTACCAAGAAAAGACTGACCAACACAAAAGAGCGATACCATCATTTTAAAGATGGAAAAGGATGTAAACTAGCGAAAGATAACCCAAGTTCCTTTAAGAATCGGTTTCGAAGATTAAAGAAACAAGGTCTTACAAGTGTCCGAAATATCTATCAAAAACTAAAAGCAGCCTTTTCCTTCTTTACATTTGCGGCTGGAAATCCTGCAACCTGGATAGTTGGAGGAATAGTCTTTCTTCTTTTACTTATGATGAGCTTCTTTTTAGGATTTTCATCTGCTAGTTTGATTCAACAAGATGAATTTGAATTAACAAAAGCTTATACCCACCTGACTTGGGAAGATGCAGAACATACTCGCACAAATGACAAAGGCATTACCTATTACACAAAAGTTGATGATGTGATGGGGTATATGAACTTTAAATTCCATGACTATGAGTTACACAAACCAGTTCACTTATTTAGTTCAGAAACTTACAAGGATTATCTGTCTACTTTGTGGCATGATTTAAACGATGGGGATGATTTGAAATCCATGCAAGACCTCTATGAAACTCCTAAGTATAAACTATCGAAAGACGATCAAGAGGAAATAAAGGAACTAAAAGAAGAGGGGGTGTATGCTTCCATGCAGGAATTGGACAATCCATTTGAGGGGAAAAGTAACGAAGATAGTCTAACCATGACTTATCGTTATGGATACTATGATTTAGACGGAAAACCTACCCTTCAGGAGTACATTCTACTAGAAGCGAAGGCTCACCAAACAATTGTCGCACCAATGGATGGAGTTGTATCTCTTGACGGAGATGATGTTATCCTTACTAACGGAAAAGGAGAGAATGAGAGTCGATTGACCTTGTATTCTATTCATAATGGCCGTGCGATTGAGGGAACAAGGGTCTTAACTGGTGATGTTATTGGTGAGACACCAGACGATACAGGTTTGAAAGTTTCCTATCAAAAGTATAAGAACAAGAAAGAAAAATTAGTGTATGTCAATCCGCAATTTTATTTTCCAAAAGTCATTCAACTTCAGACAACTATCTTACCTGCCATTGGTCAGTTTGGTGGGGATGAGTTTGAACGAGCAAAACATATTTATGAGTTTTTGAAATCTCAAGGGGCAAGTCCCCAAGCCATTGCGGCTATTTTAGGAAATTGGTCGGTAGAGTCTTCTATCAATCCTAAACGAGCTGAAGGGGATTATTTATCTCCTCCAGTTGGCGCTACCGATTCCTCATGGGATGATGAAAGCTGGTTAGCGATAGGAGGGCCAGCCATTTATAGTGGTGCTTATCCTAATATCCTTCATAGAGGTTTGGGGTTAGGTCAATGGACGGATACCGCAGATGGGTCAACACGTCATACAGCCTTGTTAAATTATGCACGCACCCAAAATAAGAAATGGTATGATTTAGACCTCCAACTTGATTTTATGCTTCATGGGGATAGTCCTTACTATCAAAGTTGGTTAAAGGATTTCTTTAAAAATACGGGTAGTGCAGCCAATCTCGCCCAACTCTTCCTTACCTATTGGGAGGGAAATTCTGGTGACAAACTACTGGAAAGACAAACTAGAGCAACGGAATGGTATTACCAAATTGAAAAAGGCTTCAGTCAAACAAATGGAGGACAGGCAAAGAGTGACCCGCAATCCCTTGAAGGGGTTCGTGGGGACTTGTATGATCATTCTGTTCCTGGTGGTGGAGATGGTATGGCCTATGCCTATGGACAATGTACATGGGGTGTTGCGGGTCGTATGAACCAGTTAGGATTAAAGCTAAAAGGTAGAAATGGAGAGAAGATTTCAATCATTAATACCATGGGAAATGGTCAGGACTGGGTTGCGACAGCTTCAAGTCTTGGTGGAGAAACTGGCTCTACACCAAGAGCAGGTGCCATTGTTTCTTTTGTAGGAGGTACACATGGCACACCAGCAGACTATGGTCATGTGTCTTTTGTAGAGAAAGTCTATGATGATGGTTCTTTCCTTGTGTCTGAGACAAACTATGGGGGTAATCCTAACTATACCTTTAGAAAAATCTCTCAAGCAGATAGTGCCATCAGTTTTGCTTATACGACGAAATAGAAGAGTTTACACTTGAAATTTTAACCATTTTCAGGTAGAATAAATAGTGTAGATGAGTAGTCGGCTCATGGTCAATCTGATAGTAATCTTGGACATAAGGGCCAAGCGGTGGCGGACACCAGAACGAAATCCGATAGCAATCTTGGACGTAAGGGCCAAGCGGTGGCAGACACCAGAATAAACCGACTGACTAGGTGGCTTACAGACTCTGTAAACCACCTTTTTTGTGAGGAAAATATGGAAAATTCTAGAGATTATCGTAATCCAAATTACACCGAAAAAATAAAACTTCAGCGTTTTTTTACTCAGTTACAAATTGCGGCTTCTTTTTTTAAAGAACACTTTGTTGGCAAAATCATGTATTATGAAACGGAAATAGAAAGTGTTGAACTTCATTTTTCACCTACTAATTTCATGCACCTATGTGGTGTTGATTACCTAAAAGGTGCAGGCAGTTTCTTTGATGATTGTTTAAATAGACATGTCATAATTGATGAGTTGAAAATAAAAAAAGATGGAACCACGATGCAAAAGTTGCAAGTTTTAGGATCCATTGAGGAGTTATTGGGAAACCATGTTCATCTAACTGGTTCAGGACGTTATTTGTATTTGGAGTTTGATTATGCTCTACGTACAAGAAAACAGATACTAGCATTAACATTGAAAGAGACATCAAGGAAAATTGTTCCTCAATCTTTATTAGATTTGAAGAGAAAGACAGTATTTCCAAAAGGTCAAAAAGTAATTTCAATTTACTCAAAACATTTACAAACGTCGGAACTTTTTTATTATTTAAAAGATTAGTTTACATATCTTTTGTGGCATAAAACATATTTTATCATTATAAGGAGAACGCAGTTTTGGCTCGTTCTTTTTTTGTTGATGATATGCTCTAAACAACCTACACTAGATTGGATATGAAATAGTTTGTGATTACATAATTTATCTTCAGGGAAGTTATGGACATTATCTCAATTTCTGTTATGATAGACATCTCTAACAATTTCCGTTATAACAGACATTGACTTACAAAGTATTTCTTTTCTGAACATATTAGCGTTATAATATAAATGCAGTGTTACACTGTAGAATATTAAGAAAATAGGATACTGTAGGTTTAAAATAAATGTGTAAGATAAATAGTTGGATTAGTAAAAGTTTCAAGTCTGATAAGAACAATATTACATTTCATACAACTGAATGTATATATTTTATAAGAGAGAGGGATGCTTGATTGGGGAAAATCATTCAAAATACAGTTATAAGGATTTTAATAAGAATGAAAGTGTGATATTTCTTTTTCATTAATCTTCTAAATGTATTAAAATCAAGCTTTCCACTTATGTATTCTGCTAATAAACTTCAATACATTTCAATAGATTTTCAAAATTTGGTGGGGATTTTTATTATACTTTGTACGAGCTTTTCAATACCCTATCCCAACCTTTAAAATCCCCTAAGTTATTTACTCAAGGGATTTTTTATCTGCTTTTTTCATACTCAAACAGTCAGTCTAACTGTTTGATTTTCTTTGTGACTAACTCCCTAAAAATAGTAGAATTAGCTACTTTACTGATTTTACAAGATAATAACAAGACCTAAACGTATAATTTATTTAGGTTTACCAATTATGACTTTAACATTATCCAATAAGGTCTAACTCAACCGTCCCCAAAGTTAAATCCTTATGTATTTAATCAGAAAGATTATTTTTCGCATATTTTTTTATGTCTTTGGGATAAAATCCCTTATATTTTTTGAAGCATGTACTAAATTTACTGTGAGAGGAATATCCTACAGCCTCTGCTATATCTTGAATTTTAAGGGTAGAGTTCAGTAGGAGTAATTCCGCCATATTCATTCTCCGTCTTTGAGTATATTCTGTAATTGTGCATTGATATTTTTGCTTAAATAACTTTTTTAGTTTTGTGCCGCTCATAGTGGATATTTTTTCTAAAGTATCCTGTGAGATAGATGTTGCATAATGATCGTCTATATAATTGGCGACATTTTTCAAAGCCTCATCATCGGCAATAGATAGTGGATTGCTGTACTTATTTAAAAAAGAGTCTATTGTAATACTTAACCATTCCTTTGCCTTTGACTCAAAAAAGATTTCAGCAGCAGGAGATGCCATCTTGCAATTAAGGATATCTTTTGCGATTCTTTCTAAAGGCTTGTTTATTATAATGCTGGTATTAAAAAATAAATCTTCATAGTTACAGACTTTATTCTTATAAGAGGACAGGCATTGCTCTATCATGGACTGATTGAAATTTATACCGATTCCTAAATAAGGAGAGTTTTTGTGAAGTATAAACCTAAAGTCTTTAGAATTTTTTGTATTTATAGTATAAAGTGAATTTGAAGAAAGATTTTGATAAGGATTAAAACATTCACCGTTTGCTGTAACTAAATAAGATAAATAAAGGGAATAGAAATTATTCAAACCAGAAAAACTTGTATGGATAATTTCTTTTTTTATGAAAACATCATAAATATCAATAGTGAAATTATCGCCCTCGTAAAACCAATATATGCCTTCTGCATTATCCGTGCTAAAACGGAATTCATGTCCTACAGTGGAGTATTTTGTATTATCGATAGATTCATCTGTAGAAAAAAAGTTTTTAACAAAGTTATAAAAATCACTCATATTATACCTCCGTGCTTTATATTTTATCCCGAATAGACATTATCCCGAATAGACTTATTTAGCCATATCTAATTGATTGAAATCCTCATTTATTATAAAATAAATGATAAATAAAAACAAGAAAAACTATGCGTATTGCAAAAGAGTTTGAAAACAAGCCTCTAAAATCAGTCTAAAAAGGCTATTTATAGGGTTTGCTAATTTTAAAAAAAGGAGGAGTTGTTCAGTGAAGGATAAGAAGAAATCAATACTGAAAAGACTAATGGCTTACGGTGGTGAAAAAAGTTTTTTACTCTATATTGCTATTGTTATGTCTGCTGTATCAGGTGTCATGGTTTTGATGCCTATGGTATATATTCATAGAATTGTAAATAACTTAATTTTAAATGGGATGGTGAATTTTGATTATGTAAAGGAAAATTCAATTTATGCAGCAGTCTTTGCCGTTCTGGGGCTTTTTATATACCTAATAGGTTTAATTTTATCCCATATTTTTGCATTTGAAGTGGAAGATAACATTATTAAGACTTCCGTAACAAAACTAATAAACAAACCGCTTGGGTATTTCGATGACAAAGAAAGCGGAAGGATAAGAAATGTAATTGTGTCCGGAGCGTCTGAAACCCATTCTTTTATAGCGCATCAACTTCCTGATATGGCGATGACCATTATATCGCCAATCGTCCTGCTTGTATTTTTCTTCGTGTTTAACTGGAAGTTAGGACTTGCCAGTATGATACCGATGATTATCGGTATGACATTGATGTCATCTATGATGACAACCGAAACAAAAAAAATGAAGGATGAGTATTATGCAGGACTTTCCGATTTATCCTCTCAGACTGTGGAATATGTTCGAGGAATTCCTGTTGTTAAAACATTTGCACAAAGTGTTGAGAGCTTTGATAAGTTATATTCGTTAATCATAAAAACAAAAGACAATGTACTTAAGCTTACTATGAGTTATACGAATAAAATGTCGTGGTTTGAAACCGTTTCTACATCGACGGCATTTTTCTTGGTACCTGTGGCATTACTCTTAATAAAATTTAATGGAAACTTATCTAATGTAGTTGCAGATTCTGTTATTTACTTCCTAATAGGACCGGCATTTGCTACTTTTATTATGAGAACTGCGACGATTACACAATACAGTTATTTTGCAGAACTTGCTTTAGATAAAATTGAAAATATACTTGAGTTTGATGATTTTGTTTATGGAAATAAAACAAGTTCTGATGTTGGGATAGAGTTTAAAAATGTAAGCTTTTCTTATGAAGATGAAAATGTATTAGACGATATTTCATTTAAGGTGAATAAAGGAGAACGAGTTGCTTTAGTCGGATCATCAGGCAGTGGTAAAACTACTATAGCAAGGCTTGCTGCACGATTTTACGATATTAAAACAGGTGAAATTTATATTGGAGGAATTAATATAAAAGATTTTGAAAAAGAGGCTTTAATGAGAAAAATTGCTTTTGTTTTTCAAAACTCTAAACTATTTAAAATGAGTTTAAGAGATAATCTTTTAATCGGAAAGCCTGATGCAACTAATGAAGAAATTGACAATGCCTTAATCAATTCAGGGTCTAAAGATATTATTAAAAATTTAGATAAAGGACTTGATACTGTTTACGGAACTAAAGGCACATATTTTTCAGGAGGAGAGGCTCAAAGGATTTCTATAGCGAGAGCTTTTTTGAAAGATGCAGATATTATCATTTTAGATGAAGCTACAGCCTTTGCAGATCCTGAAAATGAACATTTGATTCAAGAGTCTTTTAAGAAGCTATCAAAAAACAAGACAACATTGATGATTGCTCATAGATTATCTACAGTAGTAGATGCGGATAAAATTCTTGTTATTGATAAGGGGAAAATTGTAGAAGAAGGCAAGCATTCAGATTTAATCGGTATGAGTGGGCATTACAAAAAACTTTGGGAAGAATATCAAAAATCCGTAAATTGGAAGATAGGAGGTTAAACATATGGTTTCTTATTTTATGAAAAAATATGCGATGTCAGAAAAAGGCGCTCTTAACTTAAAAAAAGCCATATTTTCACACACGCTTGTTAATTTAACTAAATTGTTCGCACCAATGATCGGTTTTATGTTTCTGTTTCAGTATATAGGCATTTTAAAAAGTATTGAGAGTTACAATTTTACTTCTATTCATTATATTGCACTAATTGTAGTAATGATGATTGTGATGTTCTTAATAGCGAGGTGGGATTATGTAAGACTTTACACCAATGTGTACAACGAGAGTGCAAATTCAAGAATTGAGTTAGCGGAAAAGTTAAAGAAATTACCTCTTTCTTATTTTGGTAAAAGAGATTTGGCAGACCTTGCGGAAACCATGATGAATGACATGAACTTATATGAAACAATTTTTTCTCATGCTGTACCTCATATATATTCAACGGCTATATCCACAAGTATTATTGCTTTAATGCTTATCTTCTATAATTGGAAACTTGCACTTGCAGCCCTTTGGGTAATTCCCATTTCTATTTTGATTATATTTTTATCAAAGAAAAGTCAGAAAAAAATAGTACAAGGCTGGATAGATGATAATCGTAAGGTTTTTGATAATCTACAGGAAAATATAGAGCAGATAGAGCAAATAAAATCTTACAACTTAGAAGATAGGATGTTAAATGATTTTTTTAAAAAATTAAATGCATCCACAAAACAGAAGACGAAAGGTGAAGTTGTAGCCGGAACACTTACAGGAATAGCTGCCGCAATTTTAAAGCTTGGAATTATAAGTGTTGCCGTTATCGGCGTCAACATGCTTATGGCAGGGGAGGTAAGTGCGCTGGTTTATATCGCATTTTTAATGCTTACAGCAAGTATTTATCTTCCTATAGAAGGAATAATCACCTTTATGTCAATGATAGTTATGCTTGATGCGGTTGTAGGGAGAATAAAGGAAATAAAGACCATGCCTGTTCAAAAAGGCAAAAAAGATATTGACATTAAAAATTACGATATTGAGTTCAAGGATGTTTATTTCGGATATGATGATTATTCTGTAATAAATTGTGTGAGCTTTACTGCAAAGCAGGGTGAAATCACTGCGCTAATCGGTTCAAGCGGAAGCGGAAAAACAACTCTCACCAAGCTTGCTGCAAGATTTTGGGATATAGATAAAGGAAAGATTTTGATAGGGGGAGAGGACATCGGTAAAATTGATCCGGAAACACTCCTTAAAAATTTCTCTATCGTTTTCCAAGATGTTACTCTTTTTAATTCAAGCATAAAAGATAATATAAAAATTGGTAAAAAAGATGCTACAGATGAAGAGATTATAAGAGCGGCTAAAATAGCAAGATGTTATGAATTTATAGACAAAATGCCGGATGGAATAGATACAGTAATAGGTGAAAACGGACAAAGACTTTCAGGCGGAGAAAGACAAAGAATCTCAATAGCAAGGGCAATACTAAAAGACGCACCAATCATATTGCTTGATGAGGCTACAGCATCTCTGGATGTTGAAAATGAAAGTCTAATTCAAGAGGCTTTATCCGAACTTATAAAAGAAAAAACGGCAATTGTTATTGCTCATAGATTAAGAACAATAAGAAATGCAAACAAAATCGTTTTATTAAATGCCGGAAAAATAGAAGCGATAGGGACAGATGAAGAACTTTGTAAAAGCTCGGAATTTTATAAAGCAATGCTTAGAAAATCAAATATTCAGTGAAAACTTATTTAGAAGGAAAATATAAAAATGGAAAAATTAAGAATTAAAGATTTAGTTACGATAGGTGTATTTACAGTAATATATTTTGTACTTATGTTTGCTTCGGGAATGATTGGTATTGTACCGATTTTATACTTGGCATACCCTACACTGGCAGGCATTATAACAGGAATAGTTATAATGCTCTTTATGGCAAAAGTTCAAAAATCATGGGGATTATTTATACTTGGGTTGATTTGTAGTCTTTTAGCAATTGCAATGGGAAATACATATGTAATATTGATACATGCTGTAATCAGTATGGCAATTGCGGAACTTTTAAGAAAAAAAGGAGAATATAAATCATTTAAATTTAATATGCTCTCATTTGCCGTATTCAACACTTGGATTTGTGGTTTCCTTATGCAAGTTTTGTTGGCTAAAGACAAGGTTATTAAACTGGCGGAAACAGGCGGTATGGGTCACGATTATATAATGAAGCTCATAGCACTTTTGAATTATCGAAGTATGGTATTAGTATATATCGGTGCTGTTGTCGGCGGGATACTCGGCGCATATATCGGTAAAGTCTTTTTGAAAAAGCATTTCGAAAAAGCTGGTATTGTATAATGCTCGTTTCTTTAGACAATCCATATAATCCCAATCCAATTAGTAAAATTTTAGTAAGTTTTTCACTTGGATTTGCTGTATTTTATAAAGTAAATACCTATTTTGAATGGGGAATTGTGCTTCTTATTTCATTTCTTTTTTTAATGAATGGATTTAAGAAAGAAGCCTTAAAAAACATATCATTTTTTGGGGTTCTTTCTTTGATACCTAATCTTGATGTAATTAGAAATATGAATGCGATTTTAATGATGTTTTTTATGCTATTTGCTGTATGTAAGATGTTTTATCTTCCATTTAGTGCGGGAAGTTTTTTTTTAAAAACATCGGATGTAGGAAGTGTAATATCCTCAATGGATAAAATGAATTTACCTCGTACTGTTTCTATACCAATTGCTGTAATGTTTAGGTTTTTTCCTTCATTTAGGGAAGAAAGTCACAATATAAAACTTGCTATGAAAATAAGGGGTATTACATTTAAAAATCCAATTTCATACATCGAGTATGTAATTGTGCCTTTACTTGTTATGTCTTCTAATATTTCTGATGATATTGCAAAGGCAGCAGAAACAAAATGTATTGAAAATCCTGTTAAAAAAACTAGGTACATATCCGTCAAAACGAAAACAGTTGATTTTGTTTATGTGCTTTCAATACTGATTATGGTTATAGGAGGAGCTTTATGGTAGAAATTGAAAATTTATCTCTATCTTATGGAAATTCTCCTAAAGTGTTAAAAAACATTTCTTTAGATGTAAAAAAAGGCGAATGTGTATTATTTACTGGGAAAAGTGGTAGCGGAAAATCTTCAATTATAAATTCTATCAATGGGTTAGCTGTACGATATGATGGAGCTTCTATGGGTGGTACTATCAGGATTGATAATAAAGATATTAAAAACCTCGAATTATACGAAATATCGCTCTTAGTATCAAATGTATTTCAAAATCCAAAGACACACTTTTTCAATATAAATACTACTCTTGAATTACTTCTCTATTTGGAGAATATAGGACTTTCAAAAAAACAAATGGATGAGAGACTAAATGATATGTTGGATTTGTTTCCGATAGAACATCTTTTAAATAGAGATATTTTTAAGCTTTCGGGTGGAGAAAAGCAGATTTTATGTATTGCTGCAAGTTATATATCTGGAACGGAAATCATTGTTTTAGATGAGCCTTCATCAAATCTTGATGAAGAAAACATTTTAATCATAAAAGAAATGCTTATAAAACTTAAAGATAAGGGGAAAACTCTTATAATCTCAGAACATAGAATATTTTATCTAATGGATATTGTAGATAGAGTTTTTTTGATTAAAGATGGGGAAATACAAAAGGAATATACTCAAATAGATTTTATGAAAATACCGTCTGAAAAGCTAAAGAAGTTAGGTTTAAGAAATAAGAATAGAGTAAAACTTACAGTACCCGAAAATGAAAATAAGGGAAATTTAGAAGTAAAAAACATTGAATTTAAGTTTAATGGCATAGATAAAAAATTGCATTTAAAAGACCTCTCTTTTGAAATGGGAAAAATTTACGGCATAGTAGGAACAAACGGACTTGGTAAATCCACTTTGCTCAGATGCCTTATAGGCTTAGAAAGAAAATCGAAGGATGAAATCTATTTGGACGGCAAAAGACTTTCAAAATCAGATAGGCTAAAAATATCATCCCTTGTAATGCAGGATGTTAATCATCAGCTTTTTACCGATTCTATTGCAAGTGAAGTAGGTCTTGGAATAAAAAATATTGAAAGTAGTTATGTTGAAAATATTCTGAAAAAACTTGATTTATATGAATCAAAAGATCGTCATCCAATGAGCTTGTCAGGTGGACAAAAGCAAAGGGTAGCAATTGCATCTGTACTATGTAAAAAATCTAAACTTATGTTTTTTGATGAGCCTACTAGTGGAATGGATTATTGCAATATGATGAACATATCCCATCTGATCAACGAATGTAAAAGCGATAAGAAAATAATATTCATTGTTTCACATGACCAAGAATTTTTAAATTCGATAGCTGACAATGTTATATATTTGTAAATATCCATAGTGATACTCATATTTGAAAAATCAAAATAAAGGAGATTTAAAGATGTAAGGAGATAAAAATATGAAATATCATGACATGATAATAGAAAATATAAGTGTATGTGAATTTCTTTTATCGTGTGAAAGTAAGATATTTCGTTTAGGAAAATTTTTATGCGTTATTAAATAATATAATAGAAAAAGAATACATTTCTAAAAGAGGACTTTTTACGCCAAAGTGTAGAAGTCCTCCTTTTTTATTATCACTAACGGAAAAGGAGAGAATGGGAGTCGCTTAACCTTATATTCCATTCATAATGGCCGTGCGATTGAGGGGACAAGAGTTCTAACGGGTGATGTTATCGGTGAAACACCAGATAATACAGGTTTGAAAGTTTCTTATCAAAAGTATAAGAACAAGAAAGAAAAATTGGTGTATGTCAATCCTCAATTTTATTTCCCAAAAGTCATTCAACTTCAGACTACTATTTTACCAGCAATTAGTCAGTTTGGTGGGGATGAGTTTGAATGAGCAAAACATATTTATGAGTTTTTGAAATCTCAAGGGCCAAGCGGTGGTAGACACCAGAATAAACCGACTGACTAGGTGGCTTACAGGTTCTGTAAGTCGTCTTTTTTACTTTAATAGTAATGTTTTACATTTTAAGGAGAACGCAGTTTTGGCTCGTTCTCTTTTTTTGTTGTGATACTTCTTTCAAGGAATATTTGATAGGATTGGAGTGAAAAAAGATTAACTAGGAAAGAAGGAAGTATATGGAAGCCATTTATCAACGTGATTCGGATCAAGATGGATTAACTGATGCTCAAGAATTGGCGCTAGGAACCAATCCTCTTAGCGCAGATTCTGATGGTGATGGTCGTTCAGATTTATTGGAAATAGAAGAAGGAACCAATCCCTTAGAAAAGGATTTACAAGACATAGACCAAACAAGTCTAACGGAACCGTCATCAGTATTTATGGAAATGAAACAAAAGATTTCAGATATGATGGAGAGTCACTACAAGGAATTTATACAGGCTCTGATTAGTATTGAAACAGGGATTGAAAACCAACAAGACCTAGAAGACTTATATACTTACTACATGAGAACAGATGCCGTTTCTCTTTTGTCTAGTGATTTAGAAACCAGTCCTCAAGAGGTTGAAATGGAGATAGAGTTGTAGGGGAATCATGTGATTCTCCTATTTTCGTATAGATGAAAGGAGCGAGTATGGAAGTAATGGAAGTAATGCAATTATTGGCTATGTTTCGTGGAACAATTCCCAAAGATAGAGAGAAAATGGACTTATTCCTTCGTTATCAAGCGCAACATTTTGATGAGAAATGGCAGGACTTGGTAGAGAGTTTTTTGACTGAAGAGGGCAAGATAGAAGAGATACCTCAAGTCTATTCTTTTCATCAAGATATTGTTTCTTTCCTAGAGGCCAGTTCTGAAAATAATGACCAGGATTTAGAAAGTTACACAAGAAATTTTGGGCAAGCGGGTCTAAGTAAATTATCTCAATTAAGTAATTTTGAAAAAAACTTGGTGCTAGAAGTCGCAACCTATAACCTTTCCACTCGATTTTACATCAAATCTGAAAAAGAGAAGCTAACACCATTAAGTGAGCTTGTATGTCATCAGAAACAGGATGTCAATTTAGTCAATGTCTATCGGGTTGCGAATAATCTATCTGACCGCATTAGTAGAGATATAGAGGAGTTTCTTCTAATGGTTGATTCCAAAGAACTAGAAAAAGAGGTTCTTGAGATTCATTTTGAAGAAAAAGAGGGAGATGTTCTAGCCTATTTGGGTTCAGAATTGATGGCTACTTTAAATACCGTTACGGATCTTGTCCATCATGAAGAAAACTACACACAACTCCCACTGACACAAAAGCTGAAGATTATTACTCATTTTGATGAAGTAAAAGCTAAAAGCGAAAAGTCTAAGCAAGTAGCGGAAGCGGTCTTACCTTTAGATAATATTGACCAGGTAGAAGAAAATGTGGAAGTTCATTCCCTATCTAAAGTAGATAAAATTGTAGAAGAAGCTTTGCTTGAATATCCAATCGGTTCACAAGTCAGTTATAAAGGACAAGTATTTCAATTGGTTTCGATTGAAAATGCACAGTTAAATGACTTAGTTCGCCTAGAGCTATTCAATGATTCCGACCAGTTATTTGAAGAGAATCCTATCTTATACTTGAACAGTTTGGAAGAGATTGAACAAGTATTGTCTCATGTAGAACTTGAAAAAGAAGATTCAGATATTGAGATTGAATCACCAAGTGGAAGCCAGGAAATAGATTTGTTTTCCTATCTGGAAGAGGATAATGAAAAGGAAAAGGATAAGGAAACAAAACCTTTAATTTCAGGTATAGAAGAGACGGATGTCCCCGTTCAAGATTTTGTTTTTCCAAATGATTTAGAGGACTTTTATCCTAAGACAAATCGAGAAAAAATTGAAACGAATATCGCCGCAATTGAACTTGTTAAAAGATTAGAAAAAGAGGGACGACAAGCGAATCCAGAAGAACAAGAGCTACTAGCTAAGTATGTCGGCTGGGGCGGTCTTGCCAATGAATTTTTCGATGAACTCAATCCAAAGTATGAAACAGAACGTTTAACTCTTAAGAGTTTAGTAAGTAAATCAGAGTACTCCACTATGAAACAAAGTTCTCTCACAGCCTATTATACAGACCCAATGATTATTCGCCAGATTTGGCAAAAATTACTGGATGATGGTTTTGAGGGAGGAAGGATTTTAGATCCTTCTATGGGAACTGGGAACTTCTTTGCGGCTATGCCTAGAAGTATACGAGATAAATCAGAACTCTATGGGGTTGAATTAGACAGTGTGACAGGCGCAATCGCAAAACAACTCCACCCCAATACCCATATTGAAGTGAGAGGATTTGAAGAAGTTCCCTATCAAAATAATAGTTTTGATTTAGTCTTAACGAATGTTCCGTTTGGAAATTTTCGGATTGCAGATAAAAACTATGATAAACCTTATATGATTCATGATTACTTTGTCAAACACTCACTTGATTTAGTAAGAGATGGAGGACAAGTGTCGATTATCTCATCTATCGGGACAATGGATAAGCGGACAGATAATGTCTTACAAGAAATTAAATCCAACACTCATTTTTTAGGGGGAGTTCGGTTGCCAGATACGGCTTTTAAAAAGATTGCAGGTACTCGAGTGACCACAGACCTCCTCTTCTTTCAAAAGGATCAAGCAAAGAATCTTAATGAAGATGAGCTTGTCTTTAGTGGCTCTATTCCCTTTGAAGAGGATAAGCGTGTCTGGATTAATCCATATTTTGATGGGAAATACAATACACAAGTTTTGGGTCAATATGAGGTACGTAATTTTAATGGAGGAACTCTCAATGTTAAGGGGGTATCAGAAACATTAGCTACTGACATAATGGAAGCTTTAGAGAATGTGGAAGCACCTAAACAAATTGACAATTCTTTGAAAGCACCTGTTTTTATCCAAGAAGAAGTGGATAATTCTATCCCAAGTCGTATACGGGAGGACTTAGCGCTCTATTCTTTTGGATATGAGGGAAATCAAATTTATTACCGAGATACGCATGGTATTCGGAAAAGTTCAAAAGTAGACGAAATTAGTTATTATGTAGACGAGAAGGGAGATTTTAAAGCCTGGGACAGTTCTTTGTCTGAACATAAAATAGACCGATTCGTGCAACTTCATTTGACAGATGAGGAAGCACTAGATGTTTACAAGTCAGAAGAAGCGAGTAAAAGAGGGAAATATAAGGGACTGTTCAAAAAAACTGTCTTTTATGAAAGTCCCTTATCGGATAAGGACATTAGTCGTATTAAGGGCATGGTTGATTTGAGAGAGACCTATCAATCCTTAATTGAAATTCAACGTCATCCAGATTATAGTCGGGCTGATTTTCAGGTGTTACTTAGTAAACTCAATCATGACTATGATCGCTTTGTAAGTCAATTTGGATACTTGAATGCCTCAGTCAATCGGAACTTATTTGATAGTGACGATAAGTATTCTTTACTAGCAAGTTTAGAAGATGAATACATTGATTCTAAAAGTCAGAAAGTAAAATATAAAAAATCTTTAGCCTTTGAGAAAGCATTGGTTAGGCCAGAGAGAGTGATTGCAAGAGTTTCAACGGCTCTAGATGCCTTAAACTCTAGTTTATCGGATGGTAGAGGGGTTGATTTAGACTATATGGTATCAATTTATCCTGAACATAGCCAAGCTGCTATTTTAGATGAGTTGGGTGACCAGATTTTAATAGATCCAGAAAGCTATTTAAGAGGGGAAAGAAAATATCTTTCTAAGAACCAGTTTTTATCAGGAGACATTCTCAATAAGATAGAAGTAGTTCAACTATTAGTGGAGGAAAACAACCAAGAATATGATTGGAGCCATGCTTTAGATTTATTAGAATCTGTTCGCCCTCCAAGGATTCATCTGGCAGATATTGAGTTTAAAATAGGGTCACGTTGGATTCCTCAATCCGTTTATGGTAAATTTGCCTTTGAATGTTTTACCAATCGTGAATTTGAATTGTCTTCGCCAGATGTTGAACAAGTCATTGAAGTGAATCCTGTCGATGGGCAGGTTCATTTAAGGACATCATTTGCTTATCGCTATCCAAGTGCCAAAGATAGTAGTCTTGGAGTTAGTGGGTCACGTTATGATACAGGAAGAAAGATTTTTGAGAATTTACTTAATTCGAACCAACCGACGATTACTATGACTATTACGGAAGGAGAAAAGAAAAAGACCATCACAGATTTGGAAAAAACCTCTGTTCTAAGAGCAAAAGAGCAGCATTTACAAGAGCTCTTTCAAGAATTTGTCTCACGGTATCCAGAAGTCCAACAAGTCATTGAGGAAAGCTATAATCGTCTTTATAATCGAACAGTTAGTCGAGAATATGACGGTAGCCATCTAGTCATTGATGGCTTGGCACAAAACATCAGCCTTCGCCCTCATCAAGAGAATGCCATTCAAAGAATCGTAGAAGAAAAAAGAGCTTTATTAGCTCATGAGGTAGGTTCAGGAAAGACCTTGACCATGCTTGGTGCTGGGTTTAAATTAAAGGAGTTGGGGATGGTTCATAAGCCCTTGTATGTAGTGCCTTCTAGTTTGTCTGCTCAATTTGGCCAAGAGATCATGAAATTTTTCCCTACTAAAAAAGTCTTTGTGACTACTAAGAAAGATTTTGTGAAGGCGAGAAGAAAACAATTTGTGTCACGTATTATTACAGGAGATTACGATGCCATTGTCATTGGGGATTCTCAATTTGAAAAAATCCCTGTCAGTAAAGAAAGACAGATGAACTATATTGAGGATAAACTCAATGAACTACGAGAGATTAAAACACATTCTGAAAATAAGTATACCGTTAAAGAAGCAGAGCAATCAATAAGTGGTCTAGAGAAACAATTGGAAGAACTCCAACGCTTTAATCGTGATAGTTTTATTGATTTTGAGAACTTAGGAATTGATTTTCTCTTTGTGGATGAAGCACATCACTTTAAAAATATTCGTCCCATTACTGGACTTGGAAATGTAGCAGGGATTACTAATACAACGTCTAAGAAAAATGTGGATATGGAAATGAAGGTTCGACAGATTCAGGAAGAACATGATTTTAAAAATATTGTCTTTGCGACAGGAACACCTGTTTCCAATTCTATTAGTGAGTTATACACTATGATGAACTACATTCAACCCGATATCTTAAAACGCTATCAAGTTGATTATTTTGACTCTTGGGTAGGTGCTTTTGGAGAAATTCAAAACTCTATGGAATTAGCTCCTACAGGGGATAAGTACCAACCTAAGAAACGATTTAAAAAGTTTGTCAATCTACCTGAGTTGATGAAAATCTATAAAGAAACAGCCGACATTCAAACACAAGATATGTTGGATTTACCTGTTCCAGAAGCTCATATTATCCCTATTGAGAGTGAGTTAACTGAAAACCAGAAACTCTATCTAGAAGAATTAGTTATGAGGTCAGATATGGTCAAATGTGGAACAGTTGATCCGAGTCAGGATAACATGTTAAAGATAACAGGTGAGGCACGGAAACTAGCAATTGATATGCGTTTATTGGACTCTAGTTATAGTCTAGCAGACAATCACAAACTGCTTCAGGTAGTGGATAATGTTGAAAGAATTTATCGTGAGGGAATGGGAAATAAGGCTACTCAGATGATTTTTTCAGATATTGGCACACCTAAGAAAAAGGATAATGGTTTTGATGTCTATTCTGAGATTAAGGCTTTATTAGTTGATAGAGGAATCCCTAGTAAGGAAATTGCCTTTGTACATGATGCCAATAGTGATGAAAAGAAGAATAGTTTGTCTCGAAAAGTCAATGCAGGAGAGGTGCGGATTCTCCTTGCCTCAACTGAAAAAGGGGGAACAGGTTTAAATGTTCAGAGCAAGATGAAAGCAGTTCATCACCTGGATGTACCGTGGAGACCAAGTGACATTCAGCAACGCAATGGACGGATTATCCGACAAGGAAATGAAAACAAGGAAGTGGATATTTACCACTATATTACCAAAGGTTCGTTTGATAATTATCTATGGGCAACTCAGGAGAACAAACTCCGTTATATTAAGCAGATTATGACTTCTAAGGAGCCGATTCGTGCTGCAGAAGACATTGATGAACAGACTATGACAGCTTCTGATTTTAAGGCACTAGCAACAGGTAATCCTTATCTCAAATATAAGATGGAACTAGAGAATGATCTAACTCTATTAGAAAATCAAAGACGCGCCTTTCAACGCAGCAAGGATCACTATCGTCATACAATCTCCTACTGTGAAGAAAATATGCCCATTCTTGAGAAACGATTAAGCAAGTATGAAGGCGACATTCAACAGTCAGAAATGTCGAAAGACCAGGCATTTTCTATGACGGTAGGTAAGCAAGCTTTTGATCAACGATCTGAAGCAGGGGAATCCCTACACCGTTTTATCCGTCATAATCAAGCTGACAGCAAAGAATTCCGTACCCTAGCAAGCTATAGAGGATTTGACATTAAAATGCTTAGTCTTCCAACAAATCAACCTCTTCCTGAAACCTTCTCTGTTAAGATTGTAGGAGAAAATCAATATTCTGTCAGTTTAGATTTGTATTCTCCTTTAGGGACCATTCAAAGGCTTCAGCATACGATTGAACACATTAAAGAGGACCAAGTGAAAACTCAGAACTTATTGGATGAAATAAAGGATAAATGGACTACTGCTAAGGTAGAAATTGAGAAAAATTTTCCAAAGGAAGAGGATTATCAAACAAAAAAGGCCGAATACGATGTACTCGCGCCATTGATTGAAACAGAAACGGATTTAGATATTATAGATCAAGCCTTAAGACAATTCCATGAAAAAGGAAACGAAAAGCAGGAACAACTTTCTTTTGAATTGGATTAAAAAATAGATACAAATAGCGGACAAGAAATGAAAAGCGCGGTAGAATAAAGATAGAAAGAAACGAGGTAACAATTATGATGGAAGATACCTATTATCAATTAGAAGAGGCTTTGGTACAGGGATTTCAAACACCTGAAGAATACCAAGCCTACAAGGAGTTAAAGGAACATTATGAGGAAGTGACAGGCGATTACAGCTTTTCCAAACGAGAACTCACTAGCCAATTGGAAATCACTCTTCAAAATCATCGAAGTGTGGACTTTGAAGAACATGAAAAAGAGGAGTATTTGGACTTAGTTCAAAAATTAGAAGAGTTTGATTCCTCTCTTGCCACCCATTATCGTCAATTGATTGATTAGGAAGGAGAAAGTCATGAATGATTTACTCCTTATCCCAGTAATTTTTTTAGCAGTAGGAGGAATTCTCATTCTTTTATGGAGACTCTTTCTTATTGCCAGTGGACTTTTCCTTATTGGTTTTATCAGTTTTCTTATTTTCGTGGAGGTCTATGGAATTTATTTGTTCTTTACTGAACCGACTTTATACTTTGATGATATCAGGCAACATGGTTTAACTAGTTTTACGGCTGTGTACCTTTTCATCAATCTGATGTTGGTTCTAGGATTCAGTTGGCGTTTCATAAACTCCAAAACTAAGGAAAGTATGTAAACTTGTTAGATGGTTAAAAAACTTTATCTGAATCTAAATTCGGATAGGGTTTTTTATTTGCCTTGATTCTTTCATATACATCATAGCTAAATTGGAGTAATAATTTATGAAAATCATTATCCTCACTATTATTACTTGTATTTATGGCTTGTTTATGGCGTTCAATATGAGAAAGAGCTCTTCTCAAATTTTCTTCTTTTAATTTGTTCATATTTATATTATAAACTGAAGACAGCTAATTTTGATATTTTTCTCTGAACTGTACGATTTTTCGCCTGAAATGTAGGAATTACCTTTCGTTGTGATGTGATAAAACTTACAAGTTCTTTTTGTTATTCTTGACCTAGTTTTTATAGAAAGAAGGTCTAAGATGTTAAATAAAGTCAAAACTAAAGCGTTAATTAGTGTTGGAGCAGTAGCCGCAACTAGCTTTATTCTCATGATGGGATATACTGTTGGTCAACATTCTACTGCTAAAAAAAGTCGCAAAGAAATCGAATTGGCTGCAGCTAAACTTGTAGAGGACAAACAAGCAGAAGATAAAGCAAGTATTTTGTCATCAGATACTGTAAAAGAATTTTTGACACAGTACTATACGAAAGAAAAGCTCGGAGAAAATAATACACGTATTCAACCTTATATGACTGAATCGGCTTATTCCCAAGAATTGTCAAGTCAAAATGATGCCATGAACCAAGTGTATAAGGATTATATTTTAGATTATCATTTCGAAAAAGCTGATATCTTTGTCAATCAGACTACGAATCAAGCTATTGCCATGGTCTCTTATAATGTAACCTATGTATCTGATTTAAAGAATGCCAACCAATCAAAGACGAATCAGACAGAAACAAGAACAGTTAAGTTATCCTATTCTAAACTACCTGGTAAGTTATTGGTCAACCAAGTACAGGTTTGGAAATCTGGGTTAGATGATTTAGATAAGGCAACTCCTAAAACTTTAGAAGAATCCTCATCTGTTCCATCACTGCCAAATACTACGACAAAATGATGATATTGCATGGAAATAGAAGAATGTAAGAAAATTTCAATTCTTGATGTAGCAAGTCGTTTAGGTATCTCCTTTAAACAAGTTTCGAGCAGTGTCTATGAACATCCTGAACACGATTCATTTCGGATTTTTTCAACTACCAATACTTTTAAATGGTTTTCAAGAGATATTCAAGGTGATGTCATTGATTTTGTTCGACTTGTTAAGGGAATTTCCTTTAAAGAAGCTCTAGCCTTTCTTTCTGAAGAACCTTTTCAAAAAGAAACTGTTCAAGAAAAAAGAGAGAGACCATTTTATTATCCTTTAAAGAGAATAGAAGATTCTCACTGTAGTCTGGCCAGATATTACTTAACAGAATGTAGAGGAATTTCAGAAGAAATCGTACAAAAGATGATTCAACAAGGTTTGATAGTACAAGCTAGTTGGAAAACAAATGAAACAGTTGAACCTGTTATTGTTTTTAAAAGCTTTAATCATCGTCACAAGCTGCAGGCAGCAAGTCTCCAAGGGATTTATAAGAATCACTCTCTTCCTAGAGAGAGGTTAAAAACGATTCTAAAAGGAAGCCATGGACATGTTGGAATATCCTTTGATATTGGTAAACCTAATAGACTGGTCTTTTGTGAATCGTTCATCGACTTAATGAGCTATTACGAACTTCATCAACAAAGTCTAACTGATGTTCGTTTGGTATCTATGGAAGGATTAAAAAGGTCTGTTGTTGCTTATCAAACTTTACGACTGATAGCTGAAGAAAATCAGAGGTTGGAATTTTTGGATACAGTAATACCTTCAAAGTTATTGCCTTTAATCAATACAATTCGTGATACCACCAGCTATTTTGATAATCATCCTGATTTATTGACACTTGCGGTAGATTGTGATGATGCAGGAAAAGATTTTTCTGATAAGTTATCTCAATCAGGATTTCCTGTTTTTCTGGATTTCCCTGATAATAAATCTGGGAAAGAAAAAGTAGACTGGAATGATGTCCTTAGAGAAAAGAAATCAGATTTACAATTGATGATAGAGAATGCAAAAGAGACATTGAGGAATCAACCAGTAAGAAAAACCTCTCAATGTTTAGAATTGTGATAACAAAATCAAGATGTTTTAGCTAATATTAGAATGAAGGAGGATCGTATATGACCATTATTGAACGCTTAGAAGAAAAGGTCACTAGGCAAGAAAGTAAGGTAGCAAGAGAGACAGAAAAACTCGCTGCTTACAAAGAACAACTGGAGACAGCGATGTTTGCGACGTTCAAAAGGCGTCAAAGCATTAGTCACATGAGTTTTGAAGAAGCTCTTGACCATGCCTTTGGTAAAGAAAGACAATTCGATGATTCTGAATTTAGAAAGGATGAAATGAGTGAATGACAAAAGATTGGAATTTTAATCAACCATTAGAAAGTAAATCAGAAAATCAAGAAGATCCAGATAAAATTGCGGCCTTATTTAGAAATCATCAAGGAGGTAATGATGTAAATTATGAAGCAGCTTTTCAAAAGCGAAAACAAGCACCTGTGACGGATTCAAATTCTAGTTCTAAACCCAAAGTTACAGAGGTTAGAACAGGAAAAGAGACAGATATCACTACAAGTTATCAGCAACATCTTAAAAGACTTATTGCGGATAACAATAGCGATATTCAAAGCAGTCAAAAGAAAATTGAAGAGCTACATACATTTATTGACACAAAGAATAAAGACAATAAGAAATTACAGTCCATTTATGATGCGATTTCGGAATTACACTAAGCAGTCCTGATAGGCTGCTTTTTTTGAGAGGTTATAGATGTTTACAACATTTTTTAAGAAAAATCACGACAATAGTGATGTATTTAAAAAGCTGATTCATAGACTATCTGATATGTCTGTCCAAGATCTTGAAAAAATAGACCGACTGTTAGATATCATTTTCACTCCAGATCAAGAATCAGAACAAGTAAAAACAGAATCAATTTATAGGGAAGAAACTTTGGACGACACATTAAAGGAAGCTAAAAATCAACTTCATAAGGAACAATTGGAGAAGAATTTAGAGAGATTTAGGAAAAACAGCCAATAATGCACCAAAAATGGTGCATTTGCTTTTTCTAAATGTTATAATGGTGGTATAAAAATAAAAGGAGTTTGCCATGATTGGAAAGAACATAAAATCCTTACGTAAAACACATGACTTAACACAAGACGACTTTGCCCGAATTGTAGGAATTTCTCGAAATAGCTTGAGCCGGTATGAAAATGGAACGAGTTCAGTCTCTACGGAATTAATTGACATCATTTGTCAGAAGTTTAATGTATCTTATGTCGATATTGTAGGAGAAGATAAAATGCTCAATCCTGTTGAAGATTATGAATTGACTTTAAAAATTGAAATTGTGAAAGAAAGAGGTGCTAATCTATTATCTCGACTCTATCGCTATCAAGATAGTCAGGGAATTAGCATTGATGATGAATCTAATCCTTGGATTTTAATGAGTGATGATCTATCTGACTTGATTCATACGAGTATCTATTTAGTAGAAACTTTTGATGAAATAGAGAGATATAGCGGTTATTTGGATGGAATTGAACGTATGTTAGAGATATCTGAAAAACGGATGGTAGCCTAATGGAAATCCAAGATTATACCGATAGTGAATTCAAACATGCTTTAGAGCGGAACATTCGCTCACTGACAAGAGGAAAAAAGTCCAGTAAGCAACCTATAGCGATTTTGCTTGGAGGGCAAAGTGGTGCCGGTAAGACTACAATTCATCGTATTAAACAGAAAGAATTTCAAGGAAATATTGTTATCATAGATGGTGATAGTTTTCGTTCTCAGCATCCACACTATTTAGAACTGCAGCAAGAATATGGCAAAGATAGCGTTGAATACACCAAAGATTTCGCAGGGAAAATGGTAGAGTCTTTAGTAACAAAATTGAGTAGTTTGGGATACAATCTTTTGATAGAAGGAACTTTACGAACAGTTGATGTTCCAAATAAAACAGCAAAACTCTTGAAAAATAAGGGGTATGAGGTACAATTAGCCTTAATTGCAACAAAGCCTAAGCTGTCCTATCTGAGCACCCTTATCCGATACGAAGAACTATACGCTATCAATCCAAATCAAGCACGCGCAACTCCAAAAGAACATCATGATTTCATTGTAAATCATCTAGTTAATAATACACGACAATTGGAAGAACTAGCTATCTTTGAAAGAATTCAAATTTACCAACGAGATAGAAGTTGTGTATATGATTCGAGAGAAAATACAACTTCAGCAGCAACAGTTCTTCAGGATTTACTGTTTGGGGAGTGGAGTCAGGTCGAGAAAGAGATGCTTAAATCTGGAGAAGAAAGATTGAAAGATTTAACTAATCGAAATGGTTGTTAGATCATGAGTTTTAAAATATAGTCTATTGGATCGTCAATTAAAAAATAACGATCCTTTTTTATACTCTCTATTTTCTTCTTCTTCATATTTTTTCAAAAGTTTTAGCATTCTTCAGTCATGATTTCCTAACACTATAAGTACAAATTTAGCACAGTTTATGATTATTTTAAATCTTTGGGGTTTATTAAACTCTTGATTTTTTCAAGAAGCTATGGTATTCTTTTGTTAGTTAATAAACTTACAAAGGAGAAAAGATGTTTTCACCTACTAAATTAAAAGAAAAAAGAGAGAGTCAGGGCTTATCTCAATCTCAACTTGCATCCAGTTTGGGAATTAGTAGAGCTTCGTACTTTAATTGGGAATCAGGTAAAACAAAACCGAATCAAAATAATCTAAGCAAATTGAGTGAGATTTTTAATGTAGACCCTCGATATTTTGAATCAGAGTATGAAATAGTAGAAACCTATCTCAAGCTAACTAAAAAGAATCAAAAAGCAACACTTCATTATGCTACAGAATTGTTGAACAAACAGAATGCGAAGGTTGTAGAAATTCCTGAGCGTTTTGCTTATAAAGTTTACGAAAAATTATCAGCTGGTACAGGAACAGCTTATTTTGATGATGGTAATTACGATACAGTTTATTTTAATCATCAATTTGATTATGACTTTGCATCATGGGTGTTTGGAAATTCAATGGAACCGACATATGAAAATGGTTCTGTAGCCCTTATTAAGCAAACGGGATTTGATTATGACGGGGCTATCTATGCCATAGATTGGGATGGTCAAACCTATATTAAGAAAGTGTATCGTGAAGAAAATGGGCTTCGTTTAGTTTCACTCAATCGGAACTATTCAGATAAGTTTGCGCCTTATGATGAGAATCCTCGCATTATAGGGAAAATAGTTGGGAACTTTATGCCTTTAGAGGACTAAGCATGAGTTGGTTTGATTATAGTCTAGAACCTCAAAGTGACATTGCCTTTATTGATATGAAATCTTTTTACGCAAGTGTAGAATGTGTAGATAGAGGATTACACCCACTTAAGACTTCGCTTTGTGTTATGAGTCGTGCAGATAATTCTGCTGGTTTAATTCTTGCTTCCTCTCCTATGTTTAAAAAGGTCTTTGGAAAGTCGAACGTTGGACGTTCCTATGATTTACCATTTGATGTAAAGACTCGCAAATTCTCTTATTATAATGCTAAGAAGCAAGGTTTACCGACAACGATAGACTATGTCCGCTATATAGAGGAATGGGCAAAATCAACCGTGATTGTCCCTCCGAGAATGGATACTTATATAGCAGTCAATATGGAGATTCAAAAAATCTTTCATGATTTTGCGGCACCAGATGATATTTATCCCTACTCAATTGATGAAGGATTTATTGATTTAACAAGTTCATTAAATTATTTTGTACCAGATAAAAGTATTAGTAGGAAAGATAAATTAGATATTATTTCGGCTGCTATTCAAAAAAAGATTTGGAGAAAAACTGGAATCTATTCAACTGTAGGCATGTCTAATTCCAATCCCTTATTAGCTAAGTTAGCACTAGATAATGAAGCGAAAAAGACTCCGACAATGAGAGCCAATTGGTCCTATGAGGATGTCGAAAAGAAAGTATGGGCTATTCCTAAAATGACAGATTTCTGGGGAATTGGAAATCGGATGGAGAAGAGATTACATGGTTTAGGTATCTTTTCGATTAAAGAATTGGCACAGGCTAATCCTGACTTGATAAAAAAAGAGCTTGGCATTATGGGTCTAGAGTTATGGTTCCACGCCAATGGGATTGATGAAAGTAATGTTCATAAACCTTATAAGCCAAAGTCAAAAGGGATAGGGAACTCTCAAGTTTTACCAAGAGATTATATTAAACCAAGAGATATTGAAATTATCCTTCGTGAGATGGCAGAACAAGTTGCAGTTAGATTGAGAAGAGCTGGTAAAAAAGCAACAGTAGTTTCTATACACTTGGGGTATTCTAAGGCGGAACAGAAACGATCTATTCATACTCAAATCAAGATTGAACCAACCAATCAAACAGCACTACTGACAAACTACGTTTTAAAGTTATTTCACACTAAATATACTTCAGGAGCTATCAGGAATGTGGCAGTGAATTATTCTGGTTTAGTGGATGAATCCTTTGGATTGATTTCATTATTTGATGATATTGAAAAAATAGAAAAAGAAGAAAGGCTCCAGTCCGCAATCGATGCTATTCGAACAGAATTTGGTTTTACTTCACTATTGAAAGGAAATGTCCTAGATCAAGCTTCTAGAACAATTGCAAGAAGTAAACTTATTGGTGGTCATTCAGCTGGAGGATTAGATGGACTAAAATGATGAATCGTTCTTATTTGCCTTTTTTGTCTGCAAGAGAGTATCAAGATCGTGGGATGGCTAAGTGGATGGGCTTCTTTTTGTCAGAACATTCAAGTTCTCTTTGGGAAGAAAAAAATAAAGAAGATATCTCCATTTCCCTATCAATGGAAGAGAAAGTTCTATTTGTTCGGCAACTGTATACAAATGTCTTCCCAGCAACTTTTGTTTTTAAGTTATCCAATAGAAGAAAAGTAGTATCGGGTATTGTTAAAGAGATTGGAAAAGAGTTTATATCTATTAAATCAGATACTGGTTTTCTTCGATTAAGATGGGAAGATATACTCGATATCCAAATAGAAGGGGTGGATTTATATGAATCGTAAAGAATTATATGATGATAAATTGCAGCTGGATTATTTTTCTGATTCTTATTTACGATTTGAGTCAGATTTTTACAAGTATTCTGCTTTAGATATACCATTAACATTTATCACTGATGACATTTTACGCACAATGGCTATGTCTCAAAAACATTATTTTAAACTTAACAAAAGCAAATCTTTAGACGGTCGTGACCATTATTTTGTTTTTTCTATCAAGATGAACAAAGACAGTAGTGGCATTAGACAGTATGAATATCAGAGACATTGTTTTAGTTTGTAAGAGTCCGACAGGGCTCTTTTTTCTGTGATAATTTTATCAAAAAGTATTTGTTATACTTTTTTTAATTTAGATTTATCTTGGGGGTTTGGGGGCGTGCCACCACATTTTCATATCGTTTGTTTTTTGAACCGTATGGTTTGAAATGGCAGGCGATATGATTTTTGGGATATTGTGGACACAATATCTGAGCTCGCAAAGCCTAACAAAAATAATGAATCTATTTTGTAAAACGTACTGACAGTGTCTGTAAGCTTACATTGTCAGTACAGGTATCTATGAGAGAGGATAAATTATATGAAAAGAGATATACGTAGTATTCGGAAACAATTTCGCTTAACAGAAACGGAAGAAAAACAAATACTAGATTTAATGAGAGAAAAGAGAGAGGATAATTTTTCTGATTTTCTCCGTAAAAGCTTGCTATTATCTGATGGACAAAAACAAATGGAAAAATGGTTCAACCTTTGGAAAAAACAAAAGTTGGAACAAATTAGCCGTGATGTTCATGAAGTATTCATAATTGCAAAAATAAATCATCAGGTTACTCAAGAACATGTTTCTATTTTGTTAACTTGTATTCAGGAATTAATTAAAGAGGTAGAAAAAACAGGTCCTCTTAGTGAAGATTTTCGTAACAAATACATGAGGTAGTAGAGTGGAGCACCGATATAGAACAAATTTAAAAAAAGTTTTTCTATCTGATTTAGAATTAGTCAAATTGAATGAAAATATCTCAAAAAGTAACTGCTTATCATTCTCAGAATATGCTAGACGAACTCTACTAGATCCTGGTATGAATTTTATCACCATTGATACAAATAGTTATCAAGATTTGATTTTTGAATTAAAACGAATCGGAAATAATATTAATCAAATAGCCAGAAGCATAAATTATTCGAACTTAATAACGGAAGTTGAATTAGATGAATTGAGAAAAGGTATAGAAGAGTTAATAGTAGAAGTGGAGAAAGATTTTCTTATCCAATCTGAAAAATTGAGGAAATTTTATGGTCATCACTAAACACTTTGCGATACATGGAAAAAATTATCGTTGTAAATTAATTAAATATATTTTGAATCCAAGTAAAACAAAAAACCTAACACTAGTTTCAGATTTTGGTATGAGAAATTATTTAGATTTTCCAAGTTATAAAGAACTAGTGAAGATGTACAATGATAATTTTTTAAGTAATGATACTCTTTATGAATTTCGTCATGATAGGCGAGAAGTAAATCAACGAAAAATTCATTCTCATCACTTCATTCAGTCCTTTTCTCCAGATGATCATCTAACTCCCGAACAAATCAATCGGATTGGTTATGAGACAGTTAAAGAGTTGACAGGAGGTAGATTTCGTTTCATTGTAGCAACACATGTCGATAAAGGTCATATCCACAATCACATCATTCTAAATTCAATTGATCAGAATTCTGATAAAAAGTTTCTATGGAATTATAAGTCAGAACGTAATCTACGAATGGTTTCAGATCGTCTCTCAAAAATTGCAGGTGCAAAGATTATAGAAAATCGTTATTCGCATCGTCAGTATGAAGTTTATCGAAAAACCAATTACAAATATGAAATAAAACAACGAGTATATTTTCTAATAGAGAACTCGAAAAATTTTGAAGATTTCAGGAAAAAAGCAAAAGCTTTACATTTAAAAATTGATTTTAGACACAAGCATGTTACTTTTTTTATGACTGATTCAAATATGAAACAAGTCATACGTGATGATAAATTGAATAGAAAACAACCTTATAATGAAACTTATTTTAAGCAAAAGTTTGTTCAAAGGGAAATTATAAACATCTTAGAATTTCTACTTCCGAAAATGAAGAATATGAATGAATTGATTCAACAAGCAGAATTTTTTGACTTAAAAATAATTCCGAAAGAAAAACATGTTCTATTTGAATTTAATGGGATTAAGCTTTCAGAGCAGGAATTGGGAAAAACGAATCAGTACAGTGTTAGTTATTTTCAAGACTATTTTAATAACAAAAATGAAACTTTTGTCTTAGATAATAAAAATTTAGTTGAACTTTACAATAAAGAAAAGCTAATTAAAGAAAAAGAGTTGCCGACAGAAGAGGTGTTATGGAAATCCTATCAAGATTTCAAGAGAAATAGGGATACTGTTCATGAGTTTGAAGTAGAGTTGAATCTTAATCAAATAGAAGAAGTAGTAGACGATGGAATTTACATTAAGGTACAGTTTGGTATCCGACAAGAAGGACTTATTTTTGTACCAAATATTCAAATCAATATGGAAGAAGAAAAAGTTAAAGTATTTCTCAGAGAAACTAGTTCTTACTATGTATATCATAAAGATTCAGCAGAAAAAAATCGCTTTATGAAAGGTAAAACTTTGATTAGGCAATTTAATGTTCAGTATGAACCGCAGTATATGTATAGAAGAATTCCTCTAAGCAAAATTAAAGAAAAAATAGAACAATTAGATTTTCTTATATCTGAGGAAAATAGTCCGAATGATTTTGAAGATATAACAAATGATTTCATTGCCCAAATATCATATCTAGAGAATATGATTGAACAAGTTCAAAATAAAATTAATGATTTAACTAATTTAGAAGAAGTATTGTTGAATGATACGACAAATAGTTCTAGCAATTTAGAAAATAGTATTCAAGGTAAAAGTTCAGTAGATATAATAGAGAAGGATTTATACTTCTATAAAGGAAGAATTGAAAAACTGAAGGAACAACATAGAGAAGCAATAAATTTATTTGAAATGTTTAATAAAACAATAAAGAAATATAAGAAAAAACAAAATATGAAATCTATTGAGGAAAATGAGATACATTTAGAGTAAACAGTTTCCTAAAAAGTATATATAGAATAGTTTCATGTGCCAATTTGTCACATATTTAAAAATAAGAAAATAACTATATTATACTTGTTTTAGGAGACAACAAATGTTGAAAAGGATTAGAGATTTACGTGAAGATGATGATTTGACACAAGAATATATTGCGAAAATCGTTTTGAATTGTACAAGATCATCTTATTCTAAAATGGAAGCTGGTAGCAGGCTAATCTCTATAAATGACCTTATCAAACTTGCAGATTTTTATAAGGTGAGTCTAGATTACCTTGTAGGTCGAGTGGATAATAAAGAAGACCATTACTCCAAAAAGTAGTAGGTTAAGAAAGCACATTGACAATTGAATAGTCCAAAATGGTACTTTCCTCATTTGTGGAGCAGTTTTGAATGGCTCGCCATGATAAGAGCGATATTAAAACCATCAATAAAATAGAGCGATACTTTATATGCCATGATACAAATGATATACAATGATACTTCTGACCGTTCAGGCTGCCAACGTAAAAGAGCAGCAAGTGAAATTCTTATGATGACTTCATCAGTCATGCCACGTGGAGTGTGTAGCTTTGCTGGTAAAAGCATAGAAAGCTTGGTATGAATCAATAATGAAAAGCCTTGATTGTAAGGCTTTTTTGTGTTTTTATGATAGAATATAGGTAGTTATAATCGAGAGCAACTAAGAAGCAGTAAAAAAATATTATACGTAGAATAATCAAGATTAGGAAGATAAAATGACAGAAATTGATAAAAGGAATTTAAAAAATTATCTTTATTGTACATTTGGAATTACTTATATAGCTTGGGGGATTCTTGCTATCTTTACGCAATCTCATATTTTTGGATTAGAAACGATTATAGGAAGAACTTTACATATAGTAGGTGCACTTGGACCAGCTATTGCCAGTGGCTTTTATTTGAAAAGGAATAATTTAAAATTTAAACATTTTGTATTTAGTAAGAAAGAAAATAGTAGTATTTATTTCATCATTCATTTGTTAGCAATTTTGATACTATTTTCTGTATCTTCCTTAGAATTAAACGGAGTATCAATTTATCTGATGCCATTATTCTTTATACAACTAATTTTTTTTGGTGGTGGACATGAAGAATTAGGATGGAGAGGAATATTACAACCGTTACTTGATAAAAAATATACTTATTGGCAATCTAATTTGATTGTAGGATCAATTTGGGGGATTTGGCATCTGCCTTTATGGTTTATAGTTGGAGAAAGCCATCAAGGATTTCCTTTTATTTTATTTTTTATATATACATTATTTTTAAGTTTTGTTTTAGGGCTTCTTTATCGTCAAACGAAATCTGTAGGGTACTGTCTATTATTTCATGCGTTCGCAAATTTGTTAAATCTCTATTTTGTGTTAAAAATTAATCTTATTTTTATTATCATATTTATTACTTATTTAATTTATACAATATTGGCGAGTAATAGAATTAGTAAGGAAACAACATTTTAAAATTTAGATCAGCATATCTTTTATTGAAAGTAACGATTTGCTAATTAGATGATCTATGTTAGAGAAATATCTATTATAATTTAAAGTGGAGTGATGAATGTCGTTTCTTTTGAAGTGGTGAAAATCTTTCCGTTCCACAGTATCATTCTAAAATGATTTTTACTGCCTTTCGTTGATTAGTATAAAAGAAGAATATTAACACACGTTGAGGCGTATCACTACTTGTACGAGCTGAGGCATCAGCGAAGTAGAAGTAGATGCTCCATCTATGGGATAGGACTTGTAGAATGAGGGGGGAACCGACGAAATGATACGGTAAGTCTGGACCGCTGAGTGTGTGATTGTGAGCTTGAATTCTAAGTATGAACACAAGCAAATAGTAAGGTACTCTTTGAGTGAAAAAATAAATTGTTTTTGGTGGAGATGAAATATTGATAGAGAGCAGACTTGAGTTTGATAAAATCACATCCTTTGATGAGTTTAATAAATACTATTGGTATCGTGATGAACTTTCACAACTATGTAAATCATTAGGATTAGAATATAGAGGTACCAAACAAGAACTCAATCATATTATTGAGCAGTACTTTAAGGGGAATTTGATTAAAAAATCATCAATAAAAAGGAAAAAGAAACGAGTGGAAGCTATTGCCTTAGATACGCCCTTACTTGAGTGTGGATTCTCCTTTAACACTTACTTTAGAGAATATTTCTCAACTTTAACAGATGTTTCACCCTTTAAATTTACTGCTGATATGGCTACAGCTTGGAGAAAAGTAAAAAGAGAAAATGATTCGATTTTTACAATCCAAGACATGCTAAAAGTTTATTATGGAAATTCAGACTATGCCAAGTATGATCATTCGGTTTGTCAATGGAACCAATTTTTAAAGGATTTCTGTGCAGACGAAAATAGTCGTAACTACTCCAATAAATTAAAAGTAGCTTCAACTCTTTGGAAAGAAGTTAGAAATTCAAGTAATGAAAAAAGTTATTCAAAGAATCTTTTGACTGAATATGCTGATAAAATAAAAGAGTATGATAAGTAGAAACTCCATCTCACTTGGTGGCGACAGTGATACTCTCGTAGCAATCACTGGTAGCATTGCAGAGGCAGCTTACGGCATTCCTAATTGGATAAAGGATAAGACCTACTCTTACTTGGATGAACACTTAAAGGATGTAGTTATGTGATGGGAAAATAAAAGTCTATTAATCTCCAGTACGTCAGATTTCTCTTTTCTGTATTTTCATTGTATAATAGGGATACATTTAATTTCATATAATGAAATATAAAGATTTCTAACGAATATTAAGGAGAAAATTAATGAAAAAAGCAATGGTAATTATCAACCCTACCTCTGGTGGGGAAAAGGCTTTGGATTACAAAGATAAGCTGGAGAATAAAGTCAAAGAATACTTTGATCGCGTGGAAACCAAAATTACCGAAAAGGCGCTGGATGCAACACATTTCGCTGAAGAGGCGTCTCGTGAGCAGTACGATGCAGTGGTTGTTTTTGGTGGAGATGGGACTGTTAATGAAGTCATTTCGGGTATTGCTGAGAGAGACTACATTCCTAAGTTAGGGATTATCCCAGGCGGTACGGGTAACCTCATTACAAAACTTTTGGAAATCAATCAAGACATCGATGGCGCAATTGATGAACTCGATTTTAACTTAACCAATAAGATTGATGTCGGTAAAGCGAATGACAATTATTTTGGTTATATCTTTAGTATCGGTTCTCTTCCTGAAGCGATCCACAATGTGGAAATCGAGGACAAGACAAAATTCGGTATTTTAGCCTATGCTGTAAATACCATGAAGTCTGTCATGACGGATCAGGTCTTTAACATTAAGGTTGAGACAGAAAATGGAAATTATATTGGTGAAGCGAGCCATGTTTTGGTTCTCTTGACAAATTACTTCGCTGACAAGAAAATCTTTGAAGAAAACAAGGATGGCTATGCCAACATTTTGATTCTAAAAGATGCTTCTATATTCTCTAAATTATCCGTTATTCCTGATTTACTAAAAGGGGATATTGTCGCAAATGATAATATCGAGTATATCAAAGCTCGTAATATTAAAATCTCTTCGGATAGTGAATTGGAGTCAGATGTTGACGGCGATAAATCGGATAACCTACCTGTAGAAATCAAGGTACTGGGCCAACATATTGAAGTCTTTTCAAAACCGAAAGAGGAATAGTATATAGACAAAGCCTTTTTTAAGGCTTTTTGTATACTTTAAAAGATAGTTCATTTAAAAATGGACCATTCTTGCAAATAGTTTACAAAAATAGTATACTGGATTTATTGGTTTTGAAAACGTTTGCGTAAAATTTGAATGAATACTTTAGGAGACAAATTGATGGAATTAAGCGCTATTTACCATAGGCCTGAGTCGGAGTTTGCCTATCTTTATAAGGATAAGAAGCTTCATATTCGGATTCGAACTAAGAAAGAGGATATTGAAAGCATCAACTTGCATTATGGTGATCCTTTTATTTTTATGGAAGAGTTTTATCAGGATACAAAAGAAATGACCAAGATAACTTCTGATGTCTTATTTGGCTATTGGCAGGTTGAAGTGTCAGTTGACTTTGCACGTATCCAGTATCTCTTTGAACTCACGGATACAGAAGGCCAAAGTATTTTGTATGGCGATAAAGGGTGTGTGGAAAATTCTCTAGAAAATCTTCATGCCATTGGAAATGGATTTAAGTTACCTTATATACATCAAATTGATGCCTGCAAGGTTCCTGACTGGGTTTCAAATACGGTATGGTATCAGATATTTCCTGAGAGATTTGCCAATGGAAATGCTCTATTAAACCCAGAAGGGACTTTAGACTGGGAGTCATCTATCACACCTCAGAGTGATGATTTCTTTGGTGGTGATTTACAAGGCATTATTGACCATCTAGATTACTTGCAAGACTTGGGCATTACTGGACTTTATCTTTGTCCCATCTTTGAATCTACGAGCAATCATAAGTACAATACGACAGATTACTTTGAAATTGACCGTCATTTTGGGGACAAGGAGACCTTTCGGGAACTGGTCGAGCAAGCTCATCAGCGTGGCATGAAAATCATGCTGGATGCTGTATTTAATCATATTGGTTCGCAATCTCCTCAATGGCAAGATGTTATCGAAAACGGTGAGGAGTCTGCTTACAAAGATTGGTTCCATATTCAACAATTCCCGGTGACGACTGATAAACTAGCCAACAAGAGAGAGTTGCCTTATCATGCTTTTGGTTTCGAGGACTATATGCCTAAGCTAAATACAGCCAATCCAGAGGTCAAGGACTATCTATTAAAGGTTGCGACTTATTGGATTGAAGAGTTTAATATCGATGCTTGGCGTTTGGATGTGGCTAATGAGATTGACCATCAGTTTTGGAAGGATTTTCGTAAGGCAGTTCTAGCTAAAAGGCCTGATCTTTATATCCTTGGAGAAGTCTGGCATAGGTCTCAGCCTTGGCTAAATGGAGATGAGTTCCATGCTGTCATGAATTATCCTTTATCTGATAGCATCAAGGACTATTTCTTACGAGGAATTAAGAAGACAGACCAGTTCATCGATGAAATCAATGGCCAGTCTATGTATTACAAACAGCAGATTTCAGAAGTGATGTTTAATCTCCTAGACTCGCATGATACAGAGCGAATCTTGTGGACGGCCAATGAGGATGTGCAACTGGTTAAATCAGCCCTAGCCTTTCTCTTTTTACAAAAAGGGACACCGTGCATCTATTACGGAACAGAGTTATCCTTGACTGGCGGTCCAGACCCAGATTGCCGTCGTTGTATGCCTTGGGAACGCGTATCAAGTGATAATGACATGCTGAACTTTATGAAGAGGCTGATAAAGATTCGCAAACACGCGTCAGAAATCATTTCGCATGGCAAGTATAGCCTCCAAGAAATTAAACCTGATCTAGTGGCCTTGGAATGGAAATACCAAGGCCGGCTCCTTAAAGCGATCTTTAACCAATCAAAAGAAGATTATCTTTTAGAAAAGGAAGCAGTAGCACTAGCAAGCGATTACCAAGAATTAGAGAATCAGCTTGTGATCTCTCCAAAAGGTTTTGTGATTTTTCATTAAAGAGCAATTATGAGCGACAGGAAAATTGTAGTATAGAGAAGATTTTACAAACAGACTATTTGTCGTCTTGCTACAATTGGTATATAATTTAACTTAGCGAACATAGGAGGACTAATCGAATGGAATTAAAAGATTTTACAGAAAAAGAACAGGAAATGATTAAGAAGGGGCTGACTACGTCTAAGATTAGTGACAAGGAAACTGCTGAGAAGATTCTTGCGCTCGTCCCACAAGACTTGATTAAGCGAATTCCGTTTTTTGTCAGAAAGCATGCTACGACACGTACTATTAAACGCATTTCAATTGAACACCCTGAACTATACGCTGTAGCCCAAACAAGTGGTGAAATTCCAGAAAAAGAACGCGAAGAATTGCGCCAGATTATCACGACTATCTTTGAACAAAAGATGAATAAGCATAGTATTAAGTAGAGAATGAAGACATTTTTTATTGGCGGTTTGGGAAGCAATGTCTATCATAGCAAGGATTTTCTTCAAGAACTAAATTCGCAGATTTATTTTCTAAATCCATATGATAAGCATCTTCGAGATGAAACAGAATTGAAATCATGGTTTAAAAATGAGATTGTAGAGGAAGAATCTATATGTCTGATAGGTCATTCTCTTGGAGGAGATTTGGCGCGTTATCTTGCATCGGAATTTTATGAAGTGAAAAAACTAATTCTTTGGGATGGTGGCTATCTAGATTTAGATAAGATTTTACCTTTAGATACAGAGTTAGAGGAAGTTAAAAACTATATCGAATCTCAAGTCGTTTCAGACTTAGCTCTTCTTATTTCTAAAGAGAAATCTGAAGCAAAGTATTGGTCAGAAAATATGGAGGAAGCTGTAAGACAGTCCTATCACTGGAATGCGGAGTATAATAGATATGAGTTGGCTATAAATTATGAAAATATAGAAGCGATCCTCCGCCTACGGAGGAAAATACAAGCTTTTAAGAGAGAAGTGGGAGCTACCTTGTTTATTAGTCCTCGCTATCCTAATGAAGCTACATGGAGAGAGGAAGCCCTAAAAGAATTGCCAGACTATTTTGATACTATTCTTCTAGAAAACTTTGGCCATGAGCTTTATACTGAAGCACCTAAAGAAATCGCTAGTCTAATTAATGAGTGGTTCTCTTATTCTTACTGGGCTATTGAATGAATTATCATAATTAATATATAGTTGATTAGAATAAGATATGAACAAATTGATGAGGAATATCAAATTAATTTGGGCTCTTTGTCAACTGTAGTAGGTTGAAGAAAAGCTAAGATCTAGAAAGGACGAAATTTGTCCTTTCTTTTTTGATATTTGATTCTTTGATATCGAGTGGTCTTGTGATAAAAGTAATGATTCCATATGATTTTTTCTATGGAACTTTTTCTACACAAAATAGACTCCATAATATCCATAGGGGATTTACCCACTACAAATATTATAGAGTCGCTTTTTCTATTCCGGGAGCTTGAAGGGCTATCATCGGACAAAATAGAGAAGGCATGATATAATATAAAGTAGATTTCTATGTAATTAAATAAGAACTGTTTGAACACCATTCATGTGAAAACTCTCTATGTTCAAGCGATAGTAAAATAAAATAGGGTATCTAAACCCTTGCTACGAAAGGAAAAAAACTCAATGGCTACTATTCAATGGTTTCCTGGTCACATGTCTAAAGCACGTCGACAGGTGCAGGAAAATTTAAAATTTGTTGATTTTGTAACGATTTTGGTGGATGCACGCTTACCTCTATCCAGTCAAAATCCTATGTTGACCAAAATCGTTGGTGATAAACCAAAACTCTTGATTTTAAACAAGGCGGACTTGGCTGACCCAGCAATGACCAAGGAATGGTGCCAGTATTTTGAATCACAAGGAATTCAGACGCTAGCTATCAACTCCAAAGAGCAAGTGACTGTAAAAGTTGTAACAGATGCGGCCAAGAAGCTCATGGCAGATAAGATTGCTCGTCAGAAAGAACGTGGTATCAAGATTGAAACCTTGCGTACCATGATTATTGGAATTCCAAATGCTGGTAAATCCACTCTCATGAACCGTTTGGCCGGTAAGAAGATTGCCGTTGTCGGCAATAAACCAGGTGTTACCAAGGGGCAACAATGGCTCAAAACCAATAAAGACCTGGAAATCTTGGACACACCAGGGATTCTCTGGCCTAAATTCGAAGACGAAACTGTTGCTCTTAAACTAGCCTTGACTGGAGCTATCAAAGACCAGTTACTTCCTATGGATGAGGTAACTATTTTTGGCCTCAATTATTTCAAAGAACATTATCCAGAAAAGCTGGCTGAACGCTTCAAACAAATGAAGATTGAAGAAAAAGCGCCTGTTATTATTATGAATATGACCCGTGCCCTTGGTTTCCGTGACGACTATGACCGCTTTTACAGTCTCTTCGTGAAGGAAGTCCGTGATGGCAAACTCGGTAACTATACCTTAGATACATTGGAAGACCTAGATGGTGACGATTAAAGAAATCAAAGAACTCCTTGCTACGGTCAAGGACCTTGATAGCCCTATTTTTCTAGATCTTGAAAAGGATAATCGCTCAGGAGTTCAAAAAGAAATCAGCAAGCGTAAAAAAGCCATTCAGGCAGAATTGGATGAGGATCTTCGTTTGGAATCCATGCTTTCCTATGAAAAAGAACTTTATAGGCAAGGATTGACATTAATTGCTGGTGTTGATGAGGTCGGCCGTGGTCCTCTGGCTGGACCTGTAGTCGCTGCAGCCGTTATTTTGCCTAAAAATTGTAAGATTAGATGTCTCAACGACAGCAAGAAAATTCCTAAAAAGAAACATCTAGAAATTTATCAAGCCGTTCAAAACCAAGCCTTGTCAATCGGGATTGGTATCATGGATAATCATCTCATTGACCAAGTCAATATCTATGAAGCAACCAAACTAGCTATGAAGGAAGCAATCTCCCAGCTCAGTCCTCAACCTGAACATCTCTTGATAGATGCCATGAAACTGGACTTGCCCATTTCACAAACATCTATCATCAAAGGAGATGCTAATTCCCTTTCAATTGCAGCAGCTTCTATAGTAGCCAAGGTGACACGTGATGAATTGATGAAGGACTACGATCAGCAGTTCCCTGGCTATGATTTCGCTACTAATGCAGGATATGGAACAGCTAAACACCTGGAAGGCCTCACAAAACTAGGAGTTACCCCAATTCACCGAACCAGCTTTGAACCCATTAAATCGCTGGTTTCAGGAGAAAAAGAAAGTTAAGTTAGAAGGAATGATTATGGAGGAACAGTCAGAAACACTAAGTTCCAAGAAAGAATTTGCCTTTGCCTCAAGCACCATATTATCCCAAGTTGGACGAGGAATCATCGTCGGTCTTGTCGTTGGAATTATCGTTGGATCCTTTCGTTTCTTAATCGAAAAAGACTTCCACCTGATACAAGGACTTTATCAAGATCAAGCGCACCTAGTGCGCAATCTTTTTATCATTGGTCTATTTTATTTAATAGTTTGTTGGCTCAGTGCGAAATTAACTCGATCAGAAAAAGATATCAAAGGCTCAGGAATTCCTCAAGTCGAAGCTGAATTAAAGGGATTGATGACTCTCAACTGGTGGGGAGTTCTTTGGAAAAAATATATTCTAGGAATTTTGGCTATTGCTAGCGGTCTTATGCTGGGGCGTGAGGGACCCAGTATTCAACTCGGAGCGGTTGGTGGTAAAGGAATTTCCAAATGGCTCAAATCCAGTCCAGTAGAGGAGCGTTCCTTGATTGCTAGTGGAGCTGCCGCTGGTCTAGCTGCAGCCTTTAATGCACCGATTGCAGGACTTCTCTTTGTGGTAGAAGAAGTTTATCACCATTTTTCACGCTTTTTCTGGGTATCTACTCTCGCAGCTAGTCTCGTAGCAAACTTTGTCTCACTGCTCATATTTGGCCTAACACCCGTACTGGATATGCCAGATAATATTCCACTCATGACCCTAGATCAGTATTGGATTTACCTCCTCATGGGAATTTTTCTGGGTCTTTCCGGTTTTCTCTATGAGAAAGCTGTACTCAATGTTGGTCGAGTTTATGACTGGCTTGGTGAAAAAATCTGTTTAGATAGAGCATATTATCCAATTCTTGCTTTTATCCTTATCATACCAGTCGGCATCTTCTTACCACAAATCCTTGGTGGTGGAAATCAGCTTGTCCTTTCCCTAACTGAGCAAGATTTTAGTTTCCAAGTTCTATTAGTTTACTTTTTGATTCGCTTTGTTTGGAGCATGATTAGTTATGGAAGTGGCCTTCCAGGAGGAATTTTCCTACCCATTTTGGCGCTTGGTTCATTGCTTGGAGCTCTAGTTGGTGTTATTTGTGTCAATCTTGGTCTTGTCAGTCAAGAGCAATTCCCTATATTTGTTATTCTGGGAATGAGTGGCTATTTTGGAGCAATATCTAAGGCTCCCTTAACTGCTATGATACTCGTAACTGAGATGGTAGGAGATATTCGCAACCTCATGCCACTTGGATTAGTAACCTTGGTCGCCTACATCATCATGGATCTACTCAAGGGTGCACCAGTCTATGAGGCTATGTTGGAAAAAATGCTGCCAGAAGAAGCGACAGATGAAGGAGAAGTCACACTTATTGAAATTCCTGTATCAGACAAAATCGCTGGAAAACAGGTTCATGAACTCAACTTACCACATAACGTACTCATCACCACCCAAGTTCATAATGGTAAGAGCCAAACCGTCAATGGTTCAACCAGAATGTATCTCGGAGATATGATTCATCTAGTGATTCCAAAAAGTGAAATTGGGAAAGTAAAAGATTTATTGTTGTAGGAGTTTTTACATAATTTATGTTATGTAAAAATAAACTTCTTAATTAAATATATTAGAAAACCGATTCTCAGCAATGAGATCGGTTATTTTTTAATAACCCTCTTTTTTAATATACTATTTCCTCCAAAATCATTGAAATTATAGCTTGAATTTGATATGATGGTCTTATGGATAAAAGTAGAGCAAAGCGTGAGAATCACGATAAGATAAGAATGAGTCTAATAGCCCTAGTAGCTATCTTTTCAGTAAGTATTTGTGTCCTTGGTTCGATGATTGGATACAAAGTATATACAAAGCAAAGTTTCGAACAAAAAATTGAGTCTTTAAAAAATGATAAAGATAATCAATTGAGTGAGGGAAATCAGAAAGATCATTTTCGTAAGGGACAAGCAGAAGTAATTGCCTATTATCCTCTCCAAGGGGAGCAAGTGATTTCATCTGTAAAAGAAATCATGACACAGGATATTAAGGAAAATCTGGAAGACAAAGAAAATCTGGTTTTTTATTATACGGAGAAACAGGATTCGACTTTAAAAGGGATTGTCAACCGAAGTGTGATGAAACAAGTCTATGATTTAACTTCTTCAAAAGTTGAAGAGACTGAAAAAACTAGTCTGGCAAAAGTACATTTGACAGAAGATGGTAAACCTTTTACCCTTGATCAATTATTTTCAGATGCTAGTAAGGCCAAAGAGAAACTGATAAAAGAACTGACTTCTTTCTTACAGGACAAGAAATTGGAGCAAGAAAAGATTGATCAGGTCGTTAAAGGTTTCTCTGACCAAGACTTGTCTGCATGGAATTTTGATTACAAGGATAGCCAAATTCTTATTTATCCGAGTCAGCCTGTTGAAAATCTGGATGAGATTGCCTTGCCAGTATCTAGTTTCTTTGAAGTTATTCAGTCCTCTTATTTATTAGATAAGGATGCCGAGCTATATAAGGCTTATTATGAAAAGAAAAATCGTAAAGTGGTGGCCTTGACTTTTGATGATGGACCAAATCCTGCAACGACAAATCAAGCATTAGATACACTTTCTAAGTATGGTATTAAGGCAACTTTCTTCGTTTTAGGTAAGAATGTTTCTGGCAATGAAGAAATTTTGAAACGCATGAAAGCAGATGGTCATGTCATTGGAAACCATAGTTGGAGCCATCCCGTTCTTTCAAAGCTTTCGCTTGATGACGCTAAAAAACAGATTACTGATACAGAGGATGCGCTAACTAAAGTGCTAGGTTCTAGTTCAAAACTCATGCGTCCGCCTTATGGGGCCATTACAGACGACATTCGCAATAGCCTCGACTTGAGTTTTATTATGTGGGATGTGGACAGTCTGGACTGGAAGAGTAAAAATGAAGCAGCTATCTTGACAGAAATTCAGCGTGAAGTTAAGAATGGTTCTATTATTCTCATGCATGATATCCATGCTGAGACGGTAAATGCTCTACCGAAGGTTATTGACTATTTGAAAGGGCAAGGTTATGACTTTGTAACCGTACCAGACTTGTTAGATTCTCGTCTTCAAGCTCACCAGCTTTACTACGACCGTGACCAATAATTTAAAAAATCTAAAGAGATAAGTTTTCATTGAGAATTTGTTTCTTTGGATTTTCTTCACATAGAAAGGAAAAATAATGAAATTTTATACTTTAAATAATGGCATTACGATTCCAGTTCTGGGTTTTGGAACTTGGAAAGCTGAAAATGGGGAGATTGCTTACCAAGCTGTCCTAGAGGCTTTAAAGGCAGGCTATCGCCATATCGATACGGCAGCTATCTATAAAAATGAAGAAAGCGTTGGTTGTGCTATTCAAGATAGTGGCGTTCCGCGTGAGGAAATTTTTGTTACCAGTAAACTCTGGAATACAAATCACAACTATGAGCAAGCTCGTCAGGCTTTTGAAGAGTCTTTAGAGAAGTTAGGCTTGGAATATTTGGATTTGTATTTGATTCATTGGCCAAATCCAAAACCGCTCAGAGAAAATGATCAATGGAAAATCCGAAATGCGGAAGTCTGGAGAGCGATGGAGGACCTCTATCAAGAAGGCAAAATACGTGCTATCGGGGTTAGTAATTTTCTTCCCCATCATTTGGATGCCTTGCTTGAAACAGCAACTATTGTTCCTGCGGTCAATCAAGTTCGCTTGGCGCCAGGTGTATATCAAGATCAAGTCGTAGCTTACTGTAGAGAAAAAGGAATTTTATTGGAAGCTTGGGGACCTTTTGGTCAGGGAGAATTGTTTGATAGTAAGCAAGTCCAAGAAATCGCAACAAATCACGGAAAGTCTGTTGCTCAGATAGCCTTGTCCTGGAGTTTAGCAGAAGGATTTTTACCGCTGCCGAAATCTGTCACAGAATCTCGTATTCAGGCTAATCTTGATTGTTTCGGAATTGAACTGAGTCATGAGGAGCGTGAAACTCTAAAAACGATTGCTGTTCAGTCTGGTGCTCCACGAGTTGATGATATGGATTTTTAGAAAATCATAAAAAGAATTGTACATTGTTCTAATTTTTGATATAATAGTCAGCAGGAAAGAAAGTCTTATGGCGTTCTTCAAGCGAGCTTGGGATAGTGGGAGCCAAGTAGGGCAAAATAAAGAACTGGCGCTTTCTGTACTATTTTCAAAAACAATGAAGTAATAAATTAGGGTGGAACCGCGTTTCTGACGCCCCTAGTCGCAAGGCTTGGGTGTTGGAATTCGGTTCTTTTTGAATTTCGTCTAATGCCTAAGTAGAAAGGAGCTTGATGCTTAAAGGATCTTGTTTATGTAAAGCAGTAACCTACACTCTAGATGAGGAATTATCTGAATTAGTGTTTTGCCATTGCTCATTCTGTCGGAAAGCAACTGCGTCTGCCTATACAGTTAATGCTAAAGTTAGCAGTAAAAAGCTAGTATTACATGGAAAAGAAAAGCTTGTTACTTATAGTTCTTCTCCAGGAAAACAGCGTTATTACTGCCAGAACTGTCATAGTCAAATTTTCACTGTTCAAGAAAATATACCAGAAGTCTGTGCTTTGAAATTAGGTACAATAGATGAATGCGATCAGAATTTACAAACTGTTCCCAAACGTCATATTTTTCAGGATCCAGCCTTTTCTTGGTTGCTTGATAAATCTATCTAAAAAGATAACATAAATTAAAGGAGTAAATAATGTCTAAAAAATTGACTTTCCAGGAAATCATCCTTACTTTGCAACAATTTTGGAATGACCAAGGTTGTATGCTCATGCAGGCTTATGACAATGAAAAAGGTGCGGGGACAATGAGTCCTTACACTTTCCTTCGCGCTATCGGGCCTGAGCCATGGAATGCGGCTTATGTAGAGCCATCACGTCGTCCTGCGGACGGTCGTTACGGAGAAAACCCTAACCGTCTTTACCAACACCACCAATTTCAAGTGGTTATGAAGCCTTCTCCATCAAATATCCAAGAACTGTACCTTGAGTCTTTGGAAAAATTGGGAATCAATCCTTTGGAACACGATATTCGTTTCGTTGAGGACAACTGGGAAAACCCATCAACTGGTTCAGCTGGTCTTGGTTGGGAAGTTTGGCTTGATGGGATGGAAATTACTCAGTTCACTTATTTCCAACAAGTCGGTGGATTGGCAACTGGGCCTGTGACTGCAGAAGTCACTTATGGTTTGGAACGCTTGGCTTCTTATATTCAGGAAGTAGACTCTGTCTATGATATCGAGTGGGCTGATGGTGTAAAATACGGAGAAATCTTTATTCAGCCTGAGTATGAGCACTCAAAATATTCGTTTGAAATTTCTGACCAAGAAATGTTGCTTGAAAACTTTGATAAGTTTGAAAAAGAAGCTGGTCGCGCCTTGGAAGAAGGATTGGTGCACCCTGCCTATGACTATGTTCTCAAATGTTCACATACCTTTAACCTGCTTGATGCGCGTGGTGCCGTATCTGTAACCGAGCGTGCAGGCTATATCGCTCGTATCCGTAACTTGGCCCGTGTCGTAGCCAAAACCTTTGTCGCAGAACGAAAACGCCTAGGCTACCCACTTTTGGATGAAGCAACACGAGCTAAACTCTTAGCAGAAGACGCAGAATAAAGAGAGTGACAAATTACGAAAATGGGCGAACAGAGTGAGCCCTGAGCCAGTTGCCGCAGTGATGAAGGTATCCTTAGTGAAACTAAGGATACTAGGCAAAATTGGAGACTTTTGGCTCCAATTTTAGCAATGAAACAACGAAGTTGGTTGCTTGCATGCCAATCACATAAGGCAAACTGGAAAATAAAAAGATATTTTTCGGAGAAAAAACATGACAAAAAACTTATTAGTAGAACTCGGTCTTGAAGAATTACCAGCCTATGTTGTTACACCAAGTGAAAAACAACTAGGCGAAAAAATGGCAGCCTTCCTCAAGGAAAACCGCTTGTCTTTTGAAGCTATTCAGACCTTCTCAACACCACGTCGTTTGGCTGTTCGTGTAACTGGTCTTGCAGACAAACAGGCTGATTTGACAGAAGATTTTAAGGGGCCAGCAAAGAAAATTGCCTTGGATAGTGATGGAAACTTCACAAAAGCAGCTCAAGGATTTGTTCGTGGAAAAGGATTGACTGTTGAAGATATCGAATTCCGTGAAATCAAGGGTGAAGAATATGTCTATGTCACTAAGGAAGAAATTGGTCAAGCAGTTGAAGCCATTGTTCCTGGTGTTGTAGATGTCTTGAAGTCATTGACTTTCCCTGTCAGCATGCACTGGGCTAACAA